>NZ_JAIUKZ010000010.1 GCF_020165985.1 Bacillus sp. RAR_GA_16
TTGTGCGATTAGTCCTGTAGCTATACCGTTTATCTCATAAGGTTTTTTCTTATCCTTTTCACACTGATCGACTTGAGTGTATGCAGCACAATGAAAAACGATATCAGGTTTTACTTCTCGAAAAAAAGTTGAGACTTGATCTTTATTCGTGATATCTAAGGTATGTTTTCCAAGGGCAATCACTTCGTTGCCGGGGAATTTGTTACATAATGCACTACCCACTTGACCTTCTGCACCGGTAATGAGTATTCTCAATTGATTTCCTCCTCATGAAAGAGGTTTAGCTGTTCTGACCTTGAACATACCAATCAATCGTTTCTGCCATTCCTTCTTCAAAAGAGACGAGAGGCTCCCAGCCAAGCTTGCTCAGCTTACTATAGTTAAGTGCGTATCTAAAATCATGACCTTGACGATCCTTTACAAACTCGATTAACTCTTCCTGACCTCCCATATAATTTAAAATAAAGTGAACAACTTCAAGATTCGTTCTTTCCTGATGACAGCCAATATTGTATACTTCGCCGACTTTCCCTGACAACATCACCTTTTTAATCGCTCGACAATGATCTTCGACATAAAGCCACTCGCGAATATTTAATCCATCTCCATAAATAGGTATTTTTTTATTTAACGATATATGCTCAATAATTTTTGGGATAAGTTTTTCTTTATTTTGATATGGTCCATAATTATTTGAGCATCTTGTAATAATGACTGGAAGTTCATACGTGCGGTAGAAAGATTGAACTAGTAGGTCTGCACTTGCCTTTGTAGCTGAATAAGGGTTATTCGGTGACAGCTTGGAAGTTTCTTTGAAAGGCTTTTTCTTCGAAGTTAAAGATCCGTATACCTCGTCTGTTGAGATTTGAATATACTTTTTGGCTTTCCCTTGTTTCACCAAGTGGAGTAAATGTGAGACACCAATTACATTTGAACGAACAAAAGCATTAGCATCCTCGATACTTCGATCAACGTGCGTTTCAGCAGCAAAGTTGATGACGACATCATAGGTAACATCAAATGCTTTTTCTAATTGTTCTATGTCAGCGATATCGATTTTCATAAATCGATAGTTCTTTCGATTTGACCATTCACTTACTACGGTTGGATGTGCCGCATAAGTTAAGGCATCGATATTAGTGACATACCAATCAGTTGTCTCTAAAAGCAACCGAACAAAGTTCGACCCTATAAAACCCGCCCCTCCTGTCACAAGAACTTGTTTACTCATGTTTAGACTCCTTTCGATCACCATTGATTAACTGATTGGCATAGTAAAGACTTTCATGAGTACCGGCATCGATCCACCATCCGTTTAACATTTGATACCCTAGTTGCCCTTGTTTAATGAGTTGATTGTTTAGGTCCGTGATCTCTAATTCTCCTCGATGTGAAGGAACCAGCTGCTCTATATAACGAAAAACACTAGGATCATAAAGATAGATCCCCGTCACACATAGATCAGATTTAGGATGAACGGGTTTTTCTTCAATGGCTTTAATCTTGTCTGTTTTCCATTCAATTTCCGCAATTCCATATGCCCTTGGATTTGTTACCTTCTTTAAAAAGACATGAGCCACTTTTTGATCTTGATTAAAATCACTTACTGCCTTTATTAACGAATCTTGAAATAAATTATCACCAAGTAAGACGATGAATTTAGAATCCCCTACAAACGATCTTGCTAAGGAAACTCCATGAGCAATTCCGAGTGGTTTATGCTGAATTTCATAGGTCACTTTTAGTCCTAGATCTTTCCCGTCTCCAATTAATTTGTCATAGAGAAGCCGGTCGTCTTCATTGATGATTAATAGCACATTCTCTACATTCGCTTCCTTCAATTTCAAAAGTGACCAATATATCATCGGATACTTTCCTACGGGTAAGAAATGTTTGTTTACGATTTTTGTAATTGGTGAAAGTCGAGTCCCGCTTCCTCCTGCCAATATTACTCCTTTCAAACTAACCACAATCCTTTCGCTCCAAAACGTTTTAGGCAATCAGCTTTCAAGTATTTTATTTACAAGAGAAATATACTCTTTTTCTTTCCCAATATCGTATCGTTCTGACAAGCATTCGCGAGCAAAACAGGTTTCTTCCTTCAATGAAGCGTTGATCGCATCGGTTAACTGAATTTCGCCTCCTCTTCCAGCTGTTAACCCTTCAAGATAACGAAAAATTGACGGATTAAAAATGTACCTTCCCGTTACAGCAAGATTTGAAGGGGGATGATGAACAGGCTTTTCAATAATGTCGGATAGTTGATAAACATAATCAGCCACTTCTTTTCCTTCTATGACGCCATAATCTTTTAAATTCTGTTTCTCCACACTTTTGACACCAATGACATTCGTTCTTTTTTCTTTATATAATTCAAGCAATTCCTCAAGCGCCAGTTTACCTTTTCCAATAAAAATATCATCAGGTAAAAGCACAGCTACAGGTTGATTGTTCGCAAAATGCTTCCCGTGTAAGATCGCATCACCCAGGCCTTTAGCATAAGGCTGTCTGATATACTGAATGTGGACATTTGGTAATTTTGTTTTCTCTAACAAATGGATTTTGTTCATTTTCTTCAGAAAAGCTTCAAGTTCTAATGACTCATCGAAATAGTCCATAATTAAATTCTTAGATCTGGAAACGACGATTAATATTTCTTCAATGCCTGCAGCAACGGCTTCCTCGACGACATATTGAATGGCTGGCTTTCCACCGATTGGAAACATCTCTTTAGGGATCACTTTTGTAATTGGCAGACTTCTCGTTCCATATCCAGCCGCCGGTATGATTGCCTTCTTAATCAAGCCATTCTCCCCCTTCATCTTTCCTTCTAACTTATTCGAGAGAAATGATGACAGTAACTTGTACGCTCATAATCAGGCGGTTAAAACAGCCAACTAAAAAAAACGTCCGGTTAGGGCGTTTTTTTTAGTTGCATAACAGCGTCTTCCATCGCTTGAACACTTCGCTCCCAAGTCCATTTCGCCGCCTCTTCTTCTCCTTTTCTCGCTAATTCTTTTCGCAAATTAGGTTGATTTAAAAGCTTTAGAATATCTGAACAAAGTCGGTCTTCATAACGATACGAAATTAACGAATTAATACCATCGACACAATAATCAGCATTACCTCCATTATATGTGGTTACTAAAGCTGCACCACATTTCATTGCTTCAAGACTCGGAAGTGAAGCTGTGTCATAAGTCGAAGAATTCACAAAGATGTCCGATTGATTATAATAATACGCCAACTCTCGATCGTCTGCCGGTGTACGAAACGTATATAATCCTGAAGCTTTAATCGATTGAAGTGCATGTGAAGCATATAATTCATTGGGTGGCGTAATTAAGGTTAACTGAACCTCTGGATTTTCTTTTCGCACATTCTTAAATTGATTCAACAAATATTCTTGCTCTCGATGCCATGAAAACCCCCCCTCGGGCTTTCTAATGACAGCCGTTACGTTCGGTACTTTATTTTGTGAGCGTATATGTTGGTTGTAAAAATCTTTACTTATACCGACGGGGACGATTTTCCCTTTAATTCCATGATTAAGCTGAATTAAGTCACGATGCCACTTTGACAGCACCAAGAGATGGGGCGTGACGTGATAGCTTGGAAACGAAAGGTCTTGTTCAGGTAAAAAAGTAGGTTCATAACATAGACTCAATCGGATATGTTGACCTTTCTTATTTAAGAATGCTTTCTGTGCTTCATCGACTAGCTTATAATAATTCGAGACAATAACATCAGCTTCAGGAAAATCACTTTCCTTTAAATAATATGGATTTTGCGCACGTACTACCTTTGCCTGAACTGGATATTCAATCACTCCTGAAGAAGGCATAAGGATAATCACTTCATGACCTCGATCGACTAATCCATTCGAAAGCTCAGCTAGCATTCGCTGAGCACCGCCTTTGCAAAGAGTAAGGATCGGAAACGTAAATTTCATAACTTCCTCCGTTCCGCTTGAATAGCCATACTAAGCTTCGAGCGATGCTTTCGTCGAACGCTTGCTAGTTCCACTCGAATTGCCTCAGGAAATTTCTTTGTTCCCATCTCATTATGAACGCGATAGTAAACAAGACATTCGTCCAGATAAGCAAAATGGTATCGTTCAGCAATTCGTACCCATAAATCGTAATCGTGTGTATAAGGCAGGGCTTCATCAAATCCATTTAACTCTCGTAATAGCTCCATTTCTACCATAACGGTGCATCCATTAATCGCACAGCCTTTTTTTAAGTGTCTAAGAAAATCCAGTCGGCTTGGAAACGATACGCCGACCGAATCACTCGTAATATCCCCATTGTGATCAATTAGTTTGTAAGAAGTATAGCCGATTAAGGCTTTGTTTTTTTCTAAAAATGCTAATTGCTTTTCAACTTTATCTTTTGCATAGAGATCATCGGCACTAAGCCAGGTGAAATAATCACCTGTAGCTGCGTTGATCCCTATATTTAAAGCCCCTGCCGTCCCTTTGTTGCTCTGTTCAATATAACGAATAGAATTGTAATAGGGAACAATTTTTTCAGCGAAAGTCGTGGAACCATCATTAACCACAATAACTTCAATATTGCGATACGTTTGCTCTAATGCACTGTCAATGGCTTTATCGATGTATTCACAATTATAAAAAGGAATAATTATGGAGACTTTCTTCAAGTGTCATCCCCTCCTTCTTTTCTATAAATCTCTCTAAAATAATTTAATGTATCTTCTAAAGAAGTACGTATATCACATTCTCTTTCCCATCCAAGGTCCTTCAAAGCTAAACTTGTTAGTCGTTTGGGTTGGTCGTGCTGACTTTCAGTAAAATGAACTGTAAGCGGCACATTAGATAATTCCTGAAAAATACGTGAAATCTCTTCGAGTGAACGCATGGTTCCTGAAGTAATCTCGTATTCAAAGCCAGGTTTTCCTTTTTCTAAGATAAGATGATAGGCCCGTACGGCATCCCGAACATCAACAAAATCTCTTATGACTTGTTTATTTTGAAGGGTAAGAATGGCCTTATTATCGTTTGTGTTATTCTCAAGCTCGACAATTCTCTTTGCAATGATTGCACAAACGCCAGTCGATGCTCCCGGTCCAATCAAATTAGTTGTTTTAACAAAGATTGTATTCCCTCCATAAAACTGTTGCCAGACTTGTATGAGTTCTCCCTGCAGTGACTTGCTATAACTATAAGGATGTGGATATACGTTTTCCGTTTGCAGTGCTGATCCGACTACTAATACCTTAGCTTTTGAAGCATATTTTTTCACGGCAGAAAGTAAATACAGTGTGGACATAAAGTTGCTCTGAATAGTAGCTACGGGAGATTCCCAGGACTTACCGACATGGTTCTGACCAGCTAAATGAAGGATGCTATCTGGTTTTGTAAGCTCAATCAAACGGTTAACATCTTCTTCATTTGTTAAATCGGCGTAGTAGCCGTTTTTTGATGTAACCTTTTTCCTTGTTACTTTAATAACGTCATAATCTTTAAAGTAGTTTACAGCGTGTCTACCTGTATATCCATCAGCCCCTGTAATCAGAAGAGTAGGCTTACCCATTGTTGTTCATCCATTTTTTCAATTCGATTAGCATGTCACGATAGGAGGGAACTGTATAATGAAAATCCTGCCGTGTATTTAGGATGGTACGATCTAGAAAAAATGGATTTGAAGGAACAATCGTAACATCTTTTTTCTCAAATATTTCCTCCATCAATTTTAACAGCTCATATTTTGAAACTGTATTCTTTGAATGGAGATGAATGAGTCCTTCTACCTGTTCATCGATTAACTGGTTTATTACCTTTGCTAGCTCTAGTGTTGTTACCCCATTCCAATAAACTCTTTGATATCCGGTTATTTCTCCTGTTTGACTCATAAACCATAGAAATAACCCAATGCCATCCTCTTTTAATTCTGGGCCAATAATAGAGGTTCGTATCGTTAAATGTGGTGCTTGAGTAATCTCCCCTATTGCTTTTGTACGTGCATAGACGCTTTCACCATCTGGAGCATCTGACTCTGTATAACTCCCTTTCGTTCCGGAAAAAACGCAGTCAGTACTAATATGGATTACTTTTCCACGTCTTCGATTCATTAGTTTTACAAGCTGGTGTGGCAGTAGCGCATTTATTTGAAACGCCTTCTGCTCATGTTTTTCTGCATCCTCATTTAATACACCAATCGCATTAATCACTAAATCCGGGACTATTTTGTCAATGAGCGTTTCTAACTCGCTTTTATTTAAAACATCAAGGTAGAACCCTTCTTGATCCAATGAATCCCTTGAAGTATAGAGAATTTGATCTGATTTCCGTTGATCTTTAAGGTATTTAACGATCACGTGCCCCGCCATTCCTTTTCCACCGAGCACAAGAATTTTCATTACATAAACCCACCTTTAATCAGCATTGCCTTTATTTCATCCTTTGTCATGAGATCTTCGCTTGAATTGTAGTTTGTTAACTTAACAGGTTTGAATGCTGAGTAATGATCTACTAAACCTTTAATTTCGATTGACGGTAAAATAACAAAATATTCTTGGTCATAATAAACGGTTGTTTGACTTTCATATTCAGAGAATAAGATTTCATGGAGCTTTTCACCTGGTCGTATCCCCTGCTCCACAATCTTAACTCCCTGAACGCCGGATGCATCGATTAATACTTCAGCAAGGTCATAAATTTTGCATGTTGGCATCTTCATCACGAAGATTTCTCCTCCACGACTCTCATAGGTCGCTTTAAATAATAACTTTATCGCATCCTCTAGCGTTAAGAAAAAGCGGGTCATATCCGGATGCGTAATCCCAATCTCTTTATTTGATCGGATTTGATTATTAAAAACATGAATCACGCTTCCGTTTGTTCCTAAAACGTTCCCTCCACGGACACAAACAAACGTGGTATCAGATTTCAACGTATTTGCATGGATAATTAAACGCTCCCCCATTGCTTTGGAAAAACCATAGAAATTGGAAGGATTGGCGGCTTTGTCTGTTGAGATATAAATCACTTTTTTTACTTTATTATCGATTGCGACACGTATTACATTTTGGGTGCCAATAACATTTGTATTTAAAGCTTCAATTGGTTGATCTTCACAAACGGGAACGTGTTTTAACGCCGCGAGATGGAAAATATAGTCAACATCTTTACTCGCTTCCAGTAGTGCTTCTCGTTCTTTAATATCACCAATGACAAAAGTGAGCAGGGGATTCTGTTGAAACTTTCTCTTCATTTCAACCTGACTTGTTTCATTGCGAGAAAAGATCCTAATTTCAGCAGGAGATTTTTGCAACAGCTGCTTTACCAGCTCATTACCCCAGGACCCGGTCCCTCCAGTAACTAAAATGACTTTATTACGGAACAATCTTCATTCCTCCTAATACAAATTTCACAACTCGGTCTGATACATCAAGGTCATCATACCCTGTTGGAAAAGACCAATTCCGCGGACTATTGATCATGACATTTGTAGCTTCTTTTATTTGCTTAGCATTAAGTCCTGAAACAATGTTACTTCCACAAGAGATAGTTTCAGGTCTTTCAGTTGTCGTTCTAACTGTTACAGCTGGAATATGAAACAAGCAGCATTCTTCTTGAACCGTACCGCTATCCGTCAACACACAAAAAGCTGACTTCTCCAGTTGAATGAAATCAAAAAAACCAAATGGCTCATGTAATTCAACCAGGGAGTTTAACTGATTCAATTGATCTGACGTTAGTTTTGACCTCGTTCTCGGGTGAATACTACAAATCATTCTTTTATTGTGCTGGTCCGCAATCATTGATAAGCCATTAAGGATCTCAGAAAGGTTCTTAGCATGATCTACATTCTCAGCCCGGTGTACCGTCACTAGAAAGTAATCTTGTTTTTGCAAGTTGAGCGAGTGAAGGATCTGACTACGCTCAATTTCTTCCTTATAATGTGTAAGTACCTCAAAGATCGGATTACCAGTTACATAGATACGGTTTGAAGGAAAACCTTCTCGTAGTAAGTTTTCCTTACTTTGAGCAGTATAAGGAAGGTTATAACTTGAAATCGCATCAATCACTTTACGATTTTTTTCCTCTGGTACATTTAAATCAAAACATCGATTCCCCGCTTCCATGTGAGTTACCGGGATATTGAGCCTTTCACCTAATAGGGCACAGAGGGCTGAATTCGTATCACCAAGAATTAAGATACGATCCGGACGATGCTTCAACAAAATTTGTTCAACGTTTTTAAACATAATGGAAAGCTGTTCTCCAAAAGTAGATGTATTTCCATTCAACGTATAATCAGGTTTGCGAATTCCCATTTCTTTAAAGAAAACTTCTTTAAGTGAATGAGCAGAATTCTGGCCCGTATGAATGACAATATGCTCTTCAGCTAAACGATCAAGTTTATCAATAATAAGACTTAGTCGAATAATTTCTGGACGCGTTCCAAGTATTGTCGTAACTTTCATCTCTGACCTCATTTCTACAGGGTTTGGTTGTTCTAAATAATTTATGATGATAGGAATAGGTTGCAAGGGACAATCTCCTAGTTTAGTGAAATGATTTTTTTTAGGTTATTAAAATGTTTTTGGGATTTCCCTCTCGTAAACAGAAAACGAGTCCAATTTGGTCTCGTTTTTGATAGAAAAGAATACGTTATGAAGGAGATGTGAGAGGAGGCGAACTTAAATGAAAGTACTATTTGTTTTTTACTTACCAAGCGGAGGAGTTGAAACCTTAAACCGGCAAAGATGCAAGGCATTAAGAGAAGCAGGGATTCATTGTGAACTTCTTTACATGCATTCTGGAACTGGATATCACAATATAAAAGATATCCCCGTGTATGTCACAAATGATAATCAAGAAATTCAACAACTCTTAGAAAAACAGTCTTATTCTGCTGTAATGGTATGCTCGGATCATCTGTTTCTGAAACGAATTCGTGAATTAGGTTATACTGGTTCTCTGATCTATGAGTTACAGGGACTCGGAACAGAGCAGGAAGCAAAAAACTGGATCAGTCAGGCAAAATCATACGTACAAACCTATGCGAATGCTGTTTTTTACCCAAGAACTTCTCACCTCGAAAAACTATGCGAGACCTTCCTCCCTGATGTCCGTTCGTTTTCCTTTCATAATTGCTTTGATACAGAAAGTTTCCAATATCTACCGTCGACCCATCAAGAAGAAAATCCTATTATTGGCTGGGTTGGGCGGTTAGAACCTAATAAAAATTGGCATGGCTTTCTCCAACTAATAAATGAAATGAGGCTGCATCGGGAAAATATTCGAGTATGGATGTTTCAAGACTCAACTCTCGCTTCAGCAAATGAAAAAACAAAATTTCAACAGTTTGTTCAGCAACATAATTTAGAAAGTATCATAACTACTCACTCTAATATTCCTCACCAAAACATGGCGCTGTATTATTCTAAGATTGCTGACTCAGGCGGATTCCTTTGTTCAACATCAAAAGTTGAAGGATTTGGCTATGCGGTTGTGGAAGCGATGAGCTGCATGTGTCCTGTAGTAAGTACAGATTCTGATGGAATTCGAAGCTTTCTCATTCATAATGAAACTGGAAAAATGATAAACCTTAACAATCTAAAAACAGCATCGACAGAATGTCTTGAGTTATTGACTGATCGGAATATGAGAAATCAACTCGTTAGGCAGGCAGAAACAAAAATAAAAATTACGCTTGATCCAAAGGTATATAGCCAGAACTTTAGTCAAATGTTGAAACAACTCTCCCTATACTCCTGAAATACGATGAAAACTTTCCAACAATGCTGGAAAGTTTTCTTAGTTTTAATTCCCCTGATTTATAAGAGACCTGATCTTTTGCACGAGTTGCTTTGCTCGTATTTCAGTTGAGTGCTTTTCTTCTATTAACTTTGCCCCATTCATCACAATGTCTTTTGAAATACTTTCTTCCTTTAAGTAAAAGTTAGTCTTCTCCATAAAATTCTGTTCGTTAATCTCAATAAATGTTTTTCCATCGATAAAACCAAGATCTCTTAGTTCCTGTGAACCTGATGCTAATAATAACGTTCGACAACCGAGCACTTCGAAATACTTCAAGACAGGATAATGGAAATTCGAATCACATGTAAAGAAGATGTGAGCGCGATTAATTTCCCTGGCATACTCATCCTCTACTTTATATCCAGCCTTCTTATGATTCATCCGCTCATAGCCAGGATGTGAATAATGAGCAAAACCAGGATACCCTTTCAGCTGATGTGCTATGGCATGACGAAGCGGATAAAGTTCCCGCTCGGTACTCCCCATTAGAAGCATTTTCCGATCCTTTTCTAAGTGATAATCTTTATAGATTGTTGTTGGAACATGATGAGGAAGCCAGGTCATCATGTTTTTGTATTCAGGATACCAATGATTAAATTTATCTCTATAGATTGAAAAGATATGGTCAATATTTTCTTTTTCGATGAATTTTTTTCGAGAAGAGCGTCTGTAGTGCAAATCATGCATGATGATCGCCTTTGGAATGTCACAATTCTTTAGCCCTTGAATCTGTGGAGAGTACTCTGCTTTGAAATCATTCAGCAAGATAACGTCCGGGGTAAACCTTATCGTATTTAAGATGGAATCAATATGCCCATCAGTTGACCATGTCACTAATTCAGTTAACTTCCTTAGTTCTTCTACTAAATAGATCGTGCTTTTTTCGATGTAATTAGTTAAGTCCTTTGTAATAAATAACAATTTTATTTCTTTGATTTCGATCACCTCTTTCTACCAATTAGAAAAAGCCCCTTAAAGGAGCTCTTTCTTTAAACGATAGCAACAATTTTATCTAATGGGACAATAACTGTTCCTAAACCACCAGAATCCACCTTGATTTAGTACAGCGTAATCCCGTCCCACTTCCACGATGACGACGTTCATTAAAACTAAGTCCTCATCTGCACCGAGAACGATTACTTCTGTTAGCGGTACTCCTATTAACGTACGAAATTTTACAAGTGGTGAACTTGCCATTATGGTTGCCTCCTTTTGAAATAAGTAAAAAGTCTACTCCCTCCATGTTTATGTAGATAACCAAATTCCGTATAGGACAATACCATCTAAAACAAAAAATATTTCAAAAACCTGAATGATGACGTACGATAGTTTGTGTAAAACATTTGAGACATAAAAAGAGGTAGGGTATCCTCAAAGTCAACGACCAAATCAACTCGAGAGGAGATGCCCTACCTATGTCTACTAGTATAGGACAGAATTCACTAGAAAATCAATTAGATTCCATGGTACGAGAATTTGTAAAAGAAAAATTGGAAACGATCATGAAAGAAGAAATGAATCGTTTCTTTGAAGACGAACATCCTGAATTGAAAAACTACAAAAATGGCACGTATGCCCGTCAGCTCGATACGAAATACGGCCGTTTAGATGACCTTCAGGTGCCACGCGATCGAGATAATGCCTTTCAAACAGAAGTCTTTTCCCCATACCAGCGTCGTGAACAATGGCTTGGTGAAACGATCATTACGATGTATCAGAAAGGCATTAGTACACGAGAAATCGGCCATTTTCTTGAGCGCATCCTGGGCCATTCTTACTCGGCGTCTACCATTAGCCATATCACCGATGTCGTGGCTGAAGATATTGAAACATGGCAGAGACGCTCTCTTCAAAAACGATACTCCGTCTTATATCTGGATGGCACCTATTTGAAGTTGCGTCGAGAGGATGTCGCCAATGAAGTCGTCTACCTTGTCGTTGGTGTGACGGAAGAGGGTCACAGAGAAATTCTGGGCTTCTATGTAGGCGGTCAAGAAAGTGCTTTAGGCTGGAAAGAAATTCTTTTAGACTTGTACGACCGAGGTGTTGAAGAAGTGCTTCTTGGTGTTTTCGACGGGCTTCCTGGTCTGGAAGAAGCCATGAAATCTGTCTATCCAAAAGCCGACGTGCAGCGCTGCGTTGTCCATAAAGTACGTAACGCTTTAAACGCTGTGCGAAAGAAAGATCAATCCTCTGTCGCAGAAGATCTCAAACCTATCTATCAAGCCAGTACCCATGAAGAAGCCCGAGAAAGGTTTGAAGCATTCAAGGAAAACTGGAAGAAGAAATATCCGAAAGTCGTGAAATCTTGGGAACAGGATTTGAGCGTTCTCTTAACCTTTCTGAGCTATCCTTCTTCGATTCGACCGATGATTTATACAACCAATATCATCGAACGAACAATTAAAGAGATCAAAAAGCGTACTAAAACGATGAATAGTCTTCCAGGTGAAAAGGCTGCCGAGAAAATCGTTTATCTCCAATCCAAGGACTACAATCAGCGCTGGAGCGAACGAAAGCTACGTGGTTTTAGCACGGCCTTTCCTACGTTACAAGCCATGTTTCTGGAACGTTATGGAGTCAAGAAGGAATAGGGGCAAATACGATTTTTCTGGCAGGGCCCCGAGGGGCCCTGCCAGAACTCCCCACCTCAATGAAGGCTAGAGAATATCCCTACCTTATGAATTACACAAACTTATTGACACTACCACCTGAATATAACTAACTCCAAACAATTTTTAATCAATAGGCTTATAAACAAGCAATTCTCTAATCTTTAAATAAAGTATAGTATCTCTAACAATTATGAGTTTCAAGAAGGGGGATTAGAAGTGAGCTTATTTGATGAGTGTGGGGGAAAAACCCCAAAACATACAGAAGATCATTGCAATAGTTGTATTTGTAACCAGTTTAGAAGACTAACCGCTGGAAGAATAGTGGATATTATTTTTTCAGGTGTAGAATATGGTAATCTTGTTTTTATGTGCTTTGATTCAAAAACGTGCTGTGCAACTTTTGGAGATGAAACGGGTACATTTATTGCAGACTGCAATAAAGTTGAAGCCATTCGCTTAGTTAATGGATAATCGATAATATACTCAAACCTGGAGCGATTAACCAGGTTTGTTTTCTTTCTGTTCATTTTTTTACATAAACTCCTACCTCTTTAGACAATCGCCTAAATATCTCCGAAAACAGCTATTTGAACACACCTTCCCTATAAGGCCTAATACGATATAAGATGATGCTGTATAGAGAGCTGCTACTGGAGGGAATTCTAGATGGAAATTTGTATTGTTGGGGCAGGCTATGTTGGATTAACAACTTCTGCCCTACTTTCCGATCTTGGTCATAATGTCCATGTGATTGATAAAGATATCTCAAAAATTGAGATCTTAAATAAAGGAAAATCACCAATCCACGAACCAGGCTTAGAAGAATTACTAGTCAAGAACCAGCAGCAAGGTCGGTTAGTTTTTTCTGATGACCGAGAAGCTTGCATTCTTAACTCACCGATTCTTTTGATTGCTGTCGGAACACCTTCTAAACCGAACGGAGATAGTGATTTAACCGCTATTAAAAAAGTGTTTGAACATATTGCCATGAACATTACTTCTTATAAATTGATTGTTGTCAAAAGCACAGTGCCACCAGGAAGTAATGAATGGTTTCATCAGTACCTACTCAATCAAGGAGTAGATGAAAAAATGTTCGATATTGTATCGAACCCTGAATTTCTGAGAGAAGGTACCGCTGTCTATGACTCTTTTCATCCTGATAAAGTTGTGGTCGGATCAAAGTCGAAACAAGCGATAAACAAGGTAAAGCAACTTTATGAGAATTTACAAGCGCCATGTATTGAAACGAGTTTAACAGGAGCTGAATTGGTCAAATATGCGTCAAACGCTTTTCTTGCAACAAAAATTTCATTCATTAATGAATTTGCGCGAATTTGTGATGGATACAATGTAAACATTCTTGATGTGACGAAGGCAATTGGACTCGATCCTAGAATTGGCCCCCATTTTCTTCAATCAGGATTAGGGTATGGCGGATCTTGTTTTCCGAAAGATTTGGATGCCATCAGTTTTGCTGCTCGTAAGAAAAAGATCAAAACGAGTTTGCTCGATGCTGTTAGGAAAGTCAATCACCAACAAGTGGACATCTACGTAAATAAACTAGCTGAATCATTAAAAGACTTTAAAGGGAAACAAATTACCGTCTGGGGGCTTTCCTTTAAACCGAATACGGATGACATACGAGACTCAAGAGCGATTACGCTCTGTGAACGTCTTATTGAAAAAGGTTGTACGATTGTCGCGTATGATCCTAAAGCCACATCCTATAACCATCACATTAAAGAAGAAAATGATCTTTACAATGCCGTGCATCAATCCGATGCGTTAATAGTTGCTACTGAGTGGGATGAATTTAACCAGGCTGATTGGTATAAAGTAAATCGCTTAATGAGAGGAAACATCATACTAGATGGCAGAAATACGCTCGACCAAGAAGCCATTCGTGCAGCAGGATTACGCTATCTGGGGGTGGCCCGTCCATGAACATTTTAGTCACAGGAGCAGGAGGCTTTATAGGCTCACATTTATGTATGGAATTACTGCAACAACATCCTCATGACACTGTGCTCGGTGTTGATCGAAACATGAAAACGAGAAATACAACACTTTTAAAAAACGACCGCTTTACCTCAATCGAACTTGATCTGTTGACATGCGACCTTTCAGACCTTATACACAACGTAGATGTCATCTATCATCTTGCGGGTATTCCTGGTGTCCGCTCAAGCTGGGGAAAGGATTTTGAAACCTACCTTCTCCATAATGCATTATTGACCCAGAACCTATTAGATGCCTGCAAAAGTCAATCCATCAAGAAATTCATCTATATCTCCACGTCCTCCGTCTATGGTGAGAAAAGCGGCAGCGTCTCTGAACAGTTGAGACCAATTCCTCTATCTCCCTACGGCATTACCAAACTAACAGGTGAACATCTTTGTAGGGTTTATCATCAATATTATGGGATACCCGTTGTGATCCTTCGTTATTTCACCGTATACGGGCCACGTCAACGCACGGATATGGCTTTTCATCGGTTTATTAAACAACTGCTTCTCGATCAGCCTCTAACGGTTTACGGAGATGGTCATCAAACGAGAGATTTCACTTATGTCAAAGACTGTGTGAAGGCGACAGCTGCTGTTTGTCGAGCTCAAGATGTGATAGGTGAAACGATTAACATAGGAGGAAAAGAACGCGCATCCGTGCTTGAAATTATTCAACTTCTCGAGCAATTAATGAATAAAAAAGCACAAGTGACGTTTACAAAGAAAGCAAAAGGTGAACCGCTCCAAACCTGGGCTGATATTACAAAAGCACAAACATTGTTAAACTATCAACCTCAGATCTCTTTAAAAGAAGGGTTGCGTTACGAAATTGAAGATTTAAAGGAACTGTACCTTTCCGGGAGGGATTCTTTGTGAATTTAGCATTCGTGTGTACTGAGAAACTTCCTTCTCCAGCCATTAAAGGCGGTGCTATTCAAATGATGATTGATGGCGTCAGTCCTTTTTTGTCCGAAAAATATAACCTAACCATCTTCTCCGTTAGTGATCCTTCCCTCCCTACAACTGAGGAGATTGATCAGATTAAGTATATTCGCGTTCCGAGAGCGAACTATTTTTACCATGTTGCCTCACATCTATCTAAGGAGGAAGCTTTTGACGTTATTCATGTCTTCAATCGTCCAAAAGCCATTCCGATCTACAAGGCTGCCAGTCCAGAAAGTCAGTTTGTGTTAAGTCTTCATAATGAAATGTTTGCGGAACATAAGCTTTCAGATGAAGAAGGGAAGCAGGTTGTCGAAGCGGTTAGCTCAATCATGACGGTGAGTGAATATATACGAAGGACAGTGATCTTACGATTTCCCGAGGCAACTGAAAAAACGCACGTAGTTTATTCAGGGGTAGACTTAAAACAATTTGAACCAAAGTGGACAAAACGAGGCCAGGAAATAAGCTCGTATCTTAAACAAAAAAACAATTTATCAGGAAAAAAAGTCATTTTATTTATAGGAAGATTAAGTAAAACAAAAGGACCTCACCTTCTCATTCAAGCCATGCCACACGTACTTGAGAAGTATCCTGATGCGGTGCTCGTCATTTGTGGTGGTAAATGGTTTAGTGATAATCGTCCCAATAAGTATGTTAGGATGTTACACCAAATGGCTGAGCCATTTGGTGAACACGTTCGCTTTACACAGTACGTCCCGCATGATCAAATTCCATACTCCTTTTTACTTGGTGATGTTTTTGTATGTAGCTCACAATGGCAAGAACCACTCGCTAGAGTTCATTATGAAGCCATGGCAGCAGGCGTCCCTCTCATTACCACAAAACGTGGTGGCAATGCGGAGGTGATCACGCATATGTACAATGGTCTTGTATTGAAAAATTATTCAAACCCAGCTAACTTTGCGGCTGCGATCTGTGACCTGTTTAGTCATCCTAACCAAGCATATGAATTTAGCTTAAATGGAAGAAAGGTCGTTGAAGCGAATCACCAATATTTTCATGTTGCCGAACGATTAGAGATGATTTATTTAAAAGCATATGCCAGTCATCTTTCCAAGCAAACAAACGATCCTCCCACCGAAGAAGCGGAAGATAAGTCCGCTCCACAGCCTGAAGTTGAAATAAAAAATAAGGTTCCTCCTAAAATGACTCATAAAGAATGGATTGTTGATCGATCCTATAGAAAACGAAAGAGATAGAACCGTTGAGTTCTATCTCTTCTTCTGTTTATTCGTCTTCGTCTTCTTCGTCTTCTTCGTCTTCTTCGTCTTCTTCGTCTTCTTCGTCTTCTTCGTCCTCTTCTTCTTCTTCGTCTTCGTCTTCTTCTTCATCGTCCTCAGTTAATTCAAATTCAAACTTATGCTCTTCTCCATTTACCATTTCAAATTTAAGAGTAACTTCCTCTACTTCATTCGTTGCAAGTAATTCTTGTAACTTTGCCAATACCTCTTGATGCTTTGCATTTTCAGACATTTTTATTTCCTCCCGTTTGTTTTTCTTATTCTATAAAGAATTCTTTATAAGATATGTTTTTTCAAATGAGTTGTATAGGTCAATTGATTCAGTATCGCATTTATTTATTTTATTTTTATGGAAAGCCATGGTGCTTTTGTGGAACCTTTTGTTTTCATTGCATAATCGTATTCGATTTTTTCTTCAGGCTCATCATCATCTTCATCATGATCTTCATGCTCTTCATCTTCATCATGATCTTCATGCTGCTCTAACTCAACGATCGTAGGTTCATTTTCAGTTTCATCATTCGCTTCGTAAGACAATTCCTGTTCCAATTCATTCGTTGCAGGAGAGCTTTCCATTTCTTCTTCTAAATCTTTCTCCGTGGTCTCATGCTTCAAGTTCATACTTCTTAACGCATCTTTCGCAGAATGAACTTCTTGTGTGTGGGGTTTCAGTTTTTTATTAAATAATTGAAGTGGTCGTGAAATCGTCTTTACCTTTAACGCATTCTCATTGTAAACGACTACTTTTTGTTTTTCTTCAATAGGTCCTTCAGTGGTTTCTTCTAAAGAGTTTTCAACATGAGCCACTTCTTCTTCAATCTGTTTCTCTTCTTCCACTTCTTCATGAATTTCTACAGCAGATCCAACTGGGAGTTCAACTAAGTTTTTACTAGGTATTGTGTTTGATAGGTTTGATGTCGTCGTAATTTCTAACTTTTCGTCATCATGATCCACAATTTTTTCATATTCAGCATAGCTCCAACCCATCGATCCAGGTGGAGAAAAGTGGAATTCTTCTAAGTCTAATTTCGGAATAGACATGTGCTGTGATGTGTGTGCCACTTATTGACTCCCTCCTTTAATCTTTTGAAAAGTTTCATCAAATGAATGAAGGAAATCTTCTTTTGAATTTTCAACCGATACAATATTCCGAATATGCATCATATACTTCTCATCAGACCATGACCTCTTCTGACTGAGGTAATATTTATGAGCGATCGCACAAAACAAGTGAGGGAATTTCAAATCTGACCAAACCACCCGGTATTGTCCTTCCGTTAATGGATGAACCTGATCATAATTTTTTATCATTTCAGTTGCAAGCTTATC
This sequence comes from Bacillus sp. RAR_GA_16, assembly GCF_020165985.1. Lineage (GTDB taxonomy): Bacteria > Bacillota > Bacilli > Bacillales > Guptibacillaceae > Guptibacillus. The sequence continues at coordinate 17,954 of NZ_JAIUKZ010000010.1, forward strand.
ATCCCATACCGCTAGCTTCTTCATAACTTTGTTTAGTAAAATACGCAAATCACGTGCAGGTAAATCTGCATTCACAGAATGAAGATCTTTCATAAACGCTTTATCATCTTTTTCAATCATTCGAGCCATCGTAAAATCCTGTTGACAAAATGATTTATTCTCAAATACTTCCTTCGTCCAGTTATCAAAATGTGGTTGATCTAACTCTGCTAATGATTCTCTAGCACGAGTAAGCATACGGTCAACATTTTCTAGAAAAAGAATGGAAAAAGGATCATCAAGGTAATTAGCTGCCAGTTTTTGATACCCTTCTAGTTCTTGGATTTTCCATCGATATAGCTTATGCCATTTATCGATTCGACTTCTTTTCTTGCTCCCTTCAGGTTGTTTATACCCTTTGGAGGCATGATGAAATTGACCAATAAAGGCCATTGTTTTCATCACCTGTTCCGTATCGTAATAGAGCATTGGCTCCCCATCAAAATGTTCATATAAGACATACGCATGGTCTTCACCTGATAAACATAATCCATTATTTTTTGTTGGAATTAATCTCGTGATTGGTAGTCCGTTTTCTTGTAAGTGCCAATGAGCTCCTGCTATATACAACATTCGGTCAGGTCGAATGTATTCTTGCTTTAACATATAGGAACGATCGTTTGACTCGATTACCCACTTTGTTCTTCCGCCTCGACTGAAGAGTAAAGAGATGTCTTTAACCTCAATTGGGTAAAAGCTTAAGACGTTTTCCAACTCTTCCATATGCGGAATAGCATGTTTTTTTGAGCTTTCTTCATTTTCCTCTAAGTCAAAATTGTTTTCTTCCCCCACTTCTTCTCCCTCACCTTCCTCTAACGTTTCACTGCATTTTCATAGACCGTTTTTAAATTACTCGCTACGCGGTTCCATCCAAATTCGCCTTCTACTTTCAAACGCCCATTTTTTCCTAGCTTTTCACGTAATGAATCACTAGAAAAGAGAGATTGAATCATTTGTGCGTATGCTTCTGGCTGGTCAAATTGGTGAACAACATAACCATTTTTTCCTTCATTAATCACCTCAGGGTTTCCCCCACGATCACTTGTGATAAGAGGAAGGCCAGCTGCCATTGCTTCATAATGAACACGCGCTAGCGGTTCTTGCCACTGGGAACAGCAAACGAACACATCTGCCATTGAATACAGTTTAGGAATATCTTTTGGTTCTACAAACTTTATAAACGTAATGTTATCTGGATACATCGCGCCAAGCGTATAGAGATGCTTGACATAGTTATTGACGTCATTTTCGCCAAACCACTTGGACCCAATAAACACCATATGGGCATCAGGATGCTTTTCAATAATTTCTGGTAATGAATGCAAGAGTATATGCGGACCTTTTACTTTACTAAGTCTCCCTACAAAAAGGACGATTTTCTTATCAGTTAGATTTAATTGAGAGCGAATGGCTTCTCTTAACTTTCTCCCTTCATTTGTCCATCTCGGATGATAAGTGCTTAAATCAACGCCAGAATAAACGGTTTGAACCTTTCCTTTTGCAGTAGGAAAACGACTCGTTATCGTTTTACCGATGTAATCACTTACGGTTACAACCTTCGAAAGCTGAGAAAGACATTGCTTCCCCTCTTCATCGGTCATTTTTCCTTGAGCAAACATTTCATTATGCACACTTAAAATAAACTTACTTTTTGGTGAAGCCGCTTTTAACTCTTCAATCCAAAGAGGTCGATTGCAAACATGAATCACATCAAAATGATTCGAATCAATATATTGTTTGATATCAGCCACATAGCTGTTTTTATTCAATCGCACATAATGGACACCTTGAGCCGTCTCTGACTGCTTAAGGTCTGGATCGCTAATCGATATCACCGTCACATGATGGTGTTTGGCTAGTAGCTTTGAGACAGCTTCGAGGTAAATCTGGATAGCGCCTCCTCTAATGGCTGGCACTGGCAATTTCTCAGTCGCGATTAAGGCAATTTTCATTTTCACCCTCCTTTTAATACAAAGAAGAACAGCTTTTCTCCTATGTCACGCCAGCGTTTTGTCGTCCCGCAAAGGATATACCTATAACTAACAAATAGACGTTTATTAGCCATGATACGGAGTGGAATTGAGGGTTGTGCGAATTCATTTTCTTATTTATGAAAAAGGGCTTGATTAATCAACTTTCTACTAAATCCTTTGAAAGTTGTGTCATGACCTTAGGTAGTTCCATACGGTAATATGAAAAGACTTAATTGGTAGGTGAAGTTTATGACAAACTGGCAGAAGAGAAGGAATATTCCAACCAATAATCAGACGATATTTCGCTCAAGTGATGCACCTAAGCCTTCTTTACAAACTGAGGAGACCATCAAGAAGCAGAGCGAACGAAAGAAAGTCGAAGTGAAAGAAGAAAAGAAAGAAGAATCTGTGCAAGAGCTTACTCCTGAAATGCGGGAAAAGCTGATTAAATTGGCTGAACTTTTACTACCTAATTGGGACGTAAACGTACAATCAATCGAAGTGATTCAAGGAGGACAAATGGCCTTAGTGTGGAAATTCATGACGGATGAAGGACCAAAATGCTTAAAAAGGATTCACCGTCCTGAGAAGAAGGCCCTCTTCTCGATTCATGCTCAAGACTATCTAGCTAAAAAGGGAATGCGAGTGCCTGCTATCATTCCCAATCGCGATGGCCACTTATATACAAAGCATGGCCCATTTCTTTTTGTTGTTTATGATTGGATCGAAGGCAGACCATTTGATTTAACTGTCCCTACTGACCTCCAGTGGATCATGAAAGGCTTAGCAGATTATCATACTGAATCAATTGGTTATACGCCTCCACCCGCCGCTCCTGTTTTCTCAAAGCTAGGAAAATGGCCGAAACATTATATAAAAAGGTGTCAACAGATGGAAAGCTGGAAGTTGATTGCTGAGAAATCACCAGATGATCCATTTTGTCAGCTATATTTGAACGAAATCGATACCTATATTGCTTCAGGAAGAGAAACGCTAACATTACTTCAACAATCCCATTATCCTGAGTGGGTAAAACAGTGCAAACTACAGCCGAACCTTTGCCACCAGGACTATGGTACGGGGAATACGTTGCTAGCAAATGACCAAATATGGATCATTGATCTAGACACGACGACTTTCGATCTGCCTATACGCGACTTACGAAAAGTGATTATTCCTTTAATGGGCGATACAGGTACCTGGGATCAGGAGTTGTTTGATCTGATGCTTGCTTCTTATGAAGAACGCTCACCGCTCACCTCAGAGCAAAAAAATGTCATGTACATTGATATGCTTTTTCCATATGAGCTCTATGAAACCGCAAGTGAACGCTTTGGAAGAAAGAATGAAATCTTGCCAGAAGAATTAATGGCTGCCTTTGAATATGAAAAGCGCAAAACAGCCCAACTTTCTCAATTTCTATAGAACAAAAACAGCAAGCCTAGGCTTGCTGTTTTTTTCCTTACTTTATGCAACATAAAAAGAAGTGAAAGGTTGTGGTAAACAACCCTTCACTTCTCTATTTACCATCATCATGTAGCAATAATATTGTAGCCACTATCCACATGAATCATCTCACCAGTAATTCCACCAGAAAGATCACTCATTAAGAATAGTGCTGTGTTTCCTACGTCTTCCTTCGTTACTGTGCGACGCATTGGAGACTTCTCTTCGATTTCTTTAATAACAGAGTTAAAGTCGCCAATTCCTTTTGCTGCAAGCGTACGAATCGGACCAGCTGAAATCGCGTTTACACGGATGTTGTCTTTTCCAAGATCATTTGCAAGGTATTTTACACTTGCGTCAAGGGAAGCTTTTGCCACGCCCATTACGTTGTAATTGTTCACAACACGTTCGCCACCAAGGTACGTCATCGTAAGGATGCTTCCACCTTCTGTCATCAGTGGACGAGCTGCTTTTGAAACAGCTGTGAGGGAATACGAGCTAATGTTATGCGCTAGCAAGAAGCCTTCACGCGTTGTTTCAAGGTATTCCCCTTTTAATTCTTCAGTTTTTGCGAATGCGATACAGTGAGCTAGTCCGTGAATGACACCGACTTCTTCTTTAATTTGAGCGAATGTCGCTTCGATTTCCTCATCATTTGTAATGTCACAAGGTAAAATGACGGAATCATCACGATCAAGCGTTCCTGCAAGATCACGAACGTTTTTCTCTAAGCGCTCCCCTGCGTAAGTAAAGATGAGGCGTGCGCCAGCACTACTCAAAGCCTGTGCAATCCCCCAGGCAATGCTTCGTTTATTTGCAACGCCCATCACGACATATGTACGGTTCTCAAGAGACAGGTTCATATCCATGCTCCTCCTCGAATTTATTATTAGTTATTAGCACCACGTCCTAAGTATAACATGGTTTGACGAACATGCACCATGAGGATTTTTCACCCTTTACTTGTTTGAATATTTCGTCTCTCATATCCACATGCAGGACATTCAAAAATGATGTTCTGATTTGACTGAGCTGTGATCGACTCTTCCATTTCAATGGACCTTCCACAAACGGGACAAATGACTTTGGGAATTTCAGTATTCATTCTTCTCGCCTCCTAATCCGTCTATTATCAAAAGTATCACCTTGTCCCTCACATTTATTCCCTCACCCCACAACCATAAGAAAACCCCTCTCTCATCATGAGAAAGGGGCTAGCACTAATAGCTTAACAGCGATCGCACTTCATCGACACTCTCGCTACTTCCTGTCACAATCAAGCGATCCCCAATACGAAGTTCTGTGTCTCCGTGTGGCACGATTGAATCTTTGCCGCGGAAGATCCGAACGATGATCGTATCTCCAAGGTACGGAAAGCTACGGAGAGGCACGCCGTTGTATTCTACGTTGTTCATATTTATTTGATAGAGTGCGTTTTCTTCTCTCGTAAAGATGTTTACAACACCCGGAGATTCAATGAGCGCTTTTAACAGGGCTTTTGTAGAGAAGAATACTGAGAAGACATCAATGTTTAATGCTCGTAACTGATCTGCTATTTCAGTCAGTTCAATTCGTGCAATAACACGCTCGGTTCCATATTCTTTTGCAAATACCGCAATGTCTGAATTCGTTTCATCATCTCCTGAAGAAATAAGGAGAATATCTGCATCAAATACAGAACTGTTCTTTAACGTATCAATACTATAATCAGCTAGTTCAATCACTTTAAAATGACTACTTTGTTTCTCTGAATCCACTTTTTCCTGTTTCGTATGATAAATCGATGTTTCGTAATTGGCTGGATTAAGCTCAAGCGAAATCGGTAACGTAATTTGGTTTGCCCCAATAATCGCGAGCTTCTTTGCATGTGAACTTTCGGATGGTTTCGGCATCAATTTTTTGAAAAGAATTGGTGCTAAAATACAGCTTATAATCGCAACCAAGATTAGAGCAGATGACAATTGATCATCAATAATGTTAATGCGCTCGCCGATTTCAGCAGCCGCAATAACAAGTGAAAGTGTTGAAGTTAGCAACATGCCAGACCCAAGCACTGTTTTTGTGTCGTACCATTTTTTCAATACAACTACCGGTACTAATTTTGAAGCAAATAACGCGATCAACAGTAATGGGATAAGAATTAATACTTTGGGATCCTGGAATAGTGACCAGATGTCTAATTCTACTCCGACCATTACGAAGAAAATAGGAATGAGAAACCCATATCCAAACGAATCGAGCTTTTGAACAAGCTCTGTATTAGGTGAAAGGAGTGAAACAAGTGCGCCTGCAAGGAAGGCTCCTAGAATGTTTTCAGCACCAACCGTTTCAGAAATCCCTACCAATACAATAATTAACGTAAATACGGCTCTCGTGCCGATTTGAATGGTCCCTTTTGACATCGTTTCAATAAAGGAAAGATGTCTGAAATAAGCGCCAAGGAAATAAAGTAGGATCCCAGCTCCAAAGAGAATAAGAAGAAGCCACATATTTCCTTCTCCACCTGAATTAAGGGAAACAAAGATGGCAAGCAAAATCATTGTCGCTAGATCCGCAATAACCGCAATAAGAAGGATCGTTTGCCCGATGCTGCTTTTCATAATGTTCGCATCCTTTAATGTCGGGACAACCACACCAAGTGAAATGGTGGATATAATCAGCGTCATGAAGAACGCATTGTCAGTGTATCCAAGAACGACAAACAGTAAAGATAGGATATAGGATACAACGAACACAAGAACAAACACAATGAACGACACAAGAACACGGTTTGGTTCAAACTTACCGCTCGGGAGCTTCACTTTTTTCTTTTTATTCGCAAAAACCGTAAAATCAATTTCCAGTCCGCTTAGAAACATAAGAAAAATAAAGCCGAGGGTTGATAATGTATCAAGCCACGTATCTCCCTGAACGAGGTTAAATCCACTCTGTCCAATGAAGATCCCTGCAATTATTTCTGCCACTACAACGGGCAAGAAGTTCAATCTGAAGCGGTGTAAGATAAACGGTATTAAAAACGCGATAACGACTACAATTACGAGTGATGATACGGATGCACCGTGTTCCATTTCTTTCCTCCTTCAAACGTCTGCATTTTAGCCTTAAACTAGCTGGCTCATAAATGCAGTCGCCATTCCAAAATAAATAAGTATACTAATAATGTCATTAATTGTCGTGATAAATGGCCCTGAGGCAACGGCAGGGTCTATATTGAGTTTGTGCATCAGTAATGGGACAAGCGCACCAGCGAGCGTTGCAACAATCAATGTAAATAATAACGAAAAGCCAACCAATAAGCCAAGTAAAAAGGTCCCTTTCCATAAAAAGATAATAATTGTAACGAGAATACCAGACGTTGCACCTGTGATCAGGCCAGTTCCCGCTTCTCGAGCAATGAGGGCCCATTTACTATTCTCTTCAAAATCTCCCGTTGCAAGTCCTCTCACAACGACAGCGAGCGCCTGGGTCCCTGTGTTTCCTGCCATTCCGGCAATAAGGGGAATGAAGACAGCTAGGAGCGGTACTTTATCAAGGGTTACTTCAAACTGACCAATTAAACTCGCTGTCATCATTCCAAGAAATAGAAGGATGATGAGCCAGGGAAGTCTTTTTTTCGCTGATGAAAATGGATTACGGTCAAACGAACCATCATCTGAAATGGCCGCAAGCTTTGAATAATCCTCTGATGCTTCTTCTTCAATAACATCGACGATATCATCGTGCGTAATAATTCCAAGTAGGTGGTTTTGAAAATCAAGGACAGGGAGGGCTAGAAAGTCATAGTCTCTCATAATTCTAGCGGCTTCTTCCTGATCTTCTCCAACCGAAATCGACACGACACGTTCATTCATAATTTCTTCAATTAACGTATCTTCTTCTGCAATAATTAAATCACGTAAAGAAATAACGCCGACGAGCCTTTTTTGTTCATCTAATACGAATATATAGTAGATTGTCTCAGCCTCAGGGGCTTCCTGTCTTAAAATTTGCATCGCACGCTTTACCGTTTGGTGAGCGCGAATCGACACAAACTCGGTCGTCATAATACTACCAGCTGTTTTTTCTTCATAATGAAGCAACTCTTTAATTTCGTCTGCTGCATCATCGTCCATAATCGTTAAATAGCTTGCAATTTGTTCTGGATTTAGCTCATTTAAAACGTCAACGGCATCATCCGCGTACATTTCGGCAAGCATTTTGGCCGCATAGGCAGGTTCCATCTCTGAAATGTATTCTTCTTGTTCTTCAATATCGAAATTCTCGAAAATCTCCGCCATTTCTCGTGGAGATAAATAGGTGTACACGAGTAGCCTAATGTGTTCTGGTACTGTTAAGAAAAACTGCGATTGTTCATATGGGTGTATGTCGAGAAATAGTCCACGAAATGCGTCTATTTCTTCTTGTTCTAAATGGTGTATGAGTGCGTCGTATAAATCCTGTGTTTCTTGCTCCTGGTAAGCCACTCTGCACACCTCCCTGTTGTTTTTTAATAACAAAGTTACAAATGCTCAAATATGGCTATATCATTTATTGAAAAGTTTCGATAAGCTTTGCTTAAGCGGTTATATCTTTGTACATATGCTAAAAGAAAGGAAAATTACCTTCCTATCTTAGTCGGTGTGTAGTTATTTTGTCAAAAATAAATACAGGAACCGATTTGCAAACGGAAGGATTTCAGATAAGATAGGAAATGTGATTAAAAGAAGGAACGCTTTTCTTTAGAAAGGATTATATCATGAACAATGACAATCAAACACCATGGCAACAAATAGATTTCACGCTTTTGTTCTTTGTATTTCTTCTGATGTGTATCAGTACTGTTGCCATTTACAGCGCGCAGGCTTCACTACCCGGAGAATTAAAAAACTTTAACTTTGCAGGAAGACAGCTTACATGGTATTTCGTAGGTGCGTTCGTGCTTTCTCTTACACTGGTCATTGATTTTGATCGTTTCAGACAGCTTTCATGGTATCTCTACGGATTTGGGATTCTTCTTCTGCTTTTACTAGCTGTCAGTCCTGAGTTTATTGGAAGTTATCAAATCGCACCAATTCGAAACGGTGCTAAAAGTTGGTTTGTCCTTCCTGGTCTCGGAAGTGTGCAACCCTCTGAATTTATGAAGATTTTCTTAATCATCACGATTGCTTCAGCATCTGTTTCGCATCATGAAAAAAATCCAACAAAAACCATTCAAACGGATCTGATCTTATTGGCAAAGATTTTCGGCATTGCAGCAGCTCCCTTACTTATTGTGATGGCTCAGCCCGACCTTGGGACCGCAATGGTATTCACTGCGATCGTCGTTAGTATTACGCTAGTATCTGGTGTACGTTGGAGACTTCTTTCGCTTTTAAGTTTAATAGGAGTCGCTGGGGTTTCGGCATTAGTGTTTATCTTCTTCAAGTTTCCGGCATTTTTTAAAGCGTACTTACTTGATGAGTATCAACTTGCTCGTTTTTACGGCTGGCTAGCTCCTGAAGAATATGCTGATGCTGGATATCAAGCGACAAAAGCCATTCTTGCCATTGGCTCAGGTAAATTAGAAGGAAAAGGATATGCTGATGGAACGGTTTATTTCCCTGAAGCACATACGGATTTTATTTTCGCCGTTATTGGTGAAGAATTTGGTTTTATTGGAGCAAGTATTACGATTTCCATATTCTTTATGCTCATTTACCGCATGATCCATACAGCTCTTGAGAGCAATGAATCATTTGGAAGCTACCTTTGTGCAGGAGTTATTGGAATGCTGACATTCCAGGTATTCCAAAACATCGGAATGACGATTCGGATCCTCCCCATTACGGGAATTCCATTACCTTTTGTCAGTTATGGAGGAAGTGCCCTCTTAACCTACATGATTGCAGTTGGTCTTGTCTTAAACGTTCGGTCACGAACGAAAACGTATATGTTTGAATAACCTGCCACCCGGGCAGGTTATTTTTTATGTGAGTGATGATACTCATTGAAACATTAGGGGAAAGTTAGAAAAGAGAAGGAGGGAAAGAGAATTGTACGATATTATTAGTGATATTCATGGATGTTATGAGGAAATGAAGACGCTCACGGAGCAGCTTGGCTACACTTGGAAAAGCGGTGTTCCCCTTCACCCCAATGGCAGAAAACTTGTTTTCCCCGGAGATATCACAGACCGCGGTAAAAACTCTCTGGCGGTTGTTGAGATCGTAACAAAACTTGTGACAGCGGGTCAGGCATTCTATTGCCCTGGAAATCATTGTAACAAGTTCTATCGCTATTTAATTGGTAGAAACGTCCAACAAACCCATGGACTTGAGACTACCGTCGCTGAACTTAAATCCCTCTCTAAGAAAGAACGAACAGCCTTAACAGATTCGTTTATTTCTTTATATGAGAACGCCCCGCTTTATTTGTCCCTTGATGATGGTGAATTAATTGCGGCGCACGCTGGCATACCAGAGAAATACATTGGACAAGTAGGAAAAAAGGTTAAAACGTTCGTTCTTTATGGTGACATTACTGGGGAATCCCATCCAAACGGAATGCCAATTCGTAAAGACTGGGCAAGTCAATATGAGGGGAGTGCGCTCATCGTCTATGGTCACACTCCCGCTAGAGAACCAAGGTGGGTTAATCATACTGTGAATATTGATACCGGCTGCGTCTTTGGTGGGAAATTAACAGCGCTTAGCTATCCCGAGTTGAAAACGACATCGGTCCCGTCCTCCATGCCTTACATCGCAAAGAAATTCACATCCTTTCAGTAAGAGTTCTCATATCATCATCAAGCTCCGCTTCAAATCGGAGCTTTTTCTGTAGGAAAGGATGATAAAACTCAAGCTCGGCACTATGTAACGCCTGTCTTGAGATAAGGTCCTTCGATCCTCCATAAAGGTCATCACCTAACAGTGGATGATCTAAATAAGCCATATGCACTCTAATTTGGTGCGTCCGTCCTGTTTGTAAGGAAAGTTGAAGAAGTGAGAAACAGCTGGATCGTTTGATGGTGTGATAGCGTGTTAATGCATATTGCCCATCAGGACGAACTGTTCTTTCAATAATACTGCCTTCCTTTCTTCCGATCGGTGCTTCTACCTCTCCTTGCCCTTCTATTTCACCATGAACAAGTGCTAAATAAGATCGTTTCATTTCTTTCCTTTTCTGCTGCTGCGAAAGGAGGTCATGAGCATACCGATGTTTCGCAAATAGAACGAGGCCGGACGTATCGCGATCGAGGCGATTAACAACATGAATGGTCCCCTTCCATTTGTTTTTTTGATAATAATACAACACTCCTTCCGCTAAGGATTCTGTTGAGTGGCGAGAAGGGATCGTGGGAAGATTCGCTTGCTTATTAATCAGTAAAAAATGGTCATCTTCATAGCAAATCCGTAGCGGCACATCTTTTGGTACCATTGTTTCACTTACCTCTTCTTCAGGAAAAACCGCCTCCACGACATCCCCTTTACGCAAAATGGCCCGCACATTTTGTTGAATGCCATTGACCAATAAGTCGCCTCCTTTGAATTTAATATCCGTTAACATGCTTCGAGAGATGTTTTTCTCCCTTAAAAGAAATTCTCTTAAACCCATTCCTGCTTCACTTTCTACAACCAACCAGGTCATTTTAACTGCCAATCAAACACACCTCATCTTTCAATTAGAAAAAAACAGCACCGCTCAAATGTTGAACAGTACTGTCTGTCTTTAATACACTTCATCTACAAAAGACTCTTTTACCCTTTTCCAAAACGGAAACGGTCTGAAACGTGCGAAACGCACTTTCTCTTCAGCCACTCGATATTGAATTGACTTCACATCTTTTTGGAGGAGGAAAAGATGATCGATTGTAATTTGAAAATCAGCGTCGTTAACAGGTCTTAAAAGACAAGTATGATGCTGAGGAAGAACAAGTGGTGAGCCAACCGTACGGAAGACGCGATTATTAATCGACGCCATTTCAGAAAGCTGGATCGATGGAAGCGCCGGATGAATGATCGCTCCTCCTAGTGCTTTATTATAAGCGGTACTACCGGACGGCGTTGAAATGCAAAGTCCATCACCACGAAAGGTCTCAAACAAATCACCTTTAATTTCCACATTCATGACAAGTGACCCTTCTACACTCTTTACCGTACATTCATTAAGGGCAAGATACCGATTTTCTTTCGAACTATTCAAATAACGAACGGTCACTTCAAGTAAAGGATATTCCACAATCTGAAATGGCGTTCTTGCAATATGAATGACCAGCTTTTCGACTTCTTCAGGAGTCCAATCAGCGTAAAAACCGAGGTGCCCGGTATGAACACCAACAAACGCTGTATCTGCCAGTCGGTCCTGGTAATGATGAAAAGCATGAAGTAGCGTTCCATCCCCACCAACTGAAATCACAATATCTGGTTCTGCTTCATCATAATCCAGGTCAAAATCACGCAAATAATTTTTAATTCGCTGCTGAAGTTGATTGGAGGTTTGATCCCCTTTGGACTTTACCGCAAATTTCACTATAGGCACCTCGTCTACTTTAGTTTTCAGCTTTCTTTTGTTCGTTTTCTTTCTTTTGCATAAACACTTTTTGGGCTTCCTTAATCTCACCACGTATTTCAGACATCTCGTCATCTAGTTTAGAAGCGGCTTCAGCTGCACGCTGAAGACGCTTTTTAACGTCTTCTGGAATTTTCTTGTTGTACTTATAATTAAGCGAATGCTCTATTGTTGCCCAGAAATTCATCGCTAATGTGCGTATCTGAATTTCAACAAGAAGAATTTGTTCACCTTGAATGGTTTGAACGGGATATTGTACCACCACATGATAAGAACGGTAGCCACTTACTTTTTGATTTGTCACATAGTCGCGTTCTTCGATGATATCGAAGTCTTTTCTTCCCCTAAGGTGATGAATGACTTTATTAATATCCTCCACAAACTGGCACATGACCCGCACCCCTGCAATGTCATGCATCTCCTCTTGCAACCGGTCGAGCGAAATCTGTTTATTCTTTGCCTTATCAAGAATACTCGAAATAGGTTTCACTCGTCCCGTAACAAATTCTACAGGAGAATGATCATCCGCTTTTTCGAATTGCTCACGGAGACCTTTTAATTTTATTTTTAGCTCATTGACTGCTTGTTTATATGGCGCTAAAAATTCTTCCCAATTTTTCATCCAACCACCACCAACGACAATATCTATTATGAAGCTGTTAGAAAGACTTTCTCAACAGCTTGATTCATATCTTCTCCATAGTTTGAATTACCTTTAATATTCTCAACGAGGTAGCCAAGTTCCTCTTTTAGGTCAACAAGTTCTAATGTCGAACCTTGTTCTGAAGTGACAATGACGCTCACATCCTGTTCAAGCACATTTGCAAGCATTGGCCAAACTTCTTCCTGGAATCGAATGTATGTATATCCTTCTCCTCCGTCAAGTAAATAAACAAATGATAAAGAGTCTGAATCGACTAGCATATTGCCTGTTGCTGAATAAACACTTAGATCGACATTTTCATTCAAACCAAAGGTAAGTGTGTGATCCGTTAATTCCCCTGTTATGATGTAGTATTGTTGTGGCACAAATACCTCTCCTCTCTGTCTGTCCATTATGTATCCCTTCTAGTTTATCATAATGCAATGGAGGATTTCATCGTTGTTGTTCTGATTCAAGACATATGCCATAATTCTTTTATATCCAATGAAAATGGAGGACTCATACTTGGCACAAGAACTTGAAATAGAATTTAAAAATATGCTTACAAAAGAAGAATATTCTTTTTTGCTTACGACCTATGAGTTAGAAAATGACATCAAAACGCAAACAAATGACTATTTTGATACATCTGATTTTCTAATAAGAGAAAAAGGGGCGGCTCTGCGCGTTCGAAATAAAAAAGCGTCGCTTGTCTTAACGTTAAAACAACCCGCTGACGAAGGTTTACTTGAAACACATCAGTCCATTTCACATGAAACCTTTGAGGAAATGAAGAAAAATGGCGCTTTACCTGAAGGAGAGGTGCTATCGCAACTTCAAGAGCTTGGTATTCATGACCAGCTTCACCATCTAGGACGATTAACAACACACCGTGCAGAATTTGCTACGGATAATGGACTCCTCGTTCTTGATCATAGCGAATACCTGAACCGAGAAGATTTTGAGCTTGAATTTGAAGTAAGTGCCTTTGAAGCCGGAGAACGTGCTTTTCATCACCTCCTTCAGCAACATCAGATCCCAAAGCGAGCAGCAAAAAACAAGATTCTCCGCTTCTTTCTTGCCTCACAAGAACAGGCCTAACCAACCTGTTCTTTTTTTTATGGCAATGATTTCAAATCGGATTATTTGCTGTTATGTAGGGAGGTTGCTAAAATGAAATTGAAATAAGGTTCTACCTGCCAAAGGGGAAAATCATTATGAAGCAAAACATGTATGATCATATTGGCGGTGCACAGCTAGAACAGCTTGTGACTGCTTTTTATAATCGGGTTGCGAAGCACCCCGAATTACAATCAATCTTTCCAGAAGATTTAACTGAAACAGCTCGAAAACAAACGCAATTCCTAACTCAATTTCTTGGAGGTCCTCCTCTATATTCAGAAGAACATGGGCATCCTATGCTTAGAGCGAGACACCTCCCATTTGAAATTACGCCGAGACGCGCAACAGCATGGCTTACATGCATGCAAGAAGCGATGGATGAGGTACAACTAGACGAAGAATTACGAGAACATCTATTAACACGTTTAACGTTCACTGCCCATCACATGGTTAACTCGGGTGATCAGGAAGAGAAAGGAGAATCGAATTGACGCCGAATGTTACTGGTTCCTATTGCGATTCTTACAATCCAAATGGACAATCCGATGTAGCTTGTACAGCCCAGACTCAAAAGGGCAAACCGATTGAAATTTATTCATTTATCGACCCGCTCTGTCCTGACTGCTGGGGTCTAGAGCCCATCATAAAAAAACTACAGCTTGAATATGGACATACTTTTCGCATCCGACACCTTGTTGGAGGCAATATTAAAACATTTAACTCGTTTAAACGAAAAAATGAAGGAATTACAACGCACGCTGATGTAGCTGAACGCTGGGAACGCACTGCCAGCCGCTCTGGCATGTCCTGTGACGGGGATTTATGGTATGAGGACCCTATGGATACCCCTTATATCGCATCGATTGCGATAAAGGCAGCAGAACTACAGGGGAAGCTCCCTGGCTTTAACTTCCTTCGCAAAATGAGAGAGTTGCTTTTTATACAGAAGCAAAATATGACGAAAGAAGAAAATCTCGTTCAAGCCGCAAAAGAAACCGGTCTTGACGTTCACGAATTTCAGAAAGACCTTCATTCACAAGCGGCCGTAAAAGCTTTTCAGTGCGATTTGAAAATTTCGTCTGAGATGGAAGTGAACGAACTACCAACGCTCGTCTTCTTCAATGAAAATATTGAAGAAGAAGGCCTGAAGATTACAGGTCTTTATGAATATGACGTGTACGTTCGAATTCTGACCGAAATGTTGAAGACAAAGCCGACGCCAGAACCGCTTCCGTCTTTAGATGCGTTTATGGATCGCTATCGGTTTGTCGCAACAAAAGAAGTCGCTGTCGTGTACGATATGACTTGTGAAGAAGCTGACGCAGCCATGAAGAAGCTTGCCCTAAAGCAAAAAGTTGAGAAAGTACCTGCTAAACACGGCTCTTTCTGGCGCACTGTTACAAATGGATAAGATCAAAAAAGGAATGGTGTCGTGAGCACCATTCCTTTTTTGCTTTTTCTAACCGGTATAAGTAAACAAAGATTTCATACGTATAACACGAGGAGGGAAAATGATGCGCTTTTATCTGTTCATCGGTGTTCTGTTTATCGTGATTAGCTTTGTGTTGTTTATCATGGGACTACTTAAATTTCTCCCGATTCCAATCGGATCCGCCCTTTTATTCGCTTCCATTCTCTTTACTGTTAGCCTATTCAATTCCCGTAATCAGTTTAAAGGTTTTAATCGCTAAAAAGGCCTTCTCCACACTGGAGAAAGCCTTTTTTATTAGTCTTCAAACAGTAAATTTTCCATTTCGTTTAAGATGGATTCAAAAACGTCTAACGCATCACTAATTGGCTTAGATGACGTCATATCCACTCCAGCTTTCTTTAATACTTCAATTGGATAGTCCGAGCTACCAGCTTTTAAGAAATCAATATACCTAGAGACGGCCTGATCGCCTTCTTCAAGAATTTGATTTGATAGTGACGCAGCTGCGCTATATCCTGTCGCATACTGGAATACATAGTAGTTGTAATAGAAATGAGGAATTCTCGCCCACTCAAGCGCAATCTCTTCATCAATGACAAGATCTTCACCAAAGTACTTTTTGTTTAAGTCATAGTAAAGAGATGAAAGGAGATCAGGCGTTAGCGGCTCACCATCCTGTGCTTTTTGATGTATCATGTGCTCAAATTCAGCAAACATCGTTTGTCTGAACACTGTACCTCGGAATCCTTCTAGATAATGGTTTAATAAGTAGAGCTTTTCTTTTTTATCTGAAGTATTTTCAAGAAGATAATGGTTTAATAACGATTCGTTCGTCGTAGAAGCCACTTCCGCTACAAAGATTGAATAATTCGCATATGGGTATGGCTGATTTTCTCTCGTATAATAACTATGAACCGAGTGACCAAATTCATGAGCTAATGTAAACAGGTTATTCACGTTGTCTTGCCAATTCATTAGAATATAAGGACGCGTGCCGTAAGTTCCAGAAGAGTAAGCTCCACTTCGTTTGCCCACATTCTCCTGAACATCTACCCAGCGATTGGCAAAGCCTTCTTCAAGAATCCCTTTGTATTCTTCACCAAGTGGAGTTAATCCCTTTAAAATATACTCTTTCGCTTCGTTATAAGAAACTTCCATCTTTACTTCAGGGACAAGCGGTGTATACATATCATACATATGAAGCTCGTCAAGTCCAAGTGCTTTTTTCCGAAGATTGACATATCGATGTAGCAAATCAAGGCGGTTATGAACAGTTTCTACCAGATTGTCGTAAACATCTTCTGGAATATTGTTACTATCAAGCGCAGCCTGTCTCGCGGAATCGTAGTTTCTCACTTTTGCATAATAATTATCTTTTTTAACTGTGCCACTTAACGTAGATGCAAACGTATTTTTAAATTTACCATACGTATCATAGACTGCTTTAAATGCATCCTGTCTGACGCGACGATCACTGCTCTCAAGAAAACGAATGTAGCGTCCGTGCGTTACTTCTACTTCTTCCCCATTCTCATCTTTAATGGTTGGAAACTTCATATCTGCATTGTTCAGCATTCCAAACGTATTGCTTGAACTACTTGTTACGTCGCTAACCCCTGCAAGTATGGCTTCTTCTTCTTTTGAAAGAACGTGTGGTCGCTCTCGATTGATTTCATCAAGGGCGTGCTCGTAAAGCTTCAGTTCTTCCTTTTCATTCAAATAGTGCTTAATCGTTTCTTCAGGTACGCTTAAAATTTCAGGAACAACAAACGCTAACTCACTGCTTACCTGCGTTGCAAGATTCGCTGCTCGATCATTTAGCCCCTGATAATGCGAATTCGTAGTATCCTGATCATAGCGCATATGAGCGTATGTATACAGCTTACCAAGCTTCATTGTTATTTCATCCTGCTGTTGAAGAGCGCGATACAGTTTATCTGCTGACTCCGCAAGTTTTCCTTTATATTCCTTCATTTCAGGGAGTAGCGCTTTAATTTCTTTAAATTCTTCTTCCCACTCCTGATCGCTTTCATAAATCGCTTCTAATGCCCACGTATCTTCGACCGGAATTTCGTCTCGTTTAGGTAGAGCGTTTTTTTTCTCTTCCATGAATCGACACCTCCATCAAATGATTTCCTCACATACATTATCGTACCATATTCTCCATATGATGCTTACAATTTCGCTCGACAAACCTTGCAAGGTCACATGAGCTTTTTACTAATTATGCGATCCATTCGTAAACTTTCTTCTGAATGATGATGAATCAGTGGTTGATAAAGCTTTTCATATCGTTCATTATCCCATTCTTTTAACACTTTTAACCGAACTAATTGTCTAACGTAACCACGGAGGGCACCCCCTACTCCATTTATGTGCATAGGAGTGGATCTCGTCCTAAATAAACCAGAACTAATCACACGTTCAAACGCCTGGACGAGGGAGTGAAATGTAAAGCTTCGCGGAATTGTCGGAAGGTAGCAAAGGAGAATCCAGGTTTGCCATAAGTAAGGAGGCGTTTCAATCCAGTAGTTGTTTTCAGATGGGATGCCGGCTTCTGAAGGAAAGAAACGGATCGAATAACCTTTGTTATAAAAGAGTTTACGTAAATAAAAATAAGCAAAAGACCGTTCTCCATGAGGGTTTTGACGCCAAATCAATTTTTGTTTTAGCCAAATTGCATGAAAATGAAGTTTTTCTTTTACAACAGGGAGTTTTTTAAAAAGGTGATGGAAGGAAGTTGTTGATGCAGGGGTATAAAAGGCGGAACATATAAATTTAGTAGGCGTTAAGCTATGATGGATAAGAAGAGTTGCAAACGTGCGTTCCAGAGGACAATAATAATATATGGTTGGATAGTGGTGCTGATGGCAAGCTGAAGCCCAATCCATTGAAGACATCGTATAAACCGATTGGTATGATCGTTTCAAACGCTTTGCACTTAATACCCAACGTACATCGATGTTGGCTTCATGATAAGAAGAAGTCCGTTCAGATAGTAAGGATTCTTGAATGGAAGAGCATTGAAATTCGAGTGCGGTTTTGGAATGGGGAAGAAAGATATCGGGGCGTTGATTGGTATTTGATAGAAAATGTTCTACTTTAACGTCATCATTCTCTTTTTTCAGCCATTCATACAGCTGTTGTTTTCCCATAAGATGGTAATTCGATTCGCGTTCCCAAAGCGCTTCACAAGGAGGAGATCCTTGATGAGCAAAATGCCAGGTCCGCTTATGACCTAATTTCATGACCACAGGTTGTCGACACCCGGGACAAAAATACGAAGTCGATCGCCTAAGCTGCATAAGCTCTTTTAGAAGATATTGCCGATCGGCAAGGTTTAGCAGTGTTCCATTCATTGTTTCAGCTGTTAACATCACAACACCTCTCTCTCTCCATCGTTCCTTGACCTTTATTCGCTATCAAGAACTTTATTCCTTCTTTTTTCTTAACTGGATCTGGATCGTTACATAATAAAAAGGCCGATTCCCATTCGTTGGAAATCGGCTTCATTTTATAAGAGTGGGAAGTGTCCGCGGAGTTGTTCTAGTGCTTCCTCAGAGAGAATCTCCTTACCGTATTCCTGTATGCGGTGAATGGTCAGATCTGTCTCATATCCATATTCCAACAGCTGACTTAATCGGTTGTCTTGATCTTCTTCTATCAATGTATCATCAAAGACAACGTGGAGATAGTAACGATCCTCAAAATGGTACAGGCCATTTTCAACTCCTACTGGATCAAATCCATGCGATAAAGATATGACGTCTTCAAAATCTCTGAACGCGATCATAAAGGAAAGCTCTTCTCCTTCAAGAGGTTCAGGCTCGTCTTCTGGCTCATAATTATTCTGAAGCGCAAATTTATCATCAAGAATTTTATCCATGTTCTCATCAAGCGGAAGATCAAGCTGCTTTTCTTCTGACATCGGTAGTTCAAGTTTTGATCCGTCGTTTGACATTTGAGCACGAGTGACGATGATTTCAAGACCTTTTTCAAGAGCCTGAACTTGAATCCAGAGAGGGCCCTCGAGAGAAAATTGTTCACGTTGATGTGCTTCGTCCATCATTTCCCAGAACAATTCTTCTCCTCTTTCTCTGTCGTACCAAATTTCTTCTCGATCGAATCCTCTATTTTCAATGTCTCTATACGTAATAAAGAATTTCAATGTATTCGCGTTGACGCGTTCGATTTCCATGTGCACTCTCTCCCTCCTGTTTAGTTAACCGGAAGGCTATTCCCTCTGGGATACTCCTAATTTCTTCTTTCCCTTAAGCGGCTTTCATTAACCACTTTTCTCTTGTAATACCATTCTATGATAAACCATCAAAGAATGGAAATAAAAAATCGTTTGATTTTTTCACTCATATTAAACCATATACACGATATATTTATTTATGTGTATAGCTTGCCCAAAAGTGCTCCTGTCATGAGGTTAAAAATTCGCTACTCGGGAGTGGATTCCTTGTTAAATGCAGAAACGATTACTCAGGTTTTCTTTATCATTGGAATTGATCTTGTGCTGGGTGGTGATAACGCAGTTGTGATTGCACTCGCCTGTCGAAATCTCCCTCCATCTCATCGCAGTAAAGCGATTATGATGGGTACTGCGATTGCTGTTGGACTTAGAATAGCACTAACCATAGTCGCTGTCTATTTATTGATGCTCCCTTACTTACTCATCGTCGGTAGCCTCTTTCTTCTCTACATTTCGTTTAAGCTGGTGATTGATAGCAATAGCAGTGAAACGATTCATTCCACTTTCTCATTTTGGGGAGCAATTCGAACAATCGTGGTAGCCGACCTTATCATGGGACTTGATAATGTACTTGCTATAGCAGGCGCATCGGAAGGAAAATTGCCGCTTGTCGTTTTCGGGTTATTGATCTCTATCCCTATTATCGTATGGGGGAGTCGTATGATCATGCATGCCTTAGATCATTTTCCGATTTTAATTTACCTTGGTGCTGGCATATTAGCTTTCACATCCGCCAGAATGTTAACAAGCGCAGCTGAACTAAAAACCTTTTTCTATACTTATCCTTCAATGGAGATGATGACTGAACTTGTTTTTGTTTTAATTGTAATCATTGGAGGATGGTTTGTAAAAAAGGTGAAAGGAAACATTATCTATTTCCAACCTTACATTAAATAACGTTATAGACTGCACAAAAAAACTTCTACAGGCTAAGCTGTAGAAGTTTTTTATTAGTTAACGAGACGTTGTGCCTCTTGAAGTTGAAACGTACGAACTTTTCTTGGTAGAAAACGACGGATTTCGTCTTCATTATAACCAACTTGAAGTCGTTTTTCGTCTAAAATAATGGGACGGCGAAGTAATCCTGGATGCTCGCTAATTAGCTCAAACAATTCCTGCAAAGAAACCGTATCAAGATTTAAGTTCAATTCCTGGAATGTTTTAGAGCGAGTTGATATAATTTCATCTGTTCCGTCTTCCGTCATACGTAAAATTTCTTTCACTTCTTCGATCGTTAGAGGCTCAGAAAAGATGTTTCGTTCTGTGAACGGAATATCATGCTCTTGCAACCATGCTTTTGCTTTTCGGCAAGATGTGCAGCTTGGAGATGTATAGAGTGTTACCATAAGGAATTGCTCCTTTCTATAAGTAAACGTCAAATCTACATTAGAAAAATTATCTTTTCACAATTTGTATTATACTACAATTCTTATCAAATAAATAGGGGATGACAAAAATTACATAAAAGCTATACAATAGCTATACAATTACTTAAACCTAACTCCTATATTCCCCATTCTTAACTATCCAAACCTGTATTGTTTTAAAAATGTTTAAATTTCATGCTAAAAAAGTTTTGTTCACATGATACGATTCGTTAGAGATACACTAATTCTGAGGTGAATAATATGAAAAAGGCCGTTTTTCTTGCCAGTATGCTTGTGTTTGCAAGCGCTTGTACAACGGAAGAGATTACGAATCAAGAAACGTCGAATGAACCCATACCAGTAGAAGTGGCATCAGTCGAACAAAAAGATCTCTCAAACGATCTTGAATTATCGGGACAAGCTACACCTGGTGTAACGATTCCCTCTCGCTGCTCCTTCTCCCCTTAAAGTAACGGAACTTAACGTTTCAGTTGGAAACACAGTTGAAAAAGGAGATTTGATCGCTGCTCTTGATGATTCCACAGCAAGAGAAAATGTCAATCAACTTGCAAATGCTGTGAACGAACTGGAAAAAGCAGTTAATCAAGCGAAAGAGCTATCAGGACAAGCTGAGAAAAGTGCTCAAGAACTGAAAAACCTTCAAGCAGATTTAAATCAATCTCTTGAACGATCAAAAGAACTTCTAAGTGAGTTAGATTCTGAAGAGGTGACGGCAGCTGATGTATTAAAGGAAAGCCTTGAAGTAACGATTAAACAAGCGCAATTATCTCAGGCAGCTACACAGGTACCTTCGATGTCTGCAGGAAATGTGACTCAATTAGAAACACAGCTTTCTGAAACTAAGGCCAGTTTAAATCAAGCACAAGATGTATTAAATGCAACGACAATTGAATCTCCTATAAATGGAATTGTTTCTCAAATTAATGCGGAAGAAAACGCAGCTGCTGTACCAAGTACGCCTCTTGCTGTCGTCGTTAATTTGAATCCAATTAAAGCAACATTTCAAGTGAATAGCTTTCAAATATCGCAGTTGAAAAAGGATCAAGATGTAAAGATTACGTTCGATGGAGTGGACGGAACATTTGATGGAAAATTAAATGCGATTCCTCCAACCGCTAATGAACAAACGGGTTCGTTTCTCATTGAAATCCCTCTTGAAAACAAAGACTTAAAGATTAAAGGCGGGATGAAAGCAACAGCCACAATTCAAACGGATGTTATTGAGAATGCCATCACAGTACCGAAAGAATCAATCGTCTATGGTGACGAAGAAACGTTTGTGTACATACCTCAGGGTAAGAAAGTAAAACAAGTAAATGTCGAACTTGGCACTGAAACGAACGATAACATCCAGATTACAAGCGGCCTTTCAAAAGGAGATCAAGTGATTACTAAAGGAAAGGACCGCTTAAATGAGGCATCCGAAATCCAGGTACAGAAGTGAGTTGAGCCCATATGAATATTGCTAAGCTTTCCGTGTTTCGCCCCATTGCCATGGGGATGGTCATTATTTTCATTCTTATCATCGGTACCGTTTCACTTCGAAACATGCCAGTGGACCTTTTTCCGGATTTAACGTTTCCCGTTGCTGCTGTAACCGTTACATATGAAGGCGCTGGACCTGAGGAGGTTGAGAACCTACTTGCCTCCCCTCTTGAAAATGTAATGGGGACTCTTCCAAATGTTGAAAGCATCTCTTCTGTGTCACAAAATGGTGGAGCTTTAATCCTTGTTTCCTTTGAATGGGGGACAGATATGGATTTTGCCACGTTAAACATGAGAGAGCAAATTGATGCTGTACGGGACTCTCTTCCATCTGAAGTCCCTATCCCTAAAGTGTTGCGGTTTAACCCAAGTGACATTCCAATTATGCAGCTCGGTGTCGCTGGATCAGAAGAAGACCTTACGGCTGTCAAAAAAGTGATTGAAGATCAAATCAAACCATCACTCGATTCTGTCCCTGGTGTTGCTGCCGTCAATATTGAAGGACAACTTGAAAAAGAAATTCGCTTAACGGCTGATCCTGATAAACTTAGTCAATATGGGGTTACGTTAACCAACTTGCAACAACTTATCGGCTCCGAAAACCTCAACTTACCAAGTGGATCCATCGAAACCGAAAATAAAAATCTGCCACTACGGGTAACTGGGGAGTTTGAATCGGTTGATGATTTAAAAAATTTGGCTGTGCCAACGAAGACCGGTACGGTAAAACTCGATCAGCTTGTTGAAATTGAAGAGAAGATGAAACCTGCTGTTCAAGAAAGTTACTTAAACGGTGAGCCTGCGATCGGCTTTTCAATCCAGAAGCAATCGGGCGCTAATACCGTTCAGGTTGTTAACCAAATCAATGACAAGCTTGAAGAAATTCAGCCTTCCCTTCCTGAAAATATGGAAATCAAAACGGTGTTTGATCAAGCTAAATTTATTAACCAATCAATCAGAGCGGTTGTATGGAACATTATTATTGGAAGTCTATTAGCTGCTGCAGTCCTATATTTATTTTTACGAAATATTCGTAGCACGTTAATTATTGGACTTTCCATCCCAATTTCGATCGTAGGGGCATTTATCTTAATGTACTTCTCAGGTCAAACCATTAACCTTCTTACACTCGGAGGGCTTGCTCTAGGGGTTGGAATGATGGTGGATAATTCGATCGTTATTCTTGAGAACATTTATCGACTAAGGCAAGAGGGAAAATCCCTTAAAGATGCTGCTGTAGAGGGGACGAAAGAAGTAGGTAGTGCCATTATCGCTTCGACACTGACGACAGTTGTCGTCTTTCTACCAATTGTTTTTGTAACAGGGCTTGCGGCTCAGCTCTTTAAGCCACTAGCACTTGCTGTTACCTATTCCCTACTAGCCTCACTCTTTACTGCTCTTATTATTGTCCCGTTGCTCTCTTCCCTACTAATGAATCGAAACGAATCGAAATCCATTTTCCAATTAAAATTCGATCGTGTGAACAATTGGTACAGACGTGTATTGGATAAAACGTTAACCCATCCTAAAAAAACCGTTGGTGTTACTGTTTTACTCTTAGCTATTTCAGCTGCAGGAGCACCTTTTATAGGAACTGAATTTCTGCCTGCTCAGGACCAAAGCTTCGTTAACATATCTGCCAATCTTCCGGCGGGAAGCTCGTTAGAAGCAACTGAGAACGTTACTGAAGAAATTGATAAGGTGTTAAAGTCAATTCCTGAAGTAGACCTATCCTATCTAACGGCAGGCGGTACTGATAATTTCAGTGTTGGTGCAGGAAGTCAGACGAATCGTGCTTCTTATAGTGTACTTCTTGTTCCTATTGGCGAGCGAGATCAGTCCGATTTAGAAGTAGCAGAAGATATACGAAAAAAACTTAAAAGTATCCCTAACGCAGATATATCTGTATCAGCAAGTGACTCAGGCTTTAGTGCTGATCCTATTTCCATTAACATTATCGGTCCAGACCTTGATGTTTTAAAAGAACTATCAGATGACGTCATGGCGAGCATATCAGAAGTCGATGGTGTCAGAGAACCCGCTTCAAGTATTGAATCAAACAATCCTGAAGTACAAATCCTGATTGATCGAGAGAAAGCAGCTAGTTACGGAATTGGAAGTTCTCAGATTTCCACTGCGATTTCAAATGCGACAAAAGGGCTAGTAGCGAGCAACTTAGCGCGAGATGGTAACCAGCTCGATATTCGCCTCGCAGTTGAAGACAAGTATACAGATTCACTTGATTCCCTTTCAGGTCTCTTAATTGAAACACAGACTGGTGAAAAAGTTCCTCTCTCTGCTGTAGCTGACATTGAACGAGGTCTAGGTCCGTCTGAAATTACTCGTACTGACCGACTGAGACAAGTTGAAATCACGGCTAGTTTGTTAGGGAGAGATCTTGGAACAGTAACTGACGAAATTCGAGAGAAGCTCGTGAAAGATGTTCCGTTACCAGGTAATTCCTATAAGATCACGTTTGGCGGCCAGGATGAACAAATGAACGATGCATTCTTTAAGTTGTCAGGGGCGCTCGCTCTCGCCATCGTTCTAGTTTACATGGTGATGGCAGGACAGTTTGAATCTTTTCTCTATCCGTTCATTATTATGTTCTCTGTCCCGTTAACGGCGATCGGCATTATTTTCGGCTTGCTCATCTCCTTCCAACCTCTAGGTGTTGGGTCGCTCGTCGGAATGTTGATTTTAACTGGTATTGTCGTAAATAATGCCATTGTTCTCGTTGATTATATTAATAAACTTCGCGAAACAGGAATGAACACGCGAGATGCGATCCTAGAAGCCGGTCCTATTCGTTTACGGCCAATCTTGATGACAGCCTTAACAACGATTCTTGGCCTTGTACCGTTGTCATTAGGCTTTGGAGAAGGAACAGAAATCCAACAGCCAATGGCCATTGTCATCGTCTTCGGGTTAAGCGTCGCCACCTTTATTACGCTAGTATTTATTCCCGTTGTCTATTACTTAATTGACCTTCGTCGTCAAAAACGATTAGAGAAGAAAATGGAATTGGATCAATAGAAAAAACCGAAAGCCTTGAGGGCTTTCGGTTTTTATTATGACGATCGTTAAGCAGATGTTCTCGTATTTGAGGCGGGCTCTTTCGAAGACTGCGGTTTCCAGGTTTTCCAACGTCTCTTTAGTAAGTCTTTTAACCATTCGCGCTTCTTTTGTTTTTTCTTCTCACGATTTTTCATAAGAAGTTTCCCTCCTGATCGAAAACCATTCTCTTACTCTTCGATAAGTTCCTTCTCTTCTTTAAGACTCAACACTTCTTCTACAGGCTGATACGACTCTCCATACAGCTGTTTATCCTTATAGGTGTGTATTTCTTGATACGTATGCTTCATCGCTTCGTATACTGCCTTCTCACCAGCTTCACTTGGTGACCAGTATAAAATCTCCATTTCATTAATTTCATTTGTTGCAAGAGATCTTCTGCGATAACCAATTGACTTCGCATGTTTAAAGCCCTCTCGTAGATAAAAGCGCTGTCTTTTTTCCGTATCGGTTTCCTCGTAATCGACAGGCTCTACTTCAAGAACAATTGGTTTCTTCTTTTCTTTCAATTTCTCAATTAATTTTTTTCCTAGCCCCTGACCTCTGGCATCCTTGGAAACGAAAATATAATCCACGAATATGAAATCTGGAAGGTCAGCATACATTAAAACGTGGTGTGGTCCTTCATCCTTAATGTAAATGTCACCTTTCTCTTCTAATAGCAAGTCCATATGCTCTTTTGATTTCATCTCTTCAATGGGGAAATATTGCTTCAGCTTCTCATACCAGTTCATTGATCTACTCCCTTATAATGAATTCTTCCCTATAAGTATAACACATTTATCCAGTAAGATAGTGCTAGACCAGCTATTCGATATTTTCCCCTCTTCTTTCATAAGTAAACATTTAGTACAATAAGTACAAATGAAGTATAGGAGGATAAACATGAATTTTTACAGTGAATTCCTATTATTAGCTGTTCTGATTATTTCCTTCACTGCTTTTATTGCCGTGTTTTTAAATGCCTTTGGTAACTTTCTATTTCAAAAGAAAAAGAAATCGTTTCAAAAGCCGCTTCATCAAAGTCAAAAAAATTGGAAGAAATTAATGAAAGATCTCCCTTAATCAAAAAAGACCGCCATTTAATGGCGGTCTTTTGACGAAACAGTTAAGGAGTATAATCAACGTTTTTCGTATAACTATTGCTTGCATCCCATAGAAGAAACTCATTTATGCCGTTATCTTTCAGGGCTTTAATTTGAGCTTCAACCTCTGCTTTACCATAGTTCAAGTAATTTCCGCTGCCAAGATAGCTCGCAGTAAAATCCTGGATCCATGGACGGCTTGTTGGAGCATTATCCAACTTACCTAATACTTCGTTCTCAACTTTTGCATATTCGTTAACTAAGTTATATGGCTCAAGATCTGGTTTAGCAATACCAAAGTACGCGCCCCAGTGACTTGGATAAATCATCGATGAAATCACATCAACATTGCTAGAGATTTTTGAGAAGTTTTGACCAATTCCTGGTGCTTCAGGAATGGTTGCTGAATATCCAAAAATATCAACCGATACATCAACATCGTACTGTTCAAGTTTAGCATTCGCATAAGCTACAAAATCAGTTACAGCCTGCACGCGTTTTTGAACATTGTCCATATCCATGTCAGCATACTTACCCATTGTGTATTCTAACGTATCTTCACGAGTTTCGAATCCTTCAGGAAAACGGACATAATCGAATTGAATTTCTTTAAAGCCCATTTTTGCTGCTTCAATTGCAATTTGTACGTTATAATCCCAAACCTCTTCTTTAAATGGGTTTACAAACGCCTCACCGCGACCATTTTTCCATATGGAGCCACCTTCTTTATAAGAAAGTTCGGGTCTCGCCTCAGCCAGCACAGTATCCTTAAAAACTACGACTCTCGCAATTGGATAAATATTGTTTTTCTCCATTTCTTCCAGTACACTACGAGGATCTTTCATATAAGGTTTCCCAATCTCATATTCTGCTAATGGAGAATCCTTTTTGGGTTCATATGTAAGGTTTCCAAAATCATCTTTAAAGTCGATGACCATCGCATTTAAATCAGTTGAATTTACAAATTTCGTTAATTTGCTAAAACGACTTCCTCCCGCTGAATTTCCTGTTACATAAATGCCGCGTACTGCATCAGGATATTCAAAGTCTAGTCCAGAATCATAAACGAATCTTGGAAGACGATCTGGAAGGGTTAATTCTTTGTTCTCTACATCAAAACCTTTAAGATTTGTCGCGGATCGTGCATCTTCTGCTAAAACTGTTTGTCCGAACACAGAAAATAACAGGATCGACGCGAGCAGGCTTTTCAGCCCAATTTTAAAATTACGCACAGCTTCTCTCCCCTTTATTAGTTTGCCTCCTCTATTATAAGATGAATATACAGTCTTTGAAAGAACTTCCAGTAAAATTTCTCAAGTCTTTTTCTTAAATGTTCATAATTGATTTATTTTTCACTAGCTGGTATGATGATTAGAAAAATAAATTTAAGGCGGTTAGGAGGCCATTACCATGAGAAACGTAACGTTAACAGATATATTCCAACTTCCATTTGCACGCAAATACCTTAAGCGAGCTGGACTGGCTCATGCGATTACTGTGGCCAAACACGCTTATCATTTTGCAAACAAATTAGAAGTAAACCCTGATCTTGCCACTAAAGCAGCTTTGCTTCATGATATTGGGCATTATACGTGGTACCGTAACGGCAAATGGGACTATAACTTATATAAGCAAAACGACATTCACGCAATTAAAGGTGCCGAACGAGCACATAAAATGCTGATTCGCTTAGGTGAAAATCCTGTAGCAGCGAAAGAAATCGCCGTAGCCATTCTCTTTCATACAGATTCCTACTTTCTTGGCACTGTGAATCGCAATGCGCTCCAAGAAGTGGTTGCAATGGCTGATGAAGCTGATGAAGAGCCTGGAGGCAATCACCACTATAAAGTGATGTCTGAAGAAGAGGCAAGCTTAGAACTGTCTAAATTAGACCAGCTCGTTGAAGAAAGCCTGAACAATCAAACGAAATGGCAACAAAGTGTGTCAGGTTAAATCATGCCATTTCACGAAGGAAAGGGATCTCTATCTGCAATTCCCTTTCATCCCTTTCCACTACCCTCCCTTCCCATTTTTTTAGAAATTTCTCCCCTATACGAGTCGCTGGAATCCGCATTATTATTCCTTCTTCACTTTGTTTCTTAGCTAATTGCACGCTAAACTCATAAAGACCCCATCTCTTCTCTTCTGCTCCTTTATAAAAAAACTCCATTAATTCAACTTTTGTGATCCCTTTTTCAAGCCATAAGTAACCGACTGTTTGGTCTTTTTCTTCGAACAGGTATATTGTAGAATGAGGGGTAGGTTTCTTATCACACATTCCATTTTCAAACCTGATTAATTTTAGTGCTTCAAGATCAAATTCAGAATTATATGGGTAGAAAATCATGAGATCCCTCCTCATCGTTTTCGGACAACCGATTGCAAATGGTAAAGGAGTTTGTTATGTCAAAATTAAAATTAAGTTTACTTATTTCTACTTTTATTCTATGTGGCCTTATTTTAGTAGACTATTCGCTGCCAAATGACTTATCCCTTTATATAAAAGGATTTCTTATCGTTCCGGTTCTACTGTACCTCGCTTATCTTGTGACAAAAGTTAAAAACAATAACAAACAATAAAAGGACCGCATTTCATTTGAAATGCGGTCCTTAGCGGTTTACACCGTAACTTGATATTTTTGATACTCTTCTTCTGTACATGCGATCCAGTGACCTTCCATCACTTCACGAAGGACACGTTCTTCCCCATTTTTAGGAAGATGTTTTTCAGGATCATAAACTTTACGTTTTCTCGAACGCTCATATTCTGGATCCGGAAGTGGAATCGCTGAAAGTAATGATTGCGTATAAGGATGAAGCGGGTTACGATAAAGCTCTTCACTTTCAGCAAGCTCTACAATTTGTCCGCGATACATTACCCCAATACGGTCACTGATGTACTTCACCATCGACAGGTCATGTGCAATAAACAAATACGTTAATCCTTTTTCCCGCTGGAGCTTCTTCATCAAGTTAACGACCTGTGCTTGAATCGAAACATCCAGTGCAGAAATTGGCTCATCCGCAATGATAAACTCTGGATCTACTGCAAGAGCACGCGCAATTCCGATACGCTGTCTTTGTCCACCACTAAATTCATGTGGATAGCGGTTTGCATGCTCTTTGTTCAATCCAACTGTTTCAAGAAGCTCAACCACTTTGTCCATACGAGCTTTTTTAGACGTTGCAAGACCGTGAATATCAATGCCTTCTGCAATAATATCAGAAACGGTCATTCTCGGATTTAGTGAAGCGTAAGGATCTTGGAAAATCATCTGCATTTTTTGGTTAAACTTCTTAAGTTCTTTCGCAGACTTCTTCCCATGTACATCTTCACCATTAAATCGAACTTCACCATCTGTTGCATCATATAGACGAATAATGGTACGTCCAGTTGTGGATTTCCCACAACCAGACTCCCCAACAAGACCGAATGTCTCACCTTTATAAATATCAAATGTTAATCCATCAACGGCTTTCACAGTGTTTTTGCCAACTTTAAAATGCTGTTTCAGGTTTTTAATTTCTAATAGTTTTTCTTGACTAGACATGCTTTCCACCATCTTTCGCGCCAATAATCGGCTCACTTGGAGCCATGCCCTGCATCCGCTTTTTGATCGCCGCAGGTAGTTCTACTTTAGGTGCTTTTTCGTGTAAGAGCCACGTTGCTGCATAATGCGTATCTGAGATCTTAAACAACGGTGGCTCCATCTCAGTATCAATCTTCATCGCATAAGGGTTACGCGGTGCAAAAGCATCGCCTTTAGGCGGATCAAGAAGATCTGGAGGTGAACCTGGAATTGCAATAAGCTCTTCGTCCGTTGAATCAAGGCTTGGCATCGAACCGAGCAGCCCCCATGTATAGGGATGTTGCGGATTATAGAAAATTTCATCGACAGTTCCAGTCTCAACGATTTTTCCAGCGTACATAACAGCCACACGATCTGCAATATTTGCAACAACCCCAAGGTCGTGCGTAATAAAGATAATCGACGTACCCATTTTTTCTTGAAGATCATTTAGAAGTTCAAGAATTTGAGCCTGAATCGTTACGTCTAGTGCGGTTGTTGGCTCATCCGCGATCAAAACACGAGGATTACAAGCAAGTGCAATTGCGATAACAACACGCTGTCTCATACCACCAGAGAATTGGTGAGGAAACTCATTGACTCTTCCTTCTGCATTCGGAATACCAACAAGTTTGAGTAGCTCAACAGCACGTTCTTTTGCTTCAGACTTACTCATGTTCTGGTGCTTAATCAGTCCCTCCATGATTTGCTTACCAATGGTCATGGTCGGGTTAAGAGATGTCATGGGATCCTGGAAAATCATTGAGATTTCAGATCCACGAATCTTTTGCATTTCCTTTTCGGACAGTTGAGCAAGATCGCGATCACCGAACTTGATCTCACCCTCTTTAATGCGTCCAGGAGGATTTGGAATCAAGCGCATGACTGCTTTTGATGTAACAGATTTACCTGAACCAGATTCTCCTACAATTGCTAGCGTTTCACCTTTATTTAAATGGAAGTTTACACCACGAACGGCTTGTACCTCTCCAGCAAACGTATCAAAGGAGACGTGCAAATCGTTTACTTCTAGAATCTTTTCCATTCGAATTCCCCCTATTTACGTAGCTTTGGATCAAATGCATCTCGCAGGCCATCACCAAGAAGGTTAAAGGCAATCATAATCAATGAAATGATAATTGACGGCCAAAGCACAAGATGCGGATAAATTTGTAGACTCTTAAATCCGTTATTAATAATTGAACCTAGCGAAGCTTCCGGTGGACGTAATCCTAAACCGATAAAGCTTAGGAATGCCTCGAAGAAGATCGCATTCGGAATTGTGAACATTGTTGTAATAATGATTTGACCAAGTACGTTAGGAATTAAGTGTTTCCCAATGACTCGACCGCTTGTTGCGCCTAATGTACGTGATGCAAGGACAAACTCTTGTGATTTCAGCTTTAATACTTGTCCCCGCACTATCCGGGCCATCCCAATCCATCCTCCGACAGACAAGGCTAGAATTATGGAAAATATCCCTGGCTCGAATATCAAAATAAATAGGATAATCAATATTAAGTTGGGTATACCTACTAAAACCTCAATAATTCGTTGAAGAATGTTATCAACACGCCCACCATAATAAGCCGAAATACCACCATAAGCCACACCAATTACAAAATCAATAAACGCTGCTGCTGCAGCGATAAACAGAGAAATACGCGTTCCCTGCCACACTCGCGTCCACTGGTCTCGACCGAATTCATCCGTACCAAACCAGAAGTACTCGTCCTCATAGCCTTTTGCTTCATACTGATTGGTTCCGCGTATATCAACACCATTTACACCAAGGAAATCAATATTTTCAAGAACGGGAACTCTAGCTGGAAGCTTCGCTCGTGTTAATTCCTGTTCAGAATATGAGTGTTCATTCATTCCAGGTCCAAAAATTGCAAGTAATATAATCGCGATGATAATAATTAACCCAGTAATTGCCCCAGGATTTTTTTTCAACCTTCGCCATGCATCTTTCCAAAATCCTGTGCTTTCTCGAGCGATTTGTTCATTTTCTAAAGTCTCAGTATTAGCGGGTTGAAACATGTCGTCTGAAATGTCATGTAGTTTTTCTTGTTTCATACTCATTAACTCTTACCTCCCGCTAGACGAATTCGAGGGTCAACAATACCATATAAAATATCTACCAATAAGATTACAACAATAAATAGTGCACTAAAGAAAAGCGTTGTACCCATAATAATTGGAAAATCATTTGTTAAAATCGAGTTAACGAATTTCTCACCAAGTCCTGGAATAACAAAAATTTGCTCAATTACGAGAGTACCTGTCATTAGACCTACAACCAGTGGTCCCATAATGGTAATGATAGGTATAGAAGCATTACGGATTGTATGTCTAATAACAACCGCTGTGCTACTTAAGCCTTTTGCCTTCGCTGTTGTAATATAGTCCTGTCCAAGAACTTCTAACATTTCCGTTCTCATAAAACGAGCTATAGTTGCTACAACAATCGAAGCTATTGCAATCGTTGGCATGATGGTATAGGCGAAACCATCCCAATAAGCTACGGGTAGTAACTGCCATTTCACACCTAGCCAGTACTGCATAAGGCCAGCGATAACGAAGTTCGGAATTGAAATACCTAGTACGGCAATGACCATTGTCCCATAATCAAGGAACGAATTATGCTTTAGTGCGGCAATGATGCCTAAGAAAAGACCAATAATAGTACCTACTACTAAGGATTGCAATCCTAGATACGCAGAAGGTCCAATACGCTCACCAATAATGGTTGACACTTCACGGCCATCCTGCTGGAAGGAAACACCGAAGTCACCTGATATCAAGTTCTTCATATAATTAAAGTACTGAACAGGAACCGGATCATTTAACCCATACTTCTCATTTAACTGAACAATTTGCGTTTCTGTTAACTTATCCTGGTTATTAAACGGTGTACCAGGGAGAAGCTTCATTAGAAAAAATGTTATCGAAGCAATAATTAAGAAGGTAATCAACATTGAGATGATCCTTCCGCCAATATAACGTCCCACTACAACCAACCTCCTCAAAAGATACCTGCTTGTTTATTATAAGTCGAAAAATGAAATTTCACTAGAATAAATTTTCTATCTATTTCGTTTCTAGCTTACTTTTCGACATATTTCTTATTACAGGTAAAAAAGAGAGCATATGTCAGGATGACATATACTCTCCTGAAAATCTTAAATTATTTCTCAATCTTGATCCATTTGTATGATGAGTCAGCACCAAAGGAATGAACATAATAGTTCTTCACGTAATCTTTTTGAAGGATTGCGTTACCTTTTTGGTAAGTAGGAACGATTGCAACGTCCTCTTCCATTAGAACTTTCTCAGCATCTTGCATCATTTTCCAACGCTTCGCTTCATCTGTTTCTTTCTTAGCTCCTGAAACTAGCTCGTCATACTTTTCGCTTGAGTAACCCATGCGGTTGTATTCGCCGTCTGTTTCAAACATATAAAGGAATGTCATTGGATCTGGATAGTCAGGTCCCCAACCACCAGTTGAGATATCAAAGTCACCAGAATCTTCAAGCTCTAGGAATTGCTTCCAAGGTTGCTTGTTGATTGTAATTGTAAGACCATCTAGCTTAGATTCGAACTGATCTTTAGCATATTCTGCAATTTTCGCAGCAAGCTCATTATCAGTTGTTAAGAATTCTAGTTCAACAGAATCTTTTCCTATAGCTTCTAGACCAGATTTCCAAGCTTCTTTCGCTTCTTCTTCTCCTTGATCAGCATAGAAGCCGTCTGGAGCGAATTCGCGGAAATCGTCACCTTCTGGACCTTTTACAAAGTCTTTTGGTACGAAATATTTAGCAGCAATTGATCCGTTGTTAAGAAGAACATTTACAAGTCCTTCACGGTCATATGCAAGGTAAAGTGCTTTACGAATGTCTTTGTTAGCTAGTGCTTCAGTTCCCTGGTTCAAACGCATGAAGTACATTGTCGGATCTACAAGAGTCGAGAACTCTTCATTGTCTTTGAACTGATCTACGAAGTCAGCGGAAAGACCAGCGCGGTCGATTTTACCAGTTTCGTAAAGGTTAACTGTTGTTGCAACGTCTTGAACGATTTTTGTAGTAATCTTTTCAAGGTTTACAGTGTCAGCATCCCAATACTCAGGGTTTTTCTCATAAGTCCAGCCTTCACCGTGGTTCCATTCAGAGAAAACGAATGGTCCGTTGTAAAGCATCGTATCAGATTCAAGTGCGAATTTATCGCCTTGCTCTTCAGCATATGCTTCTGGCTGTGGATAGAAAGTTGCGAAAGTTAGCAACGATTTGAAATATGGAACTTGGTTTTCAACAGTAATTTCAAGAGTTTTGTCATCTACTGCTTTAGCTCCAAGCTCTTCTACTTTACCGTAAAGAGGATCGCCTTCAGTAATGATTGCATTACCGTTCTTGATTCCTGCAGTTCCAAACATAGAAGCGTAAGGAGAAATTGTATCTGGGTTTAGTGCTTTATGCCATGCATAGATGAAGTCTCCTGCTACTACATCGGATCCGTCAGACCATTTCGCGTCGTCACGAATTGTGAATGTGTAAACAGTTTCACCGTCTTTTTCTTCTTCTTTTGGCTCTTCAGCAGCCATACCAAGTGTAGGCTCGTTGTTTTCATCCAGACGATAAAGTCCTTCGAAAACCTGGTTCATTGCTTTAAAAGATGTGTTATCAGTAGCTTGTGTTGTGTCCATTGAAGGAATTTCTGCAGTTTCAGTTAAGTTAAGAACTTGTTCAGCAGAACCGCCTTCTCCTTCACCGCCACTGTTCCCCCCGTTGTTTGAGCCGCCGCCGCCGCAAGCCGACAGGAATACGCTCAAAACAAGCACAAGAGATAGGACAAGCGTCCATCTTGATTTCTTCATGCTGTGTGACCTCCCTTAAAATATGTAGCTATAAAAGCTAGTTATCCGCATGACGAAATTCATCAAATTATCTAACAATTTATGCGAGATTTTTTGATTCGTTTCGCCCACAAATCATATTATACAAGTTTTCTAACTATTTTGCATACACAATTTTTACACTGATTTACAAAAACCGCGTCAGCATTACGTTTGCATAACAGAAAATAGTTCTTTAGTCCTGGTATAAATTCTCTGGTTTACGGGTATTACTTAAGATTTTACAGGGAAATGTATGAAAATCTATCTATCCCCCTTATCTAAAAGTATATAGTATACTTTCGTGTATATCGTATGCATCTAGCGAAATATTCTGAAAGGTAAATGGTGTGTAAATGTGTTCCACATTTCTCACTGCTATATATTGTTCTTGGCTCATTCTTTTTTTATACTAAACAATAGAGACAAAATTGGGGGTTACTATGAAATCACTTACACTCAAGGCAGGAATCTTGGTTTTTCTGGCTATTGTTGCTTCAATGATCATTTCCATTACTTCCGATCAAGGGTTAGGATTACAGCCTGTTTCGGATATACTCTTTATGATTGCTCTCGGTATGTTGCTGATTGGTGCAGCTCTTCATGTCGTTCAAACCGGCTTCTTCGACGGCATTGTTTACTCATTCAAACGGTATTTTCGTAGTACAGCAAAACGACAAATGATTGAAGAAGATCATTCTGAGATCAAATATAAGCTAGATTATGATAATCCAATTACCTATCCGCTCTTAATCGCCGGCGGTTTTTGTACCATCGTGACAATCATCATCTCCATTGCAATCATAAGTAGCTAACTTGTTGCATCAAAACAAAACGTTACGCTATAATAGTAAACAATAGGAATACAGAACGGCTAAGAGGAAGAGTAGTACAAATTGTAGTGTTTCTAGAGAGCCTGTGGATGGTGAAAACAGGTATCACGCAATTTGGAATGGACTTCTGAGCCCCTTTGCTGAAACGAGTAAGTAGGCAATGGCGTGAGCATTCACGTTACCACTAGCGGTATTGATTACCATAAGTGATTCAGTCTTACTGAATAAGCAGGGTGGCACCACGGTCCATTCGTCCCTAGCAATAAGGGATGAATGGACCTTTTTGTATTCAATTTTATTTATTTTGAGAGGAGCATTACACAATGAGCGTTATCTTTTCCGGAATTCAACCGAGTGGTACATTAACAATTGGAAATTATCTCGGGGCAATGAAACATTTTACTGATCTACAGGACGACAATGAATGCTATTTTTGTGTTGTTAACCAGCACGCGATTACTGTACCGCAGGAAAAGCAGGCATTAAAACAAAATTCTAGGAGCCTTGCTGCTCTTTACCTGGCGTCTGGAATTAACCCTGAAAAATCCACGTTATTTATTCAATCTGAAGTCCCGGCTCACGCCCAACTCGCCTGGATGTTACAATGCGTGTCCTATATCGGCGAACTTGAGCGAATGACACAGTTTAAAGATAAATCTACAGGCAAAGACGCGGTTAGCGCTGGTCTTCTAACATATCCACCTTTAATGGCTGCTGACATTCTTTTATACGGCACAGAAATTGTTCCTGTTGGTGATGATCAGAAACAGCACATTGAACTGACGCGAAATCTTGCTGAACGGTTTAATCGTAAATACAATGACATCTTCGTCATGCCTGATGCTCGCATTCCGAAAGTTGGCGCACGTATTATGTCACTACAAGATCCATCAAAGAAAATGAGTAAATCTGATTCTAATCAAAATGCTTTTATTTCTATGCTTGATGAGCCTTCGACCATTGTTAAAAAGGTGAAGCGTGCCGTAACGGATTCTGATGGCGTCGTCCGTTATGACAAAGCAGAAAAGCCAGCCATTTCAAACTTGTTAACCATTTACTCTCTTTGCTCCGGGAAAAGTGTGGAAGAAATTGAATCACTTTATGAAGGTCGAGGTTACGGTGACTTTAAAGCTGAACTTGGGGAAGTGATTGCTGAAACACTTAGACCAATCCAAGAAAGGTACAATGAGCTGATTACTTCTTCAGAGTTAGATGATATTCTTGATCTTGGCGCTGAAAAAGCTAACCGTAAAGCTTCAAAAATGCTAATAAAAGCAGAACGTGCAATGGGTTTAGAAAGAAAAAGAAGATAGGCTAAACGAAAAGAAGGCTGCCATTTGGCAGCCTTCTCTATTTAGTTAACATGTGTTCCTTTTTCAAGCTCCCATATTTTTTCGAAATACGGTTGCCCTTTAATAATGCGTTCACAGATTTGCTCATGTTTGGCTGACCAACCTGCTTTCACTTCTCGGTATAGCCCTTCCCACGCCTCGTCCATTTCCATGTTTTGAATCTGCACATATTTTTTCGGTTGACATTCAGTAAACCAATATCGAATCTCAGCTGAATTTCCACTTGAGTAAAGTTGATCAAGTGCCATAAACAAGAGCTGTTTTAATTGTCTTTCCTTTCGTGTCAACCCCATCATAATTTCTGGTCCTGGAGAAAGGATATGGTGCTCTTTCACCGGTTGATCCGTTTCAAATGGATAACGTGTTGCTTCAATGTCGGCAACCATTTCATAAACCGCCTTTTCCTGTCTTGGAATCACACGGCTTTTGCGAATCGGAATTTTATATCCTAATGTATCAATCACGATAACCCCTCTGCCATCCGTAGCCAGGAAGCAATATTCTAAAGGAGATCGTTCGTTATTCTTTCGAATATAGCTCTGCTGAAAGACATCACTAAGCAAACTCTCTGGAAGCTCACTTAAATCATTCTCGATATAATGATACAAAACAGACTCTACCTTAATGATAGGCACCTGATCCAAAAGTTCTATGAAATCATCTTTGCGCCACTCATGAAAATCACAAACATTATACCCATTCTCTTCACCCTCAAACCAATTCACCCAAACATCTCGCAAATACAACATCAAGCTACCCCTCACTTCGCTACTGTTTGTAAAAACAGTATAGTCAGGACCAAGTTAAATTATTCCATAAACACTATATTATTAAGAAAAGATTAATAGAACACTGAAAAGCGGAAGTGGGCGTTTAGACACGGCAGGCACTGGAGCCTTTTCATTTGAACACGGTCTTTGTGTTCGGATGGAAAGGTGAAGTGACCGAGTGTCTGCCCACTGCAGCTGGATCTATGAAAAGCGGAAGTGGGCGTTTAGGATTGACAAGCGCTGGAGGCATTTCAAAAGAACACGGTCTTTGTGTTCATTTGAAATGGTGAAGCGATCGAGACCCTGCCCACGGCAGCTGGATCTATGAAAAGCGGAGCGGGCCCGCTTAAATTCGCAGGATGTTGGAGCCTTTTTGAATGAGACGCTTTTTGTCTCAATCAAAAAGGCGAAACAGCCGGAGGATTTGGCCCGCGCAGCTAGACATGAAAAGCGGAAGTGGGCGTTTAGGATCGACAAGCGCTGGAGGCATTTCAAAAGAACACGGTCTTTGTGTTCATTTGAAATGGTGAAGCGATCGAGACCCTGCCCACGGCAGCTGGATCTATGAAAAGCGGAGCGGGCCCGCTTAAATCCGCAGGATGTTGGAGCCTTTTTGAATGAGACGCTTTTTGTCTCAATCAAAAAGGCGAAACAGCCGGAGGATTTGGCCCGCGCAGCTAGACATGAAAGCGGAGACGAGCGTTTAGAAACGGAGATATTGGAGCGCTTGAACTAGAACACGCCCTTTGTGTTCTGGTGAAAGTGTGAAATATCGCAGTTTCTGCGAGTCGTAGCTGGATCTCACGAAAGCGGAGGTTCACTGCAATATAAATAAAAAATAACCCCTGGATATCCAGGGGTTACATTTGTTACTTCTCGAATTTCTTAAACACTAGTGTCGCATTGTGACCGCCAAAACCAAGTGAGTTATTCATCACAGCAGTCACCTCTGCTTTACGTGCTTTGTTTGGCACATAGTCAAGGTCACAATTTGGATCTGCGGTTTCATAATTGATCGTTGGCGGAAGAATTCCTTCTTCTAACACCTTCGCACAAAAGACACCTTCAACAGCACCAGCAGCTCCAAGCAAATGACCCGTCATCGACTTAGTCGAACTAACTGCAAGCTTATAGGCATGCTCTCCAAATACTGACTTAATCGCAGCAGTTTCATATTTATCATTGTAATCTGTACTTGTTCCGTGTGCATTAATGTACCCAATATCTGATGGAGAAAGACCAGCATCATCAATGGCTTGTTTCATGGCTCTTGCGCCACCTTCTCCTTCAGGTGCAGGTTGCGTCACGTGATACGCATCACCAGTAGAACCGTAGCCTACGATTTCTGCGTAAATCTTCGCTCCGCGTTTTTCTGCAGATTCAAGGCTTTCAATAACAAGAATGCCCGCACCTTCTCCAATGACAAATCCATCACGGTTGGCATCAAATGGGCGACTTGCAGAAGCTGGATCTGGATTTGTCGAAAGTGCCTTCATCGAACCAAACCCTGCAACGCTCATGCTTGTAATGGGTGCTTCCGATCCACCGGTGATCATCACATCCGCGTCACCACGCTGAATCACTTTAAAAGAATCACCAATTGAGTTTGTTCCTGAGGCACAGGCAGTAACCGTACACGAGTTAATTCCTTTTGCACCAAGCATGATGGACACTTGGCCTGAGGCCATATCCGGAATCATCATCGGAACGAAGAATGGACTAACGCGACGTGCACCTTTATCCATGAACGTACGGAATTGTGATTCATATGTTTCCATACCACCAATCCCTGATCCAATCCAAACGCCGACTCTATCAGCGTTCTCTTCATTAATTTTCAAACCAGCATCTTCCACTGCCATTTGAGAAGCAGCTACTGCAAATTGTGTAAAACGGTCCATTTTCCGAACTTCTTTACGGTCCATAAATTTTTCAGGGTCAAATTCGAGTGCTTCCCCTGATACTTTTGCTGCGAATTGATCCTTATCTAACCGACTTAAGGGATTAATTCCTGAAACACCATTCAATACGTTTGTCCATGTTTCTTCTAATGAATTGCCAAGTGGAGAAACCGTCCCCAACCCGGTAATAACAACTCTTCTCTTCATTTCTACCAGCGCTCCTTTTTCAATATTACCGTTTTAACGTCCTAATTTGAGGGCAACCGCTCCCCAAGTTAAACCGCCTCCGAAACCTACGAGAATGACAACATCATCATCCTTTACACGACCTTCTTCCATTGCTTCTGATAATGCAATTGGAATGGTTGATGAAGATGTATTCCCATATTTTTTTACAGTGGTGGCCATTTTTTCGATTGGAAGTTCAAGTCGCTGCCTTGATGCTTCCATAATGCGAATATTTGCCTGGTGGGGAATTAAGAAGTCAACATCTTCCTTCGTAAGCCCCGCTTTATCAATCACGTTAATCGCTGATTGGCCCATTTGTCTAACTGCAAACTTGAACACTTCTCTGCCGTTCATAGCCATAAAACCATTTGGCTCCTGATAGAGATGCTTGGCCCCTGCACCATCTGATCCAAGTTCAAATGAAAGAATTCCTCTTCCCTCTGTTACTGGACCAATGACTGCAGCTCCAGCGCCATCACCAAAGAGAACAGCTGTGTTTCGATCTTCCCAATCCGTAATTTTAGAAAGCTTTTCAACCCCAACTACAAGGATATTTTTATAAGTATCATTGTTAATGTACTGTCCAGCTGTAATCATGCCATACATGAAACCTGCACAAGCTGCACTTAAATCCATAGCAGCTGCATTTGTTGCACCAAGTTTATCTTGAAGCAAACAACCGACAGATGGAAATGGATAGTCTGGAGTTACGGTCGCAACTAAAATAAGATCTAATTCTTCCGCTTTTATATTAGCATCTTCAAGGGCTTTTTTTGAAGCTAAATAAGCCATATCCGAAGTATTCATATCATCGTCTGCAATTCTTCTCTCTTCGATTCCTGTTCGTGTGCGGATCCATTCGTCAGACGTATCAACCATTTTCTCTAGATCATGGTTCGTTAATACACGTTCTGGTACATAATGTCCTACACCTAGTAAACCAGCGTTCATCTTGAATTTCCCCTTTATAGGATATTTTCTTACTTAAAACCAATCTTTAGTAGCTGGTACTAATTTTAATTCATATTGATTTGTTTGTCTACCTGACTGCTCCCCACACCATTTATCCATCAGACTCATAAGCTATTCATAAGTTAACTTGAAGTAAAGGAGGATAGATGAGATGTATCCCTATAACCAACAACAGCCTTATTTCTATCAACAGCCTGGCTATCATCCTTATCAACAACCGCCGTTCTCAGCTTATCCGCCACCGCCATATCCATCCTATCAGGGTCCAAGTCCATCCTATCAGGGACAAAATTTTTATCCTGGTGGGCAGCCTTACTATCCCCAACCTTATTATCAGTATGGTGGCCCCTATCAAGGATATCCGGGTGGGCATCCATTTATGAATCAGTTCAAAAAACAAAACGGGCAATACGACTTTCCTAAAATGATGAACACTGTTCAACAAATCACACCTATGGTGAAACAAATGGGTTCCCTGCTCAACTTATTCGTAAAATAATCGAAAAGACGTGCCTCCACGTCTTTTCGATTTATTTGGAAAGAAACAACATGCTTCCTGCACTAATAAATAATAAAATGCCAGAGATGACCATTAAACTAAAACTACCGATTAAGATGCCTATCAATAAGCCACCAAGTGGGACAAACCATATCCAGAAAGCTTTACGGCCCATTTTGCTCTCCCCTTATTCCTGTGCATCCTGCTTTCCAAGCTCATAAGCATCTTCCATTGCTTTAAGAAAGAGCTGAAGCAGCGGCTGCATTTTTTCGAGATCAAGTTCAATGTCCTGTTCACCAAGCGATTGCTTCGCTTCAGGTAAATACTTCATTGCAATTTG
Source organism: Bacillus sp. RAR_GA_16 (assembly GCF_020165985.1). Taxonomy (GTDB): domain Bacteria; phylum Bacillota; class Bacilli; order Bacillales; family Guptibacillaceae; genus Guptibacillus. The sequence continues at coordinate 59,781 of NZ_JAIUKZ010000010.1, forward strand.
CATAAATTTCATGTTTTGATCCATTTCATTCACTCCTAATTCACTTTCGCCTAAAAGGCTCATCTTCTATTATAACGACAAATACGGTGTATTGAAATGCTCCCATGCTTCTCGCTGTCCGGAAACCATTTTTAATACCATTGCAGCCTGTCCTCTATGGTAAGCTTCATGATCAATTAAATGGCTAATCACCCATTCAGGAGAATAGCGAAGCGTTTCTCCATTTATCATAATTTCCGGTCCTGGCTTACGGTATTCTACATCTGAGAGTTGGTTAAAATACGCACGTATGTAGTCACGTGCTTCAGCAAGACGAGCTAAAAACCAAGAAAGTTCTTTGTCGTCAGGTGCAACGATCACTTGCTTTTCCTGAAAATAGTACCGCTCTTTTTCTTCTTCCGTTACACTTTCACCCATAAGCGCATTTTTTACCCACCAAAGTTCAATTTGGGCAATATGAAGTAAATAGGCTCCAACTGTAGGAAAACTTGAGTATCCATAGTGAAGTTCCTGAAATTCAATATCACTCACCATTGAAAGAAGTTTTTCTCGCGTTTCCTTTAAAGCTTGAAGGCCATGAGAGGAATCGTGTACATCATAATTACCTAGAGTTTTTTCAATCATCCAGAATCTTCCCTTCTCAGTCAGTGAAATTACATCAAGTAGATTGAAGGATCAAATGCGATCATTTTTTCAGTGTGCAGACGCTGTTGGTGCAGTCCTTCTTCAATAGAAGTGATGTTGGAAAACCCAAGCTTACTTGCACATTGTTTGCTTGAAATGCCACACCTTAATTTCTTTTCTTCTTGTAAGTCTATTGAATCTCCTATACACCATTCGACTCCTCTTTGCCATTCTCCTTCTCTTCCACTTGTTAGATTGAACGTTTCTGACTGTTCACGTCTTTTGGCTGCTTGATACATGGCATGACAAACATCTTCTACATAAACGGCATCATCATGAAAATGGATTCTTTCCTCTTCATACTTTTGTGGAAGCTTATGATGTAATAGCGCATATTGAAAAGCATAATACGACGGTTGCCAGGGGCCATAGACAAGGGGCAGACGTAAAATTTTAACGGTTTCACCTATACGATTTAAAGCAATTCCTTCTTCTGCTGACTTTAGCTTGCCGGAATTAGAACGCGGGTGGTGTGGTGTCCTTTCCGTGATGCTTCCATAATGTGTACCAAATACTTCAGTGCTTGACACATAAACAAGTACTTTTCCACTGGAAGCTTGCATTACTTTTCGGGTACATGTCAAACTTTCTTCCAACTTTTTTGAACCGCGATTGTCATTTAGAAGATTCGGTGTACTAAGATGAAAAATCGTATCACATTCTCTCGTAAGATGATCCAGGGAAGCATCCTCGATTCGACTATTCATTTGTTTGTAATTCGCATTTCGAAGAAGCATCATTTCTTTCATTTCATACTCCGCTTTCCTTCTTTTATCAACTTTCCCATCCATCACGACAACTTCTATTCCTTTGTTTAAAAGGAATTCTGTTAAATGATACCCAATAAACCCCAAGCCACCTGTAATAAACACTTTTTTCATCTTTCCACCTCACCTTTTTAAGAATACTTTTGGCGCATGACGTTCATTCTAATAACGTTATTAAACGGCAGAATGAAAAGGAGGCGTTATTATGAAACTTCATCACGGCCAATTATTTTGGCCAACAACTGTGACGAATGCAAGAAGTTTCCCAGAACTTACAACCACGATCACATGTGACGTGTTAATTATTGGTGGCGGTATGTCAGGATCAATTATGGCAAGAATGCTTGCAGACTATCATCTTGATACAGTCTTAATTGAAAAGAAAACAATCGGCTCTGGAAGCACTTCGGCAAACACAGGACTCCTCCAATTTTCGAATGATGCGATGCTTATCGACCTTATCGACCGGTTTGGCAAAGAAAAAGCAGTCTATTTCTATAAGCTTTGTTTGAAAGCCATTGACGAACTTGATAAATACAACGCCACTTTAAAAGACAAGACTAGCTTCAAACGAACGGATAGTTTCTATTTTGCAAGCAATGATCACGATGGTAAAAAACTAAAAAAAGAGTATGAAGCATTAAAGGAGCATGGTTTTGAGGCGAAATATTTAGATCGTCATGCCATCGAAAATCTTTATTCTTTTAGCGCTCCATCGGGGATTTATACAAAAACGGAAGCTGAAGTGAACCCCTATCAATTTGCCCTAGCTCTTTCAAGTCATGCAGCAGATCTCGGGGTTAGCATTTTTGAACATACCGAAGTTCTTTCTCATCAATTTAATAAAAAAGATCTTATCTTTCAGACTGAAAAAGGAGAAATACGCACCAAACACGTTATCTACGCGACAGGATATGGTACGCAGGAGTTCGCCAAAACAAAAGGCGCCCTATTGGAGCGCACTTATACGATTGCAACAGAACCGATCGACCATTTTCCAGGTTGGTACAATCAATCACTTATTTGGGAAACCGCTCGCCCTTACCATTATTTAAGAACAACAGAAGACAGCCGAATTCTTATTGGAGGGTTGGATGCAGATTTAAACAAAGAAGAAGAGTTGAAACAGAAAGGTCAGCAGCTGTTAACGAAATTGCACGAACTGTTTCCTTCCATTAAAACGTCAATTGCCTATGAATGGAGTGCTATTTTTGGGTCAACGAAAGATGGTCTTCCGTATATCGGGAAACACCCTAAATATGACGGCGTCTACTTTATGCTTGGTTATGGTGGCAACGGTACGGTTTACAGTATGCTTGGTGCTGAAATTCTGAAGGACCTGATCTTATACGAGCACCATCCTGCTATGGATATTACAAAACTTAAGCGATAGGTTGCTACAGTTTTTCATACTCTTGAAAGAAACGGATCATTTTCTTACCGAGTGATTGGTAACTATCGCTTAAAAGCGCAAGCTCAATGGGGAAACCGGTCTCTCTTTGAACCCGTTCGTACGCTCGAATTTGATCTAACGAATAAGGACTCTTAAGCGAATGATGCCACACTTTAACTGGAACGGTTGAAGTGATGATGTCCTTTTTCTCGATTTCAGATATGACTTGTTCATTTTCAATTTCATATGCTTTCGCCATTTCTTTTACTAACCTTTTATAAAAGAGCCGGTTCATTTGCTCTTGATGAACAAGACTTTTAACATCAAAACATGGATTTAATAGCGCAGCAGAACGAATGATAGGCTCACGATTTTTCAAAAAAGCACTTGCAGCAAGAACCCCCATTCCTTCGGCAACAACATGGATTTTCGAATTAAGAATTTCCTGTTTATGAACTAGTTTATAAATTCTTTCCGTCAATTTGACAGCTTTTGGGGAGCCCCAGTGCCTGCCATACAAGTTACTCGTATAAACTGTGTAACCCGCATTAAGAAAATCAGTGATCATCCCATGACGCGTGTGATTCTGCAACCAAAAACTTGTTTCAGCATCTACAAAATGCGTTAAACCCCCAATAATAAAAACGCCAAACCCGTTAGGCCGTTCAGGGACAAGAACGATCGTCCACTCCCCGTCTAATTGATAGGCTCGTTTACGAATACACATACTCTCCCCTCGCCCTTTTATCACTTTCTGTATAACCTATGCAAGTTGTATATCGAAGAAAGGGTGAAGTGCCTATATACCGGGAATTTCACCTTCTTTTTTCATTCTCATAAACCTATAGAAAAGTCCCTCCACAAGTATATGTTGCCTCTTTTTTAACTATACCTTTGCATCAAGTAGGAATGAAATGGGTATGGAAAAGGAGGTGGTGATAATATGAAAAAATCAACTTTTCTCGTTTTTGTTATGGTTTATCTTCTCTTTAGTATTTCTGGTTTCCTATTTCCGTTTGATGCGGATTGGTATCGTACACTGTCAAAGCCTGATTGGACTCCTGATGGCTCTGTGATTGGCATGATTTGGGCTATCCTCTTCGGTTTTATTGCGTTATCAACAGCAATTGTCTATCAAAAACGTGGATTCGGTCGTCACAATAGTGAGTACATCTCAATGCTCGGGATCAATTACATATTGAATCAAGCGTTTAGTTACTTACAATTTAATCTCCACGCGCTTTTTGCAACGTTTATGGATGCACTGTTCATCGCCATCACGACGCTCCTACTGATCTTCCTTGTTGGGAGACAAAACCGTTTTGCTGGGTGGTTATTGGTTCCTTATTTTCTTTGGACATCATTCGCTACTTATTTATCGTGGTTATTTTATACAATGAATTAAAAATGATAGATGTTGAATACGATCGTTTTGTGGTATGATAATCGATAGAATACGTTTACAAATGAGGTGAATTTCGTGCGTTATCTATGGGCAATTATTTGGGGGTTCCTACTTAGTAATATGATGTTCTACGTACTTGCGTCGATGCAAGGCGGTCATTTCGAATTTGGACCCGCATCACTTTTTGGAGTAATATTAGCTGTTGCAGCAATGGTAGTTGGAGAAGGACTTATCTCGGACACTGCTGAACAGTAAAAACAAGCGCCTTTAGCGGCGCTTGTTTTTTTATGTTGTCGCTACCATTAATGATGCGGCTTCGGTTCTCTTGACCACTTCCGGTTTTGATTCGAACATTCAGGAAACGCCTCACCGGCACGAAGCTCAATTTGTTTTGGATCTTTAACCATTCCACCTGTTTCTCCAATTTCAATGTATACCCCATTATTTGGTGCTTTTTGTCCAGGTGTAAACTGACGATTTTCTCCGCCCATACATCTGCCTCCTTCCACTCTTCTAAATTTGCCCCCTTTATCAGCATTTATCACCGAATACTCTTTTATGTAACTTGACTCAAAATTTCCCTTTACAAAAATGGAAGGACTGGTGTTTAATGGTTACATGTGTCAATTTATCTTGTAACAATTACTGGAGGAACAATACTCATGGAACTGTTGGAATTACTTAAATACGCATTTCTTGGATTACTACAAGGCTTCACTGAACCCATTCCGATCTCATCAAGTGGACACCTTGTCATAGCGCAAAAACTATTTGGATTAGAGATCAAAGGACTAAGTTTCGAAATCCTAATGAATTTCGCTTCTTTACTTGCGGTACTTCTTATTTACCGAAACGATCTTATTCGTCTTACTTCTCACGGTGTACGCTATGTTGTTTCACGTGATAAAGAATCGAAAAGCGAATTCATGTTCATCGTTTATTTAATCGTGGCCACAATTCCGGCAGCTGTTCTTGGCATTTTATTCGACGACTTTATTGGAGAAAACTTAAAAGGTCTAAAAGTAGTCGGAGCTACCTTGATCGTTACAGGTATCGCGCTTTGGCTCATCCGTAACTTACGTGGATCAAAAGGCGAATCCGCTCTTAACTTCAAAGATGCATTCATTGTAGGATTAGCTCAAGCTGTTGCTTTGATTCCTGGGATTAGTCGTTCTGGTGCAACGATTGTAGCCGCCATGGGACTTGGAATGAAACAAGAAACAGCGCTTCGCTTTTCATTCCTATTGTTCATCCCAGTAAGCGTAGGGTCCATGATCCTAAGCATAGGTGATCTTCAATTTGGTGACATGCTCATCCCCTATATCGTGGCCTTTTTATTGTCACTTACCGCTTCTTACTACTCGTTAAAATGGTTTATGAATATTATGGCGCGAGGGAATTTAATTTATTTCTCGATCTACTGCTTTATCGTAGGGGCGCTCGTCCTTATCTTCTAACCGGCTGAGGCCGGTTTTTTTGTACCGATTTGTATAGAATATGACAACGACAAGGAAATCACGGTTGTAGTGGAGAAAGGTAAAGTGGGATAATAGTACGTAAATTGATCCAGGGAGGCTAAAAATGAAAAAAGATCCAATCAACTCTGATGCCCTGAAAAAGTGGATTGCGGAAGAAGGCGAAGCAATTTCATTTCAAAAAGACGAACCGCTTTATATGGATGGAATGAAAGCCGATCGCCTTTTTCTGATCCAATCTGGAAACGTGCGGTTAAACAAAATCACATCAGAAGGCAGAGAACTAACGCTTCAAATTTGTCAGCCCGGGGATCTGATCGGTGAACTCGCACTGTACACGGGCCAACTTAACTTCTCAGCCAATGCATGGGCAGTTGATGCGGTAAAAGCGACTTTCGTTAAGCAAGCTCACCTTGAAAAAACACTCACAAATGATGCCCTGCTCGCTACGGAGTTCATGAAATTCATGGGTGAAAATTTCAGAAAAAACCAATCAAAATTCCGTGATCTTTTGCTACACGGTAAAAAAGGAGCCCTCTACTCTACCCTAATCCGATTATCCAATACATACGGCATCCATCAGCAAGACGATATCCTCATCGACATTCCACTAACCAACCAGGAACTAGGTAACTTCTGTGGTCTCACAAGAGAAAGCGTCAACCGTATCCTAAGTGAATTAAAAAAAGCCAAAATCGTCTCCGTCAACCAGGGAAAAATCACCATCCACAACCTCGAATTCCTCCGTTGCGCCATCCACTGCGAAGACTGCCCAATCACAATTTGTAGGTTGTAAGAAAAGCGGAAACGAGCGTTTAGAAACGGAGATATTGGAACTCTTGAACTAGAACACGCCCTTTGTGTTCTGGTGAAAGAGTGAAATATCGCAGTTTCTGCGAGTCGCAGCTGGACCATTGAAAAGCGGAGTCCCGTATTTCCGCGATATTTCAAATAATTCCGCGATAACCTGATTTATTCCGCGAAATTGAATGATATTTCCGCGAAAAAACAAATAATTCCGCGAAACCGTAAATTAACAAAAAAAACACCCCGATGGGTGTTTTTCCTTTTCATCCTCCACTCACTGGAGGTATAAACGCAACAACATCTTGATCGTTTACAACTTGATCCTCATCCGCGTATTCTTCATTAATCGCGATCATTGTATGATCGAGAGTTAACTGTGGATAGTCCTCAATTAGTTTTTGTTTCAGTTCCGCTACAGCGAGTTGTGATTCGGCACGTTCGAGCTTGTCTAATCCAAGTTGCTCCTGTTGTTTGGCAAAGAATAGAACCGTAATCATTCTTTCTCCTCCTTTGGTATCCCATTTTTATATGACATGTTCTCAAGCTGATCTCCAATCCACTCTTCCCCATCTGTCCAATACTCTTTTTTCCAGATAGGGACGATTTCTTTGATGCGTTCAATGGCATAGCGACTTGCTTCATAACTTTCCGCGCGATGCGGCGATGCGACAGCAATCACTACTGCAATATCACTGATTGCTAATTTTCCGATTCGATGCACGATCGATGTTTTGACATTTGGCCATTGCTGACGAATTTCTGCTCCGATTCGTTCAAGCTGTTTTTCAGCCATCGAAGGATAGGCTTCATACTGTAGCGAAACAGTCTGCTTTTCGCCAGTAAATTCTCTTACTGTACCAATAAACGTATTGATTGCACCAGCCTCAGCGCGGATGACACTCGTTATGACTTCATTTACATCGATTTCATCAGAAGTTATTTTATAAAATTCCATCGTTACCCTCTCCTAACATCCTTCAACACATCTTCTATACAGTCATTCATTTGATCATAGTGATAGCTATGATCTATAGGAACATCGAGAATTTCTTTCATAATCGTACCGATGACGTGTTTTTTGTTCAATAAGTTCATGTCATCTTTATCTCGTAATAGCACAATTTTCGGAAACCTCTCTTCTTTGAATCCTTCTACTAAAATCAGATCAAGATCAAACGAATCATATAAACGAACTAACTGTTCAAGTTCCCACTCATTTTCTTTCGTAGCTTGAACGGATATCATGCCACCACCGCTTACGCCCGTAACAACGGCCCCAGCTTTCCGATGACGACCGCTATCCTTTTTCTGATCGTACACTTCTGGTGTACCGTGCCCATGATGCTTGATCACGCCCACTTTTATACCCTGAGCGGTAGCTTCTTTGATGAATTTTTCAGCAAAAAGCGTCTTCCCGCTATTCTGATAGCCAACCACTTGAATGACCGGTGTCTTTACCACGTAGCCGACCCTTCCTCACGGAGGTGAAGGAGCTCAACCGTATCACCAGCTGCAAAACCACGCGTTCCTCCTGGTAAAACGGCAAACGCATTCGCTTCGGCAAGAGAGGTCACGCTTCCTGATTTATCAAGTCCTGTCGGCTTTACGTAAATTCGGCCATCCTTCTCCTCTGTCCGAGTTCGTACAAACCTTGTGAAAGGATTGGGTTTTGGAAAGTCTGTTAACAGTTCTCCTTTGCTTTTCTGACGATAAGGATACTTCGAAAAAAGTGCCCGCCTGATGATTGGTCTTGTGAACAATTCAAAACCTACAAAACATGCGGATGGATTTCCGGAAAGACCAAATAACAATTTGCCATTCCATTCCGCAACGGTTGTCACACTTCCTGGTCTCATGCCTACTTTATTAAATAACACAGTGGCCCCGAGTTTTTCATATATGGCTGGCAGATAATCGTAATCGCCTACGGATACGCCCCCTGTTGTAATAAGAATATCTACTTTATTTAAAGCTGTTTTGATGGATGAATAACAAGTTTCGAAATCATCTTCTAATTTTCCAAAATAGAGCGGCGTGGCTCCTGCATCCTTCACTTGTCCCTCGATCATAGGAGAATTGCTGTTACGAATTTTCCCAGGTTGAAGAGCTTCTTCTGGATTGAGAAGCTCTGTACCAGTCGCGAATATACCTACTTCTGGTTTACGAGCGACTGGAACGTCGGCATAACCGAATGTAGCTAATAGAGCTTTCACACCAGGAGTAATGCGCGTTCCTTCTTCAATAAGGACGGTTCCTTCCTGCGTATCTTCTCCACGTAGAGAAAGGTTATCTCCTTTCCCAACTTTTCGTTTCACTTGTATGAACGGCTGCTCCTCCTCTTCCATTTCCTGAACGAGCTCAAGCATAATGACTGCGTTAGTTCCTTCAGGTATGGCCGCACCTGTCATAATGCGAATGGCCTCATTTTTCTCTGGGATTTTAGACGCAACCGTACCCGCTCCTATTTCCTCAATTACTTTTAGCAAAACCGGACTATCTTTCGATGCTTCATATGTATCTTCTGCTCGAATCGCAAACCCATCATACGGCGAGCGATCAAACGGTGGAACATCATGATCGGCTACAAGCGCGACCCCTAAATGACGCCCATCGCTTTGTTCTAAAGGAATCGTTTCAAGCGAGCCCTCATAAGAGAGGTTCATCACTTTTTGAACAGCTTCCTCCACTGTAATTGGTTTTCTTCTCTCGACCATCATCTCATCTCCATCTGTTCACATTTTCCTCCTCATTGTAACAAAGATTTACACATTCGTTTCAACGGAAAACTTGAATGAATGGAGAGCGTGGTGAATAGATTGTTAGTGATGCATCTTATATGGAAAGGAGTGATGATCATGCCGCAAAGAGAGTACTGGGTTCAGCCTGGCGATACCCTTCTTAAAATCGCAGAAACACACGAAAAATCCGTTAATGAAATCAAGCAAATCAATCAGCTCAATTCAAATATTATTTACGTGGGACAAATGCTTCGTATCCCTTCTCCTTCGACGAATCATTCGTATACAGTGAAACAAGGAGATACATTATTAAGCATTTCAGAGCATTACCAGGTTCCTGTCGAAGAAGTGAGAGAGCTCAATCAACTACCCTCTAATCTCATTTATGTAGGGCAACATCTTGAAATTCCTCTTACTCGTGCTAGATCAATGCGAATTGACTATACAGTTAAAGCAGGAGATAGCCTGTACAGCATTGCACAAAATTATGGAACAACCGTACAAAGCATTCAGGTGTTAAATGATTTATCATCAGATGCCCTTTCTATTGGCCAAACGTTAAAAATCCCCGTCTATACGGAAGTTATTGTAAAAGCTGATCGAGCGAATGTGAGAACAGGTCCAGGTAAAGGGTATAACATCATTACTCAGATGAGGACTGGAGCGAAGCTTGCAGTTGAAGGCATTCGAGGTAATTGGTACAAAGTGCAACTATACGATGGTACAAATGGGTGGATATCAGATAGTCTCGTAACATTTAAAGCGTATGGAGATGATCAACCGGTATCTAGGGTTATCGGCTATTATACGCTTGAAGAAGGCCCGTCGCTCCCTTCTTCTTATAAATCTTTTGTTTCGAATCGTTCCGCCCTTTCACAGCTAGCTTTGTTTCTTTTTCGAATCAGTCAGGAGAACCCGACAACGATTGAAAAGTTCGGCAAATTTAGCGACAGAGAGATTGAGAAACTTGTGCAGCTTGCCCACGACCAAAACATAAAGATCATGCCTGTGGTGCATAACTTACTGTATAAAAAGGGTGACACAGAACCAAGCAAGAAGGTTGTTCAAACACTCGTTTCAAGTGAAGAAAATCGACGCGCATTTGCATTGAATCTTGTAAAATTGATCGAAAAATATAATTTTGATGGAGTCGATATTGACATTGAAGACGTCTATATTGAAGATGCTGATAAACTAACACTTCTATACCAGACAATCGGAGAAGAACTCCGTAAGAAAGGGTATTTCTTCTCAGCAAGCGTTCCGTCAAGAGCTTCGGATGAACTCGTTAATCCATTTTCAGATCCATTTAATTATGCTGAGATTGGCAAGGCCGTCGATCAATTCATCGTCATGCTCTATAACGAATTTGGCTGGCCTGGGAGCCCTCCTGGACCTGCGGTGACAGCGGGATGGATGGAAAAAGTGATGACTTATGCCAAAACGAGAATTCCACCTGAAAAGTTAGTTTCCGCTATATCCGTGTTTGGGTTTGACTTTAATCTTGATAAAGAAAAAAGTACCTATGTCACGTATGATATGGCGATGAAATTACAAAAGAAATACAATGCCGAAATTCAATTTGATGAAGAGCGTAAAACGCCTTTCTTTCGCTATACAGATGATGAAGGAAACAAGCACGAAGTTTGGTTTGAGAATGAACAAAGCATTGAAGCGAAAATTCGCTTAGCCGATGAACTTGGTGTTCAGGGTGTGGCCTTATGGCGACTCGGGATGGAGGACCCTGCGATTTGGAAGATGATTAATGAAAAAGTGATTGTTGAACGAACAGAATAGAAACGTCATTTTACTATTTTTGCAGCTTGATTGCATTCCTTCAGGTATATAAAAAAGGAAGAGGGAACCCCTCTTCCTTTTCTCCTATTATCACGTAATCCCAAGCGCAATCTTAGCATAGCGTGACATATTATCTTTAGACCATGGTGGATTCCAAACGATGTTAACATCAGCATCGTTCACTTCCTCCACATCAGATAGAGCGCGTTTTACGTCGTTTACGATTGTACCAGCTAATGGGCACCCCATTGCAGTTAACGTCATAACGACTTGCGCTACACCTTCATCGTTAAGATCGGCTTCATATACGAGGCCAAGGTTTACGATGTCTATACCAAGCTCAGGGTCAATCACGTTCTCAAGAGCTTCGAATAATTTATCTCTCATTTCTTGATCAGTTTGATCAGACATGGTAATCTCTCCTTTCATTCAAGTGCTTCCAACTTACATTATAACAAATTCAGATTTAACTTAAACCGAAAAGCCTTAATTCTATAAATGAGTTTTAAACCAAGCTACTAAACCAAGAACAGCTTCTCGCGAAACTTTATGACCGGATGTCTCATCTTTAATAAATTTAAGATGCTCTTCCTTCCCTGCATAAAGCGGTTTAATCTGATGATAGAAATCATATGTCAATGTATACGGCACGACCTTATCAACTGTACTGTGCCACATCATAAGTGGACGACCATCAAGTTTCTCTTCTTGTAAAGAAAGGTCATAAGATTGTAAGCCTTCAATTTGTTTTTTCATTTCTTCTTCCGAAATCGGAAGACTGAATCCTTCTTCTTTCAAATAACGAATTTGAGCGTTCGCCAGCTTGAAATACGACGGCGAACCCATCAATGATACAGCTGCTTTAATCCATGGGTACTGCGTAAGCGCGCCAAACGTAAGAATGCCTCCCATTGAAGTACCAGACATGCCAATTCGGTCTTCTTGAACAAGGTCTCGATCAACTAGATGCTGTTTTAATTGATCAAGCTCGGTTAAGCTTTGAATCACAATTTCCCAAAACACATACTGACGCTTTTTCCCTGATAGGTCATTTTCGCGTTCTCCGTGATGCACAGCATCAGGAAGTAGTACCCGATACCCTTCTTCAGCTAGAAGATAGGCAATATGTAAGTTATGTTCTTTAGCGCTAGTAAAACCGTGCTGAAACATAACAAGTGGAAGTTTTTCATTCGCAAGTTCCGCGTCTACGACGTGGAGTACGGGGATATTCTCTATGTATTCATTTACGATTGTAATCATGTACTTACCCCTTTCATCTAATAACCGTCCTATCTATCGTACCATTCAAATGAGTACATGAGAAATTTGAAGTCAATTAAGCAAAGAAAAACATGCAAGCACTGCTTGCATGTCGGGTTTGTTAATTTTTCACTTGCTCTTCATGACTTTTTTCAACTGATTTCATGTTTTCTAATTTATTGTAGTACTGAGTTGGAAACTGTGATCCTTCATAAACCATTTTGCTATCTCCGCTATCATCAGATTGATCAGGTGTTGTAGGGTTTCCTGCTTTTTCGATAGGCAAGCTGTCACTGAATTTCTTTGTCACCTGCTTACGCAGCCCGTTTGCTTTTGTTTTTAATTTTGCTCTCTTTTCTTCATCCTTTAATAAATAGGATGAAATGCCGATTGTCCCTGCCGCAATACTTGATATTAGCCATGTTTGTTTCTTAGTCATAATCGACTGCCACCTCCAATGGAATGATAGTTAAAGTGTACCCTTCTTAATTATTCCTCAAACGACTATCGTTTCCTTTTAACATTCTTGTCAAAATTTTAATATGACAAAATAGACACTTAATCTTATGCCATGTACAATAAAGGTGTAGATGCCATGCACTACAACCAAAAGACACTTTTCAAAGGAGCTTCTATGACAACTAAACCGCATCTAATCGCAATTGATCTTGATGGCACGTTGTTAAACAGCGAAAAGAATATTTCAGAACGCACGAAATCGGTTATCTTTGAAGCGAAAAAGCAAGGGCATCACGTCGCAATCGCAACTGGTCGTCCATATCGGGCAAGCGTTCGCTATTATCAAGAACTTGCACTTGATTCTCCAATTGTTAATTTTAACGGGGCCTTTGTTCATCATCCCCTCGATTCCTCTTTTGGAACTCATCATTCTCCAATGGAATTAACTACTGCAAAATCAATTGTTTCTTCTTGTTCTGAAATTAATGTTAAAAACATTATGGCTGAAGTGCTTGATGATGTTTACCTTCATCAGCATGACGAGCTTATTATGCAAAATATGATTATGAATGACTCTTCCATTTTCACGGGTGAAATTCATAAAAACTTAAAAGATGATCCAACGTCTCTTCTTATCCATCCTCATGAGCAGCAGCTTGCGGATTTACGACAAATGTTACGAGACCATCATGCGGAAATGATTGAACATAGAGTTTGGGCTGCCCCATTGAATATTATCGAAATCGTTCGAGCAGGATTAAATAAAGCAGTCGGTTTACAACGCTTAGCGGCTCACTTTAACGTTCCAAAAGAGAGAATTATTGCTTTTGGGGATGAAGACAACGACCTTGAAATGATCGAATACGCCGGTACAGGCGTTGCGATGGGAAATGCCATTGACGAGTTAAAAAATATCGCAAATGAAGTGACCGTAACAAATGAAGAAGATGGGATTGCCACTTTTCTAGAGGAAAGATTGAAACTCACACTCTCTGACAAAAGACAGCTTTCATAAGCTGTCTTTTTTTTGGAATCAAAGCAGAATAATAAACGATCGTTGAACTCATCCTATTAACGAAAGGGAGGGATTTACTCATGGCAAAGAACAGCAAAACAAAGCGGATGATAAAAGAAGGTGCGGATCGTGCCGTGCAAAACATGGATCAGCACGACTTGACAAGTTTAAGTAGTCAGCAACGAAAGAAACAGCAACAAGAAAATTTGTCTGGTGGTGAATGAAGATGGGAAATCAATATTTCCAACGTGCCCGTGAAGCGGTAGAAAGAGCAGAACAAATGGCTTCAAGTGGACATCCAGATACGCAGAATCAGATCAATGTAGCCCTTAACAACCTTTCTGCCGCTTTCCATCAATCAACTAGCGCTGAAAAAGAACAGCTCACTTCATACCAGGAAGTCATTCAAGAACTTAGCCATGAAGCATCCAATAAACCCTTTTAACCTTTCTTTAACGAAGAACCCCCTTCACTTGATGACGGGGGTTCTTCGTTGATGACTGCAGTTGCAAGCAGTCACTTCTTTAGAATAATTTAATGATTGGTTTCATTCTTGCTTTTCGTCCCAGGGATCTCAATACTTCTTTCGTGATCAATTTATACCCTTTTGAACTTAGCTGAACGCCATCTTTCTCGTAAAGCGTTTTGCTTTTTCGGTTTTCATGAATCAGTTGCCAGAGATCAATGTGTCTCGTTCCAAACTTCTTTGCCAGAAAACGAATTCTTTCTGCATATCCTTCAATTTTCTGATTTGTTACCGAAGCATTTTCCTCATTCATTACCGGTGAAGGTGAAATAAGAATGACTCGTTCTGGAGGAAGATTGTTCACCATATATCCGATATTTCTTTCAAACTCCCCTATGTCTGAACCATCAATAAGGCATGCTTCCTGCGTACCAAAGAAGATCGTCACATAGTCAGGTTGGTAACTTAAAACATCTGATTGAAACCTTGAAACTCCTTCTCGTGAAGTCGGGGTTGAACCTGCATTAATGACAATCCATTCATCGAGAGCTCCTCTAATTCTAGACGTTAGTCGCTCATTTCCCTTATCATCCACTTCTCTAGCGGTTAGACAATCCCCAAAACAAACCAGTACAGGCATTTCTTCCTCCTCCTTTCTTTCCTTGCCTAAAAAGTTAATCGTGCTGTTTGATATCCTCCCTGTTGCATAATTTCGCGAATTTCAAAAGAAACAGCCTTAGAAAACAATGGTCCATCATAAACAAATGTGTGAAATTCACCATTTTCCCCACATGGATCGACGTGTTGAGGAAGCTTTTCTAAAAAAGTAGCATCAAATGGTTTTCCGACCCAATCAGCCTCTAGGTACGATTCATCCACACTCGTAATGATTGCTTTAAATCCATTTGAAAGAAAACGTCTCGCTGTATGTAACGTTGGTTGTCGCCATAAGGGATAGATACTTTTAAGTTGATGATCCTGTAATAAAGCATTTCGGTAGTGGCGTATGTCTTCCAAGTACAAATCGGCGAACGCGACACCATCCAGCCCAGCTTTTCGAAACAAGTCGTATTGTTCGCCAACAAGCCTTTCGTATTGCTTATTTGTACAGTTATCTGGTAAATTGGTGATCGTTAGAGGGAGTTCAATTGCAGCTGCCTGTTTTTTTAACAATATTGTATCGACTCCGTGAAATGGAATTGATCCATTCGTTTCATTCACCGTTGTCCATAAGTTTTTCACTTGTAATTGAGAATTTGTCAAACAGTCATATAATGCCATGGCGCTATCTTTTCCAGAGCTCCATGAAAAAACGATATTCATCTTGTAAGCTCCTTCCCTACTCTTATAGACGAATAGAAAAGGCTGAATGTTTCAAATATCCTGCAATTAAATTAATATTTTATTCCTGACCTCATTAAAGGGATTGGAGGTAATGGGGTCGAAACAGTATGACGGAGGTGGAACGGTAATGAATGTGTACCAATTATCGAGCCAGACAGATGAAGAAATGATTGAAAAGGTTTCAAACTTATTAATGAAGCAAATTACTCGTTCTGATCAGAATGGAAGCTATGAAAAGCTTGTTAAAGGAGTAAAGCTTGCCCTTGAAGAACAAACAGCATCCAGGATTGTCATTGCAGAATCTGACAATGACGTACTTGGCGTAGCGTTTTTTAATATCGGAGTTAGTCTTGCTAGTGGAGGACCATATATTTGGTTAAATGAATTGTTCGTTGACCCCGATACACGAAATCAAGGGATTGGAAGAAAGCTGCTTCTTCACGTTATTTATTGGGCAGAAAATGAGGGCATTAAAGGAATCGAACTTGAAACGGGAATTAACAATGCAATTACGAAACATTTGTATAATTCACTTGGTTTTCACGACATTGTTTCAAAACGATACGGCTTTACGTTCTCTTCTTAATTAGAATGGTTATTTGCTGGTAAGAGCGTTTCTGATACACTAATAGATGATAGCGAAAGGAGGCGTATACTATGGAACTACGCGTAGACCGTACACCAAACCCAAATGCCATTAAAATCACTGCTGACCAACAGCTTTTTGAAGGCTCTTCCAGTCACTCTTTTAAAAAGAATGACACCCCTGACCATGCGATGGCAGCTGCCCTTCTAAAATTAGATGGCGTTGATAATGTATTTGGTTACCAGGATTTTATTACGATTAACAAAATGCCTGAAGCTGATTGGGATACTTTACTTCCTGAAGTGAAGGAAACCATCTCTAATAATGCATAGAAAAAAGTTCCCCAGGACAAGTCCTGGGGAACTTTTTTAGATTGAGGCGGATTTAACCGAACAGCTACGTTTTTATTGTCTAGCTTCGACTCTCAGAAACTGGCATATTTCACTCTTTCACCAGAACACAAACGGCGTGTTCAATTTATAGGGCTCCACTGCCTGCCGTGTCTAAACGGGCGCTTCCGCTTTTCTTTGTCTAGCTGCAGTGGGCAGACACTCGGTCACTTCACCCTCTAATTCGAACACAAAAAACGTGTTCAATTATAGGTCTCCAGTGCTCGCCGTGTCTAAACGCCCACTTCCGCTTTTCTTGAGATCCAGCTACGCGGGCCAGCTTTTCTATTCTGTTCTGAAGAATCCGAAAATGCCTGTGGTGTTGACGATGTTGGTGAAGGCAGTTGGGTCGATGTCCTGGATGATATGTTCCAGATCATAGAGTTCATACCTTGTGACAACGATCATTAGCATCTCTTTTGGTTCGCCACGATAAGCTCCTTTAGCAGGAAGTTTAGTGATTCCTCTTACCAAACGGTCGTGGATGGCTTTTTGCATTTCATCACCTTTTGCTGTAACGATCATGGCGGTTAGTTTTTCGTGACGAGTATGAATGACATCAATCACGCGGGAAGATACGTATAACGTAACAAGCGTGTAAAGCGCTTTTTCCCAGCCATATAACATACCCGCTGTTAAAATAATGAGGGCATTCATACTAAAGAAATACGTTCCAATGGGACGATCTTTCATTCTAGAAAGAATCATGGCGACAATGTCCATTCCTCCTGTTGAAGCCCCCCATTTTAACGTGAAACCAATACCGATCGCAGCAATGACACCGCCAAATACGGCATTTAATAAAATATCTTCTGAAAGCGCTTGAACTGGGATGATTTCAAGGAAAATAGTAGTGGCTCCTACACTAATCACACTATATAATGTAAAGGACTTCCCTACTTTCTTCCAACCAAGAATCGCAACTGGGATATTGAGTAACATGAGTAATATACCTGTCGAAATGTGAATCGGTGTATAGTCACTTAGTACGCTTGAAATGAGCTGTGCAATCCCTGTAAACCCGCTTGCATAAACATTTGCAGGAATGAGAAACAAGTTAAGAGATACGGCTCCTAGAATCGCCCCTAAGAGAATAACAATTATTTTTTTTACTTCTTCCATTCGTACACCTTCTTTTTTGAAACAGAGCTTAACCCGTTTACAGAATTTTAAATGAGTGCCAAAAACCATTTTTATTTGGATTCGTTTTCGTTCAACGCTAAGAGATGTCTAGCCGCTTTCGACTTTGCCATGTTTATCTAAACAAACAATTTTATCTACGTCAACTGTTTTCTATTCAACTGATTCATTAGGATTGATTTCCCTCGAACTACCGGATAAACTTTAAGAAAACAAGATGAAAGCTACATACGTATTTTATTAAATAAAGAAGGGACGGTGGTCCGCTATGAACGTAAAAATCATTACAGATAGTGCTTCAGACTTGCCAGAAGAATCTCGTAAAAAAACACCAAATTGATATTATGCCTTTGATGGTCATTATCGGTGACCAAGAATATTACGACCGAGAAGAGATTCAAGCAAAAGAATTATATAAACTGTTACGTGAAGGAACAATGGCTAAAACGTCGCAAATTCCACCAGCGAGAATAAAGGAGACGTTTACGAAGTATGCCGAAAAAGGACAACCTTTTATTTATATTGCCCTTTCATCTGGTATCTCAGGCACTTATCAATCTGCTGCAGTAATAAAAAATGAAGTGCAGGAAGAATTTCCAGACGTTCAAATGGAAGTGATTGATTCAAGAGCAGCTTCACTTGGTTATGGGCTGATGGCTATTCATGCTGCTGAGCTTGCTGAGAATGGCGAGTCGTTTGAGCAGATTTCTGAAAGCTTACACAATCGCTATCTCACATACATGGAGCATATCTTTACAGTAGACGACCTTGAATTTCTTCAGCGCGGTGGACGAGTAAGTAAAGCTTCTGCTTTCTTTGGCGGCATGTTAAAAATCAAGCCAGTGCTCCATGTGGAGGATGGAAAGCTTGTACCAATTGAGAAAATACGGGGTAAAAACAAAGTCACTAAGCGGATGGTTGAAATCATGCAGGAACGCGGTGTTAATCTTCAGTCGCAAGTAATCGGCATTTCACATGGAGATGACCTTGAAAGCGCAGAAAAACTTAAAAGTGCCATTCAAGAGACATATGGAAGTGAGCACTTTGTCATTCATGAAGTTGGCGCGACAATTGGTTCTCACTCAGGACCAGGCACACTTGCTTTGTTTTTCTTAAATAAATAACGCCCTCTTACATAGGATGTCGCATAATCGTGTACTCTATTATTGTGCATGGCGATCCTAATACAAGGGAGGACTTTACGTGTCATCAACAAAAGATAATAATAAAAAAGCAGTTGATAAGAATGCCAAACGGATGTTAAAAAACAGGTTAAAAGAAGAAAACCGTGAAGGCGGGAAACATCAGTATTCTAAGGATACTGACCACTTGTAGGAATCAAGCAATCAAAAAAACCGGCTATTTAGCCGGTTTTTTAATTCCTAACATCTGTTATTTCAAAGTAAGGAAATGTGGTCCCTACCCAATAAGCAAGAGAAAAACCTATCGTGATGTAAAGGATAAAATAGACGTCTACTCTAGAGAGAGTCTGTTTGTAATAGTACGTTCTTTCCTTATTGTTGAATTGCTTCGCCTCCATGGCAACTGCAATTCGATGAGCCCTTCGAATACTTTGAGAAAGCAATGGAACCGCATAAAGTGACACCGACTGCATGATTCGCGCAAACCCTTTTTTCTTTTTTATTCCTCGAATAAGTAACGCAGCTCTTAGCTGTTGAAATTCCTCCATCATGACTGGAAGAATGCGAACAGCCGCCATAAAACTATAGGCAAACCGAGGTGGTACTTTAAGCTGTTGAATGAGGGAGTAAAAGAGAAATACTGGTCTCGTTGTAAGAGCAAATAAGAGTCCAAGCAAGGCGAAATTTAGAGCTCGAAACCCGATGTGAAGACCACGAAAGAAGCTCTCTTCTGTAATATGAATGATTCCCCACTTCCACCAAGTCGTTGTCCCTTGACCGAAAAACATCATGCTAGAGGCACTTGAGAAAAATAATAACAAAAAGGGAATCATTAAGATCGCCAGTATTTTCTTTCGATGTCCTGTTGCAAACAAGACGAGAATGAGCGGGACTACTGTTACATTGCTAATTAAGTTCGGATTGTGAACGAATAACAGAAGGAGAAATAGCGCTAAAATGAACACCAATTTGAAAGCGGGATTTAAACGATGAAGCCACGTTTCTTTATACTGTAGAGTCCACTGCATGATGCTCCCTCTCTTCCCTTCTCCGAAGATCTCGATCAATTGTTAGCTTTCCCTCTTCAATGACCCATTCTCTTGTCCCATAGTTTTGAACAATCATCTCATCATGTGTCACCATGATGATGAGCACTCCATCTGATCTTAACTTCTCAAATAAAGCTAGCAACTTAAACGTATTCCTTGCATCCTGACCAAACGTCGGCTCGTCTAACAAAAGGATCGGTTGTGAACCAAACATTGCTGTTCCAACGCTTAACCTTCTTTTTTGACCTGTAGATAGCTGATACGGATGAAGTGTTCGAACTTGTTTAAGATCATAGGCCTCAAGCCATTGATTTACTTTTTGTTCTACATCTTTGTCTCCCGTCATTTCAAGGGAGTATGCAAGCTCGTCGTATACAGCATTTGTGACAAACTGAAATTCGGGATTTTGAAATACAAAGGCAAGTCGTTCACGGGCAGTTTTGATTGATTTCAATTCCTGTTTCATGACTCTCTTATTACCAGACGTTTTCATCACATTCATTAAACTTAAAAGAAAGGAGCTTTTCCCCGCTCCATTCTTTCCAGTCAGAACAATCCATTCCCCTTGATGAGCCGTTTTATGATCCACTTCAATTTTAGGTAGTTTGCCTCGATACCCTTTTAACTGATTAATCTCAAGAATTCCTTCCCCTTTCACATACGGTGCAGGAAGTTTATTTTCCTTTGCGTGCTCTTCCCATACGCCAGGATACCAGATCCCGTATTCCTTCATCTTATGTTTATAAAATGAAAAGACACTTTTGGGGTCAGCATCTGCGATAATCCGTCCCTCTGAATCGAACAGGACAATGCGATCAACAAAATCGATCACTTCATCAATCTTATGCTCAACGATAATCATTGTTTGTTTGGCATTCAATTTCTTAATTGTTTTCCATACGTCAGAGGTTCCTGCAGGGTCGAGTAACGCTGTTGGTTCATCTAAAAAGATCACATCTGGCTCAAGTGCAAGCATGGAAGCAATCGCTAGTCGCTGTTTCATCCCTTGTGAAAGGGAACCAATCTCAATATGCGGATCCTTAAAGAAAAGACCTACTTTTTCTAAATAGTGACGGATTAATTCCTTCATTTCAGGTTGTGGAACAGCGCGATTTTCCAGTACGAATGCCATTTCTTCATCCACATATGGCATACAAAACTGAGAATCAGGATCTTGAAATACGACACCTGAAGATAGTGGAATGGTCTTGGCGTCTGCCTTCATAGGCACTGGGACGGATTGTGGTATTAACCCAGATAATATCTGGAGAAGAGTTGATTTCCCACAACCGCTTGGACCAAGAAACAAGACCTTTTCCCCCGCTTCAATTTCTAGAGATAACCGATTAAACAACAGCTTGCGCGTTCCCGGATATTTGACTCGAAGGTTTGATACACCCACTTTCATATCATCACTCCTTACTGATCCAATGCTTTATAATCCTCATCACTTGCAGGTCGAATCAAGCTAGTCACTCCCGTTTTCTCTAGAGCCTCTACAAGAAAATAAGCAAGTAGTCCAGCTAATAGAAATCCACCTATTAGCCTCGCACCAATGAGAAGAAGTAAATTCCATAGGGCAAGGTCCATCACATATCCATAGGCAGCATCCATTACAATGGAGCCAACTGCAGCAGCAATCCCTCCAAGCGCCGCAACAAATGCGGTGTACCGTTTGTAGCCAAATAAGGCAAACATTAATTCCGTTCCTAACCCTTGAACAATCCCATATAGAAGAACAGATAATCCATATTCAGAACCAACCAGAAATTCACCAGAAGCTGCAGCCGTTTCAGCCAGTAGTGCCACACCTGGCTTACGGAGAAGAAGAACGGCCACTGTACCCGCTATAAACCACATCCCATAAATGACATCTCCAAGATGCAGACCAAATGGTTTAAAAATGTTATAAATCGGTCCCCACAATTTATAAATAATCCCAAAAACAAGGGCAATCACAATGGTAATCAAAATGTCCGAAAGCTTTAAACGTTTCATACGCGCTCACTCTCCTTTAACGGAACAGGCCACTCTTCTACTTGATAGGCCATTTCCCAGAAACCATACTCTAACTGACAGCTACGTATAAAATAGTCTTTCATTCGCTTCAATTCTCGTTCAGGCGCCGTCTCAGCCCAATCATCAAGTATCTTTCTTAGCTGATCCGTCACAGGTTCCATTGATTTTTCTCCATAAAACGTTATCCAGTCATAAAAAGGATGATCCTGTTTAGGGTTTACCTCTTCCATTAAACGCTGGCCAATTTCAAGGTACGTCCATGGACACGGCAGTAGAGCCGCAACAATTTCACCTAGCGTTCCAGAGTGTGCTGCCTCAAGCATATGTCTCGTATAGTGATGTGCAGTCGGTGCAAGTGGGTAGCCTTGTAACTCTTCATATGAAACGCCCGCTGCGCGACATAAATTATTATGTGGATGAATTTCGCTATGAAGGACAAATGAAATTTGCTCCTGAAAGAGTGTCATCTCCTCGCGAGTATCACATTTTGATAGCGCAATCCCATAGATTCGTACGAACGTATTCAAATACTCAAAGTCCTGCTTGACGTAATGTACTAATTGTTCCTTGTCTAACTTTCCTTCCGCAATTCCTCTTACAAAGGGATGTTTGAAAATCGCTTCAAAAATTGGTGTTGCTTCCTCTCTTAACTTTTCTGTAAATGACATAAAAAAACTCCTCTCCGCTTTTCATCCAACTGATGAAGAGGAAAGGAGCTTGAATACCGTTGACACCGTCATTTCTGAAGCGATTCAACGTCTTTTACAACGTTAAAAAGCCGCTCCAGAAATGGAGCGGCTGCGGTGGCATCCGTCTCCACTTTCCTCCGCTGGCGCTAACCAGATCAGGTTCAAAGGGTCCAGGTACACCTGTCTCAGTCATTTAAAATGACTCCCCTAGTGGATATCTAAAAAGCTTTTGATTTCATGATTGATACTATTAAGCTACTCTTCTTTAACGCCTTTGTCAACCATTACCGGAAGCTCGATGACAAATGTTGTTCGTTCCGAATTGGATTGAACAGAAATCAATCCCTCATGTTTTTCAATGATTTGCTTGCAAACTGACAGGCCAAGTCCAGTCCCAAGCTTCTTTGTACTAATAAACGGTTGAAAAATACTGTCAACGAGATGGGATGGAATTTCTCGACCATTATTCGAAATTTCGATGGTGATTCGTCCATCGTTTTCTTTTGCTCTTAGCGTAATTTTGCGATTCTCGATAATGTTTTCATTTAACTCCTCGATGGAATTAATCATGATATTCAATATGACTTGTTTGATTTGTTCCTCTACACCAAACAAAGGAATATCCGGTACAATTTCAGACTCCACGTCTATATTCGATTCAAGAAGTCGTGGATAAAGAATCTCAATTGTATACCTTAATAAGCCACTTAAGTTTAAAGAAAGAGGCCGATCATCGATTCCTCGCATTTTTGATAAAAAGAGAAATTGGCTGACTTTCTCTTCAAGACTCTTCATTTCACTGTTGAGTATTTCAAAATAATGCTTTCCTGAAGACTGACTCGCTTCACATTCATCTTCAATGAGTTTCAAAAAACCTTTTATCGAAGTCAAGGGATTTCGAAACTCATGGGCAAAACTTGCCCCAAGTTGGCCGAGGATCGTTAACCGATCGCTATGCATTTCTTGAATAAATTTATTTTTATCTTGAATAATACTATCTTTCAACTTCGTATATTCCGTAACAGAATGATAAGAATAAGCATTAAAGTAATGATTTATAATTTGCAATCCTTCGGACAATTCAACTCTGTTAAAAGAGGATTCATTTAAGACCGATAGCACAACGGATCGACCGAAGTTAATATTTGCAATAAATTCGCCTATATTGACATTTGCCTCAATTCGTTCATTGGCAATTTTTTTTGTTAGCGTAATGATCCAACTTTCATCCTGCACTCGAATATAGCGAGAAATCAGCTCAACCGTTCGCTTTCCATTTTTTATGATCTCTTCATAATAAGGATCATCCTCAGAGATCTTTGCGCCAATTAGCCATTTTTCAACAATAATTGGCTGGCTCTCTTCTAAAAACGAAGCAAGCTGCTCTTTAAATTCAGATTCGTTTAGACCAACGTTCATGTCTCTCGCCTCACAAACTACATTTAGGTACATTTCATTTTATCATGTAACGTGCCACTCATCATTATTTCTCTTTAATCAGGTATCGTAAGCACAAAAAATTATCACAAACAGACAATTCGAAAGGAGTTATCACATGAAACCGGATTTCAGACAGACAGATGGTCAACCTGCCCAGCATCAAAATCAGCAACCTGGATCTGAGAAAAAAATGAATCCTCTTCCATTAACAGAGGATAACGATTACAAAGGATCAGGAAAGTTGGCCAGTAAAGTTGCCCTTATTTCTGGAGGAGATAGCGGGATTGGAGAAGCCGTTGCGATCGCGTATGCAAAAGAAGGTGCTCATGTCGCCATCGTCTATCTTAACGAACATGAAGATGCTCAGAATACGAAGAAACAAATTGAAGAAGAGGGACAAGAATGCCTCTTACTGCCAGGGGACATTGGAGAAGAAGCTTTTGCAGCAAGCGTTGTCCACCAAGTGATTGAACACTTTGGGAAGCTTGATATTTTAATTAATAATGCAGCAGAGCAGCATCCCAAACAGGGAATTGAAGAGATTTCAGCCGAGCAACTCGAGAGAACGTTTCGTACAAACGTCTTTTCAATGTTTTACTTAACGAAAGCGGCGCTACCTCACCTAAAGAAAGGTAGTGCGATTATTAACACTTCGTCCATTACGGCGTATGAAGGTAATGAACAGCTCATTGACTACTCAAGCACAAAAGGAGCGATTACGACTTTTACTAGAAGCCTTGCTAAATCTCTTGTTGGCAAAGGAATCCGAGTGAACAGCGTAGCTCCTGGACCAATCTGGACGCCTCTTATTCCCTCTACCTTTTCTGCAGAGAAAGTAAAGAACTTTGGAACCAATACGCCAATGGGACGCCCAGGACAGCCAGTAGAGTTAGCCTCCGCTTACGTTCTTCTTGGTTCAGATGGCTCTTCCTATATGACTGGCCAAACCATTCACATTAATGGTGGACAATTTATGAGCTCTTAAAAAAACCTCTATTGGAGGTTTTTTCATTTCTTCCTCAACTCTTGCCACCATTTTCTATTATGATTTTTCCTTCTGGTGAGAAACTAAGGAAAAAGAATTGGAAAGGGTGAGTGTGATGCATACGATGTGGAAAGGAGCTATTAGTTTTGGGTTAGTTAATATTCCTGTTAAGCTCTATGCTGCGACTGAGGATAAGGATATTAAAATGCGCTACCTTCATAAGGAATGCCATACTCCGATTCAATATGAAAAGCGTTGTCCGACGTGTGATCGGCCCCTAGAATCTGAAGACATTGTGCGTGGATATGAATACGAAGAAGGCAAATTCGTCATTATGGAAAAGGATGAAATTGAGGCACTCGCCCATGAAAAAAACAAATCCGTTGAAATTGTCGATTTTGTTGAGTTAAGTGACATCGATCCCATCTATTTCAATCGTTCATACTTTATCGGTCCTAATGATCAGGGCACGAAACCTTATATGTTGTTAAAGCAAGCAATGGAAGAGTCCGGTAGAATTGGCCTCGCCAAAATCACCATACGCTCGAAAGAACACCTTGCAGCTGTGCGGGTTTATGACAAAGGATTAATACTAGAGACGATGTATTTTCCTGATGAAGTGAGAGCATTTGGAAATGTTCCTGATATTCCAGAAGATTTAGAAGTAAGTGATAAAGAAAAGAAATTAGCAAAACAGTTAATCGAACAGCTAACGACCAAATTTGACCCTTCTCAATATAAGGATGAACGACGTGAAGCGATTATGGCTCTAATCGAAAGTAAAATTTCGGGGAATGACATTAAAGTGGTTGAAGAAAAGCCGAAAAAAAATGTGGCTGATCTCATGGATGCCTTACAGGCAAGTCTTGATACAAGTCCGAAAGCTCCTCCTAAAAAGAAAAAAGCCGCACCTCGAAAAAAGAAGGTAGCTAAATGACCTCGCCTTATCTTCCAATGCTCTTAACCCTTACTGCCTCAATGCCTCATACACCAAACTGGTTGTATGAGGTGAAATATGATGGGTACCGTGCTATTTTAAATTGGAATGGTCATCAGCTCCTCTTAACAAGCCGAAATGGCCATAGCTTTGATCAGAAATTTGAGTTCTTAACCCATTCACTCACCACTTTATTTCAACAAGCGAATATCCCTTCCTGTATTTTAGATGGTGAAATATGTGTTATTGAAAATAGGTACCTGGCTAACTTTGAAGCCCTTCATACAGGTGAGAAGAAAAACCTCTCGTTTATGGCGTTTGATCTTTTAGAATTAAATCATAAAGTCTTTTTAACGACACCACTTCAAGAGCGAAAGACGCGTCTTAAGCAGGTGATCGATAACCTCCCTAGTAGTAAAAAGATTTATTACGTTGAAGCTTACAGTGAAGCAGATATCCTTTGGGAGAGGATTATTTCCAATAATGGTGAAGGAATGATATGTAAGAAGACAGACAGTATGTATACCCCTGCAAAACGCTCTAAACAATGGTTAAAGCTAAAAAATTGGAAAATCGCTTATGTGTTTTTACATGCTTTTGATCAAGGTAATGGGTATTTTCACGTAGCAATTAATCGAGATGGAGAGATTTATGAAGTAGGAACGTTCTCACATGGAATTCGGTCTGAAGAAAGATCCGTTTTAATAGAAGTTATAAAACGAAATCAAATTTCCGAAAAATCAGGAGTTGCTTATGTAAAACCCGGAATTGTACTTGCTCTCAAATACATCGATCTTTACAAAGAAAAATTAAGACAACCCAGATTTGGTCAATTTTGTTTTGAAAAGTCTTGGGAGGATTGCACATGGGAAAACATTCAATCACAGTGGACGACATAGACCTTACAATTACCAATGCTGAGAAGCTTTTGTGGAAGGGAATCACAAAGGCAGACTACCTTCATTATTTAACGAAGATCTCTTCACGCATGCTCCCTTTTCTTCATGATAAACCTTTAACAGTAATTCGCTATCCTGATGGTGTTGACGGGGAAGCATTTTACCAGAAGAACTGTCCTGAATATGCTCCAGCGTTCATCCAAACGGTCCAGTACCATGACCATAGAGCCATCATCTGTTCAAATTTACCTACCTTACTCTGGCTTGGCAACCAGGCTGCCATTGAATTTCATGTTCCATTTGCTCCCTATCAAAGTGAAAAACCTTCCGAAATCGTCTTTGACCTTGATCCGCCTTCGCAAAAAGCTTTTTACTTAGCAGTTGAAGCAGCAAAGCAACTGAAAATCATCCTAGATCGGCTTCATTTAACAGGATTTCTGAAATTATCAGGTAATAAGGGGCTACAAATACACATTCCTCTTCCACTGGATACTTTCACATATGACCAAACAAAATTGTTCACCTCTTTCATAGCCAACTACTTAGTTGAACAGAACCCTGAAAAGTTTACAATTGAACGACTTAAAAAGAACCGACACGGCCGTCTCTATATTGATTATGTACAACATGCTAGTGGCAAAACAATTATCGCGCCTTATTCAGCACGAGGCAATCAAAACGGGCTTGTAGCTGTCCCGATTGAGTGGAGCGAGTTAACAGATGAGCTAACACCGATCCCATTTTCAATGGAAAACGTATTAAATAGAAAGACAAACCCGTTTGACAATTATGAAAAGATAAGAACGGAACAATCCTTCCAACAAATCCTCAGTTGGCTTAACACTCAAAATAAAAAATAACCGCTTTGGCGGTTATTTTTGACCCTCATTTAACGTTTGAACTGTCCATCTTTCAACTAATTTATGGGGAACACAAACACGTTTGTTTCCCGCATCTGGTTCAACAATTTTTTCTAGTAAACAATTGACAGCCTGATACCCAAGTTGAAAAATATTAATATCAACTGATGTTAGCGGTGGGCTGGAATATTCCGCAAGCATAACATTGTTAAAGCTAATGATGGAAACATCTTCAGGAACAGATAGCCCCATCTCATCAAGCTTACTCATAATGCCAAGAGCCATCAGATCATCGGCAACCACAAGTGCTGTTGGTGGCGTTTCTAAGGAGAACAGCTCCATAACCGCTTCTTGTCCTCCCTCTTTCAGAAATTCCACATGAACAACATAATCCTCTTCATATGGAAGATCAGCCTCACGCAGTGCTTTTTCATAGCCATTTAAGCGATCTACCGTTACAACTAGATCTAAATTCCCACCAACAAAGGCGATGTGCGTATGTCCTTTTTTGATAAAATGAGCCGTTACATCTTTGGCTGCTCGAAAATTATCATTATCGACATGGGTAATGGAATCTGGATTAACGAGTGGCTTTCCGATTACCGTAAAGGGAAAGTCCTGTTCTTCAAGAAAAGCCATAATCTTATCATCAATTCTTGAGTAAAGCATAACAATGCCGTCCACTCTGCGTCCGTGCACCATGCCCATTACGCCCTGGAGCATCTCTTCTTCTGTTGCGCCTGTTGAAAGATAAAGCGTAAATTCTTTTTCGTGAGCCTTTGTGCTAATCCCTCTGAGTACTTCAGGAAAGAATGGATTTTGTAGGGCTTTATCAGCTGAACTCGGCATCACCAGGCCAATTGTTTGCGTACTTCGATTCGCAAGGCTCCTTGCATTATAGTTAGGATGGTAGCCAAGGTCTTCCATTGCCTCTCTTACCCGACGTTTCGTCCGTTCACTAATCCGTGGATTATTGGCAATGACGCGAGAAACTGTCGATGGCGCGACATTTGCAAGTTTTGCTACATCCTTTATTGTTACTGCCATTGGAATTCCTCCTGTACAAAGCTAGCGCTTATGAATTACATATAATTTAGAACAACCTAATCATTTATTGTAAACGATTTCTTCCTAAAAAGACATCTCTTAAAAAGAGAAAGAAGGATCTCTTCTTTCTCTTGTGATACATTATCCTTTTGTTCCACCAGCTGTAAGGCCGGAAATAAAGTAGCGCTGGAGCGATAGGAATAGAATTGAGATTGGAATGGCAATTAACACAGATCCTGCAGCAAACGTTGTAAACTCATTACCAAACTGATCAGAAATCATTTTGTAAAGACCGACTGCAAGCGTAAATTTCTCTTCACTTCTTAAGATAACTTGCGCAAGGATAAAGTCTGTAAATGGTGTAATGAAGCTAAATAGTGCTACAACAGCAAGGATCGGTTTCGCAAGAGGCAAAATAATTTGCCAGAAGATGCGAAAGTGTCCAGCTCCATCAATTCGTGCAGACTCATCTAGTTCTTTTGGAATTGTATCAAAATACCCTTTTGCAAGCCACGTATTCATTGGAAGGAGCCCGCCTGCATAAACCAGAATGAGAGCAAAGTGCGTATCCAACAATCCCGTAATATAAGCAAGCACATAAATAGCGATTAGGGCTGCAAAGTTCGGGATCATTTGAAGGATTAAGAACGTCATTAATCCATTTTTACGACCAACGAAGCGGTAACGCGAAAAGGCATAGGCCATACTCGAAATCATAGCAACAGCTAAAACCATAGTAATAATACAAATCTTAAGTGTATTCCAATACCAGAGCAAATAGTCACTTTCAGAAGTGTTAAAGAGCGACTTATAATGATCAAGTGTCGCATCCTTTGGAATAATCGAAGAGCCTGATAAACTATCTCCAGGATTAAACGAAGATCCTACAATCCATAGAACAGGATATAAAATGATGACACAAGCGATAGCAATAGCAATATAGGACAATGTTAAGCGTACGGTATTTTGCATTTTTGGACTCATATTACATCATATCCTCTTCTTGGAATGATTTCGTTCTTCTAAACTGCCATAGCGCAACACCAATAACAATGGCTGATAGAATCATAGTAATCGCGGCAGCTTTACCATATTGTGCGGAAGTAAAGGTCAGTTTGTAGATCCAGGAAATCAAAATGTCAGTGGATCCAGCCGTTTGACCTGATACTGCAGGTCCCCCACCGTTAAATAGGTAAATCACATTAAAGTTATTAAAGTTAAATGTGTATTGTGTAATTAAGATTGGAGCAATCGCGAACAATACCATCGGAAGCGTTATGCCTCTGAACTTCTGCCACATATTCGCTCCATCAACCGTCGCAGCTTCATATAATTCATCTGGAATGGACTGCAACACTCCTGTTACCATTGCGAAGATAAACGGGAATCCAAGCCAGAACTGTATGAGTATTAAAGCAACCTTCGTCCAAAATGGCTCTGTTAGCCATGGAATGGCATCGATTCCGAAAGCTGCTAAGATGTCATTGTTAATCGCACCAAACGTTTCGTTAAACATTCCTGCAAAGACAAGAATGGATACGAACGCCGGTACTGCCCACGGCAAGATGAAGATTGTTCGAAAGATGCCTTTGAATTTAAGGTCTTTTTGATTCATTAAAACAGCTAAGAAAATTCCAATCGCGATTTGCCCAGTAGTAGCTACAAATGTCCACACGATCGTCCAAGAGAATACATCCAAGAATGTATCACGCCAAATATCTAATTTAAATATATCGATATAGTTCTGAATTCCCACCCAGTCTACTAGGTTAGCTGGAGGTGAATGATAAAGATCATAGTTTGTAAACGATAATAAAATAACGAACAAGATTGGAAAGATAACCACAAAGATTAATAGGAAAAACCCTGGTGATAACATCAAATATGGAAAACCTTGATCCGTAACATTTCGATACTGCTCTTTGACTGAATTTAGAGGAATGCCTCGATCACGATTTCTTCCGTTCAAATAGGCATCTCTTAGATTTAAGAAATAAATGACTAATCCAATCAGGATAACAAGAACAGCAATAATCCCCTGGGTTAACAAGAAGATGGAATGATCTCGCGGGAGCTTTTCTCCTAACGTAACGATTCCCCATAGTCCAATATTGATTAAGTCAGCAAAAGCAACTGCAAAGGAAACGGTTAGTATGAAGAACATGAGTCCTTTGAGGATTTGCTTGTTATAAAACTGACCAAATCCAGGTATGATTGAGAGTGCTAATGCTGTTTTGCGATGCTTCGTTTGACGTTCAGTTGCCTCCATCGTGATGGCAATCCCCTTTCTTCTCCCCACTTTTCTAGCTTTAAAGTGAGAAGCAGTACCCCGTTTCCGGAGTACCGCTTTGAATTTTCAAATCATTAGTTGCTGTGGTTTTGCTCGATTTGAGACTTAATTGTTTTTGTAGCCTCATCTAGTGCTGCCTTCGGCTCTTGCTTATTTGTTGCAACAAGTTGAAGGGCAGATGCTGCTGGTTCCCATACCTCTGCCATTTCTGGAATGTTAGGCATTGGAACACCATATTGAGACTGAACTGCTACTGCAGAAGCACCTTCATTATCAGCAATAACTGGATCTTCAATTAGTGATTTCACTGGAGGAATTTCAGCCGTTTTTTCATAACGAATCTTCGCATTTTCCTCATTTGTAATCCATTCTACAAGCTTAGTTGCCCATTCTTTGTTTTCAGAGAAGTTACTTACGTGCCAACCTTTAACCCCAATGAAAGTTTTAAAGTTTTCGCCATTTGGAAGTTTTGGCATTGGAGCTACACCAATATCAATACCAGCGTCTTTATAGCCCTGGAATGACCATGGTCCGTTCATAACAGAAGCGGCTTTTCCTTCATTAAAGAGACCATCCATTGTTGATCCACCATTTTCGCCAATAAGCCCTTTAGGAAATAGTCCTTCTTTATACCATTTTTGAATATATTCTGTTCCTTCGACTGCGCCTTCATTGTTAAGACCGAGATCTTGTGGGTTTAAACCTTCATCTGTGCGATCAAATACATAGCCACCGTAACCAGCTAATACGGCATTCGCAAAATAGAAGTTATCCCAAAGCGCAAGGAAACCATATTGTTTGTCTTTTGTATAATCCTTCGCAAAATCATAGACTTCATCCATTGATTCAGGAGCTTTGTCCATTAGCTCTTTGTTATAAATAAATACTGGTGTTTCTGTTGCTTTAGGTAGTCCGTAAAGCTTTCCATCAAAGTTTTCTGCTTGGATAGAAGACTCTGTAAACGTATCGACAACAGATTGATCAACTTCAATCGGAGAGATAAGTCCCTCAACTGCAGCTTGTCCAATTTGGTCGTGTGGTAGTGTAATCACATCAGGACCAGTACCAGCTGGACCATCTAGACGGATTTGCTCTCTAATTTCATCCGCCATCCCTAGTTCTTTAAATTCTACTTTAATGCCATACTCTTCTTCGAAACTAGCAATTGCAGGTTCAAGTGCGATTCCTTTATCTGTATCTTCCCAAACAACGAGCTTCTCAGGTTTGTTAGCGTCATCCCCTTCAGAATCACTGCCTCCACCGTTACTTGAAGCGTTTTCATTGTTTTGCGGTCCGCATGCAGCAAGAACGCCGATTGCAAGAACTAGAGTAAGAAACAAAGCGAAAAAGCGTTTCATGTGTTAACCCCCTCTTAAATTTACGATCATCATACAAGCGCTTTCATTCATTTCATGAAAACGATTGCACTGACTTTCTATAACCTATTATACATGCCTATATTTTTTTCGCAACCGTTTGCACAAAGTTTTTTCAAAATTTTTTCGAAATACCAAATCCTCCTTGTTTTTTACATTTGACTAGAAGCGATCGATCTTCTACATTTGATAGAGAAAGATCCACTTCCCTTCGATAAAAGGCGAAGGGAGTTTTCATAAAATAATTGCAAGCGATTGCACAGGGAGGTTCACCTTAATGATTAAAGAAGCCATTTATCACCGTCCTAAGAACAACTATGCGTATGCTTATAATCAAGACACACTTCACTTGATGATACGAACGAAGAAAGACAACCTTACTTCCGTTTCGCTTATTTATGGAGATCCTTACGATTGGCAAAACAACAAATGGCAATTTACTTCTCAACCAATGAAAGTAAGCGGTTCGGATTCGCTGTTCGACTATTGGAGCATTTCAATCCAACCCCCTTATCGCAGATTGCGGTACGGTTTCTACCTTAAAGATGATGACGAAGCTTTTGTTTATACAGAAAAAGGCTTTTTCACGAAGCAACCTGAAGATACGAATGACTATTTTAGTTTTCCTTTTTTAAATTCTGCTGATGTTTTTACTGCTCCTGCCTGGGTAAAGGAGACAGTCTGGTATCAAATCTTTCCTGAGCGGTTTGCAAACGGTGATGCTTCTCTTAACCCTGAAGGAACTCTTCCATGGGGAGAATATCCTCCAAAGCAAAACAACTTTTTTGGAGGTGACTTCCAAGGCGTTCTTAATCACCTCGACCATTTAACAGAGCTAGGCATAAGCGGAATTTATTTCACCCCTATTTTTAAAGCAGAATCCAATCATAAATATGACACCATTGATTATATGGAGATCGATCCGCAATTTGGGGATAAAGAAACGTTCAAAAAACTCGTTCAGGCGTGTCACGAACGAGGAATAAAAGTAATGCTTGATGCGGTTTTTAATCATAGCGGTTATTACTTTAAACCGTTTCAAGATTTGCTAAAGAACGGTGAGCGTTCTCGTTACAAAGACTGGTTTCACGTGCGTTCTTATCCGATCGAAACGAAGCCTGTTCCGTCCTATGATGCGTTTGCTTTTGAAGCAAAAATGCCTAAACTAAATACAGAGAATCCTGAAGTAAAGGAGTATTTACTTCAAGTTGGCCGCTACTGGGTCGAGGAATTTGATATTGACGGGTGGCGCTTAGACGTCGCAAACGAAATTGATCACCGATTTTGGCGCGAATTCAGGAAAGAGGTCAAAAAAGTGAAACCTGAGCTCTATATTCTAGGAGAAATATGGCATGATTCAATGCCATGGCTCGAGGGAGATCAGTTTGATGCAGTCATGAACTATCCTTTAACATCAGCCCTTCTCGATCATTATGCACACAATAAAATCACAGCCGAAACAATAGGAAATCGTCTCTCTTCCCTCCTTCACTCCTATCCGGCTAACGTTAATGAAGTCGCATTTAACCTTTTAGGAAGTCATGATACACCTCGACTTTTGACGTTAGCAAATGAAAAAAAAGAAGTTGTGAAACTCATGTATATTCTACAATTCTCTTTTCCTGGCACCCCGTGCATTTACTATGGCGATGAAATAGGTATGACAGGTGGCGCCGATCCGGGATGTCGCGAATGTATGATTTGGAATCAAAATGAACAAGATACAGAACTCTTTCAGTTTCTACAAACGCTTATCTCACTAAGAAAACAACATTCCGCTTTTGGTAATGAGGGATATTTCGAGGTTATCTATGCAGATGAAACGCTTATTCAGTATAAGAAACAAGGAAAGAACGAAACCTTACTCTTTCTATTAAACAATTCACCTCATAACGTTTCTATTACTCTTTCTCCGACGAATAATAAGATAACTTGTTTATTAGGCGGTCATTATGAGCCTAACTCTCCTCTTCAAGTAAAGCCGTATGGTTATGCCATATTAAGTTATTCATAATTAAAAAAGCTCCTGGACGAAAGTTCAGGAGCTTTTTGCGTCTCTAAAGAGCCTTCTCTTCTGTAAGCGTAACCATCCTTACTACTTCAACACTCTCGTTAGAAACCAAATTCGATATGGTTAGATTATGTGACAAACTATTTTAAATTTTCTAAAAATAAACTTGAATTTCGCGATTTCTGAGCATAACATGAGGATATAGAAAAAAGGCAATGTTAGAAAAACTGACATGGAGGGTCTTACATGAAAAAAGTAGAAGCTATTATTCGTCCTGAAGCATTCCAGGATCTGAGAGATCGGTTGAGAGATGAGGGGATCACCGGCATGACCGTATCTGAAGTAGCGGGATGCGGGTTACAAAAAAAGCAAACAGGTGTCTTCAGGGGAAGCCACTTTGAAGTCTCCCTACAGGCAAAAATAAAAGTAGAGCTTGTTTTTGATGATCACCTTCTGGATCACGTGACCAAGACCATTCGTGATGTTTGTGCAACCGGCGAAGTAGGCGATGGTAAAATCTTCGTCTATCCAGTAGAAGATGTGATCCGCATACGTTCTGGTGAGCACGGGCTAACAGCATTTAAATAAACTTAAAAGGATGATAACAGTATGAAAAAAATGACTGGTTTGTTCGCACTTCTCTTTCTTTTTTCAGGTGGGCATGTTTTGGCTGCTGGGGATGCCTCAGAGGTAGCCGCCCTAAGTGCTTCAATGGATACGGTTTGGATTATGATTGCTGCGTTTCTCGTATTTTTTATGCATGCAGGGTTCGCTATGGTTGAAACGGGATTTACTCGTTCCAAAAATGCGTTAAACATTTTAATGAAAAACTTACTTACCATGTCGATCGGTGCTGTCCTCTATTTTATTGTGGGATATGGACTGATGTTTGGTTCATCTGCAGGTGGATTTATCGGGTCTGACGGTTTCCTACTCTTTGGACAATCTGATAATATCGGATTCTTCGTTTTCCAAGCGGTCTTTGCTGCAACTTGTGCCACAATTATCTCTGGAGCAGTGGCTGAGCGAATGAAATTGATTAGCTATATCGCTGTTACAGTTGTCATGATCGGATTTGTCTATCCTGTGGTCGGTCATTGGATCTGGGGCGGCGGATGGCTTTCAGAATTAGGATTTACAGACTTTGCAGGTTCTACAGTCGTTCATATGACTGGTGCCCTTGGTGCCGTCGTTGCAGTAGCCTTCCTTGGCGGTCGTCTTGGAAAATACTCAAACGGCAAAGTGAACGTTATCCAGGGACATAACATCCCATTAGGCGCTCTCGGAGTCTTTATACTCTGGTTTGGTTGGTTTGGTTTTAATGCAGGTAGTACTCTCTCCGCAAGTGATGCACTTATTCCTACAATCGTAGCCACTACGCTTCTTTCAGCTTCGAGTGTGGTGTGATCGGTAGTGCCTTTTACTCTTACATTCGTTATAAGCAAATTGATGCTTCGTTAACGTTAAATGGCGCGCTCGCGGGTCTCGTAGGGATTACGGCTGGTACGGCAAGCGTCTCCCCAATTGGTGCGATGTTTATCGGTCTTATCTCAGGAGTTATTTTAATTGAAGCGGTTCAACTGATTGATCGTCGCGTCAAATTAGATGATCCAGTCGGTGCGATTGCAGTTCACGGTGTATGTGGAGTTTGGGGAACCCTTGCTGTTGGACTTTTTGCCATCGATGGCGGCTTGTTCTACGGAGGCGGCGCATCCCTTCTTCTTGTTCAAGCAATCGGTATTCTAGCAGTTATGGCCTGGACATTGGGAACAGTTGGTATCTTTTTATTCATTTATACTCGTTTTTCTTCTATACGCGTTTCCCGTGAAGAAGAAATCCAAGGACTGGATTTCGCAGAGCACGGTTCTACTGCTTACGAGGTTAGAGGGGGCATCCTTAATAACAGTGAAAGCCCCTCTTCTAGCTCACCATTTGGTCATGGATTAGTCGAACGACTAAACGGACTCGAACCGCCAAAGGAGAGAAAAGCAGAAACGAGCGTTTAGACTCGACAAGAGCTGATGCTTAATAATTGTTCATATGAAAACGATCCTTTTATCTTTCATATTTTATAACTTAATTTAGTAAAAAAAAGGACCGAAGCCATGTGCTTCGGTCCTTCTTTAATCAACGAGGTTTACGTTATGATGCTCCATCCAATAATTAATCTGAGCGAGATGCGCGATGAGTTGAGGGCCTGCCATCAATTGCCCAAACCATGGAACTTTAAATGCTTTGCCTTCTGAGTCGACAATTTCCTGCACCACTTTCGCATCAATTAACTCAAGAAGTGGCGCCTGCTTATGATTAAGCGTATCTTGTAGCCATGCAGATACAGCTTTCGTATAGGCAGGATGATAGGTCTTAGGATAAGGACTCTTTTTCCTATAAAGGACATCATGTGAGAGCGTGCCAGTCATCGCTTTTCGTAATAGCCCCTTCTCTCGACCATCAAGCATTTTCATTTCCCAGGGCACATTCCAAACATATTCAATAATGCGATGATCAGAAAAAGGTACCCTTACTTCTAAACTAGCTCCCATGCTCATACGATCTTTTCGTTCGAGAAGTGTCGTCATAAACCAATTTAAATTCAAATAAAAGAGTGCTCTTCTCTTGGCTTCGATCTCACTTTCTCCATCAAGTACTGGCGTATCTTTCATCGATTCGCGATACCTATCTGTCACGTAATCTTCTAGTTTTAACTTCGTACGAACCTCTTCTTTTAACATCGCCTGTCTTTCCAACGTTGATCGCATCCATGGGAACTGTTCCTTATCAAGTAGTTCGGGCTTATGAAACCATGGATATCCTCCAAAGATTTCATCCGCGCATTCACCAGAAAGCGCAACAGTTGCATGCTTTTTAATTTCCTTCGAGAACCATAATAAGGAAGAATCCACATCTGCCATACCAGGAAGATCACGACATTCAATTGCTTCTTTTAGGTGGTGAACAAGCTGTGCGGTATCAATGACACAGTTCGTATGATCAGTTGCAAGCTCAGAAGAAACTTTTTTAATCCAAGGTGCATCTGAATTCGGCTGGAATTCACTGCTCTTAAAGTACTTATCATTATCAACGTAGTCAACGGAAAAAGAGCGTAGCGTGCCTTTCCCTTCCTCCTGAAAGGCGCTTCTTGCAACAGAAGTAATGGCGCTTGAGTCCACCCCACCGGATAAAAATGTACAAACCGGAACGTCTGCCACAAGCTGTCTTCTAATGGAATCTTTTAATAGATCTCCAACCTTTTCCACTGTTGTATCAAGGTCATCCGTGTGCTCACGACTGACAACATCCCAGTAACGCCACTTTCGAACGCCGCTTCGTTCAAACTTCATAGCAAATCCTGGCCGAAGCTCATTGATTCCACGAAAAACACCGTGACCTGGCGTTCTGGATGGGCCTAACCCAAAGATTTCTTGCAATCCTCCTCGGTCAACCTCTGTTTTTACGTCTGGATGAGCGAGTATGGCTTTTAATTCCGAACCGAATTGCAGCGAACTACCACTTTGTCTATAAAATAACGGCTTCACTCCGAGACGGTCTCTCGCCAGAAAAAGCCTCTCCCCATCCCAAATACCAAAAGCAAAGATACCATTTAAATGCTCAACGCATTTTTCTCCCCACTCGACATAACACGTTAAAAGCACTTCTGTATCCGAGTGTGATTGGAACGTATACCCTTTTCCCAGGAGGACTTTGCGCAGATCTTCCGTATTATACAATTCCCCGTTATAACAAATGGTATAGTCGGTTTCACCATGTTTTCTTGTCATCGGCTGACTTCCACCCGCTGGATCGACGACAATCAATCTCGTATGACCAAACCCGCAATGTCCGTTCACCCAGGAGTTGGAAGCATCCGGCCCTCGTTTCGATAAAGTACGCGCCATTTGCTGGACCACTTTCTGTTCACCCGTAAGGTTCTGTTTCCAATCAACCCATCCCGTTATCCCACACAAAAAGATCTTCCTCCCCTCGTTGCTCTCTGTTCACAATATGCATACGCCCAAATTTCGTGCAAAATGTTAGGAACAACGAAAAAAAGAGACCTTCCCTAAGGCCTCACACTTTTTGAAAATGCAAGAAGTACCATGCACCTTCTTTGACAACTGGCTTTACCTGCTTTAATTGAAATCCGCTTTCTGCCGCAAGTTCCGTCATTTCCTTACGGCTCGGTAAAGGAAATAAATTATCATGTGCACTCATAAAACTGTTAAAAGCCGCTGAGAAGGCGTGTCCATGCTTGGATTCGTGCATCGGAGTAATAATAATCAGCTGTCCTTTTTCTCCAGTTACCTCATAAGCTTTATGAAATAGATGCCGCCTGTCTTCAGGGGCGAAGTAGTAAAGTAAATTATTCATCATCGCCACATCAAACGGCTCCCCATCCCACTTCCACGTCATCATATCATCTGGGTACAAGCTAATCGGGGACTTTAACGGAAAATGAATATTGGCCTCTGCATCTAAACATACGGAACGATTCTTTTCAATGCCTACAAGTTTCATATTTTCAAGCTTTGCTCCGATGCGCGATAAATATCCCGCGTAACCAGCACCAAAGTCAATGACCGATGTGGCATTTGTCGCTTTTATGGCTTGATAAATTTTAGGGAAAGCAAACCGTTCAATAAAGCTAGACGTTGCCGCAACTGTTCCTCCATAATCCTCATCCTGATAGAGCGCACGATGATCTTTATTTAATAAGTCCGGGTAAGAAAGCAGAATGGGGATATGTAATTCCATCATTTCTTTCAATAGAATTCCAACAGACTGCTCGCTGTGTTTCGATATTGATTCAATCATGTGCTTCTTTGATCGAATGTTCCCATTCTTATCACTCGTAAGGTGCCCGATTGCGACACCTACCTCGGCCCATCTTGTTAAAAGTAATTCATTCATGTCTCGTTTCGTCGCAACATTTGAGACGGTTGTGTATGCTTCGAATTCATCAAATAAATCATGTACATAGCCTACGTGAGCATGCCAGGCGTATAAAAAAGGTTCGTTGCTTTTCATCCATTTCCGAGCCCGCCAAATCTTTTTTATTTCTTTCATTTTATTTCCTCCCGTCTCATTTGCGATACCATGGATAGTCATCTTCCTTCGTAAACATCACTTTCCCTTCGTGTTGTTTACTAATTTTCCCATTCCCTATCGAAGCTGGAATGAACCCTGCTTGCTTCATTCGATTCCAATAGGTTAAATTTCCAAATGCCAAGTCCGGATGTATTTAACATTTGTTTAAAATGGAGAAGTGGGGAATGCTCTGTTTGATTCACACCCTTTATTCTCAGCCTCTGCCATGGCCGATAAGGGAACGAGTAAAGCAACGCTGCCTGATGACTTAAAGTAGAGACGTATTCCGCTCGCGGCTTTCTTACTTTCTCATACCACTTTAAATGCTTCCATTCCGTTTGTTTTGTTTGAAACATCCAGCAAAGCAGTTCTCCTAATACATCTGAGTCCTGTATAGCGAGGTTCATGCCTTCACCCGCCATGGGATGAACGCTATGAGCCGCATCTCCAGTTAAAATGAAATTGTTCTTCACGTAGTTTGAAACATTGTGTCTGACCGGAATCATGAGCTGAATTTTTTTCCACGTATCAATTTGATGAACGTATCCTTCAAGCTCAGGCATAAGCTCACAATAAGCACGGTAGAATGATTCCAATCCCTCTTCACGCATCGTTTTAAACTCACCAGGTTTAATGAGAAGAACGCTTCTTACCTGATTATTTGGGAGTGGAAAAAGACCAACAAACTTGTTCTGTGTTGTAATAATTGTCGACTGATTAAGCGTCTCTGGTCTCGGAAAAGAAACCGTTAAAAAATGATGGTTGTATTTTGTGTTTTTCATCTCAACTTCCATCGCTGTTCGAGTTGGAGAAGCTCTGCCTTCCGCACCAATATAAAAGTTTGCGTGAATTTCACGCTCTCCTTCTTTCGTTTGGATAATCGCTTTCCTGTTTTCAGGTGGCCCTTCTGTAAAACCAGTCAATTTAGCCGGCTGGATGTAATCGACCGAGTCGTATTTCGAAGCCTCTTCAAATAAAAGTTCTTTTAGCCGCTCGTGTGGAATCATTAATGACGTATTATAGGGAGATGGAATCACATCATAGCGGAATTCATTTGCGCTTAGCTCCTCCATCGTGCCATCGTCTTTTTGGTTATACTCATAGAATTCAATAGAAGGTAGCAAAAAACCATTTTCCTTTACAACGTCTAATACATTGATCCGATCAAGTACTTCAAGGCTTTTTGGCTGCAGGAGTTCCCCTTTATAAATTAAACCGCTCTTTCGATCTTTTTCGATTAATAACGTTTTCACTTGACGCTGCCCTAATTTAACAGCAAGCGTAAGTCCTGATATCCCTCCACCTATGATCATCACATCATAATCCATGTACCATCACCTCTTCTTCGCTACATTTCTATTCCCGTCCATTTGTTGCTTGAAACAGGCATAACACATTGCTGCAGCTCAAGAGCTTCACCAAAACAAAAAAATCGACCACAGGGGTCGATTTAGGTTGCAAGCGGGAATCGTTTTGATAGAAGTAGCTTTTCGAAACGATCCTTATTCAATGGTTTACTATAAAAAAATCCTTGAGCAAAATTACAGCCAAAGCTCCGAATAATGTCACCTTGCTCTTTCGTTTCAATGCCTTCTGCGACGATGGATAAATTTAATCCTTCACACATCGTAATAACGGCTTTAACTATGGCAGCATCTGCGTTATTTTCTTGAAGATTTCGAATGAAGGATTGATCGATTTTCAGAATATCTAGAGGGAAGTCCTTCAAGTAGCTTAGTGAAGAATAGCCAGTGCCAAAATCGTCAATCGATACTTTAATGCCCATGCCACGCAGTTCATTTAACATCGAAATACTATAATCCGTATTCACGAGAGTTGTGCTTTCTGTTACTTCTAGATGGAGCGAATGAGGCGAGAGACCCGATGCACGTAGTGCTTCACGAACAGACCCAACGAATTTCTCACTTTGAAACTGGCGTCCAGACACGTTTACACTAATCGATAAATCATCATATCCAAGTGCCTGCCACCTGCTTGTTTGCATACACGCTTCATTTAACACCCATATGCCTATTTCTTCAATCAAGC
This sequence comes from Bacillus sp. RAR_GA_16, assembly GCF_020165985.1. Classification (GTDB taxonomy): domain Bacteria; phylum Bacillota; class Bacilli; order Bacillales; family Guptibacillaceae; genus Guptibacillus. The sequence goes on from NZ_JAIUKZ010000010.1 coordinate 101,384, forward strand.
CTGTTTCTTCAGCAAGGGGAATAAACTGAGCTGGTGAAACGAGACCTAGCTTCGGATGGTTCCAACGGATCAACGCTTCACAAGCGTAAATCTTCTTCTCATCTAGATTTACCTGAGGCTGATAGAACAGCGTCAGTTCGTCTTTTTCAATCGCTCTTCTTAAATAACTTTCAAGCTCCAATCGTTCAAACGCTTCATCTGTCATTTCATCCGTATAAAATTCAATATCATTTGCTCCTTGTTGCTTCGCACGATTCCAATGCAATATAAGCATTTTTCATGAGCGTATCGAGTTCTTGACCATCGAGCGGAAACAGACTAATTCCGATGCCAACCGTTATAAAATATTCCACACCATCAAAAAGAATCGGTTGCTTTAAATGTTCAACGACGCGTCTCGCCAGCAATAACGCATCTTTTTCACATGTTAGCCCTGGAAGCAAAACAGTAAATTCGTCTCCACCAAATCGTGCAAGCACCGCATCATCTTTAATCGCTTCTTTAATACGAGCTGTGACTTGTTTAAGGATTTGGTCTCCCCGTTGATGTCCTAGGCTATCATTAATTAATTTAAATCGATCGAGGTCAATAAACATGACAGCTAATTTTTCATGTTCATTTTTTAATGACTCATTTAATAATTTCTCAAACAATAGGCGATTAGGAAGTTCTGTTAACACATCATAATAGGCGAGATGAGCAATTTTCTCTTCAGCTTTTCGTTGATTCATGATGCTTTTGGCAATCCCATATGCCCCTGTAATTTCTCCGTTTATCAGAATGGGGATATTTGTAATTGTAAATAACACGTCCACTCCAGACTTATGAACGAGATGCGCGTCATAAGTCTGAGCGATCCCTTGAAACGTTTGATGAAATTTATCTCTTGTCATTTGTACATCTGAAGGTGAAACAAACTGAAGGGAATGTTTACTCATGACTTCTTCAGACGAATAGCCAAGCAATGATTTTAGTGCCGGGTTAACACTCGTAATTTTACCGTATACATCAACCGAATAAACAAGATTTGGATTTTGTTCAAACAGAGATTTAAAGCGCTGCTCTGACTGCTGCAGATTGGTGTTTAACGTCTCTAATTCATCTGTAGAAGCTTTAATTAAATGTGATAGTGCCATTAAACCATCCACGTCATTCATCTCCTGATTGTGTACTGGCAGAAGCCTTACACCTTTTTGTTTGTCATGTTTTTCGTTGAAATGCGCAAATACCATCTGATTTTCGTCAAAATGAAACGAAGTACCATCTGAGTAGTATTCAGATTCAAGCAAAATCGATGTATGCGTGCAGATCTTCTCAAGACGATCAAAATAGCGAACAATTCCATTGTTTAAAAGTTTTGGTAGCGCTGCGGATGAAAAAGAAAAGAGCGTTGTTAAGCCGTCCATTTCAACGTTCTGTTTTATCCGCTCATAAGACACAGACATTTGAGCGACATCACCAAATGAGAATTGTAGACTTGAGCCTTGATTGAGAAACGTATTGACTGTTACCGATCCATCTCGATGCTTCTCTAGAACGGAAATTGGCTTTTCTTTCCCCTTCACCAAATGAATCAACGGTAGATAAGCGGAGGATTCAGGTAATCGTTTTGCTGCGTCATAGCCTAAATATTTCTCATAGAACTTTACCGCACTTAATCCTTCTACTTCAAATAGGCGAGACCCTAACGCTTTGGTCACTTCATACGATCTTCCTGCCGGCTTCCAAAACGTTTCAGAATGATGATTCATTTCCACGTTCTCGCTAATCATGCGAACGCCTACTACGCCTTCTGTTAGTATCTGTTGACCTGATACTACAAAAGAGCTACCGTTTCTCTTAGCCGCTCTCCCTCCAATGAATGGTGTCTGTTTCATTTTTTCAAATAAAGCTTCATCATCAATCTCACTATTAAAAAGAAGAACAAGCTCTTGTGAATCGCCAAATGGCTGATCTAAATTGGCACCTTCCATTTCGAATGGCTTCATCTCTACATTCTGAAACATTGTAAATGAAACAAGAATGCCTTCTGTTACCATGCTATTCTCGTAATAGGCGCCTTCTGCCGTTGATCCAATAAGAACGCTATGAGGAAGAAATTCTGAAATGACCTTTGCAACACGAGCCGCACGTTCTTTATCATGAGAAAAACAAAATAATTGAACGAGGACGGCATGCGCTTGAAACAAATTCGAGTGATTCATCATATCAGCAAGCAAGTTGTCTTCATTGGAAACGTTAACTGAAAATGTTCTCAAGCTATACACACCTCAACCTTCAATGCCTTTAATTCGAAAGTTTTTATTATGTCTATAATATCAAAAACTAGAATTGACGAATACATCTATTCCAGAAATATGCCAATCGACCCTACTTCTTATATCGGCATAACCAAATCAAACCTTTAATAGAAAAAAACCACCAGATTTAAGGTGGTTTTAGGACTTATAGCTGATAAAGATGCAGTACGGAATACCCATAAAACATTACAAGCAGAAAAGCGAACATAAATTGGAGCCAAAATGGCCAGATGGTTTTTTCTTTTTTTCCTCTCACCAGAATCATTTCCATCGAGAAAAGGAGCCATAAAGCAACAACACCTTTTACAATTGATGGTCCCCAAAATTGATACCCGACTACTAGGAACATGCCGGTAATCACTGTAAAGATATAAAAGATGCGAAGAACCATATGGATTCTATTTTGCGCTTTCCCTTTCCCAGCCCTCATGAAAAAGTAGCTTACTAAAAAAAGAATAAGCGTTAGCCCCCAGGCAGTGTAATGGGCATGAAGCATTGACGATCTCTCCTTTATGACAGTCTCTCCTCAATCATATCATGAAAAATTGTTCCGAGTGATAATGGAATATCCTCCCTAAATTTCCTTAAACGATAGGAAGGAAACGATTTCATTGTTATACTAGTATGGAAGACTAAAAGAATGGGAGTGAAGGGTAATATGGTTCAAACTAAAGATATTATTGAAATGACAGAGCAATACGGTGCGCACAATTATCATCCACTGCCAATCGTTATTGCAGAAGCTGAGGGTGTTTGGGTGAAAGATCCTGAAGGCAATCGCTACATGGATATGCTTAGCGCGTACTCCGCGGTTAATCAGGGTCACAGGCATCCAAAGATTATTCAAGCTTTGAAGGATCAGGCTGATCGCGTGACGTTAACATCTCGCGCTTTTCATAATGACCAACTGGCTCCTTTTTATCAAAAAGTTTCTGAATTTACTAACAAAGAAATGATCTTGCCGATGAATACCGGTGCAGAGGCAGTTGAAACTGCTGTTAAAGCCATGCGACGATGGGCTTATGAAGTGAAAGGTGTGGAAAAGGATAAGGCAGAAATTATTGCCTGTGAAGGAAACTTCCACGGAAGAACGATGACAGCTGTTTCTCTTTCTTCTGAAGAAGAGTATCAACGAGGGTTTGGACCAATGTTACCAGGGATTAAATTAATTCCTTATGGTGATCTTGATGCATTGAAAAAAGCAATCACGCCAAATACAGCTGGCTTCTTATTTGAACCGATTCAGGGTGAGGCTGGGATAAACATTCCGCCTGAAGGATTCCTTAAAGAAGCTTATGATTATTGTAAAGAGCAACGCGTTTTGTTCGTTGCGGATGAAATTCAAGCTGGTCTGTGTCGATCTGGTAAACGATTCGCTTGTGATTGGGATAACGTTGAACCTGATATGTATATTCTAGGGAAAGCTCTCGGTGGTGGTGTGTTTCCTATCTCATGTGTAGCAGCTAACGAAGAAGTGCTTGGTGTCTTTACTCCAGGCTCACACGGTTCTACATTTGGCGGGAATCCACTTGCTTGCGCTGTTTCTGTAGCCTCTTTAGAAGTTCTTGAAGATGAACAGCTAGCCGACCGCTCTCTCAAACTTGGAAACTATTTTCAGGAGAAATTAAAAGAGATAAACAATCCTGTTATTAAAGAAGTACGCGGCCGTGGGCTATTTATTGGAGTTGAACTTCATGAAGCTGCTCGTCCATATTGTGAGAAGCTTAAAGAAAAGGGCTTGCTATGTAAAGAAACGCATGAAACCGTTATTCGCTTTGCACCTCCGCTCATCATTAGCGAAGAAGATTTAAATTGGGCGATTGAGCAAATTACTGAGGTATTATCAGTAAAATAGTAGAAGACACAAAGAAAACCTCGCTGAAATCAGCGAGGTTTTCTTTTATTCTATAATCCAATGGAAACATATTTTGTTTCAAGGTAGGCTTCAATACCTTCATGACCGCCTTCACGACCAAGCCCACTCTGCTTCATTCCACCAAATGGTGCCTGTGCAGCTGAAGGAACACCGTCATTCCAGCCAACAATGCCGTAGTCAAGACCATTAACGACATGGTTCCCTCTCCGAACGCTTTCACTAAATACGTATGCTGCAAGTCCAAATGGCGTTTGGTTCGCAAATTTAATGGCTTCCTCATCCGTTTTCACTTTCTGAATCGGAGCAACAGGTCCAAATGTTTCTTCATTCATAATTAACATGCCTGGCGTCACATCTTTTAAGATGGTAGGACGGTAGAAATAAGAGCCATTTTCTTCATATCCTTCTCCACCTACAACACATTCAGCTCCTTGACTAAGTGCATTCTGAACATGCTTTTCTACTTTCTCGTAGCCATCTTTGTCAATCATAGGCCCAATATCTGTTCCTTCTTCTAATCCGTTTCCAACCTTGAGGTCTTTTGTTTTATCAGCAAATTTCGAAATGAATTCATCATAAATTTTCTCCTGGACATAAATGCGATTCCCACAAATACACGTTTGACCGCCATTACGGAACTTAGATGCAATAACGCCGTCAACTGCTTTATCGATGTCTGCATCGTCAAGAACGATAATTGGAGCATGTCCACCAAGCTCAAGTGAAATGTTTTTCACCGTTTCAGCTGCCTGCTCCATTAATTTCTTGCCCACTTCCGTTGAACCGGTAAATGTGATTTTCCGAACGTGTGGGTTACTCATGAGTTCACCAGCTACTTCAGAAGATTTACCTGTAACGAGATTAACAACGCCCTTTGGTATACCTGCTTCCTCACAAAGTTCCACGAGACGTACAGCCGTTAGTGGTGTTGCGGACGGCGGCTTCACGACAAAAGTACATCCAGCTGCTAAAGCAGGGGCAAGTTTCCGAGCAATCATAGCTGCTGGGAAGTTCCACGGTGTGAATCGCACCAACAACCCCAACAGGCTGCTTACGTACTTCCATCATCCGCTCCTCTTTGTGAGGTGGAATTGTACGCCCATACACACGCTTGCCTTCTTCTGCAAACCATTCGACGAATGAAGCAGAGTACGCAACTTCTCCTTTTGATTCATGAAGTGGCTTTCCCATTTCAAGCGTCATTAATTCAGCCAGTTCATCTTCATTCTCCATCATCAGTCCATGAAGTTTCTTTAAGTATGAAGACCGCTCATACGCGGTAAGGCTTGACCACTCCGGGAATGCTTGATGGGCAGCGTCAATTGCCTTCTTCGTTTCCGACTTCCCTCCTACAGGAACAGTCCCAACAAGTTCTCCAGTTGCCGGGTTATTCACTTCTAGCTTTTCAAGATCTTGACCTGTCCATTCTCCATTAATGTAATGAAACTTTTCCATTCGCTAAACCCTCCTAGTCGGTTCTCTGGATAACAATTCCTTTTTTTAGACTGATTTAAACACGAGAACGTTATCTTTTTCTTATTTCATTACGTAACGTGCCAATTCCTTCTATCGTTATTTCAATGACGTCCCTATCCATAAGATATTTAGGAGGATTGAATCCTTTTCCAACTCCCGCTGGTGTTCCAGTCGCAATAATATCACCAGGCTCTAACGTCATGCCTTTGGAAAGAACATGGATTAGCTCAGGGATTGTGAAAATAAAATCGGATGTATTCCCGTTTTGTCTTACTTCTCCATTTACTTTCGTCACGATTGAAAGGTCATGCGGCTCAGGAACCGCTGAGGTATGTAAGACAACTGGACCCATTGGACAAGAATCATCTAGACTTTTACCTATGAAAAATTGCCCGTGTTTTTTTTGAAGATCTCGTGCGGTAAGATCATTGATGATTGTATAGCCAAACACATAGTCCATCGCGTCATCCTTGCTTATTCCTTTACCTTTCTTACCAATTACAACAGCAAGCTCACCTTCGTAATCAAGCGTTTCAGATAATTCCTTTTCAAACGTGAGAACGCGATTAGGAGCAGAGACCGTTGTTGGCGCTTTCGTAAAAATCATCGGGTGTAGCGGGATATCTTTTTCACTTCCCATTTCAATCGCATGGTCACGATAATTTTTTCCGACACAGATAATATTTTTAGCTGGTCTCGTAATAGGAGCTAGGATCTCCACACTTTCAACTGAATGAACGTATTGAGCTGAAAGGTTATCAAGCTGATCAAGCACAGGTGCACCGTGTTGAATAAACGTTTGTAAATCTGGCAAGTCCATCCCCTGATCAAGATAGTAGTCTTTTAAGTTAACAATCTGCTGATTCTCTTCATCTAAAATCCCAAATCCAAATTCTTCTTTTGCTTGAAATGAAACAAATTTCATAAAACGAACCACTCCTTTGCATTTAGAAATAGATTCTGAACATTACACCTATTATGACATGAATGGGCTTTTCATTTCACGAATTGTTCGTTAATAAAGTGACGATTCGATAAAAGATTGCAAACAAAAAGACCTGTATGACTACAGGTCTTTCCGCTCATCCTTTGCTTTCGTTATCCGGATCCGGAGCAGGCTTCTCTTCTTCTTCTGTTTCTTTCTTCTGATCTTGTTTCTCAGAAAGCAATTCTGTAAAAGCTTCTCTAGGCTCAGTTAAAACCTTTTCCTTTAAGTTCAGACCTGAAAGGATTTCAACCTGACCATCTTCCATTCGTCCTTGCTCTACTTTTCGTAAATGAATTTCATCTTTTTCAAAAACGACGACATAACTCTTATCATCTGTTTCAATGATGCTTTCTTCAGGGACAGACGGTGCATTGGTATTTTGATGGAGAGGAACGTCAATAACCACGTGCGTTCCGACCTTCATGTCATGATCTTCACTTAACATGACGTTAAAGTGATACATACTAAGACCTGTTTCTTCCTTTACTTCGTAAGGTCGATCTTCGAGAATTGTAATACGTCCTTTAGCGGGTTGCCCAGGATAAGCTGCTGAACGAATGATAACTTCCTGATCAACGGCAAGTGTAGGATAGTCTATTTCGTTAACAGCTCCTTGTACGGTTAAGTCTTTCGATAATACTTTGACCACGGCCTCTCCATCTTCAGGCGTTCGATTCACTTCCTCTACCACACCATTAACCGTGGCATCAACGGAAGTATCAGCTTTATTCGTTTCAGCTTCTGCAATTTGACGCTCCAACTCTTTTACGTCTAGCTCAGCTAGCCTTTTCTTATACTCGGTATCTCTTATTTGCTCCTCAACATCAAGCTGCAATTGAAGCTTTTGATCATCTTCAAGATCTTCATTAGACGCAATGCGCGACGACTGAGATGAAAGATCACTAAGCTGATCCTCAAGTACGGAAACGGCTGTTTCTGCCTTGTTCAGCTGTGACTTTAAGTCTGATTCATCAATAGTCTTACTTTCTTCATATTCGAAAAGAGAAGTTCCTGTTGACACCTCATCCCCTTCATCCACAAGAACATTTGATACTTTTCCTCGTGAAGCTTGATAAAAATAAGACTCTTCCAATTCTGGAATGAGAACTCCTTCAAACGTCACAAGTTCTTCATATGTTTTTCCTTTTACCGTAACGGTTTCAAGCTTCTTTTCCCCTGCAATGACACTTTGAATGATCAAGGTGTTAACGGTAATAAAAAGAAGCAGGATAAGCGTAGCGCTAATACTAATCCAAAGTGACTTACGATTCACGTTATGACCCTCCACCTTTTTCAAAATGCCGTCCTCATGTATGCAATGATCGCCGCTATTACTAGATTTAATGCGACCGTCCAAAAAATGACATACCCTTTTGAAATTGATGCGCTCTGTCTAATTGCGGCATACTGAACAAATGTCCCCCACGCTAAAAAAAGTGACAGACTATAGCTAAAATATAACCAGAATGGGATATTTGTTACTAGATCAACGTATACCCCCAGGCTATAAGGAGAAACGAGCGAAGGCTCGTGAAGAAATGGAATAAATGGTAATTGAAGAAGCATACCAATTAACAGAATAAAGACAACATAGCTATGTATGTAGGCAAGTCTTTTAAAGCCAACCTGCTGAAAAAATGGCCAGTAAAGGAGCGCTCCTCCTAACACGATGACACTCATTGTTAGAACGCCAAGCAAGCCGTCTGTGATTACTTCACTTAGGACAAAAAGCAAGCGGTCATCGGATGCAATCCCTGTATACTCCGGCATGTCCCCAGCGTATTTGATGTTCATAAACGATGTAAATCCAAAGATAATAAACGAAAAAATGGCAAGTAATATGATGCGCCACCACGATCCTTTCAACCGATAAGCGGATTGAAGCGGCCGAAAGTGTGAAAAAGGTTTAATGCTTCCTAAAACTAGTCTCATCGAATGCGACATCCATGTTCCTCCTATGTAAGTTACCTCAACTACTATTCATATTTTTACATAAACTCTCGTATTTTGACAGTATCTTTCAAGAAAAAAAGAGAAAACATATCCTTTCAGATCGTTTTCTCTTATTAATGAACACTTGGCCAAGCCTAGCGATGGCTTCATACGGTTACTGAGATGACCATGTTACTTTTATTGGCTAAATCCGTGATATATTAGCCATTTTTTATTTTTATTGTCTAAACTCGTAAAATAAAGGCTAAAATGAACACTTTATTGGCTAACAAGAATCATTCTTACATCCAACCGACTAGTTACAAGGTTTCCAACTCAATTCGACTGCCTCGTCCTGACGGTTCAGAAGGAGAAACAATTACTTTTCTCGGAAGTCTTGCCCTTAGTTCAGGCACGTGGCTAATCACACCTACGGATAAGCTCTCATTCTGTAACTTTTCAAGTGCTGTAATGACCGTATCTAATAAAGATTCATCAAGGGTTCCGAATCCTTCATCGAGGAAGAAAAATTGTAGTGGGTGTGCGCCTCTTAATTGAATTTGACCGGAGAGGGCAAGCGCAAGTGCCAGAGAAGTTAAGAACGTTTCCCCACCAGATAACGTGGATACAGGTCGCTTTACACCACCATTCGCATCATCACGGATCAGGAAACCACCGCCGGAATCAACCTCAATTGCATATCTCTGTGAGGTAAGATCACCAAGCTTTTGTGAGGCATCGAGGCTAACTTGTTCAAGCTGCTCCGAAGCAATAAACTCAACAAAACTATTTCCTCGGAAAACAGTTTGCAGCTTACCAAGCTTTTCGAGATCTTCACTGACAGATTTACGAAGCGTCTCAAGATCCATGTATCGTTCATGCCGCTTTGTTACGTCTTCTAAATGATGTTGCGCAGCTGCAAACCGAGAAAGCGTTTCTTCCCGCACGAGACCTGCTTGCTCCGCGTGGTTGATTGTTTCCTTATAAGAGTCTTCTGAGATCCCTCTTCCAGCAAGCTTTTCGTTCACCTCATTAATAGAATACGCTGTTTGAATCCATTCCTGTCGATACGTTTCCACACACTTTTCCCAACTAATTTTCTGTTCCCGAGGTACTTCCGCATCGCGTATTTGAGAGCGGTTTTCAAAAATAGAATCTCCTTCAGCCGATTCATACGTTTCAACTGCTTTCTTTAATCGAAGTTGAGCATCGCTATAATAGTTTTCATCAGCCGCAGCTCGTCTTTCAGCTTGCTGATATCGTTCTTCAGCTTGTTGGAATTGCTCGAGGGCATTTTTTTCAGCTTGACGAATGGCATTGAGAAGTTCTTTTACCTGAGATAATCCTTCTTGGGCAGTGGTATCTCCTACGAGAGTTTTGTACTCCGCCTTAGCTTTATGAATTTGTTCAGAAAGCTGCTGAATGGCGCTTGTTAACTCTACCTTTCGAACAGAATGCTGCTGCATCTTTTCTTGAAGCTCCTGAACATGTTGCTCTTTTGCTTCAATGTAGGGACCACTTTTCGCAAGCCTGTCACGAATCACATTTGCTTGTTGGTCCATTTTTTCAATGTGATTCATTTCCGCTTTAATTTCTTCAATGGACAGAGAGATTTCCTTCTGAATCGTTCCTTCTATCGACTCCATTTCTTTCTTCAAGCTCGTTCGTTTCTCATTCTTTGAATCGAGATCCTTCTGAATTTGCGTTAGTTGATAACGATACTCTGTCACCTTTGACTGCTTCTCTTGCATATTCTTTCCTGTGTGTTTGATTTTCTCTTCTAATTCACGAAAGTCTTGAGTAAGTGACTTCATCTCTGTCATTAACTCTTCTGCTGAAAGGTTACGCTTCACTTCAGCCAGATCATCCTTCTGAACAAGAGTCAGGTCTTCTTGTGCTGTCATCGTATCAGATGTTTGTTCTAACTGATACTGAAGCTGATTCGCTGATTGAAGCATATCTTTTAACCTTTCACGCGTTTGTTCCTTTTGATGCAGAAGTTCATTTATTTCCTCTGTTTGATCATCACCATCTGCCAAATCAACATGCTCTGTCGCACCACAAACCGGGCAAGCGTCGCCATCTTCTAATCCTTTTGCAAGACGAATAGCAATCGCATGCGTTCGGCTTTCTTCTAATTTACGCTGTCCCAGCGCAATATCTTCTTGAACTGTTCGAATACGCTGTTCGAGCGTGAGTTTATGGGAGGAAACAGCATGGTAAATGGAGAATACAGCTTGATAGTAACCTATATAGCGCTCCCTTAACTGCTCAACATCTTTCTCCAGTTCTTCGTAAACAGGGTGAAGTCGCTTTTGCTCGCTAATTTGTTTCTCTTCTTCTCCACGAATCGATTCACTCTGTTTATTAAGGGATTGAAACTCCTGCTTCAAGCTTTGAGCTCTCCCCATTTTCTTTCGTTTTTCTGGCGTGACCTGAAGGTTGGATAGTTCGTCATTTAAATCAGACTGAAGTGTGCGCGCCTTTTTTAAATCCTGTTGGGCTTTCGTCGTTTCTTCTTCCACCACTTTCGCCTTTTGGTCATGCGATGAAGACTGCTCTTCCCGGTCTTTTAATTGATTGCTAACCTGATTGATTTCGCTTTCTAGCGCTAATCCTCGTTCAAGGTCATTTAGTTGTTTGATGAGGAGCGGCTCTTCTTTCTCTTTCTTCGTTCGCTTATCCTCGTAGTTATTTTTAGAGGACTGGTACAAGGATTTCATTTCACTTAGAACACGTTTCGTCTCTTCAAATCGGAGCTTCGCATCTTGAACTTCTTTCTCAGTCGCTTCCACTGCATCGAGATATGGTTTTATTTGAGCTGCCGCAGTTGCTTGAGTGATCTTTTCTTCTAGTGCATTGATTTCATCCTGCCCTTGTGCAAGCGAAGTTTTTTTCGTTTGAAGATCAACAAGCTGTTGTTGAAGGTTCCAGATTTCAATCACTTGTTCCTTTTCCTTTTCAGCTAAAAGAAGGTCTTCTTTCGCTTTTTGAGCTGCTTGATCTGCTGTATTTACAGCTTCCTTCGCTTCTTTTAGAAATTCTTTTGAGGCATCACCGAGGCCTGTCTGCTCTGCGGTCACTTCATTTAATTGATGCTTTTTCTCATCCACTCTAGCTCTAAGACGTCGATTAAACTGATCCCCATATTTTTCAAGCTGAAAGAGACGTTGAAGCATCTGTCTTCTTTCCGTTCCTTTTAACGATAAAAACTCCGCAAATTTCCCCTGTGGTAGAACAACAGCACGTGTAAAGTCATCAATCGTTAAGCCGAGAATTTCCTGAATTCTTTGTGAAACATCACGGTCTTTATCCGCGAGCACGGTATTCTCTTCTCCTATTTCAATCAGACGTGAATTAGCAGAACGAATCGATACATCGCCTGAACGCTTATACGTGCGCTCCACACGGTAGCTTAAATCGCTTAATGCGAACGTAAAAGAGACAGACAGCGTATCTTCCGCATGGTTCATGATCCCCTGAGTGTTATTTGTTGCCCGCTCCACTTTCCCATATAGAGCGAGGGTCATTGCATCAAGTAGAGAGGATTTTCCACTTCCTGTCGGACCAAAAATCCCGAAAATCCCTCCCTGACAAAGCGTTTCAAAGTCTATTTCTTGCTTTTCACGAAAACTATGCAGTCCTGAAACGGATAAGGTAATCGGTCTCATGTTCTAACCCCTTTCTTACTCTTCGTCTTCTTGTGATAAATCTAGAAAAAGCTGCACAAGCTCATCATCTGGTTCCGCACCGTCCGTTTGCTTTTCATAAAACCGCTTAAACAGTTCCTCTATTGGTAAATTGGCATATGAGACTTCTCTCTGTTCTTCTTTCTTTTTGAAAACAGGTCTTATATGTATAAAGCCTTTATGTTGACTGCGAAGCCAGTGAATTTCTTCAATCGAGAGCGTATCATTTAAATGAACTTCAAGATCGATCCACGCATCCAGATCTTTTTCTTCTTCAAGCCATGTGTACACTTGTTCTATTCCTTCTTTCGCGATCCAGCGCACGAGCGGTTTACCAGATTGCAAAGGTATTTCACTAATATGGGCAAGCCCTTTCGGCTCCACATCAATGATTGTCACGGATTTCGCTTGGTTTGCTTCCGAAAAGCTATAAGCAAGTGGTGAGCCGGAATAGCGAGCAAGTGCAGAACCTTTTGTAATCGTTTGTGGGCGGTGTAAATGTCCAAGTGCTACATATTGCGCCTGTTCAGGTAATGAATTCGCTGAAACTGTATAAGCTCCACCAACTTGAATTGGCCTTTCTGAATCACTTTCACGGCTTCCTGCCACGTAAATATGACTCATCGCAATATGAACGGCCTCCTCGTTTCCAGCCTCCGCTAAATCGCTAAACAGCTTCTTCACTCGATCATCATAAGCTAGCTGTAGCGCATCTTCTTCCTGACCTTCTGTTAAGCATTCGTTGAGACGTGATTCCGACGGGTAAGGAAGAGCTGCGATGGATAGATGTTGTCCATTTCGAACCGTTACTTCAACCGGTTTTGTTGTCGGGAATCCAATAATCGTTATGCCGCTAGTATGCGCAAGAGGACGGGCTGCTGATAACCGTTCTGGATTATCGTGATTACCAGAAATAATAATGAGGGGCCGTTCACCACGACTTGTTAATTTCACAGCCGCATCATAAAAAAGGGTTTCTGCGGCTGCGGGTGGATTAACAGTATCAAATACGTCACCGGCCATCAAAATGGCGTCTACATTTTCTTCTTCCGCAATGGTTTGCAGCTCTTCCAGAAATTCACGCTGTTCAGGAAGACGGCTTCTGCCTTCTAATGTTTTGCCGAGATGCCAGTCAGCCGTATGAAGCAATTTCATGTCTTTCACTCCTTATCGTATAGTTAGATTGAATGGAAGAAGCCGGACATTTGCCCGGCTATTTTTAATCGATTAAGAGTGACCTGCCACCATCAAAGAAGAAAAGAATTTTCTCTTTGCATGGCAGCCCCCAGATCTCATTAATCGCTTTTTCATATAGTTGAAGCTGGATTGTATAACGACGTTTCATTGTTTCCATTGCTTGATCTTCTGAAGAAAAACGATTTTCGATCACATCTGTTTTATAATCGACCAAAAGCAATTCTCCATGTTGATCGCGCAGAATACAGTCAATAACACCCTGCAATACGACAGTTTCGTTTTCTCCTTTGAACTCAGGATAAATCCATTTTGAATCAACACCTAGACTAAAAGGAACCTCTTTATAGATGTCGATGGCGCTTCTCATCTTTTCACCAAGATCCGAATCAATTAACTGTTTAATCTGCTTTACATCAATGGCTTGTGCTTGATCACTTGTTAGCAACTCTTTTGTTTCAAGCTTTGCGATTAATTCTTTAATATTTTTTTCCTCATGCTTCTCGTGCAGATCAATATGCTGCATTACGATGTGCATGGCGGTTCCACGCTCAGCAGGAGTTAGCTTTTTACTTTGGAGAAAGCGAGGACGTTCCTTTAGTGACTGGCTGAACCCTTTTACGAGGCGATCGTCACTACGTTCATCCTGAAAAATTTCACGCTGGCGCTTTACTTCCGTTACGGATTGCTTTGATCTTGTTTCAGCAGCTGCTTGATGTGGATACGTCCAATTCAAACGGTCGTTCACAATGTCCTTAAAAACACTCTCTTCAGGAATAGGTTCTTTCCTCTGAAGGAGTTTCTCATATTCTTCGTGTTTCTTCACGTCTTCTGATTCAATTTGAGAGAAATCAGAAGCATGATGCAGCGTTAGAGACCACTTTGACGGATGCTGAAAAACTTCTTCATGCTTAGGAAACTGAACGACTCCTTCTGTCGTAGAGGAAAGATCCTGATGCCTTATAATAGCTGGTCCAATCCAGCTTAAGTACGTTTTACTTGTGGAACGTTCATAATCGGAGAGGAGCCACTCTTCGCCTGGAGCTTCTGCCCAAGAAAGCAGCTCTTTCTCCCAATCATTCACCGTACCGACCAAAATCAATTTCTCTTTTGCTCTCGTTAAAGCAACGTATAGCACACGCATCTCTTCAGCTAATAGCTCCAGCTTCATTCGTTTTTGTAATGTGAAATACGGCAACGTCGGATAGCTAATTCGATTGATCGGATCAATGTATTTCGTTGCTAAGCCGAACTCCTTATGAAGGAGCATCTGATTGGCCATATCTCTCATATTAAATTGCTTTGCGATACCCGCTACAAAGACGACAGGAAATTCAAGTCCTTTACTTTTATGGATGGTCATGACGCGAACGACATCTTCCTGTTCTCCTAATGCCCGTGCTGTTCCAAGGTCACTTCCTCGCTCTTTCATTCTGTCAATAAAGCGCAGAAAGCGAAACAAACCACGGAAAGATGTTGCTTCATACTGTCTTGCACGATCATATAAGGCGCGCAAATTCGCCTGGCGCTGTAATCCAGCAGGCATTCCACCAACAAATTCATAATAGTTCGTTTCACGATACAATTGCCAAATTAACTCACTTAACGAAGACTGTCTTGCTTGTTCTCGCCAACGATTCAGATCATCAATAAATCGAAGAAGCTTTTCTGAAAGCTCATTTGATTCTGTTTCACAATACACCTTTAAAGCTAGATAATAACTTGATTGTTTCTCATTAATTCGAATCAAGGCAAGCTCTTCTTCCGATAACCCAATAATTGGAGAACGGAGGACTGATGCAAGTGGGATATCCTGATAGGGATTATCAATAACATTCAGTAGACTCATCATAATCGCTACTTCTGTCGCCTCAAAATAGCCTGTAGCAAGGTCTGAATAAGATGGGATACCTGCCTCCTTCAATTCCTCCATCATAACGGGAGCCCAGCTTGAAGTAGCTCGCATTAAGATGACCATATCCCGATACTGAATCGGTCGCATGCGATCTTCTTTTCGATCATAGATTTTGGTGCGTTCGCTTTCGCTTTTTCCCATCATCGATTTAATGTTGGATGCAATCAAACGTGCTTCAAGTTGAACTTTCTCAATCTCTTCTTCTTCGCTAGCGCTTTGATCGATGATATGAACTTCAGGAGTAACCGTTTGTGACTTTGGATAATCCGCTCCTGGAATGAGTTCTGCTGCACTGTCATAGTTAATTTCACCTACACGCTCATCCATAATTTGTTTAAAAATAAAGTTGGTACCATTTAGCACTTCCTCACGACTTCGAAAGTTTCGCGCAAGATCGATTCGTTTGGAAGGAGACTCGACAGTGCGACCAAACGATTTATATTTTTCAAGAAACAAGCCTGGTTCAGCCAGTCTAAATCGATAAATACTTTGTTTCACATCCCCTACCATAAAACGATTTCCGCCGTTTTCTGATGTTCGACTAATCGCATTTAGGATCGTTTCTTGTACAGAGTTTGTATCTTGATATTCATCAATAAGCACTTCAGCAAACTGCGTTTGGTATTCTTTCGCTGCACTTGAAGGAATGGGGTTTTCTGGTGTAGATGCATCATCTAATAGGATAGAAAGACAGTAGTGTTCGAGATCACTATAGTCCACGAGCCCCTTTTCTTTCTTCAGCTCTGCATACTTTTCTCTAAATTCATTCACGAGAGAAGCTAACGTTTCTAGAACAGGCGCAAGCTTCTGGATATCCTCCAGATACTCATGAGCTTCCCTTTGAAAAAGGTCTTCTTTCATGCTTTGAACGGTCTTCTTAACGCGGTCACGCATTCCTTTTACGGTATCAACGAGTTCGGGATCATACTGATCACCTTTGCATGGCTTTAACCGACCAAATGAAACAGTTTCAAACGCGGTTTTTAACGCTTCCCATGATTGGTTCGAAGCTTGAAGAAGCCCATTCACCATTTCGCGTTCAGCTTCTATTGTTGAAAGATAAGGTTCCGGGCCACCTGGAGAAGATGAAATGGTCATAGCCTTGTCTTGTACTTCGCGCATCCCTTCTAGCTGAAGCACAACATCCTTCTTTAATTCCTCGACCCAGATAAGCTCATCGAAGCTTTTATCACTAGCATTCTTATACAATGCAACACTATCAAGCAACCACTGCTTTGGCCACGGATGGCTTGAAGAGAAATGAAAAAGTCGCTCAACGAGTAGCTGTAGATCTACATCGCTGCGATCGCTACTATAGCGATCGACCAAGTCATAAAAAGCTTCATTTTCTTTTTGACTATAATGCTCTTCAAAGAGTTCTTCCATCGCTTCTTCACGAAGTAGGGCAGCTTCTGTTTGGTCGGCTACACGAAAAGCAGGATCAAGATCAATCTCATAGTAATAGCGACGTAAAACTTCCATACAAAATGAATGTAAGGTTGAAATCGAAGCACGATTTAACATCGAAAGCTGTCTTCTTAAATAAAGCGATGAAGGGTCTTCTTTCAATCTTTCTTCAAGAGCTTCTCCAATTCGATGCCGCATTTCTGCTGCTGCGGCATTTGTAAATGTTACAACTAGGATGCGATCAACTTCAGCTGGATCCTTCTCGTCGGCCAGCCTTCTGATGATCCTTTCCACTAAAACAGCGGTTTTGCCCGAGCCAGCCGCTGCGGCTACTAACACATCCTGATTTCTTGAAGCAATGGCTTCCCACTGTTCATCCGTCCATCTTGACCCTTCTGGCTTATTGATCATCATCTGCCTCCTCTCGCATTCGTCTTAATATCGTTTCATCGTCTTTTGCAGCAATAGGACGATACGCATTATCTTCCATCGCTTGATCAAATTGGCAAAATGATCGGTACGAACAGAACGTACATGGTATGCGATCCTTCATTTTATATGGATCAATCTCAATGCGCCCATCTGAGATCTCAGTTCCAATGGTTTGGATTGTCTTTCTAGTATAGGAACGAAGGGCTTGAAAATCATCCGAGGATAATACGGAGGAGTTTTTATAAAAACTCCCATCTTTTTTCAATGCAGCTGGAATAATATCGGATTTCTTTGTCTCGATTTCATTGTCCATTAAACTCACGACGTCTTTATCCGCAAGAAGAAGTCCCTTCATCTTAAATTTCCTGAAAAGCTCCTGTTGAATGGCGGCTTGTCCTGGGGATGATGTCTGAAGCATAGGATTATGAACATGAAAATACAGCATACCTGCTGCAGTGGCTTCCCTTCCAAGCCAGACATGTGCATTCGTAATCACCACATCTAAATACGTCAACATTTGTAAAGCAAGCCCGAAGTACACTTCTGAAAGGTCAAGTGAAGTACCGCTCGACTTGTAGTCAATAATACGAAGAAGTAGTTCTTCTCCATTTAAAGCCTGATCCACTCGATCGACTCGACCTACAAGTTGGATTTTCACTCCGTTTTTGAGCGTAAACTCAATGGGTGGTAGTTCTTGATTTGGACCAAATCCTAATTCAAGACCAGCTGGCTGAAAGCCGCTTTTCTTAGCCTGCTGTCCAAGAACAGAAGAAGCCCGCCCCACTACTTGAGTTAACTTTCTCATAATATAATGATAACGATTTGAGCTTAAAAGAATTTCATTTTGTAGCTTAGGCGCGAGTTGTTCCACAATTTGTCCTGAAAGCTCATAATATTGATTAGATGAGAGCTTCGCCCAATCCCAATGTCGCTGCTTGATCGTTTCTGCCATCATATTCAATGCTGCGTGGAAAAGCTGTCCAATGTCTGGGGCTTCAAGTTTGAATGTCGCACGTTCCTTTAACTTGAGACCATGAGAAGCAAACTGTGAGAACGCACAAGACTTATACCTCTCCATTCTGGATACACTCGTTTGAATTTGAGTACCATACAGCTTTCTGCTCGTTGATTCTGTGAGACGATCCGCTTTGTTTCGGTAAAATAAACTATCGATTAAACGAATACGATCTTTCTCTGAAGGCGCCTCAATAAACCAATTGTAGGCATCCCACCAAATTGCATCAATTGGATAACCTCGATGCCACTGGCGCAGCTGTCCCGTTAACCGCCCAATCGTTTTAGATGGATTTGTAATAAATGAAAGCTCTTCGGTCACTTCTTCACCAGGCTCTGCAAACTTTAGTCCAATGCTAAGATCAGGGTACATCTCCTGCAATCGATTCAAGACAATAGAAGGCTGTAGTCCTTTTCCTTCTTCGTCAGCAAGCGGACAGCTTACCCATAAAGAATCAGAAGGTGTAGACAACGAATGGTAAATCAGAAATTCTTCATCAAGCAAACGTCGCTTCAACCCTGGAGCAAGCTGAATGCCCTGTTCTTCTAACTTCTCTCGATCCTGCTCATTTAACAAGCCGTCTTCTTGTATTCTAGCTGGAAGAACCCCTTCATTGACACCTAAAAGAAAACCACATTTCACATCCGTAAATCTCGTCCGATCAATACTTCCAATGACAACCTGATCAAGAGAAGCAGGGACGAGAGCAAATTTCATGTTCTCCATTCCCGCTTCTAGTAATTTCGTAAATTGCTCTACTGAAAGGTTCTGTTGCCCTATTAGTTCAACTGTCTCATCAAGTAGTGAAATCACTGCATCCCAAACTTGATCATGTTCACGTGCTTTTGCAAGCTGTCCGGACTGTTCTGCCTGCTCTTTTAATCCATCAATCTTCTCTGCTGCATGACAGTTTTCAAGATGATAATAGAGGACTTCACACATATCCTGAACAGTGGTCGCTTTCTTCATTTTTCGCTCAAATTTCTCTAGTGGGGTTGCAATCCAATCTTTCGTTTCATTCAATCGATCTTCCATTTTTTCTAGTTCATCTGATGTGATGACTTCCTTATCTTCTAGCTGACGATAAATATTGGCTTTAAATCGTTCACCTGTTTTCCACCGATAGCCTTTAATCCCTTTTGCTATTACATAGTTTTCGAGCTCATCCATGCGTTCACGGATTGTTTCAAGGCTTTCACCCGTATCGTCAGGAAACAAGAGCTCCGTTTTCACACAACGAAAAACCGATTCATAGCGCCAATTGTACTGAATAATGTCCAGACTTGAGCGAATTAGCTCAATCAGCGGATGATGAAGCATTGTCCGCTTTTGATCTGAGAATATTGGAATTCCATGATCTGCAAATACCGTTTCTACAAGTTCATAATAAGTGGACATGTTTCGCACCATAATTGAAATATCCCTATAACGATACTTTTCATCCCGAACGAGTCTGAGCGTTTCACGTGCTGCGGCCTCTACTTCAGAACGTATGTTTACCGCATGATGAACTTGAATATGGCTTAGCTCCCCACGGTATAGGACAGGTGGACGTTCACCATAATTGGCTTCTAAATGAGCCATCTCACTATTTTGATACCGCTTCTGCGTAGCAAGGATTAGAGGTTCCTTGATTTCAACTCCTGCTTCATTTGCCATTCCCTGAAGTGTTGCATACGTTTTGCCTGGTTCATGAAAAAGATCAAGTTCATGTATGGCAGATGGCATCATCTCCGGATCCATTGTCAACGTGAATGTGAGCGCTGTGCCTTTTTTCATTAAAGCTTGAATGACCAGTAGTTCTTGAGGCGTAAAACTATGAAAGCCGTCTATCCAAATGGTTGCATTTGTCAGATAATCGGATTCCTCTATTTTCTCAGCCAATAGGGCTAGATAGTCTTCTGAATCCAGATAATGACCAATCATTTTCTTTTCAAAAGCTTCGTAAACAAGATGCAAATCATAAAGTTTATCCCGAAGAAGACTTCGCTCATCTTCTATATAAAGGTCATCGGCAAAGGTCTTAATATCGCCTGGTTGCAGGCAGTACCGTTTAAATTCTGTTACCATATTATTGAGCTGTTCCACGTATCCCGTTTTCTCAGAAGAGCGCTGATAAATTCTTAATTCCGATTTATTCTCCTCGATAATCTGACGCAGCATCATGCTTGTCCCTACGCTTGTTAGATGAGGACGAGCCATGCCCCCGGTTTCCTGAAGTACTTTCCACGCTAGTCTTGTAAAACTAAAAACTTGCGCACGAATCATTCCTTTTAAACCTCTATTATGTACTAATTCATATTCTGATTGAAAAGTCATTTGCTCCGGAACGAGGTAAATCATATCCTGCCCAATCGGTCGCTTGCTTAGTTCATTTTGCATTTCTGTTAAACAATGGTCCGATTTTCCGCTTCCCGATCGACCAATGACAAATTGCACTGTCATTTGTTCTACCTCCTACAACGTAAATTCTTCATCTATTATCTCATGTTTTCGATCAATTGAATAGAAATAAGAAAACACGTTCGCATGCGAAACGACATTTTCTACCATATCGAACACTCTTTGGTTTCCTCCTTTATACGCTCGGGTATAGTACTCATAAGAATGAATTGATAAAGGAGTTTTTCATGATGGAAAAAGAATTTGAAACGTTTAAATGGGAATTAAACCGATTAACACGAGACATGACCGAGTTTGTTCATAGTTATGAAAAGTTAGATGACGGGCAAAAGCGCAGTGTGGCAGCAGACTATCCGTTCAAATCAGATCTTCACGACTTAAAAAACATGCTGGCAACATGGAACGATACCGTTAATAAAATGTAAAGGATCAGAGCACTTCCATTTTTGGAAGTGCTTCTTTATTTGTCGTTCATGTTTTTACTTTTCCTTCATACACCTTAAGAGTAGAGCTTTGTTTAGAAGGAGGCCAAGAAATGTATACACTTAGAAAATTTTACGAGCCTTATGTTAGTCCGTTTGATCCGTGTCCTCCCATTCGAGTAAAATCCTACGTCACTCCTCCAAATCTTTATATGGGTTTTCAACCACCTGGTCTTGAGCAATACTCTGCTCGCGAAGCCCTACAGAAAGGAACGCTCTGGAAAGCCTTTTATGATCCTTATCCTTCAAAGCGGGAGGAATAACTCATGTCTCAAAAACAGTTGCCAAAAGAATATTATGAGCTATTAGAAGAGCTTCAGGCTGTTGATTTTGTTCTAGTAGAATTAACGCTCTATCTTGATACCCATCCGAATGATTATGAAGCCATTCAACAATTCAATGAGTACGCAAAAATGAAGAAACAGCTTAAGAAGCGGTATGAGAAAGAATATGGTCCGTTGCAACAATATGGCAACAGCTATTCCAACTACCCATGGGATTGGAAAGATGCCCCATGGCCGTGGCAAGTCTAACTCCGAAAGGGTGAACGTGATTTGTGGATATATGAAAAAAAATTACAATATCCCGTCAAGGTGAGTACGTGTAATCCGATGCTAGCCAAATTTTTAATTGAACAATACGGAGGAGCTGATGGTGAGCTGGCTGCAGCTCTCCGTTACCTAAATCAGCGTTATACCATTCCTGATAAAGTGGTCGGATTATTAACCGATATCGGTACTGAAGAATTCGCTCATTTAGAAATGATTGCTACGATGGTATACAAACTAACCAAAGATGCCACAGCCGACCAAATGAAAGAAGCAGGACTTGGCGCCCATTACGCCAATCATGACAGTGCCCTCTTCTATTCCAACGCAGCTGGCGTACCGTGGACAGCAAGTTACATCGCCGCTAAAGGCGATCCCATCGCTGACCTGTATGAAGACATCGCCGCAGAAGAAAAAGCAAGAGCAACCTACCAATGGATCATCGACCTCTCAGACGACCCAGACCTAAACGACTCCCTCGCCTTCCTAAGAGAACGCGAAATCATCCACTCCCAACGCTTCCGAGAAGCCGTTGAAATACTTAAAGAAGAAAGAGACAAAAAAAGGATATTTTAACTAGAAAAGCGGAAGCGCCCGTTTAGACACGGCAGGCACTGGAACCCTATAAATTGAACACGGTTTTTGTGTTCGAGTTATAGGGTGAAGTGACCGAGTGTCTGGGCGCTGTAGCTGGATCTCACGAAAAGCGAAGACGAGCGTTTAGAAACGGAGAAAAGCTTTTCAAACACATCTCTTACATTCATATACACACAAAAGCCATGCCGAAACCGGCATGGCTTTCTATTTATCTAGCCTGATCCTCAGTACGATGCTTACGAGGGCGCTGATTTAGTTTCACTTCAATCAACTTACCTGCTCCCCAGAGAAGGACGATCGCAATAAGAATTAGAATCAACTGCAGTGGTTGATGAATTAACGCAAATACATCATGACCTATAAAAGAAACGATTAAGATCATCACCATTTTCCCAAGTAAAACTGCTAAGACAAAGCTTCGAATACTCATATTGGATAGACCTGCCACTACATTAATTAAAGCTGAAGGTGTAAATGGAAAGCATAGAAGCAGAAACACCATTCCAAATCCATGTCGCTCGATCCAGCGTAGTGTTTTTTCGATTTTAGCGTGTTTGGTTACTACTCGCATGAAACGCTGCCTTGCAAGCCGTCTGACCACCATAAAAACAATCAGAGCACCAAGAGATGCACCGAGCCATGAAAGCAAAGAACCATACCAAAATCCATACGCTGCAGCATTCCCTGCTACGAATAGAAACAGCGGCAAGATTGGAATCACCGCTTCAAGCATAGGAAGCAGAATTCCTGGCAGTGGCCCAAGCGCACGATATTGCCCCAGCCATTGTCTGATTGTTTCTTCATTTAAAAAGTCTTTAATCATTTCCCACTCCATATGGGAATCAACCTCGTTTCCTGGTGCATATGTCAGAGCGACAGCACAAATTGCTTATTCTTTCATTAAATCACAAAAAATTGTGATAAGAAAGTATGTTGCTATTTCAATAACGCTTCATACACTTCTTTATCTAATTCTTCTGCTTTTTTTTGGTTATACGTTTTCTCATATTGGGGTTCGGCTGTAATTTTTGCTCCCCAAAACATTGTTTCCATGACTTGATCGATCTTCACATTAATTTTCGCAAGTTTTAATGAAACACCTTTCATGGATTCTTCAAGGATTGAGGCATTTCCGTGAATGGAATACACGGTTTCTAATCCAATGATGGTTAAGACAACATTCGCATTCTCTCTTACATTTTGAATCGTACGTGAGTTTGATGTAACTGAAAAGCGAATGTTATTCTTATTTAAACATTTCACCCATGATATGGCTGATACGTTTGGAGTCCCGCTTTCATGGTCAATCGTTGAAAGCATGACAAGCTTCTCCCCTTCAAAAAAGGATACAAGATCTTCAGTAAGCTCAGTCAAAATTCCTTTCTTCGCCAAATGCCTCATCCTCTCACTTTCTATAATTGAGTCTCTCCTAAAAGGTTACCACGAATACCGGTTAATGGAAACGCTTCATCCCTTCATCTCCATTTCAGGTATGAAATAAAAAAACCGTACTCACGTGAGTACGGCTAACAGGGGGAAAATCACTTTCAAACTACTTAGGGGGTTATGAAAAGAATATTCCCCATTCACTAAAAACCAAACTTCAAATTTAAATTTTTTATTTATTTTTTTCGTTTAATTCTAGAGTCCCTTTTAAATTAACACCCACTGACTCGAAATCAGGTAAGTTTGATAAGGTGATCACAGCAGGCAATCCTGAAGAAAAATGTTCATAATCAAAATCAATCCGAAATTCTTTCGGTACCTCTCTAGAAGACGTTTGGTAGATGAGAACATCATTTTTATTTTTATCTTTTATACTTAATAAAGGCGGTTTTTGTTCTTCATAAATTGCTCGTTCCTCTTCTGGTACTGAACGTAAACGATCTTCATATGCCTGCTTGCTTTCCATGTAAAACTGACTCAATAATTGTGGAGGCTCCCCTGTCTTAGCATCAATTGAAAGAACAAGCTGGTTACCGTCCCCCTTATCTTCAGCTTGAATGGAGTAGGTTAGCCCACTGTATTCTCCCAGAAGAATCTTTTCATCCTTTTCCATCTCATTCCAATCCGTTTTCGTAAGCTCCTTACGAATCACTCCATCTTGATTAAAAATCACTTCACTAACTTTGTAGGAAAACTTCTCTTGTAACGAACGAAACGGTTCAAGCGCCACGAAAGTCCCTCGATCATCTTTTAATAAAGGACGTTCAAACGAAAAAAAATCTTTTTCGTTCGCATTTTTCATCACTATACGTGCAAGTGGGTTATCCATTCCTTCAATGTACAATTTATTTGAATTAAGCCCAGCCTCCAAATGAGTGAAAATAAAATTCCCTTCTTCTGTATGTACACTCTGATTCAAATCCGCTTCACCATAAAGATGGTTTGGGTAATCACTACTCAAATCGAGCTCTTGATTATCGACTTTCACCTTCTCATCGCTCACCTGTACCTCCAGATTTTCGAGCATAACCGAATCAGCATCTGGCAATTGATCAAATTCTTCAATAAAGTTAGCTTCCTCAAGATTCGGATATAGGATGTCTGCACGGTAAATACGATGATTAATCACAGATGGTTTTCCACTTGTCTGGCTTGATATTTGTTGTTGATTTACTAAATAGGATTGATCGGCGTTCCCATTCCCTTTAAATCGTAAGGAACCAATTTGAAGTGTAGGTATATTATACGGTTCATCCTTTTCCTTCATGGAGAAGGAGTAAGTGACATAGACCGCGCCATAGTGAACAACCATGACATCATGGATCATTAGGTCTCGTTCAGCAGCGAGAAGAGGGATGCGCTGTTGATTATTTTTTATGGCCCCTATCTCTTTTGCTAACTGTAATTGTGGAATACTATTATTCATAGACTTCTCCCATTCATGAACTGATTCATACACATCAAACATGGAGTCATTTACTTCAAAATTCGGTTCACCATGTTGGAAGTGATTAAAAATGATGAGAAACAAAGCAAATGATACGAAAATTGCGATAATTTTATAGAGATTCAGCTTCTTCACAAAAACCCTCCACTTGTGTCGTATCCTTCTATTCTATCAGTTTCTTTCTGACAGTTTAACCCAGTATAAAAAGAACTACTATAAAAAAACTCCCTAATCGGGAGTTTTCTAGTGTTCATGATGAGGAAATCTCGACAGGTATGCGAAATAAGAAACTCTCTTCCTTCTCGTCTATTATAATCGGAACCGTCACTTCAATTTGATAAACCCCTGAATCAAGTGGAATCAGTTGTCAAAGACTTTCCTTCAATAATTTCATCTGTAGAGATTGACTTTGGAACGGAAGGGTCTGAAGACGCATAAGGGACAATAACTTTGTCGGACTTTTCTTCTGTAATTTGATAATCCAACATACTATTATCGACTACCTCAATTTTTATCTCTTCTTCCCCTTCATATTTAATTTTAGCTTTAAGAGTGATTGCACCATTTTCAGCAAGCTTACTATTGACAAGCGCACCTACTGGTATCTTTGGCTGCGTTTCAGACCGTGAAACAACGTCACGCTGATTCTCACTAAGTAAGTATTCACTCGTATTCATTTTACGATCGCTAAACAGTACGTTGACAGCGCCTACAATAATGAACGCAATAAAAAATAGGATGATCAACTTAGAGCGATCCAACTTCCATTTCTTCATGACGACATCCTTCCATGCTTCACTCAATGCCCCTATTATATCATTTTCCTACCCGATCATAACAAAAAATTCTATAAGGAGAGGAACATTTGATACACTTACACTAAACACTTTGAAAGGATGTCTTACAATGGACGTTATCATCGATTTACTCTATGGCGTAGGGATTGTATTTCTACTCATCTTTGGATTGTATTTCGTTGATCGATTTCGAAAATAATGATTTAAGCGTTCGGTCCGGCTTTATACACAACGGATGGGGAAGGATCAATAACCGATGCGTCATATTCTTCTTTTACTAACCCCTTTGGCATATCCTTTATAACTCGAACGAGCTCTTCCTCATCAGGGTTAAACCCCTTGCCCGATAAATATTCCATAATTTCTCTTGTTGTGACTGGTTCTTCAACGTTTTTTAAAAAGCTTAAAATTTCTTTTTGCATCACAATTCTCCTTTCGTTACGGCATTTGCTCTCAATTATTTAATACCCTAAGTCACAAATTTGTAATCGTTTAATCGCCCTACTCTTTCCAAGCTTATTGAAATTCGCTAAACTTGAGATAATCATCTTCCTAGCAGGAAGGTTTACGAGCAGAAAGGGGTAGGAAGTTGCGATCATTACTATACCTATTATCAATTGTCTTACTTATTTTGGCAGGCTGCGGAAATAATGCCTCAGAGTCAGAAAACAACTCAAGTGGGGGCGAGAAAATGAAAGAAAAAATCGCTTTTGAAACTGTGGAGATGCAAAACGCACCAAAAGACATTCAAGCAACCGTTCAACAAAAGTGGTTAGAAAAATCAACCTTCACGGTTCCATCTGATAAGGATCTTTTTATTATCATTACTCGAGGCGAAATGCCAACAGGAGGATATTCAGTTAACATTGAAAGCATCGAAAAAGTCGATAATGAACTTGTTGTCTCTTATTATTATACTGATCCTAAAAAAGATGACATGGTCACTCAAGCGATTACAAAACCAATTGTCATAGCGAAAGTGGATATGACAAATGCCCGGGTTAATTTTAAAGAAATTCAAAAAAGCGCTCCTTAACGGAATCGCTTTTTTATTACAACTGGCATGATAGCGTTGACAACACTTGTCTAGGGGTCAAATTCGCTTTTCTTGAAAGGATTGATTTGATGATTGTTTATGAAGAGAATGGATGCTTTGTGATGACCACTCAGCATGATCATGCCCTTTTGTCGGGAGATTTTGCATCAGCTTTACACGAAGACTATTGGCCTGACTCGCCTTATCGGGAAGACGTTATACATGCGATTCGCCATCATGACTGTGGCTGGATTCCGCTTGATGACGTTCCATTTTGGAATGATCGCCTTCAGACACCTTATTCCTTTCTAGATTTCCCGCTCGCTCCGAAATTAACGTTTTATAAGAAAGGAATAGACGAAGTGAGTAAAGAAACACCTTATGGTGGTTTTCTTTGTAGCAAACATTATCAATCGTTCTTTGATGGGGCTACCTCTGATCTCGCTAAAACATTCTATCAAGAAGAGACACTAAGACAAAATCAACTTAGTCAACGTTTTGATGTATCTGAATCACTTCTTACCTTTCATTATCAATGGCTACAATTTTGTGATGACTTGTCCTTATATGCCTGTTTCCAAGAACCAGGGGTGTCAAAAGATGAGGAAATTTCATGGTTTAAACAAGGATTTCCGCAATCCTTCTATTTTCAAACCCAAGAAAATCCTATCTTAACTCATTGGCAATCTGAGAAAATAATCTCTCTTTCTTATCCCTTATTTAACGAAGAGCAGACGTTTCAAGTTCGACTGAAGCGCGTTCCCAAAGAGTTAGTTTTATCAGAAGGAATTGCTAAAGCTTATCAAACAACTCCATTTGAGCTTCGAAGTTTTTCCTTTCGTCATAGCTAAGCTACCATTCCATCCTATAGAACTCCTCAAAAAAAAGAGCTTTTCTATTTAAGAAAGCTCTTTTTAGGAAATACGTTTTCTTTTACAATACGTTAAAATAACATCGAAAAAATGCAAAATAATGTACCTAGGCCCGCAAGCGAATAATTAAAAAGGCGATTGTTTTCTGACCAATTCTTTTCAGCGTTGAATTTTTCAAAGGCAAGCATACGATAACTCGTCTCGCTTCTCATTCTCAACACATCCCTTATTATATTAATCTAACGGTTCCTTTGTATAATTGTAAGCGCTTACTTAATTAAAGTAAAGCGATTGAACAAAGAAAAAAAGCGCTCGATCAGCGCAATTCCTTGGAAATAAGATGGGGGAGTTTTATCGTTACAACGGTACCTTCCCCTTCTTTACTATCGATTAATAAGGTACCCTGATGATTTTGGACAATTCTTCGACAAATCATCAATCCAAGCCCATTCCCCTTTTTTTTCGTCGTATAAAAAGGCTCCCCTAAATGGCTTAATCGGTGATCAGGAATACCTTCCCCATTATCTCTTATTTCAATGATAACTTCATCTTGAATTGGAAAAAGGGAAAGAATAATTTCTCCGCCTGCCGGCATCGCTTCTATCGAATTTTTAAGAATGTTAATCAGAACTTGTTTGATCTGATTTTCATTACATGAAATGTCGGGTATGTTTTCAATGACTCTTGTGATAATTTGAACATTATTTAACGTTGCCTGAGTTTCGATCAAGGTAAGAACATTTTGGATTAAATCTTGTAAGTTCGCTTTTTCATGGGTTAGTGCCTGAGGTCGCGCGAGAACCATAAATTCATTCACGATCATGTTAATCCGATCTAATTCATCTAGCATTATGCTAATAAACTCTTGATCACTGTCGTTATTCAATCTAGATTTCAATATTTGTGTAAACCCTTTAAGAGATGTTAACGGATTCCGAATTTCATGAGCCACTCCGGCAGCAAGCTCACCTATAACCGATAATTTATCAGATGTTCGCAACAATTCTTCTGCACGCTTCCGATCTGTAATGTCTTTTCGAATGTAAACGTATTGATACGGCAGTCCGTTATCTCCAATGAATGGCACAACTGTTGTATCAACCCAAAAATCGTTTCCATTTTTCGTTTTGTTGTTAATTTCACCTTTCCACACTGCACCGGATTGAATTTGTGCATCCATTTCATCAAAAAACGACTGTGGATGATACCCAGAATCTAGAATCATATGCGATTGACCGAGGAGTTCTTCTTCTGTATACTCTGTAATCTCACAAAATTTATCATTTACAGATGAAATGATACCAAACTCATCCGTGACAGAAACAAGAGCACTTACATCAAGCGCATATTTTAAATCTTTTAACTGCTTTAACGTGCGTTGAAGCTCACGTTCCGCTCGTTTCTTCTCGGTAATATCTCTTGAAACCACTACGATCATTCGTTCTCCACTAATTCCGTATGGAATAGATGTGGCTCTGTCTTCTAGCGTAATCCAGGTGCCATTACGATGTCTCCTTCGAAATTCCGCAACTGCTGGCTCAGATGTCGTGCTATGTAGCATATGTAGACCCGCATCCTGATCATCCGGATGAATGTCTTCATAGAACGATTGGCCTGTGTACTTTTCCGTTGGAAATCCAAGAATGGACTCATGTGACGGAGAAGCATAAGTAATAACACCACTCTCTACTTTCACCAATCTGATTAGTTCTGATGTATGCTCAGCAATCAGTCGATACTTTTCCTGACTTTCTCTTAGGGCAAATGCAGCTGCCCTTTCTTCTGTAATATCTCGTACAAGCGTAAATACACCTTTCACGTCATGATCAATATAAACGGGTATATTAATCAATTCAACGTCGAAAGGTTCTTGATCGGGGGTAAGAAACACCGTATTAAAATGTGTCACTTTTCCTTTAAGCGTTTCATAAAAAAAGTGATTCACTTCATCATGTTCTGAAGACAATATAAATTTTGTATAATGCATGTTATTGATTTTAACGTTATGATGGCGCGACAACCGATCACCATAATGATTTATCCTTTGAATCAACCCGTTATGATCTAGAAGATACATCATACCAGGATAATGGGCAAATAGAGATTTGTACGTTTGATAATTTATGTGAAGTTCTTTAAGCTGTTGCTTATCTACAAGAACATCGTGTGAATGTTTCACTAAAAGTCCCCCCACGTACATAGGATAAATTCCATAGTATGTAGGTTTTCTCTTTCAATGCAAATAATTCCTGCTATTATCTACAATAAGTTCTAAATTTCCACAAAAAAAAGCCGCATTCCTAACGGCTTTCGCACTGATCGATCGGCCCCACCTCGTCTTGCCACGCTTCTTCATTTCGAAGCGCATACAGAATCCAGTCATCGTTCCCATTATAGTCAGAGTCATTCCACTCACGGAAATGGACGACGGATTGGAAGATCTCTCCCTGAATGGATTCGATCAATTGATTGCGTTTAGGATGCTCTTCTATCCAATCAAACAACTCTTTTGTGAGAATTGCTTTAAGATCAAAGTTCATACGGTTTCCTCCTTTATTTTACCCCACAGGAAGAAAAATTAGATTGAAGTTTCACAAAACTTCTTCATTATGTTGTTTCGTTTGCATGAAAGCATTTAAAAGTCGGTCCAACTCCTGACTACAGCGAATGGTTCTCTCTGATGCAAATCCATAACGTCCAGCCATATCAAACATTTCTTTACGCTTTCTTTCAATTGCATCATGCATACCTCATTCCTCCTCACGGCAATACACTATCATTATGCCCAAATCTTGAAGGAATCAAAACGCATTCGACTAAACTTCCTATAGTCTGTCAGAAATAGAATGAATAAGACAAGTTATCCCATTGGTCCGTTGCTTCAATCGTTATCTAGCTATTAATTATGAAACCTTCCTCCTGTTCTTTCCTGCTTGTATACTTCTCTTATTCCCCCTTTCGCATTGTTTAATCCAGTGTTCTTTTTAATCATGCTCCTTTAATCAATTTCATACCTTTTTACCATAACGTCAAAAATGGTAGTACCACTTGGGTTTGTCTTTGTAAAAGACTGAACATAGCTAAAGCCTGCCCGTTCATACACTTTTTTTGCTCGTTTATTGAAGGAAGCTACTGATAGACGCACATTCTGTGGACCATACGTTTCATAAGCATAATTCAAACCTGCTTGAACAAAGTCAAGGCCCTTTCCTTTTCCTGTATCCATTGGATGAATTCCTAATCCTAAGTCAAGCATAGGATTTGAATAAGCATTCACATTATGACCTGCAGGAACCTGAGCTGATTCTCCAAAGCAAAAATAGCCAATTAACTCATCATTTTCTGTTACAGAAACATAGGAGCCGTTCATGAGCTCAAAGAATACGTCCGGATCACCTTTTAAACTATATAAGGAATAAGGCTCCTCATATTGCCACGTTTGAATTCTTTTTGCTGTTTCTTCTGTCATCTGCTGAATGAGCATCACTTAGATCCCTCCCATTCTCCATGAAATTGAGTTAGAAATGATGTCAAAAAAGCATGACGCTCTTCTGCAATCTCTAATCCTGTGCTCGTATTCATTAAATCTTTTAACTTCAATAGCTTTTCATAGAAATGATTAATGGCTGTAGACTGTTCATGACGATAAGCGCTTGATGTCATCTGCTGTCGAGGCTGGATTGATGGATCATAGATTAAATCGCCTTTTGAACCAGCATAGACAAACGTACGGGCAATTCCAATAGCTCCTATAGCATCCAAGCGATCAGCATCTTGCACTACTTGTGCTTCAAGTGTTCGAACAGGCGGACGATTTCCTCCCTTAAAGGACATTGTTGTAATGATTTCCAGTATGTGATCCCGGTCTGCTTTATGTAAAGGGAAAAGCAACTGCTCTACTTCTTCCAATCCTGCCTCTTCGGACGAAGCGACTTTATCATCAGCCAGATCATGCACAAGGGCGGCAACTTCACAAATAAAGAGATTTGCGTTTTCTTCTTTTGCGATTCGACGAGCTTGCTTCACAACTCGTTCAATGTGATACCAATCATGCCCGCTTCCTTCCATTTCTAACTTTTGCTTAACATAAGACTGTATTTCGTTGACAACCTGATTCATTCTCTTCTCTCTCCCTGCGTCCTATTTCTTCTTATATGCTCGTTTACGATCGAAAAAGGCCAGCACGATGCTGACCTATAAGTTCTTTTTCACTTCGGCTTTTTTCATCAGTTCTGCTTTCATATCCTGAACCTTTTCCTGCGTTTTCTTTTCTACTAAATAATCTTTGATGCGATCCTTCATCTCATCAAAAGAAGGTGGATTTTCCGCATCTTTTGAGAATTGCTCGTCATAAAATGCCTTCACTTCTTTTTCAGAAACATCGGGGGTGCCGATTTTTTCTTTTACAAATTTATCAACGACGACAATGTCCGCATACTGGCTTTCGAGTTGCTCAAGCGTCATGCCCTGACCTTCTAACGCCTTCTTTAATTCTTCTTCTCCATCGAACTGAGCTTTAATTTGCTCAAGTTCTGTTTCTATTTCTTTATCGGACGCTGTAAACCCTTCTTCCTTCGCTTTTTGAAGTAAAAGTTCCTGCCCAATTAAATTATCCATTACCTCTTGCTCGATCGATTTCGCTACTTCGGCATCTGATGGATTCCTCTCCACTCATTGTATAGCGTAGCTGCGTTTGCACGAGCATCGAATTATAATCTTTTCCTTTGATCTTCTTATCATTAACAGTTGCAACAACTTTATCTTCTTCTACTTTCATCGCTTCAAGTTCTTTTTGCGTTTCTATCGTTGCTGCATCATCAGAAGCGGCTTCTTCATTTGTTTCCTCACTATTATTACTACAAGCAGCAAGCAATAGAACCCCAACAATTAGGAATAAACTAAGATATTTTCTCATGCAATTGATGAACTCCCTTCAAATATGACGAATCGTCTATGTTGCTTATACACAGTATAACATTCTTAAAAAAACTGCATGAAGAATATGGGATATTTTTGTTTTTTATAATGGTTTCGATTCAATGATGGATTCCCATTAAATAAAAAAAACTAATGTCCCATATGGAAATAATAGAAAAAAAAAGAATCCTGGAAAAAATCCAGGATTAGTGTAAATAATGGTATCGTTTTTCTAGTCGCTCTTGGAAAAAGGAGACACAAACGCATACTCCCCAATAAATAAGAGCGACAAGAATATACATTGTCATAAAATCAAACTCTCTGCCTCCAACGATCTTCGCATGATGGAGCAGTTCAGGAACGGTAATCACAGCTGCTAAAGATGACGCTTTGATAAGGTCGAGCATGACGTTCGAAAGCGGTGGTATAGCGATTCGCGTTGCTTGTGGGAGAACCACCTCTCGCATTGTCGTCCAATAAGACATACCAAGAGCAGTCGAAGCTTCCCACTGGCCTTTTTCAACAGATGAAAGAGCAGACCGCTGAATTTCCGCAATGTAAGCCGCGCTATTTAAGCTAAACCCAATTAACGCACACGTTAACGCTGAGAATTGGATTCCTACAACCGGCAGACCAAAATAAAGAATATATAGAAAAACAAGAATTGGCGTTCCTCTCATAAAGGAGATATAGAGGCGCGCTGGCCATCTAAGTGCTTTCCATTTGGACATTCTACCAAGAGCAAGAAATAAGCCCATTGCCATTCCAATGATCATTCCAACAAAAGCAATTAATAATGTTAATCCAAGACCCTGAATTACATAGGGAAATGACTTTAACGCAAGACCCGCATCAAATAAATATTCCCAGTGTATTTCCCCCAATTGTTACAACTCCCACTTATTCTTCAATATCAAGATCTGGTTTAACCGACACGTCAGCTCCATTGAAGAATTTCTCAGATAGTTCTTTCATCGTGCCATCTTCTTTCATTTCTTTCAACGTTTCATTTACTTTTGTTTCGAGTTCTCCACTACCCTTTTTCATCACAATGTGCTGATTATTAGGGTAATATTGAATATCCGGATGAATCGTGATGTTCAAGTCTGGAAACGCTGCAAGTGCTAGGGTTTGTAAGTAATAGTCATTTAAAATAATGTCTGTTCTTCCATTTGACACATCGCGTAAATACTGTTCGTTTGTCGCATTATCATAGATCTTTTCTTCTGCACCGTGCTCACGTGCAACTTCCATATAAACTGTTGTAGAAGCTCCAGCCGCGATTTTCCCTTCAAGATCATCAAGAGAAGCAATACCAGAAAGGTCGTCTTTTCTTACAATTGCTGTTCCATAAGAATACTTTACAGGTTCTGAGAATGTGAACTTTTCTTTTCTTTCATCAGTTGACGTAATATCATTTGCAGCAAGGTCCACTTTGCCGGAATTAAGGCTTGTTAACATGCCGTCAAACCCCATTTCTTCAAATTCAACGTCAAGATCTAGTCGCTTTGCCATTTCTCTCACAACTTCAACTTCATAGCCAGTCACTTTATCTGAACCTTCTTCATAATAAGAAGTAGGGTAAAGTGTTCCTGAAGTGGCAACAACAAGCTTTCCTTCATCTTGTATTTTTCCCCAAGTCGTTGCTTCTTTTTCCTTCTCACTATTGGCTTCATTCGATTCATTTCCGTTCGAACAAGCGCTTATAACAAAAACAACCAGTCCCATTAAAAGAACGGGAGCAAGGCGTTTGATTAAATTCGTCATTCATTTCACTCTCCTTTAATCTAGTAAACAGCAAAAGCTTATCACTTTATTACAATGCATTGCAACTGTTACAACACACTCTTCAAAATGCAAACTATTCCTATTTTTCATTCAATCATGAAAACCTTTTACTTAAAGGCTATGTTAATGAATGGTGTTGATTTTTGGCTCATTTACGCCCTGTGAAACGAAGGTTTCACTCGAATGATCTAAAAATCGAGAAATCAACAATATAAGCTAACATAGCCTACTAAAAAGAAAACACTCCTACTGTCAGGAGTGTTTTAACTGTTCATCTATTTTCTCATGAAGGTATAACGTAGCTTGATCAAGGTGCTTAATGGCTTCTTCAGGAAATTTATCGATTTCCCTCGCTCTCTTTACATGGCCATATAACACAAGATCCTGTGAATTCATCACAATATCAAGTACTTCTCTTCCGATTTCGTCTTTATTCTGATCCATATGAATCGCCGTCTTATATTCTCTTATTACTTCAGTTAAAATTTGCAATCTTTCTAAGTCCATCTCTTCTCATCCCTTTGCAAGATTTATCCATGAAAAGCGTACCATGAATGGGTCAGAAAGAACACCATGACTAGTTAATAAACCGCAATAAATCACCATATATAATTTGATCTGAAAAGTCGAGTTCATCCTGAACGTCACCAAAATACCGTGCGCATTTGTTCCGATTGGTTTTTGAGCCTGTCTCTTTGTTATAACACGTATTCTTTGCATAGATCAGTTTCTTAGTTACAAAACTTCCATCACGAAAGATCACAAGGTCTTTGCGATTTTTGGAAAAAAGACTGGTACCAAAATTTAAACTTGGACTCTCTTTTACACCTAAAAGCTCTAATATAGTTGGTTTTAAATCTACCTGGCCACCAACCGTAGGAATGACTTTTCCATCTTCTCCAGGGATGTGAATGATAAGAGGAACTTTTTGAAGATCAATATGTTCAACTGGCCCGATTTCTTCGCCAAGATAATCTCCGAGTGCTGTATCATATGTTTCGGATAAACCATAATGGTCTCCATATAAAACAAAAATTGAATCTTCATATAAACCTGCAGCTTTCATTTCTTCAAAAAACGTTTTAATTGCTTCATCTTCATAACGAACGGTCGCAAAATAACGATTAACGACTTCTTGGTCAGTCTCAGGTAATGAAATCATTGTATCTTCTTCCTCTAACAAAAATGGAAAATGATTTGTTAGTGTTAAAAACTTTGCAGAATAAGGCTCTTTTAACTCTTTTAAATAAGGGATGGATTGTTTGAAAAATGGGATATCTTTTAATCCATAGTTAATTGAGTTTTCATCACTCACTTCAAAATCTTTCTTCGAATAAAAACGATCATAACCGAGCGTCTCATACATTTCGGCACGGTTCCAGAAATCGCGATCATTACCATGAAATGAAGTTGTTGTATACCCTTCTTCATTTAACGCTTCAGGAAGAGAGAAAAATTCATTTTGTGGCTTTCTTACAAAAACAGATCCACCTGATAGGGGGTATAAGCTATTGTCAATCATAAACTCCGCATCTGATGTTTTCCCCTGGGCTGTTTGATGATAGAAATTTGGGAAAAAGTAGCTGTCTTCCTTTAGCTTATTTAAGAAAGGCGTCGCTTCCTCTCCGTCAATGCTTTGATCAAGCATAAATGCCTGTGTCGATTCAAGCGAAATAATAATAAGGTTCTTCCCTTTTGCAATGCCTTCATAAGAGGAAGGGTTAACATTCTTTTCTTTTACATAGTCTTCAATTTCGGATAACTTCGTATCATCTGCAAAGGCGCTATTAATGGATGTAAAAGAATTAAATCCTATGTCGTAAACATGATACGTATACGCTCCAAGCGATTTCACGAAAAGTTCTCTGTCATATGATTTTTCAAATAAAAGAGGGTGCATCATCAGTGCCAAACCAGCTGTAAAGAGAAGTACCCCCACACTACTAATCGCTGTTCTTTTCTTCAGTTTTTTGGAAAGAGCGACTTTATGTAGACCTTTCCGCTTTAACAGCCAGAATAATACGATTGAATCAAAAACGATCAATGGATCATATAAGTTCAATAGCTCAACTGTACTTTGTCCAAGTCCTCCTACATTGCCAAACTGAAAAAGGACAGGTACTGTTACAAAGTCTATGTAAAAGCGATAATATAAAATATTGCAATAAAGTAGCGCAGATAAAATAAAATAAACTGCAAGCATCAGGCCTGGTTTTGACTGCTTTCTAAAAAGACCGATACCTAGCAGTAATGCGATAGATCCAATTGAATTAATCATGAGGAATAACTCTTCCCCTAAACCACTTAACGAAAATGTAAATTCAAATCGATAAATAAGGTAAGTTTTTAGGACAAGCAACGCTACTAATAAAAAATAAAAACGCAACACTGCCTTCTCTTCTTTTCTCTCTACATCCATGAATTATGCACCCCTCATATCTCCCTAGCTCAAAAGAGCTTTCTCTTTCTTTACCACTAATGGAGGTCAGCCAAACAGGTCCAGTTTCCTCCCTCCAATAAAGACGAATAAAAGAACGAGAAAGTTTCAAATTTAGTAAGAAAAGACAAGAGCAATGACACCAAATGCAATTAGAAAGAGTCCGATCATGACGCAACTGATCGTCACGACCCACCACGGGATGGAGTCAAGAGCTTTTGTTTCAATAAAGAAAAAAATACTTTCATCTTTATTAGAAGCTTCAGAGGCTCTTGCTCGACCAGCTGTATTCGACTTCGCAGCCTCAAGACGATGAAACAAATACCGGGGACTCCCTACAAACGCAACACCAGCTATCCAAAATATCACAGCTATTGTCCAAGCCATACTTGATCCGCCTTTCTCTAAACGCCTATTTGTTCAGTAGTATGAACGACTTTCACAAAAAAAACACCTCAGAAGGTGAGGTGTTTAACGTTTGATGCGTTCAGGCTTCGTGTAGACATTGAATCTCCCGTGACGAATAAATCCAACGGTTGTAATGTTTAAATCATTCGCTAATTGAATGGCTAGCTCAGTTGGTGCTGATTTTGAAAGGAGAACGCCAATCCCCATTTTTGAAAGCTTGATCACAACTTCTGATGAGATTCTGCCGCTAAATGCGACGCAAAGCTCAGAGGATTTAAGCTGATGACGAAGAACATACCCGTATAATTTATCAAGGGCATTATGCCTGCCAATATCCGTTCGTGAAGCTAAAAGTTCGCCATCTTTAAAGATCGCAGCATTATGTACGCCACCAGTGGTTTTAAAAGTGGTGGATTGGTTTTGGAGGGCTTGCATGTTTTGCAAGCATTCTTCTGCTGATAATTTCGGTGCTTTCATGATGGTTCTAGCCGTCTTTGAATCACTTTGAAGATAAAAGTGTCTACTCTTTCCACAGCAAGAACCGATCACACGTTTTGTGTAGGTATCAGAAGTTAAAGGAACGTCAACGCTTGCTTTTACGTTTACAATTCCCTGACTTTCATTAAAGAGCATTTCTTCAATATCGCCTGAAGATCGAATGACTCCTTCAGAAGCTAAGAACCCAGTTACCATATCTTCTAAATGGTCTGGTGTACACACGAGTGTTGCAAATTCTGTTTGGTTAATCCGTATGGTTATCGGCTTTTCAAGAGCGATTTGATCTTCTTGTTCAACCCATTCACCCGCTTGATAGCTCAAAACCATTCGATCTGTTAAATGTTTTGATTTATTCTCCATTGTTATCCACCTATAAAGGACATTTCAATCTTTTCTCGGGTTAAAACACTTTCTTCCGTTCGCTCATCTGAATAACGGTCGTCACGTCCATTCCATAACTTTGCTAACATGCTCCTTAGTTCTTCATCTGTTGCACCGTTTCGTAATGGATTGCGAAGACTTGTTCCTTTTGAAGCAAACAAACATGTGTAAAGCGCCCCATCTGCAGAAAGGCGTGCCCTTGTACAGCTAGAACAAAATGAATCGCTAACAGATGAAATGACGCCAATCTCTCCTGCCCCATCAAGGTACTGATAACGCGACGCTACCTCTCCAAAATAAGATGCATCTATTGGTTCTAAATCATATACCTCTGATAATTGGTCAATAATCTCCTTTTTGCTCATCACGTGATCGAACTTCCATCCGTTCGAATTTCCTACGTCCATGTACTCAATGAATCGAACGATATGGCCACTATTTCTAAAATACGATGCCATAGGAACAATTTCATGATCGTTAACGCCTTTTTGCACGACCATATTAATTTTCACCTGCAGTCCGGCATCTGCTGCAGCTTGAATCCCTTCAAGGACAGGTTGGATTTTAGTGCCTCGTCCATTCATCATGCCAAATGTTTCATCATGAATGGCATCTAAACTAACATTCACACGCGTTAAACCAGCCTCTTTTAATTTGAGTGCCTGCTTTTTTAAAAGCGAAGCGTTTGTAGTCAATGCAATATCATTCAAACCGTTAATGTCAGCTAACATTCGAATTAAAACGTCAAGATCTCTTCTTAGAAGAGGCTCCCCTCCTGTAAGGCGGATCTTCTCGACCCCCATTTCAACAAACAAAGAAGCAAGCCTGGTGATTTCCTCAAATTGAAGAAGGCTTGTTTTGGGGAGAAATTTATAATCAGGGCCAAATGTTTCTTCTGGCATACAATAGCGACAGCGGAAATTACAGCGATCTGTAACCGATATGCGAAGATCCCGAAGTGGGCGTTTGAACTTATCAAATACGAGGTTGTCTTTGTGCATCATCTTCGCTCCTTTCAAACATGTCTAATGTGCTAATCGTAACGCTTTCGTGCACATTTTTCCAGTAATAACGCCGTTCTTGCATAAAAAAAAGAGTGCTACTTGCGCACTCCTGAAAAATTACTCACTCATTCCTGGCATTTCCTGTGCTTGTTCCATCACTTCTTTTGGCACCTTTACCTCTTCCACTTCATTGTACTGATCATAAGTTGAATCCATTTCCACATTAGTAGATATTGTTTCACCTTCCATACTTATTTCACTATCCATCTTCATCTTCAACTTCGATGGAAGGTAAGTTTCCTTATCAACTGTATACGTGTAGGCGACTTCATTCACTTTCATTTGATCCATCGCTTCTTGCATCATTTGATTTTGTGAACCCATTTCCTCCGCTGTTTTTTCCATTAAACCCTGAAATTTTTCACCAGATGCTTTAAGAGACATGACGTATGTCC
Source organism: Bacillus sp. RAR_GA_16 (assembly GCF_020165985.1). Lineage (GTDB taxonomy): Bacteria > Bacillota > Bacilli > Bacillales > Guptibacillaceae > Guptibacillus. Next base: position 141,124 of record NZ_JAIUKZ010000010.1, read on the forward strand.
CATCTTCTTCTGTTAAGGAAAATTCATCGACATAGTCTAACATCATTTCCATTTGCTCGGCGGGAATCCCCTTGTGATTCTTGAAGAGTAAGCATTTCCTCTGTCATTTCATCAGGAAGCTTCATCCACTGCTCTCCCTGTTTCATATAAAAGCCTTCTTCAGAAAAGTATTGTTCTGCTTGCATGCTCTCTCCATTCGCTGTCATCTCTAACATTTGATGAAAAGCCATCGGCTCGAGACTCATGTCTGAATCAATAACAGTGTTCACTTCCATCTCTTCATCACCAGAACCAAGAATTTGCTTCATGTCTGCACTCATGTGAAAATTCTCGATATCTTCCTGAGCAGCAATGGATTTCTTAAACACGTCTTTCGCATCGATACCTTCTTCAACTTTCACTTCTCCACCAGATTCTGTTGTCCCACTACATGCGGCCAAAATAAGCATGAGCGCACTAACTAACGCAATCATTTTGAACTTCATTTGCCTCTCCTCCTCATTTTTTATCTACTAGTAATACGACTGAAGAAGGAAGAGGTTTCATAAAAAAACAGTTCATACCAGTTTAATTCCACAAAAAAAACCGGCGTCCTCGCCAGCTTTGATTAACTAATGGACTTTGTATACCGATCGGCAACACTACTAGCTCCATATGAATCAGGTTTAATTCGTGCAATGTACCCAACGGAAGTGACCCATCCCACTACTTCTTGGATGACTTTTCTCGTTTCTCCCTGCGTTCCCACATCAAGATGGATTTCAATTGGCCACGCTTCTAACAACTTTGCAAAACCTTCATTTTTTAACGATTCCATGAGCTCAAGACTCATTTCAGTCTCTTTATAAATACGATGCCTGAGCTCATGAATCGGTTTTTGCTTCACTTTACGGTAGAAAATCCGTGCGCCTTTACCTACGCGGTGAATAATAAGGGCTGTTACAAACTGTGTTGCTTTGCGGCTTGTCTGCGAATCGGTTCCAATCACAATGCGATAGGTTCCTTTAGGATCTTCCTTCGTATAGTTTTCAATCAACTGTGTGACCTGTTCGATCGTTACTTTTCCAGCTGTTGGACTTATAAAATCCATGAATATTCCCTTCTTTCATCAGGATAGTAGTTAGTACTATGTTTATTCATTTGCTAGAAAATATGTACGACTCGAACAGAAATCTCTAACCGTTATATAAACTTCGATCTTCAATCTGTCCATTTTGTTGATGAACAATTAGCTCCGCTGGCCTATTGTCATCACAAACCTGTCTCCCATACTGGTAAGCTTCTTCTTTCGTATCAAACGTTTTTGTTGCGCGGTCTGCGCCCTCTTTCTTTAATTCCCATGAACCTGTTGATCCATTTTGAATGTGGTAAGTGGTTTTTGCTTTCATATGATTACCTCCTCAACTACCAAATACCATTCTTTATGTGTACATAAACCTATACTCTTGAAAATGGAACGATTTCAGCTGGCTTTTTTTGATGAACAATTGTAATTGTCTTATAGCCCTCTTTCTCTTTCGTTAGAAATGTTCTACTCGTTATTGGTCGTTTAGTTGACCAGTTGATTGAAGCTGGATTTTGCCAGGAATCGTGCGTAATGAGCTCTTGTTTATAGTAATAACAATTTCCGCTCATGTAACGTTCACAAATGTAGCGTACGGTTTGTTTTGTATGCATCCTTCAATGTTCCTTTCCTATTATTATTCATGAATAAAACCGCAGCTGAGCTGCGGTCTTTTTATTATTTCCCATCTTTTAGAAGAATAACGTTTAACGCTGGATCTTCATCTAATAATCCTAATGCAATCGCTGTGTAGTTTACTCCAGCTTCCACTGGTAAATTAGGAAGATCTAGCACAGCTTTATCCGTTCCCGCAGCTCGGATTTCTAAATTGTACGTGCCTGGATCAATCAATTGATACTCTGAGTTTTGAGAAAAAGCTAGATTTTTGATGAGAGCATCTCCGCCTTTTATACCAATGTCAACTGCTGGTGCATTTGGCGAAGCATGGACTGCCCGCAATCCTGATTTTTCTCCTGATCCTTTTTTATCTTCTAATACTTTTAAAGATAGGTTCTCAAGCTTTCCAACTGCCACCACTGAATAATTCTTACCTGCTTCAACAGCAAGCTTTTGTTCAAGAACCGGCTTACCTTCTCCATTTGCTGAAGATGCATAGACCTGAATCGTTTTTTCTCCCGGAGCAAGACTTGCGTAGTCCGTGACATCTTTAAATGCCACATCTTCAAAAGCAGGCTGACCATCTACATAAATATCGACAGCTGGTGCATCAGGTGAAGCATGAATTACTCGTACATTTGCATGATTATTTTTTTCTGCTGCTAAGCTTTGTGGGGAAATTGCTACGCAAATTGCTACCACCATCATAAAACTCCATAACCACTTCATAAACGACATCCTTTCCTTTATGTTTGTTGACTTGCCTATTTTTTACTGAAAGGGAATTATTATTCATGAATCAACGAGAGATTCTTCCCATCTCTTATTGCGAACGAACGCTATTTTTTCGCATACAGTAGTAATGAAATCTGTTTGTAAGGATGTGAAATCATGCCGGCAATCGTCGGAGCTATTAAAGTAAACACGATAGGAAGTAGTGGGGTGTTCCATGTCGGCGATGTCTTTATTGTTTCTCCAACGAGTGCCGTACGGACATTTGCTGGTGGGGGTTCTTTCAATACCGGAGATGGGTTGAACGTGAGCAGTTCTTATAGCGTCACAAGTGTAAACGATAGTGATGTTGCGGATCAAAACGTGGTTGCGAATATATAATAGGGCATTCACCTAATTATGTTCACAACATACAATTAAATAAGGTGAGACCAACATTTTGATACGGGAGTTGATGGTCAATGTATCCAAACGATAATTTCTACGCGATCTTGCAACGGATGCAACAAAGCATTGAACAACAAAACAATCGTATCAAAATGCTTGAAGATATGATTGATGAATTAAGAGGTAACTACAATGAGTTATCAAAATCGCCTAAAACAAACATTGAAAAGATTGAATACAAATTCGATCAGTTAAAGATTGAAAGACTGGATGGTACCTTGAATATCGGCCTCACACCTAATGGAGGCGCAGATATGCTTGATGACTTTACCGTTAACGGTGGAAACGGAATGAATCCTTCGAATGTCCCGCCTGAAGCGGTTCAATCCATTCAGCAAAATGTTCAATCCTATATGCAAAATGGAGCCTTGCAAAAGCTTGGTGAATTAGAAAACAAATTCAACTATCCGCTTGATGATCCTTATCGCCATTTTATCTTGAATGATATCCAGAAACAGCTTGATCAGAGAATCAATTATTACGTGAATCAACAAATGACACGTACACCAAACGGGGATGTTGAGCAACTGGTAAATGATGTATCCGAAAAAATCAAAAGAGATATTTCAAATGGTATGGAAGCTTTTCTAAAAAACTTACCGGGAAGGGCTGACTTAAATTGAATTACACCGTTATTAACAGGGGATTATCTGTAGGTCACATCGAGGTTACAGCTGTCGCAAGCTCGTCTGTGTTGCTTGTTGGTGACACCGAATCAATCGTTTGTTCCTCCATATTTGATACACCCCCTGAATCGTTAATCATCTCAAGACCATTTGTACCATTATCCACTTCATAAGGAATTGATTAAATGTATAGTCGCTCTTCATTAGTGAACTGGATTTACGTTACTTCTGTTGACAGTAGTGGGACAGTGCAAATTGGGGATAGTAATCAGATAACGCCTGAAACTAAAATCTATGCCTTACAAAGAGAACAACCTATTTTTAACGGAAATGAAGTGGAAGACCTTTCACAATTCCCAATATACTCTCAGCCACTTCCCCTCCCTCTTCTAACAGAGAACGTAAGACAAACAACCATTCACGAGCATCCCATTATTAAGGTTGGCAGTATCCGCGTCACAGGTATCGCTGCTTCATCGGTACTACACGTAGGTTCTACAAAATTCATCCGATCAGAAGCTCGAGTGAAACATAATCGGGAATACTTCTCTGATCCTTATGTTGATGAAGATTAAGAACGCAATGGCTTATGTGCACATACACTACGATATAACGAATTAAAGGGTGTTCATTTATGCCTTCAATTGTAGGACCAGTTAAAATTAATAGTGCAGGTGGCGTTGTGAACTTTGGGGATAGTTTTAACACCACTCCAAAATCAACATCGAAAACATATACTGGTTCAGGAGGATTTAATACAGGGGATTTTCATATTGTGAACAACGGGTTCAGCTTAACGAATTCCCTTGATCCAGATGTCGCGGATGAAAACATCACCGCTAACAATTAGGGAGCTGAAAATTCGTGAATTTCTTTGTGAACCAAAACATCGTCATTCACCAGCTCAGGGTCGATGGAATTTCGAATTCATCTGTTCTCCAAATTGGCAGTGCTGGTATCATTAAACCACTTTCTAACCTCTATAACACAGGGGGATATACGGAACCTGCTCCTGAGCTTTCATCCGCACAAGTTTCTGAAGAGACACCATATGTGCCACTTGCTCCACCAACATAAAAAAACCGCCAATTGGCGGTTTTTTTATTCAAAAGTAAGGACAACTCTTCCATTAATATCTCCGTTCTCAAGCTCTTCGAAAATTTGATTGATCTCTTCAAGAGGACGTGTCTCAATGATTGTTTTCACTTTTCCTTCAGCTGCAAATTGCAAGGCTTCCATTAAATCTTTACGCGTTCCTACAATGGAACCAATCACTTTGACACCATTTAAGACCGTATCAAAAATCGGAATTGGCATTTCTTCTGGTGGTAATCCGACAGCAACCACTGTCCCACCTCGACGAACAGCAGCATAAGCTTCCTTAAAAGCAGGTTTAGAAACAGCTGTACATACTGTTGCGTGAGCACCTCCAATTTCTCTATGAATAAATTCTGCAGAGTTTTCTTCGAGCGGATTCACAGTAAGAATCTGCGCCAAGATCTTTCGCTAAAGTTAACTTTTCATGATGAGTATCAACGGCTATAACATGAAGTCCCATCGCTTTTGCATATTGAACCGCCACATGACCTAACCCGCCTATTCCATAAATGGCCACCCATTGTCCAGGTTTTGCCTCGGTTACTTTTAAAGCTTTGTATGTCGTGACACCAGCACAAAAAATCGGTGCCACTTCCTCAAAACTTAAGTTATCTGGAATTTTCACAGCATAATCAGCGTCTGCTTTACAATATTGTGCGTAGCCTCCATCAACAGAGTAACCTGCATTTTGTTGGTCTTTACACAACGTTTCACGCCCTGTTAAACAATACTCACAATGACCACATGCCGAGTATAACCATGGTACACCAACTCGGTCTCCTACTTTCAGATGTGTCACACCCTCTCCAACTTCCTCAATTACACCTGCCCCTTCATGACCAGGAATCAGCGGAAGTTTTGGTTTGACTGGCCAATCTCCATGGGCAGCATGTAAATCGGTGTGGCACACACCACATGCTTTGATACGTACTAATATTTCTCCAGGTCCAATAACAGGTTTTTCCACATTTTTTACTGATAGCGGTTCTTTAAAGGCATGTACAACGGCTGCTTTCATAGTAAAAACCTCCATTAAGATGAATGAATTTTCTCCTTCATCATAATGGAGGCTTATTGTGATGACTGTTACATTTGTCACAAGTTATGATTATTCTTCTGACTTTTGATCCTTCGTTTTAGTTACTGCAGAGTCTTTGGTTTCCGGTGCCTGGGAAGACTTCGCGTCAGACGTGTTTGAACTTGACTCACTTGTTTCATGATCTCCCTCGGTTTCTGACACCTGTCCATTTTCACTGCTATCGTTTACTTCTTCTGGATTAGGTGAAGCTTCATTCGTTGCGTTCTCTTCATTCCCACTTGTTTCCGTATCATCTGGCTGGGTTTCTGAACTTGAACCATCTTCTTCTGTACCAGACTCTTCTTCATTCGTACCATCATTACTTGAATCCTCATTACTTGAATCCTCATTACCTGGATCTTCATTATTCGTTTCTGGTGTAGACTCACTTCCGTCGGTACTCTCGGATTCCGTAGTTTCATCAGACGCTGGATTTTCCTCAGGTTCATTTGAAGGCTCAGATGGTTCTTTCTTTGTGCTCGACTCTTCCTTTTTCTTAGGTTCTTGTTTTTCCTCTGGCTTATTCTCAGGCTCTGTCTTTGGTTTTTCCTTTACAGGATCCTCTGTCTTTTTCTTAGGCTTTTGTTCTACCTTTTCCTTTTTTTCTTTTTCCACTTTTTTAGTTGTAGGCTCAGATTTCTTTTCTACCGGGGCCGTTTCTTTCTTTTTTGGCAATGGGGCTTTTTTCGGCTCTTCTCCTTTAAAATACAGTTCTTTACTGATATTGGAAGAAGGGGTTGCTTTATTTGCACGTAATCCAGTTGTTTTATCAATTTCAATTTCTTCAACGGAATCTGGTTTTTCAAAAGCAGGTGTATCTTTATCTTTAGATACTTCACTCATCACATGACGGAACAACAATTTCGCAATGTCATCATCCTCTTTATGAATGTAAGAATCCTGAGTTGTCTTATCATACCCTGTCCAAACCGCTGCAGTATAATTTGTTGTGTATCCAGAGAACCATGCATCTGAAACACCATCTCCACTAATGCCTTCCTCAAGACTAGTTGTACCTGTCTTTCCAGCTATATCTAGACCTTTAACCGCTGCCTGTATGCCAGTTCCTTCTTTAACGACCGTTCGGAGCATGTCTGTGATCATATAAGCTGTTCCTTCACTCATTGCCTTTTCTGGCTCAGAAGAAAGCTCCAGTTCCTTTCCATTCGGATAAACTACTTTTTCTACACTATAAGGTTCATGAAACGTGCCGCCAGAACCAAATGCTGCATAAGCTCCAGAAAGTTGTAAAGGGGAGATTCCTTTAGCGAATCCACCGATTGCGTAAGCAGGATACGTTTCTTCAATAGAAATCCCAAGTTTACCTGCAAAGGCTTGCGCTTCTTCTCCTCCCACTTCCATAAAGGCTTTTATTGCTGGAATATTATAAGACCATTGAAGAGCTTCGCGAATCGAGACGCTCCCTTGAAACTCGTCATTCCAATTACGAAATTCTTTCCCATTTAATTCAAGCTCTTCATCGATAAACTGTTGATTTGTTGACCACTTTAACTTTTCGATACCTGGACCATAATCAAGAATTGGTTTAATGGTTGAGCCTGGTGAGCGTTGCAATTGAGTCGCGTAGTTAAACCCTTTTTGAACATCATCATCACCAGTTTGTCGATTGCCTCCAATTGCACGAATGGCCCCTGACTGAGTATCAATAAGAGAGATACCCGCTCGAAATTTCTCATCCGGATATTCGACTACCTGATCTGTGGTGAGCGCCTCATCGACAATCGTCTGTGCTTTTGAATCGAGCGTCGTATAAATTTCCAGTCCTCCCGAATAAAGAGCATCTTCAGGAATACCTGCTTTCTCAAGGTCATCAATCACTTGATCAATAAAAGCATCATTCGTTGTAGATTGACTTTTCTTTTCAACGATTGAATCCTGAATGGAGACTGCTGCCGCTTCTTGACGTTCTTTATTAGAGATAAACCCATGTTGCTCCATCAAGCTTAATACAATTGCTCGACGATCTTGTGCAACTTCCGGATGCTTATAAGGATCATATCCTGAAGGACGTTGTGGAAGACCTGCTAATAAAGCAGCCTCAGCTGTCGTTAACTCGTCCAACGATTTGTTGAAGTACGTCTCAGCTGCTGTTGCAACGCCATACGCTCCTTCTCCAAAATAAATTTTATTTAAATACATTTCTAAAATTTCTTCTTTTGAATATTGTTTTTCTAGTTCCATCGCAAGATAAGCTTCCTGAACTTTTCGCTTGACGGTTTTATCTGGTTCAAGAAGCATATTCTTTACAACTTGCTGAGTAATTGTACTTGCTCCTTCTGCCCCAAAGCCATCTTGAATATTAGCGACAACCGCTCCACCGATTCGTTTCAGGTCAACGCCATTATGCTCCCAGTACCTCACGTCTTCTACTGCAATAAATGCATTCACGACATGTTCAGGTATTTGTTCAAATGAAACAACTTTCCGATGTTCTTTTCCGACAATATCCGTTATTTTGTTTCCTTCTGCATCAAATAAAGTAGATGATTGCGGTAAACTTAATTTATTTCCTTCGAGCGTCGGAGCTTCATTTATGTATGCATACGTCTGATAACCCCCAAAAGTAAGGACAAACACCATTAGAAATGCTGCTGTTAATAAAACGTTTCTTACAAAATGCTTCTTTTTCTTCCGACCTTTTTTCTGCCCTGTATCTGGTTCTTCCTTCATTAATTTCCCCATTATTATCCCCCTTAACATAAGACTCCATAAAGAGGGGTTACCCAAATGTTTCATATTAAAAACATTTATTAAGAGATTGAAACAATTTATTAACATACCTCATATAGTAATAACGTCTAATTAAAAATGGAGAGGATGAAGCAAGTGTCAGATAAACTTTTAGAATGGGGATATCTTTTTAGAGATCGCGTTTTAGCTAGAAACGAAGATATAAAATCCTCCCTGCTTATTCAAATAGATAATTGGTTAAATGAAATTCAACATGCTACTCACCCTTTAGAAAAAGAGTTTTATGAAGTCGCTCAACACTTCTATGAAGAGTGGCGAAGTTTACAAGAATCCTCCGTACCGGTAGGAGGTCATACCTTGCCTCCCTTACCTTACAACTACAATGCACTTGAGCCAGCCATTAGTGAAAGAATTATGAAACTACATCACGATATTCACCATCAAAGTTACGTAGATGGCTTAAATAAGGCTGAACTTGCTTTACAAAAAGCTAGAAAGAACAATGACTATGAACTTATTAAACATTGGGAACGAGAATTAGCTTTCAATGGAGCAGGTCACTATCTTCACACGTTATTTTGGCGGATTATGAGTCCGAAAGGCGGAAAACCGGATCGTGAATTGTTAGCTGAGATTCAAAATAGTTTTGGATCATTTGATGAATTTAAGCAGCAATTTACGAAGGCTGCGGAAAAAGTAGAAGGCTCGGGATGGGCAATCCTAGTCTGGTCTCCTGTCTCCAGAAGGCTAGAAATCCTACAAGCAGAAAAGCATCAGAATTTGAGCCAATGGGATATTGTTCCCCTTCTCGCGATTGACGTATGGGAGCATGCTTATTATTTGCAGTATGAGAATAAACGGAAGGACTACATCGAAAACTGGTGGAGTGTTGTGAATTGGAACGAAGTAAACAAACGATTTGCAAAAGCTCGTCAATTAAAATGGAAACCGTTTTAGCAATAAACATGAAAAAAAGCAAAGGGAGCCCTTTGCTTTTTTTATGTCTAGCGGTATGGTCCATATCCATAAGGTGGTGCTCCTCCAGGATTCCCTGGATACCCGTAGCCAGAATACCCTCCATAACCAGGACCTGGATAACCATATCCTGGCCGTGGTGGAGGATATCCGTATCCGCCGTATAATCCAGGAATTAGAAAAGCAGCCCCTAACAAGCCTCCTGCAAGTCCTCCTGCAAGCCCGCCTGCAAATCCACCAATAAAGGGATATGGCCGCTGATATGGATATTGCCTCATGTCATGAGTCATTCTTGTTTCTGGATAATAATAGAAAGTCCCCTGTGAGGGGTGATAATTGTCCATGGTCTCCTCCCTTTCCTGTTAGCTATCATGATAGTTGCCTACAGTATAGGGTATGAGAAGTTTCCTATTCGGGAAGGGGCATTAGCGGAGAAATCCGAATTCTTAAGGGCTATAACCTTGGCCAGTAAACACTAACCCAAACAATGGCAACACCTGATACAAATAAATACAGCTCCGGTGTTTTAGAAATATAGGCAAAATATTCAAGTAAGCTATGTCCAATAATAATTAAATTTAGTTCAAGAATTAACGTAACACCACCAGCAACGGAGAGCCCAAAACCAATTAAGAAAGTGAAGAAGCGAATGATCATCTGATTAAGGCGTTCCTTCTCTTTATCATAGCGGCCTGTCCCTCCTTGCTTGTTTACTATCCATCCTATTTCAAGAAGACGACGTTTATGCTGTTCAGGACCTTTTACTTTTGTTTTTGTGGCATACATGCTAAAACAAAAAGGTATCATATAACTTATAAGAAAAGGAGGAGAACTTATGATCGAAAAAGTCGAACAAGCTGTTCAACAAAATTGGGTTCCTTCATTTCGATACGAAAAGAATGAAACAAGCCCGTTTACTCCATTTACAAAAGATTTAAGCAAAGCCAAAGGCGCCGTTATTTCGACAGGTGGCTTTTATGTAAAAGGCCAAACTCCGTTTAATGACAACTTTGGTCTTGGGGATCCATCTTATCGGGAAATTCCAGTTTCAACAGCATTAAAAGATCTATCCATTTCTCATGAACACTACGATCAAACAAATGCACGGCAAGATGCAAACGTACTCTTTCCTCTTGATGTCATGAAAGAACTTCAAGAAGAAGGACGTATTGGTGAACTTGCCGAAACGCACTATAGCTTTATGGGATATATCCCAACACCTCACCCACTAAAAAATGTGACAGCTCAAGAGGTGGCGCAAAAGTTACTTAAGGAAAACGTAGACTTCGCTTTGTTGGTGCCTTCCTGACCAGTCTGTCAACAGTCGGCCGGTCTGGTCGCACGCGTACTTGAAGAAAACGGCATTCCAACCGTCACATTAACCATGTCGAAAGAAATTAGCGAATACGTAAACGTCCCGCGCTCTCTCTACAACCGCTTCCCATTCGGCAGTGCTTTAGGACAACCTAACAACAAAGAACAACACAAACAAGTCCTAAACAAAGCCCTCAACGTCCTAGTTGAAGCTCACGAAAGTGGAATTGTTGAAGAATCAGGGATTAAGTTTAAATAATGAAAAGCGGAAGCGCCCGTCTAAATCCGCAGGATGTTGGAGCCCTTTCGAATGAGACGCTTTTTGTCTCAATCGAAAGGGCGAAACAGCCGGAGGATTTGGCCCGCGCAGCTAGACATGAAAAGTGAAAGCGCCCGTTTAGCCTCGACAAGCGCTGGAGTCCCGAAAAAAGAACACGGTTTTTGTATTCATTTTTCAGGGGGAAGCGATCGAGAGGCTGGGCGCTGTAGCTGGATCAACAAAAAGCGGAGTCGAGCGTTTAGAAACGGAGATATTGGAGCTCTTGAACTAGAACACGCCCTATGTGTTCTGGTGAAAGAGCGAAATATCGCAGTTTCTGCGAGTCGTAGCTGGATCTATGAAAAGCGGAAGCGCCCGTTTAGACACGGCAGGCACTGGAGCCCACCCAAAACCGCTTTCGCGGAATTAATCCGATTTTCGCGGATATATTTGAAATATCGCGGAATTATGATCTGTTTTCGCGGAATAAATTCAATAATCGCGGAAAAAAGGTGTTTTCCTTTTCATGCTCCCAGTAGCCATCACGTTATATCATCCACTTCCGCTGCAAAAACGAATTCCATACAAAAAACCGGCTGAATTTCAGCCGGTTTTTCTTTTAATTTGATGAAGTAAACTGTTCTTCCTCCGTTGACCCTTTCAAAGCAGTCGTTGAGGAAGTTCCACCTGTAATCACTTGTGATACAGCATCAAAATAACCTGTTCCAACTTCACGCTGATGTCTCGTAGCGGAATAGCCATCTGCTTCACTCGCAAATTCAGCTTGTTGAAGTCTTGAATATGCCGCCATTCCATGGTCCTTGTAATCTCTAGCAAGCTCGAACATGCTGTGATTTAGAGCATGGAATCCAGCAAGTGTGACAAATTGGAATTTGTAGCCCATTTTTCCTAATTCACGCTGGAATTTAGCAATCGTTTCATCATCAAGCTTCTTCTTCCAGTTAAAGGAAGGCGAACAGTTGTAAGCGAGAAGTTTGCCAGGGAAACGTTCATGAATCGCATTGGCGAATTTCTGAGCTTCTTCTAAATTTGGTTCAGATGTTTCACACCAGATAAGATCAGCGTAAGGCGCATAAGCAAGGCCTCTCGCAATCGCTTGATCAAGTCCTGGTTTCGTATAGAAAAAGCCTTCAGGAGTCCGTTCGCCTGTTAAAAATTCACCATCATATTGATCGACATCACTCGTAATTAAGTTCGCTGCGTTCGCATCCGTTCTTGCAATAATTAGCGTAGGCACGCCCATTACATCTGCAGCTAAACGAGCTGAAATTAAATTTTTCACAGCCTGTTGTGTAGGGAGAAGAACTTTCCCACCGAGGTGACCACATTTCTTCTCTGAAGATAGCTGATCCTCAAAGTGGACTGCTGCAGCACCTGCTTCAATCATTGACTTCATAAGTTCAAAAACATTTAGCGCGCCACCAAAACCGGCCTCAGCATCAGCCACAATTGGAACGAACCAATCACGGTCATGAATACCCTCTGAATGTTCAATTTGATCCGCACGTTGAAGCGCTTGATTAATTCGTTTGACTACTTGAGGTACGCTGTTTACAGGATACAAACTTTGGTCCGGATACATCTGCCCTGAAACATTCGCATCTGCGGCCACTTGCCAACCGCTTAAGTATATGGCTTTTAAGCCAGCTTTCACTTGTTGAACAGCTTGGTTACCGGTTAAAGCACCTAACGCATTAATGAAATCCTCTTCATTAACAAGCTTCCATAAGCGTTCAGCCCCTCTTTTTGCAAGAGTGTGCTCAATTTGGATAGAACCTTGTAACTTCAGCACATCCTCAGGTGAATATGGACGTTCGATTCCTTTAAAACGCTCTTGATTCCAGTTTTCTTGAATTGTTGCTGCCGTTAGCTTTGTCATTATAATTTTCCCCCTAGATTTAATGAAATTTTTATACAACCGTTGATTGATTTGAACGATGTAATAAACTTAAGTATTCCTGGCGCTTCTTCCAGATTTGATTGGGTTCAGGCATATAATGATTCCAGATGCCCTTCATCATTTTAATCAAATTGGGATCTGTCACGCATTTCCCATCAAACCCTTCTACCGCTTCGCGTGTACCCTGTTCAAACTGAGCTGCATTCGTGTTTCTGTCGCTAGCAAGATCTTCTCGGATCACGTGTGTTTTTCTCTTATGACCGATACTGATGACGTACCTTTCGACGTCCGTTATCCCCCTGTCTTCTTCTGCTACTAAATGAATCCCCGCACAATGATCACGCAACTCATAAAGCATTTCTTCTAAGTGGTGAACGTTTTCCCCCGAAATTGAAATACTCGCTTTAATGGTTCCTTCTTTCAAATTCGTTTCTCTCTCTAAATAAGAAATCACGCTATTCCACCATCGTGCTTCTTCATAAGTTGCCAACCCTTTTAAGCAAAGGTATGGAGCTGAACCGTTTCTTACTAAGGTTTCGGTATGATGAAAGAGATAAAGCCCAACATCAACAAGGCAAGCTGATAGACATAAACCATTTAGATCGTCACTTTTTCTCCAGTCCGAAGGGGTAATCATGATAGCCATTGGTTTCGGAACGGTGTGAAAATAATTTTGTTGAAGAAACATCTTCACACGTTCCTGTGCGTTCAATCGATCTTTAAGAGACAATGACTCATAGGAATAATCAGCTATGAAAAGATTGGTTCCAGGTTGCCTGGAGTCCAATACGGTTTCTAAATTAGTGGCTGAATTTTTGAGAACGATGCGTCGATCTTGAAGATCTTTTCGGACAGGCTTCACTTCCCAATTCGTATTCCTTTTATGTGCTTCCATTAGCTGCCTATTGTTTGTTTGATGTTCGCCTAATTGTTGTAGATCTTGATGAAAGCGACGATGGAGCTTCTCTAAAAACACCATCGCCTCTTGTGTGAGTAAGCTACTTCCATGAACGTTAGCGCTTTCAATTACTTCATCAAGCACAGCTTCCCCTCCCTATTCAAGTCTTCCGCTACTGTTACAGCGATGACAACCAATGCACCCTTCTCCTTCGCAGTGGTGACACCCTTCACTTTTTCTTTCTTTCCCATGACAATGCGGACACTCAAGCTCTCCATTTCCATAACAAGTGTAACAATCCATTTTTACTTCCCTCCATCTGTTATAATACAATTTGTTTTATTTGTTAGTATTATATAACAACCTTTCAAAAGTGTTCAACCTTTTTTTAGAAAATTTTAAAAACATGTGTTTTCGACAAATTAAACCTTCATTTAAGCCATTTATTTGTAAACAAACAAAAAAACGCGTGCTAGACACGCGTTTTCTTCTGTACTCATACAGTTTCTTTTTTCCAAAGTTCTTTTATTCCCTGGGCCCGTTTGATTCCACTAATTGTTCCAAGGTGAAGATTTTCATGATTCATTAAAAATAGCAGAAGCTCTCCAATGGTTTCGAGTTTCAAATAAGAACCGATTGAAAAGTCACTCTGAAGTGGATCGCGTAATTGACCATCCAATTTGTTTAAACGGGTATTTTGCTCTAGTAATTGGTGCTTCAATTCACTAAGTGATGGCGGGTCTTCCGTCCATTCGTCTGGCCTAGTCCCAGCTTTAAATAATGCAGGATAAGGAACTGGGAGATTATTTTGCATTTCAGTAAAACGATCTAAAGCAAACTCAGCCGTTACCAAAATATGGCCTAAGTTCCAACGAACAGTATTTGTAAAGCCTTCAGGAAGCCGATCGGCTTGCTCTTCAGTCGTAGCCTCTAAAGCCTGAATTGTTCGGTAACGCCAAAACGTAAACTGCTTTAACAGTTGAGAATCATTCATTTCTATACCGCCTTTCATTTAATTTGAGTAGTGAATTTTCATTGTGATAGTAACCTAATGTCTTGATCATTCCCTGCATCCCGAGCATAGTCCATAGCTGTATAACCTGATTTATCTACGTAATAAGGGTCCGCTCCTGCGGAAAGGAGTAAATCATATATATCTTCACGATTCTCTGGCTCCATGTAAGCTGTATAAATAAGAGAAGTCCAACCGTCTTGATCGATTAAATTTGGGTCCGCTCCAGCATCAAGAAGAAGTTCAACTTTAGACCCATCGCCATATTGACTCGTAATCATTAAAGGAGTGACGCCATTTATATCTACAGCATTTGGATCCATTCCTTCACCTAATAATGATTCAAGCATTTGTTGGTCTTCGGAATAGTGTGCAGCATAGTGTAGCGCATTCCAACCATCAGAATCAGTTGCCTCCAGGTTAGCTGCTGAAATATGCGAATTAAATTCCGCTTCATCTTGTGCCATGATGGCATCCATCAAAGGCGTTACCCCAGTCACTTCACCGTCAGTATATGTACTTTCCTCTTCACTTATTGAAGCTAACGAAGGAAATAAAACCGAGGCAATGACGGCGGATCCAACACCTCCTACAATAAATAGAAATAGCACAAGCGAAAGGATAAGCAACTTCTTTCGAGGTGTAGGAAAATACGTCGTTTCTCGCATCTTCATAAAAGCCTCAACGGCTGCGATACGCTTCGGAAGCGGTGGATGAGATGAAAGCATTTCACTTAGCCACACAAAAAAACTTCTCTCTGATTGAAGCTGTTTGATATAGACATCCTTATCCACGCTTTGATACAAACGTTTCCCTACTGCGAGGATCATTAAGGCATTTCCTGCACGCTCGCCACTCTTAACATAGTGCGCTCCCATTCGATCACACGTGAATTCACATGCCCTTGAATAAGCAGAGCCTAGAAAAGGCACAAGATTTCCTGGTAAAAGAAGAAGTTGTTTCAAGATATGATTGCGTTTAATGTGCGCTAATTCATGAGCAAGAATAAAGGTTACCTCTTCTTCTGCTTCTTCTTCAATTAGTTCAAAAATATCGGAGTAAAGCACGACAAAATTTCTTCCTAACAAACGTGTTGCAAAAGCATTTAAAATCCCAGCAGATTCAATCACATAAACATCAGGTTTTTTTAGAATGTCCATGTCTCTACATAACTCTTGTACCCTTTGATGAATGAGAGGATATTGTCTCTCTGATATTTTCACACCGTTGCTTCGAATTTGTCCAAGAAATAGCCCATTACTCATAAAAGAAATAAACCAGAGAAATAAGATGATTGCAATTCCAATGACAGAAAACAACAGAAAAATATAAGCCATGATACTAAAAACGAGTAAGATCACATAAAGAGATGTTTCAGAGTTTGAAGTTAATTGTTTCGAATCATTCATGCTACTGTCACATAATTCCTTTCTTTAAAGAGATATGTTCAGTATACTGAATTTTCCATTCTAGTGTATATATTTAAAAAGAAAAAACACTCAAAATGAGTGTTTTTTAGTCTAACATATTAGTAATTCGCTGTAACGATGAACGGAGAGATTCAATATTTACAAACCGCGCTTCTCTTATCGTTTCTTTTCCTTCTACATAAAGAAGCAAAACGGGGATTGTAAAAACAGAAAATGCTCCGGCTGCTTCAGGTATTTCATGAACGTTCAGCTTCTCTCGTTTGATTTGCGGGAAATTCTCGAGTACTTCTTCTACCTGAGGCAACAACGCATGACATACGGAGCAATGTGTCCCGTATAAATAGAGAAAATATAGCTGATTCTGTTCAATTCCTACTTTTGCTTCTTCAAGTGTAACCTCTCTCAGCTTGATCACCTGCTTAACTGTCTTATGAAATATTCATTCTTCTATTTTTTCCTTTAACAAACATGAAAATGCCATACGCAATAAAACCAATGGCAACTAATCCTAGCAAGATTGCACCATATGGCTGCTTTGCTAGTTCAGCGAGCGCTCCGTCTAGTCCTTTCGTTTTATCCGGATCAGCGGTAATCGCCGTTTGAATAAAGAAAACACCCATCATTGAAAACACAACACCACGTGCTGCAAGACCAATTTGTCCAGCTCGCTTGCCCCACCACTCTTCTTGATTATGCATTTCATACTGTTTAAGTTGCTTCATAAATGATTTCTTATACCCTCTAATTACCTGGTAAACGCCAAAACCGATAAAACATAAACCGACAAATCCAATAATCCATTGGCCAAATGGCTGCCCTAATAGTTTAGCAGACATTGATTGTTTACCACCAGAAGATGAGCTGCCAGCTCGTGTAATAATGGAAAACGCATTGTATGCAAGAAATAAATGAATTATGCCAGCGCCGAAAAAACCAGTTCGAATGAGAATTCCCTTCGTATCATTCCCATAATTGTCGGGATCCTTAATCGCCTGAATGGCTTTCCAAACCGAATAACCTATTAATCCGATAATCATGACCCAAAGAAGGGCTTCCCCAAAAGGTTTTCCAGCAATTGTCGCAAAAGCACCTTTGGAATCAGTAGTTTTACCGCCAGATCCAAAAGCAGCCTGGAATGCTAGAACACCAATAATTAAATAAACAATCCCTTTTGCTGCATACCCCATTCTTGCTAGCCCTCTAATCCAGGGTTTCACATCGTTTGATGCCTGTTTCGCTTTGTGTTTAGCTACTGTACCTGTTTCCATTTTCATTCCCCTTCCAATTTCTCGAATCGTTTATCCACTCTCTCTATTCCCAGTTCTTATTACTTTCAATCTAAAAGAGTATAATTATCTTTATCCATTATTATGAAATTGAAATTTATCGATAAAAAATAGCCCTGTAAACGAATCCAGCATTCGCTTACAGGGCTGCTAATTGAGGAGATAGACTTGTGGGCACAAGCTATCGCGTTTCTTTACTATACTATAGATTACGAAATTTTCATATAGTTTTGAATCATTTCTTTTCTGATTCATCGCGTTAAACAATTAAGTTTATTTAATCATTATACTTTTCCTTGCAAGTAGATTTGACAATAATCCGTGTCGTGGCGATAGAATAAATGTTATGGCGAAGATAAGTCCTGCAATCGACGCCATCGACCCTGAGATAGAAATATTCCAGGCGAGGGCAGCATAATAACCTCCTATTGCTGCAAGGACCCCAATCACTGCACTGATTAGAAGCATAACGAGCAGTTTATCTGTCAAAAGATAGGCTGTAGCTCCTGGTACAATTAACATGGCAACGACTAGAATAGCCCCAACGCTATCAAACGAAGCCACTGTCGTAATGGAAACCATAGACATTAACAAATAGTGAATAAACATAACGGGAATTCCAATAGCTGTTGCCATCGCTGGATCAAATGAACTGATTTTAATCTCTTTATAAAAGAGGAAAATCAGAATCAGATTAATGATCAACACGGTGCCAAGCATCCAAACGGCCGATGGACCAAGATCTACTCCACCAATCGTCAACGTATTCCAAGGAATAAATGTAATTTCTCCCATTAGAGCATGATTAACATCAAGATGGACTTTACCAGCAAAAGCGGATAAGAGGATTACGCCAAACGCAAATAAAGAAGTGAAAACAACGCCGATTGCAGCATCGGATTGTACTCCACTAGAATGAAGCACTTGCACAAGAAAAGCTGTTAACAAACCGATAATCCCTGCACCAACTAGCATATAAATGCCTTCTAATGAATGGCTAACGAGATAAGCAAGCACGATGCCAAGCAAAACAGTATGGCTTATGGCATCGGCGAGCATCGCCATTTTTCTTAATATCAGAAAACAGCCAATGATTCCACAAGATACGCCTACAAGAGATCCCGTAAGCATAATCCAAGCTCCATAACTCATCGTGCCCTCACCCCTTTCTTATGTCTTTTCAAGTTCTGAGTTGAACCCTGTTCACAAGAAAATTCTGCAAAAGCAAAATCGTCGGGGCCAAGCTTTGGCGTTCGTTCATGAACAGCCATTAGCTGTTCAAGATCACGAAGAATGCTCCCCTCGATTTCCTTATAGTTCCATACATCATTTGAGGAAGTGTGAAGAGAAGCAAATTTCATCTCATACATCGTATAAATTTCAAAAAGACGATGGTTTGTTACGATTTCGTAAGCATCAGATGCCCCTGACTCTGTGAAGGACCACTTCCCATCTAGCTGGCACACCTTGCCTTCTTTTTGTAGACGGTTTAGATTCGTTTCAAGTTTGTGTACGTTCATCTTCCTTCTAGATAAAAGCTCTTCCTTTGAGAATGAAAGACCTTTGTTTTTTAAACTGCCTTCTTCGGAAAGATCATACAACGTTTGGAGGACTGTTTCTCTCGCTACAATTTTACGGATACGATAGAGTTTTAATCCTTTTGATACTAACCCTCTATGGGGGGCAAAGATAAGGGAGATTAAAAAGATGACAGTCGCTGCAAGTACAATGACTGGACCCGTCGGAAGTCGGTTTGCCATCGAACTTAAAATGGTTCCGAGCATCCCTGATAATGCCCCGATGGCTCCGGCGACAATGACCATACGATCAAGTCGATCTGTCCAATACCTTGCCGAAATCGCAGGAGTGATGAGCATAGCCGCCATTAAAATTACACCAACTGCTTGAAGGCCAATAACAACAGCACTTACAATCAAAGCCATCAATAGACCATTAAGGAGTCCCGTCGGTAAACCAATCCCTTTTGCAAATTGACGATCAAATGTAAACAATTTTAATTCCTTAAATAATAGCCAGGTCACAAGGAGGAGCACGATGGCTACCCCCGAAATGACACGAACATCATTTCCTACAAGCGACGCTGCCTGACCGAAAATAAAATCATCTAGTCCACTCTGATTCCCATTTTCAGATTGTGCAATTTTTGTTAGTAGGACAATACCAAATCCGAAGAAAACGGATAAAACTAGCCCAATCGCCGTATCTTCCTTGATACGAGAGTGGTTAATGATGACTTGAATAAAATAGGTTGCCAGCAAGCCTGATAGCGCTGCGCCAATCAAAAACCATCCAATTGATTTCGATCCGTAAAGCAAGAAGGCAAGGCAAATACCTGGAAGGGCAGCATGGGCCATCGCATCACCTATCAAACTTTGCTTTCGTAAAAGCGCAAAACTACCAAGAACGCCACTTGCAATCCCGAGAAGAATGGTACCTAAAAGAACCCACTGTGTGTTAGCATCTTGTAAGGTTAATAGTAATTCATAAAACATATTTGCCCCCCTAAGGCTGCACTACATAGGAAGTACTAACCTGAGTATCGAGAAAAGCTAGACGACCTCCATATGTTTTTTGTAAGTTATCGACTGTAAACACTTCTTCTGTTGGCCCAAGCGCAATTTTTCGTTTATTCAAGAGAAGTGTCCAATCGAAATACTCTTTAACTGTTTGTAAATCATGGTGCACAACAAGGACTGTTTTCCCCTGTGCTTTTAATTCATTTAATAATGAGATAATCGCTTTCTCTGTTGCCGCATCCACCCCAACAAACGGTTCATCCATGAAATAAACTGTTGCATCTTGAGCAAGCGCTCTTGCGAGAAAAACTCTTTGCTGTTGGCCCCCTGACAACTGGTTAATCTGACGACCGGCATATTCTTTCATACCAACTTTTTCAAGGGCTTGCATGGCAATAACCGTATCTTTTTTGCCTGGACGCCGAAACCAACCTATGTGTCCGTATCTCCCCATTAAAACGACATCAAGAGCATTGGTTGGGAAATCCCAATCGACCGAACCTCGCTGCGGCACGTACCCAACTAATTTACGTTGGCTACGATAGGACTTGCCGTATATTTCCACAGAACCAGAAGCTTTAGGTATTAAACCTAAAATGGCTTTAATTAAGGTTGATTTCCCAGCACCATTTGGACCCACGACACCGATTAACTTACCTTCTGGCATTTGAAATGTCACTTCTTGTAGTACCGGTTTTCGGTCGTATGCCACCGTTAAGTTTGATACTTGAATTGGATTCATCTTTAAGCTCCCTTCTCTATTTATTTCAAAGCCTTTGCTATCGTCTCAATGTTATGGCGATACATTCCTGTATACGTTCCCTCAGGGGAACCTTTTTCACCCATTGCATCTGAGTAGAGTTCGCCACCGATCTTCACTTCATGCCCTTTTTCTCGAGCACCTTCTACAACAGCATTAATTGATCTTTCTGAAATACTGCTTTCTATGAAGACAGCTTTAATATTGCGATCAGCGAGAGTATTAACAAGACCCTGAACGTCTCTTAATCCATATTCTGAATCTGTACTCAAGCCTTGCAGTCCTTTCACTTCCATTCCATACGCCTGACCGAAGTATTGGAAAGCATCATGTGCCGTAACAAGCACACGACTCTCTTCTGGTATTTCATTAATTTTTTCCTGAGCTTCTTCTTTTAGTTGCTTTAACTCATTTAAATAGGTTTCTGCATTTTTCTCATAGTCTGCTTTATGATCAGGGTCATACTCAATCAAGGCATCGCGAACTTCCATTACAGCATATTGCCAAAGTTCAATATCAAACCATACGTGTGGATCTACTGCTTCTGAATTGGATTGATCGACAAGTAACTGATCTTTAGGAATGGCTTCTGCGACTGGATAAGTCGGTTTATCTTCTTTCATTTTTGCAAAGATATCCCCCATTTTCCCTTCTAGATGAAGACCATTATAGAAAATGATATCTGCCTTCGATAGTTTATTAATGTCTCCCTGAGAGGCTTTGTATAAATGAGGGTCAATTCCAGGACCCATTAAAGACTCAACTGAAACATGTTCGTTTCCTACATTTTTTGCAATATCACCGATTTGACCAATCGTTGTTGTGACTTTAATCTTACCTTCATTTTCTTTGTTCGCTTCCGTGCTGTTACAGCCTACTAAGATTAGTGTGAACAGGGATGCTCCTAATAAATAGCCAATCCATTTCTTCATTTTCATTAACCTCTCCTTTATTCATTTAGTCCGGTACAAAAGCTTTAACCTAACGTATGGGCTTTGTTCTAGTGATGTGCTTTTCCAATTCTCATTTATGAAAAACAATTGGTTCAGAGCTCTATTTTTCACCTTATGAATTTTTTTTGCGCAAATGCAAATTCAGAATAAAAAAATATAAAAATTCACACGTTGTGCCCACAAGCATAATTGTTTCCTTAATACAAAACTATCGTCCATGAGCAAGTTTGTCAACATTCGTTTATTCATATCAATCAGAATTTTTTTATTGGTGTGAGAAACATCACAGTTTTTTACAGCAAAATCATCTAAACTATAAATAGAAAGTAAAAGAATTTATATTGGAGGGATTGCAAATGAGTGTAAAACACACAAACATACTTGTTGCTGTTGACGGTTCTGAATCTGCTGAGGTCGCTTTTTCACGAGCGGTTGAACTTTCTATTCAAGATCAGGCATCCCTAATCATTGCACATGTGATTGATACGAGAAACTTTTCCACATTTGAACTTTATGATATTGCAACTGAAAGAGCTGAGGATTTCGCGAAGCGGTTATTAAAAGAATACGAAGAAAAGGCAATGATTGCTGGCGTAACAACTGTTAAAACCGTAATCGAATATGGCTCACCAAAAGTAAAAATCGCAAAAACAATTGCTCCCCAAAACAAAGTTGATTTAATTGTATGTGGGGCAACTGGGATGAACCGTGTTGAGAGATTGCTTATGGGTAGTGTTTCTGAACACATTACACGGAATGCTACTTGTGATGTGATGATTGTACGAGGCGTAAAAGTTTCAGGCAAGGAGGGGCAACAAAATGAACATAGCAGACAAAATACGTAAACATCGGCTGGAAGCTAATATGACGATTCAGGAATTGGCCGTAAAGGTTCGGATTGGGGCTGGCCTTATGCAAAAAATCGAGGAGAATCGGTATCACCCCGATGTCCAAACCTTGTTAAAGATCTCCACTGCTCTCGACATACCAGCTTCTGAATTTCTAGAAAAAGATACGATTGATGCGTTAAAAAAAGCAGACTCAGGAATATAGCCTTATTATAAACGTGAAAAAAAGCGCTGTGATATCAGCGCTTTTTCTTATACTTGCACTAACTTTCTTTCATAGATTGGTAGCGAAACTTCGACCGTCGTTCCCTCCCCCTCTACACTGGCTAGATTCATTTTTCCATTATGGTTATCAATAATGCTAAAGCTTACCATTAGCCCAAGACCGGTACCATTTTCCTTTAATGTATAGAACGGTTCTCCTATTCTAGGCAATTGATGTTCAGGAATTCCCACGCCTTGATCTCGGATAATAATAAGGGCGTCACCATTTTCATTTTTACTTACTTTGACAAAGATTACACCGCCGTCGGTCGCTTCAATAGCGTTCTTTAGAACGTTAACAAAAACTTGTTTTAATTGATTTTCTTCTCCTAGGATAGGAAACTCTTCGTAATCATACTGTGTACGAATCTCAATATTTTTTAAGATTGCTTGTGATTTCAACAACGATATGACGTGCCTGAGAAGTGAAACGAGATCAGTCTTTGCAAACTCTTTCTCCTGTGGTCTCGCAAGGATCATAAATTCGCTAACGATAAAATTAATCCGATCAATTTCTGAAAGCATAATTTGCAGGAATTCTTTTGATTTCTTATCATGAGAAGCGTTATAAACTAGATTTGCAAACCCTTTTAATGACGTAAGAGGGTTGCGTATCTCATGAGCCACTCCAGCAGCAAGTTCACCGACAGCGGTTAATTTTTCAGAGCGTCTTAACAAGGCTTCTGTTTCCTTTAATTCTGTAATATCTTCCGCGAAAACAATAACACCCTGCATCTGATCGTCAACAATATGAGGAATCGAAATTAATTTCACCTGAATGGAATGGCCGTTTCGATGGACGATGGCTGACTCACATTTTTGTGGCACGCCTTCTTTTGTTTTCTCAAAACAATTCGATGTTTGCTCAAAGTATCGCTTTTCCAGAAAGTGCAAACTTGATTGATCACGAACATCTTTTACCGTATACCCACTCATTCGTTCTAGAGAGGGATTGATATTTAGAATACGCCCATCTATATCTAACAGCATAATGCCATCTGGACAATTTTCAACTAAAGAGTGATACTTTCTTTCACTTTCTCGAAGCATAGCCGCTTGACTTTCAAACGTTTGGTTTCGGACCATACGAATTAAAATAAGGACAGAAATAATGAAGATACCAGTTAAAGCAACATATTGAAAAAGGGTATTTTCACTATAGCTCTCTACTTGGAATCTAGCTTCAACAGAAGAAGTCATCATCGTAAAATAATGAACTGAAAGCGTTCCTATCCCAAAGGTAATGGCGCCAAACATTTTTCCCCAGTAGTTATTCCTTTCATTGAACGTACCGTAAACTAGCCATAAGCTACTAACTGTTGAGAAAAAAGCCAGTAACAAAGGAAGAATGATTCTCCACCAATCTTCTAATTGATAAGTAACTCCTAGTAAAAAATATGAGCTTACCATTTGCAAAATCAATAGTGATAAGGCAATTGAAACGCTTGCTCCTATAATCTGCTTTAGTTGCCATTTAGATGAGAGCGTTATAAAGCTTAGGAGAGAATCCGATGACTGGAACAACTAAAGACATACCTACAAACCAGGGCGCATAAAAAGAAGCATCCGCTCTTGAAAGGCCTAAGAGTACAAGATATTGTAAAATCCAGATGCCAGCGCCCATTGCAAGTGAACTGCCGAACAACCAGAGTTTTCGATAGGTATGTGTCATGGTGCAAGCTTTTTCATGAAAATCGAATGCCACATATGTATAGCTTACGACCATTAAAATCGAAATGACAATAAGAAAAAAATGAAACTCATAAGTGAGACTTTCCATTATGTAATCCACTCCATTTTTAATATCGACATTCTACTTTTCGGTTTCTTGTTGGCTCATTACAAATTAGACAAAAATCTTCAAAATCCTTCCACTTCTGCACATAAGTTGTATGATTAATTTTTTCAACAAGTAAAAACAGCCTGAATTTATCGGCTGTTCTCACTCGTTTATACGGCTATTTTTTTGTAAGAAGGGGTAAAGGTATGAGAAGGAGGATTAGCAATGGCTCAAATATTATTTAAGGTCCAGCAAGTGAAACGACTCGAAAACCATCACATCCCAGATACATTTGAAGCTTCCGTCGAAGTTGAAGTAATCAATCGAGAAAATGGAGAGTTAGAAAAAACAGGGCAAATTCCAGTTCAATTCAATGAGCATGGTTCCTTCCCTTCCATCGCCCATATCCAAACTTTTGAAGAAAATAAAAAGTTACAAGCGAAACTACTATTTGACCTTCGAAGGTACGTTCGAAAACTGCGTCCGTATCTCCAGCCGGATGATGAATAATTTACGCTTCAAACAAATAGCGGTAAATCGTACAAGCTACTTGAATATTCATCAGATCGGATGGTTCATTAAAGTTAATGGATAAGATTTCTTGAATGCGCTGAATACGATAATTCATCGTATTCACATGAACATGGAGCAGTTCAGAAGCGTTTTTTAAATCCTGTCCAGTTGATAAGTAAACAAACAACGTTTGAAAAAGCTCTCCTTTGCGTCGCTTTTCGTAAGCAAGTAAGGGGGAGAGATACTCAAGCGCATAACTGGCAAGATCATCCTCATTGTTATTTAAGAGAAGGCGAAGAGCTCCTATTTCTCCATACCACGACGAATGACCGGCGAAGGTAAACCGTTCTAGAAATTTAATCGTTTTCTTTGCTTCCTCGAATGATTGATCTACCCTAAGTACCCCTTTAACGGGTTTACCAATTCCAATTCTGCACATTTTTTCAGCAGTAATCGATGCCGTTAATTCTTTAAAATCTTGAATAAAGCGGTTGATTGAACCAACACAGGACTCGACTCCACCGAAGTGATCTTCATGAAACAAGATGATAATTTGCCTTCCCCACTCCGTCACAAGCAATTTTGTATCATTTTTATGAAGGAGATGACGAATGGATGCATGAATACAACTCCGCATCCACTCTTCATGACCTTGTTCACATTGTGGAACATCGAGAATGGCAACTGAAAAATAATCATCCCAATCTGTGTGAAGACGATCGGCGAAGAAGTTTAAATCAACTTCCTCCTCCTGAGTGGAAAGTAAATGAATGAGAAGCTCACCGGTTAACCGCTGCTGTTCTTTCTGTTCTGCTTCTTGTTTCATTAGTTGTAGACCAGCCACCGTACAGGCATGGAAAACGGCAGAGTGTTCAAACCTGGTAAGGGGAAGCGATTCAGAAATGATGGCCAGGTACCCAAGTGGAAACGAAAGTCTACCAAGTGGAAAGAGCAAAAAGTCTTCTTTCGCATGAACGACTTCACCCTCATGTCTTTTATCCTGAATCGTATGAATATGCTTGAGAACTGTCATATGCATAGTAGTGTGTAATGACCAATCCTGCTGACTCGACGCTTTCACTTCGCCGAATGGGTCAAAAATCACAACGGTTTTCCCTATTAATTTCGTCAAATAAGTACAAATTTCTTGAAAAGACCCTTCGTTCATCCCAATATCCGATAAAGCATGATGGGTTTCTACTGATATTGATAAACGTTCATTTTGGTTGATCATAGTCTGATTAAACTGCTTTAATTTTTGCAAGGACGCTTCCTTGTTTCGATAAAGCTTCGCATTCATGATGGCAATCGCTGCCTGGGAAGAGATCGCTTCAACTAATCGAATATCGTCTTCCGTAAATGCCTTTTCTTGGTTAAAGCGATCTAACACAATTACGCCGGTACAATTGTCTTCCTTCATAATTGGAATGCAAATCGTGCTCATTGGCAAGTCATCAGCCGACTGATGGTAGAGCGTTGCATTCTGAGGCGTCATCGTTTTCATCGCTTCTTCCACTTCAACATTTGTTTTAAAGTGCAAGGTTTCCTTTTTCTGAAATGCTAGCCCTGTCATAGATTCTCCAGAATGAAGCAAAACTTCATTGACCGTTTTCTTCCGAAAGCCAGTTGATCCGGCTACTTTTAATCTTTTTTTCTCTTCATCATATAAGAAAAGGACGCCTCCATCTGCCGCATCGATGACTGAGACGGCTTCTTCAATGACAGATTGAATGACTGAATAGAAATCAAGTGATGTGTTAAAGATTGTAGACACTTGCATTAAAACATGTAGCTGTCTTTTACTTAGTTCTGCCTCATTTTCAAGCAACCCTCTCGCCATTCGTTTCCTCCTCCTTTTCTTTACCTATTAACCTATTCTACTTCTTGATCTAAATAAGATAGGGTTGCTTCACCAAGCGTTTTTGCAGCAATCAACATGGCCTTCTCATCTATATCAAATCTGGGATGGTGATGAGGATAAGTTGCCTCTAGCTCCGCATTTCCTGCCCCAGTTAGAAAGAAGGTTCCAGGTACCTCTTCAAGGTAATAAGCGACATCTTCTCCGACCATTAATGCCTCTGTTTCCACAACCTCTTTCACTTCCGCTACTCTTTCAGCCGCTTCCTTTAACAGGAGCGTTTCTCTTTCATGGTTCACAACAGGCGGATAGCCTCGATCATAAGTAAATGAATAGTCAGCCCCGCTGCTGTCACACGTGCCTTTAACCATGCGCTCCATTAACATTATGATTTTTTCTCTAACCTCTCGATCAAAGGTACGAACGGTTCCTTTCAACGTTGCCGTTTCTGAAATAACATTAAATGCCGATCCGGCATGAAATGAGCCAATTGATAATACAGCTGTATGGCCAGGATTGGTGAACCGACTGACAATTTGCTGCAACTGACTAACTAATTGACTCGCTACAACAATTGCATCAACCGCTTCATGAGGAATGCCACCATGTCCGCCTCTTCCTTTAACGACAATTTCGAATGAATCAGCAGCGGCCATAATTCGACCTGATTTATACGCAACCGTTCCTGTAGGGAAGCCAGACCAGAGATGAGTTCCAAATAAAACATCAACTCCATCAAGGCATCCATCTTCAATCATCGGTTTTGCTCCACCAGGTGTGATTTCTTCTGCGAATTGATGAATAAAAACAATGTTTCCAGCTAACTGGTGTCGCTCTTCATATAGAGCTTTTGCAAGGTGTAGGAGTGTTGATGTATGTCCATCATGTCCGCACGCATGCATCACACCAGGAACAGTCGATTTATAAGAAACCGATTTTTCATCATTGATCGGTAAAGCGTCAAAATCTGCTCGTAGACCCACTGTTTTGCCTGGTAAGGCTCCTTCAAGAAACGCCACGACCCCTCTTCCACCTACTTCCGTTCGAACCGGTATGCCAAGCTGCTTATAAAAATCAGCAATTCGTTTCGGCGTATGAACTTCATGGAAAGAAAGCTCAGGGTGCTGATGAAGCTCTCTTCTCAGTTCAACCATTTGTGGGTATAACTCTTCTAATCTCTCAAACAGCGCTGTTCTCATGTAAAATCTCTCCTTCTCCTCTATCTCTATCAAAAATCATTCCTTAATACGATATACGTTATGAGTATTTTAACAAAAATTCTGAACTTTATAAGTATTTCTTGCAAATCTGTTGTGAAATATTATGTAATCCATCAACCTTTTCAGAGAAGCTCAATCATCATAAGAAAAATGGAACCCTCTGATTTGCAATGGTTCCGATCGTTTTCTAAAATGAAGTGAACGCGTTAATGAGGAGGAAATATGATGAATGTATTCATTTTAGGGGCTACTGGCAGGGTTGGTAGCAAAGTATTAACACAAGCTCTTAGAGATCAGCATAAAGTTACCGTTCTTGTTCGCTCACCAGAAAAACTTCCTTTTCAAAAAGGATTAACCATTATTGAAGGTAATGTGTTAAATGAAAAGGACGTTTTAAAAGCAAGTGAGGGAAGTGACGTGATAATTAGTGCACTCGGAACAGATAAAACCACAACCCTATCTGAGAGCACACCAATCCTTATACGAGCTATGAAGAAACATGGAATAAAGCGCATCCTTACAGTTGGTACAGCAGGCATACTAAACAGCCGTACGGATCCTAGCATTTATCGTTTTGAGTCCTCCGAATCAAAGCGGAAAACAACACGAGCAGCAAGAGAGCATCTCGCTGTGTATGAGATGCTCAACCAGAGTGAGCTAGACTGGACAATCATATGCCCAACCTATTTACCAGAAGGTGAGGCGCGCGGTGGGTATCGGATTGAAGAAGATTATTTGCCTGAAAATGGACGTGAAATCTCAACCGGAGACACTGCTGAATTTGTCTATCAGGAGCTCATTGAAAAGAACCATATCGCAAAAAGGGTCGGAATCGCTTACTAGCTACAAGCATGAAGCGATAATTGTGACGTTAACTTTAACTGAAACATGCTAAGTTTCAAGTATCTATTTGTTTTTCCTATTTACAAGAACTCAAAAAAAAGACGAGCGGTATGCTCGTCTTTTCTTATTTCTGTTTTAAAGCCGCTTCAAGCGCAATGATCATCATTTCTTTAAAGGTTGTTTGACGCTCTTCAGAAGTCGTTTCTTCCCCTGTCACAATATGATCGCTAACAGTTAAAACGGTCAGTGCATTCACGCCGTATTTTGCTGCAATTGTATAGAGAGCAGAAGTTTCCATTTCAACACCTAGAACTTGATAATCAGCAAGCTGCTGGAAAATTTCCGGGTTGTCACGATAGAAGGAATCACTTGTAAACACATTCCCTACATGAACACTCATTTCTTTTTCGGCTGCAGCATCATAAGCATTCTTTAGAAGATTAAAATCAGCTGTAGGGGCAAAGTCCATGCCATTGAATTGTAGTCGGTTTACACCAGAATCAGAAGTGGCACTCATCGCAAGAATAACGTCTCTCACTTTCACTTCTTTCTTAAGCGCGCCACATGTACCAACTCGAATTAAGTTCTTGACGCCATAGCTTTGGATAAGCTCATTTACGTAAATTGAAATGGACGGTACACCCATTCCTGTGCCCTGCACAGAAATCCGTTCACCTTTATATGTACCCGTATACCCAAGCATCCCTCTTACTTCGTTATAACAGACAACATCTTCTAAGAATGTTTCTGCAATATACTTCGCACGAAGCGGAATCTCCAGGTAATAAAATTGTTTCGGCAATCTCTCCCTGTTTTGCACCAATATGTACACTCATTGTCATACCTCCCTGAATAAATACGTTCACTATCAAAAGTAGCATAAGATAAGAGGATATGCTACATCCATTCGCACAATGTTAGTCTCCCCTTAGTACCATATGCCATTCAGTCCTTTTCAAGATAAAAGGGATGTTAATGAATGGCGTTGATTTTAGGCTCATTTACGTCCTGTGATGCCAGAATCAAGAAAACAAAAATAGTAACTGACTTGTCCTTTAAAAGAAAAAAACAGGCATCCGCCTGTTTTTTCTACTTCATCAATAGTACGGGGAAATCATTAAATAAACGACAACACCCGTAATACTCACATACAACCATAGAGGCATGGTCCATCTTGCAATCTTCCTGTGCTTCTCAACCCGCATGTTAAGACCACGAGTTACCGTAATCAATGCAAGAGGAACAATCGCTGCAGCGAGAATAATATGGCTAATTAAAATAAAGAAATAGATCGGTCGAATTAACCCTTCACCACCAAATGATGTGGATTCAGACAATCCGTGGTACGTAACATATGACACTAAAAATAATGCAGTCGTTGTAAATGCTGCGAAGATAAATCGCTTGTGCAATTTAATGTTTTTCTGCTTAATAAAAATAAGCGCAGCTACTAAAAACACAAAAGTAAAGCTATTAAACACCGCATTAAGCAATGGCAGTAGCGTAATATCGAATCCTACATCTCCACTATACTCTGGTAGGAAAAAAAGGATGACCACAAGCACGTTGACTGCAATGGAAAGCCCAACAATCCAAGGTGTGTAATTCCGTTGTTTCACATCATTCATAAGAGTCCTTCTCCTTATCACATTAATCTACCTATTAAGGATAAGAAAGTTTCTCGAAATGAGCAACCTATGTGACCCATCTCACCCGTAAAATTCCATGCAGTGACACGTTTTGTTCACATTAAGGTGTCCATTGATCGTGAACAATCCCAACTAAATAAGGTTCTTGATCATATATGGAAAATACCAGCTTAAGACTTTTCCAATTCATCCCTTCAAATTCTTCCGCTCCAGGTACAAAAAACTCGACAAAATGACTGTTTGGAAAAATAGCCTTTATATTGTCGTTGCCCTTCTTTTTTTGATAAGTCCCATCATACGTCACTAGTTCCGTCTCACTAAACTCTGCATGATACACATATTCATCAAAATAAGCCTCTGGGGTGAGGCGAATCGGTTCTCTTTTCCCTGGTTCTGTTCCCCATTCGAGCTGCTTTTGGTTTTTAACCTGGAATAACTCTTTCACTTGAGCAGGCATCAATACCTGCGCGCGTTTTGTATCGACCGTTCCGAAAGGTGAAAACAACACTCCTCTTTGTGGATGAACAAAGCGAGAGATTTCTTCCATGTCTTTTTCTTTCAAAGCATTTAACACAAGATACGCTTTTTTCATCGTAATGCTTTGAACAGATGCTGGACGATCTGCCTCCACTACTCCAGGATCCTGGGGTTTCTCAATGGCACAGCCAATCATGATGCTAAAAAACAGTAACAAGATTATCAGTGCTCGAGTCATCTTACTCATCCTCCCAGTTCACTCTCGTTCCCTTTCTACTTATATTCGCCACAATTAAAACCAACCATTCTATTTCTTAGGAAAAAAGTTGAAAGTTCCCCTTGAAAAATTCATGGTCACCTCTCTTCCTACAGTAATCAATATGGTATCGCTTACAATGTTTTTGAATTCATATCAATCGATCATATTTGCCTTTCCATCCAATCACACAATTTGATTTTAACGTGAAAAAGCTATAAAATTTTTACTTGGGAACCCAGTAACACGCTCTGTTACGGGATCGATATCATCTGATCAGCATTTGATTAGTCTTATCTTTTCTAAGGAAGTAAGGAAATCACTGTTCCGTTCAACGATTCCCTTTGGAACAGCAATAATGAAAAAGTGAGGTCAAAAAGATGAATCAACCATCAAAACAGGCTTCTGTTATCGTTATATTCGGTGCAACAGGAGATCTTGCTAAACGCAAGCTATTCCCATCACTCTACAACCTTTATTGTAAAGGTGTACTTGCTGAGGATTTCGCTGTAGTAGGAGTAGCAAGAAGACAGCTATCTAACGAAGAATTCCGTGCAAACGTTCATGATTCTGTAATACATACAGCATGCATGGATAAGGATGACAAACATGAAGAATTTAGCAGTCACTTCTTCTATCAACCTTTTGATGTAACTAAGAAAGAATCTTATCAAGAATTAAATGAGTTAGCTAAATCACTTGATGAAAAATTCAACATTCCAGGAAACCGCATCTTTTATATGGCGATGGCGCCAGAATTCTTTGGAACAATTGCATTGAATTTGGATTCTGAAGGGTTAACTGACGGAGACGGCTTTAACCGTCTTGTTATCGAAAAACCTTTTGGACACAATTTCCCATCAGCTCAAAAACTGAATGATGAAATACGCCAGGTTTTCTCTGAAGATGAAGTCTATCGGATCGATCATTACTTAGGAAAAGAAATGGTCCAAAACATAGAAGCCATTCGTTTCGCCAACTCTATGTTCGAACCGCTATGGAACAGTCGCCATATCTCCAATATCCAAATCACATCTAGTGAAACGGTTGGTGTTGAAACACGCGGAGGATACTATGAAAAGTCCGGTGCCCTACGTGATATGGTTCAAAATCACATTCTACAAATGGTTTCTCTCCTTGCGATGGAACCACCTGTTAGCCTTTCAACAGAAGAAATTCGCAGTGAAAAGGTGAAAGTGCTTCGCTCCCTTCGAGCGGTTAAACCAGAAGAAGTAAATGATTACTTCGTTCGTGGTCAATACAAAGAAGGGGAAGTTGATGGCGAAACACTACCAGGGTATCGCGAAGAAGACAACGTTAACGAAGAATCCAATACGGAAACCTTTGTTGCGGCGAAACTTATGATTGATAACTTCCGCTGGGCTGGTGTACCATTCTATATTCGAACTGGTAAACGTATGACGAACAAATCCACTAAGATTTTAATTGAGTTTAAAGACTTACCAATGAATCTTTATAAAAATGAAAGTGGTAAACTCGGACCAAATATTCTTGTGATCCACATTCAACCAGAAGAAGGCATTACGCTTCATCTAAATGCAAAAGATACAGGCGACATGCGTAAAACAACGCCAATCCAGTTAAGCTTTAACAATAATCAAGAAAATAACATGAACTCACCAGAAGCATATGAACGCCTTCTTCATGATGTCATGCGCGGTGATGCTACAAACTTTGCACGCTGGGATGAAGTGGCTCTTTCATGGCAGTTCATTGACCCCATTTCGGTTACATGGGCAAACGAGAAAGAAAAAGACTTCCCGAACTACCCGGCTGGTTCAATGGGACCAAAGGCTGCAGATGAACTTCTAGAAAAAGACAACCTCCACTGGTGGCCTTTACCGAAAGAGTAAAGCGGAGACGAGCGTTAAGAAACGAAGATATTGGAACACTTGAATGGGAACACGGTCTTTGTGTTCCTATGAAAGAGTGAAATATCGTAGTTTCTGCGAGTCGTAGCTAGCACGGTAAAGCGGAAGTGAGCGTTAAGACACGGCAGGCACTGGAGCCCTATAAATTGAACATGCCCTTTGTGTTCGAGTTATAGGGTGAAGTGACCGAGTGTCTGCTCACTGCAGCTAGCAAGGTAAAGCGGAAGTGGCCGCTTAGGGTCGACAAGCGCTGGAGCCGTATCAAAAGAACACGCCCTTTGTGTTCATTTGATGCGGTGAAGCGATCGAGACCCTGGCCACTGCAGCTAGCACAGTAAAGCGGAGACGAGCGTTAAGAAACGAAGATATTGGAACACTTGAATGGGAACACGGTCTTTGTGTTCCTATGAAAGAGTGAAATATCGTAGTTTCTGCGAGTCGTAGCTAGCACGGTAAAGCGGAAGTGAGCGTTAAGACACGGCAGGCACTGGAGCCCTATAAATTGAACACGCCCTTTGTGTTCGAGTTATAGGGTGAAGTGACCAAGTGTCTGCTCACTGCAGCAAGCACGGTAAAGCGGAAGTGAGCGTTTATTCTAAATAATCATGACAAAAGAAAGATACGTGCTTCACGTATCTTTCTTTATCATATACACTACTAATTGAAAGGAAGTGTTTCTTTATGAAAATGTATGATGTAAGTGCACCAATTTTTAATGGTATGGCCGTTTATAAGAACAAAGAGGAAAAACAACCTGAAATCAACACGACGACAAATGGACACGTCACGGAGTCTCGTCTTTCTCTCGATGTACATACGGGGACTCATGTAGATGCACCACTTCATATGATGAATGATGGAGCAACGTTTGAATCAATTAATCAAGAAGACCTTGTGGGTAAAGCAAAAGTTATTGATGTAACAGATGTTAAAGGGGCCATTTCAGACAAGGATATTGAATCTGAAGACATTCAAGAAGGCGACTTCATCCTTTTCAAATCACAAAACTCTTTCGAGGAAGAATTTAATTTTGACTTTGTCTTCGTTGGTGAAGATGCAGCACGCTACCTTGCCGAGCGAAACATTCGAGGCGTTGGTGTAGATGGTCTTGGCATTGAGCGTAGCCAACCAGAACATCCTACACACCGCTCTTTATTCGAAAAAGATGTTATCATCATGGAAGGCTTACGTCTAAAAGACGTGGCAGCTGGAGAATACTTCATGGTTGCTGCGCCATTAAAGCTACAAGGAACCGATGCATCCCCTGCACGCGTTCTCTTGTTTGAAGGATTAAAAGAAGCCTAATACAAAGCAAGCCAGGGAGATTCCCTGGCTTGTTTACTATTCTAGGATTAATCTAACCGTCCAGGAGGGTTTCATGAAGTTCTTATCTTCTCTATCAAGAAAATTAAGTTCTCGCCTAACGCCAGGTATGTGCTTCCTCTCTGTGATCATTTTCGCCCTATTCCTCTTTTTTATTCTGCCAGAAGTATCAGATCGGTCTTATCAAGTTACCAAAACCAGTGATTCTCCTGATGGCTCTTTCTTCTATACGCCAGAGAAGCTCTATCACGTTGCAGAGCAATATGGAGAAAGCGGAAGAAGCTATTATATTAAAGAGCGATTTAGCTTCGACGTCATCTGGCCGCTCGTTTACTGGTTCTTTTTAACTACTTCAATTACTGTTATCTATCGGAGTTTAAACACAAAATGGCAACTCCTCAATTTACTTCCCTCTTTCGGTGTATTATTTGATTACTTAGAGAATCTATCAACATCCGCTGTGATGTACTTTTATCCGAGTAAAATCCCATTTATCCCATGGGCTGCATCGTTCTTCACATCCATAAAATGGTCATGCATCTATGCTAGCTTTATCCTTATCTTGGTTGGCCTTCTCTGGCAGATCATTCTCATTTCCAGAAAATTTGTGTATAAAGTAAAAAACCGCTAAACCCTTCTTGAGGAAGAAAGGTTTAGCGGTTTTATTTAGCTTTTAATCTTCAAGCCATTCAGTGTGGAACACACCTTCGCGGTCAATACGCTGGTACGTATGAGCACCAAAGTAGTCGCGCTGTGCTTGTAAAAGGTTTGCTGGAAGCGTTTCGCTACGATAGCTATCGTAGTAAGCAATTGCGCTTGCAAGACCAGGAACCGGAATTCCACGCTGTACAGCAAGTGATACGATATCACGAGTTGCGCTCTGATAAGATTCAACGATCTCTTTGAAGTAAGGATCAAGAAGAAGGTTTGTTAAACTCGGCTCACGATCATATGCTTCTTTAATGTTTTGTAAGAAACCTGCACGGATAATGCAACCACCGCGGAAGATCATCGCAATTGAGCCGTAATCCAGATCCCAGTCATACTCATCAGAAGCATAGCGCATTTGAGCAAATCCTTGTGCGTACGAACAGATCTTACTCATATAGAGAGCTTTACGAATCTTCTCGATTAGCTCTTCTTTATTACCATCAAACGCTGGTACGTTTGGTCCAGAAAGGAGCTTGCTTGCTTTCACGCGCTCTTCTTTCATTGCTGAAATAAAGCGTGAGAATACAGATTCAGTAATAATGGAAAGCGGTACACCTAGATCAAGCGCACTTTGACTTGTCCATTTACCAGTACCTTTTTGGCCAGCTGTATCAAGAATGACATCAACGAGCGCTTTCCCTGTTTCAGGATCTTTCTTTGTAAAGATATCTGCTGTGATTTCAATAAGGTAGCTATCAAGCTCACCTTTATTCCACTCTTTAAACACTTCGTGAAGCTCGTCCGTTGATAGACCAAGTACGTTTTTCATCATGTAATAAGCTTCGCCAATTAACTGCATATCACCATACTCAATGCCGTTATGCACCATCTTCACATAGTGACCTGCTCCATCTGGACCAATGTAAGTTGTACAAGGAATCGCCATCAACATTTGCAGCAATTGCTTTAAAAATATCTTCAACTTCGCTAAATGCATCCGGTTGTCCACCAGGCATAATGGAAGGACCATTTAATGCCCCTTCTTCTCCACCTGAAACGCCTGTACCAATAAAGCGAATGCCTTTTTCTTTCAAGTCTTCACTACGCTTCTGTGTATCTTTAAAGAAGGCATTTCCGCCGTCAATAATAATATCATCTTTATCAAGATGAGGAAGCAACTGATCAATTGTCGCATCCGTAGGCATACCTGCTTTAACCATTAGCAAGATCTTTCTAGGTGTTTCAAGTGATTGAACGAACTCTTCAATGCTGTATGTATCCTGAAAGTTTCGTCCCTCAACTTCAGACATCATTTCTTTTGTTTTTTCTCCCGAGCGGTTATACACGGAAACGGAATAGCCACGACTTTCAATATTCATTGCGAGGTTCTTCCCCATAACGGCTAAACCAATTACACCAATTTGTTGTTTTGACATCTTATTCCCTCCAACTCTTTTTCCTAAATTTCGTGAACCTACTGCCGCGAACTTCATGATTTCAAGATACTCATACTTATTAGTATGTGCACCTGCCATTAAGCTAGTCACGCAAACAGCCTGACAGTATGCATTATACGTCTTTCCATGAAACCGTGCAAAGATTAGCAACTCAGAAAAAGGGCGTAATCATTGGATTTCGTTCATGTTCTTTCAAGTCAAATTCTTTCCATCCCCTACTTCTACAATAAAGAAGGCGCTTTCAATCGTGATCACTG
This sequence comes from Bacillus sp. RAR_GA_16, assembly GCF_020165985.1. Classification (GTDB taxonomy): domain Bacteria; phylum Bacillota; class Bacilli; order Bacillales; family Guptibacillaceae; genus Guptibacillus. The sequence goes on from NZ_JAIUKZ010000010.1 coordinate 178,131, forward strand.
GGAAACATGCCTTATAACGATTATACTTAATAAGATCATGAAGAAAGCGAAGGAGTGAAAGATGATGAACGAAAAAAAACTTGCTGGCGAAAAAGCAGCAACCTATGTTCAAGATGGTATGACTGTTGGACTCGGAACTGGGAGTACGGTTTATTGGACGATTCTTGAAGTGGCCAGGATGGTGAAAAAGGGGATGAACATCACAGGTGTTGCTACATCGAAAAACACAGAAAAACTTGCTCAAGAACATGGTATTCCACTCGTATCACTTGAAGACGTTTCCTCTATCGACTTAACGATTGATGGGGCTGATGAGCTGACAGAAGATCTCACACTTATTAAAGGAGGCGGAGGCGCCTTACTTCGCGAAAAAATCATTGCTTATCATTCAACACATATGATTGTAGTTGCTGATTCCAGTAAATACGTCAACAAGCTGGGAGCTTTTCCTCTACCCGTGGAAATCACTCCTTTTGGTTATGCAAAAACAGTAAATGCGATTAAGAAATTGGGCTGTGACGTGTCACTTCGTAAAGAGAAAGACTCACTCTTTCTAACAGATAATGGGAATTACATTGTGGATTGCTCGTTCGGTGAAATTGACTACCCATCCACACTCCACGATCGCTTAAATCAACTTCCAGGAGTTGTCGAGAACGGACTGTTTATTGGTTATGCAGCTAAAGCCATTATTGGGCAAGAAAATACGATTACATATGTTGAAAATTAGAAAAAAGCGCTCGGCTATTCAAGCCGGGCGCTCATTCATTATTTAACGATTAAAACAGGACAATGCGATCGTTGAAGTACAGCGTGACTAACGCTTCCAAGGAACCATTCTCGTAAGCCATTCAGTCCTCTACTCCCCATAATAATAAGATCACGGTCGTTTTCATCTGCATATTCGACTATTTCGTTCCCAGGGTTGCCTTCTAGAACCTTAGTTTTCACCTTATGATTTGGTAGCTGTACAGATAGCTTCTCACTAATTCCTGCTAACATATCAACGGCTTCTTTTCTTAGTTCATTCAGTATACTCGCATAAACGAGGGCAGAGCTAATCTGAGCAGTTGGATTTAAAGCCGTAACCACATCAATTTCAAGTGCCTCATTTTCTTTGCCCATGGCTATAGCTTCATTAAGTGCCTTAATGCTTAATTCAGATCCATCAAAAGCAACAAGGATTTTACTATATTTTTTCATCTCAACATTCTCCTCCCCTGATCTGATTTCAGCTTACCATGTTAACGATACAAGTCCTGTGACATTAATCACGGTTCTTTTTGAAAAGGAGCTGCTCTGTGAATATCGCCGTAATGGAGCCAAGAATCAGACCGTTATTTAAAATCGAAGCGGCAATAGGCGGGGCTTGTTGAAAAGCTTCCGGCGGGATAAACATCGTGCCAATCCCAACCATAAAGGAAATGCCTATTATAAATGGTTTTCCCTCAGATTCATCCTTTTTAAACTCGTTAAAAGCAATCCCGACCATATTCACGAAAACAATGAAAATAACAGCATAGCCAACCGGTTCAGGTAAAGCTGCAAAAAACGCCATTAACGCTGGGAATAAGCTGATGACGATAATGAATCCACTTCCTAGAATGAATGGAAGCTTTCGTTTCAATCCTGTCGTTAAAATAAACCCTGCCGCTCCTGAGATTGGCACACTTCCCACTGCTGAAAAGACCCCTCCTAACAATTGATTAATTCCAGAAATGAACCCCGCCTGCCGGTATCGGCCCATAGGCTTTGTGTTTGATAACTTATTTAATACTTCTTCTACGACTCGAATACTTGCGATCATATTCGTAAGAAGAAGAAGCGTCACAAGTACTGCCGTCATAATTATGCCAGAATCCCAGGCTGGATAACCAAATGCAAAAATCTCAGGAAGCTGGATCACTCCTCCTTCAGGAAGAACCACGGGCTTCGCTAACCCCAGAACCGCAAAGACGATCCATCCAAAAATTAAGATAATCAGGATGCTGTATTGTTGAATCATCGCTGGCATCGATCTCGAAAACCAGATGGACACAGCGACAAGAAGCAACGATAGACCAGCAATTCGAAGGTCGATTCCTTCTTTTAGATACCCAACTCCCATCATTCCATTAAGAAAGGAGCCGCTTAGTTGTGCGACAAGAAGAAGAAGATAGATTCCTGTCACAACCGGGGTAAAAAGACGGGATAACTTCTCCACTAAACCAAATGCACTAAGGAGAATAAAAATAACTCCGCTTGCGATCATCGCTAGCTCAAGTGCTTGCAAAGTCTCTATCTCAGAACCAAACAATGTGGAGCTTAATCCTGCATAAAGAACAAAGACCCCCCACCATAATCCTGCTGGTCCCTCATTAATCGGTAAACGGTGACCGAGCGTCGCCTGTAAAATCCCAGCGATACCTAGGACAAACATCGTTCTTTGAACAAATCCTGCTGCCATAGCAGGATCTAAATGAAATAAGCTTGCAATGGCTACCGGAGCCACGATGGAACCTGCAATCATAAAAATCGCCCACTGAAGGGCAGATAACGTATTACGCATGTAAAAGCCTTCTTTCTTCTAAACAATTTATGTACACGTATTCATCTTATCAAAGCGATCCACGAAGGTCATTACGTATTTTTCCACTATAAAAACATCCCTTGCTCTGCTATACTATTTTATTGGTGATTTGATTTTTCAAATACACGGGTGGGAGAGGGAAACACAAGTAAGAAGGGAATAAAGTGAAAACGAAAATTCATTTTGATTTTCAGGCTCACGATACTTCACTGAAAAAAGAAATTCTTGCCGGCATTACGTCATTTTTTACAATTGTTTATATTGCAGCGGTTAACGCGTCAATCCTTGCTGATGCAGGAATTCCTTTTGAAGCAGGAATGATTGCAACAGTCCTGACGTCAGTGGTCGGCTGCCTGTTAATTGGTTTTTATGCAAATGCACCAATCATTCTCGTTCCGGGAATGGGTGTGAATGCGTTCTTTACGTATACAATGGTTGAATCAATGGGATTGAGCTGGGAGGTGGCACTCGCTTCGGTGTTCGTTGCAGGCATTTTGTTTGCGATCACAGCTTTTACTCCGCTGTCCAGCGTCCTTTCAAAGGCCATCCCGCACTCACTGAAAGAAGCCATTACCGTTGGAATTGGTTTATTTCTTACATTTATAGGTCTACAAAAAGGTGGCATTGTGATATCAAGCGACTCCACTTTTGTAGCACTTGGAAATCTTGGATCGGCTCATGTTATGGCTACACTTGCAACGCTAGCACTTGCTGCCATCCTATTTATTCGAAATGTGAAAGGGCATTTTCTGATCAGTATGTTAGCAGGAACTGCACTTGCCTGGGCACTAGGATTGATTGAAACAGGCCAAAAAACGAACTTCTCATTCTCGTCGTATGGATCGGTATTCGCTGCGATGTCATTCGATGACATTCTCATGCTTCCATTCTGGATCGCCACTTTCTCAATGGCAATGATTCTTGTTTTTGAGAACATGGGTTTGTTAACTGGATTACTACCGGATCAGCGAAAGTTTGCTAAGTCTTACCAAGCAAATGCAATTTCAGCTATTTCATCTGGTCTTTTCGGTACAAGTCCAACCGTTTCGACTGTCGAAAGTGCCTCAGGAATATCCGCTGGTGGCCGAACAGGATTGACAGCTATTACAACGGGGTTATTGTTCTTAACATCGCTCTTCTTTATCCCTATTTTCAAAATCATACCAGACTCGGCTATTGCGCCAGTACTGATTATTATTGGCGGTCTGATGATTACATCGATCCAAAACATTTCCTTACAGGATTTTTCTGAAGGATTTCCTGCCTTCTTGATCATCGTGATGATTCCGCTCACCTACAGCATTGTGGACGGCATCGCCTTTGGTTTCATTGCTTATCCATTCTTAAAAATCGCATTAGGAAAAGGGAAAGAAGTACCTGTGCCGATGTACATTATCGCAAGTCTATTTTTTATTAACTTTTTCTTACACACCATCTAGAGAGTAAGAAAAATTCAAAAACCTCCTTGATCTTCATTCAAGGAGGTTTTTTCCATTTCATTCGATCTTTTCTATGATATGCTAAGTTCTGGTGATGACTATGGCATTTGTAAAACAAACTGGTTTTATCCTTCTTTTCTTCGTTCTGATGGGCTGTCAGGTACAACAAGCAGATAACCTGCCACTGCTAGATACGACGAATATGAAAAGATCTGTTCCTTCATTTCTTGAGGAAAATAATAAGGAACAACTCATATCGAAATACGAAAACAAACCCCCAACTGAATTTGGTGAAAATGTAGCAGGTGTTTACACCCATTTTCGTACATCCAAAAAGGAAATCGCCTTAACGTTTGATGCATGTGGAGGGCCTCACGGAAATGGTGTTGATGAGGCATTGATCTCATATTTAAAAGAAAATCAAGTGCCTTCCACCCTGTTTATTAACAGCCGATGGATTGATCAAAACGCCGCTATCTTCCAAGAGCTTGCTCGTGACCCGCTCTTTCAAATTGAAAATCACGGCACACATCACAAGCCTCTCTCTGTGAACGGGGAGTCAGCCTGGGGCATTTCTGGGACAGCCTCGGTAAAAGAAGTCATTGAAGAAATGAAAGAGAATCAAAGGAAAATCCAAAGATTAACTGGTGAAACACCGACATTTTTCCGTTCAGGAACAGCTTACTATGATGACGTAGCCGTTCAAATCGCTCAAGAACTTGACGTTCAAATTGTGAATTACACCATACTTGGAGATGCCGGCGCAACTTATACCGCCAAACAGGTGAACGATGCTCTGTTGCAAGCACAACCCGGAGACATTGCTCTTCTTCATATGAATCAACCGACTAGCGGTACGGCTGAAGGAGTGAAAAAAGCAGTACCCTTCTTACAGAAAAAGGGCTACACCTTTGTTCAACTTCACTCCCAAAATTTGCAGTGAGTACATTTTCTTTAGGAGGCCACCTTATGAATGAACACAATTATAAGGGGTGAAAAACTCATGAGTCAGTCGAAAGGACAACGTGAAAGACAATTTCGCAAAAGAAAAGAAGCGCAAAATCCACATGGTAAAATTAAATCATTAGAGCAGCTTTCCAATGAAACCGCGAATAAGCCTTAGCTTATGACATTAGATTAAACTCCTCTTAATTCGGGTAAAGGGTTGGACGAAAGGAGTTTAGCCATATGAATGAAATGACGATCTCTGTAGCAGGTATGAAGGGTGAGAACTGCATTCAGAAAATCGAATCCGCCCTTCTCTCTCTAAACGGAATTGAACGTGCATTAGCCGATCTTAAAGAAGAAACGGTCACGATTTTATTTGACGAAGAAGCTGTTGAGCAATCGACAATAATGCAAACAATTGAAGAAGCAGGTTATCAACCTGCTTAACACGAAAAGAACCTGCAACGTGCAGGTTCTTTTTTATGTCAAAATGAAACAACTTTTTTCAAAATCACTTGAATTATTTCCGACAAACTTTCATTTTTCGCAATGCGTGGGTGTTACTCTATAACTATCCGTTTAGAATTAGTTAACGAAAGGGGTAACGGACTTGGAGCAGCCTAAATTAAATACGGAAGATATTCGCCCTCTGATTCCACTACACGATCCACCGCCAACAGTAGAAGAACACAATCATTTAATTCAACAATTGGAAACGTTAGCTTATGAAAATCAAGCTTTAAGCAACGTACGTCATCTTGTAGCGGGCGTGGCCCATGAAATTAAAAACCCTCTTACGATTATGAAAGGGTTCCTACAACTCATTAAACCTGACCTTGAAAAGTTGCACAAAAGTGAGATAGCCGATTTATTATTAGCTGAAATTCAACGCACGACCATTCTAGTGGAAGAGTTTCTTCAGGTCGCTCGACCAGCAAAACAAACAACAGAGCGTATCGACCTTATCGCTTTCCTTAAAGATATGCTCCTCCTATTCCAAAGTGAAGCAAAATTAAGTAAATGCGAACTAACCAACAATCTCCAAAAATTCAAACAACCGATTGAGGTTATGATGAATCATGGGCAGTTAAAGCAGGTTTTTTTAAATGTTATAAAAAACGGGATTGAAGCGATCCGTATCACGAATCAAATGGATGGGGTCATCTCATTATCAGTCCGTCAACATTTTCAATTTGTAACAATCGACATACGAGACAACGGGATTGGAATGGACGCTTCTACACAAGCTAGCGTTTTTAATCCGTTTTACACAACAAAAGAAAAAGGAACCGGCCTTGGCCTGTTCCTTAGCAAACAAATTATACAAAATCATAATGGGTCGATGAAAGTGAAAAGTTCTCCTTTGTTCGGTACAACTTTCTCTATTCAACTGCCTTTGTTTCACTCGACTTAAAAACCAATTTGCTCCTGATCACTTACACTGGCATTTCGCTTCGTTTTGTGAAGAAGCGCATTCACCTCTCCGCCGATGAGCAGAATAATGCCCGTTAAGTAAAACCATAGCATCAGGATAATAACACCACCAAGACTTCCATAAGTCGCTGAATAATTCCCGAAATTGCTTACGTAGAAAGCAAATGCTAGGGAAATCACCTGCCAACCTACGGTTGCAATGAGTGCTCCAATAATCACTTCTTTAAATGGAAAATGTTTATTTGGTGCAAAGCGATATAACGCAGCAAGGATGCATGCCATAATTGCCACAGCAATGACCCATCGAAGAATACGGAAGAGAATTTCCGTTGAGCTCGGCAAGTTCAGAGCCGATGTGACGACATCAATAATCACATCTCCAAAAACAGGTAGTACGAGCGTGACAATAAAGACAAGCACAAGTCCAATCGTAAGAACAATGGAAAGAAGCCGTGCTTTAATAAAAGATCTTGTTTCGTCCACATCATACGCAAGATTTAATGCTCTCATTAAAGCCATCATACCGTTTGAAGCTGACCAGATTGTGCCAAGTATCCCGACTGTTAATAACCCGCCCTGCGGCTCACTAATGATGGAGAGAACATTATCTTGCAGGATGCTCCCTGTCTCACCGGGAGCATACTTTGTTAGAAAACTCACCGCTTCCTGCTTGTCAATGGACAGGTAAGGAAGGATTGAGAGAATAAGAATAAGTAATGGAAAAATCGATAACATAAAATAATAGGCCAATTCAGCTGCAAGACTTGTAACGCGATTCCTCACCTATTTCTTTTCCAAGCTTTTTGACAAATGTTAATCCTGCCATATCGTTAACTCCTTTCTAACATTCTTCCATCCCTTTCCCTATATCGTCTTGGTGTAATCCTACTCCCTATCAAAAAAGAGCAGACGCGATGTCTGCTCCTTTTTATTTGAATCTTTCTCTATGGCGTTGTTTCATCCTGGTCTTCATCTAAAGCATTCATATTTCCATTTGGATCATCTATTTGATCTTCTAGATTAAGATGAGATCGGAGTTCTGTTTTAGCAGTCGCTAGCGACTGATCATCAAGCTTAAAGTAGTATGTTCCAGCTGGTTGGAAGTCGGTTCCTGTTAGCTGAAGTTTTTCAATTGAATCAATCTTAGAAATAAACGGATATAGGCCAAGAGCTTCATTAAACGTAAAACTCATTGTTAAGTTCTCTCCAATTCGATCCACAACGTCACCATATTTTGGTATGGAAGAAAGAGAGCTTACCTTATCGATCGCAGCTGTAATCACTTCCATTTGTCGCTGGCCACGTTTCAAGTCAGAATCCGCCTTACGTGTTCTTGCAAAGGCAAGTGCTTCTTTACCATTTAACGTTTGCTCCCCAACCTCTAAATCAATTTTACCTTTTGACTCTTTATAAAGTTGATCAGCAATCAATTGCGATTCAATCGTTACATCAATTCCGCCAAGCTCATCAATGGCTGTCTTAAACGCATCGAAGTTTACTCGAACGACTTCATCAATCGGAATGCCGAGCAAGCCTTCCACTGTGTCAATTGTTAAGTCAATACCACCATACGCGTGAGCATGAGTGATTTTGTCCATTCCTCTACCTGGAATTTGAACGTAGGAATCACGTGGGATACTGAGAAGCTTCATTGATTTATCATCTTGATTAAAGGTTGCCACCATCATGGAGTCACTACGACCATTCGACGTATTTTCTTCATCGTCAACACCGAGTAGTAACACTGAAAAGTGATCTTTTCCGATATCAACTGCACTGTCTCTAAGATCAGACTGTTCGCCTCGATTCGGTTGCATGAGTGATTGGTCAGAAACGTTTGATACTTTATAATAAAGATATCCCGCATATCCACCAATACCGACTATAATGAATAATAATAGCAAAAGCGTGATTCGTAATCCGCGGCGTTTTTTCTTAGGTTTATATCGACTTCGAGGTTCCATTTGTTCTTCATTCATAGAAATTTTATCTCCTTCAATATAAATCAACGTTCGATTAGACCTTTCGTGTCACCACCAGGATGATCGACGGTCAATCGTTCACTAAAATATGGGTAAATCCGACAGTTTCCGTTAACCCTAGCTATAAATGTACCATTCTTTCTTATTACTATCTACCTAAATTTTTTTCCAATCTTCGTGCACTTTGTCATTTAGACACCACATCGGTACAATACCTATTGAAGACCTAGAGAAAGGACAAACTCTCTTGCATATAAAAACAGAATCAATTCCATGGATTATTATTGGTAGCTATTTTCTATTCGGATCACTATGGATTTTACTTTCAGATACAATTCTTTACCGCTTCTCCTTTGATTTTATAACAAATAAACAGATCGGCCTCTATAAAGGATGGTTTTTCATTCTTTTAACAAGTTTATTTCTTTATTTTCTTCTAAGACATCTTCTCCAAAAAAACAAAGAAATGGAAAATCAACTTTTAGAAAGCGAAGAGCGATACCGTCGTCTTGTTGAGTCTTCTCCCTATGCCATCTGTTTGTTACAAGATGGAGAAATCACTTACACAAATGAAACCGGTTTAAAAATGGCAGGTGTTGAGTCTCTTCGTGATCTCTACCAGCATCGAGACTCTCTCGTCGTTAATCCCGAGGACCAAAGAAAGATCAAAGAACTCGTGCACAACATTCATACGAATCACAATGAATATTCAGAAACGATTGAATACCAGTTGTTACGCGCGAATGATGACATAATGGATGTAGAATCAACGCTCATCCCGATTCATTTTGATCAAAAAGTGATGACGATCATTCAAACGCGTGACATTACTGAACGAAAACAAGCAGTAAAAGAATTATGGGAAGCGAAACAACTCATTCATGCCATTATTAGCGCCTCCCCGATTGCAACTCTCGCTCTTGATTTAGATGCTAACATTCGGTTGTGGAACCCAGCTGCAGAAAAGATATTTGGATGGAAGAGCGATGAAGTAATTGGCAAGAAAAGTCCCATTGTACCTCAAGGTGAAAAAGATATTACAATCCCTGAAATCATTTCACATGGCCATATTGTCAATAAAGAAGTGCAACGCATGAGAAAAGATGGCACCATTGTTCATACGGCTCTCTCTACCGCTCCCATTCAAGATGAAAACGGTAAGATTGATGGCATTATGGCAGCTTTTATGGATATCACTGATAAAAAGAAAACGGAAGAAGCATTGCTAAAAACAGAAAAATTATCGGCAGTAGGTCAATTAGCGGCAAGTGTTGCTCATGAAATACGAAACCCACTCACTTCTGTTAAAGGATTTATCCAACTTCTAAACGACGATCAATCATTTGCAGAGAAAACGCCGTTTCTTTCCATTATGCTTTCAGAAATTGATCGAATGGATGCAATCATTAAAGACTTGCTCGTGTTAGCTAAACCACAAGCTTCTCATTTTACTTTTTTTCATTTAAACAGCTTAATTTCCTATGTTCTACAGTTATTAAGTACGCAGGCGAATCTATACAACATTACTTTCATTACGCAATATACAGAGAAAGATGACACCCTATATGGAGAAGAAAATCAGCTCAAACAAGTGTTTATCAACTTAATAAAAAATGCAATTGAATCTATGCCTGAAGGTGGAAGCGTCAGCATCACGACAACAGCAACAAATGAACGAATTGAAGTAACCATAACGGATGAAGGGGTTGGCATTCCTAAACACAAGTTGAAAACGCTCGGCGAACCATTTTATACGACGAAAGAAGAGGGTACCGGTCTCGGTCTTTTATCGAGCTTTAAAATTATTGAAAATCATCATGGAAGCATCGCTTTTAAAAGCGAAGTTGGAATCGGCACGACCGTCACTCTCCATTTTCCAAAAAATAGTCCTCCTGCCTAATACAAGCTCACTTATTATAGAAAAGCTTTTCATAAAGCGATCGCAATCATAGGTCTTTTCCTCTATTTTTTTGTGCTTCCAACCCTTTGTATGCTAAAATATCATTCGTCTCTTATTGTTGAATAAGTTTGACCTGAAGGAGGAAGCAACATTGCAAAAAACGAAACGAAATGATCCCTGTCCATGTGGCAGCGGCAAAAAATATAAAAAATGCTGTATGACATCTGAAAGTGCGCAGGATCAATTAGAAGAACAGCTATACACTCAGGAACTATACACTGTCCAAGCTCAGCTCGTTGAATATGCGATGAGCCAACATGACCAAAAAATGGTTTCTTTAGCAAACGATTTATTTATCCGATATGATATTCCAAAAAACCTGGAAGAAGCCTATATGCATGGTATTTTCCCTTGGGCGATTTTCCATCAAGCCGTTAATCAATGGAATAAGACGATCGTAAAAGAGTATGTTCAGCTATATTCTCATACTTTTTCCACTGAGAAAGTAAAAGAAACGGTTAACGAGTGGCGCGATGCTTATATGTCTATTTATACGGTAGAAGAAATTTCAGGTAACACTGCCGTTGTAAAAGAGCTTAGCTCAAATCAACCGATTAGCATTCTTTTGCATGAAGAAGTGATTTTATCAAAAGGAGAAAGCTTAGCTGGTATTCTTCTTCCAGTGAAAAACGGTGCAATGCCATTTATCGAGCTACTCAAAATTGCACCAGATGCGATGGAATTAGTTGAAAACAAATTGGCAACGGGAGACGTTACTATCAATGTTCGTTCCATGATGCAAAACGACTTCCCAGAAATTCTTAGTGAAATTGTGAAGCACGGCAATGGATCAGAAGAAGCGGATGACTCGATTGACATGATCTGGTCTAGAAAAGAAGATGCTGAAGTTGCTTCTCTCTTTACAGAAAAAGTCAGTGATGCATTCTCAAACGAGCAAGTTCAAGAAATCCTTCAATTCTGGAAGAAATACACTCAGGAAGAACAACCATCTGTTAGAAAACCTGCTATTTTTGCCGCTGCCCTTGAGTACCTCGCCTCTAAAGTCTTTGATTCTCCAGTCAGTCAAAGCGCTCTTGCTAAAAAGTACGGTACATCACCTTCCAGTATTTCAAGCAAGTACAAAGCTTTTCACGAACGATTTATTCCAGTGATGAATTAGAACAAACTGAAACAATAGCAAGTAAAAAGATGGTTTTAATCAACCATCTTTTTACTTTAATGGTATGATGAATATAATGAGAAAAAGGCTCTATTATCGAATTGTGTTAACCGTTCAAACTATTCCGTTAACACAATTCGTTTATAGATTTACCTTTAAGGGAGGAAATATTGTGATTGCTGAGACATCCACTCAAAAAGTAGGGGCTTATATTCTTGCACAGGCTTCAGAGATTGCACAAAATACATATGAAAGACAACGACATGACCTTGAAGAAGCTAATTTTTCAAATAAGTCTAAATTATCCCTGTCAAATACAACATATTTAATTAAGATGATAGGTAAAAGCTTACAGCAAAATACACTAAATGCAATGGATGCCATTGAAGAATTTGGCGAGGAATCAGGTGAGCTGGTTCAAGATGAAAATGAGATGATTGTATCTCTTATTGTGACCGTGCCACTGATTCGTGAAGCCATTTGGGAGGCCATTGAACCAATCGTCGAAGAACTCAACATGAAGCCTCGCGAGGTCATTAAGTTACCAGGAAAAATTGATCCTCTCCTTGATCAGTTTGTGTATAGTTATGGAAGCACTTATATTACAAGTAATCAACAGCTTAAAACAAAATATGACTCCACATTGGAAGAATTGTCTACTCCAATCATTCCAATCATTAAAAACCTGGCCATTCTTCCGCTTGTTGGGAACATCGATACTTATCGAGCAACGCTCATCATGGAGAAAACGTTAGAACAGTCGCGCAAATTGCAGTTAAATCATATGATCATTGACTTATCAGGAGTTGTCACAATGGACACCATGGTGGCAAAACATTTGTTTGATATTACAGAAGCACTTAGTCTTATGGGCGTTCAAGTAACGCTCACAGGCATTAGCCCATCCATTTCGATTTCTGCTGTCCAGTTAGGAATTGATCTTCATAAGTTAACAATCAAATCGAGTCTTCATAACGCTTTAACCGATCTCGCGGTGCTTACAACTCATACAACGTAACCTTATTTTCCGTTCACATTTCTGTCATTCTTATCAAAAACATCCCATATTGCTCATTTTTCAAATGAAGCCTGCTATACTGAACGTATTCCAGAAAAGCTTTCTCCCCAACCCGGAAAGCTTTCTGGAATCCAACGTATAGTAAAATAATGCATCCCTTCCCTCCCCCGGGAAACCTCCTTATTTTAGTTTGAAAAAGCAGCGGCTACGGCCGCTGCTTTTTCTATTGACTTACTATTAAAACAGGAGATCAAACATTTTCAGCGAAGGATTCTTAGAGAGAGAGGAGCTTTGACATGATGAAACTAGATCGAATACAAGAAGAGCTTGAAGCGGTAAAGAACAAGGAACAAGCTAAAAAGATGGAAAAGTATATGCGAAATCAATTTCCATTTCTCGGAGTTAAAACCCCTGAACGAAGAAAAGCTGTTAAAACGGTTTTAAAACAGGAGCGTGTTCTTGATTTTCAGGAAATTCGTCCTTTACTTCACCAACTATGGTTGCTACCAGAACGCGAATATCAAAATGTAGCGCTAGACTTACTCGGCCACGTCAAGCATTTCCCAAAAGAGTCCATCGCTTTTATTGAGCATCTGATCGTGACAAAGTCATGGTGGGATACTGTTGATAGTCTTGCCGGGAACAGTGCAGGAAATTATTTCAAACAACATCCAGATGAGATCAAGCCCGTTATCGATACATGGATGAAAAGCGAGAACATGTGGTTAAATCGAAGCGCCATTATCTTCCAACTTTCTTATAAAGAAACAACAGACTGGCTGCTTTTAAAAAAAGTGATTTTATCGCATTCCAATTCAAAAGAATTTTTTATTCAAAAAGCCATTGGATGGTCTCTTCGTGAATACTCAAAAACAGCACCAGAAACTGTTGAAACCTTTATGAATGAATATCCTTTAGCTCCACTCAGTAAAAGAGAGGGAAGCAAAATACTTAAAAAGAACAAAACGGAAGCATGAAAGTAATACAAAAAAACCCATCCATAAGGATGGGTTTACTCTATTTATTTCCCAATAAATTGCTGTGTCCAGATATTTCCTTCTTCTACATAACCAACACCAATGTGAGTAAAGCTACCGTTCATAATATTCTTACGGTGACCTTCACTGTTCATCCATGCATTCACAACTTCTTCAGGAGTTTGTTGTCCTTTAGCAATGTTTTCACCAGCGGATTGATAGTCTACACCAAACTGATTCATCATATCAAAAGGTGAGCCATAAGTTGGGCTATTGTGTGCAAAGTAGTTATTGCTTCTCATATCTTCTGATTTTGCCTGTGCCACTTTACTAAGTTCAGTATCTACTTCAAGCGCAGGTAGTCCAGCTTTTGCACGTTCATCGTTTGTTAAATTTACAACTTGCTGTTCAAATTCGGATAGACCATTGTCTGCTGTTGTTTCTTTCGCTGGTTCTGCTTGTTTTTCTGATTGTTGTTGCGCTGGAGCTGGAGCCTCTGCTTTTTCAGGTGCATTGGCTTTTTGCTCTACAGGTGCTTCTGCTTTTTCTGGAGCAGGAGCTTCTGCCTTTTCAGGTGCTGGTGCTTGTTTCTCCGGTGCTTCCTTCTTCACTTCTTTTTGTTGAAGAAGTTGATCGAGCTGATCTAGATTAATAGAATCATTAATTGAAATATTATATTGTTTTTCAAAACGGTCAAGAATAGATTGTACCTCATCCATATTGTTGACCTGGAATGTTTGAGCCTTTACTTCTACGTTTGCAGGCTGAGTGCTTGCAAAACTTGATGTTGGATTTGCTGCCAGCAGGGCCGCTGCCGCTGTGACACCTAGAATAATTGACTTTTTCAATGTGATTCCTCCCTGATTGGTGAAATTTCTTACACCATGAGAATATCACAAGATTGCTAGTCTTAAAGACCGTAATAACTTCCTATACCGGTAATCTATACCAGAACCAATTCTCACTGAATAAGACGCTATACGTGCATAAAGCCTTTCTTAATAAGGCTTTAGCGTTAGTTCATGAACTCACAAGTATTTTTACGAATGGTAAACAATCCATATTTTAGGAAACATTGAACCATTAACGTTTTGTTTCAAGTATTTCAGAACCGTAACAAAAAGAGGAAGAGCACCGTGCTCTTCCCCTTCACTCACTTAGTAGGTCTCACATCTTTAAATGGATACCAAACCACTTCCGCTTTCCCGACAACTTCTTTAAGTTCTATTTTACCAAGACCATTTCGACTATCCATGCTTCTTAACCGATTATCTCCCATCACAAACAGTTGGTCTTTTGGCACTTCAACAGGTCCAAAATCTTCTGTTAACCTCATGCCCATGTTCTCGGCATCATCTCGATTAGCCTCAAGATAAGGTTCCTTTAGCTCGTTTTCATTCACATAGAGCTTATCCTGCCTCATTTCAACGATATCCCCTGGTAAACCAATCACACGTTTCACATAATGCTTTTCTGCATCTTCATCCTTAATAATAATAATGTCTCCTCGTTCAGGTTCTTCTTGAACGTAAGAAATAAATTTATTCACAAGGAGACGATCACCGTCATGTAAGGTGGGATCCATGGAGGCCCCTTCTACAATATAAGGTGCCATGACAAACATCTTCACGACAAAAGCTAGAATAACAGCGAATAAAAGCGGTGTCCCCCACTCTTTTAACCAGTTTGATTCTCCATCACTATTCATATGTCCCTCCGCAAACGAAATTTCTATGATAAGTCTAGCATAATTTTCCTATACTATTCCATCGAAATGCCACGGTCAATTGAACTATTTTTCATTAAATAATGAACAGAACCGTATCATCATGTTATTCTCCTTCTTCCAATTGAACAAGTCGTGATAGAAATTGAGCTTCGTTTAAGCAATGATTTTTAATGAGGTTTAGCAAGAGATTATCAAGGGAATGAATAGGTCTGGATAAAAGGAGGATGAATATGAACCAAGTGAAAGCTTTTGTATTCGATGCATACGGAACCTTATTTGACGTTTTTTCAGTTATTGAAAAATGCGAAGAACTTTATCCGAATAAGGGTGAGCAAATAAGTCAAACGTGGCGGAAGAAACAGCTTGAGTATAGCTACTTAAGGCAGATGATGGGAAACTATCGAACTTTTTCAGAGGTGACGCGAGATGCCCTTCGTTATGCAGTTGAAGAAGTAGGTGCTGAACTAACGCAAGAGAACGAAGAATCCCTCCTTCATGCTTACCAAAAACTTGCTGTGTATGAAGAGGTTCCTCAAGTCCTCAAAAATCTTAAAGCGAAAGGTGTCACCCTTGCGATATTTTCAAATGGATCTCATGATATGCTTGATCCTTTAGTAAAACACTCACCGCTTGCTGAGTACCTGGATTATGTGATTAGTGCAGATGATATAAAACAATTTAAACCGACTCCCGCTTCTTATACTCATGCCCTTACCTTTCTTGAGTTAAAGCGAGAAAACATTCTCTTTATGTCTTCCAATGGTTGGGATATCTCGGGAGCAAAGAATTTCGGCTTTCATACTGCCTGGATCAATCGGAATGAACTTCCAGTTGAACAGCTCCAACTCCCACCAGATGCCATCTATGAGAACTTAAACGCCGTGATCGATTGGGTTAACTAACTTTGCTTTGGCAAACGAAGACCTGAACGCATGTTCAGGTCTTCGTTTGTATTCACCATATTTTCTGAACTGCCGTGCAAGGTCTTTTGTTCTTGTTGAAGAACCATACTATCTACCTATGAATTATCTCTTTTTTTACCAAAATAGGCCCATTGACCAGTACACGCCTTAGTCGTATAATCAACACATTACAGTATTTGTTTACTAAAAACTAATAGAAAGTAGCCAGGTATTCGAATTATGATAAAGGTCGATTATTTACTTCAGAATGAAATCATTCGCTATCAGGAACAGCTTCGTGTCTTTCGTATCTCGCTTCAAAAGCTTCCTGCAAAAATGCCAAGCGAGAACAACATTCGGAATTTGTGTAAAGAAGCCGCCTGGAAATTAGCAGCAACCGAAACACTTGTAGCAAAAGTATTTAAGTCAAAAAAGCTACCTTATCGAGACCTTTCAAAACAATTTTTTTATAACATTGGAATCCTTAAACAACATAGCAAATACATCTTAGCTCTCTTCCTTCTTAAACATGGAGATTATATTTGTCTTCAAAATCATTTGAATTGCCTAGCTTAAAGCCTCAAAGGAAACTTCCTATGAGGCTTTTGCTATGTTTTAAGAATGCGGTGAAATGACTCTTAACGCTTGATGAAGATGAGCGTAAGTCGTGACATTGGTAAAATCAATTCCCAACTGGACGGCTGTTTGAGCTATTTCAGGACGAATCCCTGTCAAAATGGATTCCACACCTGACAACTCTAGCATCTTAATGAGTTGAAAGATTTCGTTTGCGACCATTGTGTCCATAATCGGGACTCCCGATAGGTCAATGACAAGGTAAGATAGTTGAAGTTCTGAGCTTCGTTCGATCCCTTTTCGTTGGATCAGTGATGCACGATACGTGTCAATTGTCCCGATTAGAGGCAAAACGCCGGTGTCTTTTCCGATTAAAATAATTGGAACACTTAATTCAGTAATTTTGGTTTGCTGTGACGCAATTTGCTCTTCGTTTAGCTGATTGGTATAGACTGTGACTTTATGAAGCAGCAAATCAAACGATTTATTCATATAACTGCCCCATCCGGCTAACCGACTGGCTTTAATTAAATCTTCATGCTCCACGCTAAATTCGACCATCACATCCCAAAGAATTTGTCTCAAATTCGTTAAACTAGCTACCGATTGTTGTAAGGAAAACGTGTGGCTCGAGAAAATGCCAACTATTCGCCCTGCCCACTCTTGCACATCGCGGTTATTTGATTCTTCAAAAATCATTTGTTTCACAAAATCAGAACAAAATAATTTAATTTCGTTTTTTAATTCCGGAACTTTAAGTACAGCCGTATCTGTCGCTTCTTTTTCATCTACAAGTAGTTGAAGTCTGTTTGTCCACTTTTCTCCTATTTCTTCGAGCCGTTCATGAAAGTATTCGACATACATTGTTTCAACTTTATCCATTGTTATGTCTCTCCTATTGATCATTGATAATGTATTGATTCCCGAAAATGGAAGTTTGTACACCTTTTCCTGTATAAATACAACTGATAACGTGTTCTTAAGTGTAGACAAGCATCCAGCTTGAAAATAACAAAACGGAGGCTCCATGAAAAAGAGACCTCCGTTTTTTATTCTCTATTCGCTTTTTGGTTTCCTTCTAAACTTCATAAAGAATTCGTACACAACAGGAACAATGATAAGCGTTAGGAGAGTTGAGCTTGTCAGTCCTCCAATAACAGTTACACCAAGACCTTTTGAAATAAGCGCCCCACCTTCTAAGCCAAACGCAAGCGGCGCTAGAGCACCAATTGTGGCAAGAGCAGTCATTAAGATTGGACGTAGACGGGTACCAGCCGCTTCGATCAACGCTTCTCTTGTTGTTAATCCTTCTTTCTCTTTATGAATCACGCGGTCAATCAAGACTATGGCATTTGTTACAACAATACCAATTAACATGAGCATTCCAATAAGTGAGGAAATGCTAATCGTTTCACCAGCAATCAGCAGACCAACAAGCCCCCCAATAACTGTAAACGGAAGCGAGAACAAAATCGCAAGTGGTGCAAGACCGCCACCAAATGTAACAACAAGTACGAGATAAACAATGGCAATCGCTGCTAACATGGCTAGTCCGAGCTGAGTAAAGGATTCGTTAATATCTTCTGTTACACCACCAAGGGTAACTTCTGAAGAGTTAGGCAAATCCATCTCATCAATAGCTTCTTGAACATCACTGGATACCTGCCCAATATTGTCGTCAAGTACTTCAGCAGTCACATTCGCATAGACTTTGCCATCACGACGCGTAATCGTATTCGAAGATTGTCCTTCCTCGATTTTCGTCACTTCACTTAGTGGTACTTCCATCCCAAGCGGTGACTGAATGGTCGTCTCTTCTAACTCACTTTTGTCTTTGAAGTTCTTTTCGTTAACCTGGAGAACAACATTCAATTCTTCTCCATCTTTTTCAACAGTTGTGAGTACTGGAGCTTCTCCGGTATTACGGAGCTCCATTCCAATTTGGCCAGCTGTTAATCCAAATTCGCTTAGTTTTTCATCGTTCGCAACAATTGTATATTGATCATAGGATTCTGAAATACTTGAACTAATGTTTGAAAGGTTATCTTCTTTTTCAAGAACCGAAGTGACGTCTTTTACAACTGGACCTAGATCATCCATATTCTCTTCATTAACGACTAGCGTAATCTGGTTGCTTCCACCAGAAGCTGAAATATCCTGATAGCCCCATTCCCCTTTTTCACTCAGTTGTTTTAAATCCTCAAGAACTGATTTACGCTCATCCTCAAATCCTTCCGTTTCTTCATCATAGCTAACAAAGAAAAGAACTTGATTACTAGCTCCAGGATTCATCGGATTTTCTCCACCAACTGAAAATTGAATGGTTTCGACATCTTTTTTATCAAGGAAATAGTCTTCTGCTTCTAGAGCGAGATCATTGATACTTTCAGTCGTTTCACCAGGCTCTGGATTATATGTTGCCACAATCATTTTTTCTTGATCAGATGGCAAGAAGCTTACACCGACAATCGGGGCAAGGAATAAACTACCGACTAAAAGAAGAATGCTTGCTCCAAAGGTGATGAGCTTATGGTTTAACGTCCAATTTAATATCCTCTTATAGAGGTGAGCAAGGCGACCATTGCCTTCTTCCTTGTGCTCTGTTTCTTTTCCTTTTTTCACCAAACCTTTTTTAAATAGTGAATGAGCCATCGCTGGCACAATTGTAATCGCAACAAGTAAAGAAGCTAGTAGCGCAAATACAATCGTTAAGGCAAAAGGTAAGAATAGTTCGCCTACAGGTCCTTGAACAAGTCCAAGCGGTAAAAAGACGGCGATGGTTACGATTGTTGATGACATGATTGGTAGGAACATCTCTTTTGTCGCTTCTGTAATAAGTTCTTTTCCTTTTAATTGCTCGCCCTTAATAGCCATTCGTCGATAAATATTCTCGATTACCACAATCGAGTCATCAACCACTCGACCAATGGCAACGGTCATCGCTCCCAATGTCATAATGTTTAAGGTGATGTCTAACTGGTTTAACACCAATAAGGCAATTAATAGACTTAAAGGAATCGAAATGACAGAAATCAATGTGGAGCGAATGTTACGTAAGAACAGTAAGATAATTAGCACGGCAAATACCGCACCAATAATGGCTTTGTTCAGCATGGTACTTACTGATTCCTCGATTGGCTCCCCTTGATCAAAAATAGTCACAATACTCAATTTATCATTTGCATCTTCAAGCGAAGCAATTTGATCTTTTACACCGTTAACAACATCCACCGTATTCGCATCGGCGCTTTTCGTTACTTGAATCCCAATGGATTCTTTTCCATTTGTCCGTGAAATAGATTCGGCTTCACCAACTAATTCAATGTCAGCAATTTCCTGAAGCTGAACCGTTGGGATTTGAGGTTGTCCTGCGTTAGCTCCTGTAGCAGGTGCTTGTCCTTGCGCTGAATCGTTTGGTGCTTGGCTTGGTGCTTGGCTTGGTGCTTGGCTTGGTGCTTGGCTTGGTGCTTGGCTTGGTGCTTGATTTTGCTGAGCTGGGATCGCTGGAATTTCAAGCTCTTTTAGATCTTCCAATGAAGAAACATTGCCATCTACAACAACAGCCTTTTGATTATCTTCAAAGTTATATAAACCTAGAGGGATATTAACAGATGAACCTTTAATTAGATTTTTCACTGTCTCTTCATCTAAGCCATACTCATTCATCTTATCTTCTTTAAACGAAAAGGATATTTCTTCCACTTCTTGACCAGCAATCGAAACAGATGAGACCCCTTCAACCCCTTCAATTGCAGTTAAAACCTTTTCTTCAACGCGCTGTGTTAATTCAGTAAGTGAACTGTTATCTTCAGACACACTTAGTGACATGACAGGGAATGCATTAAAACTTAATCGAGATACATCTGGGTCCTGCACTTCATCAGGTAATGAAAGCGACTGTAGCGTTTCACGCACTTCATCCTCAGCCTCATCCATGTTCTTACTAAAGTTATATTCAATTTGGACA
Source organism: Bacillus sp. RAR_GA_16 (assembly GCF_020165985.1). GTDB lineage: Bacteria > Bacillota > Bacilli > Bacillales > Guptibacillaceae > Guptibacillus. The sequence goes on from NZ_JAIUKZ010000010.1 coordinate 198,752, forward strand.
TTCGAGGCGTTTTCAAATGAAGAAGAACTTACAACATTTACACCTGGAAGACTTTCCACTTTATTTTCGATCGGCTCTGATACTTTATCCGATACTTCTTCAGGTGTAGCCCCTGGATATACAGTCGTTACGGAAACTAATGGGGTATTAATATTTGGAATTGTTTCCATTTTCATATTAAAACCTGAATACAATCCAGCAACTGTAATAATAATCGTCAGCAGCCAAACGGCAAACTTATTATTTAACGAAAATTGAATTACCTTTCTCAAGCAACTTCCACTCCTTTTTCTCTACACTTTTATGACTGACTGGTCATTACAAGATCACTATACTGAATAAAATAATATAATTCAAGGTATTATGTACAATACACAGAGATTTCACAAAGTATTAATGGGTTATGAAAAACCACTGAAAGTGATATAATGATTATGACCAATCGGTCAGTAAATACTGGTCAGTTCACTCTGACAAACAGAGGTGTCCGATGAACGAAAAAAAGAAACTCATTCTTGAATCAGCCATGCAACTTTTTGCGCGTAAAGGATTTCATTCCACATCGATACAGGAAATTGCCAATGAAAGTGGAATTTCTAAAGGAGCCGTTTATCTTCATTTCCAATCAAAAGATGATGTGCTTTATTCCATCTTTTCTTACTATTATGAGATGTTAAAAAAGAAACTATCCGATGCTAAACTGGAATCTTTCACCCCTGAAGAACGACTCGAAAAGTTACTGTATGTGCAAGCTAAAGAAATTGTGCAGCATAAAGAGTTTATTATCATGCAATTCAGGGAACAGGCTATTTCGATGAACAAAGAAATAGATGAACTTATCTTAAAGATTAGAATGGAGTCTCTAGAAACGCTCGCAAGCAGTATTCAGGATTTATATGGTGAGCGTGTCACGCCAATTTTACCAGACTGTGTCTTGCTGCTTGATGGTATGTTCTCTTCTTACATCAAGCTTATCGTATTACAGAACGCAGATCTTGACTTAGAAGAGCTTCCTCGATTCATTATAAAACGGTTAAATGACTTGGTGTATGGTATGTTCGAGAATAATACTGAACCTTTTCTAACCATGAAACAAGCTTCTGCCATTTTTGAAAAAAGCAGTGAATCAGAAGGATGTCAAAAGCAGTCACCATCCTTTATTTTAACGAATATGGCTTCGTCCATTAAACAGATGAGCTTAGAAGAAAACAAAAGAAAAGAGCTGCTTGAAACGGTCCATTTTCTATTAAAAGAAATAAATGAACCAAATCCAAGACGCTTTATTTTTAAAGGAATGCTCCATCAATTTGAAGGATACTCAGAACTTAACTCTTATAAAAGTGCCCTAGAGAAATCGCTAAATCTGGATCAGTAATTAGAAATTAGTGGAGGTGGAAGATTGTGAAAGAGCCGCTCCTGACAAAGGAAGAATTGAGACGCATTGTACGCGAACTTCAATTAAAAGGAATTAACGCACAGCTTTGCTATCGAAAAGCATAAGCCCTCTCCCTCAAAAACGATCTAACAATAGATCGTTTTTTTGTTTGCTTTTTTCACTAAATCCAGTGAATAAGTGAAGAAACAGTCCTTACGAAGAATAAGAATACGTTTAATCTTATTAAACTTAAAATCTCCCTTAGGCGAAACGAGAAGTATGCTCTCCTTTCTCATCGTGAAACAAGCAATCCATGTATATGACACATGCAAATGGTTACCGTATTGTGATCTTTACCGACGGAATAGAGATGGGTGCACCCTCACTTGGGAGATTCGTATCGTGCAAGATGCTTCTTTTGAAAGAATAGTAGATCAGTATACTCCTCTTATTAAAAGTCAAATTCATAAATTAAACCTTACAACAAATTATTCCTTATACGAACAGGCAGGGTTAATTGCACTTTGGGAATGTATGATGAATTATCGCGAGGAAAAAGGAAGCTTTTCCGCTTACGCTTATTTAAAAGTACGAGGTAAACTACTTGACGAAAGAAGAAAGGAATTCCGCACTTATTACCATCATTCTCTAAATTGGAGCGAATATGAAGAGATTTTCAGTTCTCCTCTTCCGGTTGAACCGCATGCCATTGACTTAACTTCTCTTACTAATAATCAAAGAAAATGGGTCGAACACGTAGTCCTTGAAGGGAGATCCCTAAAAAGTGTCGCTGCTGAAGAAGGAGTTAGTGTAGAAGCTGTAAAATCGTGGAGAAAAAGCGCCATTATTAAATTACGAAAACAAAGCGTGATCTCCCTATCCAATTAGTTATATCTATGCCTCTTAAGTTCAATAAAAGAGACAGGAAATTTAATGGTATTGACTTATCTAGTTAAAAAAAAAGAAAACACTCCATGGGAGTGTTTTCTACTTTTATTAGCGGTTGTATTTCTTTTTGAACTTTTCAACACGACCACCAGCATCGTTAAAGCGCTGCTGACCAGTATAGAATGGGTGAGATTCAGAACTGATATCAACTTTGATTAGTGGATATTCGCTACCGTCTTCCCACTCAATTGTTTCGTTAGATCCCATAGTAGAACCAGTTAGAAACTTAAAACCAGTACTAACGTCTAAAAATACAACTTGCTGGTATTTTGGATGGATTCCTTCCTTCATTGCTAGACCTCCTTTATCAATCAAATCATCATTTACGTTAAATGAATGGTATAGAAATAAACAGAGGTTTGGACCCTTATTTCTTTGGGCACCAAAACCCGTCCTTTCTAGTATATAATTTTTATGCCATTTGTTCAAACATTGTATGAAAGTTTTTTAAGAATTTATTGATTACATATGTATGCAGATTCGTTATCTGAGTAATAAGTCCTAATTTTGCAGAAAATAAAGAAATTTCCGATATCATTTGGACGATTTTTAAGAAAAAGCATTGACGCAAACGTGTTCGATTTGTCATGATTGGTGTATAAATCGATTCTTGAGGAGGATGTTGAGATGAATGATGCGAGTCATGAGGAGATCCTACTTATTCAACAAATTCGTGATTGTATTTCTGAATTCCAAAACGATTACCCACCAGTCGTCAAAGAAGCCATTTTCAACTCGATTCAAACGTTAACTTCTCAATTGGTTGACGGAGGTCAAACGTTGATAAGAAGTTAGCAAATCATCTAACTCTTGACTACACTGCAATGTTTCTTTATGTGATATGCCTTTTGTAGTGCCAATCTCGATCATTTCCTCTTGCTTACGCTTAATCCAATGGAGCAATTCTTCTTTTGCATCCTGTTTCACATATAACAAGGCTCGCCACCCCTCCCCTTCTATAAGTACAAGCTCTATTATCCAAATTATCTGCTGTCTTGTGAAGGCTTTCGCCAAAACTAGACAAAATCATTTATTATCTTCCTTAATGTTTTCTTTACAGTATTCGAACAGTTCTTTCATATAAGTCCATTTTTAAAAAAATAACAGCTTCTTTTTAGAAGCTGTTAGGAACTAACTTTTGATTTTACCTCCTGCAATGATTCCCTCGTAATCGAAAGATAATAATAAAACAATTCTGTTTGTGAACATTCATATAGCTGCTTATGTTTCACTTTATATATACCGCGATCTAAAAGAAGAACAATCAGCTCATCCTTTGATCGATAAGAAAATTCCTTTTTCATGATTTTCCTCCATGATTCTACTCAACTTCTGACATGCCATCTTCATAATAATCAAGGGTTAACTTTCCATCTGAATGTAACTGGGCTAAAAAAACATCATCGATCGTAACACGTTTTTCTGATAACATTTTTCTAAGCCACGCTTCACTATGGCCAACTTCGGTTAATACTTCTTTTATGATCTCGCCATCCATAATGACCGTTTTCGGTTCTTTATCAGCCGGAAGATGAAGCCAAAGCTCAGATGGCTTCACTGCTCGGTAATCGCGTTTTAATAGAACGCTAAGCTCTCCATCTGATTCAAGAAGCGCAAATTCAACTTCATTAGCTGAAAAGACACTCTTTTTTCGCAGCATCTCTAGCAATTCATCAGTTGTAAAGCGTTCTTTCTTCAAGTTCTCTTCAAGTATCTTTCCATCTTTAATAAAGACTCTGGCTTTCCCCTCTACAAAATCTCTCACCTTTTTATTTTTCAGGGAAATGTAGCTAAAGAAAACAGAAATAAGAGTCCAAATCAATATACTCGTAACCCCGTGAAGCAAACTAACGCCTACATCCATCGATAAACTACCTGCAATATCACCGATAATAATGCCTACAATATATTCGAAGTAAGATAGCTTTGATAACTGTTTTTTACCAAGTAGCTTTGTAATAATAAAAAGTCCAATGAGTATGAACAGTGATCTTAGAATAACTTCTATCCATTCCGTCATATGACTATTCCCCTTTTATTTGACGTAAAACCACATATTCCTTCCATATTGTAGTAGCTTGTCCGGAAATGAATCTTTCTACACGTATTTCGGAGTGCCATTTATTTAAATGAACTTTACGGACCAGGAAAAGTAAGAGTTAGACTTCACACTGAGTGAAGTTGTCTATACACAGTTCAATAGATACGGTAAGATGAAAAAACAAACGAACTGGCGAATGAGAAAGGAAGATACGATGCTTTTACAAGCAAAAGAACAGCTGAAACAGCATTTTGGATATGAAGAATTTCGAGGTGGTCAGGAAGAGATCATTTCGAGTGTTCTATCCCAAAATAATACACTAGGTATTATGCCTACTGGCGGGGGTAAGTCGATCTGCTATCAGAATCCCTGCTCTTCTATCAGAGGGACTAACAATCGTCATCTCACCGCTTATTTCATTAATGAAAGATCAGGTTGATGCGCTAGCAAGCTACGGTATTGATGCCGCTTATATTAATAGCTCTCTGACAGAAACCGAAATAAAAGAACGAATGATAGAGGCAGAAAGTGGAGAATTAAAGTTACTTTATGTTGCCCCAGAACGTCTAGAAGCACCTACTTTTCAACGTTTATTGCAGCGAACAACCATATCACTTATTGCAGTCGATGAGGCGCACTGTATATCTCAATGGGGACACGATTTTAGACCTAGCTATATGAAAATTAGCCAAATGATTCATCACTTTGAAGATCAGCCGCCGGTCGTTGCTTTAACGGCTACTGCGACACCTGAAGTTATTCAAGATATCCAGCGGCTTCTAAATATTGTTCCAGAACAAACGTTTATCTCTGGCTTTGCACGAGAAAACTTACATTTCTCAGTTATTAAGGGAGAAAAGAAAAAATCGTTTATCGACAAATATCTTAGCCAAAACAATACGGAATCCGGTATCATTTACACAGCTACCCGAAAAGAAGCAGATCAGCTATATAGCTCCCTTCTAAAACAGGGAATAAAAGTAGGCAAATATCATGCTGGAATGACTGAGCTTGAGCGAAAATCCGCTCAAGAAGAGTTTTTATTCGATAACATATCGGTTATGGTAGCGACAAATGCATTTGGAATGGGAATTGACAAATCCAATGTTCGATTTGTCATCCATCATAATCTTCCAAAAAACATGGAATCATACTATCAGGAAGCAGGGCGTGCCGGACGTGATGGCGAAGAAAGTGATTGTTTCATTCTCTTTTCTGCTGGAGATATTCACGTCCAGAAGTTTCTCATTGACCAAAACCAGCATGAGCCTGAGCGAAAATCGGCTGATCTTGCAAAATTAAAAGCGATGGTGGATTATTGCCATACAGAGAAATGTTTGCAAGGAACCATTCTTCACTACTTTGGTGATGAACGACCGGGCTATCACTGTGGCAAATGTAGCAATTGCATCGATGACAGAGAATCTGTGGATATTACGCGTGAAGCTCAGATGATATTCTCGACCATTAAACGGGTGAACGAACGCTTTGGAAAAACGATGATCGCTCAAATTTTAAAAGGCTCAAAGTCTAAACGAATGAACGAGCTTCGCTTAAATAGCGTTTCCACGTTCGGCCTATTAAAGCACCTTACACAGCAGGAAATTGTTGACATGATTAACTTTCTAACAGCAGAACAGTATCTTCTTCTTACAGAAAGCAAATACCCAACGCTGATCCTACAGGAAAAAACGTTACCAGTTCTAAGAGGGCACGAAACCATCTTCAAGAAAGTCGCTCGTAAACCGATCGTCACTGGGGAAGATGATCAACTCTTTACACAACTACGAACGCTAAGGAAGCAAATTGCTGATCGAGACAACGTTCCGCCGTACGTTGTGTTCGCAGACAGTACATTACGAGAAATGAGTGCTCACATGCCGTCCTCCCGTGAAGAAATGCTTCAAATTAAAGGTGTCGGCGAGATGAAGTTTGATAAATACGGCGAAGCCTTTTTAGAACTTTTGCTTTCAGCTAAATCAACGCCAGCTTCTTCTGAAGATGCTAGCCATAGAACGACACTCAAATTATTTGAAGACGGCAAAGACATCGTAAACATTTCTGCTGCTCGATCATTAAGTCCTACTACGATAGAAAGTCACTTGCTAAAAGCCTTTGAAGAAGGATTGTTTCATGACACTACTCGACTGCTTGATCAAGACACAGAAAATGCGATTTTAGAAAAAGCAGAAGTCGTTGGATTTGATAAATTAAAACCAATAAAAGAAGCTCTTCCTGAATCGTTTACTTACTTTCAAATAAAAGTCGCTTTAACGAAAAATCGTTTAACTTCAAAAAAATAACAACAAAAAAAGAGGATGGCGCATCCTCTTTTTTTGTTTATTCATAGCGAAGCGAATCAATCGGATCGAGTCTTGAAGCTTTGTTCGCAGGCAAGAGACCAAAGACAATCCCAATTAACATTGAAAATAGAACCGCTCCTAGGACAACCTGCCACGAAATTAAGGATGGCCAGTCCGCAAAGAACGATACAAGAAACGCCGTTCCTGATCCAAGTAAGATACCGATGATCCCACCGATTAAGGTAAGTATGATTGATTCTACGAGAAACTGTAGAAGTATTTGCTGTCTCGTCGCCCCCAATGACTTGCGAATCCCAATTTCACGCGTTCGCTCTGTAACGGAGACGAGCATAATGTTCATAACGCCAATGCCACCAACTAACAGTGAAATACCAGCTATGCTACCGATAATCGTTGTCATGATAGTAGTTACCTGCCCAATTCCTTGAGCGATTTCTTTCATATTAATCACTTGATAGGAATCATCCGTGTCATGAAGCTGATTTAATACCGTCGTTGCACGCTCTCCTATAGGCTGTATGTCATCTGCATTTTCCACTTGAAGCGTAACCTGGCTATAGTTACTTGTACCAAGCATGTTTCGCATTGCCGTCCATGGAATATACGTTTCGACAGAACCAAATGCGAAGAGACCTGTTGGTTTCTCTAGAACACCAATCACTTCCACAGGCTGAACACCAATGCGAATAATTTCCCCGATCGGTGACTTCCCTTCAAATAACTCTTCCTGCATCGCTGCACTCACGACCGCTACCCTCCGACCGCCAAGAAAATCAGCGTTTGTAAAGGAACGCCCCGTCTCCACTTTCAATTGATTCACGTCTAAATATGCTTCATTTATGCCAGTAATGGACGTTTCTGCTTCTTCATCGCGGAGTCTAGCTGTTGAAAATTCCGAGGAGGAGGCAACCACATTTGAAACTTTTTCAATGCCCTCTAACTGTCGGATATCTTCTTGGGTAAAAGGATTCTCCTCCCATTTCCCCTGCTGCATTTCTTCTTCAGATGGCTGATAAAAGACTTCAATTGTATTCCCGTCTCCAGCAATTTGAGATTTCAACATTGCTTCTCCACCTTGACCAATCGCCACAACAACAATGACTGCTGCGACGCCAATAATAATCCCAAGCATTGTTAAAATGGATCGCATTTTATGGGCTTTCACTGACATGAGAGCCATTTTGATATTTTCCCAAAGACTCAACGCGTTTGTCCCCCTTTCTCAAAAGGGTTCTGGCCCAGTAAGCCATCTCTTACATAAATCACTCGGTTCGCGTATTCGGCTACTTCTGGTTCATGGGTCACAACAACAATGGTAGTCCCCTCTTGATTGAGCTGAACAAACAAATCCATTATGGCAACACTTGTCGCTGTATCAAGAGCACCTGTGGGCTCATCCGCAAGAATAAGTGATGGATGATTCACAAGAGCTCTCGCAATGGCAACGCGTTGCTTTTGACCACCTGAAAGCTCATTTGGAAGATGGTCCACTCGATCTTGCAATCCTACTTTTGTTAAAGCATCGCGCGCGCGTTCTTCCCGCTCTTTTTTAGAAGCACCTGCGTAAACCATTGGAAGTTCGACATTTTTGAGCGCGGTAAGTCTTGGCAACAATTGAAACTGTTGAAACACAAAACCAATGGATTGATTTCGTACCTTGGCTAACTCTTGATCTTTATGTTGAGAAACATCTTCTTCATTTAAAAAGTAAGAACCCGTCGTCGGACGATCGAGGCAGCCAATAATATTCATCAATGTCGATTTCCCCGACCCTGATGGCCCCATAATAGCGACAAATTCACCACTTTTGATTTCTAGACTTATACCTCTCAGTACATTTACCGACTCCTTGCCAAGAGTGTAACTTTTGGTGATTTCTTCAAGTTGGATCATTCTACGGACACTTCCATCTTATTTTTAAGATGATCAGGTGCACCGACGATCACTTCTGATTTCTGAGATATCCCTTTTGCTACTTCAATCCGTTTTGAAGTGGAAGAGCCTGTTTCTATTTGGCGTTTCACAGCCTTCCCGTCTTCTACGATAAAGACAAACGATTCTTCTCCCTCTTGTTGCACCGCTTCTAATGGTAAGGTGAGAGCATCATGTGATTCTGTTTCAATTTCAAGAATCATTTGGAAACCTGGCTTTAAATCCACCTCTTCTGGATGAGTGAATTTGACAGAAACGGGATATTGGACTGCAGAGGTATTCGCTTCAGGTGCAGACGCTTGTGGTAAATAGCCTACTTCTATAATTTCTGCTTCCCACTTTTCATCAGGAAGCACATCTGTTGTAATCGTTACTTTTTGACCAGCTTCGATATTTAACGTATCGTATTCCGAAAGCGTGCCTTCTACGATGAGATTTTCCATACTTCCAATCCGTAAGAGAGGTTTCTCCATTTGGGCGGACTCCGGAATGCTTTCATCATTTGCTTCGAGTACAATACCGTTAATGTCACTTGTTACATCAAGCTCACTAACCTTCTGTTTTAAACGATCTCGCTGAAGCAGTGCCTGACGTAAATCTAGATTTGCCATTCGCTTATCCATTATTACTTGATCAATTTCCGCTTCCATCGCTTCTTCTGCTTCTTCATCCCCACGATTATCATCTAAATCGCTTTGTTTTTCCTTAAGCCGCTTTTCTTGTTTATCAAGTGAGTTGATTCGCAGATAAAGCGATTCAATATTGATCTCATTTTGTTCTTTCTCCATTTCTAAATCCTTGTTCTCATAGGTAACAACCGGATCTCCTTTACTAACAGAATCTCCTTCTTTGACAAGAACCTCTTTCAGTTCGCCTTTACTTGCGTCCTGATAAAGGGTACTTTCATTAGCCATGGCCAGCGTTCCAGGAGTCATAATTGTTGACTTCATTTCTTTCAACTTTGCCGTTTCTGTCTTAACAGTAGCCGTACGATCTGCATATGTACGATAAATATTTGCTCCTACTATGAGAACAATGATCGTAATGACAGCAATGATGATCCATACTTTCTTTTTCATACGTTACATTCCTGACATGGTATTCATCATACCACTAACCGCTGCAGCACCGATTGTAAAGACAAGGAAGATAATGGCGATCGCCCAGGCAAGTCCCTTTGGCCACTTAGCTGTTATTCGAAGTCCAATCCCAGTTAATACAATCGTCCATATGCCAAAGATTTCGATCCCATTAAGAAAAGCACCAATGGATCCTTCTGAACTGACTAGCGCGCCAAGACTTGTATAAAGCTCACTCGGTGATCCACCTAGTAGCGCAAGAAGAAGACCATTTAACACCAAGCCAATGGCACTTATGAAGCTGATATAAGTATTCATAGAGAAAAATTGCTTAAATGTCGCTTCAGAGCTTGTTGCTTTATTAATTAACCAAAAAATGAAGCTTGAAAAGAGAATGCCAAAAATCGGACCAAGCGCGGAAAAAATGACGGTTGAAATCTTTGAAAATAAGATTATGCCGTCCATATTTTCCCCTTCTAACTCCCCTGTAGCAAATTGTTCTTCAAAGCCTGGACCGATTACCATTAACCAGCCTCCAAACAATGAAAGCAATGTTACGATAATAAGGGGAACCCAAATTTTCGGATTAGAGCGTATGGTGGCAAACTGTTCTCCAGGACTCCAAATCATCGCTAATACTGATGGTTTTTCTGTTTTACCTTTTTCTTCAAACGTTTCGTTCACTATGTACACAACCTTTCAAAATAATGTCACCTCTTTCTACGATTCTCGTAAATAGATGGTTCCATGATTTTGAAAAAAAGTTAATTTATTTTCCTATAGCTTATTCATGTCCATCAAAAAAAGCCGATTATTAAAAAATAATCAGCCTCAATTATATTGATGAATAGCTGCTCTCTTTTTGAACTTGGTTCAAATAAGAGTTGGCATGCCCTAATGGCGCTACAACGCTTAACGTTGCATCTAGCTATAGTGCAAGCGCAGCTTCATGATGTAGTCGACATCACCAAATTCGAGAGATTCTAAGATCTCTTCCTCTGAGAATCCAGTAGCCGTCGCGATCGTCCTGATGTATGGTCTTTTCTCCAACATTATGCATCGTGCCCTGGCTTTCTGTGTCTGGTAAAGGACTTGCGAGTAGCGATTGTTAAAAACGATTCGCTTCACTGTTTTCTCCTTTCACACCCATAATCCATGCTCGCAACGCTAAGGTTGAGTGCCATGGGCATGTAATGAACTATACCCCGGTTACACCATTAAGAAACAATAAAAAAATGAAAAGATAATAACAGGTAGCCGTATGTTCCTCAATCAATGCGCCGATCAATATTACGTTCATGAAAAAAGAAAGACGTTCAGCTAAGAACATCTTCTTCTTGATAAAGCATCGCTTTTATCATCAGATGGTACCTGTCCATAATCTGCTCTTTCGTAAGTGGGAGCACGCGGACAAAATCTTCCACAACATCTTTATCTGAACGAAGCCATGCATGGTAAGATCGTTTCACATAACGTTCTGCATCGTCGAATTGGTCAAAACCGATATCTTCTACATGACCTCGACACATTACTTCCCACTTTCCTTCACGTCCAGGACGAATATAAATGATTTTACCATCATGGTTTTCATAGAACGACCCACTTTCACTATTACGCTCATTCAGCTTATTCCGTTCAGAGTCTTTTTGAACTGGCTTTAGTTTAAAGGAAGGCTCAACAAAAACTTGGAACGTGTCCTCATTTAGTTCACAACCTGCAGCTTTAGGATGGCCGCCACCCCCATACCGGGATGCAAATTCTGATACATCTGCACTTTCATGTATCGTCCGAAACCCTAAGCGTTTGCTACCCATATTCATAATTGCGATTATATCTAGATGTGGATTTCGCTTATTTAACTCATTTCCAAGTTCTGAATGATAGGACTCTGCGTGTACAAGACCGATACAATATTCATCGACAAACATTTGCACAAGCTGACGGTTTTTCTGATGAATGTACCTTTCAATCTTACGTTCTTCAAGATCAAGAATCATTTCCTCTGCTTCATTAAACTTAAAGGAATCAGGTTCACGTGTTAAACGCCTGATCATTTCCGCTTTAAACGTTTCTCTTCCCATGATTGAGAACAAATCATTTAAGCGTTTCGCATCTACTTCGTTTTCTTCTTCCCATTCCCACGTATCATACTTCCGCACAAGCTCAAGGAATTCTTCTAGACTTTCCAACCGCTCAATCTTTTCTTTTTCTAGTAGATAATCATAAAAAAGAGTAGCCGCACATGTTTTCTGATCGTCTCCCGGATCGACATACCCCCATTTATATTCATTAAAATGCATCGCGGTTGCATGATGGTCAATCATTTGAATGTGAGACCCTTCCCGAAACCGTTCATCTAGAAGCTTTTCGACGTGCTGGTTTACGGATAAGTCAGTAATAAAAATTGGATCTCCATTCTTTTGTTGTAGAAACCCTTCCACCCGTTCGTTTAAATTACGATATGTACAATGGGTCACATCTACCTCTTTCTCAAAAGCAAGTTCAGCTATGAGCGCGCAGGCTGTTCCATCGAGATCACTATCAGTAAATAATTTTATCATTCTTTTATTCCTCCTATTCCCTAGTAGTATGTACGCCAATTTGAAATTCATGAAAACTTATCTAACACAAAAAAGCGAGCATATGCCCGCTTCTATCTTGCAATTTTTCAATTATACAGGCCAATACTCGATCATGTCCAATTGTTCATCACAGCACGTGCGTTCTTCTTGGAGAGTTATGATGTTGAATCAACTTGAAATTGTTCACGGAGTCGGAACTTTTGAATTTTACCACTTGCATTGCGAGGTAGCTCTTCAAGAAACAAGTATTTTCGCGGCCGCTTATAGTCAGCAAGATTATGACTTTCTTTACAGAATTGTTCTAAGTCAGCTTCTGTGAGCGATGCCTGCTTTCTTACAATGATCGCAGTGACAATTTCTCCCCACTTTTCATCAGGCTCCCCGAGTACTGCGACGTCAAGGACTCCCTCGTGCCCATGTAGGACATCTTCTACTTCTCTTGGATAGACGTTTTCTCCACCGGAAATGATCATATCATCGACACGATCAGAGATATAAACAAATCCATCTTCATCCATATAACCAAGGTCTCCTGAATGGTACCACCCCTTATACATAGCGTCCTTTGTTGCGTCTGGGCGATTGTAATAGCCGATCATCATACATGGTCCTTTTACAATGATCTCCCCTACTTCGAAAGCAGATAGCTCATCGTCTGGCTCAGACGGCCCATGTTCATTCGGTCTCACGATTCTTACCTCATGATTCAGTGCGGCTCTTCCTGCTGATCCAACTTTTGTTAACTGCTCATGCTCATCAAGAAAGGTCACTGCAGGACCCATTTCAGTCATGCCATACGCCTGAATAAGATTAATCCCGAGCTTTTCTTTCACAGCCACAACAAGTGACGGTGCCATTGGGGCAGCACCATATAATCCTACTCTTAAGCTGCTTCGATCAAACATCGAAAAGTCTTCTTGAAGAATCATATTCCACATCGTTGGAGCTGCAAAAAACACAGAAATTTTTTCGCTTTCAATCACCTCTAACACTTTTTTAGGCTCAAAATGGTGAATGATGACGTTAGTAGCGCCAAAATGAACTCTTGGTAAAAAGTTGCAGTGTAATTCCGCACAGTGAAACATTGGCGCAGCAACGAGTCCTCGATCCGCTTGTTTCAAATTGAGAGAAGCTCCACAGAGAATACTTTGCTCAAGCATATTTCGATGCCGATGCATGACTCCTTTAGGTCGTCCTGTCGTCCCACTTGTGTACATAATGGCATACGTATCATTTTCATCCACTTCACTCGAAGGTTCATCACTATTCGAAAGCCCCACTTGTTTCTTGTAACTCTCAGCAAACGCTGGTACGTTTTCCGCAATTGACCAGAATGAGACATCTGGATAGCTCGCTTGAATTTCTGCAACGATTGGTTCAAGAGTTGGCTCAAATACGAAAACAGTTGGTTTTGCATCCTCAATAATGTAAGCGATTTCATTTGATTTCAATCGAAAATTTATTGGATTTAAGACAGCACCTATTTTTGCGCAGGAGAAAAATAAAGTTGCTAGTTCAATCGTATTGAACAAAAATGTGGATACACGATCCCCTTTTTTTACTCCCGCATCGAGAAGGGCGTTGGAAAGTCGATTTACCTCTATGTTCCATTCGTCGTAAGTCCACCTTATGCCCCGATCTACATCTACAATGGCTTCTTCTTTTCCATACTTTCGCACCGTTTGGCGAAATAGCGAACCAATCGTACCAGACATTTTAACCCCTCCATTTACTTGTGATTAAGTTTTGGATAGCGTATGTATAGTTCCATTTTCACAGTTAGAAAACCTCTTTTTATCTGAAAATTTAAATAAATTGTCATCGTTCGTATTAAAAAAAATACCGGAAATTCCGGTATTTAAATACGATCTCCTATGTCATCCTGCTTCCATTTATTCATTAACGGAACTGAGTGTGAAGAAATGGTTTCCACCAATTTCTTTGGATCTTCTTCTGTAAGCAATGGCTTCATGTAACGTTGATGTAGAAAACCTTCCTCAACCATATGTTCGAGCATCTGATAAAAAGGACCATAAAAGCCATTCGTATTCAAAAGACCAATCGGCTTATTGTGATACTCCAATTGATACCACGTAAAGATTTCCGTTAATTCTTCAAGCGTACCAATCCCACCTGGAAGAGCGAGAAAAGCATCGCCTGACTCGTACATTTTCGCCTTCCTTTCATGCATCGTTTCAACGATGATAAGATCACTTAACTCGATATGGCTGACATTATCATAGATTTTTCGTGGAATAATCCCCGTTACCCGACCGCCATGTTTCAGAACGGTTCTAGCTAATGCGCCCATCAATCCAACATTTCCACCACCATAAATCACTTCAATATTGTTTTCTGCAAGAACCGCTCCCAATTCTTCTACTGCCCGAAAATAATGTTGATCGACATGGTTACTTGATCCACAGAAAACCGTTATTTTTTTTACCTTGTTCACCTATTTATCCTCCTTCCTATCTTTTAAGTAATGGTTTTTTCATATTAATATTGGTCGTTTCAAATCCAAGACGTTCATACAGACGAATCGCTTGTTTATTATGAGCAAAAACATGAAGAGACAGTCCAGTTATCCCTTGTTTCGTCAAAACACTTTCAAGAACGTTTATCGCTTCTGTTCCAAAACCTTTTCCTTGCTGATCGTCATGAACGTTAAATTCATAGATAAAGGCTTCTTTTCGTTCGCTATCCGTTTTAACCCACAGGGTTCCTACTTTCGTTTCAGTAGCCTCTACAACAATTGTATAGAGGACATGGTTCTTCGTATCTCTACCCTCAGGTAGCAAATGTTGAAACTCTTCCTTGGATTTCTTAGCCGCTTCCTCCGCTTTCCAGTTTCCTGCAGCTACTTTTTCTTTTGCGTAGTTATGAATGGAAGTGTCTAGAAATTTTTTATAATCCATTTCACTCATTGGTTCAAGTTTAATCAATGTTTTCCAGCTCCTTCCTCTTATTATCTTACTATTTCTACAGATAGAAAAATAGAGGAAGAGAGCCAAAAAAAATACCGACTCGTGTCGGTATTTTTCATTCGAGCTTAAAACGCTTTTGCTTCCGCTAAATCATTTAGTACTTTTCCGATTTTTTCACGGATGACAAGATCCGCCACTTTGTCATAACCTGTTTCTTCTTCATTCACAATGACAAGCTTTGCTCCGTTTCGTTTTGCCTCTATAGGAAAAACATTAGCAGGTGCGACTTGAAGAGAAGAACCGAGGACGATAAAGAGATCAGCCTTTTTAGCTTCGATCTTTGCACGATGGATAGCATTTAGCGGCAAAGGTTCACCAAAAAGGACAACCCCTGGCCTATTAAATCCGCCACATTCGCAAATGAGATCATCATTTAAATACGCATCACTCGAGGCTTTCTCTCCACAATCATCACAGTACATCATTCTTAATGATCCGTGCATTTCTGCGACATTTTGGCTTCCTGCTAACTGATGGAAGCCATCAACGTTTTGTGTCAAAATCGAGCCCACTTTACCATTTCGTTCCCATTCAGCGAGATGATAATACCCTTGGTGGGGTGAAAACTCTCTCAACTTTTTAATACGCTGTTTATAAAAACGTACAAACATATTTCGTTCGTACTGCATTGCGTCTCTGCTTGCAAGCTGGAGTGGGTCCACCTCGTTCCACATGCCATCAAGCGCAGACCGAAAGTCAGGCAAACCGCTTTCTGTACTCATTCCTGCACCTGTAAGAACGACAGTATGACTGGATCTCTTAAACAATTCTGTAAGCATCGAATCACCAGCTTTCATTTATCCAATAGTTAACCATTCACATATATTTGCTTTTCTAAACCCAAGGTCGTGATATTTGTTAACTAAAGTTAATCAGATCCGATATTTGTTTACAAAATTGAAAGATTTGAAAGTTGTTTTAAGCTCGATCAATCAGCTAACAATGAATCACTAAATCAGCTAGTGCCTGTTTCAAAGTAGAGTAAGTCTTTACCTTGTTAAAATTAATATCCAGTTTCACCACTGAAAGTGCGATTTCCGGTTTGATCCCACTCACTCTTGCTTCAACGCCAACGAGTCTCAACGCTTCAATAATTTGGAAAATTTGCTGAATAACAAACGTATCGACAATCGGTACACCGGATAAATCCAGCACAAAATAATTTAGTCGAAGGTGAACACTTTGTTTTAGTGATTCTTCCATAATCATTTTCGCTCTATACGTATCAATCGTACCAATTAAAGGCAATACCGCAACGCCTTCCATAATGGGTACAACTGGAGCAGATAATTCAAGTATTTCGTTTCGAGACTGCTCTAGTAAGTTGGTTTGATACTCAACAAATGGAACGCTAAAATAATACACAACAAGATTCATGGTATGATCTAGCTTCGAAATCAGGTCGTAAAACTCTTGAAGACTCAATTCCTGCTCCATCGCCACTTCTTTTAATACTTCCCCTATGTAAGTACGATAGTGAGGGACTTCTCCTAGCATCGAATCAAGAGTGGTTTCCAATCGTGCACACAACCTACCTGTTTCTAACCCCCATGCTTCGATGCTTTTTTCAGCTTCTACTTCCTCAAGTGCTAGGGCTTTTGCATAGATAGACACTAATTCAACACGCAAAGGAAAAAGCTGCTCTGTCTTATCTTTGAGCTCAATTGAATATTTTTTATTTTGTGCCTTCGTAATTTGCATAGCAATCTGTTCTTTTTGATCCAAAATACGTTCACTAACTTGCAATGTAACGCTAACGCTCATCGTTCATCCCCACTTAGTTTTAATGAATAATCTCAATTATTTTATCCTGAGATTTCCTAATTGTAAAGATTTAACGAATTAAAAAAAGACGATGAGAATGTCTCATCGTCTTTTTCTAACTATTTTGTTGCAGGGGCAGTTTGGTCTGCCTTTTCAACGCCCGATTTTTTTTCTTTTCTCTTTTCTTTTCGAGGCTTTGGATCTTTTGCGACTAGATACTTCTCTTTCTTAAGCGCCTTGTAGAACGAGACGGTCATGAGTATCATGATAACCGAAAACGGTAAGGCGGCTAAAATCAGAACGTTTTGTAACGCTTGGAGACCACCTGTATAAAGAAGTACAGCGGCCATAGAAGATTGGATAATCCCCCAAGTTAACTTAACATTTGAACCTGGGTTTAATGAACCATATGTGGTCTGCATACCAAGGACAAACGTTGCCGAGTCAGCTGATGTAATAAAGAAGGTACCGATAAGCGTAATTGCTACAATCGATAATACGGTACCCAATGGGTAATTCTGCAATGTACCAAACAGCGATTCTTCTGTTGCAAGGGAGGCAATATCCGCAATTCCATTCTGCTGAATATTAATACCAGAAATTCCAAACGTTGAAAACCATAGGAAACCAACGATTGAAGGAACAAGAAGCACCCCTACAAGAAATTCTCGAATGGTTCTTCCACGTGAAACACGTGCAATGAAGATCCCTACGAATGGTGACCATGAAATCCACCATGCCCAGTAGAAAATTGTCCAGTTGTTAATCCATTCTCTGTTTTCTGGATTCAGTGGTGCGATACGGAAACTCATCGCCATAAAGTTTGTGATATAAGCACCGATCGTATCAGTAAACATGTTTAAAATATAAATCGTTGGACCTAAGATAAAGACCGCTAGGAAAAGAACACCTGCAAGTCCTAAATTCGCATTACTTAAGTATTTAATACCTTTCCCAATTCCTGTCCAGGCTGAGATCATAAATAGCACAGTAACCACACCGATAATAATCAATTGGGTACTAAAGCTATTTGGAACATTGGTTAAATAGGAAAGACCACCGTTGATTTGAACAGCACCGAATCCTAGCGTCGTAGCTACACCGACAATCGTAGCAAAAACGGCAAGCACATCAATGACTTTTCCTAGTAGACCGTTTACTCGCTCACCAAAGATCGGATACAACGTTGCACTAATCAAACCAGGACGGTCATGTCTAAATTTAAAGTAGGCAAGTACGAGCGCGACAATGGCATAAATGGCCCATGCATGAATACCCCAGTGGAAAAATGAATACTGAAGCGCCTCTTTAATAGCTGCAGGAGTTCCTGTTTCTGCCGTTGGGGCATTAATCGCATAGTGAGACATCGGCTCTGCAGTTCCCCAGAACACGAGCCCAATCCCCATACCGGCACTAAATAACATGGCAAACCAGCTTAATCTTGTGAATTCTGGTTTTTCATCAGGCTTTCCTAGCTTGATTTTTCCATACGGCGTGAAAATAATAAAGATACAAAAAATAACTAACAGCGTCACAAGGATTAGGTAATACCACCCTAACTTGTTAGAAATAAATGATTGTGCACTTGCTGACATCGATCCTAATGTATCTGGAGAAATTGCCCCCCAGATAACCATAATTAAACTAATTACCAGCGTGCTCCAAAAAACGGAGGATACTTTTTCCCTCATACACTTCACCTCAACTTAAAATAATTTCTGTTTCTCATACCGTATAAAATAGTACAATCTTACCTCTACCTATTTATACCACCAGAGAAAATGTCGAAACGCGTAATTTTTAGTACTAAATGACTGCTTGTCTTAATTAACTGGTAAAACCTGCTGATCTCAAGGGTTTATGCTCAAATAAAAATCCGAAATTTTATTTTTTTCGCTTTCGATTATTTGACTTTTTCATTTTTACGCTCTTAGATGCAGGTTGTTTTCTGATCCATTTCAAATAGCGCCGAATTTGGTCGTCCTGCTTTAGTTTTGAAATGGAATCAAGCCTCATTGCTAATTCCTGGTTCGTATATAAAGCATGGATTTGCTTGTGACACGGAATGCAAAGAGATGCGGTTGGTTTATGCGCACCGCCCTCTTCTTTTGGGGTCAAATGGTGAATCGTACACGTGACGCCGCTTCTTCCACATAGTTCACATACATCCATCCTTATATCCTCCAATAGCTAGTGTTTGTTAGTTCTTCGTACACTATACGGTTAGGTTAAGGCATTTCCATTAAATACTTAGAATATCCTTAATTTCCTCTTCAGATAAACTAGAAATCATCGTTTCACCAGGCTGAATCACTTTTTCAATGAGTTCTTTTTTCTTTTGTTGAAGTTCATAAATTTTTTCTTCAATCGTCCCCTGGGTAATTAACCGCATCACTTGAACGACCTTTTTCTGTCCAATTCGATGTGCTCGACCAGCTGCTTGCTCTTCCACAGCAGGATTCCACCAGAGATCGTATAAGATAACGGTATCCGCGCCTGTTAAGTTTAAGCCTGTACCGCCTGCTTTTAATGAGATGAGAAAAATTTCATTCTCTCCCCCATTAAACCGTTCTGTCATTTCAACCCGATCTTTCGATGGGGTTTGTCCATCTAAATAGAATGCGGAGTAACCAAGATCAACGAGCTTTTGATGAATGATTTTCAACATGCTAGAAAACTGTGAGAAAATAAGCAGTCGCTTTTTATTGTCAATGGATGTTGTCACTATATCCAAGAGTTGCTCAAGCTTTCCAGATTGCCCCTGGTAGTTTTCAACAAAAAGAGATGGATGGCAGCACAGCTGACGAAGACGCGTAAGACCAGCAAGAATTTTCATACGGTTCTTTTGAAAACCGTCTCCTGCAAGACTTTCCTTCGTTTCTTGTTGAATGCGGTGCAAATAACCGATATAAAGCTCTTTTTGCTGTTTCGTTAACTCAGATACTTGAACGGTTTCAATTTTATCAGGTAGTTCTTTTAGAACATCTTTCTTAACCCGTCTTAGTATAAACGGTTTAACCATTCTTGAGATCCGCTCATGAGGTAAATTTCGAAACGTTGCTTGATCAGGAAAGAAACCTGGCATGATCGAATGGAATAGTGCCCAGAGTTCATCAAGTGAATTTTCAATTGGTGTCCCACTTAAAGCAAAACGTTTCTTCGCACGAAGCATTCTTACGGCTTGGGACGTTTTTGTTACCGGATTTTTGATGGCCTGTGCTTCGTCCAGAATGACCGAATCAAACTGAATTGTTTCGTAATGATCAATGTCCTGGCGAAGCGTTGGATAGGAAGTGATCCATACATCCGGCTGAAGCCCCTGATTAAGAAGCTCTTTTCGTTCTGTTGGGGTACCTGTATTCACTTCAATCGTTAGGTCTGGCGCAAATTTTTCAAATTCTTTCTTCCAATTGTAAATAAGTGAAGCTGGAGCCACTACAAGTGCTGTTGCTTCAGGGTTATCTTGTTTCTCGGAAAGTAAATACGCAATACTTTGCAGCGTCTTTCCTAGCCCCATGTCATCTGCAAGAATACCTCCAAGATGATAATGAGCCAGCGCTTTTAACCATTGAAAACCTGTCATCTGGTAAGAACGCAAATCTGCTTCTAAGCTAGAAGGAAGATCAAATTGCAAATCCTCTGGATGTTTCAATCGTGAAACGAGGTCGCGGAAAGCTTTACTATAACGCGATCCATGCTTCCCCCCACTCATTCTTTCATCTAGCTGTAATCCACGATACAGAGGAAGGTGCAGCTCTCCGCGATCAATATCATTTTGTTTAATATTCAGGTCGTCGAATAATTGACTCACATGTTGAAAATCTTCATTTTCCATTGAAACAAAGGTACCATTTGAAAGACGATAATAGCGGTCTTTTTCAATAACCGCTTTTAGAATATTTGAGATTTCTTCTTCATTGAGCCCTTTCATGTCAAAGCTGACGTCAAGCCAATTGCCGCTGTTGTCCATGTCAACCGACGTTACAGGGGCAGATGATTCATCTAACAACCAGGCACGTGCGGATTCAGTTAGAAAAACATCTGCAAGGTCATTTAGTTCAGGAATCGTCCAATAAAGAAAATCAAAAATGAGCGCTTCATCTTCAACGTAGAGTTCTTTCCCGTTAAATTTCAAAGATGCCTGTTCAATCAACGACATTATGGCTTGTTCTTTTTCACTGTCTCTAAGAACAATCCCCTGCTCATTGACAATCCGATTACTGTCTTTAAATGGATTGATGACATCCTCACCGTATTCATACTCTACGGTGACTAGTAATCGGTCTCCTTCTGCGTTGACATAAACTTTTGCCTGTAACTCTGGATTGATGATTTTATCATTGATTTGCTCAGAAATCACAACATTTCCAAGCTTCTTTAAACCAGGAACGACTTGAGAGAGAAAAGGCTCGATTTGGGCAGAAGAAATCGATAGCTCACTCTTTCTAGCCGCGTTTCGAAATCCTGATAGATCTCTTAAGAGAGACTGCTGCTTTTTGGAAAGCTTGTAGAGCTTTTCTTCATGAAATAACCAGCCATATGTAGGAAAATAGGCTGCGCTTTGAAAACCATTTAACTGAATAACATACTCATTGTCCATCTCATCAATTTCAAACGAAAAAGGCAGGCCACGTTCAACTAGGGCAATTTCTTCATAAAGATTTCGATTGTACTCAAAACGTAAGAAACGCTCCTGTTTGATAAACTCAGTAAGAAATTCATTTGCCGTTAAGGGAGGTAAAATCAATTCCCGGTTTTCAGTAAAACGACCCCAATTGTCAGGTAGATCCAAGTAAACCTTTTCGTTTCGTCTAATCGCAAGGAGAATTTGCATAAGAGGCTCATCAGCTTCATGAAACCTATGTTCATCAGGCTCATAACTGAACTTTTTCGTAAACCAGTATGACTGCTCTTCAAGGATGGCATCGAGAAAGGAACGGATATCTTTCACAACGTACAACCGATTAACTCCTACTTTGAGCTCGAGCGTCCATGGTGAATCACCTTGTGATTTACGTAAGGTAGGGTACGAACTTGCTTTTAAGGTGAATTCAACTTTTAGCTCATCAACTCTTGCATTGGAGCGACCCGGTTCCGGTTGATAATCGCTTAACACCTGGATAAGCTGATTTGTTTCAAGATAAGTTCGTGGTGATTGAGTTACCTGCGATGATTTCTCGCTTTCTTCTTCTGGTGGCCCCTCTTCACTAATCGCAATGAGGACAGCTGCAAGGTGCTTGCAAGTCCCATAGGTTTCAAATGCCTGACATTCACAAGACCCAAACCAATTATCACCAAGTAGCTCAATTAACACGCCATAATCAGAACTTCCGTTTACATAAGCTCGGTAGGATTGATCTTCAGGATCATATGTAAGCTCAGAAACGCGGCCGTTCTGGTAATACGTTAGCCCCCTCTGATAGAAGCTGACTGGAAAACGTTCTTTTATTTCACTTTTGGTAAACATCGAAAAATGCTTCATATCCACATCACATCAATTCCAATGGTAGTAGTAACCTTCATTATACAATTTTCCACATCTTCTTCAAAATATTGAGCGACCCAAAAAAGCATAATAGCATATTTTCGAACAAATTCAAAATTACACTTCTAATTTAAATGGTTTGGACATGTATTTAAGTAAGAGGCTATGTTCATGAATGGTGGTGAGTTTTGGCTCAATCGAGTGAACCCTTCGTTTCACTCGATTGAGCCAAAAATTGAGAAATCAACAATATGAGCTAACATAGCCAAGTAAGAAAGCATATAGGGTTATCCGTTCGTTTTTCTAAATTGAGTCATAGGACTATGACTAA
This sequence comes from Bacillus sp. RAR_GA_16, assembly GCF_020165985.1. Lineage (GTDB taxonomy): Bacteria > Bacillota > Bacilli > Bacillales > Guptibacillaceae > Guptibacillus. The sequence continues at coordinate 221,600 of NZ_JAIUKZ010000010.1, forward strand.
AGGAGAATGCCGAGCATGTTAGAGATTGCACTTACTCACATCGTTCTAGGCTTATCTATAGCGGCACCACTTGGACCAATTAATATTGAAATAATGAAAAGGGGCATACATAAAGGTTTTTGGTCATCACTGCTCGTGGGGGCTGGTGGGATGAGTGCAGATCTTATTCTTATGTACTTGATGTATTTTGGAATTGCAACCTTTGTGAAGTTAACCGCAGTTCAAATCTCCCTCATGATTCTCGGCGCCATCATCTTAACAGTTTCCGGCATTCAAGGTTTTTTATCACGAGTAAGTTTAGAAGAAGAAAACGATAAAGAAGGCGCTGGCCTCTTTCATTCTTACCTCACTGGTTTTATGATTGCTGCATTTAATCCAATGAACCTCTTATTTTGGTTAGGGAATCTATGGCTCTGTATTAAGTGTATCCCTTCAACAACCTGACAAATGGCAGGCGTTCTTTTTATCCGCTCTTGTCTTTATAGGAATCGGTCTCTGGAATATCAATCTATGTATGACGGTCCATTTTGGAAAGACATTAATGAAACCACGTACGTTACGTGCCATTAGTGTTACCGCAAGTATCGTATTATTATTCTTTGGATTACGATTTGGCTACCTTGCAGCTGAAATGATCTTTATTGCTTCAAAATAGGACTGGCTAACCAGCCCTATTTTGGAGCTTTCGCTGTTTAGCTAAAATAAACATAAGCAGCAATTCCCGCTACTGCTAAAACGGTTACAAAAAGATAAATAGCGGATATCGTGACAGTCGTATTTTTGGCCTTTTTCCCATACCCTGGATCACTTTTACCGGCCACCATTAATGTACCAATTAGGATAATAACAAGAAAAATGATGATAAGCGTTGTGGCAATCGTAATCATCCCCCATCCCTCCTCACCTCTCATCATACACTGTCCTGATTTTGTTATAAACCAGCAAAACTGTGACAGATTTAGTATGGCAAGAACAAATTCCAGTGATGAGCACCCTGAAATTATTGATGGATGAACAATTGGAAGATAGATGATGATTGGCAAATCGAAAAGGAACCCTGCGTATGGGTTCCTTTTCGTTTCTCCTTATGATTGTGAAAGGTCATTTACTGCAACAACTTTTCCGATCGTCTTTCCAGATTCAAGACGAGCATGCGCATCAGCAATGGTAGAAAACGTAAAGCTTTCTTCATCTAAGACAGGGCTTATAACGTTATGATCCACCATTCGAGCCACATTAGTCAATATATCTCCATGGTGCTCTCTTCCTTCATTCGTTAGCATGGGAACAAGCATTAACACGCCGTGATAGGTGGCGCTTTTCACATAAAGTGGCGTCATATCGTGTTCTCCACTTCCAACGATACAAGCAACTTGTCCTCCGTTTTTGACTGCCTGGAACGACTTCTCCATATTATCGCCGCCGACCGTATCGAATACAGCGTCAAACCCTTTACCATTTGTATACTGGTTAACATAGTCTTCTACCGACGTTTCTTTATAGTTAATCGCATAATCTGCGCCTAACTCTTTACCAATGTTCATCTTCATGGAAGTAGATGCGGTTGTGTATACGATCGCTCCTAGTGATTTTGCTAGCTGAATGGCAATATGACCAACGCCTCCAGTAGCACCGTGGATGAGCACTTTTTGACCAGGTCTTACGTTCATGCGATCAACAAGGGCTTCCCATGCGGTGATGGAGACGAGCGGAAGGGCTGCCGCTTCCGACATGGATAATCGTTCAGGCTTTCTAGCAACAAGCTTTTGATCGACAATCATTTGCTCACGTAAGGCTCCGTCAACACCCTTTACACCGCCAGCACAAGCATATACTTCATCTCCCTTTTGAAAAGGACTTCCCTCGGTTACTTCTTCTACAATTCCTGCTACATCTCCATGAAGTACCGCTGGAAAGTCTGGTGCAAACGCCTCAGCTTGACCAGAACGAACCTTTGTGTCAACAGGATTTACACTCGTTGCTTTTACATTAATCTTTAGTTCACCTGGCTTCAAATCTCTTGTAGAGAGTTCTTCCACTTGGAATTTGGAAGGACTTCCAAATTCCTTTATAACGACTGCTTTCATTATTAAACGTCCTCCTTCATTTTCCACTACATTGTTTTGTTCTTTTTACATTTCCCTGTTAACTTTCTAAACAAACAGGTATTGTCTGACCAATTTATGACCACACTTCATGATACAGCCGGTCATTATCTTTTCATAACAAAAGATGCTGTCAGATGATCGGCCGTACCAATGCAAGTCATTGAAAGGGCCCTTCTCACATCGTGAGAGGGGCCTGATCTTGTTTAAGATGTAGATAGCCTTTCAAGGATACCGTTCACTTGTTGAACGCTATCCTGTATGATCTCTTTAGCTGATTTCGTTGTACTAAGGCGAGAACTTTGCCCAGACCAAAGCGACATCCACTCAGGTCGTTTCTCGATCGCTGCTTGTTTCCGAATATCTTTTGTTAACGTATTTAACGTCGGGTATCCTGGTAAATCCTTTAGTCCGGCCATTCTAGTAACGAAATCATTCTTTATACCACGTGCAGGCTTGCCACTAAACACTGAGGTTACGACTGTCTGATCTTCTTCACTTGATAAAATGGCCTGTTGATGAAGCGGATGAGCGCCACTTTCCTGACACGTAACGAACGCTGTGCCCATTTGAACAGCGTCTGCACCGAGAGCAAGCATACTCAAAACGCCTCTACCGTCCATGATTCCCCCTGCTGCAATGACAGGAATGGTAACAGCGTCTACAGCTTGAGGAATGAGCGAAGCAAGTCCTATGAGTGCTTCCTGAAAGTCAGCTTTAAACGTCCCGCGGTGACCACCTGCTTCCATTCCCTGCAACACAACCATATCAAGCCCATGCTCTTCATTAATCCTCGCTTCTTCAACCGTCGTAGCCGTCCCCATCACAATCATTTCAGCCGTCTTTAATCGACTGACATCCTCTATAGAAGGAACGCCGAATGTAAAACTGCATACTGGAACGCCTTCATCCATGATCACCTGAAGCTTATCTTGATATTCTTTTTGAGTTTCTAAAAATGACTTTCTCTTCCGTTCTGGTTCAGAAATATCCAGTTCGGCTTCAAAGTATTGAAGCTTGATTTGCGCGTTCGCAATACTCTCTTCTGAAGTTCGATCGTCTTCTGGCATAAATAGATTAACCGCAAAAGGTTTTGTTGTAAGCATTTTAATCTCACGTATTGCCTTCTGCATTTGGACAGGGGACATATATCCAGCCCCTAAACTTCCTAGTCCACCTGCATTTGAGACAGAAGCCACTAACTGGGGTGTCGTGACTCCTCCTGCCATACCAGCTTGAATAATAGGATACGTTATCGGTAACATCGATGTAATTGGCGTATCATACCACACGTTGTTTTCCTCCTTTGTCCACACTTATTTCTAACTACCCACATGATGAATGTGAATGGCAATTAAATGAAGAATTTTAGAATCGCCATTGGACCTGATCGGCCAATTTTCTCCTTACCAGTATCGATAAACCCGGCGCCAAGATAGACTTTCTTTGCTGAAGGGTTATTTTGATTTACACCTAGAACGACTTCTCGACAATGAGGGAGGTGAGTTTTCACAAACGGTTTTAATTGTTGCAAGGAAGCTTTAGCGATACCTTGGCCCTGATAGGGGAGATTAATCGAAAATGCCCTTAATAAGATCGCATGTGTACTCTTTGAATAAGCCCATACATCCGCCCCCTGATCGAGGACGAAAAAACCAACTGGTCGGTCTCCTTCCAATATGGCTACGGGAAACCGCTTTTGATCGAGTAAGCATTTTTCATAAGCCGGAATCGGCAAGGAAGTAAAAGCAAGCTGGTGTTTATGTAACGTAAATTCCCTTAATGGTTCAATATGTTGAGGGGCTACTTTCGTTAGCGATACATGATCCTCGATTTTCTTCAAACTTGTAGCTCCTTTCTACGGCTTCTTACCCTTTTCTCCATTCGTGCTTACATAAATAATTCCTTCCCATCGAGAAAAATGAACAAAAAAAGCGCCCCGCATGGAGCGCTTCCTCTATTGTTTTTCACGTCTAGCAAAATCAACAAATCGAAACTTATCAAGACGATGGCGTGATTCGGTATATTCAAATAGGGTAGTATCATTTAAATATACATAATTTCGAACAACCACGACATGCTTGTACTCATGTAAATCCAAATATCGGTGATCTTCTTCGTTGGCTTCCTCCACAATAATGTCTTTTTTGGCATAGCTAATGGAAAGCCCAAGATCATTTTCTAGGTAGTCGTATATGGAATTTTCACATATTGTTTTAGTTAGCTCGGGAACCCATTTAGCTGTAAAAAAGTCACGATCTAAGATGATTTTTTCCCCATCAATTTCACGCGCACGAATCACGTGCCAAACTTCTTTCCCTTCCTCAAGCTCAAGCTGCTCACGGATCCACTGATCTGGCAACTTTTTTTGAAGATGATGGACAATTGTTCGTGATGTGCGGTTCATTTTTTGTGAGATTTCTTTGAAACTAACCAATCCAGATACCGGAAACTCATAGCGATCAAGATCAAGAACAACCGATCCTCTCGCTTTAATCTTTTGAATCATTCCGTTTTGAGAAAGCAAATTCAGAGCTTTCCGAATGGTTTCTCGAGAGGTACCATAAGCTTCAGCGAGTTCATGTTCAGAAGGCAATTTACTATTCGGTTGATACGTACCTTCTAGAATCCGTTCAGATAACTCGTTGTAGATTTGTTGATACTTTGTTTGCTTCATATCCTCACCTTGCCTTAGTTAGATGATAAGCAACCGACTCATAAGGTCGTAACGTCATTTTTTCAAAGGATGAAGGTGAATCGCCATAGTTTGAAATGAGCACCTTTGCGTTATATTCGTTTACGTCTACTTGAGCAGGCAGTTCAAAAGTCGCTTCCGTTTCATAGAAATTATTAATAACTAGGAGCTTTTCATTTTCCCCATTGCGCACATAGGCAAACAATTGAGGATCTTCAGCTAAAAGGAGTTCAAAATCGCCATTTGTGATGAGATCCACATTTTTTCTCAGTGAGATCAGCTGTTGATAATGTTCAAAAACGGAATTTTTTTCTTTTAGCGTCTCTTCTACGTTAATTGTCTCATAGTTTTTCGCTACTGGAATCCACGGCTCTCCTGTCGTGAAACCGGCATGAGGCTCGGATGTCCACTGCACAGGTGTTCTTGAGTTATCTCTTGATTTATGTCGAAGAATCTCAAGAACCTCTTCCTCACTATACCCTTTTTCCTCTTTTAAGATCGAGAAAATGTTCAAGGATTCCACATCGCGGTAAGAAGAAATCGCATCAAACTTCGGATTCGTCATCCCAATTTCTTCACCCTGGTAAATATAAGGTGTTCCTTGCATCAGATGCATGGTGGTAGCGAGCATTTTTGCGGATTCTCGTCTGTACTCTCCGTCATTTCCATAGCGCGATACAATGCGAGGCTGGTCGTGGTTGCACCAGAACAGCGCATTCCACCCGCCACCTTTGATCATTTCCGTTTGCCATGTCGAAAGAATTTCTTTAAGCTTCAAGAAATCAAAGTCAGCAACAGACCACTTTTCTCCATTAGGATAGTCGACTTTTAAATGATGGAAATTGAACGTCATGCTTAGTTCGTTACGCTCAGGGTTTGAATATTGGATGCAGTCTTCAATTGTCGTAGACGACATCTCACCAACTGTCATGCTGTTATATTTCATAAAGACATTCCGATTCATTTCATTCATAAATTCATGAGCGCGAGGACCATCTGTATAGAATTTGCGTCCGTCCCCGGGTGCGACAGACCCATCATCATTCGGGAAGTTTTGATTTTTCGAGATCAAGTTAATGACATCAAGTCTGAAGCCATCTACTCCCTTCTCAAACCAGAATGTCATCATATCATACACTTCATCGCGTACTTTCTCATTTTCCCAATTTAAATCAGCCTGCGTGACATCAAAAAGATGTAAATAATATTGACCCGTTTCCTTATCAAACTGCCAGGCATTGCCACCAAATTTTGACTGCCAGTTTGTCGGTTCTGCTCCATCAACGCCGTCTTTCCAAATGTAATAATCACGATAAGGATTATCTTTTGATTTACGAGATTCAACGAACCACTGGTGTTCTGTTGATGTGTGGTTTACGACAATGTCCATAATGATCTTTATATCTCTTGTATGAGCTTCTTTTAAAAGGCGATCAAAGTCTTCCATCGTGCCATACTCTTCATAAATACTAAAATAATCACGAATGTCGTACCCATTATCATTTTGAGGAGAATCATAGATCGGCGTTAACCAAACAACATCTACTCCCAGCTCTTTTAAATAATCAAGCTTTTCAATAATCCCCTGAATATCTCCTGTCCCACTACCCGTCGTATCATTAAAGCTTTTCGGATAAATTTGATAAACAACAGATTTCTTCCACCATGGTTGCATCTGATTCCACTCCTATTATTAGATTAAATCATTAAAAACAAAGGCGATACCACCGGAGCTTCTACGCACCTGATGATATCGCTCCTTTTCATTGCTCGCTTACTTTTCTCACTTTTCCATATAAGAATGTTAAAACAAATGGCACAACAATTGCAATCGCCATACCTGTAAAGAAAGCAGCCCAGTATTCTTTAAAAATGGAAAGGAATCCTGGTATACCGCCTACACCAATTGATGTAGCTTCAACTCCACTCACCGTAATCACAAGACCAGCAATCGCTGATCCAATGATCGCTGCGAAGAAAGGAAATTTAAAACGTAAGTTCACTCCAAATAAAGCGGGTTCGGTGACGCCAAGGAAGGCAGATATGGCTGATGTTCCTGCAAGACCTTTTGTTTTTTCATTACGTGTAATGAGCATCATCGCAAGTGCAGCTGCACCCTGCGCAATATTCGATAGAGCAAGCATTGGCCATAAGAATGTGCTACCCGTACTACCAATTAACTGTAAGTCAACAGCAAGGAACGTGTGGTGCATTCCTGTAATAACGAGTGGTGCATAAAGCGCACCATAGACTAGTCCACCAATAGCTGGTGCAAAATCAAATAGACCAATAAAGCCATCTGTTAAGAGATTCGCGATCCAGAATGTAACGGGACCAATAAGTGTAAACGCAAGGAAACCGGTGACTAGTAGCGCAACAGGAGCCACAATTAGCATTTGAATGGAATCAGGTATGCGCTTGTTTAAGAACGTTTCGATTTTCGCTAAGATATAGGCTGATACAAGTACTGGTAATACTTGACCTTGATAGCCGATTTTTTCAATTTCAAGTCCGAATAAGTTCCACGTTGGGATATCATCTGCCTCACCATATGCCCATGCATTCAATAGGTCCGGATGGACGAGAATGAGACCTAGTACAATACCGAGCAGTGGACTTCCCCCAAATTGCTTGGCGGCTGACCAACCGATTAGACCTGGTAAAAAGACGAAAGCTGTATTGGCAATCAGGTTAATAATACTCGCCAAATCCGCCCATTGCGGATACACTTCGACAAGCGGGTCGTTAAAGAAAATATCTGGTGCTGTGAGAATATTATTAATCCCAAGAAGCAAGCCAGCGGTTACAATCGCAGGTAAAATCGGAATAAAAATATCGGCAAGCGTCTTCACGCCTCGCTGAAGGATGTTTTGTTTGCTTGCAGCCGCATCCTTCACATCCTGTTTGGACGCGCTTTCAATTTCTGCCAACTCTGCAAAAATCTTATATACTTTATCAACGGTTCCCTGTCCAATGACAACCTGGAACTGTCCATTCGCTGAAAACGATCCTTTTACAAGTTCGTTGTCTTCCAATGCTTTTGTATCTACTTTACTTTCGTCATGTAAAACAAGACGGAGACGAGTCACACAATGTGTGGCAGTCGAAATGTTTTCTTTTCCACCAATGGCTTCAAGAATTTGCTCAACGGACTCTCGATTAATCGCCATGTTTTCTTCCCCCTTAGAAAAACAGTTAATTACTTAGAGAGCACGATGAGATATGTACTCTCTAAGGCCATTCTTAGGCTTTCACTTTCGTCGTCATGATTTCTGTTTCGTTTGAAGCGCCTGCTGCATATTTCTTCTCAACATTTTCAAGAACATCAGCGTTGGTAATGATGACAGGTGTAATCGTGCTTGCTGCTTTTTCTTTCACAAGATCAAGGTCAACGGTAATCAGAGGATCGCCAACTTTTACTTTGTCGCCTTCTTTCACGTGACCTTCAAATCCTTCTCCGCCCATGCCAACTGTTTCAAGTCCAACGTGAATCAAAATCTCAAGACCTGATTCCGATTCGATTCCAACCGCATGCTTTGTGTGGAAAAATTGAATAACCTTTCCGTTAACAGGTGAAACAACTTTGCCATCTGTCGGTTCAATCGCTACGCCGTCTCCCATCATCTTCTGTGCAAACGTTGGATCTGGTACCGTTTCAAGTTCAACAACTTTCCCATTTAATGGCGCATAAATAACCTCTTCTGATGGTTTATCTTTTTTACCAAATAATTTTTTCAACATCGCTATCTTCTCCTTTCAACCGCTTTCATTTATTCAATATCTTGTATAGACAAGTTCAACTTTCACTTTGTAGTTTATCTTGTATAGACAAGTTAGTCAACTCCAAAGCTCAACTATTTCAATCTAAGGGGGAAGGATAGATTCGTAGATAAATTCCCTCTACTCCATTTCCTAAACGCTCATGTTTCACTTTGCTCAAAAACGTATACATAACAAAAAAGGAGAGATGACAATGGAAAAAGAAATGATGAAAACCATTTACTTTGATGATGACGGTACAATTCCAAACAACCCTTTTTATCCACTTACCCTTTACCGTGCTGTTTTAGAAAATCATGATGCAATGACCCTTTTTAACAAAAACAATTGGACGAACGCATGGAAAAATGGAGTCTTTTCTTATCACCACTACCACAGCAATACACACGAAGTACTTGGCATTGTGCAAGGCGAAGCTTCGATTACATTCGGGGGTGAGAAAGGAGAAACGATTCATGTGAAGGAAGGAGATGTTGTGATCATACCAGCAGGAGTTGGGCACAAAAAAGAACAGGCTTCTTCCGATTTTCTTGTTGTCGGCGCCTATCCAAATGGCCGCGATCATGACCTTAAAACAGGAGAGCCAAACGAGCGGCCTACCGTTCTTGAGAACATTCGAAAGGTGCCTTTACCTGAGTGTGATCCTGTTTTCGGCGTAGACGGCCCTTTAAAAAAGAAATGGGTTAAATAGTCATTTATCAAAAAAAAAGGCGCCCTTTGTAGGCGCCTTTTTAGGTGGTCGATGTTGATTTTTTGAATCCCGGAACCGTTCTTTCATAGAAATCTAAATCATCTGGATGATGGGCAATACGGCTGTTTGCATGAAGAGAATCAATCGACGTCATCTCTTCATCCGTTAATTGGAAGTCATACACATCTGCATTTTCTTTAATACGTTCTTCTTTAGAAGATTTTACATTTAAAAGAAGATCATGTTGTAAGCACCATCTGATCACAACCTGCGCAGGCGTTTTCCCATATCGTTCACTAATGGCTTGAATGACGGTATGATCGAGCACCTGTCCTCGTTTTAGTGGAGACCACGCTTGAACGCGTATTCCTTTTGAACGGCAATAATCACGCAGTTCCCCCTGAATTAATTCTGGATGAAGCTCAATCTGATTAACGACTGGCGTTACTGTGGAGATTCGAGAAATCGCTTCAAGATGATGGGTTTCAAAGTTGCTAACGCCAATCGCACAAACTTTCCCTTCATGATAAAGTTTTTCTAGCGCCTGCCACGTTTCAAGAAATAAGTGCGGAACGGGCCAATGAACTAAATAGAGATCGAGATAATCGGTGCCAAGGCGCTCGAGAGACCGCTCAAATGCGGCTAAAGTCGCGTTATATCCCTGTTCATCATTCCAAACTTTAGAAGTAAGAAAGACCTCCTCCCTCGGAATGCCAGAATCCTTTATCGCGAGACCAACCGCTTCTTCATTTTGATAATAGGAAGCCGTATCAATTCCTCGATAACCTGTTTCCAAAGCGAACTTAACGCCTTTCCTCACTTCTTCATCGCTCATTTTAAAAACACCATAGCCCAAATAAGGCATCTTAACACCATTTGAAAGGACCACTCTTTTTTCAATCCCCATTGCACCCTACCTCCTTCTCTCTTCTTGATTGCGTGAAAACGAAGCTATTACTACTTTATTTTTTCAATTTGCTCCCTATACCTTATACGAGTTTTCGGTATTCATTAATAAAGGCAGTTGGGTCTTCTTTAATGATAAAGGTAACAACACCTCGATTGGTATGAAGATACAAAAAACCATAAAGCGTTGATTGAAACCGATACGACATATCAAATACATGTTGAATGGGAAAATGATTCTCTCCTACGATAATACGATCTTCATATAATTCTAAGTCGTACTCCTGTTCCAGCGTTTTCTGTTCGTTTCGTTCTATTTTGCGGGTCACCTCAATAAATGGGTGAGATAAAATGAATTTCAAACTGATCATCCTCATCTTTCTTTCATTCTACACATGCTTGCTCTGTTCCTCTTTAGGAAATTATTCAAACGTAGAAAAGGAGCGAACCAGTAGTGGCCCACTCCTTTTCACTCCTCAAAGCATTTCACTTTCCTACGATAAGGTTATTTTTATTTTCCTTCAATGGCTTCGATAATTTTATTCGCTGCACTTTCACTTGATTGAGGGTTCTGGCCTGTAATTAAATTACCGTCACGAACAGAGAAAACGGACCAGTTATCGGCTAGTTCAAAGTTCGCTCCTTTTTCACGTAGCTTTGATTCGAGCAAGAATGGCATTTGCTCAACGAGACCCATTTCACGTTCCTCTGAATCAGTAAATGCACTGACTCTTTTTCCTTTAACTAAAGGCGTACCATCTTTATACGTAACGTTCACTAGCCCAGCTGGACCGTGGCAGACAGAGCCAATAATTTTATTTGCTTCAGCTTGTTCCTGAAGAATGTGCTGGAGAACTTCACTATTTGGGAAATCAAACATTGTACCGTGCCCACCTGGTAGGAACACAACATCGAAGTTATTCGCATCTTCTTTTGTTACTTTTGTTGTATTCTTAAGCTGGTTTTGAGCATCTTCCCATTCCTTAGGATCTTCCTCTGGAATACTATTGGGATCAAGTTCAACTTCGCCACCCTGGATCGAAGTTACTTTAATATCATAGCCTTTTTCCTTGAAGATGTTGTAAGGGACAGCGAACTCTTCAAGCCATAAACCTGTTTTGTGTTCTGAATCGATTTCTGTATGATTTGTTACGACCATTAATACTTTCGTCATTTGAATTCCTCTCCTTTATCTTCTAGGTACTTTTATTGATCATGATGACCACTTTAGTACAATACCCGCTTTTCAAAAAAGTATTCATCCTATTGAAGATCCAGAAAGTTTTCTAATATAGCAATTTCGGAATAACAAAAAATAAGTAGAACACATTTAGAAATACAGCACCCATGACAAGGAGCGTTTTCAACTTTTTCAACTGAATAAGATATAAAATGAGCCAGAGTACAAATAGGCCAATTGGAACGAAGAGGAATCGGTTGTTGTCAGCAAACTTAAGGACAGCAACAAATTCAAGAACGGAATACGGAACGATAATCACTCCAAGAATAATATTAATAAGGTGTATCCATTTCGAATCAAGCTCTTTCACGCCACTCGTTTCTCCTTTCTTAACAACCCGTTCTTTTTTTATCCTCTTCTATTCTCCGTTTCTTGAAGCTAAGAGTCAACGTGTGCCTGCAAATTCCCTTTCCATTATGTGGTTGTTTCGTAATCAAATTGTCGGATATTGATAAAAAAACGTCGGATATCTATTCTTCTAACCGAATGATTTCACTTGTAATGTAAAATCATTAAGGAGGAGAAATGATGATTCAAAAAATGAGAAGCATGGTTGTGCTGCTTATCGTAAGCGCTATTTTTGTTGCTACACCATCCCTTGCTTCAGCAGCATTCGGAGATCGAACGATGCAAAAAGGAAGCTCGGGGGAAGATGTGAAGGAGCTTCAAGACTATTTAATGACGAAAGGAATGTTTCCTTACCATACAGCAACCGGTTATTATGGTCCTATTACGGAAAATGCTGTTGCTGCCTTTCAAGAAAGCCGGAATTTGCAGGTCGATGGGCTCGCTGGCTCAGAAACAAACAACAAGGTTCAAGTCCTTAGAAGAGGGGACATTGGAAAGCAGGTCATACATATCCAAAGTCAGCTTCAGGAAGCTGGCTATGAAAATCAAGTTGATGGAATCTACGGTTCAGGAATGGTCGCTACTGTTGAACAATTTCAGCGTAACAAAGGGCTAACGGCAGATGGGATTGCCGGACCTGCTACACGAAAGGCGTTAAATCAAATCGCCTCACCAGGTTCTTCTGCTGCAGGTAAAGAAATCACTGTCGAGAGTACCGCTTATACAGCCAGCTGCACAGGTTGTTCTGGGGTTACGAAAATGGGGATTGATTTAGAAAAATACCCTGACGCTAAAGTGATTGCGGTAGATCCAAATCAAATCCCGCTAGGTTCTATTGTAGAGGTGGAAGGATACGGTACCGCTATAGCCGCTGACATCGGTGGTGACATTGATCACAATCGAATCGATATTTTTATTCCGGGTCAACAAGACGCTCTAAACTGGGGTCGCAAAGATGTAACGGTCCGCATTATTGAATAGGAAAAAGACAGGTTCTGAGAGAACCTGTCTTTTTATTATTCATTCGTAGAATGCTTGCCCCGCTGCTGGAGCTTAATCAACCGATACGTATGAGTAAAGATGACTTTTAACACGGCGTATGTTGGAATGGCAAGGATAAGCCCAAGGAAACCAGCAAGACTACTCGCTACTAATAACAGTAAAATGATTGTCAAAGGATGAATATCTAATTTACGTCCCATCACAAGCGGTGAAACTAAATTACTCTCAATTTGTTGAATAACAATCACACCAAGGACAACCCAAAGAGCTGTAAGCGGAGATTCAATTAGTCCGACAATGACGCCTGGTGCTGTCCCAATAATTGGCCCAATAAATGGCACAACGTTAAGAAAAAGAGCAATGAGCGCCAGAATTAAAGCATAGTCTAAATCAATAATCACATACCAAATGTAAACAAATGTTCCAATAAAGACACTCACGATTAGCTGGCCTTGAATAAAGCCGCTTAATGCATCATCCATGTCCTCAAGTATTTTCGCTCCTTCTTTCCGATGAGCTTTTGGAACGACTTTAAGTAAGGATGGCATTAGCTTTTTGCCATCTTTCAGCATAAAAAACAGAATGAATGGAAGAAGCACAATCCCAACAAGTACATTCGTAACGATATTTAGAAATGAAAAAATATAATTCCCGAAAGAAGAACTAATTTCTCCAATTGAACCAGAGATTCGCTCAGTCAATCCTTGTATGTCAATCATTTCACTTTGAAGAATTCTCGCTATGTATGGATTCTTCTGCCAGCTTTCAATCGCATTTTGCAAATCATTCACAAGTGTTGGAGCACCTTTTACAAGACTATTAAATTGCTCAACAAGAACGGGGCCAATACTAATGACAAGTCCTGTTACTCCACCAGCCAGCGCAAGATAGACGAGAAGAATACCAAGGGGTCTAGGAATCTTCCATTTTTCTAGAAGAGCAATGACCGGGCGTAGAATGTAATAGAACACACCTGCTGCTATAATTGGAAAAGCTAATGTTGTCACAAGAATGACAAGGGGACGAAAAATAAATTCAATTTTACTGCCAACCAAGATTACGGTAAAAATGAGAAGAAGCCAAATAAAAAAACGAAATAAGCGCGATTGTTGCACGTGATCATCACTTCCTTTTTTTCAATCGAATAAAGCCTTTACGGTAAAGCCAAATAATCATCTCCATAAACCATACTGGATATTTTTTCGGAAAGAAACGAGATGAATAAAGGGAATCATAGGCTACCTTTAAATCTTCCCAATGTGTACATATCTTACTTTGTCGAAAACGAACAACATCGATCACGCGAACTTCCCCATTCGATAAAAGCATGATGTTCTGAAGATGCGTATCTGATGGATTTAACCCATTCTTACGAGCGTAGTTCAGCGCCTGATCCACATTCTCAATCATTTCCTTCGTAATCACGATTCCTTGAATAAGACATTCGTAAAAGGTTAATCCTTCTAGATATTCTAATACAACATACCCCTCTCCTTCTTCATAGAAGATAGGATAGTCTTCATTATTGGATAGTTCTTGATAAATCGAAGCTTCTACTCTTGAAAGGTGAACAAATTCAGGATAAAAAACTTTAAGAACTTTCGGCTCACTAGGGAGCTTAAAAACGACCGCACTTCTTCCTCTACCAATGATCGTTAATTCATCTGGTTTCTGAACAACCCTTGTCCCTTCTATTTTGATATGAATCATCATTTTCTCAATGTCGTTCAAACACAAGCACCCTCTTCACTTTTTCCATTTGTTACGCTTCTAGCTTTCTATCCATTCGCAACAGATGTTGTGCGGGGAACAAGCTGAACCTATAAAAAAAATCATTTCAGACTATGTGGCAAACTACATGGTCGTCTGTCCCTTCTCTTCATACCACCTAATACGAAAGATAGCAACAAAAAGTTTCATCCTACGTAAACGTTTCTCCTGTCATCGTTTCCATAAATCGTTTATAAAACTGAAAATAGTTTAGTTCAATCGCCACGTGATGAGCCGGCCTATTATCAAATTTTTCTTGCTCGAAAGATTTTCTAAAATCACCGATGCTAAGTCCACGTGCTTCTCCATTAATTTCTAATGCGACTGGAGTACGGTAGAACGTACATATACTGTTATCTTGCACGCTCATAAGAGTGAGCGCATCGTGTACTGGACTGCCTTCAATATCTGGAACCATCTTTTGATAAAATTCCTCGTAATAATAATCTAGAAGCGGCTTTAGAAAAGGCGGGTTACTTTTTGCCTCGATATAGTTCACCATTCCTGGTGTGACGATTGCTTGTTGGGTTACGTTTAGAGGAAATAAGAAAACATTTCGTGCATATTTCATCACGATATTGGCTGCAACGGGGTCCGCATAGAAATTCGCTTCTGCACTTGGAGTAACGTTCCCAGGCACATTAAAGGCACCACCCATTATATAAAAAGCTTTAATCATTTTCATTGTGTCCGGATAGAGAAGAAAAAGGGTTGCAAGCGAAGTCATTCTACCAACGTTAACGATGATGAGATCTTCCCCATATTTTTCAATAAGAGAAATCACTTGGAAAAAGTTTTCTAATGGCTCAGCTTCACTTGGTGGCGGTGTAATCGGGCCTAAACCTTCAGGACCGTGAACGTTCGGATAGTATGTTGGCACCTCACCCGTCATTGGTTTTTCCGCCCCACCCATTACCGGGATGTCTCTCCGGCCCACTTCTTTAAGTAAGTAGCGTACATTCCGCGTTGTTTGCTTTTTCGATACATTGCCGTAACACGCTACAATACCGATGACTTCTATTTTCTTTGAAAAATAAGCAAACAATAGAGCGATCGTATCATCAATGCCAACGTCTCCAAAAAACAATACTTTTTGACCCACATTCCCACCCCACTTCAGTTCTTATCACCTCTAGCATATTCATCTAGGAGAAGAATCAGAAGTGAGACCCTCGGGGGAGTCGGCATCTAAACCCTATTCTTCAGGAACAAAAATATGTAATTCATTATGCTTCACTTCTGCTTCAAATGGAAGGTGAACGCCTTCATCTCCATCAATGTTCACAACAAGTTCCTGCTGTGATTCAACTCTGATTTTGGAAGCAGGAAAGTACTCGACTTGTGCATTATCTTGTAAGTTCCCACTAAACAGATCTGGAATAATTTTAAATACTTTCGGAAGAGAAAATTCTCTTAAAATAAAGATATGGAAATAACCATCATTTACTTCTGCGTGCTGAGCAAAAGACTGAATCCCTCCGACTGAATTCGTTAGAGCAATCAGCATGATGTACGCCTCTCCATCCCATTGTTTTCCATCATACGTCACTTTCAACTCAAACGGCGTTTTATCTTTTAGCGCTCTTCCGCCTTCAATGAAATAGGCAAGCGGGCCAAATTTGGATTTTTGTTCAGGCGTTACATCATACACCGCTTCAGCAATGGCCCCAACAGCCAGGACATTCATAAAATACTGATCGTTAATTCGGCCAATGTCTACCGGTTTAGTATGCTGTTGTGCGAGTACTTTTAGCGCTTTTTTAGGTTGCATTGGGATGCCTAGCGCACGAGCAAAATCATTCACCGTTCCTAAAGGGATAAAACCAAAATCAGGACGTTCTGACTCACTGGCTAATCCGTTAATGGCCTCATTAATTGTTCCATCTCCCCCCATTGCGACAACCGTGTTAAAATGATTCTCGCATGCGGCTTTAGCAAAACGGACAGCGTCCCCTTCCTTTTCAGTATATTTAACTGTAACGTCTACATGGTTTTGTTGTAAAATATTCACAGCTTCTTCTTCGTAGTTTATGGCTTTTTCTTTACCAGAAGATGGGTTAATAATGAGCATAGCACGTTTCACGATTTTGTCCTCCCCTAACCGAAATGATAAGTAATGTCTGCTTTTACCATTCCCCTCATTCTAGAAGGTGAAACAGTCGTCTTGTGATCGTGTCATTCATTCTTACTTTAAAATGATCGTCATTTATCTTGTCTCCCCTAGTAATGGACGTAACATTCGAAGTCTTATAATAAGCTTTACTGATCATAGAAAGGAAAAAACAGATGAACTATCTCTCTTTCATTAGTAGCTTTCTTATTTTATTTTTTTGTTTACAGCTACTTTCAGGCATCTTTCTGACCGTTATTCAAGAACAATCAGCTTACACCGTAATGGGCAATTATACGACTGCAGAAAATTCGTTCTTCGTGACGATTATTGTCATGGTGGTCTCTGCTTTGCTTGCCTTTCTCTTTCAAAAGTGGTTGAAAATCCGTTCTAAGTGAGCCACTCATTTCTCGTAAAATACCAACATGCTAGAATCTTTTATTGATTGATTTTCAATTTTTATGCTATTATTTATAAAAGTTCATCATGTTGTAACATTTAGAGATACGAGACAGCGATCCTGTTATCGGTTTTGAATGTGACAATGTTCGTGAAAGCGATTAACTGTTGGTTATGTCTAGTAGCGTACCTGCTAACGGCTAACTGTCAATCACCTACTGGAGAGTTCGTACTCTCTTATTTGGTCGATCGACAGTTTTTTTATTTTGCTTTATTAGTTAGCTTGTTAACGAACTAAAGGAGATGAAGTGGATGGAAAAGGTTAAAAACAGATGGCTAATTGCAGCATCTGCAGTTGGGATTCATATTTCAATCGGTTCTGTTTATGCATGGAGTAATTTTACCGATCCTCTTATTAACGAATTTGGCTGGTCCGCTAAACAAGTACAGTTTACATTTAGTCTCGCCATTTTATTTTTAGGACTTTCAGCAGCATTCCTCGGTCATTTTGTAGAAAAATACGGTCCAAGGAAAGCTGGGCTTCTTGCAGCTAGCTTTTTTGGAATCGGTATTTTCGGTTCTGGGTTCGCTGTCAACATGGGCTCTCTTCCCCTTCTTTACATTTTCTATGGAGCGCTTGGAGGAATTGGTCTTGGCGTTGGCTATATTGCCCCTGTCTCCACATTAGTGAAGTGGTTTCCAGACCGACGTGGTCTTGCGACTGGCCTTGCCATTATGGGCTTCGGCTTCGCTGCAGCGATCGCAAGTCCTGTCATGGATACATTGATTAAATCAGTGGGAACCGCCAACACCTTTTACATACTTGGAGCAAGTTACTTTATCATAATGGTCGCTTCTTCTTTGTATTTAGAGAAACCTCCTGAAGACTGGGCGCCTAAAGGGTTCAAAGAA
This sequence comes from Bacillus sp. RAR_GA_16, assembly GCF_020165985.1. Lineage (GTDB taxonomy): Bacteria > Bacillota > Bacilli > Bacillales > Guptibacillaceae > Guptibacillus. The sequence continues at coordinate 239,558 of NZ_JAIUKZ010000010.1, forward strand.
AAACAAAAGCAATCGAAAAAGGCGGGAGATCTATCTCAGTTAACGGCGAATGAAGCGATTAAAACATCACGTTTTTATTATTTATGGCTCATGCTTTTTATCAATGTGACATGTGGAATCGCAATTCTTTCTGCTGCAAAACCACTGGCACAGGAAAGTATCGGATTATCAACAACGGAAGCGGCTGCGCTTGTAGGTGTCCTTGGGATCTTTAATGGTCTTGGCCGAATAGGTTGGGCATCGGTTTCCGATTACATCGGGCGTCCAAATACGTATACTACGTTCTTCGTTCTACAAATTGCTCTGTTTGCCCTCCTTCCTCATACGACGACCGCAATCCTGTTTCAAGTCATGCTAGCGATCGTGTACACATGCTATGGCGGGGGCTTCGCTTCTATTCCAGCTTATATTGGCGACATGTTTGGCACAAAACAACTTGGGGCCATTCACGGGTACATTCTTACTGCCTGGGCAGCAGCAGGACTTGTCGGTCCGATGTTTGCTGCCTGGATGAAAGATACGACTGGAAGTTACGCTGCAAGCTTAACTTTTTTTGCCGGTATGTTTGTGGTGGCCCTAATCATTTCGATTGTGATTCGAAAAGATATTCGTAGGCTGCGAAAAGAAAATGAAGTGCCAGCAACCGTAAATATGTAGGATAAGACCAACTTGATAAGAAGGTAGGACAGTATGACGAAGTATGAAGCAGAATTCAGCAATCTTGTTCGTTCTTTCCGGAAGAAACACATGGGCAAAGGACCTAGTAAAATTACAACGACCTTTTGTAAAAACTGGGCGATTTGTGAAATGGAAGGAAACCTTTCACCAGTTGAAAAATTCATTGCTAGCGCAGATGACGGCAAGCAAATGCTCCGAGCTGCAAGAACGGAAATGGTGAAAGAAATGTACCGCAATCATCCTCCTGTTCAAATGGAGGAGTTTCTCGAAAGTAAATTCCTTGATCTCTTTGTCGATATCGATATTGACCGCGATTTCGGAATGTCGATTTTTGTATTTGATCAAAACATCGAAGAAAAAATGAAGATTTCTTAATAAGAACCAGAATGGTTAGGCACTTGGTAGCGACCCTGCTAAAGACTCAACCACCGTTTTTCCGTTACATGCGACGGAGGAACGGTGGTTTTTCATTTATGAACATCAATTAGAGGAGTGAACCACATGGGTGAAACAAAGCATCAAGGACCAATTAAAGCAACAAAGAAACCACAGCCAAAACACTGGGTAAGTCCAATACCCTTTGGATTAGGTAAAGTGAAGCCACAGCATTTTCGTGATACTGCGAAAATCGCATGGGAAAACCGAGACAATATAGGATATGCAACGCGAATTTTAACACAGGGCGTTTGTGATGGATGTGCACTAGGTGTTTCAGGACTATATGATCAAACGTTAAAAGGGCCTCATGTCTGTACAACAAGACTCAATGTTCTTAGACTAAACACAATGCCTGCTATTAATGAAGATATTTTACATTCTGATATGAACGAGCTTCGTCAATACAGCAGTACCGAGCTCAGGAAATTAGGGCGCATCCCTTATCCGTTAATTCGTCGTAAGGGCGAAAATCGGTTTTCTCGTCTGACTTGGGACGATGCAATGGACCTGATCGCCAATAAGATGAAAAAGCTTGATCCGAAGCAGTACGCTTTTTATTTAACATCTAGAGGTATTACGAATGAATCCTATTACGTTGCAGCAAAAGTCGCTCGTTTTCTTGGCACAAACCATATTGATAATGCGTCACGTATTTGTCATTCACCGAGTAAAACGGCTTTAAAACGTTCAATCGGTGTCGGGGCATCCACTGTGAATTACCAGGATTGGTTTGGAACGGATGTCTTAATGTTCTGGGGAAGTGTCGCATCGAATAGTTCCCCTGTCTCCACAAAATACATGCTTGAAGCGAAAAAAAGAGGCACGAAAATCATTATGGTCAATCCTTATAAAGAGCCTGCCATGGATAAATATTGGATTCCTTCTAACGGAGAATCAGCGTTATTTGGAACCAAATTGGCGGATGACTTTTATCAGGTGAATGTTGGTGGAGATATTGCTTTTATGCACGGGATTATGAAGCACTGGTTTGAAATGGAAGAAGAAGAACATGGTTCTGCCATCAATCATTCTTTCGTCCAAAAGCATGTGAACGGCTATGAAGAGTTAAAAGCCAATGTAGACCTGCAATCATGGGAAGAGATCGTTCACTCTTCTGGTATCACAAAAGAACGGATGATCGAACTCTCTCGTCTCCTTGCAAAAAGTAAGAGCGCTGTTTTTGCATGGGCGCTTGGTTTAACCATGCATTCCTTCGCGACAGATAACATTTCCCAAGTCGCTAATCTCGCTCTACTCCGAGGTTTTCTTGGAAAGAAAAATAGTGGCCTCATGCCTTTCCGAGGCCATTCTTCTGTGCAGGGATCTGGAGAAATGGGTGCTGATCCCTTTGTTTTACCTGGTGGAGGCTTTGACGCCAACAACATTCGCCGGATGGAACAAGTATGGGGATTCGAGCTACCAAAATGGCAGGGTGATATCGTTGGGGTGACCTTAGAAAACATCGTCCTTCCAGAAGATCACGAGCGAAAGATTAAGCTTTATTACTTATCTGGTGGAAACTTCCTCGAAACGATGCCTGATCCTGATTTTATCGAAAAAGCCCTTTCGGAATTAGAGATCCGCGTTCATCAGGATATTATTCTGAACACTTCTACTCTGGTCGATGCGAAAGAAGCAGTCATTGTGCTGCCTGCTCGAACAAGATACGAACAAGAAGGTGGCGGCACTTCTACTTCAACCGAGCGAATGGTTTACTTTTCGCCCGAAATAGAAGGCAATCAAAATCAAGTGGAAGAAGCGCGTTCAGAATGGAAAATCTATCTTGACCTTGCTAAGCGCGTTAAGCCAGAGACAGCTCACTTTGTTGATTTCAAAACAGGACAGGAGATTCGAAATGAAATAGCGATTGCCAATCGAGATTATGACGGCGTTCAACACTTATCTAAGAAAGGTGATGTTTTCCAATGGGGTGGTGCCTGGTTATGTGAAGGCGGCATCTGCCCTACTCCAGATGGAAAAGGAAATCTTGTTCCTGTTGAGATCCCTGATCTTGGTAAAAAAGAGGGGCAATTTATCGTCACCTCAAGACGCGGAAAACAATTTAACTCGATGGTTTATAAAGAAACCGACCCTTTCAACAAAGCAGAGCGATACGACGTGCTGATGAATGCCGATGATGCAAGCAGACTAAGCATCACGGAAGGGGAAGGAATCGTCGTTTACAATGGATTTGGTGTTTTTCAAGGAAGAGCGAAGTTTGTTGATATTGCAAGTGGGAATCTAGAGGTACATTTTCCCGAAGGAAACTTCCTCTTACCAAGAGGTCGTTATGAAAAATACGCTGGTATTCCTGATTACAACATTACGGTAACCGTTGAAAAAGCGGATCGCTTTAACGCTAGAAAAGACGTGCAATACCAGGAGAAAGAAATCGAAGATCTAGAAGTGAATGCACCAGTCTGACTGGTGCATTCATACAACACCCCTATCGTTAGTTAAGATAGGGGTGTTTGATGTGCTTTTCCTCCTTGAAAATTGTTTCTAAAAGGTGGAAATAGGCTATGTTAAACACTAAACAATTTATTCAGGAGTAGGAGTCGTCTATGAAATATCAATCGCTGTATCGAATTAGTGTAATCGTTTGGATGTCTGTTAAGTTCTTTCTTCAATTAGAACGATTCCGTAGAAAAAGCAAACATTCCTGGGACCAGGAACAATGGCAGAAGCTATTAAAAAAACAAGCGAGAGAATACAAGGAAAAAGCGATTCGTCTTGAGGGATTACTCGTGAAACTTGGTCAATTTCTTGCAACAAGAGCTGACATTCTTCCAAAAGTTTTTCTGGAAGAAATTGAAGATCTTGTGGATCGCGTTCCTTCATTTTCATGGGAAAAAGCGAAACAAATTCTTGAAGATGAATGGTCAGCTGATTATAAAGATGTTATCGACAATCTTTCGGATCGCCCGATTGCCTCTGCCTCTATTGGCCAAGTATACCGAGCAACATTAAAAACAGGAGAAGATGTGGCGATCAAAATACGCCGTCCAAACATACGCAAGATTATTCGCGCTGACTTCCAAGCCCTTCGTATCGTATTCTGGCTGATGGATAAGTTCACATCATACGGCAAGCAGCTTGATTTAAGCAGGTTATATGAAGAAGTTCGTCATGTGATTGAAGATGAACTTGATTTTAAGAAAGAATTGAAAAATGGCCTTCACTTTAAGGAGCGCTACAGTGAGAGTCCAGGCTATCGTGTACCACATTACGTGCCAGAATGGTCCACGAAAAAAGTGCTCGTCATGGAATGGATGGAAGGTGCACGCATCACAAACCTTTCTTATATTGATGAGAAGAATCTTGATCGTAAAGAACTTGCCCGTAAACTGTTAAAGGGGTATCTTGAACAGCTTCTTCAAGAAGGGCAATTTCACGCAGATCCTCACTCGGGTAACCTTCTTATTCAAGAAGATGGCACTATCGTTTTCATCGATTTTGGTATGGTTGGACACATTGAAGCTAGAGATGCTCTGTCCATTCGAAAGCTCATTACAGGAATCGTACTAAGTCAGTACAGTGATGTTACAGAGGCGCTTGACGAATTGCGTTTCCTTCTACCCAACTCCGACAAAAGACAGATCGAGAAAGCCATCAAAACACTCGTTACCTTATTCATTGAACAGGATCTTACGATGATGGATGAAGATACGGCAGAGCAAGTATTAAAAGAAGTGCAAACGCTCGTAAATAAGCAGCCTATCCAATTACCGAGTGAATTCGCTTTTCTCGGACGAGCCATTTCAACCATTGTCGGTATTCTTTATACGTTGGATCCTAAAATTGATTTAATTGAAGAAGGCAAGCCCATCGTTCAAGAGTGGATCAATCGCGAAGAATCAGCTGATCATCGCTATGACCCGAAAAAGCTTCTTAAGCAGCTTTATGCCAGCATTTCTTCAATCGAGAACCCGCTCGATCGACTTTCAAATGAATTTCATGACCATCGACAGTGGAAGGAAAACTTAAAACAACGTGAAGTTCAATCGAGAAGCATGCTATGGAATAAACATTATGCGTTTATCCTCTTTTGCTTCAGTTCCATTGGGTTCTTTATAAGTCTAGCTCTTGACATACACTCCCTCTTCCTCTCTACTAGCATGACTGGAGGCATTTCATTTCTCATCATTCTTTTCATTGTGGCTATGGAAAAACGACTTTGGAACAAAAAGGAGAATTCATGATGGATCAAACTAAAGTAATGAAGGAGACAACTGAAAAGGTAGGTCGAAAAGAGGTCAAAATAGAAGGTCTTCAAGATGGCTATCGCATTACAGTAAAAGAAAACGAGGAAAAATTAAAACAAAATCGCCGGGTAGGGGGTGCGTTTATCAACCTTTTAAAACAACTTGAAAAAGCTGGCTATCGATTACCTTTTCCTTTTTCTTGGATTTTACGTTTTTGGAATCGGTATTCAAGACCTTAAAAAAGCTAGTCCCCTCTCATTTCTTATTTTCACACTCACACCTTATTGATACAATGAAAAATAAGGGAAAAGTCACCGTTAAAGAAATGACAAGTATGAAAGGATGTTGATTGTGGAAAAATCTCAGGCTGCTGCCCTCATTACAAAAGTAAGAGAGGCCTCCCCTCTCATTCATAATATAACGAATACAGTCGTAACGAACTTTACAGCGAACGGCTTACTCGCAACAGGTGCAAGCCCTGTTATGGCTTATGCAAAAGAAGAAGTGGCGGATATGGTGAAAATATCTGGTGCGCTTGTTTTAAATATTGGTACATTAACGAAGGATCTAGTGGATGCGATGATTATTGCTGGAAAAGCGGCAAATGAATTGCATATCCCTGTTGTACTCGATCCTGTCGGAGCTGGTGCTACTCCTTATCGAACGACAACTTCTCGGCGTCTACTCAAAGAAGTGGACGTGCAGTATCTACGAGGAAATGCCGCAGAAATTGCAAATATTGCAGGAAAACAGTGGACAATCAAAGGCGTTGATGCGGCGGAAGGAGAAGGAAATACCGAAATCCTTGCCAAAAAAGCAGCTAAGATGTTCGGCTGTACGGTGATCGTTACCGGTGCAATTGATGTTATTTCTAATGGTGAAGCAACCCTTAAGCTTGCCAATGGTCACCCAATCTTAACTAAGGTAACTGGCACTGGGTGTCTCCTCTCCTCTCTTCTTGGGGCATTTGCAGCGGTTGAAGAAGATCCCATGCTAGCTGCTTATGGCGCGCTTAGTTTTTATGGTGTGGCAAGTGAAAAAGCGGCAGATCATATTGAAAATCGACCGGGAGATTTTCAAATTGCCCTTATAAATCAACTTTCTCTTATAACCTCAAAGGACATAGAGGAATCAATTCACCTAGTCCCATAAACGAAAGAGGAGCGTAACAGTTACGCTCCTCTTTCGTTTAACGATCCGGATTGCCTTATTGAATTTTGCTTAACCACGGGCTATAAAATAAAGATCCTCCACACCTTTAAACGTATAAACAACTTTCTCAAGCAACGGATGAAAGTAGACAATTAGATAATCTCCGCTTCGATCGATGATTCGTTTACCCGATTGGTATACCGGATAATCTTGCATGGTGCATGATTCTACTTCGATTTCGGAAGTGATCCACTCTATCACTTTTGCTTCCTCATCCATCGCTTCCCCCTTGAGACATTACTTATCTATGAATGGTAGCTAGCAAATCTTCCATGATGTAATTTACACATTCACATCAAGCGCTCATATCACATTTATGTATGTCTCTCCCACTCTTCCACATTCTAGACATTCCTAAACACATAGGAAAACCTGAAGCATGCATGCTTCAGGTTTCTTCTTAAAATAAGAGACCAATGATCCCCGCCAAAATACCTAGCACAATAGCAAGGATAAACCAGATCAATGCAAGGATGATGATTAGCCAACCAATACCTTTTCTACCAGTTTGAATAAAGTAGATCCCAAGAACGATCGGACCAAAAATCAACCCGAGAATCGCCCAGAAAAAAGAGCTTTTATCCCGTTTTTTCGCATCTACAAATAAATAAATCGCAATCACAATATTAAGAATTAATCCAAAAGATAGTTCCACTCGCTCACCTCATTTCTATTCTAAAAAAAAGGTTCCCTAAAGTCCGTCTCTTTAAACCGGATCTCCTATACATGAATCATTAACGTATCAAACGCAAATGAAATCTTTTTATCGTGCGAAAGCGTTTCTTCCACTTTTTTGAGATCGTCAAAGCTTAACTGATCAGGTTCTTCAAGATGGGTTAAATACACTTCCTTGACCTGAAGTTTCTCAATGATCGCAAGTGTTTGGCGAAATGTCGCTTCTTCTTTCAAAACAGGGTGATCGGCACTAATCTGTCGCTCTCCTGTTAAAGGGTGAAATTCACAGATGCCAGTTGGCAAGATCGCCACATCCAATTCACCAAGATTAGGTGGCTCCCACCCATAAAGTTCATCTGGAGCAATCAAAACACGTTTACCCTCCCCTTCAAACAAAAAAGCATAGACGTAGTCCTCTGACAAACGAAAAGGTGTAATCGTTACATCATGAATGGTTACGTTTTGCCCATCTTTTAGCATGTGAAGCGCTATGTACTCCTGACTTTCAAAGAAAGCGAGATGTTCACCCGTACCTAATCTTGATTGAAAATCGATGGCCACTTGCTCTGGCAAGTAAACGTCCGTCGTTGTTCCTTTTGGAGGGTGATTGCTCCAATCCGCATTGACCGATTCCAATACACGCCTCCCCATCACATGATCGGGATGCCAATGGGAATAAAATACGCCGTCAATCGTTGAAATTTGCGATCGATTTAACTGCATATAGCTATCTTCAGGTGTATCAATGAGCACGTTAGGTCCATGAACAAAAACACTCGGACCTGATCGGCTGTAAGGGACACCTTTCTTTCTTGCTTCGATGCAAACAGCACATTGACAAAGCGGGCGTGGAATGGCCATCGCACCACCCGTACCTAGAAATTCTATTTTCATTTTTCTTCTCCTCTCTCCTTATTTGGTATTCTTTTCCTTCGCTTCATTCTATCATTTTCTTTTGCTTGAAAAAGAAACTTTTTAAGAATTCGTCACAAAAAAGACAGTTTAGTACGAAAATAGGAGGGAAAAGTCATCGTAGATGAAAATAGAAGGAGGATGTTTGATTATGTCAGAGCAACAAACTGAAACAACTTATCAGCTACCCCGAATAGGTTCCCCTGCCCCTGACTTTACGGCAAACACAACACACGGTCAGCTTTCCCTTGATGATTACAAAGGAAAATGGTTTGTGCTGTTTTCCCATCCAGCTGACTTCACCCCGGTATGCACAACGGAATTTGTCGCATTTCAAGAAATTTACCCTGCATTACGAAAGCTTGATGTAGAGCTCATCGGTCTCAGTGTTGATAGCGTGTCTTCCCACCTCGCATGGGTTCGTAATATCGAGAAAAACTTCGATACTGAAATTGAATTCCCAGTTATTGCTGATCTTGATCGAAAAGTGGCTACTCGCTACGGGATGATTATGCCAGAAGAAAGTCAAACGGAAACGAGCCGTGCCGTCTTCGTCGTCGATGATAAGCAGGTTGTTCGAGCGATTATCTACTACCCTCTTACAACAGGACGTAATATGAATGAAATCATGCGGTTAGTAAAAGCATTGAAAACAACTGATGAACACGGTGCTCCAACCCCTGCTAATTGGGAACCAGGAGACAAAGTACTCGTTTCTCCTCCTAAAACCCAAGAAGATATGAAAAAACGTGAGAATGAAGATGGGCTTGAATGCATTGACTGGTATTTATGTAAACAAGAACTCAATCAATAACTGTTTGAAAGAACCGGCCAAATAACCGGTTCTTTTCTGTTAAATATGAATGCCTCAGCGTCGGGAAAAAGGGGGAAATCATCCCTCACTAGTTCTTTTGGATTATTTTCCAAATTGCACTTTGCTAGATTAAGATTATAATAGAGAAGAAAGCGGATTAGTTCGACGGAGGTAATAGTATGAAAAAGGAAGAGAATAAGCTTCCAAATGCAACCATAAAGCGGCTTCCACTCTACCTTTCTTATTTGAAAAGTGTGAAGAAATCTGGTCAAAAATCGATTTCCTCGGTAGAGATTGGAAATGCGCTTAATTATAAATCCGATCTTGTGAGAAGAGATTTCTCTAAGATAAAAGCCCCAGGACGCAAAGGGGCAGGATATGAAGTCAAAAAACTTGTGAATCATCTTCACTTGATTGTAAACGAGAATACTGAGCCAGAAGCAGCTTTGATCGGAGCTGGCCGACTGGGAACTGCCCTTCTTCACTACAATCACCTACGAAAATCGACTCCCAAGATTAAAATGGCTTTTGATAATAATCCTAAAGTAGTTGGTAAAACCATTGCAGGTGTTCCAGTCTATCACATTGATGAAATGAATGATCGCTTAACCGCTAGTGTCACCGTAGCGATTCTGGCTATTCCTGCCGCTTCAGCGCAATTGATTTCTGAAAAACTATCTGAAACCGGTATTCTTGGCATTATGAACTTTTCTTCTGCCTACCTTCAGCTGCCAGCTAACGTTCATCTTCAACAAATTGATTTAGCAAGAGAACTAGACACCCTCTCTTTTCTCATTCATTTCTTTTAAGATGACAAACAAAAACCCCTCACCAAAATTTAAGAGCGAATTTTGGGTGGAGGGGTTTTTGTTGTGTTCTTCTTATTTAATTTTGCAGGTTCATATCCATTATCAAAGAGAACGCCATTCGCTGTACCAGTCTTCTCAATGACTTCTTTTACCTCGTTGGTATTGAATGCTTCCGCTACTTTCAGGAAAATTTGAGCAGAAGCTCTTGCATCATCTAGCGCATGGTGATGATCGAGTTGAATGCCAAGATAATCAGAAACAACATTTAATTTGTACCTTGGTAGCGTCCACGTCTTTTTTGATAGATTTACCGTACAATTATAGGCCAGCATCGGATAAGGAAGGTTATACTGATCAAGAACAGCACGTAGGACGCTCATATCGAACTGCGCATTATGAGCAATCAAAAATTTCCCTTCTACTAAATCTCGAATTTCCTCATTCCAAAGAACATCAAACTCCGGTGCATCTGCTACATCTTCTTTTGTTATCCCGTGAATGCTCACATTGATGCCTGAAAAGACATTTTGTTTCGGTTTGACAAGCCGATAATATTCTCGAAGGAGTTGACCATCTTCATATTCCACAAGTCCAATCGAACATACACTTCCTCTTGATGAGTTGGCGGTTTCAAAATCTAACGCGACAAAATTCATATCGAAGCTCCTTTACCATTCAATACCTTCATCTTAAAAGGTTCCAATCGATTCGTCTAGCTATTTGATTCAACCTCTTTCAATCGTATAAAACCATCCCCGATGCCCATACTGAGTAACACGATACGGAGGGGAGATGTCAGTTTGAAGTCAATTGAAACAGGGTTACACATGTTTTATTTTATCGTGATGATTTCCAGTGCCATCTATTTTTATATCCTGAGTCGAAAACCTAAAGGTGTCCCCTTGTATGAGTATGTTGTGGCGATCCTGATTACAGGATGGTCAGGGGTTGCTTATTTATCAATAGCATTAGGCCAGGGGTTGCTAGAAAAGCCGGATAAAACCATTTATTTCGCCCGCTATATCGATTGGGTTGTCTCCACCCCTCTATTACTTGTGTCACTCGCTCTAACCGCGATGTTTTATCAAAGTAAAATCAATTATACGCTTATCGCTTCATTGATTGCAGCGGATGTTTTCATGATCGTAACAGGACTTATCGCCGATTTTTCACCAGCTTCCACCAAATACATCTGGTATCTTCTAGGGCTTGTCGCTCTTGTGATCATATTAGTCATTTTATGGGGACCGCTTAAACGCATGGCGAATGCTTCAAATGCCCAACTCGCAAGGCATTATAAACGAATGGCACTTTATTTAACGTCGTTCTGGGTTCTCTATCCAACAGCATGGTTCTTTGGGGCTTCAGGTGTTGGCCTAACGAAAGGCATCATAGATACACTCGCCTTTATTATCCTTCCGATATTCTCAAAGGTTGGGTTTGGCATCCTCGATCTCCACGGGCTTCGGAAATTAGGAGAACTGAAAAAAGAGTGATAGAGAAAGTGCCCCCTCTCTCTCACTTTTTTCCCCTGTGAAATTCTCTATTCGGTTTTCTATATGGAATATGAAAAATAGTAACCGAAGATAGTAAGCAAACCTACTGCACAAAAGATCAACGCTCCGATAAAATGACGCCTCGACCCGCTCTTATGAACTTCGATTTCACCTATGTAACCTCTATGAAACTTTCCAAAAGCCCAACTAGCATTTCAGAGCCGGTCTTTTCTTAAACTCTGAGCCCTATTTTACTGCTTTCATAATCATCGTTGTTGGAAATTTCCTCGCTTTATAAAGGGAATAGTAGCGATCGGAAATGGCGGACTCTTCTTCTTGATACCGCTCGGATACGTCACTTTCAATCATTTCTTGAATGGTAAAACCCCCCTGGATTAACTCATTGATATACGTTGCCATTTTTCGCTTGTGAAGCGTCAGCGATACGCCTTCCCCTTTAAAATTTTCAAACGTATGGAGCCCTTCCATCTGATAAGAGTCGTTTAGCTTGATCTCACCATTCTCACTTTTCAAATGCATATAAAGAGGATGATCCCAGCTAAAAATAAAGCTGCCGCCCTTTTTCAAGTACGAATAAATCAGTTCAAATGTCTTTTTTAAATCTGTCGTCCACCCAATCGCATAGATCGAATACACGTGATCAAAATAGTTTTTCGGTAGTTGGATCTCTTCTTCCATTGGCGCACAAAATAAGTTAGCTGAAAGACCAGCTAGCGTAGTTTCAGCGGTTCTCCTTTGTTCTTCAGACAGATCCACTCCCCAAAGTTCAGAAGCTCCCCTATTCGCCATATAGCGAAGCGAATGGCCACTACCATAACCAATTTCGAGTACTTTCGCATTTTCTACTTCATCAAAAAGGTGGAGCTCTTCTTCTGTTTGTGCATAAGGACCATAAGAAGGAAGCGCATCAATGCCATTGAAATGATGCGCCACTTTATCCCAACTCTGTTTGTTTTGATTTAACACTGTATTCTTCATCAAGTACGCCTCCTCAACTCCATTCAATTCGGTAGCATAACAGCGAAATCCTTCTTAAATGAAATAGTAAAAGGACAGGCAAGTGCCTGTCCCATTCAAAACCTCTATCCAGCTTTCACTGTCCTTTTAATGGATGGTTTCTCTCTCGTTAATCGGTCAACGAGGCCAGATAGTGCTCCATCACCTGTTACGTTGCAAGCTGTACCGAAGCTATCCTGGGCAAGATACAATGCAATCATAAGAGAGATCATGGTTGAATCAAATCCTAGCATTGATTCTAGTAACCCAATAGCAGCCATTACAGCTCCACCCGGTACACCTGGTGCTGCAATCATCGTGACACCAAGCATCAGGATAAATGGAATGATCGATGCAAATGTTGGATCTTGTCCATTTAGCATCATCACAGCCATCGCACAAGATACGATCGTAATGGTACTTCCTGAAAGATGAATGGTTGCGAGGAGCGGTACGCTAAAATCAGCGATTTTCTCACGTACACCATTCTTCTTCGTTTGTCTTAACGTCACAGGAATCGTTGATGCAGAAGACTGTGTACCAAGAGCTGTAAAATACGCTGGCATCATCCCTTTTAGAAGCTTAAACGGATTACGTGAAGTAGCAGCACCAGTTACACTATATTGAATCAATAGCATTGTCAGGTGAAGAAGGATGATCATGACGAATACTTTTGCAAAGACGCTTAGGATCGTTTGAACTTGCCCAGCGCTCGTCATGTTCGCAAATATACCAAGAATATGAAGCGGTAGTAATGGAATAATGACGAAGCTAATCACTTTCTCCACAATTGTACGAAACTCACCCATCACGCCTTTTAACATGGTTCCCTTCATCGCTGCCATACCAAGACCAAGCGTAAACGCCAAAACGAGTGCTGTCATCACACCCATAATTGGCGGAATTTCAACTTCAAAAAACGGTTTTAACAACGATTCTTCCGGGTTTGCCATTTCTGATGCAGCTCCACCCGTTTCAAGAAAGAACGGATAAAGATTTCTTGCCGCAAAGAACGCGAGTAATCCAGCAATAAACGTAGAAAGATACGCAACCGATGTTGTAATTCCGATTAACTTTCCTGCGCCTTTTCCGATCTCGCCTATTCCAGGTGCGATAAACCCGATAATGATTAATGGAATCGCAAAGCCGAGGAAATTCCCAAAAATCCCGTTGAATGTCGCAAATAGTCGCACGATCGAGTCTGGGAGAAAAGCGCCGATCACAATACCAAGAGCAATAGCCATAAGAATACGTGGTAATAGTCCAATTTTCTTCATAGTGTCCTCCATACAAAAACATTTGTCCATCTGGGGTGTAATATATGTGTACTTTACTAAAAAACCGGTGATCCTGCAAGATAAATTCATTAGAAATTCATAAGAAACTTTTGTTAATCGGAGCACGTTCAAAAAAAGGCACAAGCATTACGGTAGCCCGTAACATGCTTGCGCCAGCTCGTTTCGTTCCTATTTATAATTTGTTCGGGATTAACCGATCATTAATCGCTTCCAGTTACAAAATCGTCTTCTTTCATTGATGCAAGAATGTGTCCACCTGTCACACGATCATTCTCTTTCACATGAAGTTCAGAAATTTCTCCGCTTACTCCTAGCGTAATTTTTTCGATATTGCCCTGTCCGTTTCGAATGACAAACATAGGCTCCCACTCATAAACTCGGGAGGAATGATTGACAAAGATCTTTTCAATAACACCCTCACATGGACAGACCACTGAACGGTTCATGATTTCTTTCCCCTTTCTAGCATGTAATGGTTCCTAGATGGAACAGTTTGTTCTCTATACTTCCATGATATGTTTAGCCTTTTTTTCTATGATGCTAAACAGATGATTTCTTAAACCTTGCGTCCATTTTACCTGCTTTTTTATTTTTGACAACCCCTTGATTTTTAAGTAATCCGCTCAATACTCTTAACATTCATCGTATATGCTTTGCTGAGATAACATTGTTGGAATCTCCATTATCCTGAGAGATAAAAACAGGTTCAGTAGTAGTAAGATATGTTTTATCGATACTTTTTTTGAAAGGTCCTTTACTTGACTGAAGATCAAAATTGGGTAAACGCTCTCATCGATCGTCTGATATCCAAATCATTCGGCACAATCAAATTGCTTCCAATAGTCTTCCGTTTTCCATCTTCCTTCTTCCTATACAACAAAAAATATTTCAACATAGTAAGAAAGAATGCAATGAGCTACTTATCTTTTTTTATCATACGTATGAATTGTCCAGTTTGCGGATCCTTTATCGCCTTCGATTTCCCATCCTCGTTTTTTTAATGAACGGCCAAGGAAGCGGTTAAAAAAGCCGTGCCCGACCAGAACGACGGTACCATGTGTGATAGCGTGATTCTCTAATTGTTCCGCTGCCAATGCTGCTCGTTTCTTTGCTTGCTTTTTCGTTTCGACCTGTTTTGAAAAACCACTTAGCCAGAGGGAACGATAAAGGACTGTCCATATACGAGGAGTGAGCGTAAGAAAGGTCACGTGGAAATGAGGAAGATCCACTTCTCGGTAGAGGGGATCGCTTATCGCATCCGCCGTTTTAGCGGAATCGATAGCGCGCTTTAAATCACTAGTTAAAACAAGAGAGGCTTCGCTTAAAGCGATTTGGACATCATCAGGTGCTAAATCACTGATGCCTTCCTCCCCGTATTTTTTCACCCACTCACGATAATTCTGACTTGTTAAACGTTTTGAAAAATCACATGCCGATTTTCCATGTCGAATCAGTTTAATTTTCACTCGCATTCTCCTTCATGTTAGCAGTTAACTATCTTCATTCATTTTCTTAAGCGTTTCTTTATCAATTTCCTTGCGTATTAATTTTACGAATTCATCATATTCCGCGTACTCTTTCCCATACGTAAGGTTAAACTCATAATCAAATCCTGGTGGGTTCGTGCCCTGTGTATGCTGAATGATCGTCTCCATTTTATCGAGTGCTTTGACAAATCGTGCTTCTTTCGTTTTTCCACGATTATATTCCTGACAAAGAGAAAGAATGGAGGCTTTTTCTCTCTCGTCAAGTGATGAAGTAAGACGCTGTACAGCCTCTTCCTCTTTTTTAATCTTTTCTTGTTGATTTACTGGAATAGTGGCAGACACGTCGCCGTCATACGCTTCACCAAGATCATGCACCAGACACATAGACAGAACACGATAGCGATCGAGTTCAGGGAATTCGTCACTTAGGGCAAAAGCAAACATCGCGAGACGCCAGGAGTGCTCTGCCACACTCTCTCGCCTTCCGCTTCTCATGTAGGCCGTCCGGGTTGTCTCCTTTAAACGTTCTAATTCTTTAATAAAGGTTATCATATGAAAAGCGTTCATTCTGTTAGTCCTCCTCTTTCAATAACCTTGAAGCCTTCGTGCTGACGCTTACCTTACAAAAGTTGCGCTCATTGTACTTTATATGTATAAAAATCTTTTTTCGTCCCAACTCCTGTTGTTTTTCCATCATCGACTAAAGAAATTTCCTATCATTCATCCGAACTCTTCTTCTGATCCACCACTGTATCAGTGGAAGTACCACAAACATAATGAAAAAAATCCGAAAAAGTTGATAGCCACTGATCATCGCAAGGTCAGCATCAATGATCGTTGCGGTTACCCCCATTTCAGCTAGACCTCCTGGCGCTGTACTAAGAAAAGCTGTTGCCAACGTTAGAGAGGTTACGTTTGTTAAAAAAATCGCGATCAGAAATGAAAAGCATATTAAAAGTACACTAGTCATGAGAGAATATACACCGACCTTCCGAATGTGTCGAAGCATCTCTTTTTTTAAGTACAAGCCAAGATGAATGCCAAGCAAAAACTGAGATATCAGGATGAAGGATGACGGAAGATCTGGAACATCCACTGGTGAAATCGAAAAAATAGCGATAACGATTAATGGGCCAGTTAAAAATGCAGCAGGTAGTTTCCCTTTTTTGCCTAGGAACGCTCCAACTATCGCTACAAACAACAGACCAAATAAGATCGGGTACGAAATCACTTCTCTATTAAGCGATTCACCTCCATTTATTAAGGCATACTCTGGTTTTATCACATACATTGTCAGAAAAGGAATTGTGACAATCACGAGAACGACTCGAATGGTTTGCATGAACACAATTGTGCCAGTATCCACTTCTTTTGTTTCTTCACTTAAAATCGCCACCTGAGATAATCCACCAGGTACACTTCCAAATAATCCATCTATTACGTTAACATTTGTTTTTTTAACTATGATCAATCCGAGTAATAAACTTCCCATCACCGTTGATAAGGTGACGCCTAGCATATAGGGAAAATGGAGACTTATTTCATGTAACGTTCTCTGTGTAAACGATGCACCAAGCATGTACCCAATTAAAATAAGAGCCAAATTTCGTAAATGAATCGGCCAGTAAAGTGTTCGTCCTGTACTTAAGTGCCAAGTTGCTACCCCTGTTAACGGACCAAGCATCCATGGAAGAGGAGCATGTAAGATTTTAAACACCAAAGCCCCCACTAAACCAATAAGGATCGTTTCATATAAAACAAAGCGATTTCTACGTAATATTAGCATCGCACCCCTTTTTTACTGATATTCCCTTTAGTATAGATGTTTTCCATTCATAGGAAAAGGCAGCGTTTGATCCCGATTGGTATCAAACGCTGCCTTTTTCCTTTTCAATCTATTGCACTTTTTTTAGAAATGCCGATCTGCAGTACCGGTCAATCTTTCCACTCTTTCATATCAATCATCATGAAGGAAAGAACGATGTAGGGGAATATCAAACTCGTCAGCTACTTAGTAAAGGAGCCATCTTTTTCGATGCACTACATATATCCAAATAGTAGCAACAGGATGATAGAGATCACCACGGATAAAGGAAGAGCAATGCTTTTATTGACGTGATGGAGTCGTACCATCGGAAACATAACCATAATAAAGAGGAGTGACCATAGAAGATTCCATCCGTTATGATATGAAATCAAATTTAAAATTGAAGCAACCCATTCGATCACCCAAAATCCAAAGATCCATTTTAGATGATAAATAAGTTTCTTTCCCAATGTTGGATAATTCGACAGATAGAGTAAAACAACGAGAGGATTAACAACAAGATTATGTAGTAAGTGAACATTGAATTTGCTTAACAACATCGTTTCTTTAAACTCCCAGAGATGAAATTCATGATATCCAATAAGTTCGTAAACCGATGCGGCTAATGCAATATAGAGCATTTCCGGATAATACTCTTCCCAATGTTTCCAATCGCTTTTCAAAAAGACCGCAATGATTAGGGCAGTGACAAGAACAATATTCATTGTATTCTCCTATTTGCTAACATTGTTTGCTTCTAGAAGCACGTCCATCTTTCCATGATGATACTCCGTTCGAGACTGTATTTTTACATAATTATACAAAATAGTATACGTAGTTTGAAAGCCATTATTCATGACTAGTGCTCAGTGCCTGTCACCACCCGAGTTACGTCACAATATGTCGATCGATAGTCCAAAGGCGCCGTTCTCGCTTCGGCGCCTTTGGACTATCGATCTAATCGTAAATTTCACGACTCCATACATAGTAAGCATTTGGATCCTTCACTTCTCTCATCCACATGCTTTTCTTAGGCGCTACCCGATCAGAAACTTTATACCACGCTCCTCCTCTCCATTTTCTGTACCCCTTAAATCGAGCAAATAGCTGATCCATCACACTTTGTGAAGGCAACAAATTCCTTATCCATTTCAACATGCCTCCACACACCTCCCTCATATTTAAGTCAACAGAACATCGTATGCTCGATTTCAAAGCTTTATGAATGAAATAGGCGTTATTTACCAGAAAGGAATTCATTCTCTTGTGGAACAATGAGGTAGTAGAACGTAAAGGAGTGATGAAATGGATTTACATGATTCAAATTATGATTCAGGACAAGGGTATCACGCAGGTGACGTCGTTTATGTAATGTATCGAAATCCACATACCTATAACGTAGCAAATATTCAGGAAGCAGCCGTTGTAAACGATCCTGACCAACCAGGTCAGCTTGCCTTGTTCTTATATGAAACTTACTACCCTCTTGATTCTGACATCGCGATTTACCGCTCAGAAGCAGAAGCCGAACAAGCATATGCCACATATTTCGGATCAATTGAATAGGAGGAATTTTGTTGGTTAAGCCATTTGTGCCTCAACTCGTCTATATGGAACCTCGCGCATTAGAGTATCCATTAGGACGAGAGCTTCATGACAAATTTTCAAAAATGAACATTGAGATTAGAGAAACAACCTCTCACAACCAGGTTCGAAATCTACCAGGGGATAATCACTTCCAGCAATATCGCGTCGCAAAATCAACGCTTGTTGTCGGAGTAAGAAAAACATTAAAGTTTGATACATCCAAACCTTCTGCTGAATACGCGATCCCGTTTGCGACTGGTTGCATGGGTCACTGTCATTATTGCTATCTCCAAACGACAATGGGGAGTAAGCCATACATTCGAACATATGTGAATACAGATGACATTTTCGAAGCAGCTGAAAAATATATGCAGGAGAGAGCACCAGAACCTACTCGATTCGAGGCGTCATGTACGTCAGATATCGTTGGCATCGATCATTTAACGCATACACTAAAGCGAGCAATCGAATACTTTGGTAAATCAGATCATGGTCGACTCCGCTTTGTAACCAAGTTTGCACACGTTGATCATTTGCTTGATGCCGATCATCAAGGTCGCACCCGATTTCGTTTTAGTATGAATGCGGATTACGTGATTAAGTTTCTAGAACCAGGAACCTCACGCCTTGATGAGCGCATTGAAGCAGCAGCGAAAGTCGCAGAAGCAGGATATCCGCTCGGTTTTATCGTTGCCCCTATCTACTTATATGAGGATTGGAAAGAAGGTTATCTTACTTTATTTGAGAAACTAGAAGCTAAGCTTCCAAAAAGTGCAACAAAAGATTTAACATTTGAACTTATTCAGCATCGTTTTACGAAACCAGCAAAACGCGTGATTCAAAAAAACTATCCGATGACCAAACTCGAAATGGAAGAAGAAGACCGCATGTACAAATGGGGAAAATACGGCATTGGCAAATACGTCTACCAAAAAGATCAACAGCAAGATATGAAAGACACGCTCGGAGGCTATATTGACAAGTTCTTTCCTGATGCCAAATTAGAGTATTTTACATGAGTGCCTGTCACCACCCGATTCAGCTCGAACAGTGTCGAACAAAAGAAGAGTGCACGAAAAAGGCATGGAAGCGATTTGCTTCCATGCCTTTTATATATCTATAATCGTGCAACATTCTATGTAAGATCATAAGCAAGTTTAAACCCAAACCCGCTTCGTCGTCACTATAAGTGTCTCAAAGCCCGCGTAAAAGCAGGTGGGTACCCGCACAGCTACCTTTAACGTCCCGCTCAGTAGGCCGGCTTGTTATCAGCAACTGGATGTAGAGTTCCCGGAAAACTAGCATCGGTTTGAGACAACCGTTGTTAACGTGCGTTGCAGGAAATGGGTATTGCTTATGCTTATACTCTACACCTTCCATCGTATAAAATCAATGGTTCCGATTTCCAGTTCCGGTCTCCCCTTAACGCCCTACTATTAAAATAACAACCGACCCAGCGAAATAACGGCGGTCACTGTCATCATACTAAACACCGTGGATGCAAGAACAATTTGTGCAGAAAGCTCTGGCTCATTTTCATATTCTTGCGCGATAATCGCACTATTTACCGCTGTTGGCATCGCAGATGAAATAAACAGTGCCTGAGCTGTCACCCCATCGACTCCTAACACGTAAATGATACCAAGCGCAATCGCAGGGCCAAGTAACAGACGTATGATCAAGCTGACATAAACCACAGATAAATTTTTCGATAATCGCAGCTGAGCAACCTGAGCTCCGAGCGTTAATAATGCAATCGCAATCATCGAATCAGCAATGTAATCGGCCGGGATGAGAATAAATTCAGGAACCGAAACATCTAGAAGGTTGAATCCAATTCCGAGCAACATGGCATACAAGACTGGCATCTTAAAATAACCGAGTAGCGCACTTAATTTGCTTCCTTCAACTGTTTTTAATGAAAAAATTCCCCACGAAAACGTAAGGATGTTCTGGAACGTTAAGATAATCACTTGGATCGACATCGCAAACGGATCATGCTTGAAAACGAGATCATTCACAGGTACGCCGTAGTTTCCAGAATTATAGAATAAAATACTGTTTGTAAACGAAGCCCTAACGCTTCTACTGTAACCAAATAACCGACTGATCACATAGGATACCACGTATAGAACCACAATCAAAATACTAAAGAACGTCAACACGGATAAAAATAAAGACAAAGAAAAAGTCGTTTCATAAAGCTTTAAGAAAATAAATCCTGGCACAATGAAATAAATGTTCACTTTCGCAAGCGTGTACAAATCAAATTGGAAAATGCGATGAAGCAACACGCCAATTCCAATTAGAATAAACACGGGTACAATAATTTCGATAAATACACCTAACACAAGAGCCCCTCAATTCATAACTGCATTCTGTTCCCCTTTACAGTTTACACGAATGTCAGAAACTCTTCAGTACTCTTGCTCAATCACACCATCAATTAAACGCATCACTTTAAGACTTTAAGAGACCTTTTCCTTCAATGCATCGCGAAGCACGGCATTCACTGCTTTTCGACGTTTCCATAGAAGATCGATCAGTTCATCGAATTCTAAAAACACTTCATCACTATCACAATAAGAAGCGCCTTTGCAATGGATGGAAAAGGAGGCGTTCCCATATTTCATCACAGTACATTGACCATCTTTTTCAGTGTCTTCAAAAACAAAATAATGTTTTTGACCCAGCTGATCAAATTCGGCTAGCTGATCAAAACCTTTCAACAACGCTGCCACATCGGCCTTACGTTTAATAATGTTCATGGTTTCCTCTCCTTATAGGATAAAATCGCTCTCTCTATCTATAAGATACTATTATTCGATTTAACACGCTAAAATCCTTTTTTACAGCGTTCATAGCAAAAAGCCAGTCACCAAGACTGGCTTTTCATTACCTGTTTCATTGAAATTCTTCAATTTCATCATATTTTACGTCGATTAATTCATCATTTTGAGGATTAACAAGCACATACACTCGTATCTCTCGAGACTGATCGTTTTGCTTTAACGTAAATTCAAAATCATACTGCTCTCTTACATTAGAGATAAATACTTTCCCATCATACCTGTAATCTGTGATTTGTTGATCTGGGTATTTTTTCGTCGTTTGTTCAATGGCGATTTTCCCCCATTTCGCATAAGAAGGAGCTTCTCCATGAACATATGAAACCGGAAACAGAAACAGGATCAATAGACTAACTAGAAGCATCATTTTTCGTAGCAATTCAACTACCTCCATTCTGTATACTCTGAAGATAGTATTTATTCTTTTTTGTTAAAACATGCATGATAACAAGGTTACTGCTTTTGTTCCATACCAGGTATAAATTTGACGATGATTCTTACTATCAGCAACAATAACCATGTGCTCAAAAAAGTATAGAACCACGTCCAGCTCTCGTAGTGAATTAAGTCTGTATATTTTTCGAAAAAAAATTCGGTGATTGTAATAATTGCTGAATAAATGATCCCCTTCACAACATAACCTATCCACCCTGAATGAAAAGTAGACTGATAATAATACACCCCTAAAACCGGAAAAAGCAGATACTCATATGTAAGACTAGAATCGAAATGGCGATTAAATAAATTGACAGGATAGGTAAGCATACCTTCTTCAACGACTATGACTCCGATAATAGACGAAAAATAACCTGTGAGTAAAAAAAAGAGAAGCCACTCTTTAATTGGTGGCTTTCGCATACTGAAAACAAATAAACCCACCCCAATTAGAGCTAATAGCCAGAGAATTGTTTTTTCAATCATCATTGTTTATCACCTTCGTTGTCTTCCTCTATCCTTCCATTATCTCCTTGAGACAATAAACCTATGCATGAGCAGATGAATGGTCTAAAGCGGATGACCAATCTTTGTCTATCAACGAAAAAGGATTTGTTTTTTATCTTATCGGTTTAATGACACATGCTGAGGGGAATTCTAAAGTGTTACCAATTGAATTGGAAAGGAGTCCCCAGTCATGATTAAGAAACTATTCCCCTGGCAGCTGCGGAAATATTTTGAGATGTCAAAGCGAATTCGAAAGCATGAACTTCAGGCAACGCTCTGGTATATGCCAGGCTTATATATTTTAGGAGCCTTTGTCTTTGTAGCTGCCTCCTTATATTTGGATTTAGTTCTCGAACTTTCGCAGTACACGCCAAACATGTTCCGAACAACAGCGCAACCAACCAGACTACTCATTAGTGCCCTCATCGGTGGGATTTTAACGCTAAGCGCCTTTACGCTCAACTCCTTACTTGTCGTGCTAACAACATTTAGCGGACAATTTTCTCCTAGGATGCTTCTTAATTTCGTTGCTGACCGAACCACCCAGCACTTTATCGGTATTTTCCACGGGAGCTTTGTTTACGTCCTTGTCATTTTCTTATTTATCACAAGCAAAGAAGACGAATATTTTGTTGCCATTCCAGGAATGACGGTTTTCCTTGCCTTTGTAACGGTCATTACCTTTATCTTCTTTATCAACCACGCCACAAGTTGGATGCAGGTACATAACATTGCGACAAATATGAAGGAAGAATCAATCAGAATTGTAAGAGAAACACTCAGAAACGACCTTGAGCAATTTCGCTGTGAAGAACCTGGCGATCTGATGGAGAAAGAACGTGAAACCGAAACACTAATTACCGCTCCCGAATCAGGATACATTCAGCTAATTGATTTTAAAGCGATGATTGATGAAGCAAAAAAGGATCAAATTATCATTAAACTTCATAGTAAAGTAGGGGATTACGTCTTAAAAGGGAATCGCTTCTTTTCCTACTGGGGCACTGGTTCTGATCGCGTGAATGTTGAAAAGTACTGCGAGCACATTGAGCTGGGGTATAAAGAAACGGAAATTCAAGACTTAAAAATGGGGATGACGAAACTAGCTGAAATCGGAGTAAAATCATTAGGAAATGATGACCCCCAAACATCGATCACCATCATACATCAGATGGCAGATCTCCTCTTAGAAGTCGAACGAGACATTACATTTACCCCTTATCTTGCCGATCATGAACAACAAGTCAGAGTTGTCATGGATGCCGAAGACTTTAGTTATTATTTGTATCGAGGATTTGGTTATTTAAGACACTATGCTGGTGATAACTATCCCATCATTACTGAAATCATTTCGGCTCTTAGCATGGTTGCCCAATCCATTAGCAAAGATAAACTGGATGTTGTTTGGGATTTTGCTAAAAATTCAATGGACCATATCCCAAAAGAGTTTATCTACCGTCTCGACCGAGACTATTTACTAAACCGCCTCTATGATCTTGCCGTCTTTACAGGACATCAAGAGGATTATGAACCTATTGAAAAACGTCTTCTTGAAATTGAAGAAAAGCATTCTTAAATTCAAAGACATAAAAAGGTGACCCTTGGGGTCACCTTTTTTAACTATCGATATGTCGCTACTTTGCTTATAATTTCATCTTCTTTTTGAAGCTCTTCGAAGGAATAAACACCTTCCACAAAAATCTGGTGCCAGAGCATAAAAATAAGCACAGTCCATATTTTTCGGGAATAATCCCCTTTTTCAGCTTTGTGTGCCTGAAGGAGCTTCATAACAACTGTTTTATCAAGTAAATAATCGGTTTCACTTACATGAATCAACTGTTTCGCCCAATCGTATAATTCATTTCGTAACCAATGACGAATCGGCACTGGAAACCCAAGCTTCTTCCGATCGAGAACATGATCTGGTACAATGCCACGAGCCGCTTTCCGTAAAATAGATTTTGTCGTTCCATCTGCTATTTTTTCATGAACAGGGATTTCTCGAGCGACTCGGAAAACTTCTTTATCTAAGAATGGTACACGAAGTTCAAGAGCATTCGCCATCGTCATCTTATCCGCTTTTAAAAGAATATCTCCTCTTAACCACGTTTGAATATCGATGTATTGCATCTGATTGACTGCGTTGTCACGCTTCACATTTTGATAATATGGCTTTGTGATTTTTTGATAATGCTCATTCTGATAGTAAGTGGTAAGGAGCTTTTCCTTTTCACTCTCTTCAAACATCTTCGCATTACCAATATACCGTTCTGAAAGTGGCGTTGAGCCACGTTCTAGGAAACTCTTTCCGCGCATTCCTTCAGGTAGCACATTCGCTACACGATTGACCATCTTCTTCATTACACCAGGCAACGGCTGGAAGAGGCGAAGTGCATCGGGTTCACGGTATATGTTATAGCCGCCGAAGAGCTCATCTGCACCTTCTCCTGATAAAACAACTGTTACGTGTTTTCGCGCTTCGCGAGCAACAAAATAGAGTGGAACACACGCCGGGTCAGCCAGAGGATCATCCATATGCCACATAATCTTAGGAAGTTTTTGAACATACTCCTTAGCTGAAATCATGTATGAATAGTTTGGCACCTCAAGCTTATCAGCTGTCTCCTTTGCAACGTCGACTTCAGAATATCCTTCTCGCTCAAATCCTACAGAAAATGTTTTGATTTGCGGATTGAACCTCTTGGCCATGGAAACGATAATGGATGAATCAATTCCACCAGATAGGAAAGAACCAACTGGAACATCACTTCGCATGTGCATGTTAACAGAATCATAAAGGACATTTTGAATATCCTTTACCCAGTTTCGTTCAGCTGTTATAGGGCTAAATGTAGCATGAAAGTAACGTTTTAAAATCATCGGTTCATGTTGTTTTTTCACGAAATAATGACCAGGTTCCACTTTCTTGATCCCCTCTGTCATCGTTAGTGGTTCTGGCACATATTGAAAACTCAAATAATGTTGAAGAGCTGCTGGATTCACTGCTTCGAACTGGTCGATCATCGTAATGCTTTTTTTCTCTGATGCAAAAATGATGTCTTCATCTGTTTGCTTATAATAAAGTGGTTTAATCCCAAAAGGATCACGAGCGCCAACTAGTTTCTTCTCCAGCTTGTCCCAAATGAGAATGGAGAACATCCCTCTTAGTTCAGAGAAGGCTTTTACACCCTTATGAACAAAAAGAGTGAGAACCACTTCGGTATCTGACTCCGTTTGGAACGAATAACCTTCTTTCTTTAATCGTTCACGAAGTTCTACATAATTATAAACTTCTCCATTAAAAACCATCCAATAGCGCTTATCTTCATAGTGATAAGGCTGATGTCCACTTTCAAGGTCGATAATGCTTAGTCTTCTAAAACCAAGAGAAATTGATTCATCTGTATAATAGCCCTCATCATCCGGGCCTCTATGCGTAATGATCTGATTTCTTTTTACAAAATCAGCATGATTATGATGATCCGTTTTTCCTGGTTCTGTACGTAATACGCCAACAAAACCACACATAATCCTAGCCACACTTTCTTTTAAATTAATATAGCTATTGTAACACTACCGTAACATAATGTAACTATTTTGTTACATAAAGGTCGATGTTTCGTTTATTCATACAACCGATCTTCACGTCATTTACCTTATAAAACGTTTTAATCACGTAAAAGGTTTCAATCTTCAACGAATAAAGAATTAAAAAAACGATGCTTCCGATTTCTCTCATTCCAAAACGTCGCTTCTTCTATTAAATCACAATACGGCAGCTAGCGTAACCGCTTCCTAAAACAAGTCATCATTCGACATATTTAGCAAAATTCTTGACTAAAATCCACTTCAGAAGCGTTCATACCGTTGCAGAAATAAGGTGAAACATTCCAAAGAAGTGACTTTCAATCTTGGTGACATGCAAACTTGAATGTTGAACGATACCTAACATATCTCGATCTACATGACAGCCAATTCTCTCTGATAAGAGCGGATCCAGCTTTTTCTGTAAGTTAGCGATGATAGGTTTTGTACTTACGCCATGTTCAAACAACAAAACCTGTCCACCAGGTTTACACCATTTCGCCATTTGTTCTAGAACAAACTCTGGGTGCGGATAAGAACACATAGACAACGTTGAAACAACAGTATCAAACTTGTTTTCTTCAAAATCAATTTTTTCCACGTCCTCAAGGAGAACGTCACATGGAAAGGTCGTTTCTTTTGCAGCCTCTCTTGCATACCGAACCATTTCTAAACTAAAATCGACAGCTATGAGTGTTGTAACATTTTGATAGATGGAAAAGTTTGTGCCCGTCCCTGCAGATAGTTCTAATACATCTCCGCTGGCAGCAGCTAACAGCTTGTGGCGCCATTTCGTATCTATGGTTGTTTTCTTTCTTCTTTTTTCATATATTTTCGCATGAGTATCGAATATTTTGGATTGCTTGATTGGATTCATCGTGAAACATTCCTTCCAAATTTATCGCCCTCAATTATCCGGGAAGTGAAGAACGCTTCATTTGAAGAAGCAGGACATTTAACGGACTTTATATTTGACCATAACCTGCATGTCTATACTTCCCTTTTTTCCCAACTTTCTAACATGCAATCGAGCAAAGGCCCTTATTTCGTAAGATGACATTTATGTAATGAATCCTAATCGTTGTTATCCACTCCATAGAAAAAGAGCCTGAAATGGCTCCACTCATACTCTTCCAATATACTTTGACCGCCTCGCGATACCCGGTTGACCTGGCACCCAATTTGCCGGTACGGCTTCTCCTGTTTTTTGATTGTATTGCAGTGCCTGCATTAATCTGAGAATTTCATAGGCATTTCGCCCAACCTCAACAGGGTACATCATCTTTGAAACAATCACGCCTTCTGGATTAATGATGACCGTTCCACGGTACGTCGCACCTGCTTCTTCATTTAATACCCGGTAGTCTCGACTAATCCGATGATTTCGATCACTAACGAGAGGATAATTCACTTTAGATGCGGCAGGAGAAACCTCTGTAAACACTTTATGGGCATAAACGCTATCTGTACTAATTCCTAAAACGAAGGTATTCATCGCCTGAAGCTCCGGCTGAATAGCAGCGACCGCTGCAAGCTCTGTTGGTCAAACAAATGTAAAATCACTTGAATAAAAAAAGAGAATAACCCATTTCCCCTTATAATCCTCAAGACGAATCTCCTTTATTTTCTTATTAATAGGATCAAAAGCTTCCGCTTGAAATAAAGGAGCTGGAATCGTTTGTTTGTGCACAGTTTGGAAGATGGCATTTTTCATTCTCCACATTTCCACCTCTTTTCACAGGCAGTATATGTGAGGAAAGTAGGTTTATTGTCATTTTTTTTCGTCTAAACAAAAGAGGCTGTTCTCTAAAATGAGAAAGCCTCTTTAACTCGATTCTTATCCTTTCATTGCTGCCCATTCTTCACGGGATGGTCCTACCATTCCAGGGACTGTTAAACCTGCCTGACGCATCAAAACCGTCATTTGACCTCGATGGTGCGTTTGATGCTGAAGTAAAAGAAGTAGGATACTACCATAAGTCGTTTCATTACCAAAAAACGTTGTCGTTTCTACTAATTTCTCATCACTCCATTGCTCTTGTAGCACCCGCACAAATCCTTCAGCAGTCTGCTTGTACAATGCTACAATTTCCTTCGCGTTGTATGACTCACGCTCTTCTAATGGTGCTAAATCGAGTCCAGCACTGCTCATCATAAACGTAATTGCCTGTGATAAGTGGATGCCTAATTTCTCAAGCGTAAAATGATTTGGCGCCACCTGCTGTGAAAGAGACTCTTCTGTTAAGTGGTTCATTAGCTTGGTTGTTTGTGCCGTTTCGCGCTCCCATACAGGCACAAAGTCTTCAAGTGATCGAAACATTTCAATACCTCCTAAATATGTATTCATTTTCGCTCTCTATTTTACATCTCATT
Source organism: Bacillus sp. RAR_GA_16 (assembly GCF_020165985.1). Taxonomy (GTDB): domain Bacteria; phylum Bacillota; class Bacilli; order Bacillales; family Guptibacillaceae; genus Guptibacillus. Next base: position 267,742 of record NZ_JAIUKZ010000010.1, read on the forward strand.
TCATCTATAAAAAAGAGAGGAAATGCCTGTTTTCTTTACAATTCACACACAAAAATACCCCTCACAAGGAGGGGGGAGAGAATAGGCTATGATCCAGTATATGCTTGACAACCTTTCGATATGAATCGAAAACGCCAACTTATCTCTTTCTCATTCCAGCTTAATCTACGCTACCAACGGCGAGCCCATTTAGCTTCGCATTCAAAAAGGAAAACCAATTTTTTCAGATTGTTAGGCATTAGAATTGAATTATGTTATTATATAAATCAGTTTAAATGGAAAAGAGGGATTTGCATGGAGGAAGAACAGGAAATCATTCTCCCTGAAATCGGTAGTGTCGTTGAAATCGATAATCGAAAAGCTAAAGTCATTAGCTTATTAAACAATACGATCGTAGCTGAATGGGAAGAATACTCAGAAGACGAAGAAAAACGAGTCGTAGTAAGACACGAAGAGTATAAAATGCTTTAATAAAAGCAGGTCAGGATTTCATTCTTGGCCTGTTTTTTTATTATTTGATCTAAATAAAAAGAGACTGCACAGAGTCTCTAGCTTCATCATTTATCCCCAGTCTTGCCTTCTTCCAAAAGCTCCGTATAAGCTTGAAGAAATCTCTGATACGTTTCCTCACCGTTTTTCATTTCATCAGATTGAAAAAGCTCATCAAAAGCAAACGACTTCGCCTCTTCTACTGTAAAGCCTCGGGAGCTCATCACGAGTTGCAAATAAGATTTAAAGTATGGCTTCCTTAATTTCCCTGCGTTTTTTGTAATCACGATTTGTCACTCCTATATATGTAGTGAACCTTGGATAAAAGACTCTTACTTAAATTGAATTCTGCCTACAGTATAAAGGGCTCAATCCTCAAAACGCAATAGGCTACGACTACTCATTCTTTTCTACATAAGGTAAACGGATCGTAAAGGTTGTTTCAGTTTCGTCCGATTGACAACTAATGTTCCCCTTATGATTCTGAATGATTTTCTGACAAACATATAAACCAATCCCAGTCCCTAGCTCTTTTGTTGTATAGAAAGGCTCAAATATTCTGTCCAGAGTTTGGGCTGGGATTTTAGGACCATTGTTTGTAATATGAATATCGATATAGCCATCTTCACACTCACCATTAATCTGAATGCATCTTGGAAACCCTACAGCTTTTAATGCATCTAATGAATTCATCAGGATATTAAGAAAAACTTGGCGTAGTTTATCCTGCTGTCCAAAAATAGAGATACCTTCTGGAAAATGATTTTGTATTTCTACATCAATATCCACAATACTTGGGTAGATAAAAGCGAGGATGGACTCAAAAATGTTTTTGACATCTAACCACTCTTCGAGACCACTATCAACCTCCTTCTTGGATACATGAAGAAACTGAGCAATTCGAAAGTTTAACTGCTGAAGCTCGTGATCAATCACATCAATATAGTTAAGTGTTGGATAATCTTTTTGTAATAACTTCACAAAACCCATAATCGCAGTAAGGGGATTCCGAAATTCGTGTACGAAGCTAGAAGACATCTGCCCTAAAATGGAAAGCTTTTCTTGATGTGTTTCATCAATGAATGAAATTTTCTCCTGAAGTTCATTCTCTTTTAGCTTTGTATATTCCGTCACGGCGTGATAAGAAAATAGATCAAATAATTCATTAATGGCGTCCAAAATCGTTTGCAAATCATTCACTTGAATATTTGAATAGGTTACATGCTTCATAAGAACGCTTCGTCCAGCATTCACATTGTAAATAAAGTCGCCAATGTTCACGTTTGCTTCTGCTCGCTCGAGCGCAACTTTATGAGCGAGAGAAATGATTTTTTCCTCACTGATTGGCTTCTCAATATTTTTCTGGACCAGCCGGTACATGAGGATGCCGTTGGCTTCTACCTTATCTCGATGAACATCCGTATCCGAAATTCTAATTTTTTCTTTCCAAGTTCTAAGATAGCTTTCTAGATTTTGATCAAGGTAGTCTAGCAGTTGCTCTCGCACAGCCATAGCCCGTACACCCCTTTCTGATTGTTTCCATTTTATTAAAAAGAGTAAATTCAAGTTTAACAGTGTATATTTTTTTTGTATTAACCCATAATAAATGCCCTCTTACAAAAGGCTCCATATATTTTCCATTCTATCATGAAAAACAAAATTTTGCGTAAGTATACAAAAAGAGAAACCTATTAAGATAAAGGTTCCTCTTTTCATCACTACACTTCATTTTCCACCTGTAAAAGTAACTCCTTTAATAAAAAATCGATTAAAGAAAGCGTAAATTAATAATGATGGGAATCGTCATCAACGTAGATGCCGCCATAATGTAATTCCAGAAGCTAATGTATTGACCTTTAAACGCATTTAACCCGAGCGTTAACGTAAACATCTCTTTATCTGACATAACGATAAGAGGGCGCATAAAATCATTCCATCCTGCCATAAACGTAAAAACAGCCTGTGCAGCCAGAGCTGGCTTGGCAAGAGGAAGAACTATTCTAAAAAAGGTTCCGATTCTGCTAAGTCCATCCATTTGTGCTGCCTCTTCTAGTTCTTTAGGGAAATTAATAAAGAACTGCCGCATCATGAAAATAAAGGTGGCATTCACCATACCAGGAACAATCAATCCCTGATACGTATTAAGCCATCCAAATGATTTCAAAATTAAATAGCTTGGAATCATCGTTACTTGACCAGGAATCATTAGGACAGCAAGGATAAGAAAGAACCAGACCTTCTGACCGGAGAATTTAATCCGAGCTAATGCATATCCTGCCATCGAGTTAAAAATAAGATTCAGAATGACCATAGATCCCGTTACAAACAAACTATTCAACATCCATCTAAAAAATAAAGGCTCCTGTTTAAATAGTTCCGTGTAATTATCAAGAGTAAAATCCTTCGGGATAAGCGAAAGCTCACCAGAAACGATTTCAGGAAGCGGTTTAAAAGAGGAAGAGATCGCCCAAACAAATGGAATAAACGTGATGACCGCATAGATAATTAAGACCGTATATAAAAGAGGTTTCGAAAATCCTTTCTTCTTCTTCAAATGGAACACCTCCTAATCATGTAGTTTTTCTTCTGCAAAGAATTTCCTCTGTATCAGTGTCACAACCAATATGATGATGGCCAGCACTACTGCTAGTGCTGAAGCATATCCCATATCTAATAGTTTAAAGGCATATTGATAGATTAAGAGCACAATGGTTAGCGTCGAGTTATTTGGACCACCTGACCCCCCTGAGAAAATATAGGATTGGTCAAACAATTGGAAAGTCCCTATAACAGACATAACCACAACAAAAAATGTAACGGGCTTCAACATTGGGATCGTAATTTTAAAGAATTTCTGCCACCAATTTGCTCCGTCGATCGTTGCTGCTTCGTAGATTGAATCTGAAATATCTTGCATGGCCGCTAAATAAATGATCATGAAAAATGGAGCCGTAGCCCATATATTCATAATCATAATCGATTTCAAGGCGATCGCTGGATCAGCTAGCCAGTTATAGGTTGGGAGATTTACGAAAGCTAGCACATGATTGATTAACCCATCTGGATTATACATCCACATGAAAATAAGGGTTAGGACAGCTGATGACGTAACGGTTGGTAGGAAAAAAATAATACGAAACAAATTTTTCCCTTTAATATCTGAATTTAATACAGCTGCAAGAATAAGGGCTAGAAATGTCTGAATTGGAACGACTATCGCCACATATTCTGCTGTATTCTTCAGGGAAATCAATGCCCTGCTGTCAACTTCCATCCTTAAGAAATTGTCCAGTCCAGTAAATTGATAGCTTGTCCCACCAAGAAGTTCCACTTTATTAAATGAGAGAAAAATAGCGTAAAAAATAGGAATTAAGATAAAAATGCCAATTACAAAAATGGCTGGCCCCATGAAAAAATACCCTGTAAACGTTTCTTTCAATGCCTTCCCGATTGGCTTTCGCTTCGTATAATTTGGATTTGTACCCTGCGTTTCTAAGGGTTGATTTGAAGGGTGACCCTTACTCAATTGCAACACTTCCTTTCAAAGATACGGTCCAACTAAAAAGGGGGAAAATCTCCCCCATTCTCACTTAATTTCCAGCACTAATTTCCTGGTTAGCTGTATCTTCTGCTTTCCTCAGAGCTTTATCAAGAGGTTGTTCTCCAAGTAATGCGCTTGTAAATTGATTATCAAAGTTATTGGAAATGGTCGGAAGGTTTTCCCCTGCTTGCCATGGTTGCGCATAGGATGCACCATCCACGAGGGCACCGCGAATTTCATCATCTGCATAACCTAATTCTTCTGCAACCGATTTTCTAGTTGGAAGCGCGAAGCCTTTACTCGTCCAAATTTTCATCCCTTCTTTTCCTGTAAGGTAGGAAATCAGCTCCCATGCAGCGTCTTTTTTCTCAGACTCTTTGTTCATCACATAAGCAACTGGGAAGGCGGCAGTAGCCTGTTCACCTTTAATCGCTGGGACTTCTGCTGTTCCAAATTCGAGGTCAGCGAAGTTATTTTCAAGGAAGGGCACTGCCCAGTTTCCTTCAATCACCATAGCAGCTTCACCCTGTCCAAACATCTCTCCGCCCCAGCCAGCACCGACATCACTTGGTAGCGCTGATGTTTTGTCGTTACGGTATTGATCCACAACTGGTTGAAGAGCTTCGATCGCTTCCTTACTTGCAAATGCAGCTTTTCCCTCTTTGTCAACCAGTTTTGCTCCATAAGAATCCAGTTTGTAGAATTGTCGTGCAAGTTCTTTGGCAAGACCTAGACCATATTGTTCTGGTTTGCCATCTCCATCTTCATCAACCGTCAATTTCTTTGCATACTCTCTAAGCTCTTCCATTGTTTTGGGTGGTTCCGTTAATCCTGCTTCTTCAAAAGCTTTTTTATTGTAAAAAAGCGCTAAGGTAGAAAAGTCTTTCGGAAATCCGTATGTTTTGCCATCTTGTTTAAATGCATCTACGAGCGGCTGCTCAAAATCGTTTACATCAAAATCATCTGTCACATACTCATCTAATGGCTCGAGCACGCCCTTGCTCATAAGTCCTGGTGCTTCAGAAGCATCAAGATAAAACACATCCGCAGCTTCTCCTCCAATCAAGCGCGTTTTCATGACATCCATATACTGATCAGAAATTGTTTGGAACTCTACGTCGATGTCTGGATGCTCTTCCTCAAAAGAAGCAAGCGTCTCTTCAAGTAATTCTTGTTCTTCTGGACTAGCTCCCCACCCGCTCATTTCAACAACAGTTTTTCCATCTGAACTATCACTTCCAGACTCCTCGCTACTACTACAACCAGTTAGCATAGCACCGATTAAGAAGGAAGAGACAACAGTAGCAGACAACCATTTTTTTGTTTTCATGATAATGAATCCCCTTTCAAAAATTGTTATGAATGACCCTGAACAGTCTAATAACTAGCTCAGGGACGTTTCTGCAACAGCCATTTGCAAACCAGTTGTATTTTCGTGAACGATGAGCTCTATCTTCCCATTCGTTGTTCGATTGAGCGATACAGAAAGAATGCCATTGCCGATACGTAGTTGCTCAACACGTAGTTCATTCATTCCTTCAAGTAGACGTGGCTTTAACGTTAAGACTCCCTTCAAACTATCTGGAAAACAGCCAAGGAGAGTTTGAATAAATGTGAGTGGCGTCCCCGCTGCCCATGCTTGTGGCGAACAGGCCACAGGATATTTAATTAGTTTGCCTAAACGATGGTCATAGCCGCAAAATAATTCAGAAAGACGATCATATTCAAAGTTCCCAGCAGCCTCTATGAGACCGTTCATGATAAGGAAGGCTTCCGTTAGTCGATCGTTTTTCCCCATCCCGAGCAAGATCATACTGTTATCATGGGGCCAAACACTTCCATCATGGTAACTCATGGGATTGTAGCCCGCTTCTCCGTCCGCCATCGTCCTGACGCCAAAGCCTGAGAACATTTTTTCTGAGGTGAGCATGCGCGACACAGAGTCAATTCTTTCTTCATCAAGGATGCCTGAGTAAAGCAAGTGTCCAGGATTCGATGTTAGCGTTCCAACTTGGTTTTTATCTTTATCGAGTGCAATCGCATAATAACCGTGTTCCTCCATCCAGAAAGCGTTGTGGAATGTCACTTTTAGACTTGCAGCTTGCTCTCTTAATTCTTTTGCCATTTGGGAATCATGCATGGCATCAAACAAATCGGCGAGACCTAATTTCGCTTGATACACATATCCCTGCACTTCTACTAAAGCAATCGGCGTTTCTGCATAATCGCCATTACGATGCACGATGGAATCACCTGAATCTTTCCACCCCTGATTTGCGATTCCCTTACTCGATTCCTGATGATACTCCACTAATCCATCTCCGTCTCGATCACCATATAGGTTAATCCAGTCAAGTGCAGCATGGATGTTTGGTAGGAGTTCGTTAGCAAGCTCCAGATCATTCGTCCACTTTACGTATTCAACGAGTAAGACTAGAAATAATGGTGTCGAATCAACCGATCCATAATAGGGCGCAAAAGGAATTTGGTTCGTATTCGCTAATTCTCCATAGCGAATCTCATGCATGATTTTTCCTGGTTGTTCATCTCTCCAGGGATCATTGTTTTTCCCTTGATAATGTGCCATGGTTCTGAGCGTGCCTTTCGCTACATCTGGATTAAACGAGAGCATTTGCAAAGCAGCAATCATGCTATCACGACCAAATGGAACACCAAACCACGGTAATCCTGCAACCGGAAACGGTCCGTAGCCAAGATCAGTTAATAGCAACCTTAGATCACTAACACCTCGATCAACCATCCTTTGCAAAGGGAGATAGTCTGTTTTTACATTAGTCGTTTTGTCATTCCAAGATTGATAAGAAGTAACAAGCTTTCTGTAGGCAATGTCAGGGGAATAAACTGGGCCTCGCTCACCATCAATCACCGGGTTCACTTTAAATATAAGCGTCTGTTCCTCATCATGAATTAGATTGAATTCAAAATCCACATATCCTTCCTTCACTTCTATCGCTTCACGATCCCAGCTCACGACTGAGGACCGCATAACATTATCTGCCCCTTTATAGTCGTAAATCATGGAATGAGTCCCCGTCTTTATGCCAGTCCGTGACCCAATCTCGCCACTTTGAAACCCTCTAATGAGAAACATGTCTTCAAAATCTACGTCGATAGTAAAACTAACTTGAAACGTAAGCGGTTTTGGATAATAATTCTTTACAACCACTTGCTCATACAAAACGTCTTCATAAATAAAGCGTTTACGTTTTAGTTCAATGGACTCTCTCCATAAAATCAACCGTCCATTCTCTTCCATATGAGGATTTGTCAGGATCATTTCATTTTCATAGCTTTTTTTTGCTTCTGAAGACAGTAAAATAGGTTCTTCTCCATTAATTTTCATCTCAAAACTACTTAGAAACCTTGTGTCCTTTTTATAAAGGCCAGCTCCATAAGGGTGATCTTTTGGAATATTGCCTTTCTCATCTGTTAATAGAAATAAGTCATTTTCTTTTATTACTCGATACTCCATAATATCCTCCTACTTAAACGTTTTGGAAAATAACCGAAGAAAATCCTAAACGTTTCGGATTTTCTTCTAAAAATAAACCTGAAGGCTCAGGTTTATTGCTTGTTACATTGACAAGTTGATTCCCTAACAACTAGTTCATGGGAAACGATCTTGCTTCTTGGTGGGTTTCCACCTTCTAATAAATCAATCAACAACTCGGCAGCCGAGTAGCCAATCTGAAACATATCCTGAGAGATTGTCGTTAGAGAAGGAGTGACATAGCTTGAGAGAATAATATTATCATACCCAATAATGGATAATTCTTCAGGTACCTCTCTACCTACACGTTTCGCTGCTCTCATGACGCCAAATGCCATCAAATCACTGGCACAAAAAATAGCTGACGTCTCTGGAAATTTTTTTAATAATGAAACCGCTGCATCTTCTGCTTGTTTTTCAGAAAACCCACCGTTATAAACGAGGTCCTCATTATATGGAAGTTGATTACTTTCCAAACCATCTTGAAAGCCCTGAATCCGTTCTTGACTAACAAAAGCACGGTCATGTCCATTTATCATACCGATTTGCCTGTGGCCAAGATCGACGAGATATTGAACGGCCTGTTTCGCACCTGCCACATTGTCAGTCGCGACATAGCCAACCGACTCCCCCTGGATAGGAATATCAACGAGAACACAGGGAATATCGCTTTCAACGACTTCCATCAAATAAGGATCATCGTTTTTAATTCCTTGAATAACCACTCCGTCCACGCGTCGTTCTCGACAAAGTTGTGTATAGGTTTTCTGTTTCTGCTGACTGCTTGATGTATTAAATAACACAATATCGTAATCAACGTGACCACAGTATTCATTCACACCTGTTAACACTTCAAAAACAATGTTATCCTTCGCCCCTTCTCTAGAAATACCTGAAACAAGTAAACCGATTGTCTTTGTTTTGTTCATGACGAGACTCCTGGCTAACGCGTTAGGACTATAGGATAGGTCATCTGCAATCTGCTTGATTTTCTTTCTCGTACGCTCACTCACATCAGAATACCCATTTAATGCTCTGGACACTGTAGTGACGGAAACGCCTGCTGCTTTTGCAATATCTTTAATAGTTGCCATTAGCTTCTCTCACAATCCTCACCATTTCCGAAACGTTTTGGTAACTTTGATAATCAAAACTATACACCATCTTTAAACCGCTTTCAATAACCTAAAGGAATTTTCAAATAATTATTTTTCGATAACCTTTATAACCTTCGCTGGATTTCCTCCAACCACCACATTAGCCGGCACATCCTTAACAACAACCGCTCCTGAAGCAACCACAGCATTGTTTCCGATAGTCACACCCGGATTAATGATTGCTCCTCCACCAATCCATACATTATCTCCAATTAAAACAGGTTTTCCATATTCTCGACCAGAATTGCGTTCGGTTGGATCTAGAGGATGCGTAGCAGCGTATATATGAACACCTGGGGCTAACATACAATTGTCTCCAAATCGAATCTCACAAATATCGAGAAACACACAGTCAAAATTCGCGAAAAAGTTCTCTCCTACGTGAATGTTATAGCCATAGTCACATTTAAATGTAGGTTCTATGTATACGTTCTCTTTTGTGGAACCAAAAAATTCTTTTAATAGCCTTGTTCTTTCTTCCAAATCTGTCTCAATTGTTTGATTATACAACCTTGTGATTTGACGCGCATGAAGGCGATCCTTTACTAGGTCACGGTCATCAGGTCGATAAAGCTCCCCGCTAATCATTTTTTCTCGTTCTGTTTTCATCTTCTAGTCTCCTTTACATAAACACTTCTTGTTTTACAGAAAGATAACCTAACATCTCTACCCAAAGATCTTCGTTTTCGGTTAAAAAGTGACCGCCTTTCGAAACAACCACGATTTCACTTTCTGTTAGATGATTGGCCAATTTCTGAACTTCATTTACCGGTGATAGCGTGTCTTTTTCACCATGCCAGATTTTGAGTGGGGTCCGAATTTTATCTAGCTCAAATCCCCAGTCCTTCGTTAAGAGCTGCGTTTCATATAATACTCCCTCTACCCCTTGACGATAGGCTTCTTTTGCATGATAATAACTTGTCTCAATGAGGACTCCCGTATTAAACAACTTGCGATCCCATTCTGAGAGATGGGGGTGAGTTGATGATCGCATGGAATCCATGTATTTCTCAGGTTTTCTCTCTAACAATTTTTTTTGAGCAAGGTTCGCTCTCTTCATCACCCATGGAAAATACTTTGTTAGAAAGAAGGCAACACGATTTTCCTTCCCCATCTCTTTTGGCGCCTTTCCATTATAAAAAGGTGTAGCCGTCGAAACAAGCGCTGTACGATAAATACGTTCAGGTAATGCATAAGCACACGCAGCTGCAAATGGTCCTCCACCTGATACACCCAGTATTGAAAAATGTGTTAAACCAAGATGCGTTGCAAGTTCCTCCACATCAACAGCCCAGTCAAGGATCGTTCTGTTTTTTTGAAAAGTTGAAAGGCCGTATCCCGGTCGATCTGTCGAAATGATGTGAATCCCCTTTGCTTTGGCAAGTTCGTCGTCTTCTAAAAACCAGATACGTGACCCCGGAGTTCCATGAAATAGCATAATCGGAATCCCTGTCTGATCGCCGTACTCCCAATAGCCAAGTTTTCTCCCATCACTTAAAACCATTGCTTTTTCCTGCATATGCTCCTCCTTATGATTGTCATATTGCGAAAGGAAATAAGGAATTTTAATGGGACACAGCACCTTTTCTCTAAATCATAACATTTTAGTTTTAGAGGAAGGGGATAACAACAATAAACTTTTAAAGAAAATAAGAAAACCCTCTTGACTCTTACGTTACGTCACCCTCTAAAGTAGAAATGGAAAGGAGGAACGATTGTGAAGCACGTAAAAGAAGTTGCTACACTAACAGGCATAAGTGTTCGAACCCTTCATTACTATGATCAGATAGGTCTATTGTCTCCCGGAACGACAGAAAACGGCTATCGCGTATATACAGAAAAGGATCTAGAAAAGCTCCAGCAAATTTTATTTTTTAGAGCTCTCGAATTTCCATTAAAGAAAATAAAACACATCATGGATAGCCCTGACTTTGATCACCTTGAAGCTCTGCACTTTCAGAAAAAAAGCTTGCACCAAAAGAAAAAGCGACTAGAAACGATTATTGCTACGATCGACCATACCATTCAACATATGAAAGGAGAACGGATCATGACAGACAAAGAGAAATTTAACGGATTAGACTTTTCGCAAAACCCATATGAACAAGAAGCCCGTGAAAAGTATGGAGAAGAAGCCCTGAATCGCTCCACTCAAAAGTTAAACAGCTTAAACGACAATGAAAAAGATGCGCTTCATCAGTCATTTCGTAGGATTTATGAAAAACTTGCAGCATTGAGACATGGTTCCCCAGCTTCAAAGGAAGCACAGAAAGCGATTCATGAATGGTATGCATTTCTAAATCACAACTTTGGCTATCATTACACACTTGAAGCCTTTCAAAATCTTGGCCAACTGTATGTAGAGGATCAGCGATTCACGAAAAATATTGACCAATATGGTGAAGGTCTTGCGCTCTTCATGCGAGACGCTATGGACGTATATGCCAATCAAAACAATTAATAAGGTAGCTCAACCAATTCTTAAGGTTGAGCTACTTTTTTCGAACTTTACTCGAACCATATGCGACGCCTAGCGCAATGCCAACACCTAGCCCAACGGCAATATTACCTAGCGCAACACCTACCCCTGCTCCGATCGCAATTCCAAGCCCTATCCCGACTCCCATCTTACTTTCATTCGTTGACTTTTTCATAACACCGCTCCTTTTTAATGATTATCTATCTATACGAATGAAAGAGATGAACGTTTCAGCGATTACCAGAAAAAAACCTCTTCCTGTTTTTGATAGGAAGAGGTTTCAGTCAAATACTTCATTATTAATATTATTTTAGAATAGAGATCAGCAACATTAATTATCAGTCGCAACTTTTGTTTGCTTAGTCGATTCTTGATCCGCTTTCGGTTGTCTGATAAAGAAGGCCATAACGAGTCCAACAATGGCAGAAATACCTGCCACAATGAAGGAGACATTTACACCGTGGACAAGACCTTCTACACCACGAGATGGCTGTGCTGCCTGTGACATCACAGTTACGAGAAGCGCGGTGCCTACTGCACCGGACACCTGACGCATCGTATTGTTCATCGCTGTACCATGTGGAATAAGATGAGCCGGAAGCTGATTTAGACCAGCCGTTGTCACCGGCATCATCACCATGGCTACCCCAAGCATCCTTACTGCATTCACGATAGCAAGATAGGCGAACGTCGTTTCGGGGGTTAAATTCGTAAACATAAAGGTTGTGACTGTCACAATGATTAGTCCGATAATGGCCAGCCATTTTGCACCGAACTTATCGAAAATTCGCCCGGTAATGGGGTTCATAAAGCCCATAATAAGGGCCCCCGGCAAAAGCATGAGACCGGATTCAAACGCAGTGAACCCAAGCATGTTTTGCATAAGAAGAGGCAGAACCGTTGCAGCGCCAATCATCGCAATAAACACGACCATCCCTAATACCGTTGTTAAGGTGAAAAGCTTATATTGAAATACTCTAAATTGAAGGACAGGCTGTTTCAATTTTAACTGTCGTAAAATGAACCAGCATAGCGTCACGGCCCCAATACTCATAGAAATCAATACTTGTTCGCTTGCCCATCCATTTGTACCTGCACTACTAAAGCCGTACAATAAACCGCCAAACCCTAATGAAGAAAGCAAAATGGATAACAGATCAAGCTTTGGATTCGTTTGTTCTGTGACATTCTTCAAAATGAAGTAAGCAATAATAAAGTCAATGATCACAATCGGAAGAATGACATAGAACAAACTTCTCCACGGGTATTGTTCAACTAACCAACCTGATAACGTTGGACCAATGGCAGGGGCAAATGAAATGACGAGTCCGAACATCCCCATTGCCGCTCCTCGTTTTTCAACCGGAAAGATTAAGAAAAGGATTGTTTGCATGAGTGGAATAATAATCCCTGCCCCTGAAGCTTGAATAATCCGCCCTACCATAAGGAGCGCAAAGTTCGGTGCTACCGCACAAATGGCCGTACCAACCGCAAACAACCCAATCGCTGTCAAAAAGAGCGTCCTCGTTGTAAATTTCCCGATTAGAAATGCTGTAATCGGGATCATCACACCATTTACTAGCATGAAGATCGATGTTAACCATTGAGCTGTACTCGCCTCCAGATCAAGATCAACCATGATATGAGGCAAAGCCGTGGCTAATAATGTCTGATTTAAAATCGCTGCAAAAGCGCCTGATAACAGCACAATTAAAAGCGGCACCTTGTTAAAGGAAGCAGTTTCTTCTGTTGATTGTTTGTCGTTCATGTTCTCCCTTCTTTCTTCCTGTTTGTTTGTTCTGCCGATGTTCATTAAGAAGACGTTCGCAGAAGACCCGATTTAAGCAGTTCAAGTTCCGTCTCATATTTCTTCATGGCATCTGAAATCGATAAGTTGTTTGACACGCTGTGAATCAAATTATGAAACGTGACCGCTGAGATAATTTGCATCACATGAAACATCTCTTTTCTGCTCGACACATTTAGTTGCTCAGCGTTAACGAGGTCATAAATGTCATCGTAGCGCTCATTCGTAACATCTTCTGATAAATACTGAGAAAACGTATTTTCGATTTTGTAGTTCATGTTAAGCAAGACATTCCGAATAAAATCTCTTTGACCTGTATCCTCTGAATGCTCCAAAGTGGATTTGAAAATCTCACCAATTGCTTTAAACAAATCTCCATCATATTTTTTCAGATTTGAAATTAAATACTCATGACGCTCTTTCGCATGTTCATTTAATAAATAAAAGAACGCATCCTCTTTATCATCGAAATATTGATAAAAACTGCCTCTTGGAATACCAGCTGTTTTGAGGATATTTGAAATCGATGCATCATAGAGAGAATTGCGAGAGAACTCCTGCTTCGCTGCATCAATTAATATTTGTTTCTTTTCTTCATTTAAATTAAAAAATGTTGCTTTTGGCACCATTACTCACCTACCACAAAAATTATGACATCGTGTCACATCACCTTACTTACTATAATGTGACACCGTGTCACAAGTCAAGAAAATAGCTTCTCTTCTACAATTGCTTGTTCTTAGGTTTGCGTTTGACAAAAAAGTGGAAAATGTTCGGAAGAGTGAAATAAAAAAGGTGGGTTCTTTTATGAAAAGAAATATAAGCAAAGGTTGGATTTTTTTCTTCGGGGCGCTCGGGGGATTATTGTACGGTTATGATACCGGTGTCATTTCTGGAGCACTCCTATTTATTAAACAAGATATCCCCTTGTCTGATTTCCTCCAAGGAGTCGTTGTAAGTTCATTACTAGGCGGGGCAATTGTAGGTGCAGGCATGAGTGGGTATGTCTCAGACCGGTTCGGTCGAAGGCGAGTTGTCTTTAGTATTGCCCTCATCTACTTAATCGGTTCACTTGTCTTAGCTTTTTCACCAAATGCTGTGATTTTAATCATTGGTCGAATTATTCTTGGTCTTGCTGTAGGAGGATCAACTGCCATTGTGCCAGTTTACTTATCAGAAATGGCCCCTACGAGATCAAGGGGCGCTCTTGCTTCTCTCAATCAATTAATGATAACGATCGGAATTGTCCTCGCTTACCTTATTAACTACGCCTTCACCCCTATTGAGGGATGGCGCTGGATGCTTGGACTTGCCTCAGTACCGGCCATCGTCTTAATGATTGGCGTTCTCTTTATGCCAGAAAGTCCTCGTTGGCTCATTAAACGGAACCGTGAAGAGGAAGCCCGTAAAGTGATGGCTTTAACGCGTAAAGATGATGAAATTGATGAAGAAATGAAGCAAATGAAAAAGATTGAAGAAGTGGAAGAAAGTACTTGGGACGTGCTGAAATCGAAATGGATTCGTCCCATGCTTCTCGTGGGGAGTGGAATCGCGATTTTTCAACAGCTCATCGGTATTAATGCGGTCATCTATTATGCACCGACCATTTTTACGAAAGCTGGACTTGGCGACTCAGCTTCCATTCTCGGAACACTTGGAATCGGGATTGTCAATGTATTGATGACGCTCGTTGCCATCGCGACAATCGATAAGCTAGGTCGAAAAAAATTACTCTTACTTGGTAATATCGGAATGTCATTAAGCTTAGCCGTTCTTGCAACCATTCTCTTTACAGCTGAGCTCACAACGACCGTTGCCTGGTTAACCGTTGTCTTTCTTGGCCTTTTTATTATCTTTTTCTCCGCCACATGGGGACCTGTTGTATGGGTCATGCTACCAGAGCTTTTCCCAAATAAAGCCCGTGGTGCCGCAACAGGATTTACGACGCTCCTGCTCTCAGCTTCCAACCTAGTCGTTTCATTATTCTTCCCTGTTTTACTGGGCGCTCTTGGAACAGCCTGGGTATTTGTTATCTTTGCTGTGATCGGCGTATTTGCTTTCTTATTTGTTATGAAATTCGTCCCAGAGACAAAAGGAAAAAGTCTAGAAGACATCGAAAATGAGCTTAGAGGGGAAGCCTCTGCTTAATAAAAAAAGAAAGCCCGATGATCTCAAAATCATCGGGCTTTCTTTATGTTTGCCGTCTCCGTTAAATACGCTCTCCATTTTTAAGTTTCTTAATTAATTCAGTTAGATCCGACTTTTGGATACGCCAATGACTGCCAATTTTAAAAGCCGGGATTTTGCCGTCCTGAACCAATTTATATGTGGTCATCTCACTAATTTGAAAATACTTCGCCACTTGAGAGATCGTCATAATATCATGGTGCTCATTATCCTGACTCATGTTATCGCTCCTTATCAATCTATCACCCTATTCTAACAAAGTTCTTCCGACAATGGACCAAAACTCTAGTAATACGATAACCCATTATAACAGGTTATATCAAATGTGGTTAATTTAGATTAAAAATTGATGCAATCACTTGTTTTTATAGAACTACTAGTAAATTATCAAAATCAATTCTTTCCGTAAAACAGTGTATATAGGAGTATTTCAAAGTAAGTAACCGATGACTTTCGCTTACATAACCATTTCCATTTTCATAGATTCTGTGCTAAACTTCATCATGTTGTAAACGGACCCGACTTCTATGAGAGTTAGGAGTCATCACAATACTAGACTTAGAAAGAGGTGCAACATTGAACTTATCTTCTATTAAACAAGAATGGTTTGGCAATGTGAAAAACGATTCCCTAGCCGGCATCGTAGTTGGACTTGCCTTAATACCAGAAGCGATTGCATTTTCCATTATTGCGGGCGTTGATCCAATGGTGGGACTTTATGCAAGCTTTTGTATTGCCGTCGTGATTTCTTTTCTAGGTGGTAGACCAGGTATGATTTCTGCTGCAACAGGAGCGATGGCGTTACTTATGGTGACGCTTGTCGCAGATCACGGATTACAATACTTACTAGCGGCTACAATCCTAACAGGTGTGATTCAATTTTTCTTAGGTGTATTTAAGTTAGCTCGCTTTATGAAATTTGTTCCACGTTCTGTGATGATTGGTTTTGTAAATTCACTCGCTATTCTTATCTTCACGGCGCAACTGCCACACTTTTCTGGAGAGTCATGGCCAATGTATACCATGGTAGCCGGTGCACTTGCCATTATTTATATTGTCCCTCGTTTTACCAAAGCGATTCCGTCACCACTAATCGCCATTGTTGTGATTACGATTATTGCAGTAACGACAGGAAGTGGCGTCCGAACTGTAGGGGATATGGGAGAATTAACCCAGGCACTACCGATGTTTTTACTACCAAGCATTCCATTGAACTTTGAAACGCTCGCCATCATCTTTCCTTACTCGATGGCCCTTGCCGTTGTAGGGTTACTTGAAACATTCTTAACCGCTCAAATCGTAGATGATTTAACGGACACAGATAGCAATAAGAACAAAGAAGCAAAAGGGCAGGGTATGGCAAACGTTGTCGCTGGATTTTTCGGAGGAATGGCTGGTTGTGCGATGATTGGACAATCGGTTATTAACGTAAAATCAGGCGGACGCGGACGATTATCAACATTCGTCGCTGGTGTTTTCTTAATGATTCTTATTCTTTTGTTAAATGACTTGCTAGCCAAAATACCAATGGCAGCCCTCGTTGGCGTTATGATTATGGTATCGATCGGAACATTTGATTGGGCATCGATTAAAAACCTTCATAAAATGCCGCGATCTGACGCAGCTGTCATGATTGTAACGGTTATTACCGTCGTGACCACCCATGATTTATCAAAAGGTGTTCTAGCTGGTGTTATTCTAAGCGCCCTCTTCTTCGCTGCTAAGATCTCTAAAGTACGCGTGGAAGAAAAAATCGACAAAATCACTGAGAAAAAGATCTATCATATTCATGGCCAACTTTTCTTTGCATCAGTTACTGACTTTGTAAATAGCTTTGATTACAAAGAAGAAGGCATTAAAACCGTTGAAATCGACTTATCAGATGCTCATGTCTGGGATGACTCAGGTGTTGGCGCCGTTGATAAAGTGATTATGAAATTCAGGCAAAACGAAATCGATGTGAAAGTAACTGGTGTCAACCAGGAAAGTTCACAGCTCATTGATCGTTTAGCTGTCTATAATAAATAATGACATGAAAAAAAGCCACTTCTGTGGCTTTTTTCTATGGTCGTTGTTTCGCATTCGGATAAATCATGACGAAATGAAGCACGGCCGGCTCCTGATGTGGATTTAAATAACCATGTCGCTGATCTGCTTTAAACTTAATGGAATCATACGTGTTTAATTCGTACCTTTGTTCCTGAACTTGAACGACCGCCTTCCCTTCCATCACGGTTACATATTCAATCACGTCATCCTGGTGTGCCTCCGTATAATACGTACCACCTGGTTTCAGAAAAGCACGATGTGTTTCAAGAGAACCATAGCCGCTGTTCGTAAACATCGGCTCAAGAGTTAACTCTTCATTGGAGCTCAACACTTTATTTCCTTCGTTCCTTCTCGAAATAACCACTTCTTCTTTTTCAACTAGTAAACTGGAGATTGGAATGGAAAGGCCATTTGCAATTTTCCAAATGACTGTTAATGAAGGGTTTGCTTCTCCTCTCTCAATTTTACCTAGTGTGAGTTTACTAACGTCTGTTTTCTCAGCAAGATCCTGCAAACTCATCTCTCGCTCTTTTCGAATACTTCTTAACGTTGCCCCTACCTGCTGAGCAAGTTTTTCTGCCTCATTTCTTTTTTCACCGGTCACAACTAAATCTCTCCAATTCATTTCTCTTGTACTTGCTCTTTACTTACTTTAGTATATTATAATATACATATGATAAATTATAATATATCGAAAGGAGTGTTAACTATGAAGGAAATTGGGATCGGAATACTTGCCTCCGTATTTTTTGCCGTGACATTCATTTTAAATCGATCAATGGAGCTTGCCGGCGGCAGCTGGATGTGGAGTGCTTCCCTTCGTTTTCTATTTATGATTCCTTTTCTTCTTATCATTGTACTTGTTAGACGTAATTTAAAACAAGTTCTTCAAGAAATCAAGAAACATCCTCTCCAATGGGTCACCTGGAGTTTTGTTGGCTTCGTTCTGTTCTATGCTCCATTAACATACGCGGCATCTTATGGTGCAGGCTGGCTCGTTGCCGGTACGTGGCAGATGACAATCGTTGGTGGCATCTTAGTTGCGCCACTTTTTTATACGACTATTCCTTCTCAAAACGGTCCTATTAAAAAACGCCATCGTATTCAAACGAGAGCGCTCTTGATCTCAACCATAATCCTTGCCGGTGTCGTACTGATTCAATGGCAAAAAGCAAGCGAACTGTCACCCGATGAGATTTTAATTGGGATTCTTCCTGTCCTTATTGCATCATTTGCTTACCCTCTAGGGAATCGCAAAATGATGGAGCTCTGTGGAGAAAACCTTGATACGTTTCAACGAGTATTTGGCATGACACTTTCAAGTCTACCGTTTTGGATACTCTTAAGTCTTTTTGCGATTCCAACCGTTGGCTTTCCTTCATCAGGCCAACTGCTTCAGACTTTTATCGTAGCCATCAGTTCAGGAGTTATCGCTACAACGTTATTTTTTATCGCGACCGATCGCGTCAGATTAAACCAGGCAAAACTGGCTTCTGTTGAAGCGACTCAGTCCACACAAGTGTTGTTCGTGATCGCTGGCGAAGCATGGCTTCTTTCCAGTCCGCTTCCGAACACCATTGCGTGGACCGGAATACTCCTTATTATCTTCGGCATAATTCTGCACAGCTATCGAGTAAAGATGATGAACCGGTTACCAAGAGAAATAACAAAGCCGCTATAACATAGGAGGAAGTTGAGCTACCCTTTCATAAACGGTTTCGTTCCTTCTTTTTGAAAACTCATCATCATAAGAAGCCCCATGACACTAACAGCATAAGCACCGATTTCCCAACCGAAGCCTTCCAATTGAAGGAAACGAATCAGCAGCTGACTACCAAAAAGAATTACCATCAAAACTAGGCTTGTTAGTATTCCAATTAAAGAAGTAAAGGCAGCAATCAAGCCTAGTATGATGACACCACCGACAATGAACACAACGGGTTGACTTAGAAATAAAATGTCTGTGCCGTACTTCATATGAAGAAGCGTTACACCTACTGTAAAAAGCATGGGAATCATCGTGATCGCATAAACAATAAGAAAACTTTTTACTCCATTGTGAAATGAACTGAGACGGAGCGCACCAATGAGTGCGATCAACCAGATCACCGATGAGACCGGATAACCAATCATTTCGATGAGTGAGAAAGCGGTATTCCCATCTATAAACTGAGAAACTAAAAAGATTCCAAACACGCCAGCAATAATGCGCGCAATAAAATTTCGATTTTCCTGTGGGGATTGATCCATCGAACGAACAAGCTCTTTCGCATAGGCTTTTGGTGATTGACCAAAAATATCAGCTGCCGTTTTCCCTTCTTTTTCCCCTTCCATTAAATGATCTTCCGCTTCCATAAGAAAGCTATCCATGTCTCTTTCATCCACGCCTTTTGCCATAAGATAGACGCGCATCTCTTGAATGAATTTCTCATTTTCTTTCATCATCACCTTACTCCCCCTTGTTTAAAATTTGATTCACTGTTGCACTTAAGTGCTCCCATCGTCTTTGAAAACCCGCTAACTCTTCCTCTCCTTTTTCTGTTAAAGAATAATACTTTCTTTTTGGACCTGCGGTTGATTTTTTTAACGTGGATTGGATTAACTTATCTTTCTGCAGGCGAATGAGAATAGGATATATGGTACCTTCACTAAACGACTCAAAACCATAAGTGTCTAGTTTTGAAGCAAGCTCATATCCATAGACCTCTCCTTCTTGAATAATCGATAAAATGCACCCATCAATAATTCCTTTTAACATTTGTGTTGTTTGCATGTCCTTCACCTTTTCCTTTACCTCATAACACTTGTTATACAAGAGTTATGAGGTTGCTTAAGCTATCTTGTAAAACAAGGTATACTTACAGTATAAACATCACTACCTTGTATCGCAAGAGTTATTTTCATTTTTTTACCAAAATAAAAAAGCGCACTAAAGTTTTCAGTGCGCTCATTCACTATTGAAAAGTGGCTTTTACAAGTTCAATTAACACGTCTTCTGCCGAGCGAATAGGCTCTCCTCCACCCTGGGCAAAGTCTTTCTTTCCTCCGCCTTTCCCATTAATGAAAGGGAGTACTTTTTTTAAAGCAAGGTTCATATCTTGATCTATCTCTTCACCTCTACCACACACAATCTTAAGTTTCTGATCGCTTTCACCGACGAAAAAGACAACAACCTCTGGCTCTTCCTTCAAAATCATTTTCGCCAGCTTTTGTAGCTCTTTCATTCCATAGTGAGATGAAATCATTTGCACGACTTTTTGATCATGAATCATTTCAGCTGATTGTACTAATTCTTTCGCCTCATATGAAAGAAGCTTATCATTTAAGGCATCAATCGTTTTTTCATATTCCTTTGATTGAAGAAGAACACGTTCTGCTGCAGTAACGAGCTTGGCTTCTGGAACGCTCAATACGTTCGTAAGCCCTTGTACAACCGCTTGTTTTGTTCGAAGTTCATTTATGACACGCTCACCACAAACAAAATAAACGCGGGTTTGTTTTTTCTGTTTTTCGATTTTCAATACTGAAATGGCACGTACCTCGCCAGTCGAAGAAGGATGCGTCCCACCGCAACCGCTATAGTCAACATTCGGAATCATCACAAGACGAATATCTTCCGAGACAGCGAGCTGCTTGCGAAGCGAATATTGCGCTAGTTCTTCTTCGTTTACCCACTTCGTTTCAATCGGAAGGTTTTGTAGGATGACATCATTCGCAAACGCTTCTGCTACTTCACTATCTTCCTGACTTAATTGGGCAACATCTAAATCAATTGTACAAACTTCCTGACCAAGATGAAAACTTACTGTACTAAACCCAAGCTGATCGTCAAAAGCGGCTGAAAGAATGTGCTGTCCTGCATGCTGCTGCATGTGATCAAAACGCCGTTTCCAGTTGATTTGACCTTGTACAGCTGCTTGATTTGGAAGTGGTCCATCAACGTAGTGACAAATTTCGCCGTCAACTTCTTCCACTTCTAAAACTTGTACACCATTAAGTGTGCCAGTATCAAATGGCTGACCTCCACCAGTTGGATAAAAAGCCGTTTGATCGAGAACAATGTAGGGGCGGTTTGCTTCATCCGTAAATTGTTCCCAAGTATGAGCAGTAAAGTTCGTTATGTATGGATCTTCATAAAATAATTTAGTAGTCATCAAAAAAACTTCTTTCTTTATAAATTTCCCTGCGTTTTTCAGCCTAATTTCAGATTGCTGATCTATACTCACTAGTGATACAAGAGATGGAAAGGAGCTCAAGCCATGTTATCATCGCCTTTGCACCCCATACTAGTGCATTTCCCGATTGCACTATTGTTCATTGGAGTGGTTGCACAATATTTAACATTTTGGAAAAAGGACTACTTTGAAAAAATCGCCTTATTTCTTCTCCCGACAGGATTTGTCTTTGCCGTTATCTCATACGTAACGGGTGATTCTGCAGAAGGGTATGCCTTTGATCATTGGGGCAGGCAAGTTGAATCCATTATTCACACCCATGAAACGTACGCCCTTATCACGTTATTTCTTTTTGGTACCATTACCGCACTAAAACTACTTAACCTCATCATGCCTTTTAAATTGATCAAGCCAATCGTTCTAATTCTTTGTTTAAGCGGCATAATCACACTGACGTTAACTGGGCATTATGGTGGAAAAATCGTCTATGATCATGAGACGACCTCTTTTATAAATGAGATGAACTAAAGAACTTGCCCTTGTTCTTATTCCAACTAGTTATGAAAACACGATCTTTTGAAGTTCATTATTTCGCTTTTCCCGTTCTTCCTCTGAAGCCAGGTCATACTTTTTCAAAAGATGAAAAAGTTCATTTAACGTTTCCTGACTAACCGTTTGTTGTAAGAACCGATACGTTTCTTGCACAACATTTTCTGGCATATAAGAAGATTGGTTTTCGAGCTTTGTCACGACATCTCCGTATGAGTGATCGATTGTACATTTCCCCATGTTGTGTTCACTCCTTTCTTTATTCAGGGTTACTACTGGAATATTAGGGACAGATGATTATCTGTCTCTTTTTTCTATGACTCCTCATGATCTCACTTCTTTTTTGTGAACTTCGCAAGTAGCAAAGCTATGACAATACATCCAATGCCTAGCCATATGACATTATTTGAAATAAAATCCAGAGTTATTCAACTCCTTTTCCACCGTTGTTATACTAGCTTATCATATTTCATCCTGATCACTAGATTTTGAACTCCGTTTGTCTTTAACTCTTCACTATATCCCCGTTTTGTATTAATAACAGATTCTCTTCTAATATGATACAGCCGGTTTTCAACACAATCTTCCTCCCTCAACCCCTTTCAAAAATCCGTTCGACTTCTTCCACTCATTTCCCCGGAAATGGGCAACTAGTTTACAGGATGATTCGCTTAAACTAGACAAGAGATTTTTTTCACCCTCGACATCAATATGCCTTTCTTTCACAGAACCTTATGTATAATAATGACATCAACTTACTTCAATAGGGAGGAATCGTATGAAAACGCTCCGTATGGTGTTTTTATTGATCTTGCTACTAACTGTGTCGGCTTGTAATTTCCTCACAACCTCAGACTCCTCAGACAAAGTAGAAGCTGAAAAAGAAACGGTGGACAAGTCCTCAGAGGAGACTACGAAAGAAGTTCTCTTCCAAGAAGGCACCTACAAATGGGAAAAAGATGGTGAAATTCTTGGTGGTCTTGATATTACGGATCCAAAAGCTGATTCCTTCACGTTTATGCTCCAAGCCTACGATGGTCAAAACGTGGGTGAATTGTCAGGGACCGCTCAGGTTAACGGAGAAATCGCATCGTTTACGCACGCTGAAAACGCAGAATGCAAAGTTTCTTTTGGATGGAAAGAAGATCGATTAACGATCGATACGAGCGAAGCCTGTGAAAGTTTAAACGAAAACCCTATTTCATTCACAGGCGTTTATACAAAGATTGAAGTGGGGAACTCCTCTTCTTCAACAGAAGAAAGTGCGACAGCAGAAGAAGCCGCCTGGCAGGAAGCCCTTTATATTAACCCTACTTTTGACCAGGGCGAGCTTACCTTATCAAACGTAACGAATGAATCCTTTGAATTCACCTTTCATATTAGTAGCGATGATCAGGTTGGGAAAATGACGGGGACTGCAACCATAAATGGAAATGAGGCAACCTTTAAAGACCAAGAAGATCCCGCCTGTTCAGGAACGTTTGTGCTATCAGATGATGTGATTTCATTTATTGAGGACTCCTGCTTAAACTACCATGATGCAGCAGTTGGTTTTAACGGGGAATATGCCCTTTCAGACGAAAAGCCTACAGCCACAAATGAAACCGCTTCTTGTGACAAGGCACCTTTTCATTCTGACCTTCTGCAGTTTGCCGAACAGGGACACTTAAAGGATACGTCCATTTTTATTGGCATGTCAGAAGAAGCCTTAAAAAAACTGAAGCCATCCATGACGTATGATGAAGCACTTTATGAAGGGACACCAGGTTTTTATGATGACAGCTACTCTTACTTAACAGCCGATGAGAAGGTAAGTAACTTAAGGTACAATGCGCTATCAGAGGGCCCAGCTGTTCCTTATGCTGAAGTGGTTTGTCAATTTGGAGAGCCTGACGAAGTGGTGTTTAACGAATTGGATTCGGAATACCTTCATGTATATTATGCTGGTGAGAATAAACTTTCATTTGTATCTGATTCGAAAGAAGGCGCGATTAAAGCGGTTTCACTTCAAACGATGACCGTTCAATGATTCTCAACCCATTTAAAGCGGACAGGCTGTTGATGCCTGTCCGCTTTTTATTTCGTTATGATAATTTACTTCAATGTTCTTTAAGAATGCTCAGGATATAACTCTTTCAAGTAATCAACTGACTGTCGAATCATCTCTTTCAAAACATCAAGATCAATATCGTCTAACTTGTTCACGTAAACGCATGCCTTGCCCGTCTTATGCTTACCCAATCGTTCAAGCGCTTTTTCTCGTTCTGGTTCCCCTTGCGCAAGATACAAACTAATCTTCGCTTTTCGTGGAGAAAATCCAACGAGCGGAGCATCTCCTTCATGTCCAGTCGCGTATTTATAATGATACGAGCCAAATCCAATAATGCTTGGTCCCCACATTTTCGCTTCATACCCTGTTGTTTCTACAAAGAGGTCTAACAAGCGATACGCATCTTCCTTTTTCTTCGGGTGATCGACACTTTCAATAAAATCAATCACGCTATTGTCTGTTTCTTTCGTTTTTAACTCGTACATGAGCCGCCTCCTTTTTTGATCTCTTCTAAAACATTTACGCTTTGTTGTCCAAATGTCCTTTTTATTCTGTAAAATTCACCACAATCATCCATAATTGTATCGTAATGATTTCGTTTATTACCGTTTCATGTTACTTACTGAAAACACGTTAGGAATACATTCATTCGGGAACGTCCTACTTTATAGAATATCCAACATCCTATGGAGGTAAGACATGTTTACGTTACATGATATTCCAATGTTTCTAGTCAATTTCTTTGTGATTCTGCCAATTGTGACACTCGTGCATGAAGCTGGTCATGTGCTTGTTGCGAGGCTTTTTGGAGGTAAAGTGAAGTTCTGTATCGGTACAGGACGAACGCTTTTTCATATAGGGCCATTAGAAGTGAAAAGAAAGTACTTTATGGAGGGATGGTGTCAGTACGAAGAGCTGAAATACAATAAAACATGGGCACACATCGCCATTTATTTAAGCGGGAGCTTGTTTAACTTAATCGTTATTTTACTCATAAACTATTTGATTACGTCAAATACGATCCCTGTTACGCTCTTTTTCTACCAATTCACGTACTTTTCCATCTACTTTATTTTCTTTTCGCTTATGCCATTTCGCAATGATGAGGGCAGACCTAGTGATGGGATGGCTGTCTTTGACGTACTCCGCTATGGCAAATCCGTTGACCCTATCGATTAAATAGATAACCCGCTCACAGAAGCGGGTTTTTCATTTAGCCAAACTGTAGTAAAATAGATGTAAAATCGATCTTAGGGAGTGATTAATTGAAAAGTGAAATGAACCAGCTGTTCATAGAGAAAAAATGTGTTCATGTGCTTTATGCGTACCAAGAGGTTAAGAGCTATATTGAACAAGTTTGCGATTTCATTGAAAAGGGAGTATTGCACGGAGAATACACGATTCTCATTGAAAATGATCGCCTTTATCCGATGATTTTAAAGGAATTACAAGAAAATCTTACTGAGGATCAATTAAACTACCTTCACCGTGTCAATAGCTTTGATTTTTACTTTTCAAGTGGAAGTTACCACCCTCCTGCCATTCACGAGTATTTTAAAAAGACCGTGGCACCGTATATAGAAAAAAACTTTTCCTTTCGTTCCTGGGCGCATGTCGAATGGGCTTCAATGGAAGAGCCTCTTTTTCTTATAGAAGATTTCGAGAAAATTGTGGATGAGGCTGTGAACGACCTCTCATTTCCACTTATTTGCGCCTATGACAGCGAAAGAATGCCTGAGGACCTCGTCACCATCTTAATGGAAACACATCCTTATGTTTTAATGAACGATGAATTCACTTCGTCCAAGCAATACCTTGGCTAAAATAACCCCCGCCCTTATTACCTAAGGACGGGGGTTATTTCGTTACGATTTAATACGTTCAAAAGGCTCCATTGTTTTCACATCCACTTCAAATGCATCTGGATATTTTATCCCGAGTCCCGTATTCAAACAAACGACCTGTTCCTCTTCTTTGATCCAACCGCGTTCTTTGAGTGTTTTGGCTGCTGCAAACGTAGCGGCTCCTTCCGGACAAACAAATTGCCCTTCTAGACTAGCAACTTCCCTTTGCGATGCACGGATCTCTTCTTCTGAAACGGCTAGCGCACAACCATTCGTTTGATAGATTGCGTCTAGAACAAGAAAATCACCAATGGCTTTTGGCACATTAATGCCAAATGCATGTGTCGTTGAATTCTCCCAGAACTCCGATTCCATTTTCCCTTCCTCAAATGCTTTCACAATCGGAGCACACCCAACGGATTGAACAGCAACTAATCTCGGAAGTTTCTCTTTTTGTATCCAACCAAGCTTCTGAAGCTCAAGAAGCGCTTTAAAAATACCGATTAGGCCTACGCCTCCCCCTGTCGGATATAGAATCACATCAGGAAGTTCCCAATTCAGCTGTTCCGCTATTTCATACCCCATCGTCTTTTTACCTTCAATACGATAGGGCTCTTTTAGCGTAGACGCATCATAGAATCCCTTCTCTTTCACAAGATCACCTACGATTTTGCCTGCGTCACTAATCAAACCGTTCACAAGATAAAGATGAGCACCTGAAATACTCACTTCTTTTCTCGTAATTTCAGGAGCGTCAACTGGCATCACAATATGAGCTTCTAATCCTGCCCTTGCGGCGTAAAGTGACCAGGCGGCACCGGCATTACCATTTGTGGGCATCGCTAAGTTTTGAACACCAAGCTCTTTTGCCTTTGAAATCCCAACTGCCGCTCCTCTTGCTTTAAACGAACCAGTTGGCACCATGCCTTCATCTTTTATGTACAAATTCGAAATTCCCATTTCTTTACCAAGATCAGGAAGTGACAGGATTGGCGTCATCCCTTCTTCGAAACTCACTTTATTTTCTTCATTTTTCACAGGAAGCAATTCATGATAGCGCCACAGTGACTGCTCTCGTCCTGCGATCATTTCCTTTGTAACGTGCTTCTTCACTTCATCAAGCTTATACTCAACGAGAAGTGGCGATCCACAAACACAGAGTTGTTGGATCGTATCGACATCATATGTTTCACTACACTTTGGACAAGTTAAATGGGATACCAAGCTATAAGTCATACTCGCACCTCCGTTTTTTTATAAAAAAAGTGAAACCCAAAGTTCACACGCGTGATCTTTGGGTTCTTTTTTGTAAATGGCTTAACTATGAAAATCGAGGCCAGATCGCACTTCTTCAACATACCCCGCTCGGATCACATAATCACCGAAATGCTCATTTTCCTCTTTTTCTTTTGCATAGTTAAAGAGAATCGGTTTTAGCGAGGCAAGGATTTCTTCCTCACCAATGTTTTCTTTATAAAGCTTGCTTAATCGATCGCCAACAAATCCGGCTCCCATATACATGTTGTACTTACCAGGCGCCTTACCAATAAAGGCAATCTCGCCTAACGTCGGACGTGAACAGCTATTCGGACAGCCTGACATACGAATCACAATTTCTTCTTCTCTTAGACCCGCTGCATCCACAATCTCCTCGATTTTATCAATAAGAGAAGGCAAATACCGTTCAGCTTCAGCCATCGCTAAACCGCACGTTGGGAATGCCACGCAGGCCATTGAATTTCGACGAAGTGCGGAATTTTGTTTGCCGTCTGTCAAACCGTATGTGGCGACAAGCTTATCAATCTCCGCTTTCTTATCTTCTGGTACGTTCGCAATGATGAGATTTTGATTCGGTGTTAATCTGAAATCACCTTCATGGACTTTTGCAATTTCACGCAGTCCCGTCATAATCTGGTAATCTTCTAGATCAACAATACGGCCATTTTGGATAAAGAGCGTTAAGTGCCATTTGCCATCCCCTTTGACCCAGCCATAGCGATCGCCATTATGATCGAAATGGTAAGAACGAGCTTCTTCTAGTTCATACCCGAGTCTACTATGCAATTCGTTCCGAACCCAATCAAGTCCTCTTCGATCAATGGTATATTTAAAACGCGCATTTTTTCGTTCTGATCGATTGCCATAGTCTCGCTGAATGGTAATAATTTTTTCTGCAACGTCTACAACCTGTTCAGGAGAACAGAAACCAATGATTCGTGACAGCTGCGGATACGTACTTGTATCGCCATGCGTCATACCCATTCCTCCACCTACCGCAACATTAAACCCTTGAAGCTTGCCATCTTCAAGGATCGCGATAAAGCCAAGATCCTGGGAGAAAATGTCCACGTCGTTAGACGGCGGAACCGCAACGCCAATCTTAAATTTTCTCGGTAAGTAATGAGGACCATACATCGGCTCAATCTCTTCTTCTTTTCGATCGAGCACCTTTTCTTCATCTAACCAAATTTCATGATACGCTCTTGTTCTCGGTAACAGATCATCGCTTAGTTTTCGTGCCCACTTGTGCACTTCAGCGTGGATATCAGATTGGTACGGATTAGCGTTACACATGACGTTACGATTCACGTCACCACAAGCGGCAAGAGAATCCATCAGCACAGAGTCCATTGCCTGAATGCTTTTTTTCATATTCCACTTTAAAATGCCATGCATTTGAAATGTTTGGCGGGTCGTAAGCTTTAACGTACCGTTTCCATATTGGTTCGCTAGATCATCCATCACTAACCACTGTTCTGGCGTCGCAACGCCACCAGGCAACCTAACGCGAACCATGAACTGATAAGCTGGTTCAAGCTTCTGTTGCTTCCGCTCCTGGCGGATATCGCGATCGTCCTGCATATAGCTTCCGTGAAACTTTAACAGCTTCGTATCTGCATCCGGAATTGATGCGGTTATTGGATCGGCAAAGCTTTCGACAAGAGAACCACGTAAATAGTGGCTTTCGTCTTTAATTTTCTCCATTTCACTCGGTTTTCCATCTTGCGTTACCGTCTTGTTATTCATGTCAAACTCCTTCCATCACGCTTAGTACACATCACGCTGATAACGTTTCGCGTTACGTAGATCCGATAAATAGGCTTCCGCTTCCGACTCACTCAAGCCGCCCTGCTCCTCCAGAATATTGACGAGGGCGATATGAACATCTTTTGCCATATACTTCTCATCGCCACATACGTAAACGTGTGCTCCCTTTTGGAGCCATTCGTATAGTTCTTCACTTCGCTCACGCATGCGGTGCTGAACATACACTTTCTCCTCCGTATCGCGTGAAAAAGCGACATCCATGCGCGTCAGCACACCATCTTTTAACCACTTTTGCCATTCGACCTGGTATAGAAAATCGGAGACAAAGTGTTGTTCACCAAAGAACAACCACGTCTCACCGCTTGCACCAATTTCTTCTCGTTCTTGTAAAAAAGCACGATAAGGCGCTACCCCTGTACCTGCTCCGATCATGATGATAGGTGTATCAGGGTTGTGTGGCAGTCTAAAGTTCTCGTTCCGCTGAACGAAGACCGGAAGTTGATCCCCTGGCTGTGAGCGCTCAGCGCACTGTCCGGAACAAACTCCCGTACGCGCTCGACCATGTGCGTCATAGCGCAGCGCCCCAATGGTAAGATGAACCTCGTCTTCACTTGCTTTCGGACTGCTTGCAATGGAGTAAAGACGAACGGGTATTTTACGAAGCACCTTCACAAATTCCTCTGCAGCAATTTCCCACGGCCCGTAGTCTTTCACAAGATCAATGAGATCTCTTCCGTAAATATAGGTCTTAAGCTCTTCTCCCTCGGCATTCACCATACGAAGTAGCTCTGCGCTTTCCGTAAGCTCCGCAATCTTCTTAAGTAATGGTTTTGTTAGACTTGTAATCTCATATGTTTTCGTCAAAGCTTCCTGCAGAGACTGTACGTCTCCCTGCTTGTTTACAATCACCTGGCTGTCTCGGTCCCAATGCATTTCTTCCATCAGTTCAAGCACAAGCGCGGTATCATTTTCAGGATAAATCCCTAGACTGTCGCCTGGTTCGTATACAAGATTCGATCCTTCAAGATCAAGCTCAAGATGACGCGTTTCTTTATTCGATCCCCGACCGTTCAAATTAATATTCTCTAAGATCTCTGCTTTAAACGGATTGGTTCTGGAATAGGTTTGACTCGTTTTCGTATTGGCTTCTTGAGAAGGGGACGCTTCACCCGTCGTTGTCTGAGCTTTGTTCAATACCCCCATTACGCCTTCAAACCATTCTTCCGCCGGCTCTTCAAAATCAAGGTCACAATCAGCACGAGGATAGAGTCGAGCCCCACCTAATTCTTCCAAACGTCTGTCAAAATCTTTCCCTGTTTGACAGAAGAATTCATACGAACTATCTCCAAGTGAAAGGACAGAAAATCTAAGCTCCCCTAGTTCTGGAGCTCGCTTACTTTGGATAAAGTCATAAAAGCTAAGAGCATTATCAGGAGGATCACCATCTCCATGCGTACTTGTAATCAACAAAAGGTCTTCTACTTTCTTGAGCGACTTTGGTTTAAAATCATCAAGTGATGAAAGCGTCACCTGAAACTTTTCACTTTCCAACCGCTCGAAAAAAGATTCGGCCAGCGACTGACAATTCCCCGTATGGGAGCCATAGAGAATCGTTATTTCACGGGTTTGTGGTTCATTTTCTAAGAACGCCTTTTCCACTGAGGGAGCTTCAGTTGTTGCCGCTGTTTCTGCCACTCCCGGAACAGCAAGATATCCACTTAGCCAAATTTTCTGCGTTTCATTTAACGTCGGTAATAGACGATTTAAAAGTTCGATTTGTTCTTGATCAAAAGGACTATTCATAACCTGTAACTGCAATACAATCCACCTCGCATCGTTAATTCAATGTAATACAAGTTGTTTACCCGGATTTAAAACCGTATGAACTTAAAGTATGCTCCTCTCTTCTAGAATCAACACAAAAAAACCTTTCTTCTTTAAGCATAAGAAGAAAGGTTTGTGAGAACAGCGCCAATCTTCTTATCTTTCAGGATACACCTGCTGGATTTGGCACAGTATGAGTTGACGATTCAACGCATCGGTTGCCGAGGCTTCAAAGGGCCAGTCCCTCCACCTCTCTTGATAAGAAATGTTGCTATAAAATTTTAATAACAATGATTGTTTCAAATCATATCTTTTGTTTAACAAATTGTCAATGTATTATTAGAAAATTATCACCATTCAATTAAATGAAACATGATAAGAGCAAGCGATAGATGAAAAAATGAGTCAAATGATTTAGGTCGATTTTCATGAACGACGAGGATTTATTTGGTAGGCGTGTTTTCCATTTCTCTCGATACACGTTCAACCTTATTCATGTTAAAAAACCAGAGAATGCTCATAAAGAAATAATAGAGGCCCAGAATAGAAAGCGTATCCGTTACGCTTTCAGCAAGTGGGAGATTAGATAAATAGAATTTCCAAAGAATACTTCCGATTACAAATATCAGTGGACTTATGATATAAAACCACCCATACATCAGCTTATTAAAACGTTTCATATAACCTCCTGCTCATTCCTTTTATGTCGATTGAACTGTCGACTCCTTCTCACTTGGTACAACTTGAACCCACGCTCGTCCCTGGTTCCACGTCACGCTAAGCGGTAGCCCCATGCTATTACTTAAGTTTTTAGACGTAATAACGTCCTCTTTCTTTCCTTTCGCCGCAATCGTTCCATTCTCCATTAACATCGCATGAGTGAAGGCAGGAGCAATTTCTTCGATGTGGTGTGTAATGTAAATCATGGTTGGACGATTCTCCTGCTTTGCAAGTCGCTCCACATGAGCTAAAAGCTTTTCGCGTGAATACAAATCAAGACCCGTACACGGTTCATCAAGAATGAGAAGCTTTGGTGAAGCCATTAATGCCCGGGCGATAAGAATCTTTTGTTTTTCTCCTTGAGAGCAAATTCCAAACGATTTATTTTTTAAATGAGCTAATCCCCACTCATTCATAAGCTCCTCAGCGTGCTCTTTGTCCTCTTCTGTTACATGCTCATATAGACCCGCAGAAGCAAATTTTCCACTAATCACAACCTCAATCACTGCTTGCATCGGTGAGATCCGTTCTGTGAAAGCACTGCTGACCCACCCAATGGATTTTCTTAGTTCATTTAAATCGGTTTGTCCAAGTCGCTGACCAAATACTTCGATTACAGGGGAATACCGAAGTAATGGCCAAATAGCTCCGTAAATGAACTGAAGTAGCGTTGTTTTTCCTGAGCCATTTAACCCGATGATCGCCTGGTGCTGTCCTTCTTCGATGGTAAAAGAAATATCAGATAAAATCATATGATTTTGCCGCTGATAATACGCGTTTTCAACATGAACGATCGCCACTGACTATTCCTCCATTCTATAAATGAAACTGTTTAGAGACTATACCCGTTTGCGAATTCTTGAATCACTTCAAGCTCCTCTTCGTTTAGCTCTCTTTTAACGACTTTCTCAAAAGCGACTTGCATCTTTTTTTCATCTCCGTGAGATGATTCGGTAAGAGAGGAAACCGTGCATAGAAGCTTTACTTCCTTCGCAAACGCTTCGCTCGAAATGGCTTCACCATGCGACAAAATCACCCAGTCCGCATCAAATCCTTCAAGAACATCAAGCAGCTGGTTAATCGTTTTCACTGTATAATTCGTTTTACTAGAAAAAATATCAGGATAAAAGCAATCACCCAAAAACAGAATTTTTTCTTCCTTTATGTAGACGACAACTGAATCTGCCGCATGATCTCCGCCAACATGTTGAAGGATACACGTCACCCCACCTAAATCCATTTCAAGCATACCTTCAAAAGTAACATTCGGGAGGGTAATCGTTATATCACGATGACTGACAAATTCCTTTTTAATCGCAGTTGCACAAAACTCAATTTCCGTTCCTTCTTTCACACGTTGATCAAGGTCAGCATCAGACCATGATAAAGGAATGAGTTTAGCCATTTCTTCTTTCGTTTGAAGCGATGAAATCGAGACCGTATCTCTAAGGGCAGATAACCCAAAAATATGATCCCAATGCCAGTGGGTGAGTGCCACCATATCAGGTCTTTTAAGCCCACGATTCGAAAGCTCTTCTAGAAAATAATGCGCATGGTTTTCTGAATTCCCCGCGTCAATCATTAACGACTTTTCATCCCCGACGACCATCCCTAGAATCGGTCGGTCTGTTTCGGATACTGGTGTTTGATAATAAAAGCGATCCCCAATCTGTTTTATTTGTTGCATGTTAGAACCTCCCAAAGTTTCTTTTCTTCATCTTACCATTTATAGAAGATGCGAGATCTCTAGGAACTATTTTACCAATGAAAAAAGACACTCCATCGCGAGAAGTGTCTTTCCAATCCGTTCGCATTAACCAAATCCATCTACAACTATTTTTACCATCATTGGTCCTATAATAATGATAAAAAGGGGAGGGAAAACAAAGAGCACCATTGGAATTAACATTTTAACAGGTGCTTTCATCGCTTGCTCTCGAGCAAGCTCACGTCTTTGCTCGCGAATACGCGCCGTAAGGTTTTTAATCACTTTTGACATCCCGATCCCAAGATGATCGGCTTGAATAATCGACATCATCACACTTTGGAAATGTTCTGAGGGAACTCGTTTTTTTAAGCTATAAAATGCTTCTCGTCTTGCTTTTCCGCGTTTCATTTCATTTAATGCCTGATTGAACTCATCTGCTAGCGGTCCGGGTTTTCGTGCACATACATTGGCGATGGCTCCTTCAAGACCGACGCCTGCTTCAAGAAGCAGACTTACCATATCAAAAAAATCCGACATGTCTTTATTGATGACTTTTACGCGCTGTGTTTTTTTCTTAGCTAGATAAAACATTGGATAGCGGTAAAATAAGAAGGCGATCCCGAGAGCTAAAAGAAAACTCGTCGATGCTTTGCCATCCGTAACAGGTGTCATCAGCAGGAAAGTCACAAATCCTCCACCGATGCTGAGAAGAAGTTGAATTAAACGAAATTCAACGGCAGATCGCCTTCCAAACCCAGCTTCATGCAGAAGAATCGTCAACCTCTTTTGATTCTTTCTTGCCAATGTTTTGTTCACCTGCTCAATCCCAATCCCCCAATATTTGCGAAACAGCGGGTGGTGTAACCCACTTTCTCTTTTTTTTGTTTTACGCTCGAGTGGTTTGTTCTGACCGAAATAATGGTCAACTCTCATTTCAAGAGCAATTTCTTTTCGAAATATCGTAGTAAGGACAGCTGCGAATAAGAAGATAAAAAAGACAAGAGTACAAACAATAAATAAGACGGAAACCATTTGCTACACCTCAATCCGTACAATTCTTTGGATAAAAAACCACCCAATAAGAAGTGAAATCACGCCAGCACCTAATAGAAACAAACCTAGCGGGGTTGTCAGCATTGGCTCTAGATAGTCTGGACTTACAAAATAAAGATAGATGCCCATTACAACCGGAAGAGCCGTAATAATCCATGAAGAAAGTTTCCCTTGAGCGGTGAGGGTCTTAAGTTCTTCAAGGATTCGGATTCTTCCGCGAATCGTATCTTCTATCGTATCCATTAGCTGTGCAAGATTCCCGCCGCTCTTTCGCTGCGCGAGAATAGCCTGAACGACAACTTCTAGCTCTTTATTCGGCAATCGTTTTAGCAAGCTCTGAAACACCTCCTCCATCGGAACTCCCATCCCGATTTCGCGAACGGCACGATCAAATTCTGTCCCAATTGGGTCAGGCATCTCTTTGCCTATGAGCTGCATCGTTTGCAAAAAGCTAAATCCGGCTCTCATCGAATTCGACATGGTGCCAAGAGCTTCGACCAGTTGATAGGACATCAGTTTAATCCGCTTTTGAGCTTTCGTTCTCATATAAACGGATGGAATCATAAAGCCGATGAGTAGTGTTGGCAAGAGGGCATACCACGGGAAGCCTATTCCATATACCAATCCTGTAAACGTTAGTGCACTGAGGAGACGAATCACAAAAAACTCCTCAGGTTTTAACAAACTTCCTGCTTGAATAAGATACGCTTGCGTTTTCTGACTAAAACGCATACCAGCAAAAGCTTTAGCAAATGAACCAATCATTTCCTTCAGCGTTTGCTTCTTTTGTTTTTCCTCTACTTCTGAAACGGTGAGGGGATGCGGGATAAATTCCTTAATTCGTTTGTTCGTATGTTTTTTGCGCATCACTCTTCTGGCAATAAAATAGAAAAATAGCGTAAAGCTAACAAAAAGCAGGACGATCATGAATGGATCGTTCATCTTACCACACCTCTTTAAACCAGGATGATGGAATCGAATAGCCATTTTGTTCAAGAAGCTCTGATACGTGTGGTCGAACACCCGTTGTTTCAAAATGCCCTTCTATTTTCCCATCTGCGTCACGCCCAGTTTCTTTATAAACAAATAAATCTTGCAGGACGATCATATTCTCTTCCATCCCGAGCACTTCCGTAATTCTTGTGATTTTCCTTGACCCATCCTTCATTCTCGCCTGCTGAACGATCAAATCAAGCGCATTCGCAATTTGCTCTCGAATTGCTCGAAGCGGTAAGTCAAATCCCGCCATAAGAACCATCGTTTCCAGACGAGAAAGCATGTCTCTTGGTGAATTTGCGTGTCCTGTACTGAGACTCCCATCATGCCCCGTATTCATGGCTTGAAGCATATCGAGGGCTTCAGCTCCACGTACCTCACCCACAACAATACGATCTGGGAGCATTCGAAGTGCGTTACGAACGAGTTCACGTATCGTAATTTCACCCTTTCCTTCGATGTTAGGTGGGCGTGATTCTAGCGATACAATATGCTCTTGAGATAAATTTAATTCAGCAGCATCTTCGATTGTTACAATCCGTTCATCATTAGGAATAAAAGAAGAGAGAACATTAAGCGATGACGTTTTTCCCGATCCCGTTCCGCCACTAATAAAAATATTGAGCCTCGCTTTGACGCTAATTTCTAGAAATTCAGCCATAGCTTCACTGACTGTTTGATAGTGAATTAAATCGTTCATTTGAAGAGGAATGCTTGAGAATTTCCTGATCGTAAGGGAAGGTCCCTTCAATGACAGCGGAGGAACGACCGCATTCACACGAGAACCATCAGGAAGACGCGCGTCCACCATTGGGGAACTTTCATCGATCCTTCTTCCAAGTGGTGCCACAATACGTTCAATCACCCGACTTAAATGATCATCATCTTGAAAAGTAAGATGGCTTCTTTTCAATTTTCCGTACTGCTCGTAATAAATCGCTTGCGCACCGTTTACCATTACCTCAGAGACCGTATCATCTTCAAGAAGTGGCGTAATCGGACCAAATCCAAGCAGTTCATACTCCACTGATTCAAGCAAATGTTTTTTCTCTTCAAACGTTAACCTCTCTGCTTCTTTATCTAGAAAATCTTTTCCCCACTCTCGAATCTTCTGGGACTCTTCTTCTCTTTGAAACTGATGCTTTTTAAGTTCTTCTAATAAAAATGATTGTAGTTTTGTTTCTAACTGCAGGTACTCCCCTGACTTAACGATCAGTGATTCCCTCTGTTCTTTTACTTCTATTGCATCTTCTTCGCCGTATCGTTTAAAAAGCGACAATAGAATCCCTCCTTCAGCGACTCAGTGCAAATCGTTTTGGTTTTCCCTCTGCTTCTTTTGGTCGTGGCAATATGAGATGAGATAGCTGAAGGATACTTTTCGAAAAAGAACGACGCTCATTTCTCAACACAAGTGGAAGCCCTTCATTAATTGAGGATGCCATCTGCTTGCCAACGTCTGGTATTGATGCAAAAACAGGGTTTTGAAGAATCCCTTCCAAGCGCTTTACTTCGATCGCACGATGCTTTGAATCTTTATTTAAAACAACATGAACTTTTTCATTGAAATGGAGAGATTCAAGCATATCAACGTAAAGCTTCGTGTTTCGTAACACAGGCAGATCACTTGTAGTTACTAAAAGAAGATCATCCGCAAGATCAAGACATTTAAGATGAATTTCCGAAAGAGACGTTGGTGTATCAATCAGGATTACGTCATAACTTTTACGAAGTTCAGCTACCGCAAGCTCCACGTGTTCTTCCCTCATAATTTCAAAGAATTCCGGTCGAGGAGGCGGTGGGAGAATAGCAATTTCACTCGAGTGATGAGAGACATAGTTTTCAATCCCATATCGCCCTCGTTCAACCGCTTCTTTCACCCACTCATATATCGTGCGATTTGGCTTTAAGTCAAGGTACATCGCCACATCGCCAAATTGAAAATTCGCATCCAGAATCACAACACTCTGGCCACTTTTCACAAAAGCATTGGCGAGATTGACTGCAAGCGATGTTTTGCCAACTCCACCTTTTGATCCACAAACTGCAATCACGCGACTGTTTTGTTTTTGCAACTGTGTTGCCCCACTGCCCTTGCTTGCTCTTTCCTTCATATAGGTTTGTGCTTGGAGGATCACATCATTGATTTCATCTGGATCTGCAGAATAAGTAAGCAGGTTTGATGCACCTACGCGCATCGCTTTTTTTGTATTTTCCATATTCTCAGGAACGAGGATAATTGGGTAAACAGAAGGAAATTTCATTGAGATTTCCTGACAAAGATCATACACGTTGTAAGTCGTGTAGGCTTTTAGAAAAAGAATCGAATGAGGTCTACACTCAAGCTGGTGAAAGAGATCTTCTAAAAGTTGAAAACTTTTTAACATATGATTTTTCTTCATTAGAAGTTCTTCCAATTCCTCCGCTTTGGAATTTGTATCTGAATAAAAGTACCAGTTTAAGTCCGTCATCATTCCGTCTCCTTGTAAACCTGACGTGTTTCTTTCAATCCTTCTTTCACCGTTCCATCGTCTTCACTATTTCGTAGCATCAGATAAAACCCATCTTTATCCTTAGCCGCAAGACTTACGCTTACACCTTCCTCTGGTGTTACTTCAAGCGTAACCGTCACATAATGAAGCGCTTCGTCCGTCGTGTCAGGTGATTTCCCTGAACTTAACACTTTCACCTTTTGTAGCATCATGACGGCTGACTTGAATTCTTTCTCTTCCTCATCAATTTTCGTTTCATATGCGATTACATCCACCAACGAGTTCGGTTCAATATATCCTGAAACGCCAGGTGCTAATTCAACATCGATTGAAATCGCGCGATTCCCTTCGCTCACTTCAACAATTGGATTTGGCATCTCTCGTTCAGGAATCGTTGTCTCTGCAGCTACCTCAGGCTCTTCCACCTTCTTAACCTCTGTTTCTGCATCGGTTGTTAAATTTGTAAAGAGCGCGACATACACAATCACCGTTGCGAATGCGCCAAAAATAAAGGACCACATCCAAATTCGCTTCGTTTTCATTCCTCGTCCCTCACTTCTCGTCTATTCAACCAGCTTGATACCGTATAAGTTCCCTGGACCTGTGCTGCCAATTTCCCCACTCGTCACGATATCTTTGAATTCACCTACAATCCGTTTCGGTTCATCTAACCGATTAATCCAGTAAGCGGCTAAGCCAACGACTTCGACGGAGGATTTCCCATTTGTGTCATCCCAAGAATCAATAAGCGGGATAATGATAATACGTGCACACGAATAATCTGCAGTCGATGCTTGCTGACATTTTGATTTTCCTGCATCCTGATTGATTAACGTTTGGAATCGCAACCTTAACAGGTCCCCACTTTTGGCCAGGTTCTGTTTGAACTGACGTCCCTACCTTTATTTCTGTCCCATTGATAATATTTTCAGCTAGACCATTCGCACCATTACTCTCGATATCAAGGTAGCCGCAATTCCCGTGATGTTTACCAGTATTCTCACACTTTAGCTCTGTTTCATTTGGGATCGCCGTATACTCAATTGCGATCGGCGTGACGCGCTTAGCTGATTTTAGTAAGCCAATTTCAGCTTTTGCCGCTGCATGAACCGTAGCTTCTTGGATTCCAAAAACACGGGCAAAGGTCATCGGTACTGTCGATTCTCGTGATACATGTATCGATTTATTTGTAATCGTGAGCTCCCCATTTGAAACAGGGAACGCGTTTTTACTCGCAAGTTCTTTTGCAATTGAAGCAGCACTTACCTCACTCGTTACTAACCCTTGAGCCCCGGAAAGCGCTGCTGCATCCATCGCATTTTGAAGCATTCTTTTTTCATGATAAAGTTTTCCAACATCGACCACCATTGCCGTCACACCAAGCAAGACAGTTAAACTAAGCGCGAACATGACGGCTACATTGCCTTTCTCATTCGATAGTAAAGAACGGAAATTCTTCATCACTCGATCCTCATGACAGTTGAACTTTTTAAGGTAATCGGACCGGTTAAGTTTGATACAACTGGCGTTAGAAAGCTGATCGGATAAGTGATTGTCACGGTTACATCACTTCCTGACGACTTCGTGCCACCTGGTGAAACTGCAATTTGACCTGCCCCTAACGAAATGTTTGAAGCACTTTTAACCGCTGTTGAGATAATGGTTGCATCATTTTCTCCAACGCTCGCTGCTCTCGCGGCTTCTCTACTTGCATGATCAATCGCCAGGTAAGTGTGAAAAATACGTCCAAAAT
Organism: Bacillus sp. RAR_GA_16; assembly: GCF_020165985.1. Lineage (GTDB taxonomy): Bacteria > Bacillota > Bacilli > Bacillales > Guptibacillaceae > Guptibacillus. The sequence goes on from NZ_JAIUKZ010000010.1 coordinate 307,171, forward strand.
CAATAATGCCAAACAACAGCATGACAAGGATCGGAAGAACAAGCGCAAATTCAACCATCGACTGCCCTTTTTCTGACCTCATACGCCCCCTCCTAAAAATGCTGCGCAGATCGTTCCGAACGTAATCGCCACACCATACGGATAGGTAATCTTGCTTTCTTTGTTAATCGTAAACCCCTTCATATTCATAAGCACATACATCGTATAAGTTGGTGACGTTACATACTTCCATAAAGACATTCTTTTTAAAATAAGAAAAAGGCCGATAACGCCTCCAATAAGAGCTGTGTAAAAAAAGGAATAAAGAACGAAAGAAGTGCCCGTTAGCGCCCCAACGGCCGCAAGCAACTTCACATCACCAGCACCCATCCCCCCTAACATATACGGAATGAGAAGAAGTGCAAAACCAACTAGAAGTCCAGCCCCACTAAATAGAAAACCTTTTAAACCGAGCGTCACCGTATAATAAATTAAGCCAATTCCCATCGCAGGAAACGTAACACGATTTAAAATGCGTCGATTGCGCACATCCGTTATAAATGAAATCAATAAGACGATTCCCAGGATACTGTATACCATCGCAGTCCCTCTTTATTTTTAAATTTGGCCCCACTTGGGTAAGTGGGGCCAGGGAAGTTATTAATTTTAAAAACTATCAATAATTGATTGAATAAGTGTTTCGATTCTGTCACCAAGTGTTACAAATATACCTGCTGCCACAACCGCTACTCCAGCCAAAATCAATCCATACTCCGCCATACCTTGTCCTTCTTCTTCTCTTACAAACTGCTCCATTTTTTTCAACATCATTTTTTCCCCCTTAGAATATTGTTTTTTAATTTATGAATGAAATCATCACTACCGGTTTTTTAGCTGTTCTCCAATGGACCTGAAATTTTTGCTCCCTCTCCTTTCGAACACTATAACCACTTTGTTCAATATAGTGTTCACTCTAAAACTTTTTGTTCTTTTTACAGAACAACCTTAACTTCATAGTAATTCGTTATAGCGAATTTGTAAAGTTCTTTTTTGGATTTTTTTCTTCTTTTTACAAATTATCTAGTAAAATATTCGTTATTGAGTATTTGTAACTCATCTATTATAGTAAATATAACGTTGTTTTCTAGGAGGATTGTCATGGTAGAGAGTAAAGAACACACACTATATCGAACACTTCCATTAAAAGTATGGAAAGCCGATACTTTTACGAAAAGATTAAAAGGACTAATGTTCCGCAAAACGCCTCTTCATCATGATGCCCTGCTCATCACGCCATGTAATTCCATTCACATGTGCTTTATGTTTTTTTCCATTGATGTTGTTTTTCTAAATGAAGAGAACCAAATTATTAAGAGTGTAAAAAGGCTAAAGCCGTGGGGTTTTGTGGCACCGGTCAAGGGGGCTTCTGCAACTCTAGAACTACCTGAAGGAACAATTGAAGAGCTTGCATTAAATCCTGGTATTTTTCTTAACATTTCAATCGATTAAAAAAGCGACAATGCCCGTTAAGGCAATGTCGCTCTCACATTCACTTTCCATTCAACTTTTCTTAAGGCCTCTTCTGAAGTTTGATTACTTTATTCTTGATCAGACAAATACACTCGATGATCTCTGAAAAATGGCATCAAATCACGATCCGTTGACTTCTCCATTGACGAAATAAAATCTCTCGTCGTTGAGATGCCAAACTTCTGCTGCTTAAAATAGCGCTGCATGGCATCGTAAAATGCTTCGTCGCCAAGCTCCTGACGAAGGTCGTTAATTGTACTGGAGCCATAATTATAAATCATATAATAGTAAGCGTTAATGCCCCCTTCATCTGCTCTCGCAGTGAAGTCAGCAATTTGACTAGATAAGTGGTAATCTTCATCAGGGTGAGGCGCCACATCTAGTTCATCCAATTCACCATCGTAAAGGGCTGCTGCAAAGCTTGCGAATGATTCATCGAGCCACGGCTCATCATACTCATTGTTTCCAATAATGCCATAGAACCACTGGTGACCAATTTCATGTGCGTTAACGGACTTTGCCCAATCAAGCGGGCGATCTCCTGCAAGACTAATCATCACAAGCTGAGGATATTCCATCCCGCCAAACCAGCCTTCCATTGTCACGATATCAAGCTCTGGCCACGGGTATTTACCGAATTTCTCACTGAACAGAGCAAGACTATCCACACCAGATTCTAGAAGTGACGCAGCATATTTCGCATGTTCACTGGAGTAATAGACATTCACTTTTGTGCCGTTCACTTTTGAAGAAATGACACGATAATTTGGATTCATTTCCATTGCAAAGTCCCGAACATCCTTCGCTTTGTAGCGATGTGTCGCCTGATTTCCTTTCATAACAGGCTTTCCTACTTCTTCCCCTGTTGCCGCAATCACCTGTTCCTTATCGGTTGTTACGGTCACATCATACTTTCCAGAAAGAGAATAGAACGCTTCCCCGTAGGGATAATACGGATCGACATTCCAGCCTTCATCATCGTAGACGCTTAAGATCGGGAACCAATTCCCCATTGAAACCGTATCCCCATACCAGCCAAAGCGATCCTGTTGTTCTGGTAAACTAACATTAAAGTTCATCGTGACAGTTGTTTTCTTGTTTTTCTCAAGTGAAAGGTCCTGGATATGTAACGCCGTTTCATTTACCTCATAGTTTGCTTTCTTCCCATTTACCTTAATTTTGGAAACATCCATGCTTCCACCGTTTTCTTCAAACGTTTCGGCATTTCCCCAAAGATTAAAGTACAGCTCACTGAGATTGTTTTTAATGTTGTTCTTGAACGTGACTTCTAGTTTTCCCTTAACCTTGTGAGTTGTCGAATTGTACTTCACATCCATCACATATGAAGGCTTTGCAGGGCCAAGTACCCCTTCTTTTTTCGAAGGCTTTTGTAACTGAAAAGGCTTTTCCGGCAATGCGACACTTGGCGACTCCGCCGGAACATATGCCCCATTTCCCTCAAGTGACCTTTCCTTCTGACCTGGCTCTGCTGCTGAAGCAGGTAATGCAAGTCCAATGAGTAAACTACTAGCGGCTACCCCTTGTACAAGAGGCTTCATCCATCTTTTCCAGTTCACACAAATCCCTCCTTAGTCTCTTCCTCTAAGAAGTTCGTTTGTTGAACCGGGTTTACCTTGAACCGAATTTCCCAATTATGGAAAAATGATCTAGTACTATTTACAGTTTTTTCGAAAATAACTATTCGTTTTAGCGCAAATTTCATAGGGAAATTGTCTAAACAGCGTCTTACATATACTCCTTAACCCAACTCGCAAACTTTTCTTCCGCATCTACATAGTGAAGAGCTTCAAATAAGTAAAGTTCTACACCATTATCACTTGTATCTGCTGGCTTGTTCACACTATCATAATCTCCATTACCGTAAACATCCCATAGATGATTTTCATTTAAATTTGTTAATACGATAGGCGATTCATTCTTTCATTATTTTTTTCTCCCTATGATCGACTAGAAATAACTTCTTGAACCTATCTTTTTATTAATTCCACATCCTTCCCTCTCCCTTGATACCATTGATAAAAAGTGCCGGCGAGTTCATGCGGAACATCTTCTATTCCTGAATGATGAACCGGTTTTGCACGGTTTACCATATTAACGGATGCTAATCCGAACCATTTTTGGACAAATCCCCGTTTGATGCTGATCTCTATGACCTTGTTTCTTTTTGTTACAAACAATGAAGTCGATAACCCACCTGTTTTGAATTGAACAAAAGAAGCATTCAATGTATAGGTTGTATGCTTGTAATCCAAATACCGGAGTATACTTACAATCAACAGGAGAATGACGGAAAGAGTCCACCATGGAATAGTGAAAATATCGGGTTTGAAATACCAGAGCACCCCAGTTCCAATGATCCATATAAAGCTTGGTTTCATTAGTCGAATGAACAAGGAAGCACGTGGCAGCCGATCCATCTGCTTTGTTACGTGGTAGGATGGTAGAATTTCTTCAATCATGTCATAGGCTTGATGAACAGGTAAAAAGGGGTACAGGGAATTACTTTCGAGCTTTTCTTCATCAGACCGTGCTTCCCCAACGCTCATTAGCTTGACCTCGGCAAGACCTAATACGCGCTTCAGCATCGTTTGATGAATTTCAATCGCCTGAACGCGATGTTTAGAAATCGAAAACTTCGTAGCATCCAGCATTCCCTTTTGTATGTAAATGCGATCGGAATCCGATGCAATCTCAAATCCTCCGTACTTCAGGAACGTTCGACTAATCCCAAACCCAATCGAGACGAGAATCACGAGAAAGATAATCGTCACCATGAGCCAGCCTGACTGTAATAGAAAAGCAACCAGTCCCTCCGCATCTTCTTCAACTCCAAACATGTCATCTAGTTTAGAATAAAAACTAGCAACTACTGGAACCAGAAAGAGAAAGCTTAAAGAAGTAAACGAAGCCTTTAAAAGATCCTTTTTTTCAGCTTTAAAATGGACCTCCCTTTCTGGCTCTTTGTGCTCCGTTAGTTCTACTGGTACATCAGGTTCTTCCGTGTTCGTTTTTGTAGCCACACGTTCCTTCAGCTCATTTGCCTGAGCGCGAGAAACAATGTCAAATTCCACCGCCGCTTCATCCCCCTTCATGCCTGTTTCAAAAATGAGAGAGGTTGTCCCTGTGAGGCGATGGAAGAGGGACGTATGTTCATTCGTGTTTTCAATTTTGTTAAATGGAACGGTTCGTTTGGATTTGGTAAAGATCCCTTCCTTGAGATGAAAGGCTTCATTATCCAAATTGTACGTATTGGTGAACCATTTTAATAGAATGCGAATGACCGAAAGTCCAAGAAGAAGAAGCACAGCTGGACGACCATAGACAAAGAAAGCAGAGTCTGATCCTCTCTTGATAAGGAAAAAGTATACGAGAAAGAAAATCGCACTCTTTCCGAGCTTCCAACTATCAAATGCAATGATCCAGAGAGAATATCTGTTATATCCCATCATTCTCCCTCCTCTTTTACCTTTGCGTAATGCGCAATGTTATCACGTAGTTGAAACGCTTCTTCTTTCGGTAAGGCAGGAATGAGATGGGATGAGCCCATCGTTTCGATGCTTATCGCATAGAGCTGATACCGTCTTAGAATTGGACCCTGTTTTGTCGCAACGGATTGGATTTTGCTCATCGGCACAAGCTGATGTTGTTCGTTGATGGCTCCATATCGTAGTTTCAAATACTCCTCGTCTATTTCATATCGCCAGTGCTTATATTTCAGTTTTGGATGAAAGAAAACATCCCAAATGGCCGTTATTATTGAAATCACCGTTACGACAAGAAGAAGCCATCCGACCCACTCCCACCACAAAAAACGATGGTCGAGATAAAAAAGTGTACCTAGTACAAGAAAGCCGATAACGTTTCCAATGAGTTCATTAATCGTCCATACTTTCACGACATCTTTCGATAAGGTCTGATTTGGGTTACTAATTTCTGCTGCCATACCGCCACTCCTCTAACTAACTTTCATATCATCTTTTAATTGACGTTTTTTTCTGCTTTGAAAAGGGTTTTCTAAGTAAACAATCGTTCGCATCACTTTTTCAAGCGGTCCCTGTCTAAATCGTTTCAAGTAGAACGTACTGGCTACAACCTGAAGAGCGAATAGTACAATGCCAAATAGAATGGAAAGAAGCACGCCCATTTGACCAAACAATCCGAACCCATAGCCATAGAAAATGAAAGTACATACGACCGTTTGAAGAATATAATTTGTTAACGAGAGCTTCCCTAAACGTTCAAAACCGTAAAAAACGTGACTGGAAAACTTACTGTATAAATAGCTAAACAAACCAATGTAACCAACTGCTAATACACTTCCCCCTATTAAGCTCATATCTGGTAACCAACTAATCTCTTTTGATAAGTAGAAGGATGCTTTCAAGAACAGTCCGATCGGAACACAACTACTCGCTATGTATCGAAAAAGCTTTTGTCTCGAGACTTGAAGCCAGCCAACATGCGCTCCGTACATCCCAAGAAGCATCATCGGAAGAATAAGAATGGGCATAAACAAGACAACAATAAACGCTTCCCCTCCACTCATTTCCATGGGATCCACATCGTTTCGGTGGTTTTTTATCATTTCATAAGAGCCCGATCCATAAATTGTCATCGTATCTTTTAGGTAAACATTGATGTTATCTTCACTTATGAGCACCTCTTCTTCTCCCCCTATGAAACTAATAAGGGTTATGATAGAAAACAGCACCACACACCATACGAGAATGGTCTTTCGCTTTCGATTGATAAAAAACAGAAGGAGCATGCCCATTGCGCCATACAGAAGTAAAATGTCCCCCTCCCAAAGAAAGGTTGCATGCAGCACACCAAATGCAATTAGAACGAGAAACCTTCGGAACAGATGCCACTTCACACGACGTTTCTTTTCTTTTAATCGATTCCTCATCAAAATCAAGGAATACCCAAATAAAAAAGTAAAAATCGGCATGAACGAGTTTTCGATCAACATTTTAATGGCGACATATCCACCATAGTCTAAAGAGGATAACTGAAAAAAGGAAATCTCATCTTTTCCGAAAAGTCCATATTGAAAGATTAGGAGATTTGCGATTAATATGCCAAATAAACTCCACCCTCGCAATGCATCTACAAGTCCATTTCGTTCCCTACCTATCATACTCTTTCCTCCTATTCTCATCACCAATTCCAATATTTCCTAACATTTAAGATATCAGGAAAAATTATATTATTCAATATAAAATTATTGTTTTTCAATAAAAAACTATCGAAAATAGAATGATTTATAGTAAACTAATGGATATCAGAAGAAATTATAAGCAATGAAAAGGAGTTTACAAATGAAGTGGAAAGTTTGGTTTAACATTTTATCGAAAGTTTGCCTGGTATTGTTTTATGTCATCGCTCTTGTATTTGTTATCACCACACTTGAGCACGTTTCTCTCATTTGGTTCTCTGACAGCGGACTTGCAGATTCGTTCCGCCCATATGAGCCGATCTTTAATTATATTCAGTTAACGTTTCACAACCAGCCACAGCTTTATAATGAGCGATCTTTTCTAATCTTATCGTTCATTTCATTGTCTACTAGCCTTCTTTTTATGATGTTATTTTTATGGTTCATGCAAAAACTATTAAAAAACATTTATGTAAAAAGTCTTTTTCTTTATGAGAACGTCTCAATTATTTGGAAGCTTGGTATCATCACCATTGTCTTAGGAACTGTTTCCACCTACATTGATGAACAAATCACATCACAAACTCTTAAACTATTAAATATCTCAAACGCTACGATTGAATATTCTACGTTAAATTATATTGATACAATCATAAGTGGAATTGTGCTCATCTTAATTGCCGCTGCTTTAAAGTACGCTGTAAATGCTGTCGAAGAAAACGAACAAACAATCTAACAACAAAGCAGGCGATGCAAAATGATTCGAATTAAATTGGATGTGATGATGGCGAAGAGGAAAATGTCACTTAACCGTTTATCTGAGCTCGTAGGAATTACGCCCGCGAATTTATCGATTTTAAAAAATGAAAAAGGAAAAGCCGTGCGCTTTACTACATTAGATGCACTCTGTCAGGCACTCGATTGTCAGCCCGGGGACTTGTTAGAATACGTGGAAGAATAGAGAAGAGAGCGCACTTGTGAACTGTAACCTATAATATGGACAGTTTATAAAAAGGACCTATGCAGCTAGTAAATGACCTCGGTATTGTACCGGGGTCATTTTATTTAATCCCCATTGATACCTTTGATGGTTATAACGTTGGATATAATGATCTACTTTCTTCTTCAATTCTTTCAACTTCCTACATGCTTTGTGATTAACACGATCTTTAAAATGACCAAAGAATGATTCCATTGGCGCGTTATCCCAACAGTTTCCCTTTCTAGACATAGATTGTTGAAGGCCAGCCTCTCTTACTTTCTGTTGAAAATAAGGATGCGTGTAATGAAAACCCTGATCCGAATGAATGAGGGCTTCTGGATGGAATCCACCTTCAATGAGCTTGAGCTTTTCTAAAGTCCGATAAACCATTTTCATTCCGAGTGAAGTGGAGACATGATGAGCGACAATTTCATTTGTTGTACTATCTTTTACGCAAGAAAGATAAGCTTTTTGCCCCTTTCCATAATAAATATAGGTAATGTCCGTTAAGAAGACGAGCCTAGGCTTTTCCTGCTTGAATTGACGGTTGAGTAGGTTTGGACATGTCCGGTGCTCCTGAGTCGCTTTCATCATGCGCTTATAAGGATTCGCTCTTCTAATTTTCGTCACCAGGTGAAACTTTCTCATTAACCTTCTAATTTTTTTATGATTCATAATGACCTCGTAATCATTCTCTAAAATCATTTTGATTTGAAGAGCGCCTACTTTTTCATCCTCCTGTTGAAAGATCGTCCGAATTAATGTGACATCTTGTTCATCTTTTGTGTTTTTCCATTCTCTTTTAGTCCTACATTTTAACCAAGCATAATAACCACTTCGGCTCACCCCGGTAAAAGCACACAGATAGGAAATCATGTTCTTTAATGAGTACTTTTCAATAACGCGCTCGATAAGTGTATAGACCTCTTGGGGAGCTATTTTTTCTTCTTCAACGCCTGCCTTTCGAGTTTGTCTAGCTTTTTTAGGAATTCATTCTCAGCCTCTAAATAGTTAATCCGTGCTTCGGCTTTCTTAAGTTTTTCTTCGGTCGAAAGTTCCCGTTGTGGGGGACGACCAGGACTTCCTTTGCCTCTGCGTTCCCCTTCTAATCCTTCTTTTCCATACTTCTCAAAAGTTTGACGCCATCTTTTTAATGAACGATTGGGTTGGTCTTTCCCAATCATGTTTACATCAAATCCATGTTCCTCAAAGATTTGACTCGGAAATTTGCCGTTTTGATATTCTAAGATAGCCATCTGTTTAAATGAAGGATGATAAGTGATGGTACGCTGCGACACACGTAACACGTTTGGGTTCTTCTCAAGTTGTTCCATTTCGACTTCAGTGAATAGACGATTACTCATACGCTCACTCCGTTCATTGTCTTTTTTTCATTATAAACGGGTTTTATTTCTAGAAACAGAAAGAACCCGAATAACGGGTCACTTTTTTATAAGTGTCCATTATTCGGGTTACAGTTCACTTGCGCCCTCTTCTTTTCGTTTATCATCGAAACATTACAAAACGATCACAATGTGCCAATAAACCAATTATTGGGTTTAATGCATGCCATTCCCGGTAACATACCCTATGTACTTAACAAAACAAAAGGAGATGAGTGAAATGGCGGATCGTTACAAAACAGGTGAAAAAGCTCCAGAAAACGGCAAGTATGAATTTGATGGTTTAACAAATGGAAGCAACAGCAACCCTACAGAAGATGAGAAGCACATTAGCCTTCAAAGCGGAGAAACCTTTCCTCCCCTTCGATCAAGCAAAGAATCGGCATACTGGAAAAAAGCGTAATCGTCAGAACGTGTGAACAAAGTTGAAAGGAGATGAACGAACATGGCAGAGAAAGATCCAAAACAGGCAGTTGCCCATATGAGTGAGGATAAGAAAGATGACATCATGAACAACTTCAAATCATTTAAAGATTATCTCGGAGATCAGGTGCATAAAGGTGAGAAATTAGGTCTTGGTGAAGAAGGTCTTTCGAAAGGTGCGAAACGCGTGGCGGACTATCTTGCGAAGCATGAAGAACCACGTAACCGTGAAGAAAAGGTATTAAATGAATTATGGAACGCTGCGAACGAAGAAGAGCGTCAACATATGGCTCACGTTCTTGTAAAGCTTGCAGGTCAAACAAATTAAAGCCAAACGAAAAGCCGTCATCCCTAAGTGGAAGACGGCTTTCTGTTTGATTCTTATGCCCGATAATAGTTAGCCATCTCGATCACCATCGCGCCCATACGTGGTGTGGCTGGCGTTAATACTCGCTGAATCCCTTGTTCTTTCAGGTGTTCTTCCGTAACTTCCCCCACCGCTACGGGAAGAACGTCTTTAGTAAACGCCTCTAAAATTACGTTTTTCTTCCCAACTCTTTCAACATAGTCGAAAAAATACCGTACCTGGATGGCGCTCGTAAATGCTACCGCATCAAAAAGCCCACTTTCAATCTCCTCAATCAATCGTTCGAGCACTTCTTCTTCTGGCGGAGTATGCTCGTAAGGATAAATCGTTCGAACAACATTATTCGCTCGTTCAAGCGTCTCAATAAACGCTGGCACATTTTCCCCATGCATTTGAAGAGCAATGGACTGATTCTCGATCGTAAGCGAATGCTCAAGTTGATTCATCGTTCCACGATCGGCTACAGTTGCTGGGGTAATGCCTTTTTTCTTAAAATGCTGGAGAGTCTTCGTTCCTCGAACGGCAATCGGAACGCTTCGAAGCAATTGTTCATAAGACTTTCCTAGACCGTTTGCTTCCGCTAGTTCAGCCATTCTCTTTTCACCCATACCTGTTGTGAAGATTAGTAATTGTGGAGGATTTTCAATGATTTCTTGTATTGATTGAACAACCTGTTCTTCATTCGTAAAAACCGTTCCTTGTGCAGGGCGAATAAAAGCTGTTCCACCCTGCTTTTCAATAAGGGTTCGCATCTCTTCTCCTTTTCGCCCCCCTGTTACAGCAATCCTTTTCCCTTGTAGTCCCATGCCTCTACCATCTCCTTAAGCCACATCTTAAATAGAGGGTACAGCACCATGTTCATTTGTTCAACTAAATGTTATTCTAGTGTGACGTAAATAAAGCCATCCTCGATCTCCACAGGAAACGTTTCGACTTTGCTGTTTAACATCGACTCGACACTCCCTGTCATGAGATCAATGCAACAATGATGATCGAGACATGTAATGAAACGCTCGCTCATTTCTCCATTTACGATCGCCCCGCCCTTTGGACAACGGTTATGAAGCGCACGAAAGCTGCCATTTGGCAAACAAAAAATGGCGATGGATAGCTGGAGTAAATCAATCGCACGACCAAACCCAGGAACATGATCACGTGTTCTTCCCACATTGATTTTGACAGCTTGAACTGGCATCCTATCGATCCTCCTAAAACCTACTATTATCTAGCTTTGTGCTGTTCGATTGACTTGATTCCTTCTCGGAACAAGCGTTAAGTTGGTTTTTCGTTTTCTTTCCTTAGGAAAAAGTTGATTAGAAGGGATATCTGAAACCGGCGCTAACCGAGTGACGAGTTTCGCTAAAACGGCAGATTCTGAAGTATCTCCGTAAAGAATGGCCCCAATCACATGGCCATGTAAGGTTACAATTTTTTTGTAAATGTGACGAATGGGATCAATCCATTGGTACGTTCTCGTATCATCCGTTTCAAGCACTTGTCCCGCAGAGAACAAGCTGATACCTGATATATTTAAGGTCGTTGACGGGATAGAGCCATGGTATTGTTTCGGACACCCTGCAATTGTAGCTGCTAAATGTTCCGCTTGATCAAGGATCGGTTCAATGACACCGTATGTAACATCCCGATGCTCGGCACATTCACCGATCGCATAAATAGATGGATCACTTGTTTGCAAATAGTCATCTACGAGAATACCCCGATGAACTTCCAATCCACTCTTCTTCGCTAGCTCGACATTTGGCTTCACTCCTACAGCCATAAGCACGAGATCGATTTCGAGTGATGTTCCATCTGAAAAAGTAAGGGACTGTACGTTAGCTTCACCGTTAATTTCCTTCGTTCGTTTGCATAAAGCGAATTTCATCCCTAATGTTTCTAAATCCTCTTGAAGCATTTCAGATGCAAGGCGATCAAGCTGTCGGTTCATCACATTTGGTTGATGATGAACGACCGTCGTATCAATCCCTTGATGAACTAGGCCCATCGCTGTCTCTAAGCCTAGAATGCCCGCCCCAATCACAGCTGCTTTTCGATAATGTTTTGATGCATCCATTAAGACTTTGCAATCATTCATAGAACGAAACGTCATAACTCCATTCTTTCCAGCTCCTTTTACTGGAAGAACGTGTGGGTTAGCACCCGTCGCAAGAACTAGTGTGTCATAGGCGATCTTTCTTCCTCTATCTGTTTTCACTTGACGACTCAGTGGATCAATCATAACCGCCGTTTCATTCTCTACGAGGCGAATTCCTCGCTGTTTATACCAATCATCATCCTCTAATTCTGTTTTTTCAACAGCAATGTCTTGTTGCAAAACCCGCGAAAGGAGATATCGTTTGTAGGCAGGTTCATTTCCAATAATTATTATTTCGAAGTGAGAAGATTTCTTTAATAGCAAGCGTTCAACAAATTGAATGCCGGCAAGTCCGTTTCCAATGACGACTAGGCGTTTCACGGAATCCCCTTCTTTCTGAACTGTATCATATGCAAAATCGTACCATGTTTGAAAATTGAAAATAACAATTTAGTTATATATCCTAACAGGGTTTTAAAAGGCGAGGGATAAAATGGATAGATTTTTCGTTTCAGCGAAAGATAATGAGAGATTATTTACGGAGTGATGTCATATGAAAAGAAAGCGACTCGTAAAGACGGCTGTAAAGCTAGAAGAAGAAATAAAAGAGCATTTTCATCACAATGAAGATTTGAAAGTAAAAACAATAAAACTGAATGGATTTACGCTTACCCTTCTTTACCTTGATGACATTTCTGATCGTATGGTGATTCAAAAAACCATTTTAAGTCCGCTTCTTACACTTTCAAGTGAAGAGACAACAATCAACGCGGAGGATATTCCAGACTTCATTCCTATGGCTGCCGTGAACAGCATTCAAGATCACAGCGCCATTTTCAGACATCTTATGGATGGGTGTACCATCCTTATTGCCCAAGATCCAACTGCCCATCACGTTTTTTCTGTGAAAACCACCTATTCGGTGAAGCGTTCGCCAGATGAACCCGTGAACGAACCAACCATTAGTGGACCAAGAGACGGGTTTATTGAATGTATCCAGGATAATAAAGCGCTCCTCCGTGCACACTTGAAAACAAGTAACTTGATATTTGAGCAGCACATTGTCGGAAAGAGCGTAATTAAATACATCTCGATTATCTACTTAAAGGGAAAAACGAGCGAAACATTAATCAACGAAGTAAGAGATCGAGTGAATCAAATTGATGTCGATTATATCACTGATGCTGGTGTACTCGAGCAGCTTCTTGAGCGCAATCCTTTATCTGTATTTCCAGAACTAACGTCAACGCAGCACCCAACAAAAGTAGCGAACGCTTTACTTGAAGGTCGTGTCGCACTATTGACCGATGGATCACCATCAGTACTTATAGCACCAACAACCCTGAATATGCTTCTTCAAACGCCAGACGACTATTATTTCAAATGGATACCATCGTCACTGATTCGCATATTAAGCTTCATTACGGCGCTTATATCTGTTCTACTGCCAGCCGCATACATTGCGCTGATTTCCTTTCACCACGGTCTAATTCCTACGAGTCTCGCTGTCTCATTATCCAAGACGAGAGAAGGGGTACCATTTCCATCGGTTATTGAGGCTTTTATTATGGAGCTCACGATTGAAATTCTCCGTGAGGCCGGTGTCCGACTTCCAAAACCCATTGGAATCTACTGTAAGTATTGTCGGAGCGATTGTAATCGGAGAAACAGCCGTCAGTTCAGGAATCGTTAGCCCAATGATGGTAATGGTCATTTCGTTTACTGCCATTTGTTCTTTTGCCATACCAAATTATCAATTGAGTCTTGCGCTCAGAACCATCCGATTCTTTCTATTGTTTGCTGCAGCAACTATGGGAGTCTACGGCATGCTTATTGCGATCTTTATTGTCACTACCCATCTCACAAAACTACGAAGCTTCTCCACACCTTATATGGAGCCCTTTGCCCCGATTCAATTAAAAAAACTCAAAGATTCCTTTGTAAGGCTCTATTATAAAGTGGGAAAAAGGACGGAGATTTAACTTGCAAAACAATCAGCACTCACTTCCTATGATTATTTTTTTTATTTCAACGATTGTAGGTGTAGGAATTGTTACCCTTCCCCGTGAAACGGCTACGGTCGTAGGGCAACCCAACATGTGGATTAGCGTCATTTTAGGAGGAGCCGTTGCATTTGTAAATGTCATCTTTATCTTTATGCTAATGAAAAAATTCCCTCTAAAAACAGTGTACGATGTTGGTCCAGAGTTAATGGGCAAATGGGTTGGAAAGCTACTTAACGTGATTTTCATAGCCTATACAATTGCGATATCCGCCTATGTCATTCGAACAATGGCTGAGATTGTCAATTATTACTTACTTGATAAAACACCCAAATTTGTTGTCCTCCTAGTCCTTGTTCTATCGTGTATGTATCTTGTGTCTTCCGGTTTACCTAATATCTTGCTTTTTTTACAGCTATATTTTCCCATCATTATTTTCATGTTCCTCCTCCTTACTTTACTAAGCATCAAAAACATTGAACCAACCCATTTACGTCCAATCTTTTATATGGATGGTCCTGACCTCGTTAAGGGAGTAAACACCACCTTTTTCTCGTTTGTAGGATATGAACTTCTAATGGTTATTTCTGGAGAGCGTAATCTTACGAAGTGGAAGCCGATGCTCATTATTTTCGGATGGAGTATTGGAAGTGTTTGCTTTCTTTACGTTCTCTTTTTTATTTTAAATATCGGGGTTTTAAGTGTGGAAGAACTAAAAGTGATTACCTTTCCAACGATTGAAATGGCAAAAGCAATTGAGTTTCAAGGCTTCTTCTTTGAACGATTTGAACTCCTCTTTTTGTTTGGATGGATTATTACCATTTTCACGACTTTAACGGCTTATTACTACTCTGCAATGCTTGGACTTTGTAAAACAATCAATTGTCAAAAATCGCTTCTAACAAATGGGGTCATTGGTTTCCTTATTCTCATGCTTTCGCTTCTACCTTCAGGTATTACTGAACTTTTCTCATATGGGTCCTATCTCAATTATTTATCTTACGCCTCTTTAATCGCAATACCACTACTGTTATGGCTTTTTTCCTTTAAAAAGGAGGCGATAAAATGAGAAAGTACTTTCTTATATTCATGACTGTACAGCTTCTTTTTCTTACATCCTGCTGGGATAGCAATGAAATCGAGGATCTCGGTATGATTATGGGAATTGGCCTCGATTACAATGACTCAGAAGAAGATATATTTTCCATGACAAACCAATACGTTGTCCCAAACAATATTCAAGGAACACAAACAGGGAGTGCAAGTGGCACCCCTTATCAGAATCTCACATTAAATGGTAATAACTTTTTCCAGATTATCCGTGAGAATTCCCTTGAAACAGATCGGCCGCCAAACTATACTCACTTAAAATCAATGGTTCTTTCTGAACGGCTTTTAGAAGAAGAGCCTCTCAAGCAGTTAATTAGTTTTTTTCTACGTGATCATGAATTTAGAAGAACAGTGGCAATCTTCATTTCAAAAGAAGCTCCGGCCGATATTCTTGAAGTTGAACCAACGAAAGAAATGTTTCCTGGAGTGCAATTAAAGGAACTCACACAAAACCACGACCGAAGCTTATATGTACTCGATACGCTTAAATTCGGTGAAGTTTCCAAAAAGATAACGGAAGGGGCAAGCTTCGTCATTCCCGAGGTCGGTATCAATAAAGGGCGCTTACGTCTTCTTGGAGCAGGAATTGTTTCAAATAAAAACGAACACGTTGTTGGTTGGCTCACTCCAGAAGAAATTGGCGGATTAAAGTGGATTACCGATGAAGTAAACGGAGGTTTAGTCGCGATCGAGGAAAAGAACGCAAAAGAAGATCAGGCAGTGCTTGAAATCATGAAAGCCAATACCAATCTAGAACCTGTTATAAAAGACGGCAAGCTTAGCATGAAGTTAACAGTAAATAGCTCACTCCGACTTGCAGAAGACTGGGAAATCAAACGTGATGTCTTTCAAGAAGGATGGGAACAAGAACTAAAAACAGCTGGCGAGAACAAGGTTAAGAAAGACATTGAACACGTGATTTCCGTTGCACAGGAACAGGGCTTAGATTTTTTAGAATTTGGCACATGGGTAAGCATTAAACAGCCCACTTATTGGAAACAACATGAAAAGGAATGGGATGAGATTTTTTCAAATTTACCTGTAATTATTGATGTCAATTTCACGATCACCGGCTACGGTACACAGGATATTAATTAACGATTAACTGTATGATTATTCCAAAGAAAGGATGAGACCGATATGGCCTCATCCTTTTTGGAATCTTATGCATTTGTTACAAGATCTGCAGGCTTGGATTCTGGTACAATCGGCTTCTTCACTTCTTCTTCGCGTCCTGCGCGTTTAATGAAGAAGGCAAGCACAAAAGCAAGGCCTGCAATAAACGTAGCAATAAAGAAGGCAAAGTTAATTCCTTCAAGCATCGCCTGCATCATAATTTGTTGTTGAAGCGTAGCGGGGTCAGCCCCACCTGCCATCGCTTCCTTCGCAAGATCAGCTGCAGCAGATTCTGTACGGTTTGACATAATGGTGACGAGTAGCGCAGTTCCGATCGCACCAGCCACCTGGTTTAACGTATTGTTCATTGCTGTTCCGTGCGGATAGAAACGAGCGGGTAGTTGATTTAGCCCATTTGTTGAAACAGGCATCATCACCATCGACATCCCAAACATACGTACAGCATGAAGAATCATAATATAGTTATACGTTGTATCCATTGACAACGTACTGAACAGGTACGTCGTGACAACTGTAATAGCAAGACCAGTTGTTGCTAGGATACGTCCACCAATTTTGTCAAATAAACGACCCGTAATCGGTGACATGAACGCCATCACGAGTGCACCTGGCAGCATCATTAATCCAGCGTCGAGCGGTGAAATGCCTCGAATCGTTTGTACGTAGATTGGGAGCAATAGCATTCCTGAAAACATGGCCATGTTCACAACCATCGTAATGGAAGAAGAAAGAGCAAACATCGGATATTTAAAGATTGTAAAGTTCAGCATCGGTCGTTCTTGTTTCGACTGGCGAATAATGAAGGAAATGAGTGAGATAACCCCAATCCCGATCGTTAAATAAACTTGTGGGCTATCCCACCCTTTGTTTCCTGCAGAACTAAAGCCGTAAAGGATACCACCAAACCCAGCGCTTGATAAAATCAGTGAAAACAAATCAAGTCGAATGTTCACCTTTTCTTTCTTATCTTTCAGTAAGAAAAACCCGAGTAAGAAGATGGTAATCGCAATTGGCGTAACGAAGTGGAAAAGCATGCGCCAATCATAATGCTCGATAATCCAACCGGATAACGTTGGACCAATCGCTGGAGCTGCCATGAGAATGAGTCCGAAAACACCCATTGCCGCTCCTCTTTTCTCAATTGGAAAGCTAATGAGCATAACATTCATCAAGAGCGGCATCATGATCGCCGAACCTGAAGCTTGTAGCATACGCCCTCCTAGTAGTACCGGGAAAATCTCTGCCATCCCGGCGATGACTGTACCGATTGTAAATAGCCCAATCGCGACTAGAAAGAGGCGACGAACGGAATATTTCTCAATGAGAAAAGCTGTTGCTGGGATCATAATCCCATTCACTAGCATAAACCCAGTTGTCAGCCACTGAACCGTTGCGGTTTCAATTTGTAAATCTGCCATAATCGATGGCAAAGCAATATTTAGCAATGTATTATTTAAAAATGCAATAAACGCACCAACAATCAGAATCGCAAGAATGCCGTATTTTGGCTTTGGCGTCTCTTTCACTGATTGACTCATCTTCATTCCCCCATATACCTTTAGTTCAATTATTTATACCACTGGTTCAAATCTCTAATATCATATACCATGAGTTCAACTTTTGCAATCATTATTTCTTCCCATTTCAAAAGGATTTGTTTCAAACATAAAAGTAAGGTATGATCAAAATTATACCGGGTGTACAATCTACAATTCATATAAATAAATTGATATAAAAGGTGATCGAATGAACGACCGCAAACAGCATGTTATTAGGATGGCACATCAACTTTTTATTGAACGAGGCTTTCAGGCGACATCCATCCAAGACATTTTAGAGTATAGTGGCATTTCAAAGGGTACGTTTTATAATTACTTCTCCTCAAAAAACGAGTTATTGATTGCTCTCTTCAAAGTACTTTATGGTTCCATGGAAACAAGTCGAGATGAACTGCTTATAGGACAGGATCGCGCAGATCTCACGATTTTCATTAAACAAATTGAATTGCAAATGAATACGAATAAGAAAAACAAGCTGATCACTCTTTTTGAAGAAGTGTTTGTTTCGAATGATGAGGATTTAAAGGACTTTCTTAAAGAAGGACAAAAGAGAATGATTCAGTGGGTTTTCAATCGTTTCTTAGAGCTTTTTGGCGAGGAAAAACGACCATATTTGCTAGATGGGGCCATTATGTTTCTTGGCATTCTTCACCACAATGTGAAATACTATTCGATTGCAAACGGTTCAAGCGTAGACATTTCTCCCGTCGTACACTATAGCGTTAAGCGTATCGTTACGATCGTTAATGATGCAGCTGCTACCGGGGAACAGCTAAACAAACCGGAACAAATGAGTACCTGGCTGCCAGATGCGAAACAATTCGATGAAGTCTTCAGAGAAAAGTTACACCAAACAATCGCAACCTTAAAAAGTGGCTTGAACGAAAATCACACAAAGTCAATTGAACTGCTAGACTTTATCCAAGATGAATTTCTTCATTCTAAAAAGTCACGAGAATTTCTTATTGAAAGCGTGCTGTGTTCATTGAAAGATGACAAGAATCTTAATCAACAAACAGTTACCTCTCTTGATAAATTAATTAAGGAATACTTTGCACAAGTTGCCGAAGCGTGTAAACGTTCTACGTAATGTTTCACTATCCTGTTCATATATTTTCTAGAAAAAAACCGTCCTGATTTTTAGGACGGTTTTTTTCATATCCGTTCATTGTGTATTGCAACTAAAAACAAGCTATTGCTGTATCACAAAAACTAAAGGAGTTGAATAAATTAGTACAAGCAAGCCTTTATAATACAAGCTGCCTAGAAATAAAGTCTAAAGAAAGGAAATGTGTTATGCCTTATATTCAACGCTTTACAACAACGACAGATGGTGCGATGACGTTTACAGGTAACACGTTAGGATTAAGTAAGCAAAATAATACATTAGCTGCAGGAACACAAGGATCCATTGGGGCTTTTATCACCTTACAAAACACAGGTGTCCCTACTTATCCTACTCCCCCTCCTGGTACGACACAAATTTATACAGATAGTTTATCATCTGCCATACTGCATATAAACAACGTTGGAGGATTAAGTAAAGTCCTTTATGCCGAATTAATATGGGAAGGACAGTATCTCACAAATAATCAGGACATCTCTGGGTTAATAGATAACCCCATTCAATTCATCGATCCTTCCGGCAATGTTTATAGCATTCCTCCTGATCCAGCGACCTCGTTTGAGCAAGTCTTTAATAACGGCTCTGAAACAGTAGGATATTATGTAAGATCTCGTGAAGTCACGAGTATTGTGGCTACTCAATTAGAAGGCACTTATTCTGCTGGAGCTGTGCCTGCATTATTAGATCCCGCTTCAAACTCAAACCATGCCGGTTGGACACTAGCGGTCATTTATGAAGATCCAACACAGCCTCCAAGATTTATGACTCTTTATGTTGGCCTTGAAGCAATTATCTCTTCTGGTCAACCAGTAGATATCACAATCACGGGCTTTAACACCCCGGTTTCAGGTCCAATCAATGGACGACTGTTAGTTAGTGCTGGAGAAGGAGATGCTTCCATTACGGGGGATCAGCTTTTATTTGGCCCAACTGTTCCGATGTTAACCACAATCTCCGGACCCAATAATCCTGTAAACAATTTTTTCGGGTCTCAAATTAATAATGATTCTGGTAACTTAGACACTTCAGGAACGTTTGGAGATCGGAACGCCAATCCATTTACCGCAACCAATATCAATGCAGGTCGACAAGGATGGGATATTACGAATGTTGATGTCTCCTTTGCCCTCATCAATAACCAGAGTTCTGCCGTTGTGCAATTAAGAACCGCCGGAGATGGGTATGCCGTAAATGCCCTCGGTGTTCAATTCGATGTCAATGCACCTGTTTTTGAAACGGTTAAAGCAGCTACGCCAACCACGGCAAATGTTGGCGATATCATTACGTACAATGTAGATATTATCAATACAGGACTAGTTCCTGCTGAAGTGGTGCTATTTGATGATGTGTTCATTACACCAGGCGGGACGTTTGTCCCCGGCTCACTCATTATCGATGGAACACCAAATCCAGGTGATCCAACCGTTGCTCCTATTCCGCTTGGAACAATAGAACCAAATCAATCAGTGGAAATTTCGTTTCAGATCCAAGTCACTTCTTTACCGGAGACTTCCCTCCTATCCGATGCAACTGAACTGTTCTTCCAATTTGAGAGCACCCCTGGAGGGCCAGTGTTTCAAGGCGTTAGTATTAGTAATCAAGTGGACGTCCTCGTTCAATCACCGATTCCGCCGATTCCGAGTGTACCAGTGAACTATATTGGGCGTTGCAAAAAGTGTCAGAAGAAAAAAACGAGCTGTCGTCAGTGTAACTGTTTTCCTGGATAATCGGGATTCAACTTAAAAAGAAGGAGCGCAATTTTGCGCTCCTTCTTTCCAATTATTTTTGTGTAATAAGAATTCGTCCTACAGAACGATCCTTTGCTTCACCTGTTACTTTAAACTTCAATCCATATTGTGGCACATTACGGCCAGCATCTGGAATCGCTTCGTTTAGATAACTCTTCTTATCATTGAATTCTTTCACAAATTGATTTTTCTTATCTGTCATTGTGCGACCAAGAAGCTCACTATAGTCAATGAACATCTTCTCGTCTTTACGAAGGCTGAACGCCGCATCATGAATTTGGTAACGCGTTTGCGCGACAGTGCCATCGCTCCAGAACAACTCATGTTGGTCTGCATCAACCACACCGAGGTACCCTTCCCCTGGGTGAACGCCTGTCCAGTTATCAGAGTACTTGTTATCCGCATACCAAACAACTAAGCCAGGATCATAAGACATCAAGCTAGCACCGCGACGAATGTGATCCAATCCTTTATCAACACCCTGATGGTTTCTCCATTCAAGAAGGTAATAGTGTTCAGATACTTTTACACCTTTGTTTTTAGTAAATCCATCTAACTCAACCTTTGGCTCACCTTCTGCATCGTCAAAGAGAAGCTCGTTGCCATCAGCTGTAACGCGAATATCATCCACATAGAATCCAGGGTTAATGGCAGCACCATCAGTCCAGTAATTAATTTTCACCTGAACGTCTTTTCCAGCATAGGCGCTTAAATCAAAAGAAGCATCAATCCATCCTTCTGATTTACCCGTAATGCCGTCTCCTGGGTTACTTTCGTTCGGGTTCGTTTGAGTTGTAATGTTACCAGGAATCGTACTCCAATTCTCACCGTCTTCACTTACCTGAATGGAACCATAATCCCAGTCCTCTTCAATGTCATACCATGTTTTGAACGTTAATTCTGCCGATGTAGCATTTGTAAGATCAACATCCATCACAGCGGAGTTATCTAAATCATTATCGCTTCCGCTAAAGTACTCGAATTCACCGCTAAATGGTTTGTTGATTTCCGTTTCTTTATCTGGAAGGTTAATACGAAGGGCATCAAGGTTTGTCCCTTTCGTATTCGCTTGATCGAGATACACTTCCAATCCTTTTTTATCGATGTCTTCCAAGTCAACTTCATCGTACTTTAACCAGTTTCCACCATGTGCAGCTTGAAGGAATTCCTTCGACCATGCGCTAAAACCAGTTGGTTCTGTTCCAGGTAT
This sequence comes from Bacillus sp. RAR_GA_16, assembly GCF_020165985.1. GTDB lineage: Bacteria > Bacillota > Bacilli > Bacillales > Guptibacillaceae > Guptibacillus. The sequence goes on from NZ_JAIUKZ010000010.1 coordinate 329,022, forward strand.
TGCACCAGCCCAGCTTCCACTTGCCATAATAGACCAGTAAGAAACAGCTTCTCCAGCGCCAGAATACTGTGTGTCATACTCATCAGGAAGTCCTAAATCATGACCGTATTCATGTGCGAACACTCCGGCAGCGCCATCAGCTGGCTCGATTGTGTAGTCATATGCATACATCGATCCTGCACCAAAGTAATCTTTTTCAGGTACCGGTGATCCTTTAATAGGGAAAATGTTACCAAGGTTCCAACGATGTGACCAGATCGCATCAGATCCAAGCTGTCCGCCACCTGCTTCTTCCCCAACAGCAGAGTGAACGACCATCAAGTGGTCAACTAAACCATCTGGCTCACGGAAGTCGCCGTCTCCATCTAGATCGTAGCGATCTTCCTGATCATAGTCTGCGAGATTCACAGTTGGATCAGCTGCAGCTGCCGTTAGAGCTTCCTTAACAAGTCCACGTGCATTCACGTCACTATCCTCTTCAGTCGGATAATTCCCACCGTATTCAGCTGCATTTTTCGAAGCCATGTACCATCCGGCAACCTTACCATTTACGGTATAAGCTCCATCCGATTGCTCTTCGTAGAATTGCTTCATAGAGATAAGATCCTCACCATTTGGACCTTTATAGCCGTCTTCTCCAAAAATCATATTTTGATAGTGTTCTTTTACGTAATCTTCATAGTACATATCAGATTCATCAGGTTGAATGCTGTTATGTGGAAAATCAGGAAATTCAACCAAAAGGACTAGGACGTTATCTGAACGAACATCCCCGTGATAATCTTCTTCGACAACAGGTGCAAGATTTTTACCGCCCTTGCTATAATTCCCTTTAGCTTTATCCTTATTGTCATTTTTCAATTTCTCTTTCACATCGTCTTCAATTTCAAGCTTTTCATCTTCTAACTCACCGCTAGAATCCTTTTCTTGAAGCGATTCTGATTTCTCCTTCAAAAAGCTGTTCAACGCTTGTTCCGCTTCTTCTGCTGAAGCATTTTTTGAGATTTTCCCTGATTCTTTCAGCATCTCAATCAATTTCTCTTCATTTGCAATCGCGAGATCAAACGGTCCTTCCTTATGTACAGTTTCCTGCTTCACTTCTTGCTTTACTGGAGTCGTTTCAGCTTTAACTGCTGCGCTAGTTGGCGTCGAAAATGCACTTAGCGTTAACGCAGCAATCATTGCCATCGACAATACGTTTTTCCCCTTCAAAATCTCAGTCCCCCTAAATATGTTTTTTACAATAACTTTACAATGATCTCACTATAATTCATTATCTGAAAAATTTGAATGATTCGAAAGTCACGTTATTCAGTATTTACCTGAAAAATATGCTAATTTTCCTAACAAAAAGAAAGATATCAACCATTTTAACTAGGTCCAAAGAACCTAAAATGATTAGACTGGTTATTTTTTTACAATAACGCTTCAACACGTTAAACCAAAAACAAATAGACTCAGAGAATTCCCCTGAGCCTATCACCTTTATTTATTATTCAGCAATATTATTCCTTCTCGTTTTGAAGGTCGCTTTCGATTTGCTTTTTTAACTCTTCAATATATTTCTCGCTAGATTTCTGATTGGCTTTGACATCATTCGATTTTTCCTTTAAATAATCTTCTAACGCTTTTTGAATTTCTGTTGGACTAGCATCCTTGGGAATTTCTCCAGACTCCTTCAGCATTTCGATAATCTTTTCATCATTTGCCATCATTTCGACCTGCCGATTAAAATCCACTTCAGACGTTTTTTGCTCCCTATTCTCTGTTGAGGAGTCGACCTTTTCTATAGCATTTCCACATCCGCTTAGTAATAAGATGACCAACAGAATGAACAAAAGCTTCTCACGGTTCATTGAGTCTTTCCCCCTCCATTTATACACCCTTTCCCTAATAGACGAGATGAGGTTTGAATAAGTTACAGTAGTACAAAAGTCGCTGGGGGTCAGGCACGTGCCTGACCCCTCAATCACTTTCCATACTGCTCAAATTCACTTTCACTACCGATTGCATAATAAAACCCATCAAAAGTAAAATTTGACGGGTTCAGGATTACGATGTATTAAGTCATCATTATGCTTGTATTTTCATCACCCATTACCACTCAATGACAATAAACGTAATTGGTAACAACAGGACAACCGTATTCACGACAATACCTGCTACAGCCAATTTTCTCCTTGATATGCGATAGGCCGCCACACCGAGAAGGATACCAACTGCACAAATAAGAATCGGGAAAAGGATTGGGAAGATTTCAATTGTTGCTAATTCAATAATTCCTGAGAGGAAGCTCCCGGCAATAATGGCCGCAAGACAGCCGGCTGCAATCGAAACAATTGAAATAAAGGTACTGCTACCATTCATGGACGTAGGTTGTTTTGTCATTATGTCTCTCTCCTTTGGTGATAACGAATAACCAGTATTTACCCGAAATCTCCTGGAGATAATCCATCCTAATGTTCCGAACCAATTTCAGGAAGCAGCTGTTCTTCCAATAACTGTGCTCTCTCGCTTAACGCTTCTTCTGATTTCAATAGCTGAAAGAGACCCCGCATCACAATTTCATCCGGGTTTGACTTACGTGATTCTTCGGAAATACGGTCCGTTACTTCCAAAAAGTATTGTGACTGCTGATGTTGATGAATGCTTTCATAGAGGCTTTTCCATGCACTTTCTCTTTTTTCAAATGAAGTAAAAGCACCCTCGCGGTCCATCCCAACTGAAAAGGGTCGCATCATCTCATCATCCAATAGCGGAGTGCTTTTTCCATTTAAAAAATCTTTTGCTAAAATATCAATTTGCCTCACAAGATGTTTGCCTAATTGATCAGGTGCAAGGTCACTTTCGGAAGTAATCATCAAGCCTGTATAAGAAGTGTAAATGGATTGCGTCATCCACATCAAATCCCATTTGTACGGGGCAATTTCGTCCCCATATAAATCAATTAAATTACGCTCAAGCCAGCTAAACAAGCGCCCTCTCATACGGTGACCCATTCCTTCTAGCTTTTCGCTACTTTGGGCAGATTCTCCGCGCATATGCATTTTCATATAAGATTTGTATTCTAAAATCCCCTCAAATTGGACTTGAAACTGTTTCGCAAACCGCTCGTACGGCGGCAGATTTCCATCTAGTCCTACGACAAAGGCTCGTTCAAATACAAGCTGCTGGTAATGCTCATAAATCGATATGATGAGATCTTCTTTTGATGGGAAGAATGTATAGAGCGAACCTTTCGACACACCCACGCTATCTGCTATTTGCTGCATGGATGTATGCGTATAGCCTTTTTCTGCGATAAGCTCAACAGCCGCTTCTAATATTGCCTTTCGTTTATCCATAACGTTCACCTCGATGTCTTCTTTCAACAGAATACACTACATCATCATTAAAATGATAGTTCTAGTGTGTCAAACAAGCACTCTTCCTCTCAATCAATCCTCCTGACATATTTTCGTCACACAAATAAATCCTATGGGCACACTCATTTCTTGACATCCTGACCGAAGTTCGTAAAAATGACTATTGAGTCAAGCACATTCAAACTTTATATTTCAACAAATATGGGGTATAAATGACATCAGAATGACCGACCAGTCGAAAACAAACAGAGGAGGCACTTCTATGCTGAAATGGATTCTACAACGCTCCAAGTTATTCATGATCTTTATTCTATTATTTGTCATAGTTGGAGTGTTTACGTTTATTCAACTTCCACAACGTGAGATTCCAGAAACAACGGTAAATATCGGAACAATTAGTACCGTTTATCCTGGTGCCACGGTGGATACCGTAGAACGATCAATTACGAACCCAATCGAGTCATCACTTAGCTCGATTGATGGAATTGCTGAAGTAACCTCATCTTCTGCCGCAGGCTTTTCCAATATTGTTGTGGAAGTAGCAGAAGGTGAAAGTAAAAAAGAAGTATTTGGCGATGTTCGCCAGGCAGTTTCCGATGCCTCTACTTCTTTCCCAGATGAGGCCTTTGAACCAGATGTAAACGAATCAACGGCAAAAATGCCAATCGTTTCTTATCATCTTACGAGTGACAATCGCGAAGACCTCTTATCTCTTCAGGAAGAATTAAATCGCTGGAGTGATGAAGTAGAAGAATTATCAGGTGTGTCAGGAGTAACGATCAAAGGACTGCCTGAAGAACAAATTTTAATTGAATTAAAGCAGGATGAATTAAAAGATTCTGGACTAAACGTAACCGACGTTCAAGGTGCAATTAACAATGAATACTACCCAACTCCGCTAGGCAAACAGGAGATGGACGATGAAGTCGTTCAGCTTTCTGTTGAAAACTATGATTCTCTGGATGAGATGGAAGAGTTATTCGTTGGAAAAAATCCTGAAGGCGATGCCGTCTATCTAAAAGACATCGCTACAGTTGAAGTACAGCCAAAGGAACTTGAAGATATTATCACATTCGAAGGCAAACCGTCAGTTTCATTCACGGCTTATGTCAAATCAGGGGAAGATATACCTACTGTGGATGAGCGTGTGAGTGACAAAGTAGAGGAACTAGCAGAAGGTCTCCCTTCTAACGTTGAACTTGAACCTTATTACTCACAAGCCTCAATCGTAACGGATATTTTCGATGGCTTGTTCTTATCACTAGCTATTTCCGTTCTTGCGGTTATTGTCGCTACATCACTTGGACTTTCTGGGTCTGGTGCTCTTGTGGTTGCACTAGCGGTTCCAATTTCCGTCCTAATGGGCTTTATTCCACTACCTTTTGCAGATGTTGACCTTAACCAAATTTCCGTAATCGGGTTAATCATTGCACTCGGTATTATCGTCGATGACTCGATTGTCATTAACGATAATATTCAGCGAAGGTACAAGCTTGGTGATAAAGGCATGATGGGAGCTGTCAATGGCGTTAAAGAGATTTGGGTTTCAATCGTCACCTCTTCTCTTGCGATTGTGTTTACGTTCCTGCCACTCATTTTCCTTTCAGGTGGAAACGGCGCCTTTATTCGCGCATTGCCAACAGTGCTCATTACAACCATTATTGCATCAACGCTCGTTGCACTGATTTTTGTGCCTATTTTGCGCTATTTCTTCAGCAAACGTTCGAAGAAGCCGATGTCCGATGCACCAGGTTTATTAGGAAAACCATTAAACAAACTTGCTGATGTTTACGCAGATAAGCTTCTAAAGAATTTTTCAAAGAAACCGATTCTCGTTTCCATTCTCGGCCTTGTTCTCACAACGGCGATCTTTGGCTTAGTCGTATTAACGCCATTTGAATTCTTCCCTGCAGCAGATAAGGAAGAAGTGACCGTGGATGTCACCTTACCAATTGGAACGCCGATTGAAGAAACGCACGCTACCCTTCAAGAAATAGAAGACAGACTTAAAACCGATGATGGCGTTTATGAAACAAGTGTCTTTACCGGAACAGGGACGCCTGGACTCTTTAATAGCTCACTAACGAGCACCGGTGAAAACACCGGCCAAATTGTCGCTCGGGTTGATCGAGAAAACCAAACTACGCAAGGGTTAATCGATGACTGGACCGATAAATTAAGAAACGAATACCCGGATGCAGAAATTTTCATGGAAACAATCCAACAGGGACCGCCAGCAGGGGCACCTGTGACCGTCACCGTCTCAGGTCCTGAAATTGATCAATTAATCGACCTCCGAAATACGCTGAAAAGTGACATTGAAGGACTTGAAACAGATCTCGTTGTTGATGATGTTGGTGAATTTGAACCTTCTGTTGAATACGTGCCTGATCGTGATGCCCTTGAAGAAAACGGCATTACCGTCAACCAAATTAGTCAGCAAATCCGTCTCGCAACGGAAGGCATTCCATTAAAGGCATTCGATAATGGGGTTGTCAAACGCGACATGAACATCGTTCTAGAAGGCAGCGAAGATGAAGTTGATCTTTCAAGCCTTGAGCTTCCTGCAGCATCTACTGGTGGGCAACAGGGGCCGCCAGAACTAATCTCATTAGATGAGCTTGTCACAACAGAAGAAAGTGAACAAATCCAAAAGATCCCTCATATTGACGGCGAACGTGCCATCACGCTTCGCGCCTTCCCGAAAGATGAGGAAAATTATAAAGAAAATGTCACAAAGATTGTGGAAGACCAGCGTGACCAGCTAGACGATCCCGATTACAGCATTACAATCGGCGGTGAAAATGAAGCGCAAAATGATTTCTTCGCAGAAATTACAGTTCTCTTCATTATCGTCCTGTTCTTAGTCTATCTGTTAATCGCGCTACAATTTAATTCACTATCTCTACCATTCCTTGTACTCGTTGCGGTATACCTTGCGATTGCAGGTGCAATCCTTGGCCTATTCGTAACCCAAACACCAATCAGTTTCCTTGGGGTAATGGGTATGGTATCCCTCACAGGGATTGTTGTACGAAACTCGGTCGTGCTCATTGAATTTATTGAGCAGGCACTGAAAAAAGGCATGGATGTAAAAGAAGCCGTGATTGAATCTGGACGTGTACGTTTACGCCCAATCATCTTAACTGCTATCACATCAATCGTTGCCTTAATTCCAGTAGCCGTAAGTGGCGATGCGCTCTTCACACCACTTGCAGTAACGATCATTTCCGGTATCCTCTTCTCAGCCGTCTTAACGCTGATCATGGTGCCAATGCTCTACCTTGTTTTCTATCGATTTAGAGGGAAAAAGAAAACACAAGAAGACATGCAAATTTAAAAGCGTTCAGAGAAGAAATTCTCTGAACGCTTTTTTTATACCATAACCTTACTCATAATGGTTTCACCACTTCCTATCCTATTATAAGGTCTCACATATCTTTTAAATTTTATCGCATGATCAGACGAAGATTATTGTAAAATCATATGAAAGGAGTGATTGTTGAAACCAATGATTCACACAAACGTACTTCGCTATTTAAAAATCATTTTACCAGCTGTTGTCTTCATACTCTCAGCAATGGAAATCCCATCATTTTTATCAAGAATCGATGCAAATCTTCTATTGATGGAAATGAAACAATTTAATATCGGTAAACTAATCCTCGTATTACTCATCACCATAGCAGCGGTTAGCCCGATGTTTTTGTATGACACCCTGATTTTGAAATCTTTACAAAAAACATTTCCGATCAAGCAGCGATTGAAACAGTCATTTATCGTCAATGCTTTTTCAAATGCTATTGGATCTGGCGGGATTATTAGCAGCATGCTTCGCAAATATTTTTACCAGACAAAGCATGACGACCATCAGCAATTATCCGATCGTATTGGAAACATGACGTATTTTTATGTAACGGGACTCTCTTTTCTAGCGATGATCACGCTGATCGTTTTCAGAGATACTTCTTTACTAATGGAAATTCCCTTCCTATATATCGTGGTGATCGCGGTTGCCCTTTATTTACCGATCCTTATTTTTACTACTATGTGGAACAACAGGGGCCGATCTTTCGCCACTAAAACCAGGCTTCAGCTCATTGCGGTATCATTTCTGGAATGGACTTCTGCGTTTCTAGCAATCTGGCTTGTCGCAACGATCCTTAACTTAACCATTTCATTTCAGGAGCTTCTCCCTCTTTTTGTGATCGCTTCATGCGTTGGGGTTGTTAGTATGATTCCGGGTGGAATTGGTTCATTCGATCTCACCTTTATTTGGGGAAGTCAGCTCATTGGTTTACAAAGTGAAAAAGTGCTTTTTCTACTGATCTTGTTTCGAATCGGATATTTCTTTTTTCCATTTATACTAGCTATGATTCTATTCATAAGAGACTATTGGGAAAAGTGGAATGCCAACTGGGATAACCTCCCGCTCGCATTGATGCAAAGGCTCAGTCACACCTTGATCACGTTGCTGGTTTTCCTCTCGGGAGTCACCTTGCTGTTATCCGCTGCATTACCAGGCATTATTGATCGTCTAAAAATTTTAGAAGAGATGCACTCGATCCCATTTCTCGTTAATCTTTCCCACCAGCTATCTGTTGGAGCTGGCTTTGCTTTATTAGGGCTATCACGAGGAATTGAATACAAAGTAAAACGCGCCTACTACCTGACGATTGTTGTTCTTTTCTCTGCAGCAGCCTTTACCTTTTCAAAAGGGATTGATTATGAGGAAGCGATTTTTCTCATCATCGTTGCGATCATTCTTTACCTGTCTAGAACGCGTTTTTATCGTGAAAGTTATGTCCTAACTTGGAGCAAAACCCTGATTGATGGATGTGTCATCTTGTTCATTACGTCAATGTATGTGCTGATCGGCTACTTAAGTTTGCCGACTTCCACAAACACGATCCCACCGCAGGTCTTGCCCTATCTCATTACCGATTACCACACCCTATTTTACAGTGCCCTGATCGGTTTAATCATCGCGCTACTCGTTTTTGTGATCGGAAATGCTGTTATAAAACCTAAAGAACCGATTCAAAAGACAAATCAAGAAGACAATGCAACTATATTGGAGCATGTAGAAACATACCAGGGGAATACACTTACTCATCTGGTATTTCTCCATGATAAGGCGCTTTTTTGGAATTCCAAACGGACAGTTTTTCTTTGCTTTCAGAAATCATCTGATAAACTCGTCGTGCTCGGCGACCCCGTTGGAGCAGAAAGCGATTTTTCAGATACGATTGATGAATTTCAACAGCTTGCAGATATTCAAGGCTTTACACCCGTCTTTTATGAAGTAAGCAATGACATGCTTCCTCTATTACATGAAAAAGGGTTTGGCTTTTTTAAGCTTGGTGAAGAAGCTTTCGTTGACTTGGAATTGTTCACGTTATCCGGTAAAAAGATGAAAGCACTGCGGGCAGTAAAAAACAAAATCACTCGTGAACATTATTTGTTTGAAATCGCATCGCCTCCTCACAGTGAAGCACTGTTGCATCAGTTAAAAGAGGTGTCAGATGAATGGCTACATGGAAGAAATGAAAAAGGGTTCTCGCTAGGATTCTTTGATGTCGATTACTTGAATAAATCGGACATCGCGATCATGCGAAATAACGATAAAATCATTGCCTTTACTAGTCTTATGCCAGTCTACGACGGGCACAAAACCGTTTCAGTCGATTTAATGCGTTTCATAAACGACTCCCCCTCTGGCACAATGGACGTACTGTTTCTATCATTATTTGAATGGGCGAAAGCAGAAGGCTATCAATCTTTTAACCTCGGGATGGCGCCGCTCGCGAATGTAGGTCAATCCAAATTCTCATTCCTAAGTGAACGAATTGCCGCTCAAATCTTCCTACATGGCCATATTTTCTACCACTTCCAGGGCTTACGGAAGTTCAAAGGAAAATATGCTCACACGTGGGAACGCAAATACCTTGCCTATCGGAAGAAATCCTCGCTTCCCTTTACAATGGCGCAAGTGTCGCGGTTGATTAGTAAGAAGGGGCGGTAGTTAAAAAGGGGGGTCAGGTTCGAACCTGACCCCCTTTACAAACAACTGTCCTTCTCACGTGGACTGGAGTGTAAAAAAGCTGCCGGGAATCCAGCAGCTTTACGTTTTGGCCAATAAAAATGATATTTGGCCAATATATGTTGATTTTGGCTAATATATTTCGTTTTTGGCCAATATCCTGAGAATTTGGCCAATAAACTAATCCTCCTCACCCTCTAAGCCCACATCCACTTCCAAATTTCTCGTAAACTGGCATTCTTTCCATACAACAGAATACCAACTTTAAAGATTTTACCTGCCATCTTCATGCAAATCCAGGAAGTGAAAAGTAAAAGACCAATTGATAGGACAATCTCTTTCCATGGCCATACTTCTAATAAAGAAAGACGGAAAATCAATGTTCCTGATGCCGTAAACGGTAGATATGAACCAATCGTTGCGACGATTCCATTCGGATCTTCCAATACAGGAACAATAAAAAGTGAAAAAGAGAAAGGTAACATCATTACCACTCCTTGAAAGTTACTTGATGAGGCGACATCTTCTACCGTAGCCCCTAGACCAACAAGAAGCGCTGCAAATAAAAAGTAACCGAGAAGGGCGATGAAAACCAATACGAATGTTTTTGGTACAAACAAGTACTCAAGGATATCCGATCCTAATTTCCACACAACAATTGGGAGAGCCAAGCAAAACCAAATGAACACCTGTGTCACGCCAAGGGCAAAGTAGCCGATGATTTTCCCTTGCATTAATTCGTGTGGATCCATTGAAGATAAAATAATTTCAGCGACTTTCTCTTTCTTCTCCTTAGAAGCACTTTGAAAGATCAACATCCCCGTTAATAGAACAGAGAGAAAGATACTCCCAGCAACAATACTAGGTAGTAAACGGGCGTTCACCAGCGTACCGAAATCAGTCTGCCCCCATCCACCTGAAATGATCGAAGGTAAAAAGCTAAATAAAATTAGAATGGTCGGGGTCATGAAGATTGAAATAAGAAAAGATTTATTTGTCATGTTTTGCTTGAATTCCCATTTCGCAACTTTCAAACTATTTTTCATAAGCCTTGTCCTTTCTGTCACTTGCAATGCTAACGAAAATGTCATGAAGAGAGTTCCGGTCGAGACTGAGCCCTTGAATATCGAGTTGATTTGGTAGTGTTTTTAACCAACTAGCCACATCTATGTCCTTAGCTAAATACAGAATGGACGTATCATTTTCTTGCTCAATCCGCTCTACCATTGGAATCTCTTTAAGTTGTGAACAGGTATTTTTTCCTCGAATTGTGCATTTATAATTTGAAAACTGTGCTTTAACATCCTGTATGTTCCCCGTCACAACTTCTTTTCCCTTATGTATTAGTAAAAGACGATCTCCTAACGTTTCAATAAGATTCATTTGATGAGACGAAAGCAATATCGCTGTACCTTGTGCAGCCAACTCCTTAATCTCTCGTTGGAAAAGTTCCTGACTAACCGGATCCAGACCTGAGAAAGGTTCATCAAGAATAAGAATTTCTGGCTCATGAATAATAGAGGCAATGAATTGTACTTTCTGCCCCATCCCCTTTGACAACTCTTCCATTTTCGCTTTTTCTTTTCCTTCTAGACCAAACCTCTTTAATAGTAACATCGCCCTCTTTTTTGCTTTATGAATGGGATAATCTCTTAAATCTGCAAAGTATAGAATGACATCGATTACTTTCATATTCTTATAAAGACCGCGTTCTTCAGGTAAATAACCAATCTGCTGAGGCGGTACTTTTTGTACACGCTTCCCGTGATAAAGTACTTCACCCTCATCAGGATAAAAAATTCCGAGAACGGACCGAATTGTCGTGGACTTCCCAGCTCCATTCGGACCGAGAATGGCCATAATCTCTCCCTTTTTCACTTGAAAGGAAAGATTGTCAACGATCGGGTCTTGCTTAAAGCACTTTCCAAGTCCTTTAACCTCCAACACGACTGTCATCTCTTTTTCCCCTTCCTGTATTAAAAATTTTCTTTCTCGAGCTTTTTTAATTTATAACGATAAGCGAGATAAGGCATACCAGAAAAGATCAATACAATCATAGTAGGATAACTGATGGCTTCCGTGATTATTCCAACTACGTTGGGAAGAAGTCCATTATTGCTGATCATTGAAATTAGGAATAATAAAATGGTAACCAGTAGTGCAGTAACAGCAACTTTTTTCATCGACTTGCTTTCTCGCTCGTATTTCTCCATTTCAGATTGCTTGTCAGAATAGATTGGCGCTGTACCGGGGGTTGCTTTAAAAATATGCATTTCTCCTGTGGAACAAACGTGTGTCCATCCCGCTTCTTGAAAATAGCTAAAATATTCTTCATCAGCTTCTTTTTGATAGTCCAGTGAATAAATGAAATGTTCGGGTTCCCTTTTTCGTAAAACAAATCCTAAGAATGCAAATTTCTCTAACATCCACCCTTCTCGAGCATATCTACTGAGTTTTTCCATCTCTTTCTTTTCGGAAAATGCGAGTCCACCGCTCATTAAATATTTTTTCTGATTCACGTCTCTCACTCTCCTTTCCTCATCAGAATGTCTTCTCCATGCTGAATCATCATACGCTTTCGTTCGATTTCATTTTTTACAAGTTGCACACCTTTTTCGGTCGTTACATATACTTTTTTCTTATCGCTCTTATCGTGAAGCTTGATTAAATCGGCTCCTAAAAGCTTTTTTATGGTCGTATACATGGATGCTGGACCGATCGTGATCGCGTGGTTTGTTAATTCTTCTATAGTTTTCATAATTAAATAGCCGTGTTTCGGCTCTATGAGTGAGAGAAGGATATAGTAAGACGTATCCGTTAGCTCTCCTACATCAAGAGAATCATTTCTTGGCATAAGCTTCCTCCAAATCTATATCGTTAAATGATATATCATTAAATGTAATATATCAGGTAATGATATATAAAGCAACGATAATTTAAAAATGCCGCACATAAAAAAAGCTGCCGGGAATCCAGCAGCTTTACGTTTTGGCCAATAAAAATGAAATTTGGCTAATATATGTTGATTTTGGCTAATATATTTCGTTTTTGGCCAATATCCTGAGAATTTGGCCAATAAACACCATTTGAAGCTAGCATTTCCTGCTACTCTTCTTTCTTCTCTGTGATAAGGATCTTTAATAGTAACACTTCGCTGTCTTCTTGAATCATTTTCTCCACATCATCTGGGTTATTCAAATCAAACTGTCCCATCTCGTTCGATGTTGTACTCCGATAAACGGCTAGTACTTTTTCTTCATTTAATAATAGGTCAACTTTTTTATCTTTAGAGGCGTAGTCCCCGGTTGCCATAGAACTTTCAAGCATGGGGATTTCACTATGGTTTTGCGGTTCTAGACTCACACCCGGAGCATATAGAAAATACAAAGGTTCTTTATTCGTTGGGGTAATCATCCCAAATCCTAAATGTCCTTTCGCTGTTTCATTGTTTGGATCTTCACCATAAATTAAATTGGCTGGAACATCTTCTTTCTTTCCATTTTGATAATGCTCCACCCAAAGCTTAACCCCTCTCTTATCTGCTTGTTTCAGTTCGAATTGAAAATCAAACAGTCTTCCTAAAGAGAGGTCCTCGAATGTTTTCACATAATCGGATTCTGGTGCAGGTTCAATTTCAGCCACTTGATTTTGATTCGCGCAGCCTGCTAACAAAAGTGTAGCCATGACAACTGAAAGAATCCAGTTTTTCCTCACTTCTTCTCCTCCAATTTAAGAGCTGCGTCTAGAATCACTTGATAGACCGCATTCCAATCTTTGTAGTACACCTTGACATGGGCAGGATCAATAAACCTTCGATTGGCTGATTCATGTCTCGCTTCAAAGGGGAATATTTCATTAATCTCCATATGATAAAAGAGTTGATAGCCTACTTCAGGATAGGAACGATGGTTATTCCAGTTTCGATTTTCTCGATGATCCACTGTTAACGAACCGATGAATTGACTCTCGCCTTTTACGCACCCTTCTTCCATGACTTCACGTGCCAAACAAGCGGCTGGTGATTCTCCTTTTTCCAAGTGTCCACCTGGAAAGTCCCACCCTCTCTTTTTTAAATCCACTATAAGAAGCTGATTTTGATAAAAGCAAAATCCATGAACGCTTGTAACCACGCCATTAGGAGGTAATGGGGTTTCACCATTCCAATGCAGTTTTACTTTATCTTCTCCCCAGTGAACATAGGTAACTGTCATTCACACTTCCCCCCATCTACAGAGTCACGTCTCAATCACATAATCCGCGATTTCCACTGGCCGTACCTGCTCCAAGTAATACTTTTCAGCTTTCCAATAACGCTCTTCAAATTTCTTCACGTTTCGCTGAGTTGCTGCTGATTCTCGCTGAAACCTCACTTCTTGTGCACAATCCAGGTAGACTACCTGATCAAACGCCTGTCGCCACTCGCTTCTTTGCAGGAAAACGCCTTCGATCACCATCACGTCAACATCACTTTTTTGATCCAAAAGCTCTTTCTTCACCCTTTCGAGATCCCACTGCAAAAAGTAATATTCCACCCATTCTTCATTCCCTGTGTTGTACCGCCGATTTCGAGGTTCAATGTAATCATCCAAATGATAAATAACCGTACGATATCCTGATGACTTAAAAAAATGCGCTAGTTTCGAGACAAAAGTCGTCTTTCCAGAGCGGCTTAATCCATCTATTCCTAGCACATAAGGCGTTTTTATTGGGCTCTTTGGTAATAACTGATGGAAATCAAACTGAGACAAGCTGAATCGGGTTGCTTCGATGTTCCTCACTCTCCTTTTATGACCACAACTTCTTCCCCTGCCAGGACGAGAATTTGATTGCCATTCCGTTTTTTTAATTGAGCCTCACCTTTTCGATAAGCTTCAACCTGATCCAAACCAAGGGAAAGGTTCGTTTCATAGATTTTCGTATAAACCATTGGGTAAATCTTTTTATAGATGAAAAGATCCCGATGTAAATCATTTCCCGGGTGAATGCCTGGTAAGTTGCCGAGGCGCATCACATAATCTTCGCTTATATGATCAGTTTGAATTACTTTTTCCTCTCCGCCATGTGATACACCGTACAAGATAGTGAGTGTGAAATAAAACAAAAGGAACACAGTGCTTCCGAGTAAGAGAAAGAATTTGTATAGTCGCCTCTTCGGGACACGAAGCATCTTCACTGACCAGATGATGAGGAACAGAAGATCCCAATAGAAAAAGGATGGGGCTATTGGCTCTTTATAAAAATAAACGATTTGATTATCGATGCTACTGGTCAGCATAACCAAGCGAGCTAGCATATAAATGGCGCTCATCAGATAAAACGCCTTTTTCCAAACATTTTTCACTCTAGTTCCTACTATCTATGAATTTATAATACATCATCACACCACCAAAATAGACTGGTGTAACAAGCACAATAAACATTATACCTTCGACGATTTTTTTGATCGTATAGATCTTTCTATCCGAATCGATCAGATAGATTGCTAGAAAATGAAGGAGCCATGAGCTGAGGATCACCCAGCCGAGTATGTATAAAAACGTCTTTGCCTGCATTACTGCCTCCAAACTTTATTCACTTATACACTTTTGAATCCCATGACCATGATAAGAATTTATAGACGATAACGAGGATCACAGCGTATAGAAAATTTTCAGCAAGCTGAAGTTCACCCTTCTTAAAAAAACGCATGCAAAGGAGAACAAGTGCACCTGTAAATAACACGACAGAGGATTGCCGCTTCTTTTTTTCATCCTCTCTCCTCCCACGAAATAACCTCAAGTTCTGGCCAGTGCGCTAGCCATTTTGCTACTTTCGCTTCATAAACGTCTCGTGAAATCAATTGCTTATTTGGACGCACAATTAACCCAAACAAATCATGCAAACCATATGGCGCATAGACGTTAAGATTACCTTTTTGATCAAGTTTGACACCGATGGCCGTTGCTGTTGTGGGCCAGCTGTTAATGGCGTCTTCAAGTGAAGGATAAGGTTCAATCCGCTTTCCAAACTTCTCCTCGTACCAGAGATGAACACGCGCTTCATTTTTGGCATCGATTTTAAAAGGCGTATCAGAAAGCAAGCTCTGCAGTCGCTTTTCAATGGCGATTTCCTTCTCATCACTTAGATCCTTCTCATCGTAATACACAATATCTAAGTCATGAATGCCATAGTCAATCGAACGATTCGTTTGATCATTCCAGACTGTTTGGACAATACACCCTGCTCCAAGATAAGCGTGGTCAAATTCCTTATGTAACACTTCGAGCGCATATGGTATCGCAGGATTCTGTGCTAGAATGCGCTCGAGTGCTTCTATTTGTTCGTGAATGCCTTTGTTTTTCAATGCTTGTGTCACTTACTCTACCTCCACTACAACCGTTCCAAATAATTCACCGTCCACATAGGCAGCCAGCTCCCATGTTCCCTTTGAAGGGAGTTGCATGGAAGAAGGCGTGTGAGCATCTGCCCCATTATTCGGACCTGCTAATGACGTTGTTACAAAAGCAACGACTTCTTCATTTGTCTCTTGATTATGACCAATTACTTTAAACGGCCCGTCGAGTTCACTTTTTTCTCCCCAGAAATGCCACATGTACTTGTTTGACTCTCCTGCTTTGAATGTTGTCGCATCACCAATAAAGCCAAGTTTTCCTTTTTCTCCAATCATCGTATAGGATCCTGATGGAAAGGTGTCACTAACCGCTAATTCAGATTCTTTCTGAACAACCTGCTTAGCTCCCGCATTTTCCTTGTCACTGCAGCCAGTTAAAACAATGAATAGCAGTGGCACGATTTTCAACCAGCTCCTCAATCTGCATCAGCTCCTCCAGTCCGATTAACGTAAAAATTTATCATACTGGTCGATTTGGTCAGGATGGATTCCGGTGCTTTGCTGGGCTTCTCGCTGCATGGACTGATTGCATGCCTGACAAACGTAGCTTGAGTCTGGATTTTGCTTTAGTTTGCGAAACTGTGGATCAGACGGCTTAACCTGGAACTTTTTCTTACAGAAAAAACAATTTTTCTCAAGCATTCTTATTCCCCATTTCCAATAGTGACGTATCACTATACATTTCAATAAAAGGGAATAAATACCTCCTGTGTCATAGCTTCACTTTTAAGACGATGAATTAACTCTTTTTTCTCCGTATGATAATGATAGTGGTGATAACGATTAAAAGTAAAAAGAATCCTTCCTCCAACTCTCTCACCTCCGCTTGATCCCCAAAGGAACCACCGTATAATAATACATACGAATGTGAGGATGAATCGTTTCAAAATAAAAAATCGCACTTGATCCGTGTGATTCGCTTGATTCCTATTAGGCGTAACGATTGAGAACATCTGTCAGCTGGCGCTGGATTTCGTTTACATCGTCTGTTGTGATTATGAACTGGACTTTTGATTCATCTGTTTCAAGCATCTCCGATAAAAATCCAGAAAAACCTCTCGCTTTACGGTCAATTTCAAGAATGACGCGAAGTTGATCTTTAGAAACTGGCTGAAACACAGCTTCTAGTTCATCAAGGCGACTGCGAAAAGCCCCGTGTGCCACTCGAAATTCAAATTCCTGAATAAACGGCAGTCTCCCGAATCCATGAGCTTCTTCATTTTCGACCTCCCGTAGCTTAAAACCTAGTCCATCCACTGCATCGAAGAATGCGCTCACATACGGATGCGGAGCTACCTCAATTAAGTCTTTATCCTGCGGATCGATAGCGCCTTTTATATCGAGTCCAGTTTGGAGCCATACTTGGCTTCTCCCTTTACTGATTGGTGCATCTAGTGGCAATGGAAACGAAAAAGGGAATTCCTTTTCTTCATTTGGTTGAAGGGTAAACTGGTGTGCGACTTCATACCGTGCAATTTCAGTTGATTTTGTTACCGTGCTGTCGTCCTTCTTTTGAACATAAGTGGTGTGAAGTGAAAGATCGATTTTTTCGACAGTTTGCTCGACACTGCCTGCTCGTATTTTAATCACCCCATCAACTGTTTCCCCAGGTACGAGGACATTTCGATTGAGAATCGTATCAACCGCTGAACTTCCAACGCCAACGCGCGCCATCATTTTTTTCATAAATGACATGTTCACCGCTCCTTTGGTTATGTATTTCATCTTAAATTATTCGGCGGTAGAATCGAGGATTCCTGCTGAGGAAGCAAGCCCTGGCCTCTAGTTTTCAACCTTTAGATGTGCTTCACAAACAAAACCCGCTCTTGCCCTGACCCATCATAATTTGAGTGAACGGCAATGCCATTCACCACGCGATTCCCACCTTCAATTTCAAATCCCATTCGTATGTGGTATGCAATGGAATTCTTATTTACTGGTGAGGTAACACACCGCACCAGGCTTCGTCCATATAGTTTCATCGTTTGAAAGAAGGTTTCGTAGAGCTGACGTCCCACATGATTGCCACGATGTAAGGGATGAACCCCAACAAAATGAATATATCCTTCCTGAAGATGGGATTGTGAAAGAAAGCCAATTAGAAAACCGATAATCTCGCCATCCTCTTCTGCAACAAAACTGGTATTCGAAAAATGATCAAAAAATAACTTTGGGAGAATGTCTCTCATCTGTCTCCCATCCCACCATTCATTGATGAGGGGTGAGATCGAATAGTAATCTGATTGCTTCACGTAACGTATGTTCATAAAACCCTCCAATCGGATCTTGTGTAAGTGTGACATTGCACCTTGTACTGTATGTATTGAATGACGTTCTACTCACAATTATTTCAAATTAATCCTTATTCCTCAATCACTTCTTTCATCAGAGGGGGGTCAGGTACGTACCTGACCCCCCTCCAAACACACTTGACCGTCTCAGACAGACAACACATCAATTGACTATTCCGGAATCCAACTATATGATGAGACAGTCAGGTTTTATATCTTCAAGATATAAAAATCAAAACAAAAGGAGAGCGGTCCAGAAATGTATGAACTATTTATACTTGGTGAGCTAATGGACAAACCCACACACGGCTATCTCCTTCAATATGTTCTGGATAAAGTCATTGGTCCAAATCGGAAATTGAGCTGGGGTGTCCTCTATCCACTCATCCAACGAATGACCGAGGAAGGTTATGTCAAACAAATCCTCGATGAAGAAGGCGGTCGCGGACGTCCTAGAAAAATCATTAGCCTCACAGATAAGGGGCGTGTTCGTTTTCATCATCTTATGGAAGAATCCATTCCTTACGATCAAACGGCAGAAGATACGTTTGATATTAAGGTAAGCAATTTTCACCATGTCAGAAAGGAAGTGCAGCAGGTTATCCTCGAACAGTTTGAAGGCTATCTTTATTTTCTTTTAAAACATCTCGATGATAATCATGCAATTATTACGGATAATGACGCCATTTCTAAGTATGAAAAACGAAGCATTGAACGCGTACTACAACGTCGAAGAGAGAAACTGGATGCAGAATTAAACTGGGTTCACAATGAATTACAAATGATTAAGGAGGATCTCAATCATGAATCAGACCGTACATAAAGAAACGCCTGATCCGAAAAGATGGTTTGCATTAGCAGCCGTTTGTTTCGGATTGTTCATGGCTTTACTCGATGTTACGATCGTGAACGTTGCTTTACCAACGATTCAGGAGGAGTTTCAGTCAGATTTTAGTGAGCTAGAATGGGTGCTGAACGCCTACACGCTTGTTTTTGCTGTTGCTCTCATTACTGTCGCAAGGTTAGGGGACATATACGGAAGAAAGTTATTTTTTATGCTGGGACTGATCGTATTCAGCATTGGCTCTCTCTTATGTGCACTCGCACCAGACATTATGTCGTTAAATATTTTTCGCGGCGTGCAAGGACTAGGGGCTTCCGCCATGATGTCTCTGTCAATGGCCATCATTTCAACAACCTTTATAGGAAAAGAACGTGGGATCGCTTTCGGTGTTTGGGGAAGTGTAAGTGGTCTCGCAACTGCCATTGGCCCGCTTGTAGGTGGTCTTCTTGTTGAAAAAATCAACTGGGAATCGATCTTTTACATTAACCTTCCAATTGGATTAATTGCTCTTGTGATGGCTTACTTTTTTATCAAAGAATCGAAAGATCACCATGCCTCTAAATCCATTGACTTGTGGGGTGTGCTCCTTATTACCACAGCTGTCTTTTGTTTAGTGTTTGGTCTGATCGAGGTAAACCAGCCACAGCTTGATTGGACATCACCACGTATCCTCGCGCTACTCGGTGGATCACTCGTGAGCTTTGTTGTTTTCATTCTTGTTGAGCTAAGATTAAAGTCTCCTATGGTGAATCCAAGGATCTTTAAGAATCTAAGCTATTCAGGTGCGTGTATTGCAGCATTTTGTCTAAGTGCAGGCGTGTATGCTTTATTTTTCTATTTAACCCTGCTGCTTCAAAACTACTTTGGCTACACGGCTCTCGAAACCGGAATACGATTTATTACAATTAGTGGCTTTGCTTTAATACTGGGACCTATCTCAGGAATTTTATCCAATAAAATTGGCACAAAACCACTCATCAGCGGAGCACTGGCTATCCTGTCTGTTGCGGTTTTCATGATGACCGTTGTCTCGAGTGAGCAAAGCACCTGGACAGCTTTAATTGCTGCTTTCTTACTAGCAGGAATTGGGAATGGTCTTGTCAATCCACCCATTTCTACGACAGCCGTTGATACCGTTCCAAACCGCATTGTCGGGATGGCTTCAGGGGTGAACAACGTATCAAGACAAATTGGGATTGCCTTTGGGACCGCTTTTCTTGGAGCCATCCTCTCCAATCAATACGTTAATGCAATCCAATCAAAAATTGGTGGGCTCAATGCGATTCCAGAAAACGCCAGGCAAGAGATCATTGACGGAGTTGCAGCAGCGGGTCCAATAGCTGGAAGCCAGGGACTACAAGGCGCTGGTTCTGAGCAATATCAAAACATGCCTGGATTTTCTGACATTCAAACAATTGCTAAAACGGCCTTTGTGAATAGTCTTGATCAAGTCTTTATTGCTGCAGGCGTTATTTTAGCGATCGGCGCTATCTTAAGTTTACTGCTCATTCGCAAAAGTGATTTTCTCCAAGACAAAGCATAAAGAGGGTTCCGGTTCATACCGGACCCTCCTTTTTTATTCCACTACCGTCAATCCTAACAACTTCGCAAACCCAATCGCCTGATTTGGTGAAACTTCACAGCCTTCTAACGTTTCGAAATCTACATGAAGGTGCTCAAAACTACACGTACTAATATCCACACCTTTTAACCGTGCTTGCGCAAAGTTCGCTTCATTTAAATGACAATAAGCGAAAATCGTTTTGGTAAACTGACTTCCGTGATAATTTGCACTTTGTAACGACGTGCCATTAAATTGAACGTGTTTCAAACGCGCATCCACAAAACTACTGAAATGAGCACCACCATTTTCAAACGTCACATGTCCTAAATTTGCATCAGTAAAATCAGTCCCCATTAGTTTGCAGTCCTGAAATTTTACTCGATGGATAATGCCTTCACTGAAATTCACGTTGGAAAGGTTACAATTCTCAAAGATCACATCCGTGAGGTCAATTCGAGGTAGTGTCGTATTCGTAAACGTCACATTTCGAAAAACGACTTTTGAAATAACGCCTCCCTCAAGTTCCACATCCTCGACGGTTTCTCCCGTAATCTCACAATTCATTAAAGTGTCATCTTCATCATTAAAAATCGCTCGAAAGCTTCCTTCTTCCAGTACTCTTGGCATTTTAGGTAGATCTATCTTTACTTTTTGACTCATCCAAACACCCTTCACTTTGTTCTCTCATCAGTAGAACAATACCATAACACTGAAAGGGAAGTGTAGACTGTTATTTAGGAAAAAAGTGTGTACAATCACATGAGAAGGAAAGCTAGTTCCCTTCTGTTTTACCGTTCTGAAATTCATTTTTGTAAAACCATTTATAAAAAAGTCTTGAAATAAAATTGGTGATGCCTAAGGAAATGAAGCTATAATACCATTTCCATTTCACATACTTAATCAAATTTGTATAACGTTCGGCCAAAACTTCTCCACCTGTAATTAATCCAACGTGAAAGAGGTAGTAAAAGAACTGAATGAGCTTATGTCTTTTTTCTGGATAATTCAAATTAAAAATGGCACAAAAGGACGGATATATAAAGTACTCAAATGTAAAACTACTCTTATTCGATTTTCTTAAGAATCTTACAGGATACTTAATTAACCCTTTCTCCACTACCCACAGCCCTAAAAACCAGGTGAGAAATTGCTTAAAAAACATGACGACAATCACATGTCTTATTTTGTTTTTCGGAACAAAGCGAACGAGCAGTACAGCAGTAATAACCCAAATGAGATAAAGAATCCCTCGATCCTTTGACATCTTTCGCACCTCCTCTACCCTTTACTGTTTCCGAAAATATTGGTGTAATACATTTCACTGCAATATTTCGTGCATCGTTGTCCTCTTCAGAAGAACAGTTGTCTTTGATGGGGGTCAGGCTCGAGCCTGACCCCCATCAAAGACAACTGTTTAAACAGCTCAAAATTGTGGTACAATCAATATATGAACACATAATCATATATCAGCGAAACGAAACAATACCGAACAACGATTGGAGGAATTATCTTGGCACACAACCATTCTCATGATCACGCCCACGATCATCACCATTCAGCTAACAAAAAAGCGCTTTTCATCAGCTTCCTCCTGATTACACTATTTATGCTACTTGAAGTCGTTGGAGGATTTATAACCAATAGCCTTGCCCTGTTATCCGATGCTGGACATATGCTAAGCGATGCAGTAGCACTTGGGATGAGTTTACTTGCCTTTAAGCTTGGCGAGAAAGCATCCGATCAGGAGAAGACTTTTGGCTATAAACGCTTTGAAATTCTTGCCGCTTTTTTAAATGGGATTGCGCTAATTGCAATTTCCTTTTACATCCTATGGGAATCTATTCAGCGTTTTATTGACCCACCAGAGGTGGCAAGTACAGGCATGCTGATCATTGCAGCGATTGGTTTGCTCGTTAACATCTTAGTGGCGTGGATTTTAATGAAGGGTGATACGTCAGAAAATCTGAATTTACGAAGTGCTTTTCTCCACGTATTAGGGGATTTGCTTGGTTCGATTGGTGCCATTATCGCCGCATTATTAATCATGTTTGCCGGTTGGAATTATGCTGACCCGATTGCAAGTGCACTTGTTGCCCTTCTCGTACTTGTTAGTGGGATTCGCGTCACCAAAGACTCCTTCCACGTGTTAATGGAAGGAACACCTTCAAACATTGATCTTGAAGAAGTAAAGTCAACGATCATCGAATTAGACGGTGTGCAATCCATCCACGACGTTCATATTTGGAACATCACCTCTGATTTTCCTTCTTTCACATGCCACGTCGTCGTTAAGAAAGGAACAAATCGTGACCAGTTACTACAATGGATTGGCAATAAACTAGACGAACAGTTTGATCTTACTCATACAACGATTCAAATGGAATGTGACACTTCCGAAATTAAGAAACAGGAACATAACTGTAACTAAAAAAGAAAGGGGTCAGGCACGTGCCTGACCCCTTTCTTTCGATTTCTAGACAAACATATTTAGAATTAACGCTCCACCAAATGCTGCGAAGGATAGAACGGTTTCCAGTACGGTCCACGTTTTGAACGTTTCTTTTACTGTTAAGCCAAGATACTCTTTCACCATCCAGAACCCAGCATCGTTTACGTGTGAGAACATCAATGAACCGGCACCTGTCACAATAACAAGCAATTCTAGATTCACACCAGACATTGTCGCAATGATCGGGGAGACGATTCCAGCCGCAGTTGTGAGCGCCACTGTTGCTGAACCTGTTGCAATTCGAATTAAACCTGCGATCATAAACGCTAAAACGAGCGGTGATAAAGAAAGATCCTGTGAAAGATTTCCGATAATCGTACCAATTCCACTATCGATCAAAATTTGCTTAAATCCACCACCTGCACCAATGATCAAAATAATTGATCCAACAGGTAGAATACATTCTTCTACGTACTTTTTAATTTGCTTTTTATCGAGTCCCTGACGGAAACCAAGGAAATAGAAAGCAAAGAAACAAGACAGCAATAGCGCCACAAGTGGACTACCGATAAATTCTAAAACGCCTTCAGCGCTACCTGGTAATGGTAGGAACGGTGCGAATGTACCTAGTACAAGAAGAAAAACTGGCATAATAATCGTTGTAAATGAAATTCCTGTTCCAGGTAGCTTTGATGGATCTTGTTGATCTTCGACTTTAATTAAGTCTGGCTCTCCTACAGGAACAACGCGTTTGTTAATCCATTTCGCAAATACCGGACCGCCGAGAATACCGGCTGGAAGCGCTATTATTAAGGAGTATAAAAGAACCTTACCAAGATCTGCTTCATAAATCCCAATTGCCGCAACCGCTCCTGGATGTGGAGGAATTAAACCGTGTACAATGGACAATCCAGCGACTGCCGGAAGCGCAATCAATAAAATGTTTTTCTTCGTTGCTTTTTGAATTGAAATAACAAGTGGTAATAAGATTAGAATTCCAACTTCAAAGAATACTGGAATACCGATAATGAATCCTGAGAAGAACATCGCCCAAGGTAGCTTCTTCTCTCCAAAGACGCGAATAAAGAAATTCGCAATTTGTAATCCTGCTCCAGATTCAGATAATAATTTACCAAGAATTGTTCCAAGAGCTAAAATCCCGACTAAGTGACCGAGTACGCCACCAACACCAGTTTCATATGATCCTATAATGTCGACCCATTCCATACCGGACATGACTGCCAGGAATAAAGCCGCTACTGTTAAACCGATAAACGCATGCCATTGAAATACGGAAACGCCCACAATGACAATCGCAATCGAGATGACTGTTATTGCTAAAAGATAAATTTCCATGATTACTCCCACCTCTTCTGAAATAAAGGGATTTTTCAATGAATCTCTGAAAACCCTTCCAACTTCCTTTATTATAGGAATTTTTATTTCATAAATCAATGAAAACGTTTAAAAAATTTTCCGATAGATGGTCATTCTATCAATCTAGTGAACCGATCAACGCGCGAAATCGTTGATATGAAAGGGTTTTTCTCATGAAAAAAAGAATCACAAAACCTGCGATTCTTTTAAAATTTATTTTTTCAGTCATTTTCCATATCCAATTCTAGCGCCATTTTTAAATATTCAACGAATAAAAGCGACTGTTCTTTCAGTTGAATTTCCTCTTTTGGTAGAATGGCATAATCAAGGGCGAGACCATCAATAAAGGATACAATTGATTTTGCCATGATACGGCTGTCGTACTTTTGACTAAATTCTCCGCTTTTCTGGCCGGCTTTGATGACTTCCTCATACACCTGCAACCCAAGGTGGTAGCGATTTAAGCCATACTCCCGCCTTCGCTCATCATTTCGACCAGTAATAAAAAACTCGAGATTACTTGGCGCTAAAGGGTCCATGCGGTCATCTGGCTGCAGGTTCTCACCAAACATGCGCTTCATAAGAAGCGACCAGTAGGAATCAACTTCCTTCTCCATCAGTTGCTCATTATCGTCCACTGCCTTTTCGAGCCCTTCTTCTAGGAATCGCTTCATACAAATCTTCCTTGTTTAGGAAGTATTGATACAATCCTCCCCGACTAACCTTAGCTTGCTCCATCACATGCTTCATCGTTGTCCGTTCGTAACCCTTTTCAATGAAAACCTGTTTGGCTGCTTCAATTATGCTCGCTCGTCGCTTTTCCATGTGTTCCTTGCTGACTTTCGGAGACATGGCTCTTCCTCCACTTCTGTTTGCTTTTTGTAAAATATCCGGTCACCGCTAAAAGAACTAGCAGTGACGCTGTCATCATAAAGGTTGGAATAACTCCAATCATCGTCGATAACCATCCTCCTAAGAGCGGTCCAATGATTGTTGCCGTTGTCGTTACACTATTGATGACCCCAAAAACTCTACCCGTCATGTGAACGGGAGTATCTACTTGAACAGTCGCCTGAAATGGCACAAAGACAAAGCTGACTGAAAAACCAGCCAAAACGCCAAAGATTGGCCCCCATACAAGCGAAAGACCGATATCAAAATACGTTAGTACTGCCATCATACCAAAGCTTAATCCGATCCCACAAACACCAATCATCATAAAGGAAAAGGACTGATAATCAGTTTTTTTCGCTAAATACAGGCCAGACAAGAACATCCCAATCCCAGAAGATGCCACTAAATAACCAAACAAATCAGGTGATACTTGCGTTAATTCTCTCAATAGCACAATAAGCTGCGAATCAGAAAGCTGAACGATCAATAAGCTTATCCCTAGAAAAAACAAACCTATCAGAAGCGATGCATTCGACTTTACATACCTCACACCTTGAGAAAATTCATTTTTAAACGAGGGCTTTTCTGAAAACGTTCCTGTGATGATTGACTGAGACTTTGGCAGAAAGGCAATAAAGAGAGCTGATAACAGAAACGTTCCTGAGTCGATGAAAAACACCAGTTTTGCTCCTAATGCCGCAACGAGAAGTCCACTAAGTAATGGTCCAATCACTTTCGTACTCGAATCGATCATCGATGTAATCGCCATAGCACTTTTCATATCGGAATCAGTAACAAGCTCCTTAAGCATCCCATTTTTTGCAGGAATAAAAATAGCAGAAAAAGCACCTACAATAAATAAGCAAGCATAAACAACCATAAGCGAATCCGCAATTGTAAGGATGAGAATCAGCCCTGCTCGCACAAGGTCAGAAGCAATCATCAGCCATTTCCGATTTAATCGATCTGCGACTGTTCCTGCAACGGGGCCAAATAATGCCATCGGCAGGGCTAAGCATAAAATGATAAAGGAAACCTCCATTGGGGAAGCATTCCACTTTAATCCAACGAGCGTGATGACCGCCACAATACTTAGCCAGTCACCAATACTTGAAACCGTCTGAGCAACCATTAACGTCACATAATCTTTGTTTTTTACTAATGAGTTCAAAAGATCAGCTCCTTTTAAATCGACATCGATGTCGTTTTTAAGTTACCTTCATTATAACGACATCGATGTCGTTATTCAACTTTTTTCCATAAAAAAAGGCTGCTCAATTAGCAGCCTTCGATCCATATCATTTTGCTTTCAAAAATCCTTTACTAATATCAATCCCCGCACTAATCACAAAAAAGAGGCCGATTGCCGCTAACAGGGAGTTTTGAAACGTTTCTGATAGGGATAAAAACTTGGTGAAATCATCGTGAATGAGCCGCTCATTCAGTAGCATGATGATAATGACCACCGTCGCAAAAACATGATGAATCGCGTTTGCAATAGCTAATCGCTTTGTCCAGTAACCTACAATCATTTTGTAAAGGGCAAGTAGGACAGCTGTCAGAAGAGCTAGACTAACAAGTGGCCAATAAGATAAAAGCACATCATTGTTAAAAAAAGGTACATCGATTTCCCCATTTCGGATAATGCCAAGCAAATGCTCTGCATTATAATAAAGCGTTGCCCCTACAGCTGCAAAGAGAAGATCACTAAATAGCTCAAATTTAGAAATTTTCTTTTTCTTCGGCGGTGCAGTCACTTTCGTTAATTCATCTGCAGACCACGTATAACAGCTTTCTGTCACCTTTACATTCGTTCGCTCTAAAACAACAAAAACAAGTGTTATCCAAAATAGGGTTTGGATGAAGGTATTCCATAAGCCACTTATAGCATCCCCTAGCAAATGAAAGAAGACAGCACCAATTGTTTCAGTTCCGTTGTAACCAATCACGTTAGCTGTC
Source organism: Bacillus sp. RAR_GA_16 (assembly GCF_020165985.1). Classification (GTDB taxonomy): domain Bacteria; phylum Bacillota; class Bacilli; order Bacillales; family Guptibacillaceae; genus Guptibacillus. The sequence goes on from NZ_JAIUKZ010000010.1 coordinate 356,199, forward strand.
ATGAACAAGATAAAGGTAACAGTCAACGCAATTGGCATCACAATTTTAAGTAATTTGACATAGTGCTCAAAATACTGTGGACCAATTAAATACATGGGCCATTCCCGAAAGCCATTCGCCATTTGCACCGGACTTCCTAGTTCATTGAGGACCCTTTTCACATCTTCTTCCGTTGGACTTTCAGGTAGCATATCGCCAATCGTCGAATGCAGTTCAAGTGCAATGTCCTCTCGACTAGACTCAGGAAGCCGTCTCGTTACTTCCCCTATATACACCTCAATCAGATTCACGCTCTTCCTCCCCTTTCAATAAAGAACCCAATTCGTTTGTTGTTTTCTCCCACTCCGCCTTTAGCTGCTCAAAAATCTCTCGGCCATACTTGCTCAATACGTAATACTTACGTGGCCGACTTTCTGTCGTATCCCAGCTACTCGTCACAAGCTCTTGCTTTTCCAACCTGCGTAGAAGGGGATAAAGCGTGCTTTGTTCAATGCTGATGCCTGATTTTTCTAGTGACTGAACGAGAGAATAACCATATTGAGGTGACCTTAGCTGACTAAGAACGGCAAGCGTTAACGTCCCTCTTCTAAGCTCTGTTATCAACGAATGGATAAGCGTCACAACTTCATCAACTCCTGTACTGTATGTCGTACACTATTTATACTATGTATCATACAGTAATAGGTGACAAACAACAATGAAATTTTTATATTATTTGAAATATGGGTTGGGGGTCAGGTTCGTACCTGACCCCCAACCCAATTTACATTTGCTATAATAGACTAATAGCTCATAAGATCTGGAGGGTACTTTTCATGATGACAGCTTCCTTTTTTGCACATTACGATGCCATTCCGTTATCCCTCTTCGTTTTGGATCGGAAGGGTCATATTGTTCATCGTAATGAATACGCCATTTCAAGATTTTCATCTTATGAACAGATGAATTTCATACAGTCTTACGAAAGCATATTAAGGATGAAAGAGAACGAACTAGCCCCCTACTTAAATCAAACATTTTCTGTGAAGCCTGGAGAATTTCTTTCCATTCCGCTTCCTCATACAAAGGAAATGGTTCGCCTCTCCCCTATTAATGACGATCTAATCACATTCCTGATCGTGGAAGATAAGGAAGCGATTTTTAAAGAAGGCCAGCAGGTCAACAATGCCGAAACGCCGGCTATAGATGGAGCATCAGAAGAGCTTCAGCAACAAATTCACTCGTTAATTGACGAGAATCCAGACGGAATCGCTTTTATCGATGAGCGTTTACACTTAAAGCTCGTTAATCGATCACTCTATCAGATGCTCGGCTATTCTCTTGATGACTTGCGCAACACCCCCAAGCAAGCCGTTGACACCCAGACGATTCAAACGATCGTAAGGCATTTTGAGTTAGCGCTGCATGGCGATCAGCGTCCTTACGAAATTGAAGCAAGCGACGTTCGTGGTGAGAAGATTCACCTTCTGATCAAAACCATTCCCATTCAGACAAATGGACATTTTCGTGGTGCTTATAAAATTGTAAAAGATATATCGGAATTTAAAAGCGCTCAGCTTGATGCGCTAGATCAAGCTGAGCAATTACGCTCACTCATTGACTCTATTCCTGAGTTTATTATTTTTAAAGATGAGAATTCTAGAATTATAGAAATGAATGCTTACGCCAAACGCATTTTTGGTGTTGAGGAAGGCAAATACAAAGGAAAAACGTGTGAGGAGTTAAACTGTAGCAGCATGGATGCTACCCAACTCTTAAATAACAATGCTAAAACGGACGCCATCGCCTGGAAAGATAAAATCAAAGTTGAATATGAGTATGAACTTGAACTGGCAAGTGGTAAAATAGGGACATTTGAAATCATTAAATTCCCTACGTTCCACCCCGGTGGACAGCGAAAATACCTCATTGCGATTGGGCGTGATATTTCAGAGCGTCGAAAAGTGGAACAGGAGCTTATTGAAACGCGGGAGCTCATCGAATCCATTTTCACTACGAATGCCGATGCGATATCCGTTACTAACCTGGAAAAAGAAATCATTCAAGTCAATCCAGCGTTTAAAAAGCTTTATGGGTATGCGGAGGAAGATGTGATTACTCATCTGCAAGCCATCTATCCTGATCAGCACCAAAACGAATTGAATCAAATCATTCGATCCGTTCTAAATGGTGAGGGTGTCGTTGATTTTGAAACGGTCAGAATGAAAAAGGACGGCACATTAATTGACGTTAGCGTTACCTATTCCCCCATTAAAGATCATGCGGGAAATGTGACCGCTATGTCCGCAATCACAAGAGATATTCGCGATCGCAAGAAAACAGAAGAGCTTCTTCTACGTTCAGAAAAGCTCTCCGCTATCGGCCAGCTCGCCGCAGCCGTTGCGCACGAAGTACGTAACCCACTCACCTCTGTAAAAGGGTTTATTCAACTCTATAAAGACCGGATTAATGATGAAATTTTTGAGCTCATGCTCTCCGAAATGGATCGCATCGAATTGATTATTAATGAATTTTTATCGCTTGCAAGACCACAGGCGGTCACCTATCAAAAAATCGATATTATGGCCTTAACGCGGAATGTCGTTTCACTCATGAATCCAGAACTGTTATTAAATAAAATCGATGTTAATACCGCTTTTCATACCCCTTCACTTATGATGGACTGTGAGAAAAATCAGATTACCCAGGTGCTCATGAACGTCATCAAAAATGGGATTGAAGCAATGCCAGACGGAGGACCTCTTTCGATCACAACGTGCAACTCTGATACTCATCTCTTTATTGAAATTGCAGATAAAGGAGTCGGAATTCCGAAAGATCGATTGGAACGGCTCGGTGAACCATTTTTCTCAAATAAGGATACAGGAACCGGTCTTGGACTTGTTGTTTGTTATAAGATTATTCATGAGCATCACGGCACCATTCACTTTGACAGCACGGTCGGTGAAGGGACTGTCGTAACGATCACCTTACCTCTTGCACGTTAACGCTGTTTAAAGGATTCAGATAATACTTGAAGAAGATCAGGCCGATTGGCATGGAGGTACATCTCTCTTTGTAACGGCTCTCCTTTTAACGGAAGAAAGGTGACTCCCTTCTGTTCAATCGTATCCGCCATCATTTTGGGGAGATAAGCAATGCCAATGCCAAGCGCCACAAGTCCGCCCATCCCGAGATAATGGGTTTCCAACACGTCACTTTCGACCATACGCTCAGCTAATATCCCTCTTACCTGCTCAGAAAGATAGCCGGTAGGAGGGAGTATTTGTGTATAACGGAAGCACTCTTCTAATGTTAATTCTTTCTTTTCTGCTAGTGCAAGCGAGATCGGGACCGCAGCCACAAATGGCTCAGAAAACAAAAAAGCAGAATACATCCCATCGATTACAGGTGTATTTTGAACAAGCGCAGCGTCGATTACATGTGAGGTTAACAGCGGCACTAAGTCAAGGCTGTCTTCACGAATAGCCGTTACATGTACATTCGAGTAGTGAAGCTGTTTGTAAAAGCTTGGCAAAAAATATGTACTTAAGATTGGTGTCGAGCCAAAGCGGATCTGATCATATTTCTTATAACGATTAACGGTTTGGTTGATTTGCGAAAAAAGAGGCTTCATATCTTCATAAAAAGCTTTTCCTTTCATCGTTAATTCGACCCCTCTAACAGATCGATTAAATAAGGAAAAGCCAAGCTCTTCTTCAAGTTTCTTCATTTGTTTACTGAGCGCAGGCTGTGAAACGAAGAGGGCTTTTGCGGCGCGGGTAAAGCTTCGCTCATCCGCGATTTTAATAAAGTATGTTAATGGTTGAAGCATTCGATCAAACCTCCTCTATCCTTTCAATCCTTATAGTATAACCTGTAGTTATGAATTGATCATCTTTTGATATTACCACTCTTCCTTCCTGAGGCGTTATGCTATCGATACAGAAACAAGCAACAACAGGAGGAATACAATGAAAAAAGTTTATATATGGCTCAGCATTGCCATTTTATTTGAGGTAATCGGAGCAACGTTTATGAAATATACCGAAGGATTTAGCAATTGGGGACCAACCCTTATCGTGATCGTTAGTTATGCCATTGCGCTTGTCTTTTATATTTTTCTCACAAAAGATCATGAGCTAGGTATCATTAACGCACTCTGGTCAGGTGGCGGTACGGTGATTATTGCCGTTGCTGGCATTTTTCTCTTTAATGAGTCTACTTCATTTATAAAATTGCTTGCTATTACCCTTATTGTTAGTGGAATCGTTGGTTTAAATACAAAGTCACGTTACAAGAAAAAAGGAGAGATTGTATCATGATTTACCTTTTTCTCGCTTTAGCCTTTTCCATTATAGGAAGTATCTCAGTTAAACGTTCAGCTGGTTTTACTAAGAAAATACCAGGCATAACCGCATTCTTTCTCTTTGGTCTTTGCATCTACTTTCTTACATTGTCTGTTCAATCAATAGAAATCGGCCTTGCCTATGCCATCTGGTCCGGAGGCTCCATTGCCGGCACAACGCTTGCTGGCCTGCTTTTCTTCAATGAAAAAGCAACAAGAAGAAAAATCATCTCTATTGGGCTTATTATGATTGGCGTTGTCCTTCTATAGGTCTAAAGTACGGCGGGGTCAGGCACGTACCTGACCCCCGTTTCTATGCTATAATTTTCTTACCACTAAACATGTGAGGTGAACCACTTGCGCAAATACCTCCCCTTAGTACCTCTTTTATTTATTCTCAGCTGCGAAAATGACCAGTTTCAATTGGATGATCAAGTTACGCAGATTAACGTCATCCAAGTAAGTGACCGATCCCCCTCCCCTGACCAATTTGAAAGTGATGGAAAAATCATCAACCAAATGACCGCTAAGAAAAAAATGGATCAAGTACGGAACGCCCTCGTCAAAGCCGATGTTGAAAGCACTGAAAATGTCGACCTTGCTCTTCCTACCTACAAAGTACACTTTTTAAAAGATAATAAAATTGTGCAAACTCTCGGCTATTACCCACAAGACAAGGACCATGAAGCCGCCTTTCTCTCACTAGAAAAAGAGCGCATCTATCGTCTTGACAGCTCCCTATCGCTTCTTCCCTAAACATGAAAAAGGGCTGTTCAACCGATTGACGGTGACACACCCCTTTTTTTACATCTACAAATATTTTTCCATCCGAATATCCGCCCACATTCTCCCGTTCCAGAACGTAAAGTCTTCTAATCTTCCAATCTCCTCATAGCCTAGCTTTTGATAGAGTTGATGTGCTTTACGATTAAATTCAAAAACACCAAGTTCAATCCGAATGAAACCTTGCTGGTAAATTTGCTCTTCTAAAAATTGAATTGCTTCAAAACCAATCCCCTTGCCACGGCCTTCCGGTTCACCGATCGTAATTCCAATCCATGCTGTTCCTGGTTCTTGCTTAAAGAGATGCGGAGGGTCCACCATGTAATTCATTTCACCGATGATTTTTTCATTGACGCGAATTTGGAAAATCTCTTGATACTCCAAACGTTCTCTTACACGATCAAGCGTGATGGTTTCACGCCGTTCGAACTCTTCCTGATTTTTATTTGGACGAATAAGCGGAATCAATTCTCGATCATTTTCCCAACGATTCAGGACATCAATAAATTGTGCAGTTGGTTTCGTTACCTTAACGATCTCTGTTTTCACGTGGTGCTCCTTTCAACGTAGCAAGCCTACTATGTAATGGAATCTCTCTTCATTTTACCACTTCCGCTCCAAAAGTTTTGATTTCTTTTCCGTATGGAGCTAACGTTGAAGCGATTCCATCAAACAGCCGTTATTCTCCCCCTCCACAGCTGCCACCATCTCCACCACCGCAATCTGAACTATGGTGCCCTCCACTGTAAAAGCTTGAATGATCCGTTGCTCCGCCTGATCGACGATTCGATGAACTCGATTTTGCAGATCCAAGAGCAATAAATACGATCACGAGAAAAATGACGATAAATGCTTCCATGTTCATTCCTCCTTTTTTATCTTATACGTTTATCAAACCAGAAAGTTTCAAATGTTCCATTCACCTCCTATTTTAAACCATAAATATTTTTATACATAAACCCATATTTACTAATTTGTATTATAGCTATCCGCGTTCTACAATAAGACTCGTAAGACAACAACACATTTTCAGGAGGAATAAATAATGAGTAAACATATACTAATGGTCGTTACGACGGCTGACAAAATGAACAATGAGCTGGATACAGGACTATGGCTTTCTGAATTCGGTGAAGCGTATGTTGAATTCGCAAAGAAAGGCTATGAGATTACAGTAGCAAGTCCAAAAGGTGGAAAAGCGCCTGTCGATGATCGCAGCCTTGAAGGTGGCGAGACTCCTCAAGAAATTTTGAATACAGCGAAATATCTTGAAAATACGTTGAAGTTGGAAGAAGTAAAAGACATCGCGAAATTTGATGCCATCTTCATGCCTGGTGGTCACGGAACAATGTTTGACCTTCCGGATCATGTGAAGCTTCACGAAGTCGTTCGCGACATGTATGAAGCAGATAAACTCGTTGCCGCTGTCTGCCACGGACCAGCTGGACTTGTTGGTGTCACACTTTCTGATGGCACACCAATTGTGAAAGGCCAAACGGTTACAAGCTTCACAGATGAAGAAGAGCGCGAAACAACGCTTGACCAGTACATGCCTTTCCTACTTGAAACGCGTTTGCGTGAACTTGGTGCAAACTTTGTTGGTGCTGACAACTGGTCAGATCACGTTCAAGTTTCTGGCAACCTCGTTACTGGCCAAAACCCACAATCAACGATTAGCGTTGCGAAAGAAGTTATTGCAAAGCTAGAAAAATAAGTAGAAGCATTGGAGCCTGCAAGTCCGTTTACCGGCTTGCAGGTTTTTAAATTGAAGGGAGAAATCAGCATGATCACCATTAATGCCATTTTAAAAGCAAAAGCAGGGAGAGAAGAAGCGCTCTATCAAGAATTAATGAAAGTAATTGAACCGTCTCAACAAGAAAATGGGTGTATTGATTATACGCTCCATCGTTCACTCGAAGACGATGCCGTATTTGTTTTTTATGAAACGTGGAAAGACAAAGAAGCGTTACAAGCTCACATCACTTCTTCGCATTATCAGGCTTATCGCGATGCTACAGAAGATCTGGTAGAATCAAGAGTAGTCTATAAGTTAAAAAAAGTTTAGGAAGATTCACGATTAAAGGATGTTGAACAATGATTGATTTCGAATGGTACCGAAGCTTCATTAGCATTTATAAGCATGGATCTGTTTCAGCTGCCGCTAAAGCAAGATTCCTTACGCAACCTGCCATGAGCCAGCATCTATCCGCTCTAGAAGCAGAAGTTGGTAAACCTTTGTTTACCCGTGCTCCTAGAAAAATGATTCCAACAGATAAAGGGAAAGAGATGTACACGAAGCTCGTCCCACTTATCGAGAACCTAGAAAGTGCGACTCAGGAAATTAGACATACCGCTTCGAAAGATACGTTATCTCCTGTTTTGAAAATAGGTAGTCCCATTGAGTATTTTACAGGTCAGGTCCTACAAAAAGTTCAACAGGTAGATGTGCGGTTAATCACTCAATTCGGGACGGCTTCAACACTGTTAGAAGATCTCATTCAAGAAGAAGTCGACCTCATTTTCACACCGAAAAAGCAAACCCTGACCGGCATAGAGTATGTGAAGCTTGAAGAAGAAACGTTTGTGTTAACCGCTCAAAAAGGAACTGGACAACCAGCTTCCACATTAGAAGAAATCGAGAGCTGGTTAAAGGAACAAAAATGGCTGAGCTACGGTCTCGATCTTCCCATTATTCGACGCTACTGGCGCGAACATTTGAAGAAGCGACCGGATATCCAAGCACATCACATTATTCCGAACTTGCAGTCGATTTTAAAAGCCATTGAGCTTGGTATTGGCGTTAGTATTTTGCCTACCTACTTAATTGACCAATCCGTAAAGGAAGAAAAAACGGAGGTGCTCTTCCCTCATCTCTCCGTTGATAATACACTGTATGCCGCTTTCCGAATTGACCAAAAAGGCGATCCTCTCATTAAGGAAATACTCAATCATTGGTAAAACGTCATCCGTCTGATGACGTTTTTTTGTGCGCTTTACTCTCGAAAAAGAGCTGTTTTCAACAAACACTTTTAGGGAAAGGGTACTTTATGAAACTAGACAGTAGGAGGAAATACGATGAGTAACGAATCGAAAGCAAGCTACCATATTACGAATTTCAATGATTTTAATGAGGTATGTCTCGAAAACGGCGAGCTAAATTTCCCTGAATACGAAAAAATCATGCAGGACTATTTATTAAGCCAACCGAGAGAAACGATGGTATTCCAGGAATGCTGGATTGAGGATAAAGAAGCGGAAATCGGCGAAGTGAGAACCGTTCAAGTAAACTTTCTCGATCATAAAACAGAGAACTACATTCGCCTCTGGGGCGCGAAAAAGAATGATGATAACCAGGTTCTAAAAATGAAAGTAGACGCCATTGACATTGAAACAAAAGAAGTGGTTTACGAACGTGAACTAGCTTAGGAAGATCGATCAGCGACGGCCATAACCGGCTGTCGCTGATTTTTTCTATTATCGATATTTTTTTGCGTAGAGAAACTCCGTAATGGGCAACGTAACAAAAGTTAGACAAACGACAAGCAGCAACGGAAAATTTTCAATGTCGTTTAAATTGCCTACTCCTTCAGAAAGAAACAGGATAAGGGCTGAACCTATCATAAGAACAAAATAACTCACCTTAGCACTTTTCAGAGTAATGTGCTCCTCTCGCTCATCCTTTGCTTCCTTCCCCTCCGGATTTCCCCATGTCAACGTATTAAAGAAATAAGATAATGCTAGAAAACTAAAAAAGATCGAACCTCCATCTATCCGATCAAACTGAATCCACCGATAGACCGTCACTCCAACCAGAATCGTTGTGACAAAAAGGACGATGAGTTGAATTAACTTTCTTGATTGCATCATGGCTACCCCTCTCTAATAAAGCATCTACTGCGTTTTTTATATAATACGGATCTCGAGACCCAGAACACAGCCGTCCCTACTAATAGAATCGTCATAGGAAAACCTGTCTCACCTGTTTGAACGAGGTGGATGATTGCCCATATTAATAAGGCAGCAGTATAGAATACAAAGGCGTTTCGTGCAGATTTAAGGTTATGATCCTTTTCCATTTCATCAGCTTTTCTCATTGATATCCCCCTCAAAGATAAATAATTGATCAACACTCGTTTGTAAGTTTTTTGCCAATTTAAAGGCGAGTGCTAACGTTGGGTCATATTTATCATTTTCGATCGCATTGATCGTCTGGCGCGTTACCCCACACCTTTTCGCAAGTTCTTCCTGAGAAAATTGAAGTTCTTTTCTCATCAAGCGAATCGTGTTTTTCATTCGCAACACCTCTCCAAATGTAAAAAACCTTTTACTTTTCCATTATAAGGTTATTGGCTTAAAACGTCAAAAACTTTTTACATTTTCACAGTACACTTTCTAACAAAAGTTAGGGAAACTGAAACTTATTAACAAATTCCTCGTAGTACATAGAAGAGGAGTTGGTTTGATGAAAATGAGATTGATCGGATTATGTAGCTTACTTTTAATTCTTGCCGCGTGTAGCGGGCAAGCAGCATCGTCTAAAGAAAATCAGTTAGACGCTTTAACAGAGGATTATCCAGCAGTGCAGACGGAGCTTGAAAAATTACCTGAAGAATTCAGAGGAGAAGTAACCGTTCCAGATAGGGAGACGATTCCACTCTCAGTAAGCTCTGTCAAGGCGACAGCCGATACGAAATTTGAACCTAACGGATTTGATGTTTATTACGCAGAAGATGAAAAGCGTTTGAACGTGATGGTAAAGGATCAAAAGGGAATGAACGCTACACTAGAGGAAACAAACCAGGAGCTCGATCACGAAATTAACGGCATGTACTCAGAAGCGGAAGATGGTCACATGTTAACCTTAATGTGGATCACTCAAAATGAAAATGCTCTTTATAAACTAATTGGACTTACACCATCAGGAAAAGAAGCTGCATTTACAAAAGAAGAGATGGTGCAAATAGCGAATTCAATCATACAACAGAGACAGTAGGGTGTTTTCTAAACGACGAATACGAGAAGGAGGGATAGGAAATGGGACTGCTCATCGCGATCCTAACAATTCTATCATCTGCTGGTTTTCTTTATTACATGGGAAAATCGGGCTATTCGTGGAAAATGGATGAGGAAGATCAGTCGAAGTAAGCCTATCAAAGAAGAGACCACTCGTTCGACTTTTGAATAAGTGGTCTCTTCTGCTTTAGCGTAGTGGAGGGTCAGGTACGTACCTGCCCCCCACTGCCCTTAAAAGAAAGTCTACAACAAAGGAAATATTTGGATTGGTGTGATAGAATGATTTTACCTCTTAAAACTCTCTCCAGACAAGCTTAGAATGGAAGTGAAAAAGGGATTGTACAATAAAGAGGCATACTTATTGCTTACAAAGAGAAACGAGGGATCTGATGTTTAAAGGAAATAGCTTCGTTCTTGTCTTTTCTATTCTCATGCTCATCTTTCTCATATTTCTATCTGAAATACCCCTTATTGTTCAATGGCTTCTGTCACTATTAGCCTTCGCCTTCTTATTTCCTGGTTTTCGCGATAAAGTGCTGAAGCATAAGATGAGAAAAGTTCGGGTCGCTTTGCTTACCTCCATCACATTTTCGATTGGATTACTATTCTCTTCGCTTCCCATGGTTGGCGTAGAAGCCTTCTCGTTTATCACAATCATTTCTTTCACAGTTGTCTTGTTTTATAGCCTGCTCGGAAATCTCGTAATGGGGCTCCCTGTCTCAATCCTAGCAGACTACCTTTCAGAGAAAACGAACCGTTTTCGTGCCGTCCTCTCTGCGATTATTCATCTCGGATTCGGCTTCGCCACTTTCTTCATTGCACAGGGCTTATTTCTTGGCGCAAGCATTTGCTCTGCCCTCTTCTTTATTTGGGATGAGGTAACGAGGAGAAAGGTTGAAAAGAAAGAACGTGCGATGACTTCGTCGTTTTAAGGATGATTCATTCAACCACCAAAGGACCAGACAAAAAAGAAATAAAGACATACTATCAATAACAGACCAGCCATAAGGATTGAACTAACGGGGATCATTCGATCACCTTTTTTCTCTCTCATACATCCAACAACCCCAAACACAATTCCGAAAAAAGCGGTAAATGGAGCAAATCGAAGGAAATTCACGATTGCTCCCAGACCCTTATTGTTATAAACCATCCCCACAAAAACCACCACTTGCAAAAGACCGATACATAACATTGCAAGGGCAAGCTTTCCTGGTAATGATTTTGGCATGTAAACGACTCCTTTCTTCTTAGTGAAAATCCATATCTTCCTTATAGATTTGATAGATTTTTTTATTTATGGTAACAGAAACAAGCCTTCCACCGTTCGCTACGACTAATTGATTTGAACGGAAATTTTTGATCCCCACCCCAATTTGAATAGGATGAATGCCCATTGACAAACATTCCTTAAGAAGCAGCTTTAAGAATGTGTGACCATAACCTTTTCCTCGATGGGATTTTCCCAATGCATACCCAATGTGACCGCTATTTTTAGACAGATTTTCATTCAAAGCATGCCGGATTCTTCCGTAGCCTATTGGTGTAGTGGATCTATATAACCAGAATGTCGTCTGTGGCACCATCCAAGATTCAAGTTCTCTTCCTTTCGAAAAATTCTCGTTCCGTTCCAGCCAGTTTTTGAATTCTTGATAGGTAAGCGAAGAAACCTCATTTCGAAACCCATTGTCATGACCTTCAATTTCCTGCAACATGTCAAAGACTTCTAATCCGTCAGTTGTTGAAAGTTTTTTCAAATAGAGTTCCTGCTCTCCCGTTCCGTCATTCTCTCTATTACACTCCACGACCTACCACTCCATCTTTTTATTTGTAATCAACCAGGGCTAAAGCTTACTCTCCTATATAAATTTTTCTCGTCCATCGCTCAACAATCTCTCCAATGACACCTCTCGCTTCTGGACACTTGTTCCTAATAAGTAACCGAAAATAACAACTTTTTAAAAAACCAAGCACATTTCTCTTCATATGAAAGCTTTCTACACAATAACCTTTCTCTTCAAAAAGGGATGCAAGTCTTTGATGAAGTTCGTTTATCCCTTGAATCAACCGCTCCTCCCTCATACCCTTTTCCAACAGCGCCTCTACCACAAACAAAAGGCGTTCATCCTCATCATCAACATAAACAGCTTCTTTAAAAAGGCAGGTTTCCAGCACATCCAGACATTTCGGCAAGCTTTCCGTATGATATACGGGATGTTTTACGGCTTCAGTCAGTGCATCAGCACCATGTGCAATGCTGTGAGCCCAACCCTTTCCTTCAACAAATCCGCGCGTATCTTTCTCTTCTCTTAAATAACGACAACAGGCGTTTATTGTGTCGTTTACTTGCTCGTTTTTTAGAAAACGTTTTTCTCGATCTTTTTTTAAAAGAAGTTCGATAACAAGTACGGAGAAAGAACGTGTAAACACCGTGTCTGTTCCTTTTTCACCAATATGATAGAACAGATGGTTTTCATCAAGGCAAGTTGATAAAAGTCTCGTAAGCTGACTTTCTGATAAATGATCTTCCATAACTAGCTTTCCAAAGGTTGTATAAATAAGTTCATCCCGTAACACAGGATCTGTACTTCCAATTTGAAGAACCATTTCTTCTATTAAAGCATCTAAATTAACTGAAGAATGGTTTAGATCGATTTGTTCTAATTCAAGCTTCAAATTCAAAATAGGTGGCCATCCTTTCCGATTTAACCGAAAAACTGCGCCTAAACGCAGTCTTAAAAGTCTCTCTTATTTACGATCTTTTTTGGTCTCCGCACTTTGTGAGCTGCCAGTAAACGGGTTCATTTCATAGGTTAAGTCTCGTCCGGCCTTTTCTTCTTCCTTCGCAATTCGTCTTCCTAAAGATGCATAGTACCAGCCCCAGGCAATGAGGGACAACAAACCACCAACGGTTGTGATCCAGAAAGCGGCATCTTCCATCGATCCACCTCCAGTCAGATACTCGTATTTTAACTACTTCTAGTATGCTCCCTTTTAAACCTTCAATTTATTGGAAAGAAGGTAAGAGGGGCCAGGCACCTACCTGCTCCCAGCTCTAATCTCCTATCCTATTTTGCTCAATAAAAACCCTCTCACTTCCGATAAATCGCCTGATTGAAAAACAGCGTTTCTCGGATCAAAGAGCACACGATCCTCTACTTTTTCATACTCTTCCTCAGGGATGCCTTTAAAGAAATACTTCCAACGCTTTGTTCTGACCATTTTTTTCACTTCTTCGGCAAGGTTCTCTTGATTTCCACGCATCACTACAATACAAAGAGATTCACAAACTTCTCCAGGAAATACATCGAGCAAACCCTCTTCATCGAAATCCTCCATTGTCTCTTTTTTCACCGGAAAAACATTAATAAATTCTCCTAATTCATCAGTTATAGTGATCATCTCTTCATCTGTTAATTTGTCATTTTTGATAACAGCAAAACTATAGTGATGATGGATCTTTCGTTCTTTTTTACGCTTACCAAAGTCTGGGTAAACCTTACGAACGATGTCGTGGTTGGTTTTAGTAAAGCGATAATGATGATAGTTCCCGATTAAAAACAACGTAAAGATCGAAATTAAACAAAGGAGTCCTATCATAAAAAAAATCTCCATCACTTCCGTAGTAGCAATCAAATTCTCTACCTGAGTGATTGCTATAATGATTGCTAACGAGCCCAACATACTGATACCGCTTTGATGATGAGGATGTTGTCTTTTTCGTTTATAGTTACCAATACGAATTTGATAACGTGTATAGTAATAAAAAAACGTGATGAAAAGTAGGAGAAGAAGCAGTCCGAGAATAAAAGCAGAATTTCCTTGAATGCCCATATTAATATACAATAATTTTTCACTACCTAGCCAATAGAGATAAGCACTCACAATTGAAAAAGCGCCAACTAAGAGATCAGTTCCCCCTTCCAATTTATAAGGCGCGAATACATAAGCAATCATCCACACATTCATTACGATCGCGGGCACAAGCGCAGCTATAAAGAATGTAATAGAAAACGGTCCTATGAGGTAGGGAAAGAAACCTATAAAATCAATTAAAATGAAAACCATAAAAAAGATAGTAACCTGATTTTCTTTCGGAGTTCTAAAACGTAAATACGCTAACATCTCTTTATCAGCCATTTCTTGTTTGGCCATCCGCCCTCCACCTTCCAATAAAATCCTATTATTCTATAGTTTTAACAGAAAAAGGGTTCAGGCACGTACCTGACCCCTTTTACTCTCTAGCAATAAACCGGATTATTCGAATAATGACTCACCCAGCGCCCCGTGCGCTCCATTTGTTTTTGAAGTCTTCCTTTCGAAACCGGCACGATTAATTCAAAGCCATCTTGAAATAAAATTTTTGTCGTATTTTTTGTCAGGGCATATGCGTCCCTCACGTGCTGATAGAAGACCCAACAGCATTCAAGGCTTTCTGGTGACTCTGTGGGAAACACCGAAATGCCATTCCACGTAGAAACGAGGATTGGCGTTTGCTGCTCATATTTCAAATGATAAATGACTGCTTTTCGTCGCCCTTCATACGTAACACCCGCTTCCAGACACGCCTGGCGAATGAGATCGACTGGGGTCGTCTTCGATAAATAAGTACCCGTTCGGTCATAAATCCTCGAACAAAAGCCGATTTCCTTTGCCACTACAATCGCCAGCGTCATTTTACTAATTTCATAGTCATTCATAATCATCGCATTATCATTAACCATGACCGCTTTTCCCTTCTATCCCGCTTTCGGGTATAAGATTCCATCGTCTTTTTCATTTCGGTTCCCCTGTGCTCGATTACAGGGTATACTAAGAATATTGTTGGTTTGCACGCCAACAACTGCCCCAGAATGCGTCCACCACGACGAAACATTCTGGGGCTTTTATGTATGCTATTCAATTTCCTCATCACCACCTTTCCAAAATAACTATTTTGTAAATATTTCCACCCTTTATCTTGATTATAATGAATGTTCGGAAATATTCAAATACTTTTTTTGGTAGATAAGACCCAGTAGTGCCTGTCACCACCCGCTTTGTGTAACATCCTGTCGAATCGCCTTCTCTCTAAGTGCCTACTTGTTTAGCATTGGCTTTTATGGGTATAAAAGGAAAAGACAATAAAAGAGAATGTGAGGTTAGTCGAATGAAAAAATACCTATTGATCGTAATGGTATGCGGCTTATTAGCGGCTTGTAGCGGGAATGAAAATGCGAGCCAAAATGAAGGCGCAGAAGCGGCTAGTTCAGAAAACAATGCAACTGCCACTTCTAGTAACGCGAATGACACTGATCAGAAAGAGACAGAAAGGGCTAAAGAAGACAGTTTAAAAGATGAGCCGCAGAAAGATTCTAAACCTGCCGAAACCAATTCAGAAATTCCCACCACGGATACTACCTCACAGGAAAATGATTTAACTGATACAGAGAAAGAGCTTCTTAGAATCCCTACCGTTTCGATAGAAACACCTTATGGAGAAGATGGAAATATTGAATACGAGCACACTCAAAAGGAAATAGTTGAAGAATACATGGATGAAGATGGACGCATTTACTTCGCGTTAGATGAAAAACCGATTCGAACCATTGTCAGTGGAGAGAATGAAAATATGCGCAACATTACAAATTATGGGGATGCTTTCATCGGAATCCTTGAAGAGGAAGCTTACGAGCTTACGGATCAGAAGCAGATTGAGGAAGCGTACCAGTTAATCCTTAGTGCGACTCCAGCACAACTACAGGGGGAAGAACTCGATTACCGCTCTTATGAAGAAGCGACAAATTTAGAAAGAGGCATTACAAAGATGACGTACCTGATCGCCCCCACGCTCAATGATCTCGATTACATCGTCCAAAATCAGGCCTATGATCATAAAGCACTTCCAATCCTTTTAGAAGAATTAGAAAGCCTTGGTTCTCCTACCCTGCTTCCACCAGCACCTCAAACAGCTATGGACCTGCAACTTTTTGAAAACATGCAGGCTGTCCAGGGAATGTGGGGACAACTTGGCCAGTTTGAAAACCCTAAAGCAAATCGAGCAGAATTTGAACAACTCTACTTTCAAGTACGCAAAGAGACACTCAACCTTATGGCACGGGTTAATTATACACTCAGTGAAGAAATATAATCGAAAGTAAAAACAGACCTACTCTCACAAGAGAATAGGTCTGTTAAAATTAAAAGAATAGTAAACTAATCCCAATCGCAAAGAGCACGACACCCGCAATTGAATAGAACATGCCTGAACGCTGTTGGCCTTTAATTCGATTTGATATACCAGCAAGTAGATTAATCACACCAAATCCCATAATGCCATATAGTAGTAAATTCTCCTCTTCAGGAGTAATCAGATACATAACTGGAAGTAAAAGTATTAACGCAGATAGGATAAACTGCACAATGCTCAATGAAAACAATAGTTTAGATTCCGATTCTGTGCTCATCATTTTTCCTTCTTTCCTTTTCTAGGTGAACTGATTCATGACTTCTATCCTAATTATAACAGCGCCAATCTCGTTTTTGTTATGGCAAAAGTATGAACATTCGTGTAAAAAAGGTACTGCGCTTATTTATTACGTTCCCGTTTAGGACGATTATAATCATTTTTAACCTTTAGTAGAATGAAACCTTTCTTAGAAAAAATGCGTAGATTCTGTTAGAAGATTTCGTTCATCCCTATATTAAAACAGAAGAAAGAAATTCGAAAAACATGATTAATTCGTTTTACCCATGGAGGCTACCATGCTTAAAATTCCAGACAACAAAAAGTTCCGAAACCTACCAGATTATATGAAAGAACATCTCTCTATGCTTCCACCTGATAGCACTCGAGCGACAGTTAGTATGTTTTGCTTCATCCTGTTGGATATGTGTGTTTTACCCTTACTTTATCCAAGAATCAACCTTATTCATATCATCACCATCCCTCTCTTGTTATTTATTCATCTATGGGCGATCAGACTATTAATCAAGGATCCTCGCTCGACGCGTGTGGAAACGACGCTTTTTTTGAGTGTGTTCTCTATTATCAGTGCCATTTGTTATTTTATAACAAGCCTTAAAGTATCCTATGTATTTATCGGGATAACAAATGTATGGTATTACATAACGTTAACCGGGATAGACCTTATCATTATCGTTATTTTAATTCAGTATCAGATCGAAAAATATTCCAAACTAGATTACAAAAGAGACGAGTCAGAAAAATGGTACAACAGTGGAAGATGGATACCGTTAGTTATATCCGCACCAGGAGTAGGGTATATCATCTTTCAAACGACAAAAGATAGCGAAACTGCCATGCACAGCCTATTTCTATGTGTCACGATCGTATTCACCTTGATTCTGGCTTATATGTCTGCGAAGTTCACTCATCAATATTTTTTTATTAAATTGAATCGTAGACTAGTTGACATTAATACACCTACAAAGAGACAAATCAAATGATAAACAAAAATCTATTTATACAGCATTCACCTATCCGTAACTCAATGCCTTTTAAAATCAACAGTCTAAACTATTACCATTTTTACAATAATATGGTTAAAATCACTTAAAACCCGGGTATAGGTATAAATACCCCGTACGTCAGTCTCACGAACAGGTAGAACAACCTATTTACCAGACCTCTTCCATTTGGTACCATATACTACTGCTTGAGTATGATTTTTCTAATGACTATTACAAAGGGGATAGCGCAAATGTCCTATTTATCCTATCTACAATCAGAAATAGCTGAAAAGCGAGCTCAGCTTGTTCGCTTACAATCTAGCTTAGTGAAATTAGATAGCTTACAAGGAGAATTCATTCAAAATAAACAGCTTGTCGATCAACCTGAGCTAACGCCTACTACTTGGGCTGGTGAATTAGCAAACTCCTTCCAAAATATACGCGAAGATATGAAGGCGTCTTATCAGGATCTATCGATTAACCAAGTAAATTCAGCCCTTAATACAATGGAAAATAAAGCAGCTGACCTACGTCGTGAAATCCAAACGCTTGAATTTAACATCACCCAGGAAATCCACCGGTTAGAAGAGGAAGCGAGAGAAAGGAGAAATGCGAAGTGAGTAACGAGATGCACGTAAAGTTTAGTGAAGTCGAACAATCGATCAGCCAAATCGAGAAAAGTCTAAGCGCTTTTAACGCCGAACTACCAAAGAACACCGGAGAAGGAAATACGCTCGAAGTCGTCAATCGATTAAATGAAATAAATCATATGCTTACGGAAGTCGGAAACGCCTACAAAGAAATCCTTACCTTGAATAACCAGACCGTACGGGAATCCGTGCAGCAACTGGAGAATGCGGACCAGGAGCTCTCTACGTCTATGCAGATACGTTAGGAACGCTATAATGAAGACGTTAGATGCGTAAAAACTTCACCAGGGAGTAGAAAGCGCTACTATTAAGGGAATTCGCTCACAAACGAACGCTCTACGCCTATCGATTGAAAATTTCATTTCATCGGAAGCTTCTTTTAATGGCCAAGGGGGTAAAGCAGTTCGTTCATTCTACCTAGAATGACATCACACACAATGAAGAGAAACTAGTTAATTTGACCTCTTCACTTAATTCTTTTGAACCTTAATAATCCGGTTTTATACGTTAGGGTTTACTTGCAAATGATGTAAGCAATGAATTACAAAAATCGCAAAACATCACTGAACAATTGACCAGTGAAAGTAACGCAATCATCAGAGGTGTCAATGATATTATCTACATACCTGAACTACAACAAAACGACTTTAACTCTACTATTCACCGAGGGCAGGAGAAAACAATGGAAGTTCTTGGAGATCTCCATGCATTAGACAAAGCTCAGGCAAACAACTTAGATACTGTCCTTCAAAATGTCAAACGCTCATGAATTACATAAGAGAAGTATCCACCAAGTTTCAAAGCGGGGACATTTCAGTTAGTGGCTATAAGGTAGGTACGATGAGTGCTATTCCGTAGTGAATCGTTATGGAGGTTATTATGCTTAAGGTACCAGAAAATAAAAAATACCGACATCTACCAGGTTATAT
>NZ_JAIUKZ010000008.1 GCF_020165985.1 Bacillus sp. RAR_GA_16
GAACTCGATTTTTCTAAAAAATATGAGTTGAACGTCTCCCTAATCTTGCGCAAGGAAGCGCCTATTTTGAGTCGCTATGCAGAAGTTGCTTTCCAAAAAGGAGATGTTATCTTAATGGTTGGAGAAAATAAAAAAATCGAGCGCTTTAAACACAAATTTTCAATCTAAAGACCTTACTCATTAAAAAATGAAATCCGCATCTTTTTGCGGATTTTTTTATGAAAATACATAAAAATTAAAAAAATATTTGAATGCGTTTCCATTACTGTCATTTCAGTACTGTAAGCTTACATCTCACAGAAAATCAAGCGTCATAAAAGATGACAAGAATAAAATTTCTTGTTTATAATAAGTTTATTGAAATATTTTTAATATTTGGTATTAAGTTATTAGAAGAAAGGTTGATCGGACATGACAATTGATACGGCACAATCAACACAACAAAGTCACCACGTTGCCCTAAGGCGTGACATCAACATGCTAGGAAGCCTTCTCGGTGACGTTTTAGTGCAGCATGGCGGCAAAGAACTACTTGAAATGGTTGAATCAATTCGTGAGAAAACGAAATCTCTCAGAACAGAGGCTGACCTCGAAACATCTCAACAGTTAAAAGAGACCATTCAGACGCTTCAACCACCAATGAGAAAACAAGTTATTCGTGCTTTTGCTCTTTATTTTCATCTCGTCAATATTGCAGAGCAGAATCATCGCATTAGAAGACGTAGAGATTATCAAATGTTAGAAGAGGAGCAATCTCAGCCTGGTTCAATTCCGCATGCAATTTCTTTACTTAAGAAGAACAATGTACCAGGTGAGCTGATTGAAGATACATTGTCCTCTCTATCACTTGAATTGATTTTAACAGCCCATCCAACTGAGGCAACGAGACGCTCAGTGCTAGAAATTCATAAACGTATCGCAAATTCATTACAACAATTAGATAATCCGCTATTAACAAAGCGAGAACAAAAAGCACTAAGAGCGGATCTACTTAATGAAATTACTATCCTCTGGCAAACAGATGAATTGCGACACAAAAAGCCTTCCGTTATGGATGAAGTGAACATGGGGCTGTTTTATTTTGAAGAAACCTTGTTTGAAGTGTTACCTCAAATTCATCAAGAGCTAGAAGAGTGTCTACAAGAACATTATCCTGATGCCAAATGGGAAGTGCCAAATATATTAAAATTTGGCTCCTGGATCGGTGGAGATCGAGACGGGAATCCATTTGTAACTCCAGAGGTTACCTGGAATACTCTTATACGCCAACGAGAAGTCGTCATCTCTAAGTACAAAGAATCAGTGAAAAATTTAATGAGACAGCTAAGTCAATCCACGAACCGTATATCCATCTGTTCCGAGTTAATGGAATCCATTGAGGAAGATAAACGTCAACTCCCAAACGCAAAAGAGTGGGGCGTTCCTCATGAGGCTTATCGGGTAAAATTGGCCTATGTATTAGAAAAGCTAACTGAAGTGAATCGTGAGAACGGATACAAGAATACTGAACAGTTTATTGCTGATTTGAAGCTAATAAGCAATAGTTTGCGTCAACATTTTCCGGAAGGTGCTCACTTTTCAGAATTAAATAAACTCATTCGTCAAGCATCCCTTTTCGGCTTTCATCTTGCTACGTTGGATGTTCGGAATCATAGTGGTGAACATGAGGGAGCAATCGCAGAAATTTTAAGCCGCGTCAACATGGCTCGTGATTATGCAGCACTTGAGGAAGAAGAAAAAGTTCAATTACTCACTAGTATTTTAGAGGATCCACGTCCAGTTTTATCGACATATGAGGACTACTCTGAAAAAACAAGAAAAATTATTGATATTTTTACAATGATTAAAAAGGCTCATCAAGAATTCGGTACTAAGTCAATTTCTGTTTACTTGATTAGCATGACCCGTTCAGCAAGTGATCTCTTAGAGGTCCTTGTTCTTGCGAAAGAAGCGAACATTTACCGATTACATGCAGATGGAAGTGTCGAGAGTGATTTAAATATTGCGCCTCTTCTCGAAACCATCGATGATCTTAAAGCTGGACCATCCATTATGAAGAAGCTTTTTGATCTTCCAGTATATAAAAACCACTTAGCCGAAGTCGGCAATCGTCAGGAAATTATGCTTGGATACTCTGATGGAAGTAAGGATGGAGGTACACTGACAGCGAACTGGAAGCTTTACCAGGCACAGCAAGAAATTAGCAGCATAGCATCTGACCGTAACCTCCGTCTGAAATTCTTTCACGGACGTGGAGGTGCACTTGGTCGAGGTGGTGGCCCACTTCGCAGAAGTCTATTGTCTCAACCTCCAGAAACTTATACAGCAGGAGTGAAAATTACAGAGCAAGGTGAAGTGCTTTCTTCTCGCTATTTGCTTTACGATATCGCCTATCGAAGTTTAGAACAAGCTACGACAACATTACTTACTTCTGCGGTTTCCGGAATTGAAAAAGATCAGCGTCAAGAAAAATGGCACAAAATGATGGAGGAAATGTCATCAGTTTCACTTAAGTCTTATCAGTCACTTGTGTTTGAAGATGACGGATTCCTTGCTTACTTTAAACAAGGAACACCACTCCCAGAACTTGGCGCGTTAAACATTGGTTCGCGACCTATGAGCAGAAAAGGAACAGATCACTTTGATGATTTGCGTGCAATTCCATGGGTATTTGCATGGACCCAAAGTCGTCAACTTATGCCAGCATGGTATGCTTCAGGTACTGGTCTAACGAAACTTGCTACAACAGAAGAAGGATTAAAGAATTTAAAAGAAATGTATCAAAACTGGCCGTTTTTTGCTTCACTTATTGATAACTTACAGATGGGTCTAATGAAAGCAGATCTTACAACAGCGGAGAAATATATGTCTCTGATTGATGATGAGCAGCTCGCAAATCGGATTTTTGGTAAGATTGTCGATGAATACCATCGTACAAAAGATGTTATCTTAACCATTACTGGCCAGGAAGAGCTTCTTGATGGTACGCCTAATATTAAAGATTCCATCCGTTTACGTAATCCATACGTTGATCCATTAAGTTCTCTCCAAGTTGAACTAATATCTACGTATCGATCGCAAGGTAGTGAGGACGATAAATTATTGAAGGAAATCTTGTTAACCATTAACGGTATTGCCGCTGGACTTAGAAATACAGGCTGATATTTAAATAACCCTCTCATAAAGAGGGTTATTTTTTTTGTAAACAATCTGTTCGATTCTCGCTATTTACCACATATACATTTCCCTTCTTTAGAAAAACTAAGATAGTAACAAAATCAATTAAAGGAGGGCAACAGATGTACAAAAAAATCATGCCTTTATTATTACCAGGGCTACTGCTTCTCGGAGCATGTAATGCAAATAACAACGATGAAGAAGCTTTAAATATAAACAAAACAAGCGCGCCTACAGAAGGAATTCAGCGGATAAACAGTGGTCAATTAACAATCGATCCTAACTCTTATAGTACAGAGACGCCAAGTGCAAAATTCCCTCATGGTGAAATCGTTCAAGACGGGCAATTTGAATTTAACGAAGTTCTTCCCGGGGTAGATCCAAGGGAATATTTACCTGAAGGTTTCCCTGAACAATATGGCATTGGGGGAAAAGAAGAGCAACAGCGTCAACAAAAAATGAGACCCGATCAAGATACAGGTCAAGCTCAGCCAAATGAAAACGCTGCTCCTGAGCAAGGAGAAGCTAACAAAGAAAAATCACCTACTTCAGAACCTTCAGGTGAAATAACGAAGGAAGTTCAGCAGGTAATTGATTTAACAAACAAAGAACGAAAAAAACAAGGGCTCTCTCCATTAAAAGCAATGCCATCATTAAGTGATGTTGCTCAAGAAAAATCACGCGACATGCAACAAAAGAATTATTTCTCACACACAAGTCCAACATATGGTTCTCCATTCGATATGATGAGGGATTTCGGTGTTGACTTTAATACAGCTGGTGAAAATATAGCTCAAGGACAACAAACTCCTGAAGCAGTAGTTGATGCATGGATGAAAAGTGAAGGCCATCGCAAAAACATTATGAATAGCAGTTTTACTCATATCGGAGTTGGACTGGCACAAGATGGTCACTACTGGACACAAATGTTTATTGGAAAATAACGAAGACAAAAGAAAGGGTCACTTGCGTGGCTCTTTCCTTTTTTAAGAGGCTTGTTAGCTTACATTCTTGATTTTTCGATTTTTGACTCGTTCGAACACCATTCATTTGTATAGCCTTCAAAAAAAGATTTTAAATTCAACAGTAAAAAGAAGGAAGTGGATTCATTTTGTCGAAACAAGATACTAACCGGTCAGTAAGTATGGTGAATTAAAATAGACTTACAAGGAGAGAGTACTTATGGATTTACGATTAACTGACGAACAAGTGATGGTACAAAAAACAATTCGAAAATTTGTAGAGAACGAATTAATTCCATTAGAAAATGATGTACTTCGTAATGAACGAGCAGGAAAACCAGGAATTTCTGCCGAAAAGATGGAAGAGCTTCAGCAAAAAGCAAAAAAAGCAGGTTTTTGGGGAATCAATACACCTGAGGAATACGGTGGCGCCAACCTTGGTCAAATGATGCTTGCGATCGTGATGATGGAAGTATCTAAAACGTTTGTCCCGTTCCGCTTCGGTGGATCAGCTGATAATATTCTTTATTACGCAAACGAAGAACAAAAAGACAAATACCTTCTTCCAACGATTAATGGGGAGAAGAAATCTTGTTTTGCGATGACAGAGCCTGGTGCAGGATCTGATACTCGTAATATCAAAATGACTGCCGTGCGAGATGGAGATGAGTGGATTCTGAACGGTGAGAAAACTTTTATTACGGGGGGAAATGAAGCGGACTTTGTCATGGTGATTGCGATTACTGATAAAGAAAAGCATGCTGCAACCGGTAGAGACGGCGTTACTTGTTTTATCGTAGACCGTGAAATGGGTTGGAAATCTGAATATATCCACACAATGGGTGAATGGGGACCGGCTGGTTTGGTTTTTGATGATGTGAGAGTACCACACGAGAACATACTAGGTGAAGTGGATGGTGGGTACAACCTTGGTTTGGAATGGATTGGCTTCGCTCGGTGGATCGTTGGGGCTACAGCAGTAGGTGCTGGAGAACGCTTGCTTAAAATGGCAATTGACTACGCCAATGAAAGAGAAACGTTTGGCAAACCGATCGCAGAACGTCAGGCCATTCAATGGCAAATCGCAGATTCTGCTGTTGAGATTGAAGCTGCTAAATGGCTCGTTTTAAACGCTGCTTATACGCTCGATGAAGGAAAGGACAATCGACAGCTTGCTTCTATGGCTAAGCTATATGGCTCAAATATGGGCAATCGTGTTGTTGACCGAGTTTTACAGATTCATGGAGGAATGGGCTATACAAAGGAGTTACCAATTGAACGGTGGTATCGTGAAGCTCGCCTTTGGAGGATTTATGATGGGACAGACGAAATTCAACGCTTAATTATTGCTCGTAACCTCTTGAAGGGACATGTGAAAGTAGGACAATACGCTTAGGAGGGTGTTTATGTTTGAATCACTTATGGGTACACGATCAACTCCTGTAAAGAATATCGTAGAACGCGGTTCGTTGAAAGCGTTCTCAAAAGCGATTGGAGATGAATCACCGATTTATCTTGATGAAACAGTGGGAAAACGCTCAAAGTATGGATGTAATATTGCGCCTCCTACATATCCCCGGGTGTTTGATTATGGTGAAATTCAAGGCTTTCATTTGCCAAATGTTGGGTTGATTCACGGAAAGCAATCATTCCACTATGAACGTCCGCTGTTGGTGGGGGAAACTGTCATGTGCTCTACTTCGCTTGAAGATTATTACGAACGAAATGGAAAAAGCGGTTTACTCGGCTTTCTTATATTAAAACGGTATGGAGAAGAGCCTGAAGGAAAACTTATTTTTACAGAAGAACAAGTCGTCATTATTACTGAAGCTGTGAGAGAGGGGATGAGTTCATGAATATGGTGAAAGAATTTAATGTTGGCACACCGTTAGAAGTGACACTCCCTCCAGTTTCTAGGTTAGAATCTGATCAGATATGCAGGCGCATCAGGAGACTTCAATCCCATTCATACGATTGATGAAGAAGCTTCAAAAGCAGGACTACCAGGGATTATAGCACACGGAATGTGGACAATGGGTAACTTAGCTAAATTGTTTACGCCTTATTATGAAGAGGTCTTTCTCGAAGATTATTCTGTTGCATTTAAAGGAATGGTCTTTTTAGGTGATGTGCTTACTCTTAAAGCTTCTCTCGTTTCAATCCAAAACGACCGATATCATTTTGATGTCGCTGCGGTTAATCAAAAAAACGAATCCGTCGTTAAGGGGTCAGCCATTTTAAAAAGATATTAGATTTGCGATCCTGTTTAGACGAACCTCAAGAGGTTCGTTTTTTTAATGAATTCTATGAATTCTGAAACTTAATTTATTCCAAATCGTAGAAATAGAGGAAGGCCGTTACATAGTTATCACCAATAGGAAAGGATGATGAACAAATGATGGAATTTATCGGATTAATTATTTCCGGTATTATTTTGTTTTTACTACTTGTAGCAGGAGGAATCGGATTTTTCATTTTCAAAAGGCGCTATAAAACCGCCTCCTCTAATCAGGCATTAATTATCACAGGACCAAAGCTAGGAGACGCAGAAAAAGATAACCGTATTTTCGTCGATGACAATGGTCGTAGTATGAAGATTGTCCGTGGTGGCGGTATTCGGTTAAAATTGTTTCAAACAAGTACGCCGATCGATCTTACCTCATTTCAATTAGAAATTGCCTCTCCAAAAGCCTACACATCAGAAGGTGTTCCAATTCGAGCAACAAGTGTAGCAGAAATCAGCATAGGAAGTAAGCTAGAAATTGTGGCAAATTATGCAGAGAAATTTCTAGGCAAACCACAAAAAGAGAAAGAGCGTGAACTAAAAGAAGTTCTGGAAGGACACCTTCGCGCCATCATATCATCGCTTACTGTCGATGAAATCTACAAAGATTTTAATTCAGTCAATAAAAAAGTGAAAAATATTGCTGAAGAAGACCTCAAAAATCTAGGATTTGAAATTACTTCTTTTGCTCTAAAAGAACTAAAAGATGATGACGAAGAGAACGGATACTTAGAAGCTCTTGGACGTCCCCGAATTGCAGAAGCTAGAAAAGACGCCGATATTGCGGAAGCAAATGCAAGACGCGAGACTCGTATGCACAAAGCAAAAACGGATCAAGAAGCAGAAGAAGATGAAATACGACGTCAGATTGAGATTGCCCGTTCTCAAAAAGACAAAGATGTGAAGGAAGCAGAGTACAAAGCTGAAATTGAACAAGGAAGAGCTCGTTCTGAGCAGTCATATAACCTTGAGCAAGCGAGACTTAATCAGAAAGTAAAAGAAGAAGAGATGCAGGTTCAATATATTGAACGACAGCGTCAAGTCGAATTAGAACTTGAAGAACAAAAGCGAAGAAAAACGCAGGCTGATTCGAATGCCTATGATATTCGAGCTAAGGCAGAAGCGGAAGCGGAACGCGATCGCATCGATGGACAAACTAAAGCCGAAATTGAAAAGCAAAAAGGGTTAGCTGAAGCAGAAGTCATTCGCGAACGTGGACGGGCAGAAGCGGAAGCGAAAGAACTAATGGCTCAAGCTATGGAGAAATATGGCGATGCTGCGATTATTGAAA
Organism: Bacillus sp. RAR_GA_16; assembly: GCF_020165985.1. GTDB lineage: Bacteria > Bacillota > Bacilli > Bacillales > Guptibacillaceae > Guptibacillus. The sequence goes on from NZ_JAIUKZ010000008.1 coordinate 7,715, forward strand.
TGCTTGTTGACATGTTACCGAAATATGCACATGAAATTGCTCAGCCATTGTCTCAAATTTCCGAGATGAAAGTCATCGATATGGGTGGCGGTAAGGGCTCCACTCAGATTACAGATAATGTTACAAAAACAATGACTGGACTTCAGGCAAGCCTTAAAGAATCCACTGGAATGGATTTAAAAGCCATGCTTGAGAGTTTTGTCTCTAGAGGTCATCACAATTCCTTTACTTCAGAAGGTGACACCGAAGAAGAAGAGGAGAAAACAGCAAATGTAGCAAAGCAAGAGGACATATATGAAAGTGAAGTTGCGAGTGCATATGAAGAAGAATTGGAAGAAGTAGAAGAAGAAAAGGCAGACGATCCTGTTGATAATCAAGTCGATCAACCAAAAGAATAAGCTCAAAAAAGCCTGGCAAGAGCCAGGCTTTTTTGAGGCATTAAGGCTGATTGACGATTTTTAGTTAAAAGTGGTAAAGTGATGATGTATTTATCAGAAAAGTGTCAATTTTTCATAATAACGGAGGAATGCAACATGAAACTTGTATCTTTGCTTAGTACCTTCCTAGACGATGATCAAATTAGTGTAAATGCTACTGTGTTAGAGCAACACAGTAAAGACGAATCTTATCATACGCCACATGACCCAGACGTGGTTGTTTTTCCAAAAACGACAGCAGAAGTAAGTAAAATATTAAAGACAGCGAATGAAAATCGAATACCAATCATCCCCTTTGGTCTAGGTTCAAGCCTTGAAGGGCATGTGATTCCTTATCAAGGCGGAATCTCAATTGATTTTCAGTTAATGAATAAGGTTCTTGAAGTAAGACCAGAGGATTTCCTTGTTAGAGTCCAACCGGGCGTTACACGTTCCCAATTAAATAAAGAATTAAAAAAACATGGCTTATTTTTCACTGTCGATTCCTGGTGCGGACGCAACACTTGGCGGCATGGCATCTACTAATGCAAGCGGAACCACTTCAGTGCGTTACGGGGTTATGAGAGATCAGGTTCGTGATATGGAAGTTGTCCTTGCTGATGGAAAAGTCATACATACCGGTAGCAACACGGCTAAGTCTTCATCAGGCTATCATCTAAATGGCCTTTTTGTTGGTTCAGAAGGCACGCTAGGAACCTTTACAGAGCTTACACTTAATGTTTATGGGATCCCTGAAGCCACTCTTGCAGGAAGGATTGTTTTCCCAACAATTGAGCAAGCGGTTTCAACCGTTACAAATATCCTTCATGCCGCGATACCAGTCGCAAGAATTGAACTGGTTGATGCTCGTTCCGTTCAACAAGTCAACAAAACAAATGAAACGAACTACATTGAAAAGCCAACTTTATTTATCGAGTTTCACGGGAATGAGGCTGGACTGAACCAAGATGTAGCCTTTGCTAAAAGCATTGCGGAAGATAATGAGTGTGAAGAATTCATATTCGAACATGATACGAAGAAACGCGCTCTTTTATGGGAAGCTCGCCACAACTTGGCATACTCGTTTAGTCATGGAATCTCCAGGCAAAAAAATGATGGTGACAGACGTCTGTGTTCCTATTTCAGAGCTTACTGGTGCGATAACGGACGCAAGAAAAGCGATCGAGACTTATGGGTTAGATGGCGCTCTGCTTGGTCATGTGGGGGATGGAAACTACCATGCTATCGTTATGATCAATCCTAATGATCCGATTGAGCTTGAGAAAGCGACAAAACTAAATCAACACCTTGTTCACTATGCGCTCGAGCGAGGAGGTACGTGTACGGGAGAGCATGGGGTAGGAACTGGAAAAGCACAATATCAGCTAAAAGAACACGGAGCTGCTCTAGATGTCATGTTAGCATTGAAGCAAACGCTTGACCCGAATGGGATTATGAACCCTGGTAAGATTTTTGCTAGTGATAAAGAACAGTCCTCCATTATCTAATCATTTTTGAGGTGACCACTTTGGATTCATCGATTATTTCTCAACTGCCTTTTCCTGCTTTTATTTCAAAAAAAGGAATCATTTTTTGCACGAATGACTCTTTTCGCTCTATTATTAAAGACTCTGAAGGAGAACCAATAGAGCTGGTTTTTGACAACTTAGAAGAACACGAAACATATACACTAGCACGTTTTAATGACAAACGAATATTGTTCCTGACAGAACAGGAGGACCCGTACGTTTATTATATTGGTACTGAAAACAGTCATTTTTCTGATCTAGAAAAACAGGTGGCAGAACTTGAAAATCTCAACAGGGAATTGGATTCAATCATAGATAATTCTTATGACGGAATTTATATTACTGACAACGAAGGGATTACTTTAAAAACCAATACAGCGATTGAACGACTTACTGGTATTCCAAAAGAATATTATATTGGTAAAAATGTGGATCGACTAGTTAATCGAGGCATACTTAGAGATTCAGTAACAAAAAAGGTGTTGAAACAACGCAAAACAGTTTCTGTCGTTCAGGACAATTTTGAAGGTAAAGAAACCTTGATTACCGGTAGCCCAATCTACAATAAAAAAGGTGACATTGAAAAGGTAATCACGAACATACGGGATATTTCTGAATTAAACAAACTTATCTCTGAATTAAATAGTGTCCAAAAGAAGAACGCAGAATACGCAAAAGAACTTGAACAGTTAAAAGGATATTCAAACTCAGGAATTATTATTGAGAGTGAAGCTATGAAAGAACTTTATGAAACTGCTTCAAGAATCGCAAATTTTGATGCAACTGTTCTTATCTTAGGGGAAACAGGCGTAGGAAAAGATGTTCTTGCTCGATTTATTTATTCAAAAAGCAAGAGGGCTTCAAACGGTGATTTTATTAAAATAAATTGCGGCGCTATACCGCAAGAGCTTATTGAATCGGAACTCTTCGGTTATGAAGGCGGTGCTTTTACTGGAGCTAACCGCAATGGTAAACCTGGAATGTTTGAATTGGCCGATGATGGTGTTTTGTTCCTTGATGAAGTAGGCGAACTCCCACTAAAAACTCAAGTGAAATTACTTCAGGTTATTCAAGATAATACAATTCAGCGAGTAGGCGCCACAAAACATAAAAAGGTCAATGTGCGGATCATAGCTGCAACCAATCGTAACCTCCTCCAAATGGTAACAAATCATGAATTCAGAGAGGATTTATTTTATCGCCTGAATGTCATTCCGTTCTCCATTCCACCATTAAGAGAGAGAAGAGATGATATTCTGCCACTAATCCAGTTCTTTCTTAATCGAACAAATATCAAGTATAACCTTGATAAGTACTTAAAAAGTGACCTTAAAAATTCTCTATATGAATTGAATTGGAAAGGGAACGTAAGAGAAATGGCTAATTTAATTGAACGAATAGTGTTAACTACATCCGAGCGAGCAATTTCTCATGACCACCTTCCGGCTGAATACAAAAAGAAAAGTTCAACTCCTCAGGTTCAAAGTCTTAAAGAAGCAGTCGAAAATACTGAACGAAGCGTATTGGAAGATGCTTACTTAAAATACAATAGTACATATGAAATTTCTCGTATTTTAAATACAAGCCAACCTACAATTGTCCGCAAACTAAAGAAATACCAAATCGGAACATAATCCCAACTTTCCTTGAATACTCGCCTATGGCGAGTTTTTTCTTTGGCATTAAACTTGCAGATAGAAAGGAAAAGGAGGTTAAAATAGTGAAAGTTGGTATTGCTGGAACAGGAGCAGTGGGTGGATTTATTGGTGGTAAGCTAGCCCTTTCAAATCATGAGGTTGTTTTTTTATCCAGAGGAAAGAACTTACTCAGGATGCAAGAAAGAGGACTGAAAATTAGACACTCTAGAGAAGAAAAGATAATCCATAAGGAGTTTACACATTTAATGGATACATTTGACGACGTTGAATCTCATCATACTAAGTGTCAAATCAAACGATACAATTACTATGGCCAGACAGTTGCGACAAAGTGTCTCACCTGATACTCCCATTCTACTTATGCAAAACGGAGTAAGTAATGAAGAAATTGCAATGGAGTACCTTAATAAATCTTGCTTATATACAGCTGCAGTATATTTAACAGCCAGGATGACTGAACCAGGGATTATTGAGACGTCAGGTAAACCAAGATTAACTATTGGATCATTAGACTCTGGAAATAAAGAAAAAGCAAAGTTTCTCACTCATTTGTTTAATGAAGCAGGTATTCAATCAAAAACGTCATCAAATATTATGAGGGCTAAATGGAAAAAGCTATTATGGAATGTAACATTTAATCCACTTTCTGCGTACGCAGGTGTCACAGTAGGACAAATTATCGATCATCCAAAACTGCGTGAAACAGCTGAGAGAGCTTTAGTAGAAGGGATGCAAATAGCGAGCTATAAAGGTTTCATATTTCAGGATGAGCTGATCTATCAAATTTTCAAAGGAGCAAGAAAAGCAGATACTCATTATACAAGCATGCTTCAAGATCGAGTAAACGGAAAACAACTCGAGATTGAAGCGATATGCGGGTACTTTTTGAAAGAAGCGACAAAGCTAGGTGTTTCAATACCAGTTATTCAATCACTTTATCAAAATTTAGCAGCATTGGAGAAGGAAACTTCCCCTAAAAATCCACTTCATATTGAGAACTGATTCATTTTTGAATCTAGGCATGATTAAATTATTTAACCGTTGCTTTTTTATTGGTAGCTATTTGATTTATTACTCCTTTCGATGGTTAATATCGAAAATTAACCAGGAGCATTATCAATAGTCATAGCACTCATCGTTTGTATTGCACATAGTTTTTACCAAAAATAATCAAATGTGATACAAAAGTGAATGATTAATTCATTTTTGTATCACATTTTTTGATTTTTTCTAAGCGTTTTTATTATTGGATTGAATGTAATGGGCTAAATAAGTTGTTTTTTAGGCTTTTATTAAAGTGGCATAAAACTTGCAATCTAATAAAAGTAACCAAAGTAAGGGGGAACTAATTATGACAGCAACCATTACGAGTGAACTACAACAGATGAAAACGATGATTCGAAACTTTGTTGAGAATGAGATTGAACCATATGCTCAGCGAATTGAAGAAGAGGATGCGATACCAGAGCATTTAATTGAAAAAGCAAAAGAACTTGGTCTCTTTGGAATGAGTATCCCAGAGGAATATGGAGGAATTGGATTAAATACAGAAGGAAAAGCTGTCGTATTAGAACAATTAGGACGTACACATAACGGCTACGTGTCTTTAATAAGTGCTCATACCGGAATTGGTAGTACTGGACTAGTGAAATTGGCTTCTGATTCTCTTAAACAAAAGTACTTACCTGATATGGCTGCAGGAATCAAAATCGCTGCTTTTGCTTTATCTGAACCAGGGGCCGGATCAGACGCAACGAATTTATCAACCAGCGCAGTAAAAAATGGTGATAAATGGATCATCAATGGTATGAAACATTTTATTACAAACGGCCCTGTTGCAGATGTCTTTACAGTCATTGCATCTACGGATAAATCAAAAGGAGCGAAAGGTGGCATTACCGCATTCTTAGTAGAAAAGAATTTCCCAGGACTTATTATAGGGAAACGCGATAAAAAGATGGGGTTAAAAGGATCGTATACTTGCCAGATTATTTTTGAAGATTGTGAAGTACCCGAAGAAAATGTGATTGGTGAAGTTGGAATGGGATACATATCCGCCCTGAAAATTCTTGGTGAGGGACGAATTGGACTAGCTGCCCGAGCGGTGGGTTCCTGTGACAAATTAATTGAGATGTCTGCAAGGTACTCGAAAGAACGTATTCAATTCGGAAAACCAATAGCTTCCAATCAAGCGATTCAGTGGATGCTTGCTGACATGGCAACAGAAACAGAAGCGGCTAGAGCACTAACGACTATGGCAGCTAAGAAAGTTGATGAAGGAAAGAAAGTGATTAAAGAAGCATCAATGGCAAAACTATATGCTTCGGAAGTATTCAATCGCGTTGCGGATAAGGCTGTTCAGATTCATGGAGGGATGGGTTATGTCTCTGATTATCCAGTAGAACGCTTTTACAGAGATGCACGAATTACAAAGATTTATGAAGGAACAAGTGAAATTCAGCGCATGATTATTTCTAGACATATTTTAGATGAGTATTAATCCATTGATTTACTAGATTGATGGATACAGAGAAGGAAGGAGCTGGATTGTTTGAGTCAAAGTTATTCTGAAAATAATGTTCAGAAAATTGATACGACTATCAAAGATAAACCAGCCTATATCGAAGAAATTTGGTCAACGAGAAAAAATAATTGGAATGTAACTAGAATTCTTGCTGTTTTAACATCTGCTTTAGCGATAGGCTTATCCCTGTTTCATATATATACAGCTGGTTTTGGAACACTTTCCTCCTGGCAACAGAGAAGTATCCACGTTGTCTGGGCACTATTGTTAATCTTTCTTATCTTTCCATTTCGAAAAGGAAAGAAGTTTGGTCCTATTGATCTGCTATTTGTATTCGTAACAATAGTAGAGACTGGGTTTATCCTTTTTCAAGGTGATGCTATTCAGAGTAGACAAGGCAATCCAAATATAACCGATATCATTCTCGGGAGTGTCTTCATAGGATTGGTACTTGAAGCAACACGTAGGACTAATGGCTTTCTCATGTCTTGTATTGGTTTGTTTTTTATAACTTACATCTTCTTAGGCCCGTATTTTCCCGGTGCGCTAGCTCACCCTGGTGTAAGGTACGGAAAAATGGTCGATCAGATGTTTAATGGCACACTAGGCATTTTTAGTGCTCCGATCTATATTAGTTCAACCGTTTTAATCTTATTTGTGATTTTTGGAGCGTTTTTAATGAGATCTGGAGGAGGGCAATTTTTTACAAATTTTGCTTTCGGCGCACTCGGTAATCGAGCAGGAGGGCCAGCGTTGTCAGCAGTAGGAGCAAGTGCAATGGTTGCGACCATTACTGGAAATGGAGCAGCGAATGCAGCTGTAACAGGCTCTTTCACAATTCCTTTAATGAAAAAACTTGGATATAGTAAACGATTCGCTGCAGCAGTTGAAGCAGTTGCTTCGCAAGGTGGACAAATTATGCCACCCATTATGGGTGCATCTGTTTTCATCATGGCTGAGACGACGGGTATCCCTTATATAACGCTCGCATTATATGCTTTGATTCCCGCAATTATCTACTTCCTAATTGCAGGATTTATCGTCTATTATCATGCGAAACGTTTACAGATGGAAGGAATTCCGAAAGAACAGCTTCCTGATCCCAAAAGGGTACTTCTAACACAAGGCTATCTATTTCTTCCGATTCTGATGATTATTTATTTAATGATCGATGGATTTAGCCCTATGAAAGCAGGTTTTTACGGAATCATCGCCACGATTCTTTTAAGCTGGATTAGAAAAGCAACTCGAATGAATGGATTGGATATTCTCGCTTCCCTAGAGAATGGGGCTAGAAGTGCACTAGCCGTTATTTCTGCCTGTGCGACTGCCGGTATTATTGTTGGTGCAGTATCGCTTACTGGGCTTGGTCTTACGTTCTCGAGATTTATGATTGATACTGCTGGAGGACATTTATTCCTGCTCCTCATTATGTTAGCAATCGCTTCGATCATCCTAGGTATGGGAATGCCAACCGTTTCAGCATACGTTATCCTTGCGGTTTTAGGAGTTCCTGCGCTAGTTGAGATGAATGTTAACGTTGTAGCTGCCCATATGTTTGTATTTTATTTTGGTGTGATGTCAGGACTTACACCTCCAGTTGCCATAACCGCTTACACGACGGCAGGAATTGCTGGATCTAATCCATCTTCCACTGCACTTTATGCGATTCGTATTGCTCTAGGCGGATTTTTTGTTCCATTTGTGTTTGTCTATAATCCCGAGTTGTTACTACAAGGTGGTGATATTCCTACCATTATAACTGCACTAATTTCTGCTGCTGTAAGCTGTGTCCTTTTTGCAGGTGCAGTCGAAGGTTATTGGTTTGGACATATTACTCCATTGAAAAGAACGATTTTATTTATCAGCGCAATTTTACTTGTTATGCCTGGTTTAATCGGAGATCTAATTGGACTTACCCTTGTCGTGTTCATGTTTATTTGGCAACGTCCTCAGCGTGTCAGTAAAAGTTCACCACAAGAAATAAGTGGATAAAAGGAGGATTTCAATGCGCAAATCATTAATTAGTTTATTGGTAACGCTTACAATGATCATTATAACGGGTTGTGGAAATAGTGCTTCGAGTAATGGCGAAGGTCTTGAGGCACCTGATAAGTTCTTAAAGGTCGGTTCAGGACCTATGGGGTCGGGTTGGTATCCCATTACGACTGCATTGTCAGAACTCTATATGGATCAATTTTCAGGACTCAATGTTTCGCAGATTGAAGGTGGAAGTACATCGAATCTTAAATCACTTCAAGTAGGCGATATTCAGTTTGGCATTCACTATACTTCTGATTTTGCAGATGCAGTTAAAGGAACTGGAAGCTTTGATAAAAAGTTAGATCAGGTAGCAGGACTTACTTCTCTCTATCCTGTTTATCAAACAATTGCGACTCTAGCCGATAATGAAGACATTAATAAAGTCGAAGATATAGTCGACAAGCATATCTTCCTGGGACCAAAAGGCGGGGGAGGACCCGTGGCTTTCTGGAGAATGATGGAGGAATACGATATTGATGAAGGTTCGATAGAGGACGCTGGCGGAAAAATTTCATATGGGAATTATTCGGATGGTGCATCTATGTTAAAAGATGGCATTGTAGATGTCTTTGTCGGTGGTGGTGCACCGCAAGTGACGTCTCTTCAAGAAATCGAGGTCACAAAACCGATTAAGGTTATTCCCATTGAGGAAGGAAAACTCAAACAAATTAGCGACAAAGGATTGGGGATTTCTCATGATATCCTCCCAGGAGGTACGTATAAAGGACTGGAAGAAGAGATTCCAACCTACACATTGGTAGCCATGTTCAGTGTCCGATCAGACCTACCTGAAGATTATGTCTATAACCTAACAAAAGTATTCTGGGAAAACCAGGAACCATTTGAGGAACAAATTCCACAAAGAGCTAAAAACTTCACTTTGGAAACTGCTTTAGATGGAATCGATCCAGATACGCTTCATCCAGGAGCAAAAAAATATTATGAAGAAGAAGGGATTATTAAATAAAAATAATTAGAGAAATTCTCAAAGGTGGGAATGGCATTGGATAAACTTATCGATCGACCTTGGTACCGATTTTACCCGGAAGTCATGAACAATTCTCCATCACTACCGGAATGTTCAGTCTATCAGTTGCTTCACGATAGCGAAAAGAAATACGGACACAAGCCAGCGATTCGTTTTCAAGATCAACGAATCTCATATCGTGAATTGAAGAAGAAAGTCGATCAGCTAGCCTCATCCTGGCATGAGATGGGAATAAAAAAAGCGGAACGAATCGGCTTGATGTTATCGAATCAGCCAATGTATGTCTATGCCTATTATGCCGCTCAGAAGTTAGGAGCCACGGTGGTACAGATGAATCCGATGTATATGCCCAGGGAAATTGAAGAGATATCACACGAGGTAGGTCTCTCTTACCTCGTGACAGAGAGTAAGTACATGGAGAAACTTGAAATTGTGATGAAATCTTACTCTTTTAATCAGTTATTTCTTACAGATCAGAATTGTTCCGTTTTATCACCAAATATTCACTTCATTGAACGACTTCTTGAAAAAAAAGGACCTGCTCAGGAAGCCGTTCCAATACAAGCGAGAGATGATATTGCCGTCATCCAGTTTACTGGTGGGACAACCGGAAAAATGAAAGGCGCTATGCTAACACATTATAATCTTGTTTCAAATGTGATTCAGAGTTATTTGATGTATGGAAGTGAGATGAAGCTCGGAGATGAAGTCACACTGACGGCAACCCCTCTTTATCACGTTTACGCCATGACAAGCGGAATGAATCTAAGTATTTATATAGGGGCAACCAATATTATCGTACCTAAGTTCGAAGTAAACGACGTGTTACGAATCATTAAAGAAGACCAGCCCACCTTTTTTCCAGGTGTCCCAACGATGTACAACGCTTTTGTCAATCACCCTGATGTAAATGAATACGGACTGAATTGCTTTAAATTTTGTTCCAGCGGTTCCGCTCCACTTCCGATCGAAGTAATCAATCGTTTTGAAGAAATAACTGGCGCAATCATAGGAGAGGGATTTGGCATGTCAGAAACATCCCCTTCTACACATCGTAATCCTCCATTTGGTGAAAGAAAGATTGGTAGTATTGGAATCCCTTTTCCAGGAACAGATTGTCAAATCGTTGATGAAGAAACAAATGAGCTTCCTCCAGGTAGTGTTGGAGAACTCGCCATTAAAGGACCTCAGGTAATGAAAGGTTACTGGAACAAACCAGAAGAAACAAGTAAGAGCTTAAAAAACGGATGGCTACTCACTGGCGATCTGGCAACGATGGATAAGGATGGTTACTTTTATATCGTCGGTCGGAAAAAAGAAATGATTATTACAGGTGGATTTAATGTCTATCCACAGGAAATTGAGAGTGTTCTTTATGAGCATCCTTCAGTGAAAGAAGCCGCTGTGATTGGAATTCCTCATGAATACAGTGGAGAAAGAGTGAAAGCTTTCGTTGTGATAAAAGACAGTTCTATTTCTGAAGAAAAGCTTATTGCCTATTGTTATGAGCATTTAACAAGATACAAAGTACCTAAGGAAATTGAGATAAGAGATTCATTGCCTAGGAATACAGTTGGTAAGTTACTTAAACGGCTTCTAATTAAGGAAGAAACGATCGAAACAGGGAGGTCACGTATATGAGGATAGAACGTGTTGATAGAGTTGGTGTGATTGGTTCAGGAACAATGGGTTCACAGATCGCAATGGTTTGTGCGCTTGCTGGCTACCCTGTTGTCTTGAACGATATTGAGGAAAGTAGTCTTGATAATGCTAGAAAATCCCTTGAAGGTCATATGAATCGCAGAATCAAGAAAGGAAAACTGACCGAAGCACAGGTGAAAGAAGCATTTCGTTTGATTCATTTTAGTACATCCTTAAATGATTTCAAAGAAACCGATCTCGTTATTGAGGCAATTATTGAAAAATTAGAAGTTAAAAGAGACCTGTTTGCTAAACTCGATCAAATCTGCCCCAAACATGGCATTCTCGCAACAAATAGTTCAACAATCGTTAGTTCAAAAATAGCAGATGCAACGAATCGTCCGGAAGCTGTATGCAACATCCATTTCTTCAATCCTGCTCTTGTCATGGATTTGGTGGAAGTTGTAAAAGGGCCGCATACATCTGATCAAACAGCGACTACAGCCTACGAATTTGTAGAATCCATACACAAAACCCCTGTTTTACTGCAAAAAGAAATTTCAGGTTTTGTCGCAAACAGGATTCTAGGAAAATTGGTAGACGAAGCGGTTTACTTACTTGAGAACGGCTACGCAACTCACGAAGAGATCGATCTCGTGTGCACGAAAGCATTAAATCATCCGATTGGACCTTTTGCACTCATGGACCTCACGGGTATCGATGTAAACTACTATGTACGACAACAGCGCTATGAAGAATCCGGAAATGAAGCAGACCGGCCAGCACGCATTGTAAAAGAGAAAGTAAGCAAAGGGGAGCTTGGAAGAAAGACCGGTAAAGGTTTTTATAGCTATCAATCTTAAATGATGGGAGTCAATCTACTATGGAAAATATCGATTTTACTCAAGAAGACCAACTGGCCTATTTAACGATCTCAAGACCAGAAGTAAGAAACGCACTGAACAAAGAAACATTAATCGAATTAAAATCTGCCTTCGAGAAACTTGAAAAAATAGAGGAAGTGAAATGTGTCATCATCACAGGGGAAGGTGAGAAATCATTTGCAGCAGGGGCAGATATTTCACAACTGGAAAAGAAAACGATGTATGATGCATTTCAATCAGGTAGCATGCAAGAAATCTATGACTATATTGAAGGCTATACGAAACCAACCATAGCAATGGTAAACGGCTATGCGCTCGGTGGAGGATGCGAGCTTGCAATGGCATGTGATATAAGAGTGGCAGCTACTCACGCAAAATTTGGATTACCCGAACTCAATCTCTCCATCATCCCTGGAGCAGGTGGAACTCAACGACTTACGAGACTCGTCGGTCGAGGGAAAGCCCTAGAAATGATCTTAACAGGAAAATTGATTTCAAGTGAAGAAGCATCTGCGATTGGCCTGATCACTGACAGTGCTGAACCCTCACATTTAAAAGAAAAAACAGTTGAAATCGCACAACAAATTATTAATAAAGGTCCGATGGCCGTCATGATGGCAAAGCTTGCCGTGAATATGGGAGCGGATACAGATATGAAAACGGGCTTACTCATTGAGAAGCTGTCACAAGCAATTCTTTTCGCTTCAGAAGACAAAAATGAAGGAACGAGAGCTTTTCTTGAAAAAAGAAAGCCCGTTTTCCAAGGTAAATAAATGGAGACAAATACAAGCAACCTCTATGACAGTGTAAGAAATGATTTTGAAACAAGCCCTTTTTTTAACTTATTAGGTTTTGAATTAGTATCCATTACTGAAGATGAAGTTATCCTTGAACTACCAATAGAGACAAAACTATTAAATACTCACGGAAGCTTGCATGGTGGTGTTTATGCAACGATGATTGATAATATTATTAGCTTAAAAATGCGTTCCATGATCGGTGACCCTGTCATTACGATTAATTTAACCATCAACTATATTGCGCCAATTACCAATGGAAAAATCATTGCAAAAGCATTCGTATATGGGGAAGGAAAGAGAACGAAAATGGGCGAAGGTATTGTGATGGATGAGAATGGAAAGCTCCTTGCAAAAGGTAGTGGAACGTTTAAAGTGATCAAACCGAAATAATTTCTATCGTTATAGAAAAGAGGCGTTGTAATTGTCAATTCAAAAAATAGCCGTGATCGGTGCAGGAACTATGGGAAGGGGAATCGCCTACTCTGCAGCAGCAGCAGGACTCTCGGTCATCCTCCAAGATGTCAGCGAGGCGTCATTAGATAAGTCCCAATCTTATCTAAAAACACAATTTGATCGGTCCGTTAGTAAAGAGATGCTTTCAAAAGAATTAGCTGAAAAACGTTATGAGGAAATTGAATTTACAACACAACTATCTGTCGCGGCCAGGGATCGTGATCTAGTAATTGAAGCAGTACTTGAAATAATGGAACTAAAAACAAGTATTTTTCAACAGCTAGATGATCTTACACCAGACCATGCGATTCTGGCTACCAACACATCCACGATGAGTCCAACAGAAATTGCTGCCCAAACAAAGAGACCTGATCAATGTCTAGCCCTTCACTTTTTTAATCCAGTCCCAAAGATGAAACTAATCGAAGTCATTTGTGGATTAGAGACATCAGAAGAAACCATTAACAAGGCAATGACTTTTGGTCATTCCATTAACAAGGAATGCGTTCGAATTAATGAATTTCCCGGTTTTGCAGTCAGTCGAATGAACTGCCTGATCGGCAATGAAGCGATGAACATGGTCATGGAAGGTGTTGGTTCACCGGAAGACATCGATAAAGCAATGAAACTTGGGTTAAATCATCCAATGGGTCCACTTGAACTCGCCGACCTTGTTGGCCTGGATACGAGACTTCGTAACATGCAATATCTGTACGAAACGCTCGGAGAAAAATATCGCCCATGCCCAATTTTAACAAAATACGTTAAAGCCGGTAGACTCGGCAGAAAAAGCGGAAGAGGATTTTATACATATGATTAAAAGGGAGAGATAGCAATGGATTTTCAATTAGATCAGGACATTCAGTTTCTTAAAACCAACATCCGAAATTTTGTTGAAAATGAGGTCGAGAAGGCTGCCATGACCATTGAGCGTGAAGATCGTATTCCAGAACGGATCATTGAGCTTTCAAGAGAAATGGGCCTATTTGGCTTAAGTATCCCTGAAGAATATGGCGGTCTTGGGATAGGCATGGTTGGAAAATGCGCTCTTTATGAAGAGCTAGGGAAAACACATAATGGTTTTACGACTTTAATAGGGGCTCATACAGGTATTGGTACTGTTGGAATTGTTGAACTCGGTAATGAAGAACAAAAGCAAAAATACTTACCTGATATGGCAAGCGGAAAGAAAATTGGCGCTTTCGCTCTAACCGAACCATCTGCGGGATCAAATGCGTCGAACTTAAAAACCACAGCAGTGAAAGAAGGAAATAAATATATTTTGAATGGAACAAAGCACTACATTACCAATGCCACTGAAGCAGATGTTTTTACTGTAATGGCAGCAACTGATCCATCAAAAGGAGCAAAGGGAATTACATCATTTATCGTTGAAAAAGATTTTCCAGGCTTTCATGTCGGTGCGGTGGAAGAAAAAATGGGCTTGAAAGGCTCTCACTCCGCTGAGCTTATTTTTGATAACTGTGAAGTACCAGAGGAAAACGTACTTGGTGAGGTAGGAAAAGGGTATGTCAATGCATTAAAAATTTTAGCTAATGGACGTGCCGGCCTCGCTGCACGAAATCTGGGTTCCTCTCAAAAACTCCTCGATTTGAGCATGAATTATGTACAAGAACGCATTCAGTTTGGCGTGCCAATTATTGAACATCAGGCCGTCGCGCATATGGTTGCAGAAATGGGTGTGGAAATTGAAGCACTAAGATCATTTACGTACCGCGTCGCCTGGATGGTTGACCGGGGTGAAAAAGTCATTAAAGAAGCGGCTATGCTTAAATTGTATGGATCAGAAGTTTACAACAGAGTGGCAGACAAAGCACTTCAGGTGCATGGGGGAATTGGCTACATTTCGGATTATCCAATTGAGCGATATTTCCGAGATGCACGAATTACACGCATCTATGAAGGAACTTCTGAGATACAAAAAAACATTATTGCGAGTCAGCTCCGAAAAGAATATAGCTAAAGGAGGATAAGGAATGAAAGAAAATATCGTCATTGTTGAAGCAGTTAGAACACCAGTGGGACGCTACGGTGGCGTGCTAAAAAACTTAAATTCCGGTGAGTTAGCCGCTATTGCCATTAAAGAAACGATCGCTAGAGCAGGGATTACGCCTGAACTTATCGATGAAGTGATCCTGGGTGAAGTACGTCAAACGACGGAATCTTCAAATGTAGCAAGAGTTGCAGCATTAAGAGCAGGAATTCCTGCCACCTCACCCGCTTTTACAATTAATCGACTTTGCGCTTCTGGTATGCAGGCAATCGCTTCAGCTGTTCAACAAATCCATAGCGGACAGGCAGAAATCCTTGTAGCTGGAGGAACAGAGAGTTTAAGTCACGCACCGATTTACTTACGTAACAGTCGTTTTGGAGGCGATAAAACAACTTTGGTAGACTCCAATTTGGAAGCTGGTCAACAGCCAGTCGAGTTATACGGAAATCATCTAGGAATGGGTGTTACTGCAGAAAACGTAGCTGAAAAATATCAGATTACGCGAGAGGATCAGGATGCTTTTGCTGCTGAGAGTCAGCGTCGTGCTGCAGAAGCGATCGAGAAAAAGGTTTTTGCTGAAGAAATCATTCCAGTTGAAACAAAGTCTAGACGTCAAACCAACTTGGTAATACATGATGAACATCCGCGTCCAGGTACAACGGTAGAAAAACTTTCAATGTTAAAGCCCGTATTCAAGGAAGGCGGGACCGTTACTGCAGGAAATTCATGTGGAAGAAACGATGGCGCTGTAGCGATGCTTGTTATGAGGGAAGAGAAAGCTCATGAACTAAATCTACAACCTCTTGCTCGTGTCGTTGATTGGGCCACTTCAGGTATTTCACCAGAAATCATGGGAGTTGGTCCTGTTCCTGCTGTTAAAAAACTGCTAGAACGAACTGAAATGCAGTTGAAAGATATTGGATTGTTCGAATTAAATGAAGCATTCGCTGCACAAGCACTAGCCGTTATCCGTGAACTTGGTCTACAGGTGGATAAAGTGAATGTAAATGGTGGAGCCATTGCGCTTGGGCACCCACTAGGTGCTACTGGAGCACGTATCTTAACTTCATTGATGTATGAAATGAAAAGAAAAAATGAGCATTTTGGCATCGCCACACTATGCGTTGGCGGTGGACAAGGAATGGCAATGATGGTTGAAAATATGCTTAACTAAAGAAGACGGGATCCCGTCTTCTTTAGTTGGAAATAAAACGGTAAATAAATCAGGAGGTTTCCGATGAAGATTAGAAACTATCATCATAATGATCTCAATCAAATCATCGAATTATTTTTACAAACCATCCAGTATGTTAATCGAAAAGATTATTCTTCAATACAAATAACTGCATGGACAAATTCAAAATCAACGTTAACGAGAACTTCAATATGGAAAGAGGAATTCAAACGAAATTTCACATACGTAGCTGAAAGAGAAGGGGATATTGTGGGTTTTATTGATTTAACTGCAACTGGGCACCTTGAGCGTTTGTATATTCATTACAAATTTCAGCGACAAGGGATTGCGACCGAACTTTTTTCAAAAGTTGAAAAAACTGCAAAAGAACATAACTTAATGAAGCTTACAACAGAAGCAAGCATAACCGCTCGTCCTTTTTTTGAAAGACATCAATTTAATGTTATTAAGGATCAAACAAAGGTAATTGATGGAGTTTCTATGATAAATTTCTTAATGTCAAAAACATTAAATTAGACTCTAATAATGATAGCTCTTATTAAAGGAGTGAAATCATTGGTTTACATGCAGGTTATGATATATACTTCATATGAAATTCCTTTGTGTACGCAATAGCTTCTAATAAAGAACCAGCGGTTTGACCGTAACTGCCTAGTGCTAAAATTTGTTCCCCAAGTCTTATTCGCTTCTTTTTAATATATAGAAGACCGATTGTCTCAATCGCAAGTGCATACGTTTGAATTGTTTGTCCTGTTGTGATATTTCCTGCATAGGGAGAATCACTTAAACTTGATCCCTGGGCTTCTAAACCGGCACCAATTGTTTGGATAACGTCTCCAATTATATCAATAGATAGTCCTTCTTCTTCGTCTAAACTAAGGGCTTGAGCCCCTCCTATGACATTCGAAACATTTCCAGCTGCTTGAAGCCAAGAACCAAGAGCTCCTAAATTCTGTTCCAATGTATTTTCTGCCAAGCTTTCTCTTCCAACAGCTTGTAATGCGTTGCCTGTTGCTTCAATTGCATTCCCAATAACATAAAGATCTCCACCTACATCTTCTGCAACTGTTCCTTTTTCTTCTATCGCTACAATAGTATCCCCAATTGAAGCTACACCCGCTCCGAGAGCTTGAATCCACGCTCCTGTAAGGATGATTAGATCTCCATACACCTCCAATTTAACTCACCTTCCTTAACATTTCTTCATCTTATTCTACTAACCTAAATAATGTTTATATCAAATGAAAGAAAATGGTATGAGAAAGTAAAATCATCAAGAAACGTATACCTCTTTCCGTTTAATGGATAATCACACCTACAAATGACCCACAAAAACATTTATTGAGAATAGTTCTCAAGTATCATTGAATATGATAATCATTCTCATTTATAATGTTACTTGCAACGTATTGAAAATGATTATCAATTAAAAAGGATGGTTCTATATGACTGTTAAAGATTTAGCCAATAACCAGACACTACTTGCACAGCAAGAAAAAAGAGAATCGAATGCAAGATCTTACCCAAGAAGGATACCGATCGCCATTTCTGAAGCAGAAGGTATTCTTGTTACAGACATGGACGGCAAGCGATACTATGACTGTTTGGCCGGTGCAGGAACGCTTGCACTTGGTCATAACCATCCAGTAGTGATAGAAGCAATTGAGAAAATTCTTCACGATAAACGACCTTTACATACATTAGACATTACAACGCCAGTAAAAGAAGAGTTTGTGAATGAAATATATTCGAACTTGCCAGAACACTTTGCCGATCGGGCTAAAATCCAGTTTTGTGGTCCTACTGGTGGGGACGCCATTGAGGCTGCTTTAAAATTAGTAAAAACAGCAACTGGAAGAAGCAGTATTCTTACTTTCCAGGGTGGCTACCATGGTTCTACACATGGGACGATGGCGATCAGTGGTAATCATGCTCCTAAACATTATGTTCAAGGCTTGATGCCTGATACTCACTTCATGCCGTATCCTTACGCCTACCGATGTCCATTCGGAATGAAGGACGAAGAGGGGCACAGAGTTTCAAGTACCTATATCGAAAATCTTCTCGATGATCCAGAAAGCGGCATTTTAACCCCAGCAGCCATGATTCTTGAAGTCGTTCAGGGAGAAGGAGGATCAATTCCAGCACCCATCGAAT
This sequence comes from Bacillus sp. RAR_GA_16, assembly GCF_020165985.1. Taxonomy (GTDB): domain Bacteria; phylum Bacillota; class Bacilli; order Bacillales; family Guptibacillaceae; genus Guptibacillus. The sequence goes on from NZ_JAIUKZ010000008.1 coordinate 26,017, forward strand.
GGCTTCAAGAAATGAGAAGAATCACAAGTGAGAGAGGCATCCCTCTCATTATTGATGAAATTCAAACTGGCATCGGTCGAACGGGTAAAATGTTCGCATTTGAACATGCAGGAATTGTTCCGGACGTTATTGTACTTTCAAAAGCAATCGGAGGAAGTTTACCTCTTTCCGTTGTGATTTATGATCAAGATCTTGATAAGTGGAATCCTGGTGCGCACATTGGTACTTTTCGTGGAAATCAAATGGCAATGGCTGCTGGGACTGCTTCGTTGAAATTTATTAAAGAGCATGAACTTCACAATCATGCAGCTGCAATGGGTAAAAAAATGATTGTTGCACTAAAAAAGATGCAACACCAATTCCGAGAAATTGGTGACGTTAGAGGGAGAGGATTAATGATTGGTGTAGAGATTGTAGACCCTACACATAGCCAATCTGCTTCAGGAAGTTATCCATCTTATCCTGCATTAGCCAGTTGCATACAAAGAGAATGTTTTAATCGAGGTTTGATTTTAGAAGTTGGAGGGAGACATGGCAGTGTCATTAGACTTTTACCTCCGCTTGTTATAACGGAGAAGCAAGTGACAGATGTTCTAAGAATCATTGAAGAAGCCGTAAAAGTTGCTGTGGAGTCAATGGAATGAATTTAACGTATAAAGAAATGAAAACAGATTGGATGGAGCAACTCTTTCTTTCTAGTGGAGAAAGTGGACAAGCTTCTTTTCAAGAACAAATGTCTGACATGATCGAATTGATTAGTCAAACCTTTCAGGAAGCAACCCATCCCTACATTGGGAAACAACCAACGGTGGTTCAAGATGAAATTGCTACACTTTTTAAGTTTCCTAATGAAACTCAAAATTTCACCAATATCTTGCAAGAAATAGAGGAGCCGATAATCAAAAATAGCCTTCACGTTTCTCATGAAAAAAGCATTGCCCATTTACACTGTCCACCGCTCATACCAGCAATTGCGGCAGAGCTTATGATTAGTTCTTTTAATCAATCTCTTGATTCATGGGATCAAAGTACCGCTGCCACATATGTAGAAAAGGAAATGATAAAGTGGCTGACACAGCAATTCGGCTATCCTTCTACTTCTGATGGCACATTTACCACTGGTGGAACCCAATCGAATTATACTGGACTTTTGTTAGCAAGGGATGAATTTTGTCATCGCAAGTGGGGACGTGATGTTAAGCGTGATGGGTTACCCCCTCATTTTCACAAATTAAGGATTCTTTGCTCTGAGGATGCACACTTCACCGTACAAAAAACAGCTGCTCAGCTAGGGCTAGGAGAGAGCGCTGTAATAAAGGTAAAAGTTGATGAGAATCACCGGATGTCACCGATGCACTTAAAAAAACAATTGATAGATTTGAAGGAAAGAGATCTATTACCTTTTGCACTTGTCGGAACGTGCGGCACGACTGATTTTGGGAGTATCGATCCTTTAGTAGAATTAGCCACGATCGCACAGGAGGAAAAATTATGGTTCCATGTCGATGCGGCGTATGGTGGAGCACTTATACTCTCTGAATCTCACAATTGGAAGCTAGAAGGAATTACAGCAGCGGACTCCATTACAGTTGATTTTCATAAGCTTTTCTACCAACCAATTTCATGTGGCGCTTTCCTTGTGAAAAACAGCCAGTCTTTTCGATTTTTGCATCATCACGCTGATTACTTAAATCCTATTGAGGATGAAGGCGAAGGAATTCCAAACCTCGTTAACAAATCAATTGTTACGTCCAGAAGATTTGATGCTTTTAAACTTTTCCTCTCAATGAAAACCGTTGGAATCAGTCTTTTTTCTGAAATGATTGACACTACTTTTAAACTGGCCAAAGAAACAGCAAATTTCTTGTCTCAACTACCTAATATTAAAGTTGAAAACAAAAATCCAGAACTCAACACGGTTATTTTTCGATTTGAACCACAGAATCCATCCGGAGATGTGTGCAAGCTTAATCGAAAAATACAGCAAGAAATGCTATATGAGAGCAAAGCAGCCATTGCTAAAACATCAGTGAATGGCCGAACCTATTTAAAATTCACCATGCTTAATCCCAGAACAAAACTGGAGCACATTTACGAGATTGCAGAAGAAATTCAAGCGCTAGGATGGAAATGGAGGGACCATACGTGAAGTATGCCAAAGACTATGCCGAACAAGCTACGATGCAGAGCTTCCTAAATTGTTATTTACGCGAAACGAGCCACTTTACTGAAATAGAAAAACCTGAAGCTATACGAGATTTATCAGCTCAGAAATTCATTTCCTGTTTACTTGAAAATCAGGGAATAGAATTGATCTTACCAATCTCTTATTGGTCTCTAACTGGACGACATATCTATCAATTCCCATTAGTTTATCGTATTGAAGATGGCGCATTTAACTCGCTTGATTATCTAACATTAACCACGTTAATTGTAAAAGAACTCCTAATCGATCAGAATCGATTAGATGCAGAAGATGAGTTGATCATGAGGATCATATCGAGCTGTCAAAACATGAAATCCTATATTGAAGAAAGGTACAAGGACAAAAACCGCTTATCGGATGAAACATTTGATTACATTGAAGCAGAACAGTCTCTCTTACTTGGGCATCTGCTACACCCAACACCCAAAAGCAAACAAGGATTATCACTAGAAGAAGATCGGCTGTACTCACCTGAATTAAATGGTGAATTTCAGCTTCACTATTTTAGTGTAGATCCTTCCATCATCATTGAAGATTCAAGTTTACCACTCTCTGCAAGCGAGCTGATGAGAGAAGAATTAAAAATGGATGAATCTGTTAATCAAGAGTGGCTTATACAATTTGAAAAATTGGTTCTTATTCCTGTGCATCCACTTCAAGTCAACATTCTCTTAAAAAACAAAAAAGTGGTTCACTATATGGAAAAAGGAAAACTTGATTATCTCGGCCCGGTGGGGAAGAGATATACGGCTACTTCTTCATTTAGAACGCTATACAGTCATCAATCTAACTATATGCTGAAATTTTCCGTTCCTGTTAAAATAACAAACTCACTTCGAGTCAATCAGCAAAAAGAGCTTGATCGAGGTGTTGAAGTTTCTAGACTACTGAATACAGCATTAGGAAAAGAACTAAAGAGATGTCACCCAAAGTTCGAAATCATTCGTGACCCCGCTTATTTAAATGTCGCAATTCCAGATCTTGAACATGGTTTTGCTGTTGTTATAAGGGAGAATCCTTTCTATAAAAATAGTGAAAACACGAGCTTAGTCGCTGCTCTTTGCCAGGATCATGCGTATGGCGAGAAAGCTCGTCTACATGCGATTATCACTTCAATTGCGAGAAGAGAAGGACGTGCAATTGAAAAAGTAAGTTTAGAATGGTTTGATCGTTATTTGTCTCTCTCTCTTGATCCGATGCTATGGCTTTATCGAAACTATGGCATTGCTCTTGAAGCCCATCAGCAGAATTCCGTTATTAAACTATCGGAAGGTTATCCCTCAAGCTTCTATTACCGAGACAATCAAGGGTATTACTTCAACGAATCTATGGCTGATAAACTCTCAAAACTTCTTCCAGATTTAAATAAGAAAAGCGATACGATTTGTACTGATGAAGTAGCAAATGAACGTTTTCGCTATTATTTCTTTTTCAATCATTTATTCGGATTAATTAATGCGTTTGGAGTAAACGGATTGATTAAAGAACAACACCTAATAGACCTTTTAAGAGAACGTCTTATGCGGTATGAGGCGTCATCACCTCTTGTGAAAAGTTTACTAGAAGAGCAAGTTTTGCCGTGCAAAGCGAATTTACTAACTCGCTTCTTTGACATGGATGAGCTGGCGGGATCACTAGAGACACAATCGGTTTATACAATGGTGACTAATCCAATCGCTCAGGGGGTAGCAGTAGAAAATGGCTCATAAGCACGTTGAAGTAGATCAAGAATATAAGTCCATCTCCTTTTCTGAAGTGAGCTTTGAACGCGATGTACATAGGATTCATCGGTGGATGAACGAAGTACATGTTTCGCCCTTCTGGCAATTAAATATCCCGATAGAAGCCTATAAACGTCATTTGCAGAAAGCATTAAAAGACGAGCACCAAACCCTTTATCTCGGTTTTGTAAACAACAAACCGATCAGCTACTGGGAAGCTTACTGGGTAGAAGGAGATATCATGGAAGATATGTATGAAAATAAACCTTATGATCAAGGTATTCACCTCTTAATTGGAGAAACAAACTTCCTTGGTAAGGGATACGCCCTTCCGCTACTTCGAGAAATGGTGTCCTTACAACTAAAGGAAAAGAGGACAAAAAGAGTGATCGCTGAACCAGACATTCGAAATAAGAAAATGATTCATGTGTTTGAAAAATGTGGCTTTCGACCGCAAAAACCGATTAAGCTTCCGGATAAAACCGGATTATTAATGATTTGTGAACGTGATCAGTTTGAAAGGAAGTGGTGGAATGAGTAAACACGTATTTGATGCAATTGGGATAGGGATTGGACCATTTAATCTGGGGTTTGCTGCCTTAACAGACGACCTTGATGAGGTGGATGTCCTTCTGTTTGATCGGAAAGAAGAGTTTAATTGGCATCCTGGAATGCTGATTGACGGCACCACTTTACAAGTGCCATTTTTTGCTGATCTGGTCAGCATGGCGGACGTAAAAAACAAATTTAGCTTTCTAAACTACTTACAAATTCATCATCGCATGTATCATTTTTATTTTTTGGAAAAGTTTCATATCCCTCGAAAAGAATACAATCACTACTGTCAGTGGGTAGCGAAGCAACTAGATTCATGCCGATTTGGTTATGAGGTGGTGGATGTTTCATTACATCAACCAAGAAAAGGAGAATCCGTTTATCTTGTGCAAGTTCAACATGTAAGAACACTGGAAATTGAAACGTTTCTTACAAAACATCTCGTGATGGGGATAGGTTCAGTACCATCTGTTCCTAAACCATTCAAGTCTATGCTCAGTGAAACGATTTTTCATTCATCTGATTACATGGAGAAGAAAAAGCGAGCTGTACAAGGGAAATCGATTGCTGTCGTCGGCTCAGGTCAAAGTGCAGCTGAAGTCTTTTTAGACTTAGCTAAAGAGCAGGACAAGCACCATTATGAACTAAGCTGGTATACAAGATCAAACGGTTTTTTCCCAATGGAATATTCAAAACTTGGTCTAGAATATTTTTCGCCAGATTACACGGACTTCTTTTACAGACTTACACCAGAAATGAAAGATGGGCTACTGAAAGATCAAGCATTGCTTTATAAAGGTATTAGCGCGGAAACAATTTCTGAAATTTATGATGTTTTATATGAGCAATCGATCGGAAATCAACAGCCGGCGCATCTACAAGCAATGAGCCAAATAAACCATCTAGAGATGAATGGAGACGTATGCAGCGTGCAAGGAAGTCATACCGTGACAAAAGAATCGTTTGGTTTTGAATCTGAAGTCATCATTCTTGGGACTGGTTACACACAGAACATGCCAAGCTTTTTGCCGGAAACCCTATTAATTAAAGACCCAAAAAATCGTCTAGAAATTACAGAAGATTATCGTTTGGGCACGAAACATAACAGTGGAAATGAGATTTTTGTACAAAACGGTGAACTTCACACTCATGGGGTCGGGGCACCTGACCTTGGTCTTGGCGCTCATCGAAACGCCGTGATTATTAATCAAATCGCTAAGAAAGAAGTGTATCCCGTTCAGTCAAAAAATGTCTTCCAATCTTTTGGAGTGGTCAAAAAACCTGCATTAATAACTAATTAGAAAGTGGTGAAACATATGTATTTTGATAAAGACTTAGATCATATTTTAACGAAAGAAACCTGGAAACTAGTGAATCACAAACTTCTCGGAAAAATGCTTTCAGAATTTATGTACGAGGACATGATTACACCTGAAATCATTCAAGAACAAGAAAACCATAGCCTTTTTGAACTACGTGTTTCTGTGAAGAAAACCTACCAGTTCCGTGCAGAAAATCGTCTATTTGATAGCTTCGACGTTGATTGGAAATCGATTCGTCTCTTTTCTGACGGAAAAGAAGAGAATGTAGGAGCGAACGCTTTTCTTCTTGATATTCAACCGCTGATCGGCATGTCGGCTGAAACGACAGCTCACTTAATAAAAGAAATCAATCAAACCCTTATTGCAGATGCTCATCTGTTATCAAAGCGCGTTTCCTCAGATGATTTAGTTGACGAAGACTATGCTAGATTAGAAGGCTATATGACTGGTCACCCTTGGATCACCTATAACAAAGGAAGGATTGGATTTGGCTACGATGATTACTTGGACTTTGCCCCTGAACAACAAAATGAAGTAAATCTATCCTGGATCGGGGTTAGTCGTGAAATAGGCTCTTTTCAATCCGTTAACAATCTAACTATTGATGCGCTCATCATTTCTGAGCTTAGTCACGATGACATTCAACATTTCAATGAGGTTTTACTATCAAAAAAGCTAGAACCTACCAACTTCCTCTTCATGCCAGTTCATGCGTGGCAGTGGAAAAATGTTTTGATTCAGAATTTTGCAGAAGAAATTGCGAATCAAACGATTGTACCGCTTGGGGAATCTAGTGACGCTTACCTTCCTCAGCAATCCATTCGGACGTTTGTTAACCAATCTCATCGAGACAAGCATCATGTAAAGTTGCCAATGAGTATTTTAAATACACTCGTCTATCGGGGCTTACCTACGGAACGAACGCTCATTGCGCCGCAAATCACCGAATTAATAAAAGGAATCTATGAAAAAGACTCCTTCTTAAAAGAGGAATGTAACGTTATTTTACCAGGTGAAATTGCTAGTATTAACGTTAATCATCCTTATTATCAAAGGCTTGAACATGCACCGTATCAATACAAAGAAATGCTTGGGGTTATTTTTCGTGAAAGCATCTACACCTACCTTGAAGAAGGAGAACAAGCCATTACATTAGCTGCATTGCTATATGAAGACCATGACGGTAAAGCCTATATTCAAAGTATGATTGAAAAATCAGGAATCTCGACGCAAGAATGGATAACGCAATTTCTTGATGTCACGATGAAACCGCTACTGCATTATTTGTACCAGTATGGCACGGTCTTCTCGCCGCATGGACAAAACACCATTCTCTTATTAAAAGAGTATAAACCGTGCCGACTAGCTGTAAAAGATTTCGTTGATGACGTTAATATTAGTGATCAACCATTCGAGGAGTTAAGCAGACTGCCGCACGAGTTAAAAACGGTTCTTCGCAGTGAACCACCAGAAGGACTGACGCAGTTTATTTTCACAGGATTGTTTATTTGTCATCTGCGCTATTTAACAAATATTTTAGAGCATAACGAGATGATGCGTGAAGATGTGTTTTGGAAGATTCTCGCGGAAACGATTCATGCCTATCAAGCTAGGTTTCCTCACTTAGAAGAGCGGTTTAAGCTGTTTGATTTCTTCCAACCATCATTTACGAAGCTATGTCTCAATCGAAATCGCATGGTCCAAGAAGGTTATTCGTCTGGAGATGATCGGCCCCACGCATCAGAATTCGGTAATGTAAACAATGCACTTTCTTATTATAAAGAAGTAACAAAATAGCAGAGTGACGGGGTTAACCCCCGTCCTTTTAAGGAGATAAGTAGAATGGCTTTCGAATGCTCGATCACCGAAGAATCCGGTCGAACCATTTCTTTTCGACCAGTGAATGAAGACGATGTTCCTATTTTACATAAATGGATGCATCAGAAACACATTTATCCATTTTGGAAGTTAAATTTGCCACTTGAGGAAATTAAAGTCTGGGTTAAAAACTCGATTTCGTCACGACATAAGCGCGTTTTTATGGGCTATCTAAATAAAGAACCTGTTTGTTACGTAATTGGATACGATGTGAGACAAGACCCAATAAGACATTTTTATTCGATTGAACCAAGAGATATGGGAATGCATTTGCTTATAGGACCTAGACGACTATTAAACAAGGAAGATGGTGAAACAATTATAAGAGCCATGACATTGTTTTTGTTTGAAAAGTTTGGTGCAAATAGAATAATTGGAGAGCCAGATGGTCGAAATAGGATCGTCATACCAATCCTTAAAAAACTAGGTGCAAATGTGGTAAAAGACATTCAAATCAATGAAAAAAGAGCAAAACTCGTGATTGCGAATCGGAATGATTTTCATCAAAACATAAGTGACTCCAACATCACTTCTTCCTTTCATCTATTAAATTCCCCTGATCATGAGTGGGAAGTCTTTAATGAGGCGGTCAAACATGGAGCATCGTAAACTTGATTTACAATCAGAAAAGCTACTAAAGCGAATCGCTACAAGAATGAAGGAATTGCAACATCCTCCTCTTGAATCTCTTACGCCAGAAATGTCACGTTACTTCTATAACGAAGCTCGCGCATACTTTACACCTCTATCTTCAAATCAAATATGCTCAGTTGAAAGAAGAATCGGCAGTTATCACATTCCTATTCGTATTTATCAACCAGAAGGTTTTCATCATCTTCCTGTATTTATCTACATGCATGGTGGCGGATGGGTTTTTGGATCACTTGATAGCTGTGAATCATTTTGTCAATACATAGCTGAGAAATGCAAATGTATCGTGGTTTCTGTAGGGTATCGACTTGCGCCTGAACACAAATATCCTGCCGCCTTAATGGATACAATTGATGCCGTGCTCTGGACAGTTGAACAGATTTCATCCTATGGAGGAGACATCAACAGACTGTCCATCGGCGGTGAATCTTCAGGTGCGAATTTGGCAGCGGCTGCATGTATTGCCCTTCATCAAAAAATAGCGATTCATCATCAATTTTTAATTAATCCAGTCACAAATTATGCATTTGATTCTCCTTCTTATCTTGAAGATTACCAATTTAACTTAACAGCTGAGAAGATGAAATGGTTTTGGCACCATTATCTTAGAACCTCTAATGATGGGAAAAACCCTTTTGCTTCTCCTTTACAAGTAGAAGATCAGATAGCTGAAAATCTTCCTCAAGCTTTAATCGTTACTGTTGAATATGATCCTTTAAGAAGTGAGGGAGAAGCTTATGCGAATAAACTAAAAAGAAATGGTGTAAACGTTACTCACCTTCATTACGAAAAACTTGTTCATAGTTTTATCAATATGATTGGAGAAGTTGACGTGGCTAAATTAGTTGTTGATGAGATGCTTTTTCATATGAAAGAATTTTTTTACGGTAAGGAAGCAACAATTCCATATATGAAACCGGTTTAATCCGTTAACTATAGGGAAACTACCATGTAATGACAACTTTTGTTAATGGAGGGAAATGATGAAGTATCGACAGTTAGGAAAAACCGACTTAAAAGTAAGTGAAGTTAGTTTTGGGACATGGGCCATCGGCGGAGCGTGGGGGAAAACAAATGACTCCCAAGCTCTCGAATCACTTCAATACGCCATCGATGCAGGCGTTAATTTCTTTGATACGGCCGATGTATACGGTGATGGTCATAATGAAAAACTTCTTGCGAAAGCAACAAAAGGACAGAAAGATAAGATTCATATTGCAACGAAATTTTGTCGTGCAGGAGATATTCACGATCCGGCTACTTACTCTGAAGAAAGTGTACGTTCCTATTGTGAGGCGAGCTTAAAACGATTAGAAAGAGATCAGATCGATTTGTTTCAAATTCACTGTCCGCCAAAGGAAATAATAAAAGATGGAGCTGTATTTCAAGTATTAGATAAGTTAAAAGCTGAAGGGAAGATTCGTTATTACGGTGTAAGTGTTGAAACTGTAGAAGAAGGATTATTATGTCTTGAGTATTCGGGCGTAAGCACATTGCAAGTGATATTTAACCTTTTTAGACAAAAACCTTTAGACGAGCTTTTTCCGAAAGCGCATGAACAAGGGGTTGGAATTCTTACTCGGGTACCGCTTGCAAGTGGGTTATTAACTGGGAAGTTTAAGAAAAACTCGACGTTTGAAGAAGACGACCACCGTCACTTTAATCGAAATGGAGAAGCCTTTAATGTGGGGGAAACTTTTGGAGGCATTGAATTTGAGAAGGGTGTTGAATTAAGTAATGAAATCGATTGGATTGCTCGTGATCGAGAGAGCATGACAACTGCTGCACTCAAATGGATTCTTGAACATAAGGAAGTCTCCTGTGTTATTCCTGGATTTAAAAATATTGACCAGGTGAAACAAAACCTTAAAGCGGTAGAAGTTCCTGACTTTACAAACGAAGAGATGGAAAAGCTTAAAGGATTCTATCAACAATAAGTTCATGAACTTATTAGAGGTGCTTATTAACTAAGGGAAGGAGTTTTAACGATGGAAAAGCCAATTGAAATAGCAAATATACGAATTGAGCAAGATAAAGGCAAAAACAGACGAGCCTATATCGCTCATTTTGAAGAGCCAGTCCAATATGGTGTGCATGGTGGTGTAAAAGAGTTCTACAATGCTTCTCCGGAAGAAGAATATCCTTCTACACTAGACCATATTGTAGCAGCCGCTGGTGGCTGACTAACCGGTACATTATCTGGTGCGCTGGATGCGCGCCAAATACCAACCTATCCTAATAAAGTCTCAGGGAAATTTGAAGGAATTATCGAAGCACCGGACGGCGTTCTTAAAATCACAAAAATTCGCTGTCATTATACTTTATTTATTCCAGTAGGTAAACGAGATGCAGCAGAAAGAGCACTAAATGTATTTGAACGTGGTTGTCCTGTTGCGCAAACATTGAAAGGGTGCGTGGCTTTCGAACATGATTGGGAGATAATAGAAGAATAAAAAAAAGAACCGGATGAATCCCTCATCCGGTTCTTTTCTATTATTACCATTGTTTATCTTCATACTCTCTTTCATAATGTTTTCTTAAATGAAAGCGATGGACCAGTCGAATCGTTGGACGAATCAGCATTTGCACACTTCCTAACACAAATAGGGTAACGCCCCATGTTTTCAATGATTCATAATAAAAGAAAATACTTCCAACTAAAAACCAAATACCTAAAAGCCATTCATTGATGGTATAAAGAATGTCATACCCTTTTTTGAAAAATAAATCGTGCTTTCCCATTTGAATGTCTACATATTTATCTTTACTCTGATTTTGCGCATCCGCATCTTGCTTTTCCTGTTGTTCCATGAGTTGATGTCCACCTTCCTTAGAAACTAATCTACTCATATTTCTTCCACTTCATTATGGAATTTAATCATAGTGTGAAGAAATATTAGATTGCTTTACACAAAAGGAAACGGAAGCTAATTCACTTATTTTTCAACATTTGAATTTGCCAGATCAATAAACTTCTTTACGGCAAAAGACAAGTATTTATCTTTTTTCCAAATCATTCCTAGCTCTAAATTAATGTTCGACTGGATAAGGGGAATGGCTTTGATCGAATCATTTTTGATTGAACGAGCAATTTTACTAGGAAGTAGCGCAATTCCGAGTTTCGCTTCTACCATTTCAATCATAAAATCCTTTTGAGAGCTTTGACATACGATGTTAGGATAAAAATCATTCTTCGCGCATTCATCTAAAATGCGATCATATAAAGTGAAATCGTCTCGATACATAATAAAGGATTCAGATGCGAGATCAGCTAAGGTTATTTCATCGTCCTTTGCTAACGGATGCTCATGATGAACGATTAACATGAGAGGATCTTTAATAACCTGTACTGCTTCAAAACTACTATTTCTTAAAGGTGTGTTACAGATCAATCCAATATCGAGAGAACCATCATCGACACCTTGTTTGATCATTTTGGATCCTACTTCAGTAAGTAAGATTTCCACCGTAGGATAGAGCGACTTAAACTGGCTGATGATCTTTGAAAAAAAAGCAGCGCCGATGATAGGTGGGACACCAATTTTGATTTCACCTTTTTTTAATTCTGTTATATCCGAGAGCTCTGCAGTTAGATTTTTACATGCACGAAGAACATGCTGAGCATTGACCAAAACCGCCTTACCAGCATCAGTCAATTCTAATTGCTTGGATCGATAGAAAAGGGGAATGCCTAGCTCTGTTTCGAGATTTTTAATGGCTTTACTGATCGAAGGTTGTGACACATGAAGTGTTGCTGCTGCTTTAGTGAAACTTAGCTGCCTCGCTACTTCTGAAAAATACTCAAGATGACGAATTTCCAAACAGATTCACTCCTACCGCTATTTTTTATAGAAAATTCTGAATTATAACCTTAAAGCATACTCAATATGCCAAATATGTATTATATTAATAACTATTTTTAGTATAAGATAATACCTAACAAAAGGACAGTACCAGAGAAAGGTCCTGTTATCTTTAAAAGGAGGAAATACGATGGAAAAGTATACGAAGATCGGCTCTTTACAAGTTGCCACTGAACTCTATCACTTTATTAATTCCGAAGTTATTCCAGGAACAGACGTTTCAAGTGATCAATTCTGGAATGGTTTCGGTGATATTGTGAATGACCTCTCTCCTAAAAATAAAAGACTCCTTACGGTTCGTGATGAACTTCAACAAAAAATAAACGAATGGCATCAAGCTAATCCTAAGTACGATTTTAAAGAATACAAAGCATTTTTAACAAAACTAAATTATCTTGAAAAGGAAACGGATGACTTTACAATTACAACTCAAAATGTAGACGAAGAAATAGCTGTACAGGCTGGACCACAACTCGTTGTACCAGTAAACAATGGACGTTATGCCATTAACGCTGCGAACGCAAGATGGGGAAGCCTTTATGACGCTTTATATGGAACAGACGCAATTAGTGAAGAAAACGGAGCAGACAAAATTGGTAGCTATAATCCAGTTCGTGGAGAGAAAGTCATTGCTTACGCAAAACGTTTTCTTGATTCAGCAGTGCCTTTAAAAGAACAAAGCTATTCTGATGTAAAACAGTTTTCGATTGAACAAGGGATGCTTAAAGTTCATTTTTCGAACAATAATGAAAGCGTTTTATTAAATCAGGATCAATTCGTTGGGTATCAAGGTAGTGAAAGTAATCCTGTTGCAATTCTTTTGAAAAACAACGATATTCACCTTGAAATTCAAATTGATTCCATCGAATCCAATCGGTAAAACGGACCCAGCTGGAATTAAAGATGTCTATGTAGAATCTGCTATTACAACAATTATGGATTTTGAAGATTCAGTTGCTGCAGTAGATGCAGAAGATAAAGTACTTGTATATCGTAACTTCCTTGGCCTCATCAAAGGTGACATCGTTGCATCCTTTTCAAAAGGGAAAAAGACCATTTCACGAAAACTGAATCCTGACCGTGAATATATCTCACCTGACGGAAAAGAATTCTCACTTCGCGGCCGTTCGCTCATGTTTGCCCGTAATGTTGGTCACTTAATGACAACGAATGCTGTACTTGACCAATCAGGTAACGAAGTACCAGAGGGTATTCTGGATACAGTCATCACAGGGCTTATCGCAAAGCATGATGTTCTCAAGAATGGCAACTATCAAAATTCTTCTAAAGGTTCCATTTATATCGTAAAACCTAAAATGCACGGTTCAGAAGAAGTCGCATTTGCTAATGAATTGTTTAATCGAACGGAAGATTTGATAGGATTAGAGCGAAACACAATGAAAATAGGTGTAATGGATGAAGAACGTCGCACAACGCTCAACTTACGAAACTGCATCCGAGAAGTGAAAGAGCGCGTTGTTTTCATTAATACTGGTTTCCTAGACCGTACAGGAGATGAAATTCACACCTCTATGGAAGCAGGACCGGTTATTCGTAAAAATGAAATGAAGAACGCTACTTGGTTGCAAAGTTATGAAAAATCAAATGTACAACAGGGATTGAAAACTGGCTTTTCTGGTGTAGGACAAATCGGGAAAGGCATGTGGGCGATGCCAGACATGATGGCAGACATGTTAGCTCAGAAAGGAAGCCAATTACAAGCAGGGGCTAATACGGCTTGGGTTCCTTCACCAACTGCAGCTACGCTTCATGCACTTCATTATCATGAAGTCAGTGTTCCTACTATTCAAAGTGAATTAGCAAAAAACACGTCAACTTATCAAGATGATATTCTACAGGTACCATTAAAAGATCGGAATTGGAGTAAAGAAGAAATTCAAGAAGAGCTTGATAATAATGCGCAAGGTATCCTTGGATACGTCGTTCGTTGGGTCGAGCACGGAGTAGGTTGTTCTAAAGTTCCTGACATTCGTAATATTGAATTGATGGAAGATCGCGCAACCCTTCGAATTTCAAGTCAACATATGGCAAATTGGCTACATCACGGCATTTGTACTGAAAAACAGGTAGTTGAAACGATGAAACGAATGGCTAAAGTTGTAGACGAACAAAATGCAAGTGACCCAGATTATCGAGCAATGGCTGCTAATTTTGATGGATCCGTTGCATTTCAAGCAGCTTGCGAGCTTGTTTTTAAAGGATTAGAGCAGCCAAGCGGGTATACAGAGCCTATTTTGCATAAACGTCGACAAGAAGCTAAAGCAAAATTATATGCCAATAAGTAATTGATCTTGCAAAAGTGGCCACCGGCTACTTTTGCACTCTTTTTACGTTAAATTAACTGAAAAATCTAAATTTATATTTTAACTTGTCAGATATGTGATCTCTGAAAGGTGGTTCTTATTTTGGAATTCAAACGTATTTCTTCTCAAAAAATATCAGAGAAAGTAGAAGAACAAATCATAAAGCTAATTAAAGAAGGGAGTTACAAAGAGGGCGATAAGCTTCCTTCTGTGAGGGAACTTTGTGATTTTCTTGATGTTGGCCGTTCAGCTGTACGTGACGCCCTGACAACGCTAAAAGGAAGAGGATTAGTGGAAACGAGACAGGGTGAGGGCACGTTTGTGACAGGGTTTAACCCTAAACGTTATTTTCAACATATGTTGATGCCACATCAGAAGGAGCTGGAATCTCTCTTTCAAGTTAGAGAAATTCTAGAAACGAGTATTGTTAAGCTAGCTGCAGTAAATCGCAAAGAGCAGGATCTGATTGCCATGAGAAAAACGCTCAATCACATGAGCGAATGTCATTATGATGAAAGTGGCTATCATGATTGTGAGTTTCATATGGCAATTGCTAAAGCTTCAGGAAATAGCATTTTACAAGAATTACTTGAATCGATCTCCTCCACAATGGCTAAATCAATGGCTGATTTTCATTGCTTAATTGCTTCAAAACCTGAACTCATTCATGACATCCACCATCAGCATGAACTGATCATGGATATGATTGTTTGCGAAGACGCTTCTGGTGCTAACGAAGCCATGCTTCTTCACTTATCCTACGTAAAAAAACATATGAGAAAAGGATTCTCGATTCGCTCTGAATTTATTGAAACAATTTGAAGGGAGGGGAGAATTTGGACGAAATACTGGTAGAAGGTTCATTAACCAAAGTAGCAAACCGATTTGGCAATATGACGTCACATATCGTTTATCCAGAGTCGGAAGAAGAAGTGGCAATGATTGTAAAGGAAGCAAACAAAGACGGACAGAAACTCTCAATTGTAAGCGGTGGCACTAAACTCGGATACGGCGGGATAGAGTCTGATTACGACTTTACTCTTTCTCTAAAAAAATTAACCGGTATTGTTGAACATACAGCTGGAGATATGACCGTAACCGTTAAACCTGGTACGACCATGCAGACTCTTCAACACTTCTTGAAGCAGTACAATCAAATGGTCCCATTAGACCCAGCTCACTCCTCAACTTCAACAATTGGTGGAGTCGTCAGTGCCAATGAAAGTGGTCCGAGACGCTTGAAATACGGGGCTGCACGGGATCACGTTATCGGAATGCGCGTTGTTTATCCAGATGGCAAAGTCATTCGTACAGGCGGAAAAGTTGTGAAGAATGTGGCTGGCTACGATATGAACAAATTGTTTATTGGCGCCATGGGAACGCTTGGAGTTATTACAGAAATCACATTAAAACTACGCCCACTTCCAAAGTACTCAAGTATCGTCACGTTACGTGTGCAAGAGGATGCCCTTCATGATTTGAAAGCTTTCATTTCACACATTCAGGATTCTATGATTGAACCAGTTTCTCTTGAAATCGTAAACCCAAAGCTATCCAAAAATTTGTTTCAAAAAGAGGAGTATCATTTAATAATCGCTCTAGAAGATGTTGAAAAAGCAGTCCTTTTTGAAGAAGAATGGATTGATGAAAACAAACCGACAGAAGCCGTAATGGATGTGCTCAATCATACTGAAGACTTCTGGACAACATTTAATGAGCTAACACCAAACAGTCAAAATGATTTTTATGAAACGACTTCTGGTGTTTTGAAAATTGGAACCACCAACATGGGAGTATTCCAACTGCTTCAGGAATGCGAGCGATTGAATCGTGAAAGTAACGTGGATATTTTTGCACACGCTGGAGCAGGACATGGACTTAGTACGCTTATCATCTCTGGAATACCTGAAAATCTCATTCAATCCATTCAGTATATCCAGACATTTTCTGAAGAGCATGGTGGATACGGAATCGTAAAACACCTTCCTTTAGCAATTAGAAAACAGTTAAATGTCTGGGGACAACCTAAAGGTACTTTCACTTTAATGAGAGGAATTAAACAGAAGATTGACCCCAAAAACACGCTGAATAAAAAGCGTTTTATAGGAGGAATTTAGTATGAGTTTAAAAGAAAAAGAGTTACTGAAGAACTCACCTCCTTGTTCATCTAACAGTTTAAGTAATTACCTGTGGGAGGATCATCCAGATGAGGAGAAGTGGGCAGACTGTGTTCATTGTGGAATGTGTCTTGAATCATGTCCAACCTATTTAGAAACAGGTCAGGAACAACACTCACCACGAGGACGGGTTCACCTCATTAAATCGGTTGCAGAAGGTAAGCTAGATGTCAATGAACAGTTTATGGATCCCGTCTTTCAATGCCTCGATTGCCGTGCGTGTACAACCGCATGTCCGGCAGATGTGGATGTTGGTGGTTTAATTGAAGAAGCACGCGGTCAGGTAAGACAGGCGATGCCGTTAAAAGGCGCTAAACGAGCAGTCAGTAGCTTCTTCTTGAAAGGAATATTCCCTCATCAAAGTCGTCTTCAAACAGCTGGAGGATTATTAAAATTCTATCAAACGAGCGGCCTTCAAAAAGTAGTTCGATCAACAGGGGTTCTCAATATTTTGCCTGATCATCTTGTTGAAATGGAAGCCATTATGCCTAAGATACACAAATCTACTCATCAAAAGTATAAAAATGTTGATATTATTCCGGCGAAAGGGGCTTCAAAAGCACAAGTTGCGATACTGAAGGGATGTATCATGGACGTGATGTTTAGTGACATAAATCAATCAACTATCAACGTTCTTACACATAACGGAAATGATGTTGTGCTTCCTAAAAAGCAAACGTGTTGCGGTGCCTTGCACATCCATGCAGGCGACCGAGAAACCGGAAAGAAACTTGCGAAACAAAACATTGAAGCCTTTCAAGATGCCCAGAAAGTCGTCGTTAACGCTGCAGGATGCGGTTGTGCATTGAAGGAGTATCCGGAGCTATTCCGACATGATCCAGAATGGAAAGCAAAAGCAGAAGCATTTTCTAAAAAGGTAGAGGATATTTCAAAGTATCTCTACGATACAGGATATGTGAAGCCACAAAGCGCAATCAACAAACGGATTACCTATCACGATGCCTGTCATCTTGCTCATGGGCAAGGTGTTCGACACGAACCACGACAATTATTAAAAGATATTCCAGGCGTTGACTATGTTGAACAGCCAAATGCAGATACTTGTTGTGGCAGTGCCGGAATCTATAACATCACAAATCCAGAAATGGCTTCCGCTGTACTTGAACGAAAGATGGAAAATGTACCTAACGACGTCGAAATGATTTCGATGGGGAATCCAGGATGTATGCTTCAAATGGCGATTGGCGTTCAAAAATACGGCCGTGGCGGTAAAATTGTACACACTGTTCAGTTGCTTGACTGGGCCTATCAAGCAGATGCAAAGAAAGGAGTGAAAGATAGTGTTATTAGCGAGAAAGAAGAAAGAGAAAATCGAACCTGACATTCTTGCTCTTTCAAAAATTGTAGGCGCTAAATCCATTCTTCATCATAAAGAGGATCTATTATCCTACGATTGTGATGGTTTTACGATTCATAAAGCGATGCCTAAAGCTGTAATTTTCCCAAAAAATACAAATGAAGTAGCAGCCGCTGTTAAATATTGTGCTGATCATAACATCCCTTTTCTTGCTCGTGGTGCAGGTACGGGATTGAGTGGAGGAGCGATCCCTCTAAACAATGAAGTGATCATTAGCCTAGTCAAAATGAAAAACCTTTTAAGCGTGGATTATGAAAACAGAAAGGCAGTCGTTCAACCTGGATTTGTAAATTTAAAACTAACAAACTCTATTTCTCATAAAGGGTATTACTATGCACCCGATCCTTCTAGTCAATACGTTTGTACCATTGGTGGAAATGTAGCGGAGAATGCTGGTGGGGCACACTGTCTGAAATACGGAGTGACAACGAATCATATTCTTGGTCTCGAGGTAGTGCTTCCAGATGGAGAAGTGATAGAAATCAGTCCAAACGGCGTTCTTGATACCCCAGGCTACGATGTTCTTGGCATTCTAACAGGCTCAGAAGGCACATTAGGGATTGTGACAAAAATCATTGTCCGCATTCTTAAAAACCCTGAATCAAAGAAAACGGTCCTAGCTTATTTTGATCGAGTAGAAGATGGAAGTCATGCTGTTTCTGACATTATTTCAGCAGGTATTATACCTGCTGCGCTGGAAATGATGGATCAGACCGCAATTGAAGGGGTGGAGGCAGGAGCATTTCCAGTTGGACATCCTCCTGATATCGAAGCGCTTTTATTAATTGAAGTAGATGGGATCACTGAAGGCATCGCTGAGCAAATTGAACAAATCTTGTCAGTTTGTGAGAATCATCATGTACGTGACGTCAAAGTCGCACGTGATGAGGAGGAACGTGGTCGCTGGTGGGCAAACCGAAAGACAGGTTTTGGAGCGATGGGAGCCATTTCGCCAGATTATCTTGTTCAGGATGGCGTCATTCCAAGAAGTAAACTTCCCGAAGTTCTTACAGAAATAAGAGAGATCAGCAAAGAGTACAACCTTCGAATAGCGAATATTTTCCACGCAGGAGATGGTAATTTGCATCCGCTTATCCTATTTGATTCTAGGATTGAAGGAGAAACAGAAAAAGCACTACTTGCAGGCACAGCAAGCCTGAAAGCCTGTGCAGATGCAGGAGGATCCATTACAGGAGAGCATGGAGTTGGAATAGAGAAGAAAGAAGAAATGCGATTTATTTTTAGTGATGAAGAACTTGAAGCTCAAACCGCCATCAGAGACGTATTTAATCCAAATAATTTATTAAATCAAGGAAAGCTTTTCCCAACCCCAAGTAAGTGTCTGGATATTAAGAAGGTTGTTTCTGAAGGTTCACTGATAAAACCAATATAAAGGAGAGAATAGAATGAAATTTGGAAGATTTACTTACAAGGATAAGATTCATTTTGGTGTCATCGAGAAGAATAGTGTCACGATTATTGAAGGTGACCCTCTTTCAAACTGGTCCTATACAAGCGAGAAAGTTTCACTAGATGACATCAAGCTACTTGCGCCAATCACACCAAAGAACATCATAGGAATTGGAGCGAACTATGTCGATCATAAACTAGCACTCCCTGATGAAATCCCTGAAATGCCAGTGTTTTTCTTCAAACCAGCAACTTCAGTCATTGGACCTAATGAAGAGGTTATCATTCCAGCTCAACTGGACGAAGTGAAATTTGAATCTGAGCTCGCTGTAGTCATTGGGAAAGAAGCTAAAAATATTGAAAAAGAGAAGGTATTAGATTATGTTTTTGGCTACACGATCGGAAACGATGTAACAGCTCCTCAATTTTTTCATGAGAATGGTCACTGGACGCTTGGAAAATCATTCGACACCTTTACACCACTTGGACCTGTCATTGAAACAGAATTAGACCCTTATGCCATTCACGTAACAGCAAAAGTAAACGGTGAAGTGAAACAACACAGTCCGACTGAATGGATGATTGTTCCCATAAAAGAAATGGTTGCATATCTCTCAACAATAATGACGTTACATCCTGGGGACGTGATTCTTACAGGAAGTCCTATTGGAGCACATTTTGTAAAAGACGATGATCGCATTGAATGCTCCATCGATGAAATTGGTTCTCTTACTAATATATTCAAGCATGCATCTTCTCGCACTCACGTTATCCAGAAATAATCCGAGGAATCATAACGAATAGTAAAGGTATTACTGTCTGCAAATCGATTACATACAACTATAAAAGAATAGACAGCAGTGATGGAAAAAAGGACAGCTACGTAGCGTTAACAAATAAAAAAAGTGGAGGATGAGCAATGAGTACTGGATTATTAGCAGTTCTATCGTTACTCCCGATTGCTGCAGTGGGAATTTTTCTTGTAGGTTTACGTTGGCCGGCAAGTAAGGCGATGCCAGTTTCCTATATCGTCGCAGTTGTACTAGCTCTATTTGTGTGGAAAGTTCCTGGCGCTACCGTAGCAGCAGCATCGATCAATGGATTAGTTGTTGCAGCTACTTTGCTGTATATCATTTTCGGAGCCATTCTACTCTTGAATACACTACAAGAAAGTGGTGGAATTAAAACGATTCGAGAGGGGTTTATTGGGATATCACCTGACCGCCGTATTCAAGTCATTATCATCGCATGGTTGTTTGGTTCATTTATTGAAGGATCTGCAGGTTTCGGTACTCCAGCAGCCGTAGCTGTGCCGCTACTTGTCGGTCTTGGATTCCCTGCTATGGCTGCCGTTATTGCAGGTATGGTCATCCAGAGCACCCCTGTTTCTTTTGGTGCAGTTGGCACCCCAATTCTTGTGGGTGTTCAATCTGGGCTTGCTGCTGATGGAAGCATTACGAATGATTTCCTTGCCCTTGTTACGATGGTAGGAGGGAGGGTCGCGATTCTTCATGCGATCGTCGGTACACTCATCCCCTTATTTGTTGTCGCACTTATGACTCGTTTCTTTGGTAAAAACAAATCTTTCCGTGAAGGCATTAAAGTTTGGAAATTTGCTTTGTTTGCTGCTTTCGCCATGACGATTCCATACGTTATTGTCGCAAATACCCTGGGGCCTGAATTTCCATCTATGATAGGCGGGCTAGTAGGACTTGCTATCGTTGTTACAGCAGCAAAGAAAGGATTTCTCATGCCACCTAAAGAGGAGCATTGGGATTTTGAAGATAAAGCAAACTGGGATCCTTCCTGGTCAGGAAGCATTGAAATTAAAGATATTGCTCATAAGAGTGGACATATGTCAATGGTTCGCGCATGGACACCCTATATCTTAGTTGGGTTATTTCTCGTAGCAACTCGATTGAAAGCGCTACCATTAATTGATTGGTTTCAAGCTTGGACGGTTTCTATACCTAATATTTTTGGTACAGAGATTTCGGCAAGCTTCCAACCACTTTACTTACCAGGCACAATTTTTATACTTGTCTCACTAATCACTTTTGTCATTCATCAAATGAATCCGACTGCCTATGTTCGAGCGTGGAAACATTCTGGTAAAACGATGATTGCCGCTTCAACTGCCCTTGTTTTCACGGTTCCAATGGTTCAAGTGTTTTTAAATTCCGGTGGTGGAGGGGCAGGATTTGATAAAATGCCTCTAGAACTTGCTAACGGCGTGGCAGCTCTTACAGGTGACTTTTGGCCACTCTTCGCTTCATTCATTGGGGGCATTGGGGCATTCATAGCCGGTAGTAATACGGTCAGTAATATGATGTTTTCTTTATTCCAGTATGATGTAGGTGCTCAAATAGGCGTAGATGCTCCTTGGATTGTCGCGCTACAAGCTGTAGGAGGAGCTGCGGGTAACATGATCTGCGTTCATAACGTCGTTGCGGCTTCCGCAGTTGTTGGATTAGTGGGGAAGGAAGGTGACGTTATCCGAAAAACGCTTATTCCATTTGTTTATTATGCAACTATGGCAGGCGCACTCGGTTATTCCATTGTGTGGACATCAGAAAAGGGAATTTTCAATCTTGGAACGATGATCGCTACCCTCATTGGAGTTGCAGCAATCTATATCATCGCTACGAACCGTTCTCGAAGCCCAATGATTAGCGTTGATAATAAACCATATAAATCGATTAAATAAACAAAAGCACCTGTCGAAATGAATCGACAGGTGCTTCTTTGTTATGAAGCTTTGGATTCTATTACGCGATTTTGTATCGCTTTTCTTTTTGGCTTCACATGAAAGATAAGGTTTAACGTAATCGCTGTCACACTTCCTGCGACAATCCCATTGTCTGTTAAAATTTGAATGCTTGATGGAAGTCGATCAAACACAGCGGGAGCGGCTGTTACACCTAAGCCAATCCCGATCGAACACGCGATAATGAATAGATTTTCTTCTGAACTAAAATCAACACGCGTAAGCATTTTTATGCCATAGGCCATTACCATTCCGAACATGACAAGCATGGCTCCACCAAGAACAGGGGCAGGAATAATTGTTGTAAGAGCCCCCATTTTAGGAACAAGCCCCAATACAACAAGCATCCCTCCAACAAGATAGATGACCTGTTTCTTTTTAATACCGGATAGTTGGATTAAACCAACATTTTGTGAGTAAGTAGTATAAGGAAATGCGTTAAATAAAGCGCCTAAAACAATGGCTAAACCTTCAGCACGATAGCCTTTTTTCACATCTTTCTCTGAAAGTTCTTCGTCACAAATATCGCTTAACGCAAAGTAGACACCAGTTGATTCAACGAGACTAACTAAAACGACTAAGATCATGGTAAGAATGGCGGTGAGTTCGAAAGTGGGTACGCCAAAGTGCAAAGGTTCAATCAAGTGAAACCACGAAGCTTCTTTAACTGGAGATAAATCCACCATCCCCATAAAGCTGGCTACAGTGGTTCCAATTACAAGACCAATTAAGATAGCAATAGATCGAATGAAACCTTTTGAAAGTCGCGTAAGCACGATAATAAAAAGTAAAGTACCTAATGCAAGTGCAATATTACGGATCGAACCGAAATCTTCTGCGCCTTCTCCACCAGCCATGTTCCCCATCGCCACCGGTATAAGCGTAATTCCGATGATTGTGACAACAGAACCTGTCACCACGGGAGGGAAGAAGGTAATTAATTTACTAAATACAGGAGAAATGAGAACGACAAATAATCCTGCCGCTAGAATAGCACCATATATCGCTGTAATCCCGTACTGTCCTCCGATTGCAAT
Source organism: Bacillus sp. RAR_GA_16 (assembly GCF_020165985.1). Lineage (GTDB taxonomy): Bacteria > Bacillota > Bacilli > Bacillales > Guptibacillaceae > Guptibacillus. The sequence goes on from NZ_JAIUKZ010000008.1 coordinate 49,306, forward strand.
CATAGGTCCAACAGCGGTAAATGTGCAACCCAGCACGACAGGAAGACCGATTCCAAAGAAACGATTCTTCCAAACTTGTAAAATCGTTGCTATTCCACACATAAAAATATCGATTGAAACGAGATACGTTAAATCAGTGCCCGATAGACCAAGTGCACCACCCACTATAAGCGGAACAACCACCGCTCCTGCGTACATAGCAAGAACATGTTGGATCCCAAGAGAAGTATACTTAAATAGATTCATGCATCGCTTCCTCCTCAGCAAATGTTACCTTGCCGATTTCTAAGCTTGATATCTTAGCAAGCGACTCAACACGATGACCTTGCTCTCTCAAACGTTTGCCACCTTCTTGGAAGGCTTTTTCAATGACAATCCCGATACCAGCTGTGGTTGCACCTGATGCTTCAACCACTTTTAATAAGCCTTCTGCTGCTTGTCCATTCGCTAGAAAGTCGTCAATGATTAAAACACGATCCTGATCGGATAGAAACTTACTAGAAATCGAAATAGAACTCGTTTCTTGTTTTGTAAATGAATACACTTCGGCAGTTAATAAATCATCCTGAAGAGTAAGAGATTTTTTCTTTCTTGCAAAGATGAGAGGTGCGTTTAGTTCAAGAGCAGTGAATACGGCAGGTGCGATTCCTGAAGATTCTAAAGTAACCACTTTCGTCACTCCTTCTTGAGCAAAAAGAGAAGCAAACGTTTCTCCAATTTCTTTCATCAATACAGGATCAACTTGATGATTAAGGAATGTATCGACTTTTAACACTTGATCAGATAGCGCGATACCTTCTTGTAGGATTTTCTTTTTTAAATTTTCCATAGCGATTCCTCCTTGTTCATACAAAAACCCGCAGAACATCATACCCACTAAAGAGTGAGCAAAATATCCCCCGGGCTTTTCATTAGAAAGAGAAGCGACCATAGAAGGTTGCCCACTCATAGTCGAATCATTTACGGTGACTCGGTAGAAACTTGCAAGCCATATTCTTGCGGTTATATGAGTGACGATGCGAATTTGGTTATGAATGGTATTATAAACCAATATCAAAATCATTGTAAAGAAAAACTTAACAATACGATACGCAAATTCATTTTATATTCGTGTTTCCCACGAACCAACCGCTAAACATTGACATTTCTATCATCAGAAAGCCGGATTCGTCGAATCCGGCTTTTGATAGAATTAGCCTTTTGTTATTTCTGAAAGAAGTTCATAAGACTTTTTCCTTTTCTCGTGATCATAGATTGATGAAATCACCATCATTTCATCAGCTTGCGTTTCATCAAGGAACTCTTGCATTTTTCTTTTAACCGTTTCCGGTCCACCCACAATAGAGGTGGCAAGTTGTTGATGAAGCGCTGCTAATTCATATTCACTAGCATTCAATTTTTCAACTGGCGGCTGCATCGGTGCTTCGTGATTGCGAATTAAGTTAAGAAACTGTTGCTGAAGCGTCGTAGCAAGGAAATTTGCTTCTTCATCTGTATCGGCAACAATGACATTGACTCCTACCATTGCATATGGCTCATCCAATACTTTTGAAGGCTTAAAGTGACTTCGATACGTTTGTAAAGCACTTATAGTATTTTTTGGTGAAAAATGACTAGCAAATGAATAAGGTAGACCTAGTTCTCCAGCAAGTTGAGCACTATATAAACTGGATCCTAGTAGCCAAATGGGAATATCTAACCCTTCACCAGGAACAGCTCGCACGGGAGAAGTCCCCTGGCTAAGGGTTGGATCGAAATAAGATCGTAGTTCACCGAGTAGATCTGGGAAGTCCTGCCCCATTGATCCTTGTCCTCGTCTTAAAGCAAATGCAGTTCGTTGGTCAGTACCTGGGGCACGTCCGAGACCTAAATCAATTCGACCTGGGAAAAGTGATTCCAGTGTCCCAAATTGTTCTGCAATAACAAGTGGGGAATGGTTCGGAAGCATTACGCCACCTGAACCGACGCGAAGAGTAGACGTTCCTGCAGCGACATGTCCAATGACGACCGACGTAGCAGAACTTGCGATAAAGGGCATATTGTGATGTTCTGCTAACCAAAAACGATTGTAGCCTAATTTTTCGACGTGTTGAGCTAAGTCTCTTGATCGATGTAGCGCATCCGAAATCGCCCCAATTTCTTTAACGGGTGCTAAATCAAGGACGGAATATGAAATATCTTTTAATTGTTTTTTCGTTTGTTCAGACATACGTTCATCTTCTTTCTATTTAATAGATTTTTCACTTCAATAAAAACCCAATTCCAATTCTATCAGGGGTATCTTGTAATAGAAAATAATCCGCTCATCAACACGTATGTCAGCGGGACTCTTTGGCAATACTAGTTACTAGAATTGGTTAGTAGGAGGGAAGAGAATGGAAGAATCTCGTTATCGAATCATGTTTTCCTATCGAATGAGAAGCGTAGGTTTCCTCTGTTTACATTGTTTTGATACAATTGAAAAACAAATCGTTACCGTTCCTGTTTATAGTGGATACAATGGAGTGGAAATCGATCACACTTCCATGCAACGGTTTCCAAAAGAATTAGTTGAAACACTTTGCAATGAAAAAGAGAAGATTGACGATGGGTTTTATTCCATAAGAACATGGGACGTTGAGAATCTTGGATAAACAAATGAGCCGATGGCATGACCATCGGCTCATTTGTTTATTTTATTACAATACCATAATCGCAATCCAACCCATTACGCCAGAAGCAACCGCATAAAACAACATCGGACCCATCGTCATCCGAATAATCGCCCCTTCTTTTCCAACCATCCCAACGACAGAAGCAGCTGCCACAACGTTTAAAACGCAAATCATATTCCCTGCATTAGCCCCTAATACTTGAAGTGCAAGGACGAGCTGTTCATTCATTTGAAGCTGACCCGCTACGCTAAATTGAAAAAGGGAGAACATCATATTGCTAAAGGTTGCACTTCCTGAAATAAATGAGCCGAGCGCACCGATGAACGGAGCAACAAGTGGCCAGGCATCACCAACAGCGTTCGCAACCAATTTAGCAAGCTCCATTGGCATGCTCATAAGGTCAGAACCATTCATACCAGAGTTGATGAAAATCCGAACCATAGGCACCGCAGTTCCAAGTGCAATAACTGTACCAACCATTGTTTTCATGGAATCCAAAATAGTATTTTTCACAGCTGTTCGTGTCATTTTATGCAGAAAAATAGTAACGACGATAACAAAGATGAAAATAGTACCAGGTAAGTATAACGGTTCAAAAGAAGTGCTAATCTCTGTTCCGAGAATATCTTGCCAGCCTATCTTCACCGAACGGAGCCATCCTTTTATCGGAAGGAAATCTAATCGTGTAATCACTAATAAAACCGCAACGAGCAAATAAGGAATCCACGCTAAACCTAATGAGAGAGAATGGTGATGCTTCAAGTTCGTTTGGTCTACATGATTGAAATCCCATGGCTTATTAGGAAGAAGAAACCCTCTTTTGGCAGCGGGAATCACGATGGAAAGGCCAACAAGCCCACCAATAATAGATGGGAATTCAGGTCCTAGAAAAGTAGCTACGATAAAAGCAGGTACGGTAAAGCTAAACCCAGCAAATAAGGCGAACTTCCATATAGAGAGCCCCTCTTTCCAAGAATGATTTTCACCGAAAAAGCGCGTTAACATCATCACTAAGATTAAAGGAATTAACGTGCCGACAAAAAGGTCAATCATAACAGCACTTTGCGTAATGGCCTGAAGATACTCTCCCATGGACTGACTACCAATGGTAGTTGCTACTTGATCTGCGACAGCTGGTCCCTGTCGCAGACCTTGATCTACACCAACGATAATAGGTGTTCCAACCGCTCCGAAAGAAACAGGACTACTATCTGCAATAAGCGCCATCGTAACAGCGGAAAGGGGCGGGAACCCAAGAGCAACAAGAAGCGGTGCTCCAATTGCAGCTGGCGTTCCAAACCCTGCTGCTCCCTCAATAAATGCACCAAACAACCAGGCAATAATAATAAGCTGAACCCGACGGTCCATTGATATGCCCATAAATCCAGCTCGAATGGCATCAATTGCTCCACTGTTTCGTAACGTATTTAAAAGCAGAATCGCTCCAAATACGATCCAAATAATAGATAATGCAATGATCAGACCTTCCATAGAAGCTGCTACAATTTGTATAACGGGTATTTTCCAAACAAAAAAAGCAACGACTGCAGTAAGTAATAAACTCCCCGGCATGGCAGTAGTAGCAGGAAGGCGTAATAGGACAAGTAAGATAAACACCGCAAGAATGGGTGTTAAAGCTGCAAAAAGTTGGAAGCCATTCATGATTATCACCTTTTCTACAAGGATAATGTGATCTCTTTCACATATAGCTTATCTAAATTCACGTAAACATTAAGTGACAAAGATCACACCTTAAGCCAAACTACAAAATGAAAATCTGTTAAAATAGCTTTGAAGCGATATTGAAGGAGCTGTTTTTATGCTAAAAAAAGTTGACTATTTTTTCTATCCGGTTGATGTTACTCAACCTACTGGAGCAGAAGTCACGTATTATTGGGAAATTAGCGTAGCCGAATACGAAGGTAAAATCTACGCGTATGCAAAAGCAGACGAATTTGGAAGAAAAATTCGCTGGCATCAGAGCGATCAACCGGACAAAGAAAGTGCTTTAGCAGTCATTCAAGAAAAATGTAAAACGCAAAGCAAGTAGAAAAAAGCTAGCGTCGCTAGCTTTTTTTAGCACATCGTAACCTATTCAAACTGTATATCTTGGCATGCGTTCGATACATTCAGGGTAGGGTGAAGAAAAATGCCAACAAGATAGGATGATGAACGCATGAACCAAAAAATCATAATCCTTAGCACACTTTTATTAGCACACATCCTGCTATTTTTAAGTTTTGTTCACTATCCTGGAACGTTCTGGCCCGTTTTCACAGTTACACTTGCGATCTTAATTTTCCTCAGTGTGAAAACAGGCACGCTTCACTTCCGAATAATAACAAGAAGCCACTGGCTTTATATTCTGATTAGCGCCATCTTGCTTTATGTGCTTTCATATATTGGAATCGAAGGGATCAAGTGGATTTATCCCGCATTATTCGATGACATGGAACGGTTTTACGATGTTGTGGAACCCGTTAAAGCCTGGCATTTTATTAGTCTTGTTCTGGTTGTCATTCCAGGTGAAGAGATTTACTGGAGAGGGTATATCCAGCAACAATTGAAACAGTATAAAAAGGGAGACACCATCCTTATTGCAACCATCTTATATGCAACAGCCCATTTGTACTCAGATGCCTATTTATTAGTTGCGGCAGCAATTGGAGGAGGGATGGCCTGGGGATGGCTATATGAAAAAACAAAAAATTTCTGGGTGCCACTCCTATCCTATATTTTATTCGATCTTCTTATTCTCGTTTTCATTCCATTACTTTAAAGAGCAGGCGACTTCCCCTAATTAGGAAAGTCGCCTTGTTTATATGCATTCTACGATTTCCCACAATTGAAATTACGATTCTAGACTAAGCGGTTGCGACTTGGTTATACTTCTAGTAGTATTAGAATGAATGGCTAAGAATTGAAAAGAGGGTTATAAATGAAAGAATCAATATACGGATTAACGTTTGATCAGCTAACTGAATGGTTGCTTGAACGTGGTCACAAAAAATTCCGTGCTTCCCAAGTATGGGATTGGCTTTATAAAAAACGTGTAAAAGAATTTTCTCAAATGAATAATGTAAACAAAGACTGTATCAAACTACTAGAAGAAAACTTTGCGATTCAGACGTTAACGCAAGAAATCAAGCAGGAATCTTCTGACGGTACGATTAAGTTCTTGTTTAAATTACAAGATGGAAACGTAATTGAAACGGTACTTATGCGATTCCACTACGGCCAATCTGTCTGTGTAACAACACAAGTTGGTTGTAATATCGGTTGTTCCTTCTGTGCAAGTGGGCTTCTTAAGAAGAGCCGTGACCTGACAAGCGGAGAAATTGTTGAACAAATCATGAACGTGCAGCATGCTCTTGATGAAAAGGCGAATGAAGAACGTGTTAGTCACATCGTTATTATGGGAATCGGTGAACCATTCGATAACTATGACAATATGATGGACTTCCTTCGTATCGTTAATTCTCAAAAAGGCCTTTGCATTGGTGCTCGTCATATCACGGTTTCAACAAGTGGACTTGCGAAGCAAATTTACGATTTTGCGAATGAAGATCTTCAAGTAAACCTTGCGATCTCACTTCACGCACCTAATGATGAACTTCGAACCAAGATTATGAAGATTAATAAAGCTTATCCACTTGGAAAACTGATGCCTGCGATTGATTATTACCTTGAGAAAACAAATCGCAGAATTACGTTCGAGTATATTATGTTGAGAGACGTGAACGATCATGTAGAAGAAGCGAAACAGCTTGCGAAACTTCTCGCTGACAAACGTCATCTTTCATACGTAAACTTGATTCCTTACAATCCCGTGGATGACCATTCATATCAGCGTAGTGAAAAAGAATCGATTCTTGCGTTCTATGATACGCTTAAGAAGAACGGCATTAATTGCGTCATTCGTCATGAGAACGGAACAGACATTGATGCGGCGTGCGGTCAACTACGAAGTAAGCAAGTTAAAAAGCTAGAAAAAGCAGGGAAATAATCTAAATAGAAAGACGCTCACCAACAAGGTGGCGTCTTTTTTTTATAAGAAACACCAACCATTCTTTATAACATAAACTAACAGCATACAAGCTCATTGATTTGTTCATTTCGTACGTAAGGAGAGGGAAAATGAAAGGTTGGCTGATTGTGATTGGTTTACTATGTGTCTGGGTGGGAGCAGGATTTTATAAAGATTATCAACGTGAAATCTTACCTTTTGAAATAATGGGGGAAAATACAAGCGTACAATCCGGATATAACGACATTCATGTTTTCAGGGAAAATAAACAAATTACGAAACTTGAAGTATACGATCAAACGGGGGAACGTATTAAAATTTATCATCTTGAAAACTTAAAGGAACTATATCCATCTGCTACTTATGTAAACGGAGAAGTGAGAGATGGAAAGTTATATCTCATGTATGAAGTAGAAGGGGAAATTGATTCAAAAAGAGTGGTCGTTGGAAACAAAGGATCGTTATCTTTTATGCCAGTTCGAAAGTAACGGTTCTAATGTTCTTTTTTCCATATAGTATTTCTATTATTAAAACGAGAGATGAAATGGGGCACTGAAGGCTATTACGTTTAAAGTACTTTTAGATGCCTCCTATAAATGAAGCAATCCACATGGTTCCATGGCACTATTTTTCACAATTTACAATATTTTTAATGATAAAACAATCTACTCATAAAGAAAAGTTGTAAACTATTGATGGGCGTTTAGGTTTTTCATTATTAAAGGGGGATACATATGAACAGTAAATCAATTATTACCGCGTCGTTAGTAATCGGACTTGCATGCAGTACATTTTCACCGTCATCTGCGGAAGCAGCAACCGCTAAAGTAAATTTACGCATTTTAGAAACGACTGATCTTCACACGAATATCGTTAACTATGATTATTACAAGGACCAACCAACCGATGAGTTTGGACTAGCGAAGACCGCTACATTAATAAATGAAGCACGTCATGAAGTCGACAACAGCCTCCTTTTTGACAATGGAGACTTGCTACAAGGAAACCCACTTGGAGACTATGTTGCTAAAATTGATCCACTTCAAAAAGGGGAAACGCATCCAGTCTACAAGGCCATGAATCTCCTTGATTATGATGCAGGGAACATTGGAAATCATGAATTCAACTTTGGACTTGATTTCCTTCAAACAAGTCTTTCGGGTGCAAACTTTCCGTATATCAATGCAAACGTATACGTAGATGATCACGACAATAATCCAGAAAATGATCAAAATTATTTTACACCGTATCACATTCTAAATAAAACGGTTATCGATGAATCTGGTGAAGAACGTCAGCTAAATGTTGGTGTGATTGGATTCGTTCCTCCTCAAGTAATGCAGTGGGATAAAGCTAATCTTGAAGGAAAAGTGATTGTAAAAGATATAATAGAAACGGCAAATAAATACGTTCCTGAAATGAAAGCGCAAGGAGCAGATATCATTGTTGCCATTCCCCATTCAGGTTTTGAAACGGCTGCACCTGAAGGAAACGATGAAAACGCGGTTTACTACTTAAGCGAAGTCGATGGGATTGATGCCATTCTTTTTGGACATGCTCATAAGGTTTTTCCAGGGAGCAGCTTCGAGGGAGTAGAAGGCGTTGATAATGCAAAAGGAACGATTAACGGTGTGCCTTCTGTTGAACCAGGATACTGGGGGGACCACTTAGGTGTTATTGATCTTCAATTAACGGAAGACAATGGAAAATGGACAGTGAATTCTTCTCAATCGGAGGCTCGGCCAATTTATGACAAAGAAACAAAGACTTCTCTTGTACCTGCTGACGAGAATATTCTAAGTGCAGTGCAAGAAGAACATGAGGCGACGATTGATTATGTTCGAACCGCTGTTGGGGAAACGACTGCGCCAATAACAAGTTACTTCGCACTTGTGAAGGACGACCCCTCTATTCAGATTGTGACGAATGCTCAGAAATGGTATGTAGAAAACCATATTCAAGGAACCGAATACGAAGGGATCCCCGTTCTGTCTGCCGGTGCTCCTTTTAAAGCAGGTGGCCGCGGAGGTTCGTCGTATTATACAGATATTCCTGCCGGTGATCTAGCGATTAAGAACGTAGCTGATCTGTATGTTTATCCGAATACGCTTAAAGCCGTACTGTTAAACGGATCAGAGCTAAAAGACTGGATTGAAATGTCAGCTGGACAATTTAATCAAATAGACAGTAAAGACCAACAAGAGCAGCCTTTAATTAATTTGGACTATCCTTCTTATAATTTTGATGTGATTGACGGAGTTACCTATAAAATTGATGTTACAGAACCTGCGAAGTACGATCGAAATGGAAATGTTGTGAATGCAAATGCCAATCGCATCAAAGAATTAGCCTACAATGATCAAAAAGTGACAGAAGACATGTCATTTATTGTGGCCACGAACAATTATCGTGCGACTGGGGGAGGTCATTTCCCTCACTTAGATGGTTCTAACATTGTAATTGATTCACCTGATGAAAATAGACAGATTTTAATTGATTATATCCTTTCAGAACAAACGATTAATCCTACAGCTGATGAAAACTGGACATTTGAGAACGTCAATAAGAAAAACGTAAACGTGACGTTCGAATCTGCCCTTCAAGCAAAAAATTATGCTGATGACATCCAAACCATCCAGTTTTTGAGTGAAGCCGAAAATGGTTTTGGCACATACAAACTGGACTTAACAAAACAAAAGAAACCAAAAAATGCGAATGCACTTGAGCATATGGCTGAAATCGCCGCCGTACGTCAATGGAATCGATAAGAAACAACGAACACTCGCCAATCCTTTAGGATTGGCGTTTTTTATTATAAGAATCAAGATGTGGTAGTTACCATTACCCGACTTGCCTGTTATAATGGCGGTACTATCGTATAGAGAGGGATTTATATGACAACGACCTTAACAAACTCTCAGAGAGATGAATTATTTCAAGAGCTAACAAAAGACCAACAATTTTATGTGATGAATATACTTAAACGGGGTAAAAAAACGGTTTTTGCAAATGTGATTGCTAAAAGTAAAGGAAGAATGATTCCAAGTGGTGCAACTGATGAAGAAATTGGAATGTTGCTCGATGATTGGATTCTTAGAGGATTACCTGGATGCAGGTGCTGTATCAGAAGATATAAAATGCGAATGTGGACGTGCATTACGCTATCAGTATATCGTTCGCCATGTGAAAACAGGTGAAGTGCGTCGTTTTGGAATTAATCATTTCGAAGAGCACACAGGCTTACCCGCGACCATTGTAAAAGAAGTTGTACAAGGTTTCACGAAAATTGATTATGAGTTAGACGAACTCTTATTAAAAAAGCAAAACAGCGCCATAACTTATACTATCCCTGAAGGTTTGAACCTACCAACAGATATTGAAGAGCCACTTTCCTTACAACTTCCGCTACTTGATCGACAAGAAAAACGGTTAAGTCGTTTAATTAGGGATTATCGTGAAGAAAAAGAAGCTCTCCAAAGAGGTAGCAATAAATTAAAGGCTACAGATATCCTGCTAAGGAAAAAAGAAGACGTAACAGCTATAGAAGAGTTACCTAAAGAGGAATTACAAGGCTCATTTGATTTGTTCGCCGAAGAACCTCAAGAACCTTTACCAGAAAAAACAATCAATAAACCAAAAGAAACCTATTTTGTAGGAGACCTTTCGTTCACAGTCCAGGAAGCGGTTGACGGGTATATTCAACAAGGTACAGAGAGCGCCTTGTTGATTTGTGAGCTCCTAATCAAAGAAGGAAAAATTCAAGATAAGCGCTACTCGACAAAGAAACCAAAAGTTTATTATTCAGTTTGCACGTATCTCGATTCTTTTGTTGCATCAGGATCCATGTCTGTTGAGCTACTCGGACGGGAAGATCGCATCTATCGATTAAAAAGCGGACAATCATCCTGACATTTCTTAATTATCAGAAAAACATTGACAATTAATTTTACGAGGTCTATAATTTCAACCATGTTAAAAAATTAAATCAAGACTCTTATCAAGAGCGGCGGAGGGAATAGGCCCTATGATGCCCGGCAACCTTTCAACTACAGTTGAAGCTGGTGCCAAATCCTACAGATGATGTCATCTGGAAGATAAGAGGAGGATACTGTTCGCAATCCCTCTTCTTATTTTTAGGAAGAGGGATTTTTTATTTTACAGAGAATAAGGAGCTGGTACACATGAAAAGAACACTCGAACAACGCTTGCAAGAGGGCACGGTTATTTGCGGGGAAGGTTATCTGTTTGAATTGGAACGACGTGGTTATCTCCAAGCTGGATCATTCGTGCCAGAAGTTGCCCTAGATAATCCAGAAGCTCTGAAACAAACCTATCGTGATTATATGCTTGCAGGCTCTGATGTTGTGCTTGCTTTTACGTATAATGGCCATCGAGAGAAAATGAGAATCATTGGAAAAGAAGACTTGCTAGAGCCACTCAACCGGCAAGCGATTCGTCTCGCTAAAGAGGTAGCAAAAGAACATCCTAAAGAAGAAGCACTTGTAGCTGGGAACATATCAAATACGAATTTATTCGATCCTGAAGATGAAAAAAGCAAAGAACAAATACGGTCTATGTTCGCAGAGATGGTGCAATGGAGTAAAGAAGAAGGCGTTGATTTCATCAATGGGGAAACGTTTTACTATTATGAAGAAGCGAAAATTGCGTTAGAAGAGATTCAAAAACAAGGCCTTCAAGCTGTGATTACATTAGGACTGATGAGTGAAAATATACTACGAGACGACTATACGGTTGAGGAAGCTTGCCGGTTATTAGAAGAACAAGGCGCTTTAGTTGTTGGTATGAACTGCTTCCGAGGACCTGCTACCATGCAGCCATACATCGAGAAAATTAGGCAGTCTGTTACTGGATATGTTGGCGCACTTCCCATTCCTTATCGCACCACAGAAGAACATCCAACATTTTTTAACTTACCTGATGGTGGATGTGCCTGTACATTACCTACAGAGACAACCTTTCCAACATCTCTCGATCCACTTTATTGCAACCGTTATGAACTAGCTGAATGGGCAAAAGAAGCCAAAAGCATCGGCGTAAATTATTTTGGACTATGCTGTGGTGCTTCCCCAAGCATGCTTAGAGAAGTAGCTGAAACAGTAGGGAGAACAGCAGTGAATTCAATTTACTCTCCAAATATGGAAAAACATTTTCTGTTTGGCTCAGATGACTCGTTAAAGAAAAACAATACGGCATATCGGACAAAAGCATAGACTACGTTTAAACGGAGAGGATAACCCTCTCCGTTTTCTATTTCAAAGGGTATGTAGCATATTTTGTTGAATTCACGATTTTTTGCTCATTCGAGTGAGCCCTTCAGTAAAAAAGCCATTTCAAAAAGAGAATAGGCTTATAGTCTATTGGCAATAACGATAGAAACAATGTGAAAATGGCACAAAAAAAGAGACTTCTGCATGTAATAAAACATCGAAACATTTTAAGAATGATCCCGCCCGATTTTTTGTAAATCAAGGCTTTTTCGGCAATAAATAATCTTGTTTTCTATATCTTTAGCGTAAAATTCTTATGAAAATAGTAGCTTCTTTTGTCAAAAAGATCATATTCAAACGGCAGTTGTGTTATTATTTTAAATGTGTTTGAATATGTGACAGAATGAAATGACACCAAAAAGAACTTGTTTTATAAGCGAGGTAGCCTATGGATAACCAAAATGTAATTAAAGAACTCCGCTTGATTTTGCCAGAAGCGGTATTAAAAATAAATGAACCTTTAAATGCCCACACTTATACAAGGATGGGCGGGTGCGCAGATGTTCTTGTTTTTCCTAACACAATTGAGGATGCAAGAGCAGCGGTAGAATATGCTTATCAAAAAAGCTATCCTTTAACGATACTCGGTAAAGGGTCGAATGTCATCATTCAAGATGGCGGTATTCGTGGCATTGTTTTGAACTTATCCTCTTTAAAATCGATTGATCAAAAAGACAAAAAAGTGATTGCTCAAGCAGGCGCTCGCATTATTGATGCATCTGAATTTGCGCGTGATGGCAAATTAAGCGGTCTTGAGTTTGCTTGTGGCATACCAGGCTCTGTTGGAGGAGCAGTTTATATGAACGCAGGCGCTTACGGTGGAGAAATAGCTGATTGTCTCGAGAGTGTTCTCGCTGTAACGAAAGAAGGAAAGTTAATCAAGCTAAGCGCTGATGAACTAGATTTATCTTATCGTCACAGTAACGTAGAAGAAAAAGGTTTGCTTGTTTTAGAAGCAACCTTCGCTCTAAAAGATGGCGATTATAATGAAATCAAAGCCATCATGGATGACCTTACTGAGAAGCGCGAAACAAAACAGCCGCTAGAATACCCTTCTTGTGGAAGTGTGTTCAAGCGTCCTCCTGGCCTGTTTGCAGGTAAATTGATTCAGGACTCTGAGCTTCAAGGCACAAGAATCGGCGGGGCAGAAGTATCTAAAAAGCATGCAGGCTTTATTGTGAATATCGATAATGCCACAGCAACAGACTATTTGGATGTGATTCCACCACGTGCAAAGAACGGTAAAGGAAAAGTTTGATGTTGAGCTTGAACGCGAAGTACGCGTTATTGGCGAACCGCCTGAGCAAGCATAACGAAAATCCAGCCACTCAATTGAGTGGCTGTTTTTTTTAATCTATGATAATTAGACAACTTTTGATGATCTTGTGAACAATCAACATCTGCACAATAAGTGCACATTTACCCGCTAAAGTAGTTTTTGATGGTAAATGAACCCAATCAAAGGAGGATAGGATCTATATGAAAACAAGAATATTTATTTTAGGTTTAGGGGTAACACTTATTCTGGCTGCCTGTGCAAACAATAATGAGGACATGAACCCGGAGTCCGGTAATCAACATCCCAAGTCTAACTCCTCAGAAAACTCCGAAAGCCACATGGAAGAAATGGAACACTCCGGATCTCCAGAAGTACCAGAAGGGTTAAAAAGGGCCGAAGATCCTACATATCCAGAAGGAAGTAAAGCAATGATTGAAACAGATCATATGCCTGGAATGAAAGGAGCAGAAGCAACGATTGCTGGTGCTTTTGAGTCTACTTCCTATGTTGTTTCCTATAAGCCAACGAATGGCGGAGATCCAGTTGAGAACCATAAATGGGTAATTCACGAGGAACTTAATCAACCTGATAGCCCCCCTTTAAAACCTGGCACGGAAGTAACGCTTGAAGCTTCCCATATGAAAGGAATGAAGGGCGCAAAAGCAACCATTGATTCCGCTAACAAAACGACGGTCTATATGATCGATTATAAGCCAACAACAGGAGGCGAGGAGGTAACCAATCATAAATGGGTAACGGAAGAAGAATTATCTCCTATTGAATAATGACGTTTCTAAAAAGCTGCATATTAGCGACTAAATAAGATGATATAAAGGATGAAATGCTGTGAAGAAACACTGGATGATCATTTTTGCTGCAATGCTTTTTATTCTTTCAGGATGTCAGGAAGAAAACTCAGTAAAAAGCAATGATGCAGTTAAGGAAAAGCAAAAGAATGAAAAAGAAACGGTATTATCAGAATCAAGCTTTTTCAAACCGACTTCACGAAAGGAAATCAATCATGTTCATGGAATCGGATATCCAGGCAATCAAGAAGAATTATTCGTGGCGACTCATGTTGGACCGCTTATCTATCTTGATGGAACCTGGTATGAAGCTAAAGCAAACAACAATGACTATATGGGCTTTCAGGCAGTGTCTGATGGTTTTTATAGTAGTGGACACCCTGGTGAAGGATCTGATTTACCAAATCCGCTTGGTTTAATTAAAAGTACGGACCGAGGAAAAACGTTGGAGCAGCTAGGTTTTCAAGGTGAATCTGATTTTCACTATTTAGCGGTTGGCTATGAAACGCACAGCATTTATGCTGTCAATCAACAGAAAAACAGCAAAATGGAGATAGGGGTTTATTATAGTGAGGATGCAAGTGAATGGAATCAAGTGCAACTAAAGGGGACTCCGGATCAAATCAATGGGATATTTGCTCACCCTACGGATGAAAATGTTGTTGCCGTAACTTCTCCTACGGGCCTTTATCTCTCTAAAGACCAAGGCCAATCGTTTTCACGCCTCACTGAAGAAATCGCTATTACATCAATGACTTTTCTAAAAGACCGTATTCTTTACGCTACACAAGGAGAAACAAACCAACTTGTTTCTCTTAAAAATGGAGAAGAATCTCTGATTTCAATGCCGGATGAAATAAAAGGAGAAATCGATTATTTAACCGTAAACCCACAAAGTGAAAATGAAATGTCTTTTCATACGACTGAAGGTAGTCTGTTTCTAACGAAGGATGCAGGAGAATCCTGGGACGTTTTAATCGAGCAAAATAAAATAAATGAGATGAAATGAGAGACTAAAACTTTAAGCAATTCCCTCTAAATGTCCAGAATTTGTGCAGAATGAATGAAATTTGTGATTTGATAACTTTATTTCGCATTCACGTTTATTATCAAGCAAATAGGAAACTATGACAGTGTATTACATTTCTAAGGAGGAATTTAATCATGTCACATGAAAAGTATGGCTCCATGATTCAAACACTTCACGAATGTATGACGGCTTGCAATCACTGTTATGATGCTTGCTTAAAAGAAGAAGATGTCAAAATGATGGCGGATTGTATTCGTATGGACAGAGAGTGCGCTGATATTTGTGGCTTTTTGGAACAAGCGCTTGTGAGGGGAACCCCATTTGCGTCTGAACTTGCACAAGCGTGTGCGACAATTTGTGAGGCATGTGGAAACGAATGTAAAAAGCACGACCACAAACACTGTCAGGATTGTGC
Organism: Bacillus sp. RAR_GA_16; assembly: GCF_020165985.1. Taxonomy (GTDB): domain Bacteria; phylum Bacillota; class Bacilli; order Bacillales; family Guptibacillaceae; genus Guptibacillus. The sequence goes on from NZ_JAIUKZ010000008.1 coordinate 64,805, forward strand.
AGAGGCATGTTTTAAATGTGCGGAAGAGTGTAAGAAACTAGCAGCATAACCTCACAACTGTGAAGAAGTCTGTTGAATCATTAGCAGGCTTCTTTTTTTGTCTTAAATTTTTATATTAAAACAAAGCAGACAAGCTGCACACTTTCTCGATATAATGCTGATAGAATGGCTGTGAATAAGGAGAGAGACATGAGATTTAAGAGAAAAAGTAAATTAGCTACAAAATTAGGTCTGTTTTTTCTTATAAGCATCTTGTTACTTGAGGGAATACTGTTTATCGTACTTTACTTCGGCTTTTTAAATGAGCGGATCATGGCTGAAACGGATGCTCTTCTCGCACGAGGAAACAGCCATAGAGATGTACTAGAAAAACATTTCGATCGTGAAACAATGGAGCACGTTGCGCTAATGGAATCTGAAGCTGAAACTCAGGTCATTATTACAGATGAAAGGAATAGCATTCTCGTTCATTCGAATCCTTTAACCTCTATGATCAGAAAAAACCTTTCTTTATCATCCCCACTCCCGGTGTCAGGAAAGATCCTGGAAGGCGATTGGAGCAACGAACCTTATGTGATGACCGGTTCTCCCATTGTCGTTAATGATAAGCTTGTTGGAAATGTCTATATGACCCTCGATACAAAAAGTATTCGCGAAGTGCGCGATCACTTAACAACTCAATTTTTAATCATTAGTGGACTCGCTCTCTTCCTAACCGTTATTACAATTATTTATTTATCAAAAATGATTACACGTCCATTGATTGAGATGAAAGTCGCAACGCAACAAATGAGCACAGGAGATCATAACGTCTCCTTAAAAGTCGATCGAAACGATGAATTAGGAGAATTAGCGAAAGGCATTCAAAGCTTATCAGATGATTTGCTCCGATTAAAAAACGATCGTAGTGATTTTCTAGCCAATATTGCACATGAGCTAAGAACACCTTTAACTTATCTGAATGGTTACGCAGATATCGCTCAGCGAGAAGAGTTATCTTCAACAGAGAGAAAGGCTTACCTTTCCATTATTAAAGAAGAATCAGAGAACTTAACTTCTCTCGTTCGAGATTTGTTCGATATGGCAAAAATGGACCAACAAGGATTTGTAATTGATCGAGAGAAAGTCGAATTATGTTCGTTAATTCATCAGGTTAGAGAGAAAGTAAGGCCTGCTTTTGAAGGGAAAGGGATTCATCTTATTGTTTCTTGTCAAGATAAAATCTATCTCGATATTGATTCTACAAGGTTTTCTCAAGTGATGTTAAACCTTTTGGATAATGCTTTGCATTATAGTGAGCCAGGGAAAACCGTACTCATCGATACGAAATCTCTTCAAAGCGAAGTGAATGTAAAAGTAATTGACGAGGGAGAAGGAATTCCTGAGAAGGATTTGCCTTTCATCTTTGAACGTCTCTACCGAGTTGATAAGTCACGCTCTAGAAGATACGGCGGTTCTGGACTTGGTCTTTCTATTGCTAAAGAAATTATCGAGAAGCATGGAGGCAGGATAAAGGCAGAAAGTCAAAAAGGAAAAGGAACAACGATCACCATTGTTTTTAGGAGTTGAATCACGTGAAAAATGTGCTAATTGTAGACGATGAAGAACGGATGGTAGAGCTAATCTCTCTTTATCTAAAACCACATGGATACACCATTTACCAAGCAAATACAGGTATAGACGCATTACATAGATTAACGGAATACAAAATAGATCTGGTTTTATTAGATATTATGATGCCTGATATGGACGGCTTCTCCACGTGTCGAGAAATCCGCAATCAATCAGAGGTACCAATTATTATGTTAACAGCAAGAGAACAAAATGAAGATATTGTTAAAGGGTTCAAGTTAGGCGCAGATGATTACATCACGAAGCCCTTTGATGAACGCGTTCTCCTCGCTAGAATGGAAGCGTTGGCTCGTCGAGTAAAACAAATGAACCAAGATCAAGTCTTCTTCAAGGGATTAACGTGGGATGCAGAAAGACATCTTGTCTCATACAAAGGTGCGCCTATTTCCATGACTCCCATTGAATTTAAGTTGCTTGGATTGTTCTTAAAAAATCCTGAAAAAGTATTTAGCAGGGAACATCTTATTCAGTTAATTTTGGGGTATGAATCAAATACAGAAGGACGCACGATTGACTCACATATTCGAAATTTGCGTGATAAGTGTAGAGGAGTTAATTTTAACATTGATATGTTTTTAGTAACCATTTGGGGAGTAGGCTATAAGTGGAAAGGCTCATAAGCCCATCAATTATAGTTTGCTCATATTTTCTGAAACAATGTTTTTCAAACAACAATAACGATCAAATACTATTAAGAGGTTCCCTTGGAAAAACGAACCAGTATATTAGGTGAAAGTTAACTTAAACTAAGCAGTGTGGCTAATAACGATGTTAGAAACACATCTTTTAACTTTTACCTAAGGAAGTGATATGAAGTGAATAATAAAAAGCGCAACAATCAGAAAGGAAAAGGCAAAACCGCAACTGTTATGGCATTAAGTGCACTAGGCGGAGCAGCTGCCTATGCCCTTACCAATCGTATGCAGAACGGCGGTTTTAGTGGAATGCAGCAGCATTCACAGCAAAACTCTTCACATCAGGCTCAATCTCATGCTCAACAGCAGCAACATCAACACCAAGATCCTGAATCCTTGAAGCAAATGGCCTCCGCTCAAGGAATTGATAATGATGCGATCGCTGAATTTACCAATGCGATAAAAGATGATTTGCGATAAGTGAAGCACTCCCATGTGGGGGTGCTTTTCTTTAGCTCTTATCCTAATTGTAACATCGTGTCCTAAATGTACTTCTTCCAGTACAAGCACTTCTATAAGACATCATTCATAATTGTATGAATGAAAACATTTATGATTAAGAAAATGCATTTCACGCATATTCTCTAAATAGATGAAGTACCCCATATCTAAAACGGGAAGTCATACTATGGGATTTTCGATGAATGTGTTAAATGAAGAGGAAATGAAAGCAGCGATTGAGGAACAAGTGAAAACGGTCGATAAAGAACTTGTGAAGCTTCAGGAAACGGCAGACCAAAATGTGTGGGATTTGGCAAACGATTTTAATGGTTCGACGGGAAGATTGTAGACTTCTTTTAAATAGATGCGCTTGATTTTTTTCATCATAACGTCAGGCGATAGTTTTGATATTCTAATTGTGTCAAACGAAGTCGAAGCGTTCGAGATTGAAACTGAACCGTCATTTATCTTCACCTTCTTTTCCGGATGTGAAGGTGACTGAATCAAGCCAACCCAAGAACCACTTTTCCATTTCTTTGTGAGAAACGCATTCATCTAAGCATTGAAATTGAACAAAAACAAATATTCCTCCTGAGCCTTTTTTGTTTTGAAGAAACGCCACATACCCCTCGTCTTCTTCTTCGGATCCAAACGGAGCATAATAACTGGCTTTCGATTCTTCTAATCGTTCCTCTAGCGTAACTTCCTCTTCAATCCGTGTTTTAAGAAGGTCCAAACTTTCTTCCATAATTTTAACACTCAAAAAATTTTGATACTCGATCGTCACGCCAACGGCGTAATTATCCTGTTCAAATCCAAACGTGAATTGCTCAAACGAGTCATCGGGGTGGGAATACCCCTGCTTCCCAATTGTAGCGTTTGTTGGAAAATTCATGCGGTAGTCCTTAGTTGCTGACACAAACGTGTAGGACCCATTTTCCGTTTGTTTTGTGGAAGTGATAAAATCCCTAGTAAAGTCGTCTTGAAGCGCTTTGGTTTTAGGGAGTTCATTTGCAGATGCCTCTAGTGGGTTTGTCTCTTTTGTATCGTTTTCCATTTGGCACCCTCCTAACGTGATTGCAGAACATAATAATAGGACTATTAAGACTTTCATAGGTGTTACCCTCCCGCTTGTATGATTTTTCCTCTGTGTATCATACCCAAAACGAACAACGGCGTAAACAAAATTACACCAGATGTGAAAACCATTTGTACCGGGTTGGCTGCCTCTTTTGGAGCAATGTTGTTACTTGCAGGGACAAAAGGGAAACGATATGCTTTGCCAAACGCCGAAATTATGATTCACCAGCCTTTAGGTGGAGCTCGCGGGCAAGCAACCGATTTAGAGATCTCAGCAAAACGCATCCTAAAACTTAGACAACATATTAATCAAATTATCGCTAAAAAAACGAATCAATCACTTGATAAAGTGGCATTAGACACTGACCGAGATTATTTCATGAGTGCTCAGGAAGCAAAAGAATATGGGATTATCGATGAAATCATCCAAAAAGCAAAGTAGATGGTGTAAGGGACGGAAAACCGTTCCTTTTTTCATTTTATAAGAGGTCAGCAAATCGATTTGTCGAATAGATAGATTGAATATGAAAATGAAAAGGAGTGTTGAAATGATCAATCAAATCGGTCAAATTATGCTATACGTGGATAATCAGGATGAGGCATTAGCATTTTGGACAGAAAAGGTTGGGTTTCATCACATGGCAGAGGAAAACAATAGCGGGGGAATGAGATGGATCGAGATCGCGCCAACTCTAGAAGGAGCAACAAGCATTGTTCTTCATGATAAAGCATTTATAGCGAAGATGGAGCCTGAGCTAAATCTCGGTACACCATCTCTTATGTTTTACACGAACGATCTCGATCATTTATACGAAAGTTTTAAGAGTAAAAAAATAACCGTTGGGGAAATTGTGTCAATGCCTTTTGGCCGCGTTTTTAACTTTGCAGATCCTGAGGAGCATTATTTTGCGGTAATGGAAAAGAACCAGGCGTAAGATTGACTTACGAAGGTTGCATCTGAACATCATCATTCATTTGATGGTGTTTTTTTACGTTAAAATCTACAACCAAGACGGGGGATTTCAGAATTATCGAAAAAGACTAGTAATGAAGTATATCATTCATTATAATAAATAAAAGAAGTATTTACTTCATAAATGAAAGGAGTAGCTATGAACCAGGTATCCATAACTCAATTGATTAAACAGCACTACCCTTCCCTATCTACCGGTCAAAAAAAAGTTGCAGAGTGGCTCACCCAAAATTATGAGGAAGGAGCACTTCTAACCGCTTTTCAAATGGGAAGAAAAGTTGGAGTTAGTGAAACGACTGTTATTCGCTTCTCCTATGCACTTGGATTTAAAGGCTATTCTGAAATGCTAGAGGCGATTCGCAGTCAGTGGTTAGAAAAAAAACGAACCAAACAAGAGGAGTTCCCAACTGAAGAACCCGAACCAACTGAAGACACTCTGTTTAGTAAGGTGGTGGAAGAAGAAGCGTCTGTCTTAAAGCAATTGTTAACCCAGATAGACAATGATGAGATCTGGAAAGTCATTGATTACCTCATTGACGCGAAATCTGTTTACATTGCAGGGTTTGGTAGTTCATACAGCGCAGCATATTGGCTGCATTATAACTTGAAGCAATTTAGGGCGGGGATTAGCCTTTCAAATTCAAGTGGATTCTCACCCGAAGATCTCTGTGATCTCACCCATCATTCCGTGGTCTTTCTGATCTCATTCCCACGCTATCGGAAAGAAGCCATTGACCTTGCTACATGGTCACAACAGCAAAATATTCCTGTGATATCCATTACGAATCGGCAATTATCTCCCATCGGCTCGCTTTCAACACTTACATTAACCACAGAGGAGAAGATGGAGTCAGGTCATCATTCCATATCCTCTGTCATTAGTCTTTTAGAAATGATCTTACAAGGAATGCACTTGAAAGATCGCGATCGCATTAGTTTACGACAACAAAAGTTAGAACAGCTTTACAGTAGTCAAAGTTGGTTTGTCGAATGAAATGAGAAGGAAAAGGTGGAATGTTCATGAACGGAATGCTAAATAAAAAAGAAAAAATCGAGGATAATTCTTTTGAAACAAAAGATGTTTTAACGTTTTTAATCCCATCCTTGATTGGAATTCTCCTTTTTATTGTCCCTATTCAGCAGGATGGAGGAATCACCATTCCTGTAGCGTTTTTAGCTGGATTAATTAATGATTCCATTGGTACTTTTATTCCAGCCATAACCGTTTTCATCATGGGTGCTTCAACAGTCGGTTCGTTTATTGCGATCACGATGAATCCAACTTTTATAACAAAAAGACCCGGTTTACATACTTTACTTCACGTCAGTCCTTTCTGGCTAATCGCTCGATCCCTCGGGACCATATTTGCCGGAATGACGCTTTTTAATCTCGGCCCTGAAATGATTCACTCTGAAAACACAGGTGGGCTTTTAATTTACGATTTAATTCCTATCCTATTTTCAACGTTTTTACTAGCGGGTTTATTACTGCCACTTCTTTTAAATTTTGGATTACTTGAATTTTTTGGAGCACTGCTTATTAAAATCATGAGACCACTCTTTACATTACCAGGTCGATCATCGCTTGATTGCCTTGCATCATGGGTAGGTGACGGAACGATCGGTGTCCTTCTGACAACCAAACAGTATGAAGAAGGCTATTACACAAAACGAGAAGCTGCCGTCATTGCAACTACTTTTTCAGTCGTTTCGATTACATTTACGATTGTCATTATTACTTATTTGAATTTAGAGCAGTATTTTCTCCATTATTACGCCACCATTATTATTGCGGGTCTAATAGCAGCTCTCATTATGCCACGCATACCGCCATTGTCACGGAAATCAAACAACGGTTACGAGCAAACAAAATTAAAGAAAGAAACAGGCATACCTCATAATATTTCATCAGCGAAGTGGGGATTTCAACAAGCTGTTTCAAAAGCTCAAAAGAACAAGGGACCTTTAAGCGTAATAAAAGAGGGAACACAAAACGTATTAGACATGTGGTTAGGCGTATTACCGATTGTCATGGCCATTGGTACGATCGCATTAATTACGGCAGAATTCACCCCTTTCTTTTCTTATTTAGGAAAACCGGTCGAACCTATTCTAACGCTAATGAACGTTCCTGAAGCAGGAGAAGCAGCCCAAACTATGGTTGTTGGATTTGCTGATATGTTTCTACCTGCTGTAATTGGTAGCGGCATTGAAAGTGAATTAACCCGCTTTATCATCGCTTGTGTTTCGGTTACGCAATTAATTTACATGTCAGAGATGGGTGGATTGCTTCTTGGTTCGAAGCTTCCGGTTAGCATTTTCGATTTGATCCTTATTTTTCTCATTCGTACATGTATTACCTTGCCAATCGTTGTTGGTATCGCACACGTAATCTTTTAATAGAAAGGAGCATCTTAGTGGAATTTGTAGATGCGCATCATGATGACATATTAAAAACTTATGAAGATCTACATGAGCTAGCTGAAGCAAGCTGGCAAGAAGAGAAAACTTCTCGTTATTTAAAGGAAAAGCTATCGCGCGCTGGGTACCAGATTCAAACATTTGAAGGGCATTTCGGTTTCGTTGCAGAGTTTAATCGTAACAGCGCTCAGGTCATTGCGCTTCGTGCCGATATGGATGCGTTAGTTCAAGAAGTGGAGGGCGTTGTGAAGCCGAACCATTCATGTGGACATGACGCGCATAGTACGATGGTGTTATTTGCTGCGCTTTCCCTTATCATGCAACCTATGAAGCACACCATTCGGTTTCTTTTCCAACCAGCAGAAGAAACGGCTGAAGGGGCATTGAAAATGATCGAGGAGCAGGCACTAAAAGACGTTGTCTTTCTCGGAGGGGTTCACTTACGTCCGGCGATGGAAATCCCTCTAGGAAAAGCAGCCCCTGTTATTTCTCATGGATCCACAACCAGTATAAAAGGATGGATTGAAGGTGTCCCTTCTCACGCCGCTCGGCCGGAAAAGGGAAATAACCCACTCGAAGCAGCCGCGGAGATGATTCAAGCTCTGCAAAACATCCGCTTAGACGTACCAGACGCTTATTCGGTGAAAATCACTGAACTTCATGGCGGTGAAGCATCCAATTCAATTCCATCGAAAGCTCGGTTCACACTGGATCTCAGAGCAAGATCTAATGAGACGATGACCCAACTTATCGAGGAAACGAATCACGTCATAACTAAAGTTGCTGAATTAACGAAAACAGAAATCACTTCCACTGCTGCCGAATTTTCTCCTGCGGCTGTGAAACATGAACATGCCATTGCCCTTGCGACAAATGCAATTAGCACCACTTTAGGTCGCGAAAATCTTGTGGCTGAATGCAAATCGCCAGGAGCGGAAGATTTTCATTTCTATTCGTTAAAATATCCATTGGTTGCTACAACCATGATCGGTCTTGGCTGCGATTTATTGCCAGGATTGCATCATCCTAAGATGAATTTCAATAAGAAAGCCTTAATGGATGGAACAAAGATTTTGATCCAACTATTACTTCAAGCTGATCAACAGAACTGGCAAAAAGGGAAGGTAACAACATGAATACAGAACTACAATCAATAACTATTCGGACGCTTCATTCAGTAGATGAGCTAGAAGAAGTAAGACGGTTAGAAGCCGTTGTATGGAGCTTTGATGACTCCGTTCCGGTCAATCAAAGTATGGCAGTTGTTAAAAATGGTGGATTTATTTTAGGAGCTTTTTATGAAGAACAGCTTATCGCATTTCAATATAGCTTTCCAGGATATGATGGCAAGAAAGTCTATCTCGTTTCTCAAAGCTTAGGAATTCATCCTGATTTTCGTAAAAGAGGGATTGGTGAGAAATTAAAGATCGAGCAAAGAAAAACAGCCGCGAGTATGGGCTACGATTTCATTACGTGGACTTACGATCCATTAGAAACGGTGAACGGATCGCTGAATCTAAATAAGCTCGGGGCCATTGTAAAGTCATATCTTCCTAATGTGTATGGTCTAATGAATGATAACCTGAACGCCGGTATACCGACTGATCGTTTTTTTGTTGAGTGGCATACGAAAGACGATAGAGGCATAAAGGAGTCAGAACAAACCTTTCCTCATGCTCTCATCACGGGTGGCGGTAACACCCGCTTTTATCAACCTGAAAAAGTAGATCTTTCCATCACAGCAAAGAAAATGTATGTACCTGTACCTGGGAACTTTCAAGAAATAAAAAAAGCAGACCTCCCACTTGCAAAAGCGTGGAGGAAGCAAACGGGCATCGTGTTTACGCATTACCTTGAGCAGGGATGGAATGTAACGGATTTAGTAAAAAGTGAAGGAAATGCCAACCTTTACTTATACCTCTTAGAAAAAGGTGATTCAAATGAAAATTAACAGCATCATCCTAAGACATATCAAAATGGACCTTTTGCATCCATTTACGACAAGCGTTGGAACAGAGCGGGATAAAGATATCATTTTAGTTGAAGCGACAACCACGTCTGGCCATTCAGGTTGGGGAGAATCGGTAGCCATTATGGAGCCTATTTATAACGAAGAAACCGTTCAAACCAATTGGCATATGATGATTGATCATTTGATTCCACTTCTATCAGGTAAAGAATTGAACCATCCAGATGAAGTATCAGAACGTTTCAAGAAAATTCGTGGTAACTACAACGCCAAAGCAGCGGTTGAAGGTGCGGTATGGGACCTTTATGCGAAGGAAAATCACCTGCCGCTTGCGAAAGCACTTGGTGGAGTAAAAAAGAACATAGAAGTCGGGGTCAGTGTAGGTATTCAATCATCACCAGAAGACATGCTAAAACAAATGGAGGATTACTTAAAAAAAGGGTACAAGCGAATTAAAGTAAAGATCATGCCTGGTTGGGATGTTGAAATTATTAATCGAATACGTGAGCACTTCCCCCATACACCATTAATGGCAGACGCGAACTGCGCCTATACGTTACAAGACCTCGATCATTTGAAGAAGCTCGATCAATTTGATTTAATGATGATTGAGCAGCCTCTCGCACACGATGACATTATTGATCATGCAAAGCTACAGGCTCAGCTAAAAACACCGATTTGCTTAGACGAGAGCATTCATAGTTTAGAAGATGCGAGAAAGGCGATTGAACTCGGCAGTTGCCAAATCATTAACCTTAAAGTAGGACGTGTCGGCGGACTGACTGAATCAAAGAAAATTCATGATCTTTGCATGAAGCATCATATTCCAATGTGGTGTGGTGGAATGCTTGAAGCTGGAATTGGACGAGCTCATAATATTGCGATTACCTCATTAAATAACTTTTCACTTCCTGGAGATACGGCTCCATCGTCGCATTATTGGAAGCGAGATATCATTAAACCGGAAGTTGAAATGAATAGTGGCTACATACAAGTACCAGAGAAACCAGGAATCGGGTATGAACCTGATCGAGATTACCTTGACGAATTAACGATTGTTAAAAAGACCATTCAGATAGATTAATGCAGTATGATAAGAAGCCACTTACCTTAGCGTGAGTAGCTTTTTAATATAGAACTATTGATTGATAGAATGCGATGAATGACCTTTAATGCCCGTTGTTGAAAAAGATAATATTAAAAATAAGAAACCAAAGATCACAATCATCATTCCTACAAGTCCGTAGAGTTCACTCGCTTGAAACATAGATGATATGGAAGCAAATAAAATTCCTATAGGCATTGTCAGTCTTAAGAAAAGGAGTCTTACAGCGCTTAACTGACTTAAACGTTCACGAGGGGCTTCACGCTGAAAAACAGCTGAACTCTGAGCATTAAAAAACGGAAAGAGAAGTCCGCCAAATAGTTCACAACACCAGGCTAGCGGGATCGAATTCACAAAAAACAACAAAATGAAGGAAAAGCCTCCTCCTATCAAACCGAAATACATCATAACATTCGACTTCGGTAATTTGGTTAATAGAATCATCCCTAGTACATAACCAAGTGGAAAAGCTCCTGCGAAAATCGCATAATCCCAATAGTCACCTTGCAGTTCTTTTCGAATAAATGGCACACTAAGCACCATTGACGCACCTACAGCAAACTGCACTGTTGAGGATAAAAAAGTAAGTTTCATCAGTTGGGGAAATCGAAAGAAAGTGTGGTACCCAGATTTGAGTTCATCCCACCAAAATTGTTTTGACCATACCGGAGGGTCCTTTGCCATTGCGACCTTAGGAAGATGTCTAAGTGAAAAATAACTCATTAAAAACAATAGTGAAGAAACCCCGTAAATTATTGGTATAGATGCAAAGAGTAGTAAGAGTGATGTAACACCCGGTGCAAGAAAGCTCATGAGACGTAACGTCCCATCTAAAAGCCCATTCGCATCTACAAGGTCTTGATCTTCACAAAGATCTGGTAAAAGAGCGAATGATAAACTCGCATAAATCGGTTGGATTAAACCTAGAAGACACTGCAAAGCAATTAAAGATGCAATAACTACCCACTCGGTATTTATTAAATATCCAGAGAGGGGAAGTAAATACGCACTAGACCGGATGAGCTGTGAGCGACGTAAGATCACCTCTTTTCTAACAACATTTAAGAAAGGAGCGCTAAATCCCTGTAATAAGAGAGAAGGGATAAAGTAAACAAGCCAGAGAGCACCCATCCATTCTCGTGATCCTGTGACCTCATATAGTACCAATCCATTAAGGATCCCACCTGCAGCTCCACCAAATGCGGATATCATTTCACCAATCCATAGCGCTTGAAAAGCACGTGAATACATTTTCATTCATCAATACTTAAATAGCTTATTAATCTCTCTGAAAAGCGGTTAAGATGCGTCATCTGTACAGAATAGACACCTTTCTCAACTCGGATAAACTTCGCAGATTTCAACAACGATAAATGATGATGCAATGTCGTCTTTGAAATCTGGAATTTCGCACTCATCTCCTGTAACGACATCGAACGCTGTAATAACTGATAAAGTAGTTTTAGGCGTAATTCCTCACCTAACGCTTTATGACCTCGAACCAATTCAGAAGAGGGGACGCCTTGTTCAAGAAAATACGCTTCATTTATCGGATAGAAAAAGAGCTTTGTGTCTTCTGTTCGCTGCTCTAACACCCAGGGTCGATAAGAAACATGAGGAATCAGCTTTACGTGCCAAATAGAAGGCTCTGGAGTATAGTTCACTCCTCCTGTTATGCGTTCAATTTCTTGAGCGGGAGAAGTATGATCAATCGACTTCTGTTGATTTTGTTCATAGGTAAGAGCAGTACACCATTTATTCCATTCGGGCTCCTCCTGAATAAAGGCATCCCATTCTTGTACCGTATTGATCAAGTAGTGACATAACGTTTCATACTCATATCGTCCAAGAGACTGAACATAGCTCTCTAAAAATTCATGGTTTCTAAAATAATTTGCATATTCGGCAAATACTTCGCAACTCCCATAATTTAATGCAGTTTCCTTACGAATTGACTCTGTATCACGATTTAAATAGGGGAGAAGCACATCGTAAAAATTAGTTCTAGAAATTTCACGTAACCCTTTCGAAAAATCTGAAATGGTTTGAGCAGATAATTTGTTTTGTAGCATAATCAGTCCATACCACGTATTGTTTTCTTCCATCCATTTTAAGTTTTTTATAAGTGAGGAAGGCATACGACTTTCTTGCTTCAACCAGTCCTCATTCAATTCAAACGTATGTCGAAGTTTTTTGTGTGTAAACCCCGCAATGCCAAGGATTACTTCCCAAACGGGGGATGATTCAACTTTAAGAGAAACCGTTTCAACAGGCTGTGTGGAATATAAACGCTCCATTATGAATACCTCCTACCAATTCTTAACATTATTCTAAATTAACAGAATAAATAATTCAATATATTTCGAATAAATGCTTTATGTGGGTAAAATGGGGAGAAAGAAGTTCGTTTGAAGTCAAAAAATGCTCTTTTTACGGAGTGGAGAACGTTTGTTCTTATGAAGTGAAACATTTTTTTATTGATCCTACACCAAAAATAACTGTAAATATTTATTGCACATTTTTGACAGCGTTTTCAATAAAAGGTATACTTCTATATAAAGTTAATATCTGTCATGAGACCAAGAAGACACGTTACATCCTTTGAATGTTCATTCAAAGTAACAATAATGTGTCTTCTATTTTTATTCCTAAAGCATATTGTAAGTATTAATATCGACATCCTAACCGGTATGGAGGTGATTAAGAGTTAACTACTATAAACAATTCTTAAATGAGATCAATCGTTACGTAACATTATTCTTGTAAAATACTTAGCAACAGGGGGATAAGATGAAAAACAAGAAAACGCTCATTTGGTTAGTGATTGCTTTGTCGTTCATTTTGATTGGTAGTTATGCAGCTTCTCTATTTAACAGTTCGAGTGGAGAGGTGGATGTTTCTCGTATATACTTTGATACTCCGAGGGGAGAGCTTTCAGGACTATTGTACAAACCTGATGGTGCTGATCAAACCCCAAGACCAACGCTGGTCACTACACACGGCTATCTAAACTCTGGGGAAATGCAAGATGCTCAAGCCATTGAGATGTCTAAGAGAGGATATGTCGTTTTAGCTTTAGATCAATATGATCATGGACATTCAACAAATACAATGGAAAAACCGGTCCCGTTTTTCTCATTTTGGCCAAATGCGATTTATGATGCCGTGCAGTATATGTATGATCAGATATTTGTTTTAAAAGATGAAAATGGTAACGGTATCATTGCTGCTTCAGGCCACTCAATGGGCGGATTTTCTACAACAAATGCGGTCATTTTAGATGAGAAAGATTTTGAGACAACAGGCATTAGAAAAATATATAGCGATCTTACGATGGGTTCAGATTATCAATGGATACAGGCACTTGAAATGAGTAATGAAGACATTAACAATGCCTATGGTCCAAGAACTTCAGGTAAAATTGCTGCACAATATGATGAGTTCTTCTTTGATGCGGCAGCTACAGCGGCTGGAAAATCTGTCGTAAAGAAAAATTATGTAGGTACAGAAGAAGGTGCGGGATTTTTAGGAAATCCAGATAATCCTGAGGTAGGAAAATTTTATGACGTAAATGGTGGAAAACGAATCATTTACCAACCGAATGAAACCCACCCATGGAATCATTTTTCAAAACAATCTACAGAAAACGCAGTTGATTTTTATGATGAGGCTTTCGCTGATTATAGCGACATTGTCACGATTGGTAAAGATGGTCAGACTTGGATATACAAAGAATGGTTTTCGTTTGTAGCCTTAATCGGTTTCTTTTTGCTCTTTGGTCCAGTCATTTCACTAGTATCAACATTACCTTTCTTTAAAAGCATCTATACAAAAGTACCATCGCCGCTACCAGAACCAAAAACAAATGGTGCAAAACTAACTAGCTTTTTAATTGTCATATTTGCTGGATTGTTCCCGGCACTCTTTTTCCCTGCGTTATATAGTGGGAATGTTGACGCTATGAGACTCTTAAGACAGGTCAGTATGGTTGTTATCGCCGTTTCGGCTATTGTGTTGATTTACTCATTTGTTAAAAATTACGAGCGTAGGGTTAAATCGATTTCATTCATTATGCTTGTATTAGGGGTTATTCAATATATTTATTTAAGAAAACAAAGCGATTTTCTTATGACAACAGAATACTTTGCTGCACCAACCGTAAACCCAATCGCATACTGGGCGATTAATGTAGCAATCGTGACATTGATGATTATGGTGTGTACCCACTTCGTTGCGAAGAAGCCAGAAGGGGCAACGATTGAAAACTACGGGCTTAAAGTAGATGTAAAAACAATTTTTGCTTCACTTCTAACAGCAGTCGTGGCTATTGTAATAGGGTATGGAATACTATATTTTGTTGACGCAATGTTCAAAACAGATTTCCGTCTCTGGACATTTGCTGTTAAAACATTTGAAAGTCAACACGTCATCGCAACTTTAAAATATGCACCACTTTTCTTAATCTATTACTTTATTGTAGGGCTCTCTGTGAATATGAATACGGCTAGCGCGAAATACGAAGGGCTAAAAGGATACGTGATAGGAGCACTACATTTTGTAGGTGGTCTCATTCTTTACCTAGGGTACCATTATGGATTGTTGTTTATCACAGGAACAGCTGGTTATCCTTCAGAATCACTCTCTTCAATCATTATGATTGCTCTTGTACCAGCACTGTTGATCGCTTCCATCTTCAATCGATACTTTTATCGAAAAACCGGCAACATCTATGTAGGAGCCTTCCTTAACACGTTGTTAATAACATTGATTACAATAGCAAATACAACGCTATATTCAATACTATAATCAATCAAATGAACAAATAAAACCAACCAAAGGATCTAAAGCCATTTGGTTGGTTTTATTCATGTATGAGTGCAAGTTATACTGAATTTTCTAGAATATTGACTTAATAAATAGATTAGATGTTAATAATGGCCTTACCAGCGGATTAGGAACATTTGTTCTATAACTCCACCTATAGGTTTATAGATAAGAATAGTTTGTAATTTATAGGAAAGGGAATGGTATAATCGAACCAGTTTTGCTAGGCCAAATTTTATGAATCGAAAGGGGACGAATCGTTTGGTAGATCGACATGCTGAGTATATTTTAGGATTGTTAGGAGCGATATTTGGTTTAGTTGGTACACTTATTTGGCTTTTTGTTGACTCATTCATTTGGGGAAGTTTTATTGATGGATTTAGGGGGATCAACCTTGATTCAGACGATATTTCTGAAGGAAGCCTTAATATTGGAATTATTCTATCCATCATCCAATCCATCTTGTTAATTTCCTTTTATATTGTAGCCTTAGTTAAGGCGTTACCCTCTAATTTGCAAAAAAATCATCGAAAGAGCGGGTTTTGGATATTATTCATCGGCATCGGTACAACGATCTTTAACTTTTTCATGCTGCTACCAGGCATTCTGCTCATCATTAGTGGTTCCTTGGCGCTTAGAGAAAAAAAGGGGGAAGAAGTGTATCAGGGGATTGGGAATGAATTTTCTAACTAAACACATATGAATTAATCTATTTTATTAAAGAATCGTGAATAAAGTAGTCGATGTTTTATTTGAAATTTACTAAATGAAAAACATAAATAACGTCATCTCCAAAAAGATAAAGGAGGTGACGTTAGTAGATTACGTGCTAACTTGTTAGAATTTAGTTTCCTTTAGAAAGCAGGGGGAATGCTTTGAGGAAAATGAAATATGTTTTGTGGATCGTACTTTGATTTTACCCTTTTAAGTCTTTCAAAATTACTACCATAATAAGCTGGTCCAAAATCTCTAATAAATTGATCCGGTACGTTTACATATGAACCTTCTATATACGGGGCTAATCCTCTTCGTGTTTTCTCAACAAGTGCAAGATTTTTTGTTTCTTCATATTTGTTTGCCCAAGAGGAATTCCATTCTAGATAAAATTTAGAGTTTCTCCAAAAAAATGCTGTATCGTTAGGGGACGGTTGATTTATCGCACCTCCAGCATTAAGAAAAAAGAAATTTGAATCCGTACCTGTTGATTCCTCTAGAAAACGACGCATTACTCCAATCGCTTCATCAGGAAGCAGATCAGGCGCCCATGTAGATGAAAATTTTTGACTCTCTGTTGCTCTTCCTGGAATTGGTTCTGAAGGGATTAAATAATCGACTGCGCCAAGATAGGAGAAGGTTTTTACAAAAACATCAATTGGAGTTCCAGTATTTATCAGAGGATATAATAATCGAATTAGTTCTTCTTTCGAACCTAGGAATAGTCCAGTTGATCGAAGTAAACCGTTTTTCTTAGTGTAAATTTCTAAAATGGAGCCAAGGCGATCGTCTACATATGGAGACCATTTTTGCCAAGTCTTAAAAACTTTTTCTAACTGCTGCCATGGCCAATCAATTTTATAAACTGTAGCTATTTTTGGAGCACGATGAACTTTAAATACATATTCGGTATTAATACCAAAATTTCCGCCACCGCCACCTTGTGAGGCCCAAAGTAGATCGTTGTTTCTTTTTCTATCAGCTTGAATAACTCGTCCATTTGCATCAACCATTTGTAAACCTACTAAATTATCACTAATTAACCCAATTGATCGTTGTAGTAATCCTATTCCGCCTCCCATGGTAATCCCACCAATACCAACGGTTGGGCTATCTCCAAAAGGAGCCATAAAACCTTCTCTAGCTAGTGCCTTTACTAATGGACCAACATTGTTCCCTGTTTCAACTATAGCAATTTCTTTTTCTTTATTAAGTCGTATTCTTTTCATTTCGCTAACATCAATAACGATGCCATCTTTTACTTCAGAAAGCCCCTTATCTAATGCATGACGACCACTTCTAAACCGAATCGGGATCTTATTTTCCCGTGCCCACAAGAGTGCATTTTGAATATCCTTTGTTTCTTGTGCAAAAACAAAGACAAGGGGAAAGGTATCCACAAAGGGATTCCAATTTTTACGCGCTTGATTGTAACCAGGGTCACCTCGAAAAATGACTCTTCCAGTTAAATGATACTTATCATTCAATCCTTACCAACTCCCATATTTTAAGTTGTTTTATTTAGCTTATTTCATAAGCAAAGGGATGGGAACGGCGGATGTAGTAGGTTCAAAGACTAATGCAAACATGTAAAACCCGTTTCAATTGAATCAACCATTCATAAGAATTGGAATACCGCATTCACATATCATATAAGACAGTTTGTGAAAATTAAAACAATGTGAAAGAAGAGAGGTAGCTGTTTTTTAGGATGTTTCTTTGATTCAATGTGATCTAAATGTGAAAACAAAAAGTTCATTCTGAAACGAGCTTTTTATACTAGTAAACATTTAATGGATAAAAGTGCTCAAAATCGCCCCTAAGAACATTCGTTCGCATAACGGAAATAAGCTCATTATATGTACTTTAAGGAGGTAATAGTATACCTGAATTAAATTATGGATTCATTGCAAGCATTGCTACTTAAGTACGGATTTAATCCTTATATGACTGAATATGACCGATAATGGTAAACATATAGAGTAATTATAACCGGCAGAAAATCAATTAAACAATTCGGCGATTGGATTTATACTGATAAATTATTATACTTAAACGCAAATGCAGCGTTTGATCAGGAAAAGTTATCAGTTGATGTGTTGCAAGATCGCAAAAGAAACGCAACTAAATGTATGGTGAATAACAATCGATAAGAAACAAATAGAAGAGTGCAAAAAAAGAATCAAGTACTTCTTTTGCTTAATTTTTATTTTAGTTTACATAATATATATTATAGGAAGTCATTAAATAATTAATAATTCTGTCTCAACCGTTAAGTAAACTTAAGATATTGAGACAGAATTAAAATTTAACCAATTTCTAAAATACGTGCTATTTGATCATTCAATTCATAAGAACTAATTAAATAAGAATGAAATACTTTGTTATCATTATCATTTCTTGAGATGATCACATTCTCATCGTCCAAATTAATTCTAATTTCTTTTCCAGTTTTCAAATAAATAATAAAGTCAGCATCATCAACCTGTACGCGATGATTGGATAGCTGTGTTAAGTCGGTTCCGTTAAGGTTGTTGACCCAAGCAATCAGAGCTGACTCATCTTCATTTGACGTAACAATGTCATTTTTTTGTTGCTCGCTTCTATGTACCTGTATTTCATAAATGTTCTGTTCATCGATCTTTTGATGCAAGCTGCTTTCAATGCTTATAGCACTTGCAGTGTGGGCATATTTATCATTCTTGTAGTCTATATAAACTTCAGCTGATTTAAGATAACCAAATGCGAGAACAGAGAAAAGTAGGATGGTTAGAAGTCCTTTTGTAGCTTTTTTCACACAAATCACCCGCTTTCCAATGCTAGCTTCCACGTAAGTGAAAACTCTTCTGCTTCAACTCTTTTATCATAACAAAATTTAAAAATTTTGCACTCAATTATGGGAGGTTTTTTATAATTTTCTTTACGTTTAGTGGCCTTCACTAGTACTATTGGTTGATTTTCAAAAGGATATTGCCAGATTAAAGGGGTAACTCATTCTTTAGCGAATTTAGAATATGACTTCTTAGATCTTCAATCGTTCCAACCGCGATAAGATATCGACTGACTAAAGGAGATTTGCTCATGCCATTTTTTATTGCCGTCCTCCCTCCTCCCCACGTGTTGAACCAAATTCGATCTTTTCGGAAGAAATGGGATTATATTGAAAGTTCCCCGCCGCATATAAAGGTCAAAGCTTCTAGTGGTCTTACGGCAACAGACGACTGGGTTCCTAAAATCGAGCAAATTTGCCGAGACTTTCCCGCTTTTCAAATCAAACTTGGCGCACCAGCTACTTTTGGATCGAATGTGTTATTTAATACCGTCTTATGTAAAGAGATTATTACCCTTCATTTATTATTTGTAGATGCCATCAAACCGTCTCTGCAAGAACAAAAACAGCATTATGAAGTCACTGACTTTATCCCCCACTTAACCATTGCTGAAAAAATGAAACCTATGACCGACGATCAGTTTAATAAAATGAAACAAGATGCTGATCATATGTTAGACGAATTTGACCCTTTTTTTGTTCCATCTGTTCACGTGTTTTCAATGAAATCCACTACTACATATACGCCAGTCCTTGAACTTCCTCTTCGTCCATTAAATAAAAGGCTTTTCTAATGACAAAACGCCCTGACATCTGCAGGGCGTTTTCCTTAATTCTTTTCATTAATCGCTTTTTCTAATCGTTCTAAACCTTCTTGTAACACGGATCGCGGACAAGCAATATTAATACGTTCGAATCCCTTACCGCCTTCACCGAAAATATACCCTTCGTCAAGTGCGAGCCTTGCTTCCCCTTGCACAAACTGTTCAAGTTCTTCATGAGACATGTTGAGTTTAGAAAAGTCTAACCACACAAGATAGGTGCCCTCTGGCTCGATTACGTCAATTTGCGGAAGTCGTTCATTAATAAAAGTTGTAAGGTACGAGAGATTTCCTTGTAAGTAGTCCATAAGCTCATCAAGCCATTCTTCCCCGTGGTTATAAGCCGCTTCTACTGCAGTTATCCCGAATGGACTAGGCGCAAACAAACCTAATTTCCCCATATAAGCGTTAAATTTCTCTCGTTTTTCTTCATCAGGGATAATAATGGTCGACAGTTGCATGCCTGCCAGGTTAAACGTTTTGCTTGGTGCAATACATGTAATTGTATTAGCTGCAATTTCATTCGAAAGAGATGAAATTAATGTATGCTCATACCCTTTAAAAATAAGATCAAAATGAATGTCATCAGAAACAATGAGAACATGATTAGCTAAACAAAGCTCGGCAAGCTTCATCAGTTCTTCCTTTTTCCAAACCCTTCCTACAGGATTATGAGGGTTACAAAGAAGGAGCATCTTCACTTCCGGATCAGCAAGCTTCGTTTCAAGATCTTGAAAATCCATTTCATATTTGCCGTTTCTTCTAACAAGTGGGTTATCGACAACCTCCCGCTCACTCTTTTCTACCATATCTCGAAACGGATAGTACACAGGAGATTGAATGACGACTTTCTCTCCCTTTTCCGTATACGTATTCACCGCTGCAGATAGTGCCGGAACGACACCTGGTGTAAATACAATCAAATCCTGTTGAATGGACCAATGATGTCGTCTATCCAACCACCCTTGAATCGCAGATTTTGTATTTTCGGTTGGCATTGAGTAACCAAATATTCCATGCTGAATCCGTGTTGTGAGAGCATCAATGACTGGCTGCGGAGCTCGAAAGTCCATATCCGCTACCCACATAGGCAAAAGGTCTTCTTTTTCAAAAATGGCTTCTGTATGATCCCATTTTACTGAATGTGTATCAAATCGATTAATTCGTTCATCAAATACGTTCATCATGTGCCTCCAATTGTTCAATAGTCCATCTTTACTTTATCAAATCTTCTCTTATCTGTCAGAGTTATTGCTTATAGTCAATAGCAAAAACACTTTTACAAAGGACAGGTAACTACGGTGATGATAAAATGAGAAGTAAACATTCCTTCCCGTTTATCCCTTTTGAATTAACGGGCCATAGCTGACATATAAAGTGAGGGTTTACCTAATGAATACACTTCACCATGCATTTTGGAGTTATTTCTTTTTCCGAAAGAAAAGCAAACGAACGATTAAATACATTGTTATAGGCGGCATCGCACCTGATCTTATTTATTATGTGATGTTTTTATACTTATTAATAAAACGTAGTATTCAAAAAATCACGAATCCTGAAATTGACCTCTCTGTGCATTATTTTATCCATGGGTTATTTGAACATCCTGTAGTTGTTGTACTCCGCCAATTAGGACATTCGATTGTCATCTGGTTACTTGCCTTTATTCTATTGATGATCGTTCATCGAGGATTTAAGCTAACACCTTTTTCAGGTTTTGTGTGGGGATGGTTCTTGCACGTCATTGTTGATTTTTTCACGCATGTAAGCGATGCTGTACCGATTTTTTATCCACTCAGTCATACCATTATTCCTGGAGTTGTTTCATATTGGAACCGGGATTATTACGGGACCGAGTTTAGTGTTACACACGGCCTGCTCCTCGTATCTACGATCATTTATCTTATCCTGGACCGTCGACGAACAAGGAAAAGTTTAAAGCAGGCTAAAAATAAAGGAATTGAATCATAAAAAAGAGCAGGTGTTGTACAAACAGCCTGCTCTTTTTTCTTATTTACTTAATGACGCGTTTTTCTTTGTCACTCTGTTGCGAATTAAGATTGGTATAACGGATAGTAAGATAAAGACCCCAACAGCTAGTGCAAGCACTTTTGGATTACCTGACACGAGGCTGCTTCCTAAGAAATTGTAAGCAAACGTACCAGGTATAATTCCAATAAGCGTACCGACAAAGAATGAAGTAAACCGTATTTTAGATAAACCTGCGGAATAACTAATTAAATCAAAGTTAAAGAGCGGAACGAATCGAAAAAATAAAACGTAGAAGAATCCATTTTTCTCAAGCTGTTCTTGTATCTTTCGTCCTCTTCCGTGCCAATCTTTATTGGCGATTGACTTTCCTAGTTTTCTAGCGACGATAAATGATAAAACCGCTCCCCCAGTTGCCCCAATTACAGTGTAAATTGTACCGAACAATGCTCCAAACGCAAGTCCTCCCGCAATCGATAAAACGGAGGCTGGGAAGAATATCAAGGGGCGTATCGTGTAAATCATCATGTAAATTAGCGGAGCAAGTAAACCGAATGATAAAATCCAATCTCTAATTTCTTCGACTCTAAAATCTAGATAAGATCGACTGAACCAAATTAAAAGCAAGACCGCTATCAAAATGAGTGCCCATTTTAAAACCACTTTTGTACGCATCATCTCCCCATCCTCTCTGTATTTTTCTTCTATCAAGCATACACGAAAAACCTTAAAAGGGCTGTAAGATGGCTTACGGCAGTACAAAAATGAAAGCTTATGAAAGCACTTTGTTGTAAACCATCATAATGGTAAGGATAATCAGACAGGTACTTATTAAACCTTCTCCCTTTGAGGCGGTTTTTAAATAAAGTGGAAAACGAACGCGAAGCGGGATAGGATAAAATAGCTGAATTCCTCTTACTGTCATCGCATCTAGAACAATGTGACTTATAATCCCTACTAAGAGACCTGTTTGGATAAGGTGATCATATTGAAAAGTAAAAGTCGATGTTAACCAGTAGACAAGAATAATAAAAAGAATGCTGTGTGTGATTGTTCGATGTCCAAAAAAACGGCTAATCCCTTTGGATAAAGCTCTTGCTCTCCTCCCTGTCCACGAACCTGGATGACAAATGTCAGGCAAAAGCCCTCCAAATAAACAAGCTCCGTAAAATACTATTAACTCTGGAGCAGAAAGTTGATCTGTTATGTAGTAGCTTTGCGCGGCAACACCTAAGCAAATACCGCCAATCGCATGGGTTTTCCCCTCCATCTCATTCCTCCTTCATCTGTGTTTTCTTGTTTGTTTGATTGGAAAGTGCCATTTTAGAGGGGTAGCAATCATATGTTCGCATACCAATTAGTATATCACAAATTCCCTTGCTCACATACAAAGAAAACCCGCTTTTTAGGCGGGTTTTCAGGATTTTATATTGGCTTTTGAACTTTCTTAATTTCTACTGCATCGCCTGTTTCACTCACGTCAACGACAAATGACCCGTTGCTATACCGATCATTTGGTCGATAGGTTGCTGGATCGACCTCTATTGGTTCTCCCTTTTTCGTTCGAACGATAATAAGATCTTGTTTCGTTACTGCCGCAGCTCCAATGACACGGTGAGGATTTGATTTTAATTCACGCAACATCACAACACCGCGTTTTGCTCTCGTTGTCATTTCAAACTCACTTAGCTGCATTTTCTTTACGGCCCCGCGATGAGTGGCCAGGAAAATATCATGCTTTGCTGTTGGCTCATAAATGTTCCCGCTCACGACGAAATCATTATCTTTTAAGTTAATGCCTTTTACTCCGCTTGCCCGTTGACCAACTAGACTAATTTCTTCTTCTTTAAATCGTAGTCCATATCCAAAGTGTGTAGCAAGGAAAACTTCTTTCCTTCCGTTTGTTGTGTATACGTCTATCAATTCATCTTCTTTTTTCAACTTAAGCGCCATTAGTGGTTTAGAATACCGCTGTGCTTTGTATTGAGAAAGCTCTGTTTTCTTGATCATACCTTGTTTCGTGACAAAGACTAAGTATTGGTTTTCTTTAAACTCTTTAATTTCCATTGCCTCGATAATCCGCTCATCAGACTCAATCGATACAATGTTAGCCACGTGCTGCCCAAGATCTTTCCACCTGATTTCAGGTAGCTCATGGACAGGTAAATAAAGGTAGCTTCCTTTGTTTGTAAAGAGCAAGATGGTATGAGTGGTATTGCTATCAAATTGACGAAGAAGCGTATCCGTTTCCTTCATCCCGAAGTCCTTCCCGTTCGATGCTGCATATGAACGCGGGCTTGTTCTCTTCACATAACCATCTTCTGTCACTGTTACAATCACATCTTCAGAAGGAATCATCACTTCAAGGTTAACTTTAATATCTTCAATTTCATCTTCAATAACGGTCATGCGATCATCCGCATATTTCTTACGAATTTCAAGCAATTCTTTTTTAATAAGATTAACGAGTTTTTTCTCGCTACCAAGAATCGTTTCAAGTTTATTAATAAGTTGACTTAGCTCTTCCGATTCCTTTTCTAGGGTTGTAATATCAGTATTCGTTAAGCGGTATAATTGTAAATTCACAATAGCTTCAGCCTGAGCATCTGTAAAGTCGTATTGCACCATTAAGTTGTTTTTAGCGTCTCGCTTATCTTTTGATGAACGAATTGTTGCAATGACTTCATCCAAAATAGAGATTGCGCGAATTAACCCTTCCACAACATGCTGGCGATCTTTTGCACGCTTCAAATCATACTCAGATCGACGAATCACGACTTCCTTCTGGTGCTCAATATAAGCCTTGAGAATTTGCTTTAATCCCATTTGTTTCGGTGTCTTGTTGTAGATGGCGACCATGTTGTAATTGTACGTAATTTGAAGGTCCGTCGCTTTATACAAGTATTTCAATATGCCGTTAGCATCAGCTTCTTTTTTTAATTCAATCACGAAACGAAGACCGGTGCGATCTGTTTCATCACGTACTTCAGAAATCCCTTCAATTTTGCGATCTACACGAAGCTCATCAATTTTCTTAACAAGATTCGCTTTATTGATCTCATATGGAATTTCCGTCACAACTATTTGCTGACGCCCGCCGCGGACTTCCTCAATCTCCGCCTTGCCACGTAGAATGAACTTTCCTTTTCCTGTTTCGAACGCTTTTCGGATACCTTCAGTACCTTGAGCAATTCCACCAGTTGGGAAATCTGGTCCTTTAATGACACTCATTAATTCTTGGAGCGTAACGTCAGGATTCTCCATCTGCATCACGGCTGCATCAATGACCTCACCAAGGTTATGGGGAGGGATGTCTGTAGCGTATCCAGCTGAAATCCCTGTTGAACCATTGACAAGAAGGTTAGGAAAACGCGCGGGTAGAACGATTGGTTCATTTTGCGTGTCGTCAAAGTTTGGTGCGAACTCAACCGTATCTTTATCAATATCACGAAGAAGTTCCGATGAAATGGCAGCTAGTCGCGCTTCTGTATAACGCATCGCTGCAGGAGGGTCTCCATCGACACTCCCGTTATTTCCATGCATCTCCACAAGAATGTTACGTACTTTCCAATCCTGCGTCATACGCACCATTGCATCATACACAGACGTATCTCCATGTGGATGGTAGTTACCTATTACGTTACCAACCGTTTTGGCTGATTTCCTAAATGGTTTTTCAGCTGTATTGCCTTCATGATGCATCGCATAAAGAATCCTTCGTTGTACAGGCTTCAGACCGTCCCTTGCATCGGGCAGGGCACGGTCCTGAATAATGTATTTACTATATCGCCCAAAAGCGTCACCGAGGACATCTTCAAGCGGTAGATCTAGAAATTTCTCTGCGTTAGCCAATGTTACGCCTCCTCTTCAATAATGGAAATGTTTTCATTCTCGATGATGTTTGTTTCTTCATTTAGTCCGAATGCCACATTTGATTCAATCCATTGCCTACGCGGTTCGACTTTATCTCCCATAAGAACGGAAACGCGTCGCTCAGCACGTGCAATATCTTCAATCTTTACACGAATTAACGTGCGGCTTTCAGGATTCATCGTTGTTTCCCATAATTGATCGGCGTTCATCTCACCAAGACCTTTGTAGCGTTGAATCGTATAGCCTTTTCCAACCTTTTTCATTGCTTTTTTCATACCTTCTTCATCCCAAGCATACTCAACGACTTCTTTTTTCCCTTTTCCTTTACTCACTTTGTATAGGGGTGGAAGAGCAAGGAATACTTTCCCATGCTCCACAAGCTGTTTCATGTAGCGGTAGAAGAAAGTTAGAAGAAGCACCTGAATATGAGCACCATCAGTATCAGCATCGGTCATAATAATAACTTTGTCATAATTTGACTCTTCAATATCAAAGTCAGGGCCAACTCCCGCTCCGATGGCATGAATGATGGTATTAATTTCTTCGTTTTTAAAAATATCCTGTAACTTCGCTTTCTCTGTATTAAT
Organism: Bacillus sp. RAR_GA_16; assembly: GCF_020165985.1. GTDB lineage: Bacteria > Bacillota > Bacilli > Bacillales > Guptibacillaceae > Guptibacillus. Next base: position 90,759 of record NZ_JAIUKZ010000008.1, read on the forward strand.
AACTTTTCCTCGTAGTGGAAGAATAGCCTGCGTTCGGCGATCGCGTCCTTGCTTAGCAGAACCCCCAGCTGAATCACCCTCAACAAGATACAATTCATTTTTCTTCGGATTTCGGGAAGTGGCCGGAGTAAGTTTACCACTAAGAATGGTCTCTTTGCGTTTCCCTTTCTTACCCGAGCGTGCATCCTCACGCGCTTTTCTTGCTGCTTCACGTGCCTGAGCTGCTTTAATTGACTTCTTAATGAGCATCTCACTAATAGATGGATTCTCTTCTAGAAAATAGGAAAATTGACCAGATACTATGGCATCAATCGCTGAACGCGCCTCGCTTGTCCCAAGCTTACTTTTCGTCTGACCTTCAAATTGAAGTAACTCTTCTGGAATACGAACTGAGACGATGGCAGTAAATCCTTCACGAATGTCGTTTCCTTCAAGGTTCTTGTCCTTTTCTTTTAAAAGATTGACTTTCTTTGCGTAGTCATTGATGACGCGTGTAATGGCCGTCTTCATTCCGGATTCATGAGTACCGCCATCTTTCGTTCGGACGTTATTGACAAAAGAAAGAACATTTTCGGAAAAACCATCATTGTATTGGAAGGAAAAATCCAGTTCTATGCCATTACTTTCACCATTAAATGTGACGACCGGATGAAGCGTCTCTTTGTCTTCATTTAAGTAATCAATAAATGCTTCGATACCGGTTTCATAATAGAAGACCTCTTTACGGTCGTGGCGCTTATCATCTAATTCGATCTTTAAGCCCTTTAACAAAAAGGCTGCTTCACGTAGGCGCTCACTAAGCGTATCGTAGTTATAATTTAATGTACTAAACATCGTTGGAATCCGGTTTAAAATGAATGGTCGTACCTGTTTTACGCGTCTTTCCGATATTTTCAAGGGTCGTTGCCGGTTTCCCTCCATTTTCGAAACGCTGTTTAAAAATAAATCCATCTCGATGAATTGTTACCTCTAACCATTCTGAAAGAGCATTTACAACAGATGCACCAACCCCGTGTAAACCACCGCTTGTTTTATAGCCACCCTGTCCGAATTTACCTCCTGCGTGGAGAATCGTTAGAATGATTTCGGGAGTTGGTTTACCGAGTTTGTGCATACCTACAGGCATACCGCGCCCATTATCTTCAATACTCACACTATTATCTTCATATAAGGTAACGTTGATTTCATCTCCATGCCCAGCAAGAGCCTCATCAACTGAATTATCGACAATTTCATAAACAAGATGATGCAATCCTCTTGAGTCGGTGCTCCCGATATACATCCCCGGGCGCTTTCTTACCGCTTCCAATCCTTCTAATACCTGGATTGAATCATCGCTATATTCTTGCTTTTGTTTTGTTACCATGTTTTTCCCCTTTCAACTTGCTGTATAGACTAGCCTACCATATGAGAACGGGTGTTTCTATCTTTTTTGTACCCAATCCGTTTTTTAAAGCATTGCCACATCTCACAGATTTTAATAGTCAGGTAGTATTTACAGCCTCTTACTGCGTTCGTTTCCATCGAAACATCTCTGACTTTCCCTACGAAGATTCATCTTTAAAATCCTCGTCTGAAGGCTCGTAATCATTTCATTCTTACCGTATTAAAAAATCCTGCGCAATGGCAGGAGAGAAAAAAACATCGAACCGTATTGTACCTTAATGTTTAGTCTTCATCAATTGTTTTCACGACATGCACGTTACCTTCTTCATATCCGAGTGTAACGGTATGACCTTCTTCAACCGACTCCCAATCAGATTTATCGGCTAAATAAGGAGTTTTGTTAACAATAAGATAATAATAAGGTTTGTCCACTGGCGCGTTTGTCGCCTCTTCTGCATTTTCATTTGTTATTTCGGCATCATCTTCACTCAAGGTAGTTTCTTTTTCTTGGTCCGTTTCGTCATTTACTCGCGGTTCCTCGTAGCGAATTAGCTTCTCTTGGAATCTCTCCCGTTTCATAAGCAAGGTTCTCATCTTGTCCATTTGCAAAGGCCGTGCTTATGGCAAGTACGAAACAAAGCAACAAAACAGAAAGAATGGTTCCTCTTAACATGTTCATATAGAGGCTCCTTTCAACGTACTTTCGCTCTTAGTTTACCACAGTTTTTTTGTTACGTAGTACGTTTTCTCATAATCAAATGGATTGTTGAGTCCTAGCAATCATCATTTAATACACCTTTTATTGTCATTTCCTTACTCAAATCAATGAATAGGTATATGGGTTTCACCATTTTCCTCAAACGAAAAATGTTAACTAACCATTCATTAATTGGTGTCAATTTATATAGTATACAGAGAGTTATCCCTTTCTCATTCAAGACATCTTCACGTTTAGTTAATTTATATACATTTTGGTAAACCATTTTAAAATAAATGTTGACACAACGGATTTTTTCTTTTACGATTCATTATAGTGATAACGAAAGTGAGGTTCAGTCATGAGGAAAATGAAAACAATTGATTTAGTTTATGCAGGAATGTTTGCTGCATTAATGGCGGTAGGTGCCAATATTGCTCAATTTCTCGTAGTAGGTGGCGTACCAATTACCTTGCAAACTTTCTTTGCAATTTTAGCCGGTCTTTTACTTGGTAGTCGACTGGGATCCATTTCCATGATCGTTTACACACTAGTTGGTCTTGCAGGTGCTCCAGTATTCGCTCAGTTTACAGGTGGTCCCGGCGTTTTGTTTAAGCCAACATTCGGATTTATTCTTTCTTATATTTTAGTAGCCTATGTTGCAGGAAAAATTGTTGAATCAAAGTCAAAGCCAACTGTCATAACATTTATGATTGCTAGTATCACTGCATTTATCTTGAATTATGTCCTTGGTACAAATTATATGTATTATGCGTACAAATTTTGGGCTGACGCTCCTGAAGGATTTACTTACGGTATGGCTTGGTTATGGATGCTTGCCCCACTACCTAAAGATATCCTGTTATCGGTTGTAGCTGCCCTTATTTCACCTCGTATTTATGCTGCCGTTTCGAAAACATCCAAACGTCCACAGGTAGCTTAATAAGTCATTCCTCTATTCCCAATAGATGAATATAAATGAACCGCCGGTTAACAACCGGCGGCTTTTTTCATTGCTGTCTTTTTTCATTGCTGTATAGTTTGTTTTGATTTTCCAGCATTCAAAAAGAGAGAAACGATAAACATTAGCGCAAGAAAGACAATCACAAGGCTGAATCCACCTCTCGCTCCAAAGGCTTCAGAAACAATACCGATAATATAGCCTGCAATACCGCCCCCAATACCAGATGCAACATAAATCAATCCAAGTGCAGTGCCGGGATTCTTAGAAATGGTCGTACCAAAAGCAGTTGCGGTTGGGAATAAAGTAGAAAAGAAGAGTCCTGCTCCGGCAAATAAGTATGGCACTTGATTTGCAAAGAAGAAGCTAATGGCAATGATAATGACAGAGCCTAATGAGAATGAAATCATGATCAAGCGTTCGTTAATTTTATTTGCAAGATAGGCAACACCCAGTCGGCCGATCATAAAAAAAACCGAAAACAGCGACAGAATGGTAGCGACCATATCTGATTTTGCTTCATTTGATATCCCTCCAAGTTCAAGAGATTTTAAATACGGTGGAAAGAAGTTTGTGAATGAAACTTCAGCAGAAACTTCGAAGATTAAGAAAAACATTAAGAAGACCATTTGCGCGTCTTTTAACATCGGAATAAAGGCTTTTAAATTGATCTTTTCTGCTTTTCCATCCGGAAATTTCACGGACGTTACGTAAAATATGACCAGAATGTTCAGGATAGCAATGGCAAGGTAGAAATAACGCCATGAAGCAAATTGGAACATATAGTTAAGTAGTTGAGGGAAAACAATCATTCCGAGACCATAAATCCCCATCGCTAAATTAAACATTTGGTTTTGTTTTTCTGGATAAGCAGCGGGTACAATGGCATTTGATGCAACACCTAGCGCACCTAAACCAAATCCGATTAGCATATAAAACCCAAGAAAGAAAGTAATGTTTGGTGCGAACCCTGTACCTGCAAACCCTAAGCCCATCACTATTGTTGCGAAGATCACCATTATTCTTAATCCTTTTTTATCAGTTAAATAGCCAAATATTAAACTAGCAAGCGTAAAGCCTAGTTGGAAAATCAAAACAACAAGACCAAATTGACTCATATCAAGCCCAATGTCAGTTTCTACTTTATCGAGCACAATCCCCTTGGTATTTGTAACCCCACCTGACACAAATTGAGTAAATAACAAAATCATTAATGCATGAATACTTTTTCCTTTTCCCATGACCGTAACCTCCAAAAATTAATCTAAGACAGGGGATTCCACGGGTATTCTAACTTAAAACTTGCAAATATTTTCCGACTTTTTTCAGAGAGCGTTTCCACCACTGTCATAAATGAGTTAGAAAACCATAAAAAAAGTTGTAGAGGAGTTTCCTCTACAACTTACTTCATTGTATAAACAGTAAACGTGGCGATAAAATAAATAATCACAATTAAAATGGAAGGTAACATATAAAAAAGCGTACTTCGCTTATTTTTTCGGGTAATGCTATACAAAATAACGAGCACAACGATAATAGAAGACACCGTTGTTATGATGTTTGAAGGACTTGCGTGCTGAAAAAGATTAGTCTTAAAATATATGGCATCGGTAAAGGAGAGAAGCATGATATTAAAGGCATTACTTCCTAAAAGTGAGCTTACGCCCATACTGTAATTTCTTAATTTTAAAGCAGTTGCAACACTTACAGCATCAGGAAGTGAAGTACTTGCTCCGACAAGAAAAGATCCTACAAAAGAGGCGCCAAGTCCTGTGCTCTCTGCAATTCGATCCGCTGTTAATGTAAGTATCGTCCCTACGATCATAATTCCAACAGCTGACAAGATAAACATGGTTAAGACTCTTTGATAAGAAAAATCTCCATATTTTTCGTTTTTACGACTCTTTCTTTTCACTTGTTCTTCCGTTTGACGATTGATCCATTTAACGCCAACAAAGTAAATAAGCACTAAAATGACGGAACTGTAGCCAATGTGGAAAATACTCGCTGGCAGGGCTAACGATAAGCCGGCAACAACAATCAGTGTCATTACGATTACTAAATAGATATAGAGTTTACTACCTAAATCCGTTTGTCCCATAATTTGTTCTCGGCGGTAAACCATATCGAGAACAGCAAGAGCTAATAGATTAAATAAATTACTCCCAAGTAAATTCCCAATCGCAAGATCAGGACTATCGATGACAATAGCGGTAACACTTGAAGTTAATTCCGGAAGCGAAATAGCGGCACCGATAATAATGCCCATAAAAGCAGAGGATGTTTTGGTTTTTTCACTAATGGCATCTCCGTACATAGCAAGTCGAGTTGCCACAAAATACGTTGCAATGGCTGCTAAAATAAATAGTAGTATGGTGAGATATAAATTCATAGATGATCTCCTTCAAAAGTTCGTTTCTCACCTTCACCATTACCTTCGCTCCACAAACCTAAACCATTACTTTAAAGATGTATTTAAAATGTAATGGTTCAAAATTATTGATATTTAAAATCAGAGCAATGAAAAATTCTTACGAGATACGTTAAATAGTTATAATAAAATCGTCTCTAAAGATGCTTTTCCGATACATATATAGAAAAGAACCCTCTCTAAGAGCAGGATTCCTAATGAACATTTATTCGTCTGTTTCGTTACATAAGCAACATTGAAGGATCATTTAGGACTTTATAATGTTGCCACTCATAAGGCAGTAGTTGCTGATATCGTTTTTCTAAGTAGCGATTATCAACTAATAGTAAAAGACCACAGTCAGTTTCAGTGCGAATGAGGCGTCCCCCTGCCTGTTGAACACGATTCATACCAGGATAAACGTACGTATACTCGAACCCGTTTTTCCCTTCTTGATCAAAGTAGGTTTTCATTAATTTGCGTTCAGTATCGAAGTTTGGCAACCCAACACCGATCACCACCACGCCTGTTAAACGCTCTCCTTTTAAATCAATTCCTTCAGAAAAAATCCCACCCACGACAGCAAATCCTACTAAACTTGTCTCACGATCAGACGTAAACTCGTTTAAAAAAGCTTCTCGCTCTTCTTCTGTCATGCCGCTTTTTTGTATGATCGTTTCTGCTTCAGCGGGAGTCGTGAAAGCTTCATAAACCTCTTCCATATAGCCATATGAAGGGAAAAAGAATAGGTAATTTCCTGGTTTCGCTTCAACAACAGTCTCAAGAAGAGAAACAAGGGATGGTAAGGTTCGTTCTCTATCACGATATTTCGTTGAAAGCGGGGCGATCACCACTTCGGCATGCTCACGTGGAAATGGAGATGGAATTCGAACCGCATAATCCTCCTCTTTCCAACCGAGCATGTTTTGATAATACGAAAAAGGCGAAAAGGTTGCTGAGAAAAAAACATTCGCTCGATGCCCTTTCCTCATTTTTTGAAGTAACTTAGAAGGGTCAAAACAAAAGAGTTTGATTTTCACCTCTGACTTTCCTGCCTCTATATAGGTAATAAACCGTTCGTCGTACAGTTTTGCGATCCGAATAAAGTTCTGCGCTAAAAAGTATGTTTCTAAAAGAAGTTCATCATTTCCTTGTTGCAATAACTCTTTTTCACTTACTTGAACAAATGTATCCAGTTGTATAATCAGTTCCTCATCCACTTCCGACAAAACTAGAAAGCCACTTTGAGTCGATTTGCGATAATCAATAAACATGCGGTTAAGCGCAGCTGCAGCTAGTGAAATTGCAGGGTTTTGCTTTTTGTAAGCCCGCTTAAGTTCAAGAAATGGAGATTTCATTAATTCAGCTGAATACATTTCTCTCGCCCGATCAACGAGATTATGTGCCTCGTCAATAAGGACAGTCGTTTGTTTTTTTTGGTCATCAATTAATCTTTTGAGCGATACACGCGGGTCGAATAGGTAATTATAGTCACAAATGACCGCATCCGCTGTATAAGACAAATCAAGAGATAGTTCAAAAGGACATAAACGATGCTTTCTCCCATAGTGTTCAATTACATTTCGCGTAATAAGCGTTTCATTGTTTAAGAGATCAAGCATCCCTTCGTTTACACGATCGTAATAGCCATCAGCGAACTCACAATAATCTTTTTGACAGATTGTTTTTTCTTTGAAACAAATTTTATCTCTTGCTGTAATGGTAATGGAAGAGGTGTGTAGACCTTTTTTCTCCATAAGTTGAAAAGCTTCCTGCGCTGTTTCTCTCGTAATGGTTTTCGCAGTAAGGTAGAAAAGCTTTTTACCAAAACCTTCTCCCATTGCTTTCATAACCGGAAATAGTGTACTAATCGTCTTCCCAATACCAGTAGGTGCCATCGCAAATAGCGTCGCTTCCTCCTGTACTGTTTTATAGACGCTTCCCGCTAACTTTCGCTGACCTTCTCTATATGTATCAAAAGGAAACGAAAGGGCTTTACAGCTTTCGTTTCGCATCGTCATATGATCTCGCTTCCACTTAGCAAACGGGGCATATTTCTCAATCATTCGTAACATGAAAACTTGCAGATTGCTTGCTGTTAGAGTATTTTGGAATCGCACGATCTCATTTGATTCTGACTGGATATACGTTAATTGGATGGTAATCTGGTCAAGGTTGTATTTCTCAACAGCCATATACCCATAACATTTCGCTTGAGCCCAATAGACGGGGTGTGTTTGTTCATTCACTTCAGAGAGCGGGAGAGATGTCGATTTAATTTCATCGATCATATAGTCATCCCCGTTCATGAGTAGACCATCACACCGTCCCTCAATATGATAGCTGATTCCTTCGTAATTCACCATGGTATCAAAAGGAACTTCCTTTTGATCCAATTCACCGTATGTTTTTTGAACCATCTGATGCAGTCGCGTTCCTTCTGTCATGGTCGTCGCTGTTCGAAAACGAAGATCAATACTTCCACTTCGAAATGCATACTCAACAAGCGGTCGTACTGACACATTCATGATTTGTTCCATCTTATCACCTATTATTTTCGTTTATGCACTTTCATTAAGAGCCCACCTTTGATCCGCAGGGAAACAAGCGGCTCTGCTTGTACAGGGTCATCATGTAGTTGTTGAAGATGAAAGCTTCTCCCTATTGTTGAAAATATTAATTGTGCTTCATAAGTAGCGAATTGACTTCCGATACAGCTTCGAGGTCCTCCACCAAAAGGGAAATAAGCAAACGGTTCATGCTTCTCTTTCATTCTGTATAAAGAAAATTGCTCTGGATTTTCAAAGAATAACGGATTCCTCTGCAAGATGTAAGGGCTAATCAAAAACGATGACCCTGATTTAAATTGATGCCCCATTAGTTTAACTGGTGCAATCGCTTCTCTTAAGATGACCCAAGCTGCAGGATAGAGTCTTAACGTTTCTTTAAAAAACAGATGTGTAAGCTCTTGGTGACTCCCTACTTCTCCTGCCTCTTTCCATTCTTTTAAAAGCTGCTGTTCAATTTTCTCATTTTTTGAAAGTTCATACCACATCCATGATAGCACGTTTGCAGTTGTTTCATGACCAGCAATCAGCATGGTTAAGATTTGACTTCTCACTTCTTCGCCCGAAAGAGGGGAGCCATCTGCATACGTTGTTTGTTGAAGAAGTGAGAGCAAATGATCGCCTTTTGGGGTGTTCTGAATCAATTGGTCCGCCAGTTCGTTTAAGCGACTTTTTCCTAATTTGTATTGTTTGTTCCGCTTTGTAGGCACAAACTCTGGAGATGGGAAAGGGAGAAATAAGTCAGAAGCGGATTTCTCGATAATATGGGTCACCGCTGTGACAAGTTCGATACTTTCTTTCTTTGAGATATCTTGACCAAACATGGTTTTCATTATAATTCTTAAGGTTAACCTCATCATTTCTGAGCTAATACAAATGACTTCTCCATCATCCCACCCAGTGATATACTGTTTCGTTTCTTGGAGGATGATTGAGATATAATGGTTCATCTTCTCTTTATGAAAAGCTGGCATCAACATTTTTCGCTGCCGCTCATGTGTTTCCCCTTCTGAGGTTAACAGCCCTCGTCCGATTGTCTGACTTAATAGTGAAGCAGAGTTCCCTTTTTGAAAAGATCCTGCATTCGAAACAAGAATTTGTTTAATTGCTTCAGGTTGATGCACAACAAATGAAGAAGCGCCGAGTTCTACGAAATCCGCTATATCACGGGTTTTTGATAAAAAATCTAATGGATCCTTACGAAAAGAGAGATAATTCTTTAACCGCAAACCAGATAACTTCTCAACACTCACATCTACCACCACTCACTATTTTCCTCTATTATAGAAAGAACTGGTTAGAACTTGCAATTCACAACAGGTTACGATGCAAAAAATGCTCCCGCTCATCAGCGGAAGCATTTTTTCTTATTTGACGTTAATGGCCCAGTTCCCGTTGCGAAAAATGGCTTCAGTCGTTCCATCCGTTTTGACCCCATCAATATCAAGTTCCCCTGAACCCATCATAAAATCAACGTGAGTGATACTGTTATTTACACCATGTTGATCAAGTGCTTCATCATCCATATCTGCTCCACCTTTAATACTGCTCGGATAAGCTTTTCCAAGAGCTAAATGACAAGACGCATTCTCGTCATAAAGCGTATTAAAGAAAATAAGCCCTGATTGAGAAATAGGCGATTCGTGTGGTACGATTGCGATCTCGCCCAGTCTCCGGGAGCCATCATCCATGTTCAATAGATTTTCAAGCGTTTCATAACCTTCTTCCGCTGAAAAATCCACAACTTTACCATCTTTAAATGTTAAGGAGAAATGATTGATTAAGTTACCGCCATAACTTAATGGCTTCGTACTAGATACGGTGCCATTAACGCCATACTTATGAGGTAATGTAAAAACTTCTTCCGTTGGCATATTTGCATTAAATTCAGTTCCCTGCTCTGAAAGGGAAGATCCTCCTTTCCATATATGCCCTTCCGGTAGCTCTATTTCCAAATCTGTTCCGGGTGCTTTGTATACAAGTTTCTTATAGTTTCGGTCATTCAGAACTTCTCTTGCTTTAGCCAGTGTCGCATTGTGATCGTTCCAGGCAGCAATTGGATCTTCCTGATCTACACGCGTTATCGTAAATATCTGGTCCCAAAGCTTTTCAATTGCTTCCTCTTCTTGTGAATCAGGGAAGATTTTCTTTGCCCATTCTCCATTTGGAATCGCAACGATGGACCATGTGATTTTGTCATTCATTGTGTATTTACGGAAATTTTTCATTGCTTCGCCACTTGCTTTATTTGAAGCTGAAATGCGTGATGAAGTAATCCCTTTTAACAAATCAGGATTAGTAGAACGGATAGACAGAATAGCAGCGCCTTCTTCAGCAAAGTGATCATACATTTTAACTCGCCATTCAGGAACGTTTTCAAGCACATCCTGGCCAGCATTTTCATACCATAAACGGTCTAGATCATCATCACTCCAATTGATATGTACAGTCTTCGCGCCTATTTCATAGGCTTTCTTTACAACGATTCGAGTAAACTCAGCACCTTCAATCGATGAGTTAATAACAAGCATTTGTTCTTTTTGTAGATTAACCCCTCGTTTAAGGGCAAGTTCGGCATACTTTTCTAACATGATTTGTTCAGGCAACATAATTCCTCCTTCGTTTCGTAACGACTACTTAAAATTTTAACAAAACAGATTCTTTCTGTCCTCTTAATCGTGATGATTTATTTAAACTATTGGAAAGTAGTGTGAAAAATGACTAAAGAAACTTCAAACCAATTAAAGGAATGTCTATGTGATCATACGATGACAGTCTTCGGAACAGGAGAAGTGAATACGCCTCCGGATCGAGCGGTCATTATAACAGGGGTCACAACTACCTCTGAACAAGTGGCTGAAGCACAGGAAGAAAATGCGATGCACATCTCAGCAATTGTAGCGTCCCTTCAAGCGTTAGGTATTCCTTCCGAAGATATCCAAACAACCGATTATCGGATTGAAGAAAATGTACGCTATGAAAATAACGTCAAAATCTTTCTTGGCTATAAAGTAACGCATCTCCTTAAAGTATACGTTGAGCCAGTGAGCGAAGCTGGAGCCGCCATCGATACTGCAGTAGCTTCAGGAGCAAACGTGGTCTCAGATATTCGTTTTGAGTTAAAAGATCCAACGAAGGTTTATCAAGAAGCTTTAACCGCTGCAATAAAAGATGGCGAACAAAAAGCAACATCGATGGCAAACACCCTTCACATCTCCTTACCAAATACCCCTCATCAAATTGTGGAACTCAGTTCAGCATCTCCTTCTCCAAGAATGTTTAGCGACGTTCAAGCTACCCAAATCCAAACAGGTCAATTAGTAATAACGGCTCAGTTAAAAATGATTTACCTTTTAATATAAAAAAGGGCGTTTTGAACGCCCTCATCTTACTTCGTCATCGCGTGTTCAACTTTAATGCACCGGTCCATAATGACTTTGATATCATGTTTTTTTCCATATTCATACGCTTCTTCATTCATTACACCTAGTTGTGCCCAGAAAACATCAGCTCCGATGTCAACGGCATCCTTCATAATATCTGGAAGAAACTCACTTCGTCTAAAGACGTTCACGATATCAACATGACCCTCAATTTCTTTTAAAGAATCTACTGCTTTCACTCCAAGTGCATCATCGATCGTTGGATTCACCGGGATAATATCGTAACCAGCATCCATCATCGCCTGAGATACCATAAATGAGGTACGATTAGGATTATTCGATAAACCCACGACGGCAATACGCTTCTTTGTTTTTAGGATGTTACCAATCTCTTCTCTCGTTGGGTTTTGAATTGTCATTTAGGCTCGCCCCTTTATTTTCTTATAAGTCTATTATAAAAGAAGGAAGACTACAGTAACACTATTTCGCTCAAATACGAGAATGGAGACGAGTCATTTCTTTTATGATTAGCTCAGGGCAGTCATAGGGAATATTATGTCCTGCACCCTCTGCCTTTATGTAGACTGAACGAGATGAAAGACTTGTTTGTTCGTGAATGAGCTCCGTCCATACTTCCTCAAACGCTATAGCCTCTGACTTCGGTAGACCTGCATTGATTTGTTGATCTGCTGCGAACTTCCCATCTCTACCGATTACGGTTAATGGGATATCTGGAAAATCAGCTGTATTTAGTCGCTTAGCACTTTGAGGCATATGGCGAATCTCAGCTCCAACAGCTCTGTACATAGACGGACTCGTTTCGTGGTCAATTAACGCCGTCTGCACCTCCCGTTCCCATAATTTGAACTTTTCCGGAAGTTCTGGCTGGATTTCGTTCATTAGATCTTCTCGTTTTATCCTCGCATAAGCTTCACACTTATGGATCCAATAAACATCTGAAGTCGTTTCATCAGAATGCTCCACATCATCGATCCGTTCGATGTTGATCGACGTTGAGTCAATTAATAGAACACCTAAAACGGCACCTGGATAGCGGATAGCAAAATCCTGTGCAATCAAACCACCATAAGAATGACCAGCAAGCAGTATTTTCTGAGTTATTCCTAATTCGGATAGAAGCGCATGTAACTCATGGCTTGCTTCTTCGACTGTACCTTCTCTTCTAACAGACTTACTTCTCCCATACCCTGCTCTGTTATAGGCTAAAACAGATAGTTCACTAGTCGTGATGATTTCTTTCCACTCATATAGTGAGCCACCAACCCCTGATAACAACACGACTGGTGTGGTAGAACGATTCGAAAAAAGATATTCGGTAACACCTGTTTTTGTGGTGACCACGCAAGATTCCATCATTTTGCAGTTCCCTCCCATTATCCCATCGTACCTTAAAAGGTTAAGTAGATCGAACAATAATTACATTTTTCATTTTTTTCAAAAAAAGAGGTCGTGTCACGATAAGAGGTTTGCTATAATTTTTCTTAACTATATGGAAAGGGGATTGCTATATGTTAAAAATTCTGGAGTTAGTGACTTTATATAGGAGGGACGACTTGCATTAACGAAAATGACTCCCTCCTGTCTTTCTATTGTCGGAACTTACAATGAAAGTTGGAGGATCATGTCTTCTTTATTAAAACGTAATCTCACCCTATTATTCTGGGTGCATTTTTTTGGAACCGTTAGTTTCTTACAGCCTGTTTTAACATTATTTTATATGGAGAAAGGGTTAAATGAAGCGAATATTCTTGTTATCTTAATGTGTTGGAGCGGAGCGGTATTAGTAGGAGAAATTCCAACGGGTGTCTTCGCAGACCGGTTTGGCGCAAGGGTATCATTTCTAACAGGAATCTGTTATTAAACTTAGTAGTATCGGAATTCTGTTTGTAGCAGATAGCCTGGTCTTGTTTATGCTATTTAGCATTTTAAACGGGTTATCAGTTACTTTTTTCTCTGGAGCTGACGAAGCACTCATTTACGAATCCTTAAAAAAAGATAACAAACAACATAAAATGGATGAAGCCATGGGAAAGATCCAATCAGCAGGGTTTATCGCTATGATGTTTGCAGTTCTGTTGGGATCATTACTTGCAAGGGATTTACAACAAGAGCAGTTTCAGCTATTAATTCTTTTGAGTATGATGTGTTATTTCATTGAATTAATGCTTTTGTTTTTCATTCAGGACCCACCTGGAAAGATGACAATCTCTGACACTTCACTGCAAAATGTACTTGAAGGTGTCAAAGTGATCAAAAAAGAACCTCAGCTGTTAGTGATGTTTTTAAACGTTACACTTGTTTTTATTCCTACAGTAGCGGTTTTTCAAAAATTTGATCAACCACTTCTAATCAGCTCTGGACTTCCTGTTTATTTCATTGGACCGATTTATGCTGGGGGCGCTTTATTAGCCTTTTTTTCATCACGAAGCATCGGTATGTTAAATAAAAAATTTTCCTACTCCGTTTTAATGTACGCGTCAGGGTTCCTTTCTGCTTTAGGTCTCTTACTAGCAGCACTTTTTCAGGATCAGCTATGGGTAATTTTGTTTGTGGTATTGTTTTTAAGATGGATTGGTGCTATTCGCTATCCAATCTATTCTCAACTTAGCAACAACATCATTCCATCTCATATAAGAGCAACGACCATCTCACTCTTATCGATACTTGACTCAGTCTTTGACATGGTCATTTTTTTGTTATTGATTGTTTTTGCGATCGATGGCATCCAGGGAATTCTATTTGGGGCTTGTTTTATCGCTTTCATTGGATCGGCACTTCCAATCCAAAAACAATCAAAACGAGAAAAAGTGGGAACGAGCCCAATAAATCGGTAAATAAATTTCCAGAATGGTTTGCAATTTAGAAGAGCCGGTGCTATTATATATTTAAACCATTTTACTATTAATATATTTAGGATTTAAATTAGCTGTAGCTTCGAAAGAGGGTAACAAAGTTAAATCCTCTTTCAAAAGCTGCAGTTTTTTAATGTAAACGTATGACAATGGTAAATGGTGAATTTTAAATTATGTACGATGAGGTACATTAGGAGGCAATTTTTTATGCAAAACGGTAAAGTAAAATGGTTCAACGCTGAAAAAGGTTTCGGTTTCATCGAAGTTGAAGGTGGAGACGACGTATTCGTACACTTCTCTGCAATCAACGGCGAAGGTTTCAAAACACTTGACGAAGGCCAAGAAGTTAACTTCGAAATCGTAGAAGGTAACCGCGGACCACAAGCAGCTAACGTAACAAAAGCATAAATCGCTTTACAAGCCCCGGACGAATTTTCGTCAGGGGCTTGTTTCTTTTCTAGTGATAACGAATGTCGATCCCTCCAGCTCTTTATCCTTTTGGATCACGGACACGAAAAAAACATGAATTGTCCATTATTATTTACTACATTCGTAACGCTTCGACTTCTCTTTTCTTTTGTTCATTCAGTCATTTGAACTAGTGGAAAGCTGTTTACACAGAACCAGCTCATCATGAATTGGAATGCCTCGCTCCCCAATTAACGGAATTTCAGGTTTTACCTGTCGAGCTCGATCGACCGCCCCTTGAATAACTTCTTTTATACGATAACCTTTTCGTTGATAGAAGCTTAAAGCACCTATATTATCATTTGTTGTAATCACTTTAATAAGTGGGATTTGATCTTCAACGGCCACTGACTCTACCATCATTAATAATCGCGAACCTATCCCTTGATTTTCTACCACACTATCAAGAGAAATCACTTCAATAACACCATCATAACGCTGGAATGTCACAATACCTATTAATTCTCCGGTTGAACTCCATGCTACAAAACCCTCTAGTTCATGCAGGTGATGTGTTCCTGTAGAGGTCACCATTTTTGAACTTCCCCACGAATGAGTAAAAAAAGCCATTACTTGTTTCTGATGGAGGGAGCTGAGCGGTTCAATGTCAAAAGTTGCAAGGTCTTTTACCATTAGCAAACAGTCATTCCAGTTACCTTCGTGATATTCATGATTTGGAAGAATCCCCACCGATCTAAACCCGGCTTTCTCATAACAGCGGATGGCTCTTTTATTCCACTCTTGCGGATCCATAAAAATGGAGGAACCTTTTAACGTTGTTTTAATGTAGTGAACAATGGATTGAACAAGGGTTTTTCCTATACCTTGATTCCAATATGATGTTTCTCCTATAAACTGATCCATACCATAAGAACGACTCGGAAGAGCGATACCATCAACCTCTCCAATTGGATAAAATTGAACATATCCGATTGGATGACCCCTAAATGATACAAGGCATCTGTTTTCATCGTCATCTAAATAAAAATCTTCTATTACTTTCTCTTTCGTATAGGGTCTATCTTTTCCCTCATAATAAGACAAGACGTTAGGATCTGTTAACCATTTTAATAGATACGGTACATCTTCTTCTTTTAAATAACGAATACTTAAGTCTCCAGATTCGATAAAAGGTTCCATTTCATTCTCCTCCTTTTTTATATTATCGGGATTTTCAACTTCAACTAAAAGTTAACTCGATTTTTTTAATAAATTACACATTATTAGTAATATATCTCACTCTTTTCGGGTATAATGATAAGTTTAGGTTGTATCATTATCCTCTTTAGTATGTTACACTTGTAGAAACTTACTAGAGATGGGATATGATAAACCTATATGGGAAAATACATGATTGACCACCAAAAACAAATTGTCCACAGGACAGCTTACGCTGGTGATGAATGTCATTTACCCGAAACTCCGATCAAAGATCGTACTGAAGCCAATCATGAACAAGAATTACTCGTTTATTTAAGAGAAAAAGGCTACCGAAAATGCGCTTCGTGCTTTTTTGGATCAACTTTTGAAGAATCCTATCAGCTCGATAATCCGCATAGGTACGTTTAAATAGGGACGATGATTTTAATATAAGATATCTGAGGCAGGATGCAAATAATCCCTGCCTCTTTTTATCGTCATTTCAACTCGTACACCGAAGTGAATTTGTGCTTCGCCTCAAGAAACCACTTCTTATGTAGGGTTTTCCATGATTCTAATCTTTTATTGTTAACGGTTTCACGATATAATGCAATTGGTCGATTTTTTCTGAACACTTTTTTTATTCAAGAGTTTGTATTTTCATGTTACATAAAAGGAGTTGATATGTTATATTCATAACTATGTTTTTATAAAAATACGGTTCGTTTGATAGAAAATCCGTTGGGAAACGACAGAGGTGACACAATGTGAACAGTACTCATCAAAGAAAAGTAACTTCAGAAGGTTTATTAAAATTCATTATTCCATCTCTCATTGGTATATTCTTATTCATGATTCCTATACCAAATGATGAAGGTGTTACAATTCCAATAGCAAAACTGGCTGGTTGGTTACAAGGCTTATTCGGAACAACGATTCCCTTTTCCCTCCCCGCCCTTATGACGATCATTATTTCAATTACAGCATTGCTTAGTGTTTATGCCATTACCGCTAAGCCTGATTGGGTTACGAAACGACCATTTTTAACAAGTCTTCTACAAGTATCTTGGGTTTGGTTAATCGCTCGAATTCTCGGAATGATTTTCGCGATCTTAACTCTTTATCAAATCGGTCCTGAATGGGTTTGGTCAGATGCTACTGGTGGTTTGTTATTAAATGATCTTATTCCTATACTATTTTCTGTATTTTTATTTGCAGGGCTCTTTTTACCACTTCTCTTAAATTTCGGTTTGCTAGAATTTTGTGGAACACTTCTTACGAAAATTATGAGACCAATTTTCACACTACCTGGTCGCTCGTCGATCGATTGTCTTGCCTCATGGATGGGCGATGGAACGATCGGCGTACTATTAACAAGTAAGCAGTACGAAGATGGTTATTATACGAAGCGTGAAGCTGCAGTAATTGGAACAACTTTCTCAGTTGTTTCAATCACATTTAGTATCGTTGTGCTTCAACAAATGAAGCTGGAGCAATATTTCATTCCATACTATTTAACAATTGTACTAGCAGGTGTTGTAGCAGCTGTTATTATGCCAAGAATACCGCCTCTATCTCGAAAGCCTGATACAACTTATGAAACAGCCGCTGAAGCGCCAGATGATACCATTCCAGAGGGTCGTTCTCGCTTTCAGTGGGGCGTCATGCAGGCAACTAAAACAGCTGAAGACAATCGCGCTTCACACGTTATTAAAGGGGGCATTCAAAATGTCCTCGATATGTGGATGGGTGTCATCCCTATTGTAATGGCTATTGGAACTATAGCTTTAATTATTGCTGAAACAACACCGTTATTTAGTTACCTTGGCGCTCCATTTGTTCCGCTCCTTCAATTAATGCAAGTTCCGGAAGCAGCTGAAGCAGCTCAAACGATGGTCATTGGATTTGCTGATATGTTTTTACCTGCTATTATAGGTGCTGATATTGAAAGTGATTTGACTCGCTTTGTTATTGCAAGTCTATCAGTTTCCCAGTTAATTTATATGTCTGAAGTTGGTGGACTGTTGCTGGGATCTAAGGTACCTGTACGATTTATTGATTTATTTATCATTTTCCTAGAACGTACAATTATCTCCCTACCCATTATTGTGATAATGGCGCATATTATTTTTTAAGAAGAAAAATCGGGACAAATTAGTTCCGGTTTTTTTATATGTATTATCTTGTTTTATTTATGGATTAATGAAATTTCCTAATATATTACTAAAATTATTACATTAAGTACGGTATATGAAATTTTTCATAATAATACAGCGGCTGTTAGGCCGCTGCTTGGTATTAGTGTTGAAAGTTAATCACTATTTTACCTTTTGCATGATGAGACTCACTTAACTCGTGTGCTTCTCGTAAGCCTTCTTGGCTAAATGGGAAGCGATGCCCAATCGTCGCTTTAATATGACCGTTTTCCATTAATGAAGCGATCTCTTTTAATTGTTCTCCATTTGGTTCTAGCCACACGTTTCCAGACCGAACGCCCTTTTCCTTCGCCTTCTCCTGATCAGGTTCACCAACAATCGATACGAGGCGACCACCCCCGCGTAAAACTAAAAAGCTCTTTTCTTGAATCTCTCCTCCCATTGTATCAAGGACGACATCATACTCTTCAAGTTCTTCTGAAAAATCCTGTTCGCGATAATTAATGACTTTGTCAGCGCCAAGTGATTTTAAATATTCTTCGTTTTTACCGCTTGCGGTAGTAGCTACATAAGCTCCTTTATATTTAGCCAGCTGAATAGCAAAGCTTCCTACACCACCCGCGCCTGCATGAATCAATACCTTCTCATCTTTTTGAATGTCTGCAAAATCAATCAAACATTGCCATGCAGTTAAGCCGACAAGAGGTACAGAGGCCGCTTCTTCATAAGAAATAACATCAGGAATATGCGCAAGCAAATGATCATCCACTACTACTTCCTCTGCATATGTACCATTAGCAGTTGTAGCCGGTCTTGCAAATACCCGGTCTCCTTTTTTGAACCCTTCAACAGAAGAACCCACTTCCTTAATCACACCAGCGATATCCCATCCAAGAATAATAGGGAATTTAAAAGGAAGCATGTCTTTTAGATAGCCTTCTCGTAATTTCCAATCAATCGGATTAACCGAAGTTGCATAGCTCGACACCACAACCTGATTTTTCTCTGGCGATGGAGAAGCCACTTCTTTTTCTACAAGTTGATCTTTATTACCATATTGTTCGATTACGACTGCTTTCATAATAGAAAACTCCTCTCAATCAAGATTTCTCTACTATGTTCCCTTTCTTTCCCCTTTTCTAAACAGACGAACTGTCAATCCGCCCAAATTTAGAAAGGGTAATCACGTTTTGAACGGTTAATATCCCCTGCCACTCTCTTTTGGCAACTTCCCATTGATCGTCAAACTGTCCCCATGACCAGTTTGGTTCCCAACTTCCATTATCAAGCTGTTTTTCAACCAAATAATCCAAGTTAACATCCAACTCTTGATTGAGTTCTTTAGCAAAAGGAGATTGAAGAGAATCAACTAAAGAAATTGGCTGCACCCCATATTGATCCCATTTTTCAGGTCGATCAATAATAAATGAAAGCTTCTCCTCCATTTTTTGATAAATTTTCCGATGAACTTCACCACCAGCTAACTTAGCTAAGCGAAGATAGCACTGCACTTCATGAATTTCATATTCATTTAAATGATTCAGATGGTTCATCACCGTATTGAATGCTCTAGAGGTTAAGGGATGTTTCACTTCATATTTTAGAAGATATCCAACGACTTCTGCATCAGGATTCGCTGAATAGTTGAGTACATTGTCTGATACATGCCACCATGGTGCATGCGGCACCTCGTTCACAGACGGTGGTACTGCTTGCCAGCCATTCGTTTGATAAGTATGAAGGAAATAGTTTGTACCTTCCACAATGAAAGGGTGCTTGGGATTCATGTTTAGCTGACTAAGGTATTGAAATGCAATGGTTGTGGCCAGAGGGGACGATTCTTGGAGACGAAAATCAGGTTCGATATTGTTTCCAAAACCACCGTCTTCATTACGGTAAATTTCAAGTTCTTGAAGGACTCGCTCCTTTTCCCCTTCTCCTCTCCAATAGGCGAAGAACGCACGATCGAGCGGCCTTGCATATAGCGTTATAAATTGGCATGCTTTTTCAAATTGTTCACTAGATAAAATTTTCAAGTTTATCATTCCTTTCCTGCTTCCCTCACTTAAGCTATTTCTGGACTCTTTTTTCATATCCTTCTTTCTTGAAATTATGGCACAAAATAAGTAGAGTAATAGAAAGAAAGCGATTTCGAAAAAGGAGGATTTGGATGAGAATTTTAATTTTTGGTGCAGGAGCACTAGGTACATATTTCGGATTAAGATGGGCGGATAGCGGCACAAATATCTCTTTTTATGTACGCGAAGGAAGAAAAAAGCAAATTCAACGTGAAGGATTACAAGTGACAAGTGTAAAAGGCGATACAACAGTCTCTTCCCCCACACTAGTTACGAACCCATCAGAAGCCACTCCACCTGATTTAGTGTTATTGGGTGTAAAAGGATACCACCTTGAAGAGACCATTCCTGTACTGAAAGAGTTCGTTGCAAAAGGAGCAAAGGTGCTACCCATCCTAAACGGCATAGAACATATTACAATTCTTCAAGAAGAGCTTGGACAAGAAGCTGTCTTAGGTGGATTATCCTATATTATTGCAACACTTGACGAACGGGGACATGTTCATCATACGAGTGACCTCCATGAATTGATATTTGGTCCACTGCATCCCTCTCAAAAAGAAATATGTGCTTCATTAAATGAAATAAATAAACGAGCGAATTTCAACTCACAACTAAGTCCTAACATCGAAGAAGAGATGTGGAAAAAATATATGTTTATTTCCGCTATGTCTGGCGTAACGACAGCTGGAGATCTTCATACAGGAACGATTCGAGATGTTCCTGAATCACTTAAACTTGTTGAACGCGTGATGTCAGAAATCAAAACTCTTGCTTCCCATTATGACGTCCACATTAATCAAGCAGATATCGATCGTCGCATGGAATCATTTCATTCCCTACCATATGAAGCGACGTCCTCGATGCATCAAGATAAGAGGAAGAAAAATAAACTTGAAGTTGAACATCTCCAAGGTGGAGCATTACGTCTTGCTGAACAGGTACAATTAAACCTTCCATATACGGAAACCCTTTATGGATTAATCAAACCTTACGAAACTCAGAACAGTTAACATAGAAAAAAGCGAGGATCTCTCCTCGCTTTTTTCTATGCTTTTACCCTGGCTTCTGATGAAAAAAGGTTTTTCGGATTTGTCTTAAATAATATGGATATGGTTTCATCCGTAATACCGGCTGCCTTTAGTTTCGGAAGAATTTCTTCAAAAATATACACAGGCTGCCAGTTCGCCATGATTTTCTCGACTTCTTCTGGAAGGACTGGTGGACGCCCCATCCAGTAGTTGACAGTATCATGCGAAAGCATAATTTGTTTTTCATATCCACTATTAAGTAATCCTATCAACGTGATAAGACGCTCTTTGTCGAAAGGAGCTCCCACAAGCCCTTGAATTCCAAAACGGTCGAACCCGATATTTACTCCCCATTCTAATGTTCTTAAATGATAAGCCGCATCCGTATTCCCACACATATGACCTATAATTATTGACTGTGGATTTACGCCTTCTTCCACCAGGAGCTTAGCCTGTTCTGGCCCCATTGTTCCTTCCTGTGTGTGGGTTAAAATTGAAATACCTGTTTCTTTATGAACGCGAGCAGCCGCTTTAAAAAACATCATTTCATAATCCGTAATTTGGTCTTTGCTGGATGCTAACTTGATAATACCTGGTTTAATTCCAGTTGTTCCAATACCATCTGTTATTTCCTTTATAAACATTTCATAGATATCTTCTTCAGCTGTTCCAAGGCCTTGCCTGAACTTAAAATAAGGGGTTGCTCCTTCTCCTTCATAGTAGTAACCAGTCGCACAAATGATCTGAAGGCCCGTTTCGGTTGAGATTTTTTGAAGAAGCTCCGGATTTCTTCCGCATTCATTTGGGGTTGGGTCTACAACCGTTCTGACTCCGTGATTCATAACACTTTCTGCCACTGAAATCCCGACTTGAAGCGCCTCCTGAAAATCAAATGCTCCAAGTGAAATATCACCGCTAAATCCCGGATAACCAAAAGCAAAATGTTCGTGAACTAATGTTTTACCGAGTTGATCAACCGGTATTGGGCCAGTAACTGTTTCGACTGTTTTCCTCATATTATTTCACTCCCTCTGCTTTTTGACGCTCGTTATCCTGAAGCTTTCGCCATAAAATCTTACCACTGCTCGTTGTAGGAAAAGCGTCCATAAATTCAACCATTCTAGGGTATTTATAAGCAGCCATCTGATCCTTAGACCACTCAATAATCTCTTCTTCTGTTACCATCCCTTTATCTTTTTCATTTAAAATGATAAACGCTTTCACTGTTTCTCCTCGCCTTGGGTCCGGTACACCAACGACACACGCTTGTTGAACTGCTGGGTGTTTATATAAAATCGATTCGACTTCAGTTGGCCAAACTTTAAAACCGGAAGCATTGACCATTCGCTTCACGCGATCAATCATAAAGAAATATCCCTCTTCATCATAGCGACCAATATCTCCAGTTCTGAAAAAAGACTTCCCATCTAGTTCAATGAATGAACTGCGATTTTCGTCATCACGATTGTAGTAGCCATCAAACACCTGAGGACCATTGACAATGATTTCACCAGGCTCTCCAGGACCGAGCTCCTTCATTGTATTCGGATCGATGACACGAGCATCCACATCAAACGATGGTACACCAAGACACTGGAGTTTAGGATAATCTGGTGGATTAAAGTGTGTGTGTGAAATTGTTTCAGATAAACCATAGCCTTCGATAAATCGCAGTCCAGTTAATTCGTACAGTTTCTCTCCTACAGCCGCTGGTAACGGAGCTCCTCCCCCAGCAAGTATTTTCAATGATGAAACAGAGTAGTCTGGTAGATTTGGATTTGAGAGAAAATCAATCAGCATTGTGCTAATATTTACCCAGTTAGCAACCTCATATTGTTCAATATATTTGGCTGCTAAATTCCGATCCCAGCGTGTCATAATGATCATTGGTGCTCCGCTATAAATCGGTGCATGCATGCTATGAAGCATCCCCGTTACGTGAAATAATGGAAGTGTGACAAGATGCATTCCATCCGCAGTAATATTCATCCACTGAGAGGCACCGACCGCATTTGCTTGTAGCGTTCGATTTGGATGTATACATCCTTTAGGTAAACCTGTCGTACCAGATGTATATGGCATAACAGCAACATCATTAATAGTACGTACATACTCTCCAGGTTCATGTGAATGATGGATCGTATCTTCCCACGTATAATGATTTGGTTTGTCTACTTTGATAGTCTCTAAAGCCACCTCACCCGGTACATCACTTTCATCGCCCGCATAGTAAGAGTAGGCAGCTGTAATCACATTTGTGAGTGTAGTCTTGTCAACTAATGGCTCTACTTTATCATAGAGCTCTTGACCCACAATCGCTGTTTTAATCTCGCAATCCTTAATATAAAATGATAGTTCCTCTGCTGTTAACATCGGATTAATGGGGACGACAACAGCGTTAGCTCTTAAGATTGCATAATAACTAATAACAAACTGTGCGGAGTTTTGCATAAAAAGAAGAACGTTTTCTCCCTCTTTCACATTCAACTGTTCAAGAAATGCAGCAGTCTGATCGACTTCATAAAGCAACTCTTTATACGTCATCTTTGCACCGTAATACAAAATCGCTTCTTTATTTGGATAACGTTTAGCTGAAACTGTCAGATTATCATAAATGGTCGTTTCAGGAATGGTTAAAGAGTATGGTACTCGTTTCGGCCAGAATTGAAAATGATTTGATAGCATTTCTTTTAGATCCCCTTTCATTTTCTCTTAATCTTCTATTTTTACAACTTCCCCATCTTCAACTGCTCCAATGGCGGGCTTCCAGTCAAATGCACCACCGTTATAAATCCCTGTTAAATGCCATACCATTTTTTCGTCAGGAAGCGATTGAATGGCTGCATCCATACTTTCCATAATTTTCGTTGGATCATCGACTGAACCTGATTCAGACATTGCATTCGCAATGACATGCATGGCTTGATAATTAAAAGCGCCCTCTGCAGTCGGAATGCGATCAAAACGTTTTTTATATTGACTAATAAACGCTTCGGCACCCGGCGCATCGCTATCAATAATTGGTAGGGCTCCAATCGTTCCCTCTAACTGATCAAGTCCACCAAGAACAGGTTCAATTTCTTCGATTTTTGACTGATCCATTAGCATAAACCCTCCTTCAAAGCCCAATTCTCTTGCTTGTTTAATAACAAGAGCTGTAGGTTGTGAAGGTCCTCCTACAAACAGCACATCAGGATTATTGCTTAGCGCTTTTGTAACAATGGAGAAAAAGTCAGTGTCTTTGCTAAAATCAATGGAGCCTTCAAAAACCACTTCCCCACCATTCTCTTCCCATACTGGTTTAAGTGCTTCTGTCCAGTCTTTTCCATACTGAGATGAAGTGGGTAACAGGGCAATTTTCTTTCCAAAACGATCCATTTGATAGTTTGTAAAAGCTTCAGGGTAGGCATTATACGCTGGTGGAATCCCTAATGTTAATGAATTATCCTGTTCCATGATTTTGGGCTCACTAGTATAGGCAGCAATTAAAAAATCTTCTTGTTCATTAAACACTTGTGTGGCGAACACTCCACCGCTATGTGGAACAAAAATAATTGGCGTATCATTTTCTTGGACGAGTCTTCTCGCATTAGTTCCAGTTTCATTAGGTAAATACTGATCATCAAGCGTTACAAGATTAATTCCATATTTTTTGCCATCTACGTCAATGCCTTCCTGATTAATTTCATCAACAGCCATTTCTAAACCGCTTAGCGTATTCTCCCCATAGTAAGCTGCAGGACCACTTAAAGGACCACTAAACCCAATATTAACAGTATTTTCCATCGTTGATTCTGCACTCGTTTCCTTGCTCGTATCCTTTGGTTCGTTTGTATTTGAAGCCCCTTCATTGCTAGAATTACTAACTGAACCTGCTGCACAACCAGCCACTACGATCATCCCGATTAACATTACCATGTAAACAAAAAGCTTTATCCCGATTCTCATTGTTTTCCCCCTATTCAAATCGATTCCTTTATCATGCTCCAATATAAGCTTTTCGAATTTGATCATTTGACAAAAGTTCCTCTTTACTTCCTTCAAGAACAATCTTGCCACTTTCAATCACATAGCCCCTGTTAGAAATCTGTAGTGCAGCATTGGCGTTTTGCTCAGCTAGAAGAATTGTTGTGCCTTGTTCATTGATATCTTCAATAATATGAAACATTTGCTCTACAATGAGCGGGGCAAGACCCAATGAAGGTTCATCTAGTAAGAGAACTTTTGGTTTTGCCATTAATGCCCGTCCAATCGCTAACATCTGCTGTTGCCCGCCACTAAGAGATCCTGCTGCCTCATGACGTTTGTCATGCAAAATCGGAAAAAGGGAATACACCTCCTTTAAGCTCTGTTCCACTTCTTTTCGATGTTTTCGATGAACAAAACTGCCCATTTTCAAATTCTCGTATACAGACATTTGTGGAAACAACTTTCTACCTTCAGGACATTGCACAATTCCTTCTTTTACTAAAGAGTGGGGTGCTTTCCCAGTTAACTTACGATCCATAAAAACCACATCACCAGAAACTGGTTTCATCAAACCACTGATCGTACGAAATATCGTACTTTTACCGGCGCCGTTAGCTCCAAGTAAGACAACCGTTTCACCCTTCTTTACTTCGAGTGAAATATTCTGAAGTACAGTAGAAGCGCCATAGTTTACATTAATATTGTTTAACTGGAGCATGCGCTTCACCTCCAAGATAGGCTTGAATCACAGCTTCATTTTGACGAATTTCTTCAGGTCGTCCTTCTGCAATTTTCTTCCCATGATTTAAGACAACAATTTGATCAGCAAGGCTCATTATCATTGGCATTTTATGTTCGATTAAACAAACCGTAATTCCGTGATCCGCCATTTTCCTCATTAAATACGCGAGCCCATCCGTTTCATCAGGATTAACCCCTGCAGCAGGTTCATCGAGAAGAACCATTTCTGGATCGGTTGCTAAAGCTAGCGCAAAGGCAAGTCTCTTTTTCTCTTCCTGCGAAATAAGAGAGACAGGGTGTTCTACCACATGCATCATTTCAACAAACTCTAGTGCCTCCAGTGCTTTTTGGTAAGAGCGTTTTTCTTCCTCTTTTTCTCTTTTCGTTCGAAATATCGCATCCCAAATCCCTGACTTTGTTCGTAATCTATGTCCGATCAGAACATTATCAAGGACGGTCGATTGCTCAAATAAATTAGTTGTTTGGAAGGTCCTCCCAATTCCAAGTCGCGCAATTTGTTGGGGGGGCATTCTGGTTATATCATGATCTTTAAATAAAATTCTCCCTGATGAAAGTGGATGAATTCCACTAATCAGATTAAAAAAAGTAGATTTCCCCGCACCATTTGGGCCAATTATGGCTGTAATGGTCCCTTTTTCAACCGATACACTCACATCTTCAACGGCTGCTAGTCCCCCAAAACGTTTTGTAATTCCCTCTGTCGAAAAGAACATTATCCTGCCTCACCTACTTTCCTTTTCACATCTTGCTCTTCATTCGCTACCTTAACTCGTTGCTGTTTCTTTTTTTGAAAATAGCCATTTATACTTCCAGTGATGCCACGTGGATAGTAGAGAACTAATAAAACAACAACCGGGCCAAAAATAAGCATGCGATATTCTTCAAGAAATTGTAATGATTGAGTAAGTGAAATAACAATAAGCGTTCCGACAATCGGTCCTGCAAGTGTTCCAATGCCCCCAACTAAAAGATACATCAGCATTTCAAACGTAACGGTAATCGCTGAGATTTGTGGACCGATAAAACGGATAAACGAAGCATATAACGCACCTGAAAGTCCAGCAAACAAGGCTGATAGAGTAAATGCCAAGAGCTGGTTTTTCATAATGGATATCCCAATCGTTTTGGCAAGTTCTTCACTGTTTCTTATCGCGATAAACGTTCTACCAAGAAGAGAATGAACAATACGATAACAAAGGAAGATCGTAAACGTCAGAAAGAACAAAGCTAAGTAATACTGAGATGTTAACGTATCAAACGTAAGCGGTCCTAAGTTTCCTGGAGCGGGAATCCCAATTAAACCTCTTACACCACCCGTTAAGCTATCCCATTTGTCAATTAAAAGATAAACAATGACGCCTACGCACATGGTATAAATAGCAAAGAAATGAGATTTCGTTCGAAGAGCAATTACCCCTACTAAAGCACCCGCAATGGATGTAATAAGTACTGCTAATAGTAATGATAGCCAATATGACAAACCAGCCTTCGTTGTCAAAAGACCAAGGCCATAGGCACCGATGGCAAAAAAGCCTGCGTGTGCGAGAGACAAATAACCTACATAGCCTGAAATAATATTAAATCCATAGACCGCGATGGACCAAATAAAGACGAGCGTAAGCAATTGAAGGACATACATGTTCGGAAATACCAGGGGGAATAACACCGCAGCCGCAGCAACAATACTGAGTAGAACACGCTTCGATAAGACATTCAGCATTACTGAACCCCCTTTGTAAATAACCCGGTTGGCTTCGCTGTCAGAATAACCACGAGTAAGAGAAACGCAATAACGTCTTTATAATCAGAAGATATGTACGTCGCTCCAATACTCTCAGTTAGTCCAAGTAAATACCCACCGAGAATTGCTCCTGGTATACTTCCCATCCCACCAATGATGATAATAACAAATGCTTTCATGATGACGAGATTTCCCATAGTAGGAAAAACAAGATTAATTGGCGAAGCTAACGATGCTGCTGCCGCCGCTAAACCGCCTGCGATCGCAAATGTGAGCCAAGCGACCTGGTTTGCATTAATCCCTACAAGAAAAGCTCCTTCTCGATTTTGAGCCATCGCAACGATTGCTGCGCCGATCATGGTTTTCGTTAAGAAAAAATGAAGCGCTAACATAAGAATTACTGCAGCTACAATAATTAAGAGACGTTGTAGCGTTACCGTTAATCCGAATAAATTTACGACCGATCCATATGGAGTGTCCATTCTGTAATATTCAGTTCCCCACATAAACTGACCAAATGCTTCTAGAAACAAAAGGATCCCAATGGCTGCAACCATCATTCTCATGCCATCTGCTCCTTCTAGCTTTTTGAATATAAGCTGCTGAGTAACAATCCCAAGTAGGGCGACCACTGCGATCGAAGCAATAATCGCGATCCAATAATGAAAACCAAACCCGACCATCATCATCAGCGTAATATAGGCCCCAACCATATAAAAAGCACCATGTGCGAAGTTGGGTACATGTAAGATACCAAAAACAAGTGTTAAGCCAAGGGCAACAAGTGTGTAAACGCTTCCAATTGTAAGTCCGTTAAAAATCTGCTGGAAAAGGAGCTCCATCATATTCCTCCTCTATTTAATAAGATCCAGGCTAAGGGGACGGCGGACTTATGAAGGGGATTCAAGATGTAGAAAAGAATCTGGATTGAAAATTTCAATCCAGATCATGAAGTTTATTTACCTTTAAATTGTGGTGCACGTTTTTCTTTAAATGCAGTTGCTCCCTCTTTGTGGTCTTCTGTCGTAACCATTAATGCCTGTGTAATCCGCTCTTGTTCGAGTACTTCAGGCAAAGAAGAGGTTAGCGAAGCATCTGCAATCTTTTTAATGAAACCATATGCTTTACCTGGACCTTTTGAAAGCTTCTCAGCATATGCCATTGCTTCTTCCTCGAGGTTAGATAGTGGATAAGTTTGGTTTACGATATTTAATTCTTTCGCTTCTTTTGCTGAAATTGGTTGAGCTGAGAAAAATAGCTCCTTTGCTTTGTATGGACCGATTAAGCGAGGAAGGAACGAAAGACCTCCACCATCTGAAATCAATCCTACTTGAGAAAAACTTAATACGAAGTTACTGTCTTCTGCTGCTAGAATAATGTCACTAGCGAGCGCCAAGTTAAAGCCTGCACCAGCTGCAAAACCATGAATAACAGAAATAATAGGTTTCTCTAGATCTCTCATGGCAAGGACCAGCTCATTTAATTTACCGATGTGTTCATATACTTCAGTTGAGGTCGTATCCCCCATTGTTTTAACATCTCCACCGGCACTAAAGGATCGACCGGCTCCTGATAGCATGACTACACGGATTTCATCGTTCTCCTTAGCGTCTTGAATAGCTTTTGTTAGTCCTAAAATCATTTCGGGACTAAACGCGTTAAGCGCGTCAGGACGATTAAGTGTCAAGTGAAGCACTGCACCATGTACATTGACTTTTAAATGTTCTGATTTCACTGTTGTTTCCATTTTTCAACACTCTCCTTTTTTTATACGATAAGCCATCCGCCGTCGACTAATAAATCTGAACCAGTCATATAGCTTGCCTCAGATGAAGCTGCAAACGAAATCACATTTGCGATTTCCTCAGCTTGTCCCACTCGTTTTAATGCCGTATTTCGTTTAATAGAAGCTTCAAATCTTTCATTCTTTAAACCATCTTCTGTTAATGGTGTCTCGACAAACCCTGGTGAGACTGAATTCACTCGAACATACGGTGATAATTCAACTGCAAGTGCTCTTGTAAAATTGATCACTGCTGCTTTGGCTGCACTATAGTGAGGAATTTGCGCCCCTGCTTTATGACCAGAGAGAGAAGCAACATTTACAATCGAGAAGTCCATTTGCTCTTCTTCTTTGGCACTTTCTAACATCATTTTCCCGAGTGTTTTTGAAACGAGAAAAACACTTTTTAAGTTTGCATTTTGTGCATGATCCCAGTTTTCTTCTGTCATCTCAAGAATCGGCGATCCTTGTGATCCTCCAGCATTATTAATTAAGACATGCACTGTTCCTGTGTTTTCTTTAATAAAAGAGGACAATTGATCGATTTGATTTTGACTCGTTACGTCAGCAACAAAAGTATGCACATTCCCTTCTAATCCTTTAAGGTCATCTTTTGTTTGCAATAACTTTGCTTCAGTCCGACCAACAAGAATTACAGTTCCTCCTTCTGATGCTATTCGTTTAGCTGTCATAGCACCGATTCCACTTCCCCCACCGGTTATGACTGCTGTTTTTCCTGAAAATCTACCCATTTTTCTCACCGCTTCCTACACTTCATACTTCAAATTATTGTAGCTATGCTTTGCAATTTCTCGATTTCGTTCAAGTGAATTTCCAAAATCATAACTTGATAGTTCACCTATAATCAGATCCATCACTTCCCGTTTTTCATGAGCAGGAAGGACACTCATGATTAACTTTCGAGCTGATGCTTCCACTTGTAAAAGCGATTCCTCGAGAAATGTTTGTGCTAATAGCGTTTTGACATCATTTTCCTTCAGTCCTCCCTTTATGGCACGAAATACGGAGGATTCAGCTGCGTATAGCATAATGGCTATATTGGCAAGTTTCATCACAGTTTCTTGATGATTCATGATATCCTTCCCGTGCTTTTCATACACCAGGCCTGTACAAACTAAAAGCACATTGCGCATGCTTTTAATCGCATCTTTTTCTGATAACGAATCGTGTTCCTTCGAAGATAACTCTCTTTTCGCTTTTTCAACTAGTTCTTCTAGAGGAATTTCACCCTTCATCGCCTTTTTAAGTAAATTCCCTGGAATCAATAAGCGATTCACTTCATTCGTTCCTTCAAAAATGCGATTAATTCGTGAATCACGGTACATTTGTTCAATCGGATATTCTTGAATAAAGCCTGCTCCGCCATGTAACTGAAGTGACTCATCCACAACCTGATCGAGTGTTTCAGAACCAAACACTTTACAAATCGCACATTCGACTGCATATTCCATCATTTTCTTCCCAACAATTCGATGGTCTTCTTCGTCATACAGATCTTTCATCGCTTCTTCTAGAAGAGAAGCTGTGCGATATTGGAGTGATTCTGAAGCGTAAATTCGCGCCATCATAACAGCTACCTTTTCTTGAGTAGCCGTAAAACTTGCAATGGTTTGGCCGAATTGTTTGCGTTCATGCGTGTGTTGTAACGCTAAACTTAAGGCGTGCTTTGCTCCTCCAGTACAAGCTGAGCCTAGATTATAACGACCCAGATTTAGTACATTTAGGGCGATGACGTGCCCTTTTCCTACCTCACCTAAAAGTTGATCAATTGGAACCTGACAATCTTCTAAAATAACAGATCGTGTGGAAGACCCTTTAATCCCCATCTTTTTTTCTTCTGGTCCTAGAGATAAACCTGGAAAATCTTTTTCTACAATAAACGCTGAAAAATGCTTTCCATCAACTTTGGCATAAATGATGAACGTATCAGAAAACACCGCATTGGTGATATACAACTTCGTTCCATTCAAAATATAATGAGTACGTTCACTATTTAATACAGCTGTTGTTTGAGATGCAAGAGCATCAGATCCTGCATTTGGCTCCGTTAAACAATAAGCGCCAAGATAGTCACCTGAAGCAAGTTTAGGTAGGTATTTTTCCTTTTGTTCATGTGTTCCAAAGTGCGTGATTGGAAGTGTTGCAATACATGTATGATTCGATTGGGCAACCCCGTACCCACTCGTCCTTCCTACAACTTCTCCTACAATCCCTTTTGATATCTTGTCGAGCCCAAGACCACCGTACTTTTCTGGAATACTGTGTCCGAGAAGACCAAGTTTTCCAGCTTTTTTTAATAACGTAACAACTTGATCAAAATCTTGATTTTCAATTGTTTCTCTATGGGCCTCAACTTCCTTCATCACAAACTGATGAGCTGTTTTGGCGATCATCTTGTGCTCATCTGTAAAATCTTCTGGTGTAAAAATATCTTCAGCACTAGCATGACGATACAAGAATTCGGCTCCTAATTGATCAGATCTTGTTTGTGTCATGATGAACCTCCTCTCGTACCACTGTTTTTTGACCTTTCACGAAAGGAACAATCGAAAAAATTCCTTCTGAAGCAACAAAGATGACTTCTTCTTCAAAACCATACTTTTTAATCATTTGGCCAACACGGGATGAAAGCAAAACTTCCTCTCCACTATTGACGCTACCTGAATAGAAAGAAAGAGCTGCGCGTGATGAATCCGTTAACTCCCAGTTAGGTTCAGAAGAAAGCATTTGATCAATGAGATACCCAGCTCCATAGAAATCTTCCAAAGCGAATTCTCCAGAGGAACCTGAACAAACAATCACGATCGTTTCGCTCAGGTGGTGATCATTAAGCTTCTTTGCAACAGCTTGACCATTTAGTAATGAAGCAACATAGACTCTTTTTGCTTCACTTGTTCGCTTAATCGCTACGGTTCCATTCGTTGTAGATAAAATGAGCGTTTTTCCTTTGACCGATTTTTTTAATTGTAATGGGTTGGGGTCAAGGAATCCTTCAATCGTTCGACCTTCATATTCTCCAGAAAGCAAATAACTTCCTTCAGGTAAGGCTTTCGCTATTTGCATCGCCTCATCCTGATTGAGCACTGGAATAACCTGCTCTGCTCCAAATTCAAGTGCTGCCGTAATTGTTGAAGTTGCTAGGAGCACATCAAAGACTACAGCAATTTTTTCTTCACTTATTTTTGCCTGATCAATATCTTCCTTTTTCAAAACCACGTGTATTTTTCCCATATAAACTCCTAACGCTTTACTCTGGCATTATCACGCGCATGGGCAATTAAACTTGCGACAAACTGATTAAGATGACGGAAACGTTCGTCTTGTGTTTGACCCATTTTCCATCGATAATAGATTTGCTGACATATGACAGCGAGCTTAAAATAGGCAAAGGTTAAGTAAAAATTCATTTGCGAGACGTCCCGTCCCGATTTTTTCGCATATGAATGGATAAACTCATCCCTTGACATAAAACCTGGCATGACAGTTACTGGAGCTTTCCCCATACCAGCTTTCAAAATCTCCGGGTCGTCCTGTTGTAGCCAGTAACCCATGGCTGCTCCTAAGTCTGCAAGCGGGTCTCCTACCGTCGTCATTTCCCAATCAAATAATCCAACGATTTCACTGTAGTCATGAGCGAACATCGCATTGTTTAATTTATAATCATAATGAATAACGGTAGGACTTTGAGATTGAGGTATATTTGATACCATCCAGTTTGTAAGCTCATCAATACCTGGAAGCTCGTCTGTTTTTGATCGATTGTACCGTTTGATCCAGCCGTGTACTTGCCGTTCCATAAACCCATCTGGATGCGTAACATCCGCTAAATTCGTCTTTTTATAATCAATACTGTGCAGGTCAACTAACGTATCTACCATCGTTTCGGAAATGCTTCGACAGAGATCCTCAGTTGGCTGAACGCCTTCAGGAAATGATGTATCAAGTACAATGCCTCTTCTTCTCTCCATAAGAAAGAATGGGGCATCAAGTAAAGTTTCATTGTAGAGATAAGGTTTTGGTGCTAGTGGAAAAATAGGATTTAATTCTTTTAATATTGTAAACTCTCGCTGCATGTCGTGAGCTTTCGGCGCCACTGGTCCAAGTGGTGGTCTACGAAGCACCGCTTCCCAATCGCCAATTGACAGCTGATACGTTAAATTGGAGTGCCCAGTGCCGAATTGTTCAACGAATAAAGGCTCATCACTCAAATCATTAATGTTTTTCTTGATAAAATCTTCAAGTTTCTTTGTGTCTAGCTCCTCTCCGTCTCGGACAGGGATGGTATCGTGTGAATAAGCCATTTGCCACACTCCTGATTACATAATATTCAGTCATTAATCTCAAAAAATAGTTAGAGGAGCTGATAAGATTCCTCCAGCTTTAAGCGTAAATCATCTGGGATCACTTCACTCGCTTGTTTCTTGAAATCAAAATAAACGACTGTTGCCTCTCCTTCAGCTACGACCGCATTACTTTCCGTATCTTTTATATAATGCATAAGGGTGAAACTTTTTGACCCTATCCGCTTCACGGTTGTCTCAACCTGTAGAGACTGATTAAAATAGGCCTGTTTCAAAAAATCACATTTCGTAGAAACGAGAATGAACGGCCAATCGTCTGTGCCAGTTCGCTTACCCAAATAATCGAAAAACTGAACGCGCGCTTCTTCCAGATAAATAAAATAACTAGTATTGTTCACATGGCCGAGCGCATCCGTCTCACAAAATCTTACTCTAACATTAGTATGGACACTCATTTAACTTCCTCTTTTCTATTACCTGTGAGTAAAGGCAGGCTTTCTTTTTTCCATAAATGCTTGTACGCCTTCTTTAATATCTTCTGTTTGAAAAACTTCTTCAAACAATTCTGCTTCAAGTTCAACGGCAGATGCAATTGGAAGGTGCGCACCATTGTTCACTGCTTTTTTGATTCGGGATAAAGCCTGCAGCGATTGACCAGTTATTTTTGAAGCGAGTCCCTGAGCATAAGCCATGCCTTGTCCGGATGGTACCACGTGGTTTACAAGACCGTAACGATCTGCCTCTTCTGCTGAAATTGGTTCACCAGTGAACATCATTTCTTTTGCTTTCGCTTCTCCAATAAGTCTAGGAAGACGCTGCGTTCCTCCACCACCTGGGAAAAGACCTAACTTAATTTCAGGAAGTCCAAGCTGAGCATGTTCTTCTGCAATTCGCATATCACACGTCATTGCAAGTTCACAACCACCACCGAATGTTAGTCCATTAAGCACAGCAATTGTTGGTTTTGGAAAATCATCTAAATAATTTAATACCTGGTGAGTTTCCATTACGATATTTTTAAAGCCAGTCTGTCCAATCCAATCTGGAAACTCTTTAATATCCGCCCCGGCCATGAAGGCTTTATTTCCAGCACCTGTTAAAATGACTGCAACAGCATCTTGATTCGATTCTAGCTCAGTAAAAACCTCAAAAAGTTCAGTTGATACTTGTTTGCTCATCACATTTAAAGGGGGATTATTGACCGTAACGATAGCCGTCTTTTCATGAATTTCATACGTTACCATTTTCATTAATTTTTCACTCCTTCTTTTGTGTAGTCATACCAGCCTTTTCCTGTTTTCCTTCCCAATGTTCCAGCTTTTACTTTATCCTCGATGGCTTTCGATGGCTTGTCTTCAGGATTTCCCGTTTCGTTATAACGTTGTTGCATTACGTAATACCCAACATCTATTCCAGATAAATCCATTAATTCAAATGGCCCAATCGGGTGATTTAGAGCTTTGCGACAAATTAAGTCGATATCTTGGAAATTCGCAATTCCTTCTTCGTACAAATACATCGCTTCTTTCTGCAATGCACCTAGAATTCGATTCGCAACGAAGCCTGAAATTTCTTTCTTCAGCAGTACTCCAGTCCGATTAATGCGTTCGCAAACTGCCATCGTAAGCTGGGCGGTTTCTTCAGAAGTTTCTTCACTCATAACTACCTCCACACAGTCCATAACTAATGGCGGGAAGAAGAAGTGCATGTTGACCACTTTTTCTTTACGATTCGTTGCGGATGCAATTAAGGAGTTTACAATTGTAGAACTATTCGTCGCTAGTATGGTATTTGGATCTGCCAATTGATCGAGCTTTTCGAACACTTCACGCTTCACATCTAATTTTTCAACAATGGCTTCAATAATGAAGTCTGCTCTTACTGCTGCTTCTTCAAGATTCGTTGAGAATTGAAGTCTTCCAAATGCTTCTGTTTTTTGATCTTCGGTGATTTTACCTTTCTTAACCCACTTTGACATTATTCCTTCAAGCTTCTCTCCTGCATCTTTTAGAGCTGATTCATTGATATCTTGAATCATTGTTTCGTATCCACCAAGCGCACAAAGCATTCCGATTTGGTGCCCCATAGATCCGGCTCCTAGTACCGTAATCGTTTTGATTTCTTCAATTTTCATTTTAAGTCCTCCTCAAAGTAACTAACCGGTTAGAATGTTTTCATCGCAACCGCTTTCATTTTCGGTTAAGAGAGGAAAGCCTATACGCTCTCCTCAATCCCATTTAGAACCATATCAACAAAAATACTCGCTACTTCTTTATCTGATACAAGGCCATTCGGCTTATACCACTGATAGGTCCAATTTGTAATACCTAGTATGGCAAACGTTACGATATCAATATTGAGATCTTTTCTGAATTCACCAGTTTCAACACCCTGTTTCAAAAGGTCCTGAAAGTAATAGCGGATTTGATCACGCTTAGGAAGAATTTCAGCAAGATTTTCTTCTTTTAAATTCTTCATTTCTCGAAAGAAAACTCGCGCACTGTGTCCTTCTAATTCAACGTTATGGATGAGCATATAAACCATATCGTAGAGTTTTTGTTTACAACTTTTAGACACGTCTTCTAAAATTTCTTTCTGTTGTTTAATCATGCCATCAATATAAGATGAATGGATCTCCATTAACAATGCTTCTTTACTCTTAAAATAATAATAAAACGTTCCTTTAGTTACACCGATTGCATCCACAATATCCTGAATCGACGTTTCACTAAATCCATTTTTTTCAAACAGTTCAATACTTTTAACAGTTAGTTTGTGTTTCATGCTAGTACCCTCTCAATCTATCAATCTTCATTGATTAAGATTATATCATAAGGAGGTTACTTGAAAGCATCCAACCTATACCTGACGTGCTTCATCACGAATGGAACGTCTTAAAATTTTTCCTACACTCGTTTTAGGAAGCTCATCTCGAAACTCTACAATTTTAGGTACTTTATATGGGGCCATTTCATCTTGACAATAAGAAATAACCTCTTCCTCGGTTAATGTCGCTCCCGGTTTCTTCACGATAACTGCCTTAACCGTCTCACCGCGATAAGGATCAGGAACACCAACAATCACTGCCTCCATAATTCCTGGGTGTTCATAAAGGATTTCTTCAATATCACGAGGATAAATGTTATAGCCACTAGCTATAATCAAATCTTTTTTCCGATCAATGATGTAGACATAGCCATCTGCATCCATTTTTGCTATATCTCCAGTGTATAACCAGCCCTCACGCAACGTATTTGCCGTTTCTTCTGGCATGTTCCAATATCCCTTCATCACCTGTGGCCCTCTTATTACAAGTTCACCTGTTTCACCGACAGGTACCTCAGTACTGCCATCACCTAAATCTACGATCCTATATTCTGTTGAAGGAAAACCAATCCCGACACTACCAGGCTTACGTTCCCCAAAAGGAGGATTCACATGAGTGGTTGGAGAGGCTTCACTTAGCCCGTATCCTTCAAGAATTTTCGCTCCTGTTTTTCGTTCGAATTCTTTCATTAACCCTACTGGCATCGGTGCGCTTCCGCTATTACACGTACGAATGCTTCCCAAATTGTATTTTTCAGCATCGGGGTGATTTGTTAAGGCAACATACATCGTTGGAACGCCTGGAAACATTGTTGGTTTTTCTGTTTCAATTGTTTTTAATACTTCATTTACATCGAATTTCGGCAGTATGACACTCTCTGCTCCAATTCGAATGGATAAATTCATGCACGATGTCATTCCAAATACATGGAACAAAGGAATCACTGTTAAACACTTTTCTTCACCAAATGTAAATTCGTCTTTAAAAAATTCTAGACATTGTTCCACATTCGCCATTAAATTACGATGGGTAAGCATCGCTCCTTTCGATCTACCCGTGGTTCCACCAGTGTACTGAAGAACAGCAATCTCTTCTTTAGGGTCAATTGAAATTTCTTTAAGCGACTCCGTCGTACTTTGAATAAACTGGTCGAATGTAAAATCCGGTGCGAAGTTTGCTTCCGTAGGCTGAAGAGAAACAACAACCACGTTTTTAACATTGGTTTCGTTCTGTATAGCTTTCAGTCTTGGATAAAGAGCATCATAAATGACAATCGTTTCCGCCCCAGAATCGGCTAATATGTACTGAAGTTCACGTTCTACAAGCATCGGATTGATCTGGGTAACTGTCCCTCCCGCTTTTAACACGCCATAATAGCTAATTGCAAATTGAGGACAATTTGGTAACATAAGCGCAACGCGATCCTTAGGTTGCATTTCACAAGTATGTTGAAGAGCTGATCCGAAAAGGGACGAAAGATGTCCAAGTTCTCGATAAGTTATTTTCTTATGATAAAAGGAGAGTGCGACCTGATCTGGAAAGTCTTGAACCGTTTTCAATAACATGTCTTGGAGTGATACATTCGGGATATCAATCGTACTGGAAATGGAATTGGGGTAATGTTTGATCCAACTTTTTTGCTCGTTCATCCTTACACCTCCGAGTAATTAAAACGTTAATCCGCCTCCGTCAACAAGAAGACTTGTCCCTGTAACGTAAGAGGCTTCATCCGAGACTAGGAACAGCACGGCGTTTGCAATTTCCTCTGGTTGTCCGATTCGCTTAAGCGCGTTGGCTTTTGATATAATGGGCCATTTACGTTCATCTTCCCTCCAGGGAGTGACGATGTTTGTATCAATTACTCCAGGGCACACAGCATTCACTCGAATTTTCTTACTTCCGTATTCAAGTGCAGCATTTTTAGTTAACGTAATCACTCCACCTTTAGAAGCATTATAAGGGGCCATGTATTTTTTCCCTTTGAACCCTAATAGGCTTGAAGTATTAACAATTGCCCCACCATTTCTTTTTTCCATTAATGGAATGCTGAATTTCATCCCTAGAAATACACCTCTCAAGTTAATCGATACAACACGGTCCCATTCATCTACCGTCAAATCAGCTAATTTCACTTCTTCATTACTAACCCCAGCATTATTAAAAAGAATGTCGAGGCCACCATAGTGCTTTTCACACTCTTCTACAAGCGCTTTCATTTCTCCTTCATTTGCCGTGTCTGTTTTCACAAATATGGCATCGCCACCCATTTTACGAACTTGTTCGACAGTTTCTTCTCCAGACTCAGCGTGAATATCAGAGACCACTACCTTTGCTCCTTCATCAGCAAAGCGAAGCGCGGTTGCTCGACCGATTCCTCCACCGCCTCCAGTTACAATTGCAATCTTATCCTGAAGCCTCATTTCATCCCTCCTTATTCGCGCTCTAAAACGGTTGCAATTCCTTGCCCCCCACCAATACAAGCAGTGATCAGCGCATATCTACCTTCTCGACGTTCAAGCTCATAAATCGCTTTTGTTGCGAGAATTGCTCCAGTTGCACCTAATGGATGGCCATGTGCAATCGCGCCACCGTTAACATTTACAACATTTTCATTCATTTTCAATTCACGATCACAAGCCAATACCTGTGCGGCAAACGCCTCATTTATTTCAATCAAATCCATTTCGTCAAGGGATAATCCTGTTTGTTTCATCAATTTTTGTGTAGCTGGAACTGGTCCGATTCCCATTATATTCGGATCAACACCGCTAACCGAATATCCTCTCACTACCGCAAGGGGTTTTAATCCAAGGCTTTCAGCTTTTTCGCGAGACATCACAATTAAAGCGGATGCTGCGTCATTTAAGCCAGAGCTAGACCCCGCTGTAACGCTTCCTCCTTTTTTAAATACGGGAGGTAACGAAGCTAGACGTTCGATCGTCGTTTCAGGTCTTGGATGTTCATCCTTTGTTACAGTAATCGGATCCCCTTTTCGAACAGGGACATGAACAGGTGCAATTTGTGATTCAAAATAACCTTCAGCCATCGCTTTGCCCATACGCTCCTGACTCCTTAGTGCAAAGGCATCCTGTTCTTCTCTCGTAATCTCATACTTTTCTGCTAAGTTCTCTGCAGTAATCCCCATCGGAGGATCGCCAATTTCATCAGGGGAAAGACGTGACTTCATGAATCGGGGCGGCATCGTACTGTATGGTTTAGAAGGCTTTTCCATCAAATAAGGCGCCTGACTCATGCTTTCTGCTCCCCCAACGACATAAACATCCCCATCTCCAGATTTAATGGCTTGTGCAGCAAGATTGATCGCATTCAATCCTGATCCACACTGACGGTCAATTGTTAGTCCAGGAATTGAAAGAGGAAGACCGGCCTGCAAAGCTGTTAGCCTTGCAATATTCCCCCCACCGCCAATAACATTTCCGAAGATCACATCATCGATTGATTCAAGATCTAATTTGATACGTGCTACTGCTTCTTTAAGTGCGATTGCGCCAAGCTCATGTGCTGGAATCGTTGCAAACGCTCCACCCTGTCTTCCAATTGGTGTTCGAACACTTGAGACAATTACTGGATCACGATTCATATCATTATTCTCCTCCTTCATTACATTGCATGCTGTCCACCATCGACAATTAGAATATCACCAGTCACATAATTCGAAGCATTTGATGCCAAAAACAATGCTGCCCCTTTGAGATCATCGTCTGTTCCAAAGCGTTTCAGTGGCGTTGTTTCTAACATCCTCTCACCACCCGCTTCAATTAACCCTTTTGACATTTTTGTAGGGAAAAAGCCAGGTGCAATTGCATTTACATTAATATTGTAGCTCCCCCACTTAACAGCAAGGTCTTTCGTAAAGGTGATCACTGCACCTTTACTCGTGTTATAACCGATTGCATCCATATAGCGAGGGTCAGCACCACCAAGACCTGCTACAGAAGCAATGTTAATGATTTTCCCACTTTTTTGTTTGATCATTTCTTTCCCAACAGCCTGGGCAAATAAGAACGTACCGGTGACGTTAACCTCCATTACTTTATGCCAGGCTTGAAGCGGCATTTCCACTACAGGTGCCCCCCATGAAGCGCCGCTGTTGTTAACGAGAATATCGATACGACCAAATTCCTTCATTGTTTCATCAACGACATGTTGAACTTGTTCTTGATTTGTTACATCACAATCAAACGCCAATGATTTGACTCCAGCTGCTTTTAATTCCTCACTAACAGCTTCACAAGCTTCTCGTTTTCTTGAGCAAATCACAACGTTTGCTCCTGCCTCTGCAAATCCTTCAGCAATTTGCTTCCCGAGGCCTCTTCCTCCCCCTGTTACAATGGCTGTCTTTCCTGTTAAGTCAAATAATTCCATGACGTTCATATTTCATCCCCCTTATGTTAGCGATATTTCTTCAATTCTTGTCTCGCTACTGCACTGCGATGTACCTCGTCAGGACCGTCAGCTAGCCGAAGCGTTCTCGCGTTTGCCCAGTGAGCCGCTAACGTATAATCATCACTTACACCAGCACCTCCAAATGCTTGAATGGCTCGGTCAATTACGCGGAGAGCCATATTTGGCGCCACTACTTTAATCATCGCAATTTCTGCTTTGGCTTCTTTATTTCCTACCGTATCCATCATATAAGCTGCTTTTAGTGTAAGTAGTCTCGCCTGTTCAATCTCAATACGAGAATCGGCAATCCACTCGCGAACGACACCTTGTTCAGAAATTTTCTTTCCAAAAGCTTCGCGACTTTGTACACGCTTACATAAATCTTCAAGCGCTCGTTCTGCTGTTCCTATTAATCTCATGCAGTGATGAATTCGTCCTGGACCAAGTCTCCCTTGAGCTATCGCAAAGCCTTTTCCTTCTTCCCAAAGCATATTTGAAGCTGGCACCCTAACATCTTTGTACTCGATTTCCGCATGTCCATGCGGAGCGTGGTCATAGCCAAAAACAGGAAGCACTCGCTTTATCGTGACGCCTTTCGTATCAAGTGGAACGAGAATCATGGACTGCTGTTCGTGTTTTGATGCATTCGGATCATTCTTACCCATGACAATGGCGATTTTACATCTTGGATCTCCTGCACCAGAAGACCACCATTTCGTTCCATTGATGACGTATTCATCCCCATCACGTTCAATGCGGGCTTGAATATTTGTAGCATCAGAAGAAGCAACATCCGGTTCTGTCATTGAGAAGCAGGAGCGGATTTCTCCAGTAAGGAGGGGTTCTAGCCACTGTTTCTTTTGTTCGTCTGTACCGTAACGTACTAATACTTCCATATTTCCAGTATCAGGGGCCGCACAGTTAAATACTTCAGGTCCAATCATGGATCGTCCCATTACTTCACAAAGAGGAGCATATTCAGCATTTGTTAATCCAGCCCCATATTCACTTTCGGGAAGAAAAAGATTCCATAATCCAGCCTCTTTCGCTTTCTTTTTCAATTCTTCCATGATCGGAGGAATACTTGACCATCTACTGTCTTGTTCTGAGAGCTGTTCTTCATACACCTTTTCATTTGGGTATACATGTTCATCCATAAATGTCGTTAATTTTTCAAGGTACGTTCGGCAACGCTCGGAATAATCAAAATTCATCTATTGTTCGCTCCTTTTAACCGATATCTAACTAACCGGTTGGTATGTTCTTACAAACAGTATAAATTTATTATTCTCAATATTCAATACATTTTAATAAAAATTAAAATCCAGTTGGCCAATTTGCTAGTTTTCTTTCACTGATAGAGCCTTTTTTATAACATGCCAGCTCTAGCGTTTTAGCAAGAAACTGTCTCGTTTCTCCAGGCTCAATCACATCATCTATTAAATGTTTTGCCGCTGCTTTATAAGGTGAACTATCAAAACTCCATTTTTCTAAGAGCTTCTCTCGATCCTCTTTTGGATTTTCAGATCGCATCAATTCTCTTCCATAGACGACATTGATTCCAACTTCAGGCCCTGTAAAATTGATTTCAGCAGTTGGCCAGGCAACGACAAAATCGGCTCCCATCGTTGGACCACACATATTTCCGTAAGCTGCTCCAACGCTTTTCCTTATGACCACTGATACTTTAGGAACTGTCGATTGTGCAAGGGCTTGATTCCACATCATAATCTTAGTAGGGATTTTCCCTTTTTCTGCTTCAGAGCTTACTCGAAAACCGGGGATGTCGTGAAGAAAGATTAATGGAATATGAAACGAATCGCACATGCAAATAAAATCTGTCGCCTTTTCGCATTCTTGAACACCTGCCGCGCCAGCATATTTCATCGGTTGATTTGCAATAATCCCTACAGATCTCCCTTCGATTCTTGTTAAAACAGTTAGAAGTGCAGGTCCGAATTCTGGCTTTATCTCAAAAAAGTTTCCATCGTCAACGATCGTAGAGATCACTTTTTTCATATTGTAAGCGCGATTTCGTTTTTCCGGAACAACAGATAGCAACTGATCAACCCTTCTTTCTACAGAATCATCATTTAGAAAAAGTGGCGGTTCTTCTTCGCTATGTGATGGAAGAAAGCTTAAGAACTTCTTTAATTGAGCAATACATTCTTCTTCGGTCTCAGCTGATTGATCAATTTGTCCAGTATAGTGATGATGCACTTCAACGCCACCTAGTTGTTCTTCTCCTATTTTTTCACCAGTAGCCATTTCAAGCATTCTAGGTCCAGCTACTCCCATACACGTTCCATTTAGTTGGGTAACA
This sequence comes from Bacillus sp. RAR_GA_16, assembly GCF_020165985.1. Lineage (GTDB taxonomy): Bacteria > Bacillota > Bacilli > Bacillales > Guptibacillaceae > Guptibacillus. Next base: position 134,043 of record NZ_JAIUKZ010000008.1, read on the forward strand.
AAATCAGAAGATACTGCAAGCCACGTCGGTCCTCCAAAGCTATCACCAAGAATGGCCGTTACCATCGGAACTTCACGATGATGCATTAACATTTCTTGAGGAAAAAGCTTATCACTAATGCCGTCAGAACCCATTCCATCTGGCATTCGAAGCCCTCCTCCTTCACTTAAATTAACTAAAGGCAACCCTCTTTTTAATGCATAAGCATGCGCAGCTTTCGTTTTTCGAATATGAACGGCACCCTCGGTACCGGCAAACACCGTTTTATCGCCCGCCTGAACAACGACTGGACGTCCATTTACACGACCCACCCCACAAATAACGCCATCACCTGAACTCTTTTCTTCATGTCCAGGAATTTCAGAGGTGTTCAATTTCCCAAACTCAAGGAAAGATCCTTCATCAACGAGGAGCGCAATTCGTTCGCGAGCGGTCTTTTTTCCTACTGCATGAAGCGCATCAATCTTGTGTTGACCACCCATTCGTTCCGCACGAAGTCTACGATTCTTCAAATCTTCTACATACGATTCCATCATTCCACTCCTTTTCATTTCTTTAATAACCTTCTTAATACTTTACCTGAAGATGTAGCAGGTAGACTCTCACGAATTTCGATTATCTTGGGTGCTTTATAAGCAGCCATATGATCTCTAGACCATTCCATTAATGTTTCTGGTGATACGGTTGAATGATTAGAGTGTAAAACAACGACTGCCTTAATGATTTCACCTTTTTGTTGATCAGGAATTCCAATAACCGCTGTTTGCTTAATAGCTGGATGTTCATTCATTAACGCTTCAACATCCTCTGGAAACACGCTAAAACCAGAACTTTTAATCATCTCTTTCACACGACCTCGAAAATATAAATATCCATCTTCATCAAGATAGCCGATATCTCCTGTATAAACCCATCCATTTTTGAGAGTAGCAGCAGTTTCTTCAGGTCGATTGTAATATCCCTTAAAAACACCTGGACTTTTAATGATAATTTCTCCCTCGCCAAGTGGACCAACTTCTTCCCCACTTTTCACATCAATAATTTTTATTTTCGTTTCATGAATCGGAATACCACAGCTTTCGTATTTAATATTTTCGATGGGCATAAATGTATCGCATGTGTGTGTCTCACTTAAGCCATAGGACGCTTCGTATAGTAGGCAGCCATTCGTTGCATCTCTCCATTGCTCAGCTAGACTTTGAGTGACTTGCATACCAAAACTTGTCGCTAGATTAAATCGAAGCGAAGATAAATCTCGTTCGATGAGATCAGGCATTTGCAAGATTGCGCCATTCATCGGGGCAATACTATACCACATTGAAATACGATGCTTCTCAATTGCTGATACGACCGTTTCTGCATTAAACCGACTGAGCAGCACCGTTTCATTACCGCTATAAACAGGTAAATTAACACCCATTACCATTCCAGCAATATGACACAATGGAGCGATCGCTAACAATTTGTCGTCCTGTTTAATTTGATTGCAGCTCACCGTAGCAGCCGTTTTAAATAAAGCGTTTTTATAAGTGAGCATTGCTGCTTTAGGTCTACCGGTTGTTCCTGATGTGAATACCATTAAGCACACATCATTTAATTTGACTGGGGCAGATTGAAATGAAACTTCTTCTGTATGATAGAGAGACTCTAAAGTTGTAAATTTTGAAGATTTAATAGGGGATTCCAATTCAGATGGCACGTTTTTGGACTGATCTGGGGAAAGAAGCGACGTATAAGAAACTGTTACGATAAAGGTAAGAGCTTCTTCAACATCTTCTAAAATTGTTAAAAGTTCTAAACCACATATTATTCCTTTTATGTTTGCTTCTTGAATTAAATAAGAAAGTTCAGAAGTTTTATACATGGGGTTTAACGGAACGACAACCGCCCCAAGCTTTTGAATAGCATAGTGAGCGATAAGGTACTGCGGACAATTTTGCATATAGAGGGCAATTTGATCACCTTGTTTGACACCAATTCGTTCCATATAGTTTGCTAATTGATTTGAGTGTTGATTCCATTTTTCCCATGTTAATTGATAACCATAGTAATGAACGGCGATTTCGTTTGGTTTTTGCTCTGCTTGAATGGACAGATATTCGTGAAGGGGTCTTTCTCCATCTCGATAAGTTAACGTAGAAGGTACTGTTTCTGGCCAAAATGATTTAAACTGTTTCACCTTACCACCCTTTCATACTAACCGTTTAGTATGTTCCATCTTTATCATACAATTATTCATTCTTTTAATTCAATAGAAATTTCATGTTTTACCATATGAAAATTGGGAATATATTTCTTATTCACATAAGAAAGGAAGTTCAACATGAATCAAAACTTATATCAACTGACACGTGAATATGAAACATTTACAGATGAATGCGAAGGGCAAACTGTCCCTGAATTTGTAGAAAATTTCATTTATGGATCAATGGATTATAACGAGGAAAATCTTCCTAAACTGACAGAAGAAATGGGGAAACAGGCTCAAGGGCACGATCCTGAAAATTTTAAAAAAGCATTTGATGAAATGCTTCTTTATCTTAGAGATCGTTTTGTTGCTCTCGACCCCGATAAGGAATATTGGCCGCTTCATTATCGCGAAGGTGTTAGCGCCTTCGTTGCGATGATCGATGGTTTAATCGTACAGTATTTCTCTGGACTCTATTCAGTTGAAGATTTGAAAGAAAGGACACCACTATTTGCTGCGATTATTCTTAATGGATTTGTAGGCATTAATGAAAATGAATACGATACGTTATCTACAGACTAAAATAAAAAATCCTGCCTTTGGCAGGATTTTTGGATTATTTACTTTGTAAACGGTAAACGCTAGAGTACTTCTCTTCAAGGTATTGAATCAAATATTCAGCGTTCAAGCCCTCTCCAGTTATATCTTTAATAATTTCAATAGGCTCCTTAAGTTTACCATATTGATGAATGTTTTCAGTAAGCCACTCTTTAATTGGTAGTAAATTCCCTTGTTCTAAAAGTTCATCAAACTGAGGGAGGTCTTTTAGCATAGCATTCTTCAATTGTGCTGCATAAATGTACCCAAGGGCATAGGAAGGGAAGTATCCAAATGAGCCACCTGACCAGTGTACGTCCTGAAGAACACCAACTGCATCGTTATCTGGCGTAATTCCTAAATACTCTTCCATCTTCTCATTCCAAATGGTTGGCAAGTCTTTCACTTCTATTTCGTCATTGATTAACCCTTTTTCAATTTCATAACGCACCATAATATGAAGCGCATACGTCATTTCATCTGCTTCTATGCGAATGAGAGATGGTCCAGCAACGTTTATGGCACGGTAATAGTCCTCCAAAGAAACATGATCAAACTGTCCTGTTGAATAACTTTTAAGTTTTTCATAATTATCTTTCCAAAATGACTCATGGCGTCCAACAAAGTTTTCCCAGAAAAGAGACTGTGATTCATGAATCCCCATTGACGTACCAGTACATAAAGGCGTCCCAATTAATTTAGGTGATAAATTTTGTTCGTAAAGAGCATGTCCGCCTTCATGAATTGTTCCAAAGACTGCTGTGCGGAAATCCTTTTCATCATACTTTGTTGTGACACGAACATCGCCAGGATTCAGCCCCGTTGCAAAAGGATGCACCGTCTTATCAAGGCGACCTGCCTCGAAATCATAACCCATTTTTTTCAATATATCCATACTAAATGCTTGCTGCTTATCTTCTGGAAAATGTTCAAATAAAAAGTCTGTTTTAGGCTGATCACTTGCTTGAACCACTTGTTGTACAAGCGGAACAATATGCTCTCTAAGTTGGTTAAAGACGCGATCAATCGCCTTAACCGTTACCCCCGGCTCATACATATCAAGAAGCGTATCATACTTATTTTCATTATAACCCCAATATTCGACAAACTTTTGATTGAACGCCACTAATTTTTCAAGATAAGGTCGAAACAACTCAAAGTCAGCTTTTTCTTTCGCTTCTTCCCAGATTGTTTCTGCTTTTGAACTTAAGATCACGTACTCCGAATATTCTTCTGCTGGAATTTTAATATTACGCTCATAATCTTTGCGACACTCTTCAACCGTTTTAAGCGTGATCTCACTTAAATCTTTTTGTATGTCTTCTTTTGTAAGTTGATCAAGGAATCCTTTCATTTCAGAGGAAACCGACATTTCAAAAACCTCAGATGACATCATGCCAATAACTTCAGAACGCTGCTCAGCACCTTTTTTGGGTGCGCCAGTCCGAAGGTCCCAATACATGACGCCAATGGCTTCATTAAAGCTCATCATTTTTTTAACATACGATAAAAATTGCTTTTCAACTTGCTTCAGTTCAGTCGTCATAATTATTTTCCCCTTTTTAAATAGTCTGTTGCTTTGCAGTAAATTCGACACATCTCGTTTCATTATGTAAGGATTTGTCGGAAGTTAAAAAATTCTAAAATAATCGATCTGGACATTCTCATGTTATCCTTTTGGTAAGAAAATAGTTCAAGGAGGGATTCAGATGTCTATACAGAATCTGATACACACATTCGATCAGGTAAAAGGAAGAAAACCAGCCACCGCAGACGAATTACTAGACTTCATCCAGGTGAATTATTTACAAGGATCGCTCTCTTTAAATGAGTATCAAACCTACTTTAAAGAACTTCATGCACAAGGTGCTAAGAAACCTGAATACTTCACGCATGAAGAGATGGAAGCCTTTTAATCCCTCTTGTTCTATCCTACCACAAGATTACTATGATACGTCTAGGAAAAGGCATTCATGTCTATTCCTAGACGTTTTCATTTCATTCTCTCTTTTTTAATTTTTCGATGTTCTTCTGATTAATGTAGAAGGAACCAAACATCCCAATCGCTACTATTTCTTTATCATCCCATAATTTTGTTCGATATATTGAAAACACATAGGCTTCTGTTCGTGATGTTTGATCTCTTACGTAGGGAACAACGGCAAGATCCACGCCTAACTCAATCAGAGCATTTTGATCTTTCTTTAACTGCTTTCCAACCCATCTACTGTAATCATCCTCACTTGGATTCGTAAGGAACATTATGACAGCTACTGAAAGAATCACACCCAAGATCGCTTTTTTCATGAAACCACCCCTTCATAGGCCAACTCTTCCTACTTTATGTTCCAACCCTCCTTCAAATGATTCATGCACTTCAAACCATTTCCATTTAATTTCGTTTAAGTAAGAAAGCCACGTGGTAACACATAAGTAAGTCAATTTTTTGGAAAGGGGAATTTAACTTGAGACAACATCGAATCAATACGTTAAAACCAGGTGAGCATTATAAAGCAAAAGAACTCGATAGCTTTGTATCGACCACCGATATTGTCCTGTTAGCAAGTAACGCTTCCCAACTTTTTTCTGACCCAGAGCGAGAATTTAAAGTGGTTCATGAAGTTGAAGGTTTTTTTGAACACTCTGCTGACGACGGTGAGAAATATTTTCGTGATAAGCGAGCGTATGTAGTTGAAAAAGTCTAATTAAATGATTTATAGAAAAACACAAAAGCACCTCTCCATAAAAGGAGAGGTGCTTTTGTTAACTCAATTTTTTGGCGGTCTTGGTCCAAAGAACTGATAGTAATGCGTTTTAATATCACCATTGTATAGCTTACGGTTCTTCGTCGCTCGCTTTCCGTATACTTCCTGGAAGCGAGGATGAGAAGTTAGAATGTACACTGACCAGGTATCAAGTCGCTCACGGAACGCTTTCCCCATTTTTCGATACATCTCTTCTACTTCTTCACGTTCACCGAGGCGCTCGCCATATGGTGGATTACCAATAAGGGTTCCATACTCAAATTTTGAGCTAACGTCCGTTACTTGCATTTGCTTGAATTGAATCATGTCTCCGAATCCAGCTTCTAGAGCATTATTCTTTGAAAGATCAACCATTTTGGGGTCAAGATCACTACCAAAGATGTGAAGAGGCTGATCATATTTTGCAAGATCTTCCGCTTCGTTCATGGCCTCTTCCCAGCGTTTCTTTCCAATCCATGCCCAATCTTCGGATGCAAATTCTCGATTAAATCCCGGTGCGATATTTTGGCCAATCATCGCTGCTTCGATTGGAAGAGTTCCGGAACCGCAAAATGGATCCATGAAAGGTTTATCAGCATTCCAATTTGTTAGCATAACCATAGCAGCAGCCATTGTTTCTTTTAGAGGCGCAGCGCTATGAAGGTAACGGTAGCCTCTACGATGAAGCCCCTTCCCACTAGTATCAATTGTAAGGATAGCTGTATCTTTATGAATGGCAACTTCTATTTTGTACAATGGTCCATCTTCTTCAAACCAGGAAACATTGTACTTTTCTTTTAAACTTTCAACGATCGCTTTTTTCACAATCGCCTGGCAGTCTGGAACACTGTAGAGCGTTGATTTTACCGATCGTCCGCTAACAGGAAATTCAGCATTCTCAGGTAACAAGTCTCCCCACGGTAGTGCCTTTGTTGCTTCAAAAAGCTCGTCAAACGACGTCACTTTAAATTCGCCAACTTTTAATTTTACACGATCGGCTGTTCTTAGCCAGTAGTTCGATCGACAAATCCCAATTTCATCACTCTCATAAGTAACCTTACCATTTTCTACGCGTACATTTTCAAAACCTAGATCTTTTACTTCACGAGCAACCAATGATTCGAGCCCCATGGTGGCCGTTGCAATTAATTCGTATTTCGCCATCTTTTCCACTCCAATCTTTTCGCTCTTCTATGTAAATAGTCGGTGTCTTAGTAATCATACAAAAAATGAATATGTTATGTTAGTCCTATTTTCAATTCAATGAGTTATTGCTTAACCCGAATTCCTCTTAGGTTTTCCATTCATACACGATTTATAGCCTTAACGTACAAAAAAGCCCCATAAGGGCTTTTCATCAAAGATGATAACGTTCTGTAAGCCATGTTCTGTTCTATCGTACTGCGAACGGGTCTCCCCTCGTACTCAAGTGGTAATCATCTATCTCCAGACGCGTCCTCACCGCCTGGCTTTCTCTCCGTTCAATTCCTTCGAGAAAGCTCCCCTACCATAATTTGGGTTTCTCGCTCGTGGGGTTTACCTCGTTCCACTCTTGATGTTTCCATCAAGACTTCGTCACTGTGGCACTTTCAGAGTATTCAGGCCGTATCCGTTAAGAACTTAGGCCGTTTCCCCGCCGTTAGCCCAAAATTGGACTACCCTGACTTATTGTTTCATCAGGCACGAACACTACGATCGTCTCAGATCGTGCGAGCATGGACTTTCCTCTATATGCTACTTATGTGTAACATACAGCGATCACCCGAACGTTATCATTATTAGGACAGCAAAAGCTATTATATCTTATAAACTGCATTCATGCAAGGTAACTTAATAAAATGTGTTTCTGATTCTTTAATTATTATAGTACGGTGAGTGAAATTTATCAAGTCTATAAAAAATAAACCACCATTCGGCGGCTTATTCGTACAACTTACTTCCAAACACGTGTTTTTCTAGATTAGATAATCGCTTTAAAATGTCGTAGTTCGTATTGCCTGGTTGCGTTTGTGAACGTGTCTGCTGTCTTTTTTGTTGTTCAGACATCCGATCCATTTCTCTTCTTAACCGTGTATTTTCTTGACGTAGCTGCTCAATATCATTCTCAAAACGCTCATAATCTTTAATCACAACATCTAAAAACTTATCAACATCATCCTGATCATATCCGCGAAACCCGCTTTTAAAATCTTTTTCAAGAATATCTTTAGCTGTTAATTGAGTCGGTTGTTGCTCGGCCATTTTATCACCTCTGTATGTATGCAATTATTGTCTTTATTTTATTCTTCCAAAAGAGCTCCCTCTTGTCAATCGGAATCTCTTTAAAGCGCCTTATTGCTTGTAGAAATCAGGATTACTTTCACGTATATCCTGTTCCAATAAATCGAGATCAATTGGCGTGATGGTAAAAATTTCGTATGCAGCATCCGTTCTTTGTCTGTTGTTTGCCTCTTTTAAGTAATAATCTGGAGAACCTGGCGTTTCTTCGTCATATAAAACGAGCATAGCGTGGCTCTTGCGGACTAAAAATTCATTCTTTGCTTTCAACTGTCCTGGATTTTCATAAGGACGGTTCGTAATCGACTCAACAAAATCAGCCTCAGCCAATATCATGTTATAAAAGTCTTGAGTCGGTTCTTTCCACTTGCTCTCCTGGTCCAGGAAAGGCGTCAATACAGCAAGCTTAAGATCAGGATAAAGATCTCTTAAATCAAGAGCAACTTCTCCAGCCCACAGTTCTACCCCTGTCTGTCCACTAATTAAAATCCATTCCACCTCTTTTTCTTCAATTAACTGTACCATTCTTCCTTGCAGAGCTGCTTTAATAATAGGTAAACCGGGGTGATCATCATTAAAGATTCCAAGCTCGTGTGCTTTATAACCTGTAACAAGCAAAACGTTTGCCACTTCAGCACCTCCTATGTAAAAACGAACTGGAAGCCCAGTTCGTTTCAATCATTCATTATTTTCTTCTCTTTTGAGCTGGACTTACTTGACCATTCATACCATTTGGCCCTTGCATAGCTCCTGCTACTTGCGATGGACTTGTCGGTGCGTACCCAGCAGGCATAGCACCAGTTGGACGCGGTGGTGGATAGTTATTCACATGTGATGCTAACACTTCGTCTGATTCAGTTAAAGGATAGCTATGATTATGCTCATACATATGATGATGAACATTTTTTATATGCGTAGGATGAATATGATCCACATTGTGCTTATAGTAATGATTCTTCACACAACATTTTGTCGGATATACAACAGGACTAGTTGGACATGGACCTCCTGGGCCTTGCATCGCCGGACTCACTTGGCCAGGCATACCGCCTTTCATAGCTGGGCTCACTTGATTTGGCATATTTGCATTAGGACCCTGCATAGCTGGACTCACTTGATTCATCATATTCGCATTCGGTCCCTGCATGGCTGGACTCACCTGATTTGGCATATTTCCATTTGGTCCCATTCGATGATGTCTTTGAAACATAGTGTAGGTTCCCCCTTCATAGTTTGGTGATTTCCCTACTAGCCTATGTTCGCACCGATGTACATGTACTGTGTATTTGTCCTTATTTCCCTAATCCTCACCTTATTTTCAAGCCTATTTTTTAACAATGACCTCATTGTCACTATAGATTTGAGCTGAATCACTGATTTGACTCATTACTACAACTGTTAACGCAATTACCATAAAAAATAAGACCATAATGACCTGCTTCAATTTCCATCTCTCCATTACATTCATTCTGAAATATTTCTAAAAAAACTCAGAAACTTCAATATACTACTCAAAGTTACAACAAGAGACGACAATTGTAAACGGTGATTTGACAAGTTTTCTAAAAGAAAGCGTCGAAAAAATGCACTTTGTGCGCTTACCCGGGGAATAATCTAAAGAAATAAAGCTATTTCCTACCAAATACGAGATTATCCCTTGCGATTCGCTGTCTTATTTCCTCATCATGTCCATGATTCATGTCCAATTTGTGAAACATTTTTAAAAGCAGCTCAGCGGTCATTTTGGCATCGTTCAATGCATGATGACGTTCATGGCGTTCAATATTGAATTTCCTTATTAACGAGTCAAGCTGCGGGTTGCTTCGTGGAAATAACTCCTTTGCAAGTGCTTCAGAATCTAAGTAAGGAGGCAAATAGTCGGGTAATCCCCATCTTTGAATTAAATTTTGTAGAAAATACACATCAAATTTAACAGGATGAGCCACAAGCGTTGTCCCTTTACTAAAAGTTAGAAATTCTTCAAATGCCTCGATAAACGTCCAACCCGCTCGAATCTCATCAATAGACAAACCAGTTAGTTGTCGAACAAATCTTGGCACTTTTTGAACAGGACGGACAATACGATAAAATGACTCATCAAGAATACGCCCTTCAATTAGATCAACTTTGACTGCTCCAATTGAGATCACTTCATCACCAATCGCAGGATAAAAGCCTGTTGTTTCAAGATCAAAAACAGTAAAAAAGCGACTACTTGATTCCTGGTATAATAATAAAGAATCATGCAAACGTTCATATACTGGTAATGTTTTATCTGTTTTTATTTTTTTTTGCCACTTTAAGCGGTCATAAAGATAGTAACGCAATAATTTAAACCCTATGGACGACATTTTTAAATACTCCGATTCCTACGGAAGCTTAATTCACTTACTTGTTGCATTCTCTTTGCAACAAGTAACGCTTCCCTCATTTTCCTTCTTTCTTCTTTCTCCCATTCAATCGGTCTAACTAAATTGGAAATCTCCGTTCCTTGATTTAATTGATATAGGTTCTGCCTTACTCGAAAGGTATACAAATAATGAAGTGAAGTTTCAATATTAATAACGTCACGATGATGGAACACTTCTTTTTTCTTTAATTCGTGTAAACGTTTGATCGTGTTCACTTCTTCTACGCCGTACTTCATTGCAAAAATCCGTATCCCGTTAACAATCTGCATGATCGCAGCCTTTTTTAGATCAAGTGTTTTCTCTTTCCCTCGAAGCTGCAATTTCCCTAGGGGATTAAGCGGAACCCGAAATCTAATGGTATCTTTCATTAACAGCATTTGTAAGGTATGAGCTTTTCGAATTCGTTCTGTTATGCGACTTCTGAGCACTCTTGCCAAATCAAAATCGCCATAAACCGGGCGAAAGTCCATAAAGATCGTAAAGTTACGAATTTCTTCAGCGTCCGTTTCTGTAATCCATCGATTCACTTCTGTTTGCCAATTTGAAAGAGATCGCCTCCATTTCTCATTCTTGGCCATAATTCCTCCATCACATTCTGGCAAACCGCACGCTGTTAGCATTGTATTGATTTTTTCTGCAAACACCTTAAAAAACGTTTCAATTTCCGCTTTGTGGTCAAGATGCTCAAAGTCATCTATGATTAAACCGTTATCCTGATCCGTACTAAAAGCCTGTTCTTTTCTTCCTTCACTCCCCATTACAATAAAACAATAGTTCACTGGGGCTCTTCCATATCCCTCTCTTATCATTTCTTTTTCTGCAAGTAAGATGATGCGGCGGTGCATTTCATCGTTATAATTGGACATCATTTCACATATTTCATATCCCAATGTATTGGCATCAAGTAATTCTTGAATAAAAGAACGAAACTCTTCATGAATAGGAGGAGAAAGGTTCATAATTTCATTTAGCTCTTTTGCTCTTGAGAGACGATAAGATAAATCAAGATAAGCTGACTCTTGAATACCGAGGAAAGATTTCGCTGACACCATCCCTACGATTCGATCTCGCTTCACTACCGGTAATAGTGATACCTTATGAAATTTCAAATAAGCAAGGGCTTCATAACTAAAGGCATCTTCTTCAACAAGATTTGGTTTTTGATACATCCATTTATGAATAGGATCTTGAAATTGTCCCATCGTCAGCGCATTGATAATTTCAAGAGGAGTAACCGTTCCTAATACACTTTCTCGATCTTCACTTACAATGACACCATCATAATTCTTCGTTCGAAAAAGATCGGCTGTTTCCAGTACTGTATAAGTTGGAGGAATCGTTACTTTGGAATCCATAATGGAACTAACTCTTGTTCGATAAAGTGCGATATTTTCTCCATCCGATTCACGATCACGTTCCTGCTTGATTTCGTCATAAAGACTGCGCATCCGTTCCCCAATGGTATCAAGAACATTGTGCGAAAAAGCAGGATTTTCCGTCATGATCTTTAACATGACTTCTTTTTTAATTTGAATAACTTGACAGTCTTCATTCGCCTGAACTGAAAAAGTCATCGATTCATCTGTGAGCATAATCATTAACCCTACCAGGTCACCAGGGTAATAAAATCGCATTGTAGCCTGCTGACCGTTGGCTTTATGAACGATGTTTTTTGCAATACCAGATACGAGGAGGTAAAGGGTATTGGCATCTTCATCTTCATGATATAAGAATTCACCTTTTTGATAAGTAGAAAATTTGGCAGATGCCATTAAATTCTCAATCTCCTCATCGCTCAGTGAATGGAATGGTTCTTTTTTCTTAAGTACATCATAGAAATCCTGCATCACAACCTCCAATCATTAACGCGCCTCTTTTTGTTCAAGTCGTTCAATTCTTTTCATATACAACAATCGCTCATTCTCTTCCTTGTCTTTTAATATCCTCTTCTTTTCTTTCCATTTTTGATAGCCGGATAAAGCATAATGTAGTGCTTTTTCATAGTCTTTCACTTTATGCTCGTAATATTTCGCAAGTTCAATATCACATTCTTCATCATTTGTTTCCTGTGATAATGAAAGCCAGATTTCAATTGATTTATGAATCTGACCTTGCTTTTTATAGATTCGTGCAAGGGCTTTTTGCGCTTCTTTCTCATGCCGCCCAGTTGTTTTTTCATAAAGTATCGCTGCGTGATCTTCTTCGCCTACCGCTTCCCACCAACGAGCAGATTGATACTGCTCGCCCTCGGTTAACGCCTTCCCGTCCATGTCCAGCAGAAGATGTGACATTCGAATATAAAGCGTAATCAACGACAAAATATCTTCCTCGTTGTGCTTCAACACACCTTCAATAAGCTCTGGATCAGGATCTTTCACGAATTCGAAATAGAGCATTGGAGCTAAATAGCCTGGAATGTCTTCTTTACGCTCAAAACCTAACTGCTGTTCCTCTACATTCGCGAGTCTAACAGACTCCATTTCATTTTTCCAAAAACGTCTAGCTCCATGTAAAAGATCAAAATGGCCAAACTGAGGTAATTTCGGTACCTGTTCACGAATTAACGTATGACGCGTTTTTACCTGGGGCCAATCAAAGGCTTTTCCATTGTACGTTACAAGATTTTTCAATTCCTCAACATCTTCAAGAAATGCTTTGTACATGGGTACTTCCGCACCTGGGCCAGGTAAAAAATATTGATTAACCGATATTCCATTTTCTGTATACTGACTGTAACCGAGTAAAAAGATGGTATTTCCAACTCCTCCACCAAGCCCGGTTGTTTCTGTATCAAAAAACAGCAAGTCCGCTGGCGTCAGATGCTTTGATGAAAGAGGATGAGCTCGATGATGCCGATTCCAGCGTTCCACTACGTTTTCAAGCTCTTGAAACACATAACGACCATGTTGATAGTTAGTGGGATAGTGCTTCTTTCTCACAAGTGCATAATCTCCGTCTAGAAAATAAGGACTTGCATGGAGCTCTTTCCATTTTTGAAGGTGAGGAACGTCAGCAGCTGGCTGCTCCATTTTCGCTTCAACGTCCTCCGCTTCCCTTAGGTTCATATGCTTTTTCATGCGATTTAATTTAGCTTTCATCGACATGAGAATGTTCACCTCTTAAATATTCAAGTAAATAGATCGCAGTTTGCTTACTATTTTCACCCGTTTCTCCTGATACTCCAACACATGATGGGCAGCCGGTCTCACATTCACAATTTACGACAATCGATTCTGCTTCCTTTAAAATAAAACCGAGTTCTTTGTATACTCTTTCGGATAATCCAATTCCCCCTGGATAACGATCATAGAAAAAGACTGTCGGCTTATTCGAATGCACCGCTTTGATTTGAGGTGTTACATGAAGATCCGACACATCGCACATGACGAAGAGAGGCGCAACGTTTCGAAGAACATTCCCTAAGCCGAGTAGTCCTTCCTCCAAACGGTTTTCTCCCATTGTTTGGACAAAACTTTCTGGGAAATCAAACCAGCATGCATTCGTATGAAGCTCTTCTTCTGGAAGATGAATCGGACCAGATCCAATATTTTCATGCGTTTCAAATTTAATTTTCTTAAAGATCGTTGCCATTGCGTTGACCATCACTTCACCATAAGTGGCAGTCGTATGCGGTAGCGGCTCATGCTTGTCCTCCTCTAACACTTTCAGCTGCACAGCAAGATTTGCATCCGTATAGTAATCGACATCCACTTCTCGAACCCACGCTTTTTTTTCATCATAGTCAAGCAGTTCTACTTGATACTGAACTCCTTGATGAAGATAAATGGCTTCTTCATGAAGCAGTGTCATAGCACTAAATCGGTCCATTTCCCCGATCACTTTTACATTAGAAGCTGTCGTTTGATCAATAATCACAACGTTCTCCTGTGACGCGGAGCGAAGGCTGACGTTATGAGCTGGAAAAGCATCATTCATCCAGAACCAGCGATTAGATCGATGGTGAAGGAGCTGTTCCTCCGTTAAAAACTCTAAGACATCTTCAATGTTTTCTCCACCAAACGTATCTCCTTGCTGGAAAGGGAGCTCATAGGCGGCACATTTTACATGATCAACGAGAATAATTAAATTGTTCGGGTTTACTCGAGCTTCTTCTGGGTTTCGTTCAAAAAAGTAATCCGGATGAGTGATCATATATTGATCAAGCGGACTCGAGCTCGCCACAACAAACACAACGGATTCATCCTGTCGTCGCCCAGCACGACCGGCTTGCTGCCAGGTGCTTGCAATCGTACCTGGATATCCCGTTAAGACACAGGCCTGAAGTTGGCCAATGTCAACACCGAGCTCGAGCGCATTGGTACTAACAACACCTTTTATATCTCCATTACGAAGACCTCTTTCAATCTCTCGTCGTTGTTTAGGTAAATAACCTCCACGATACCCCATAATAGAGCGTGGACCTAATTCTCGCTGTTCCAACTGTTGCAAGTAGGTGAGAAGGATTTCAACACGAACGCGACTCCGTGCAAACACAATGGTCTGAATATTATTTTTCAAAAGTTCAACAGCTAAATTTCTTGCTTCAAGCGTTGCGGAACGCCTAATATTTAGCGCCTGATTGACAACGGGCGGGTTATATAGAACAAAATGTTTCCGACCGGTGGGTGCTCCGTTGTTGTTAATCAACGTAATTTGTTCTCCTGTTAATTCTTCAGCTAGCTCTTTCGGATTCGCAATGGTTGCTGATGTGCAGATAAAAATCGGGTTACTTCCATAAAACTGACAAATTCGTTTCAACCGTCGAATCACGTTTGCAACGTGACTTCCAAACACACCGCGATACGTATGAAGCTCATCAATTACAATCACTTTAAGATTTTCGAATAATGAGACCCACTTTGTATGGTGTGGAAGAATGGCTGAATGGAGCATATCTGGATTAGTCATGACAATATGACCTGCTTTACGGACAATTTGTCTAATCGTTGGAGACGTATCGCCATCGTACGTGTACCCTTTTAAATCCACTTCCATCTCATCAATTAATTCATTGATCTCACTTTTTTGGTCCTGCGCAAGGGCTTTTGTTGGGAACAAATAAAGAGCTCGACTTGAAGGATCTTTCAATATCGTATCTAAAACAGGCAAATTATAGCACAAGGTTTTTCCTGAAGCGGTCGGTGTAACAGCTACGAAGCTGTTTCCTTTTGATGCCTCATCATATGCTGTTGCCTGATGGGTGTATAATTGTTCCACGCCTCTTTCTTCAAGAGCTTTCTGAAGCTCTGGCTGAAGCCCTTGTGGAAAAGGCGCTACTTTCGCTTCTTTCGGTTCAATCGTTTTCCAGGTCACGATATTCGACCGATACTTTTCCTCCTGCTGAAACATCTCCAGAAGCTCTGGCAGTTTCTTTTTTGTTTCCATCCGATCACCTCAAAAATTATTCTATGTCTATTGTAGCGAATACGCGTTCGAATGGATACTGTTTTGATTAAGCGACCATCTCCATTACCTTCTAACGATCAATCGAAATACCTCATCAATTCTAATTCGAACCATCACACGTCTTTCTTCTAAGAGCTGCGCTTTCTTCTCTAAACGAGTTAACTCTTTTTTTAGGTGGCGTATAAAGTGCTCTGGCTCACGAAGCGCTTCTCTTTTAAATAACAATTTCCCCTCCATTCTTATAAATTCATGAAGCGATGAATCTTGAAGAAGTTGAGGAAGCGTCAACCGAGGAAGGCTTTCATTTTCCAAAAGTTCCCTTCCGAAAAGAATCGATTTCAAAGCATATACCACTCTTTTTTGATCAGATCGATCTTTCTGTGCTTTTAAATTTGATTTTCCCATCTTAATATAATGAAACAATAATGGTTTTACTGAAGTACAATCCGCACTTAATTCCCTAAGCATTTTCACTTCTTCTGTTTCCTTATAAATAGTCGGTGAAATAAACCACTCCAAAACGGAAGGATTCGATTTACCTATTAAATAAAGTGCCTTTTTTATATCCCATCCATGGAACTCAAATTTTCCACTGGTCATTTCCAAAACATCATTTTGTGGAAATACCGTTAAATACCAGGCCAGGTCATGCTTGTAAATAAAACGTATATCACGATCACTGGCCTCACTCTCATAACCGAAAGCGCGACTCCCTGCTTCACATGCAAATAAAATTGTAATGTTATTCTTTTCTTCTATCTCCTTAAGCTTTGCCCGGATCGCGTGCATAACCTCACCTCTTTATCGCCAAAAAGCTACCAGGTTCAGCCCGGTAGCTTTTTCGTTATTTTTCTAATTCTATCATAACTTTATCCACTTCCCTCTCAGGAAGTGAACAGCTGAAATTCTCACAAATGTATATGGTCGTTTCGCTTGTCTTCTCAAAGTTAGCAGCAAATGGTGCTGCTTCGGTTAGTTCCGTCGGATCTTCGACGCTCATTACGGTTAGTTCAGGTAAAAAGTTTTGCTGGAGAAACTGTATCAATCTTTCTTTATTGCGATCTTGGTTTGAACCGACGATAACCACTTCTTTAGAAGAAGATCGTGCATAAAGCTTACTCATTAAGAAATAAGCATGGCCACTTGAATACGATGAGACATCACCTGAAAAAGCGGTAAACATCCGATTCGCCCACTCATCATATTTCATTTCGCCGGTTAACTTCGATAAGCGGAGCAACTGAAGAACAGCGACGCTATTTCCAGATGGGAGAGCGCCGTCGTGAACATCTTTCGGTCTTGCGATCAATCGATCAGCATCATGGCCATTTAAGTAGAATCCTCCACTAGTCTCATCCCAAAACAATTCAAACATATCATCAGAGAGCTTTTTCGCTTTAACAAGATAGTGGGGGTCATACGTGGCTTCATACAATTCATTTAACGCCCATAGTCCATACGCATAATCGTCATGATACGCTTTGAATTTCACTTCTCCATCGCGGTAACGAGCCATTAAACGTCCATCGATCACCATGTTTTCTTCAATAAACCGATACGACTTTTCAGCTAAATGCGTGTATTCAACTTGTTGAAACGACCTTCCCGCTTTGGCAAATGCTGCAATCATCAACATGTTCCAGCTGGTCAGAATCTTGTCATCTTTATACGGATGAACACGCTTCTCACGAGCGACATACAGTTTCTTTCTAGCATTCTCCAGTTGAGTTTGAAGAGCTTCTTCTGTTAGGTTGAATGATTGAGCAACCTTTGAAAAATCCGTTTTGATTAAGTTAGGGATGTTTTTCCCTTCGAAATTTCCTTTCGTTGTGATGTCATACACTTCAGAGTACAAAGAGCCAAGTTCCTCACCTAAGATTGTATGAACTTCTTCTTTTGTCCACACATAAAATTTGCCTTCTTCCCCTTCAGAATCAGCATCTTCAGCCGAATAAAAGCCGCCGTCATTCCCTGTCATGTCACGTTTTACGTATTCGAGTATCTCACATGCAACTCGTTTGTAGCGTTCGTACCCAGTGACTTGAAATGCTTCTGTATAGGCAAGTGCCAACATGGCGTTATCATACAGCATTTTTTCAAAATGAGGCACTAGCCACTCCTGATCAACGGCATATCTAGCAAAGCCAAATCCTACGTGATCATAAATGCCGCCATTCGCCATAGCATCTAGCGTTCTCGTCACCATCGTTAAAGCGAGATCCTGATTATATTCACGATAATACCGTAGCAAATACATCAACATATGTGGGGATGGAAATTTCGGAGACTGACCAAAACCACCAAATATCGTATCGAAAGAATTTTGCATTTGTGCAAAAGCTTTATGAAGTGGCTCCTCTGTTAATTCCCCGCCTTCCGCATTCATTCGTTCTTGCAGAGACGCAGTTATTTTATCGCCAATTCCTGTAATGCGTTCAGGATTGTCCTTGTATTGCTGATAAAGCTGCATGATCGCATCTTTAAATCCCGGTAGATTGTATCGGCTTTCTTTCGGAAAATAGGTTCCCGCATAGAAAGGTTTTTGATCAGGCGTAACAAAGACGTTCAGCGGCCATCCTCCCTGACCGGTTAATCCCTGACAAACCTTCATGTAAATAGAATCAATATCCGGACGTTCTTCCCTATCGACCTTAATCGCTACAAAGCGGTCGTTTAGAAGTCTTGCCGTTTCCTCATCTTCAAAGCTTTCTCTTTCCATTACATGACACCAATGACAAGTCGAATATCCAATCGAAACAAGCACTGGCTTGTTCTCTCGTTTTGCTTTCTCAAAGGCTTCTTCTCCCCACGGATACCAGTCGACTGGATTGTGCGCGTGCTGGAGCAAATAGGGCGATTTTTCATGAATTAACTTATTTTCGTGCGGTTGATCAATGTTGTTCATAATGTCACCCTCCGTTTCTTCCTATTATTCTCTCTTCAGTTTACCAAAATGCGATGCGTTAAAACAAAAAAATAAGCGGGTTTACCGCTTATCATAAGTTTTATCAATATAAGCTTGTTCTTCTTCGGTTGTCATTAATCTTTTCGCTTTCCCTACTGTTCCTCCATTTAAATTCCAAATATAGTTATGAACGTCTACGGCATTGTTAAAGTTTCCTTTGTCCCATTCTGTTAAAGCTTCCGTATAAAAGTCCTGGTATTTATACTCTTCTGCCGTTCCTTTTACTTTATCTAGCACTTCGAGCATATTATCAATCCGCTCTTCAGAAATTTCATATATCCCCCATTTGTCTTCCGCTACGACTTTTTGATGGGTCATTCCATGCATATAATCCTGAAATTTATTTTCATTTGGTATTCCATCAGACGTAATGGATTCTTCACCATCACCCACGTAGCGCTCTGGATCCACAGAAGAACCATTTTTTTCACTTATGGCTTCAGCTTCTTGCGTTTTTTCTTTTAAACTCCAATCTAAATCTGAAATAAACCAGTACGTAAGTCCAAGGATAAGGACTACCATGCAAGTAATTGAAACAACTAACGTTTTTGTTGAAGGCATTGCAACAGCTCCTTAACTCAATCTATTCCACTCAAATTGCTATATCACGAAACAGAAAGGATATTTATAACTATTTTTACATACATTTCAACAAAAACAAGAGTAATCGCAATATTCTCTAATTAACATTCAAAAAAAGAAACCATTTAAAAGTTTTTTAGGTAAATGGATAAGCATGTCCAACACCTGATGCATAAAGTATTGAAAGATAGGAGGTGGAAAAATGGGAAACCGTCGAAGTGCAAGTAACCCAAGATCATATGTTAAAAAGAGCAACAGGACTGAAGGAGAATCAAGAGGTGGTAATAAGCGACGCTGTGGCTGTAGAGATAATGACACAGCCGGTCGTGCAACTGCTCCTAGCTGTTCTAGATACTGCTCGAACGTTTGTCGCCGTTTATTTCCTTTAGACTTTACACGTTGCTTTAACGATTGTGTATCATGCCAGCAAGATGTGGTTTTTGAAACAGATCACGAATTTTACGAAGATTAAGCGTACAGTCGAAAAGGACAATCCTGATTTTATGAGGATTGTCCTTTTCACCTTATTTTTCAAGTACATATTGGCCATGAATGCTCCATTCAAATTGATCTTTACGTAACCACAGTGAAAGAGCTCTAATGTCCTCTGAAAAAACGCGGTCTTCCTCAATTGTTGAGACGATTTTTCTTCCTGCTTCATATAATTTTTGAGTGAAAGTCGAGGCTAAGGATATCCCTTTGATTTCTAATGCTTGCATCGCACATATCATTTCAATCGCCACCACCTTCTGGGCATTGAGAATGATTTGATAAGCATGGCGAGCGCCAATTGTTCCCATACTAACGTGATCTTCTTGATTCCCTGATGAAGGAATGCTATCTACACTTGCCGGATGGGCAAGCGTTTTGTTCTCAGATACGAGTGAAGCCGCCACATACTGCATAATCATGGCACCAGACTGAAGACCAGGTTCTGGGCTTAAAAAGGCTGGCAAATCATTAAGCTGAGGATTAACGAGTCGTTCCACTCTCCGTTCGGAAATATTGGCCATTTCCGCTACAGCAATTTTGAGAAAGTCCATTGCAATCGCAATGGGCTGACCGTGAAAATTCCCGCCAGAGACGACCGTTTGACCGTTTTCTAAAATAAGAGGATTATCGGTTGCAGCGTTCATTTCAATCTCAAGCTTTTCTTTTACATAAGTTAGACTTTGTCTTGAAGCACCATGAACTTGGGGGATACATCGAAGGGAATAGGCATCTTGAACACGCTTTTCTCCTTGATGTGTTACGAGTTTGCTATCATTTGTAAGAACCCTAATTCGTTCAGCGACTTCCATTTGCTCAGGGTATCCTCGCGCTTCATGTATCGCTGGATGAAAAGCATCTATAACGCCTTCAAGCGCTTCAAGCGTCATTGCGCCGATCCAATCACACTGATTCATTAAACGCTCTGCTTCAATAAAATTTATCACCCCCATCGCCGTCATCGCTTGCGTACCATTAATAAGGGCAAGACCTTCTTTTGCTTTTAAGGTAAGAGGGGAAATTCCCAGTTCATCATACACACACTTTGTCGGTAAATTTTTTCCATTATAGTGAACTTTTCCTTCACCTATAAGAACTAACGCAAGATGAGATAGCGGCGCTAGATCCCCTGAAGCTCCAAGGGAACCCTGACTTGGAATAACGGGAATGATTTCTTCGTTTGCAAGATCGCAAAGACGTTCGACAACACATGGGCGCACACCAGAATAACCTTTTAGTAACGCATTCAGTCGTAAGACGACCATGGCTTTACTTACTTGTTCAGGAAAATATTCTCCTACCCCGCAGGCATGTGAACGGATAAGATGAAGTTGAAGTGTATCGACATCTTTTTCCTGAATCCGAACGTCGCTGAATTTACCGAAACCCGTATTGATTCCATAGACGGTCTCACCACTTGCCACAATTTTTTCTATTGCTAACCTGCTTTTTATAACATTCTTCATACTGAGTTGGTCAATCGTCACTTCTTCTCCTTCATAAATGATCCTTTTCATTTCTTTTAAAGTTAAGGTAGAACCATTTAAAGAAACCATACTTATCGCCTTCTCTCTATGAAATTAATTATCTAACAACAAAAAGAGGCGACAATGGAACATACCGTTCCATTGCCGCCTCCTTATCACTAATCGCTTTAGGCAGCTTTTATCCTATATGGTTAATGCCAAGCCCAAACGTTTCGTGTTCAAGCCCTTTTACTGGTGCGCCAATTGTTCCATAAAAAGCGACAGCAATCCATTCGCCTTCATCAAAATGCTCATAGGGTGAACCTCGAACAATCGCAAAACGTAAGCCCACGGTTCGCATCATATCTCCGGCGCCGATCTGGCCACGCATAACTCCTTCTAAAGCCTCGAGTATGGCATGATATAAGGCATGCGTCTCTCGATAAAGCTCTTCTGAAATAATCTTATTCCGTTTTGCAGATGTTTCAACAGCTGAGATGACTTTCTGCATATTCATTGATCCAGTCTTTCCCTGACAGTAATCCACATCTTTCAGTTGTTGCGAAAATGAGTCTAACTCATCAGAAGTTAATGATGCGATGAGCATCGCTAATTTACCAATCTGTATCTTTTGTGTCATTTCTCTCACCTGTCCGCATTTCAACTCATTACTAATATCTCTGTCTATTGTAAGCGTTATCAAAGGCGCTGGTCAAGATGGTTCTTTTCGTTTAACCACTCCCGTTAAAAATGAGAGCATCGTATGAACGGCACTTTTCACCCCGATCTCACCTACATCTTTTCTAGGATCGAGACAAACGATGTCCATTGCCTTTACTTTCGGATGCTCTCCCGCTATCTGGACAGCCTCAAACAACTCATCTGTTCTCATACCCCCTGGAGCTGAAGCTGGTGCTGCTGGATTAAATGAAATATCAAGAACGTCCATATCAACCGTTAAGTAGATCGTATCAACGGCATTTTCAAGTTGAGTTAAAGCATTCTGAACAACATGATGGATCCCCTTTTTTCTTACTGTTTTCATCGTCGTGTAATGAACGCCATGTTCATCAGCGTATTTTTTTAACGCTAAACTATTAAAAAAACCGTGCAGTCCGATATTATAAACATGCTTGCCTTTAACCGTGTGGCTTTCGATTACCTGTCGTATGGGCGTACCATTCGCGGGACCCAAATTTGCTAAGTCTCGCAAATCAAAATGGGTGTCCAATTGCAAAATTCCAATTGTCTCATCCGGATGTGCCTGCTTCCAGCCTTTAATTAACATCGCCGTAATGGAGTGATCCCCTCCAAGCGTTAAAGGGATGGTGTGTGGATGCTTTTCTCTCATGGCCACCATAGCCTGCTGAATTTGATCATGCGTAGACCGTATATCCGTTACATGTTGTTTGACATCACCAAGATCGATTGCTTTTAAACGAGCTAAGTCAACGTCCTCATCAAGATTGTACGTACGAAAGGAACGCCATGCTCTTCGCATAGCGTCAGGATTCTCACTTGCAGCCGATGTACTAATCGATGATTTTGATAACGGAACGCCAAGTATAGTAACGTCAAAGTCTTCCCAAATTGGCATTGATTCACCTATTGTTTCAATCCATTCATTAACGGTAAGATCAGATACTTGATCCGTTTGCTTTGACCAAATCATGGTTGGACGATTTAACATTGGATATGGGTATTCCCTCATAAGAGCTGTCCTCCCTTGACGAGTGTCACGCCTCCTTTAATGACGGTATGAACATGATTCATGCCATATTGATAGGAAAGTGTCAGATAATTAGGTACATCAAAGATGGTGATATCTGCTTTTTTCCCAGCTTCAAGGCTTCCTGTTATATCCGCACAGCCAATCGCATGCGCGGCATTAATCGTTGCCGCAGTTACTACCTCTTCAGGCGTCATCCCCATTTTCAAGCAGCCAAGATTCATAATAAAAGGAAGAGAGAGTGTAGGAGATGAACCAGGATTTGCATCCGTAGATAGCGCAACACCCACTCCAGCATCAATCATCTTTCTGCTTTGAGCAAAATCAGCCATGAGGAAAAATGCCGTTCCTGGAAGCAATACGCCCATTACACCCGCATCGGCCATATCTTGTATCCCCTGATCTGATGCTCTAAGAAGATGATCAGCTGAAATCGCACCAACCTCCGCTGCTAACTCCGCTCCAGCATAAGGTTCAATCTCATCCGCATGAATTTTAGGAATAAGTCCGTATTCTTTACCAGCTTCTAGTATGCGTTTTGATTGATCAGGAGTAAAAACGCCCCGTTCACAAAAAACGTCATTAAACGTGGCGAGCTTTCGTTTGGCCACTTCTGGAATCATGTCTGAAATCACTCTCGATACAAACGCTTCGGGATTACTTTTTTCTGTTAAAGGAATGGCGTGCGCACCCATAAACGTGGAAATGACATCTACAGGATGGGATTCATGTAGTTGTTTGGCAACTTCTAATTGTTTTATTTCATGTTCTAACGTGAGACCATATCCACTTTTCGCCTCCACTGTCGTTACGCCGTGCAATAAGAATTGGTTTAGACGTTTTTTTGACTGTTCGAACAAATCTTCAAAGCTAGCTTCTTGTGTCGCACGGGTTGTAGCATGAATGCCCCCGCCAGCTTCCATAATCTCCATATATGTCTTTCCTTGTAACCGCATGGCATATTCATTTTCTCTCGTTCCAGCATGAACAAGGTGTGTATGGGGATCAATTAGACCTGGAGTTACCACTTTACCTGTAGCATCAATTTGTTCCATTGTCGCTATTATCTCTTTGTATTTCTCTACTATTCGTTTTGATGTTCCAACTTCAACAATGATCCCGTCTTCTATATAGACAGCGCCATTTTCAATGACACCTATTTGCGACATTTCCTCTTTTATTGCTGGACGGTTCGAGTAACCCGACATTGTGATTAGCTGAGCAGCATTTTTGATTAATAGTCTTGTAGTCATCTCGCTCTACCTCCTATTTCTTTCGTAACATCGGGACATGGATGCTTTTCTCTTCTGCCGTTTTCTTCGCTAAATCATAGCCTGCGTCTACATGACGAACCACACCCATTCCAGGGTCTGTTGTTAGTACACGTTCAATTCGACGCTCCGCCTCTTTCGTCCCGTCAGCTACAATAACCATCCCTGCGTGTAGCGAGTAGCCCATGCCAACACCGCCACCATGGTGAACGCTAACCCAACTTGCCCCGCCCACACTATTAATCATGGCATTTAGAATGGGCCAGTCAGCAACTGCATCGCTTCCGTCCTTCATGGCTTCCGTCTCTCGATTCGGCGAAGCAACGGAGCCAGAGTCAAGGTGATCACGTCCAATCACAATTGGAGCACTTAATTCCCCGTTTGCGACCATGTTATTTATGATTTTCCCAAACTTTGCTCGCTCCCCATATCCAAGCCAACAAATGCGAGAAGGAAGTCCTTGAAAACGAATTTTCTCACGCGCCATACGAATCCAGTGACACAAGTGCTCGTTGTCACTAAACTCGTTTAAAATCACTTCATCTGTTTTATAAATATCTTTTGGGTCTCCCGACAAAGCTACCCAACGAAAAGGGCCTTTTCCTTCGCAAAACTGTGGTCGGATATATGCTGGTACAAATCCAGGAAAATCAAAAGCATCTTGAACACCTTCATCCTTCGCTACTTGCCGAATGTTATTTCCGTAATCAAATGTAACGGCTCCTTGCTTTTGCATTTCAAGCATTGCCTGTACGTGGACGGCGATACTTTGTTTTGCTAATTTACTATACTGATCCGGATTTTCTTTTCGAAGTTTCTCTGCAACTTTTATATCTAAGTTAATAGGATAATAGCCGTTTAAAGGGTCATGAGCAGAAGTTTGATCCGTTAAAATGTCGGGGATAAATCGATGATCGATCATTTTAGGTAAAATTTCTGCCGCATTACCTAGTAAACCAATGGAAAGTGCTTCTCCTCTGATACGAGCTTTCTTTGCCAACTCAATCGCATGCTCAAGACTAGCAGTTGACGTATCAAGATACTTTGTATCGATTCGACGCTGGATTCGATTTTCATCCATTTCAATCGCGATGCAAACCCCACCGTTAAGCGTCACGGCGAGTGGTTGCGCGCCGCCCATCCCACCTAAACCTGCAGTTAACGTAATCGTATTTCTTAAACTGCCGTTAAAATGCTGCTTCCCGCATTCAGCAAACGTCTCATATGTCCCCTGGACAATTCCTTGACTGCCAATGTAAATCCAGCTCCCTGCAGTCATTTGTCCATACATCATCAACCCTTTTCGATCGAGTTCATGAAAATGATTCCAATTCGCCCATGCAGGCACCAGATTTGAATTAGCAATCAGTACTTTTGGGGCATCAGTGTGAGTCCGAAAAACAGCTACTGGCTTTCCCGATTGGATCAAAAGTGTTTCATCATTCTCAAGCTCCTTTAATGATCGAACAATCGCTTCATAGCACTCCCAATTTCGCGCGGCTTTTCCAATCCCTCCATAGACAACGAGTTCCTCAGGATTCTCCGCGACATCAGGATGCAAATTATTACTGAGCATTCTTAAAGCAGCTTCCTGTATCCATCCTTTCGTGTGAAGAGCTGTGCCACTAAACTGCTCTACTTTGTTTGCTTTTGGACCCGCCATCCTCATCATCCTTTCAGAATCATTCATTAATAATAGCGTAGCATCTGTCACAGAAACGATATAGACCACTGTGTTTCGAATAATAGTAAAAAATTTAGAATTAACAAGACAATTTCGTTAAAACCCAAAAATGTGATAGTAATTTCTTTAGAAAAGTGAATTAAACTATTTTCCTTCAATCCTTTAGATGCAACGATTGTCTATCAGTGAAAAATCTCTGAAGAAAATAACGACTCTAAGTAACAGTCTTGCTTACAATGAACTATTTTCTTCTAGATCAGTCAATGCATAAGCCTTAAGAAAATTTGGTGTTAGTGTTGATGGAATAATGGGAAGAGTATAGATGGTTGCGTGATGAAGATTACAATGAAAAGGAGTGGAAAAACATGAACAACAGTCAATTCGACAAAATCAAGAACGGAACAGGATTTATTGCAGCGCTCGATCAAAGTGGTGGTAGTACACCAAAGGCACTTGCAGAATACGGTGTTCCTGAAGATTCCTACTCTAACGAAGACGAAATGTTCGATCGGGTTCATCAGATGCGAACTAGAATCATTACTTCACCTGCTTTCAGTGGTGAGAAAATTCTTGGTGCTATTCTTTTTGAACAAACGATGGATCGAGAAATTGAAGGAATGTATACAGCAGATTATCTCGCTGATAAGGGCATTGTCCCTTTCCTAAAAGTTGATAAAGGATTAGCCGACAAAGAAAATGGCGTTCAACTAATGAAACCCATTCATGATTTAGATGAAACGCTTGGTCGCGCAAGTGAACGAAAAATTTTCGGTACGAAAATGCGCTCTGTCATTCATGAACCAAACGAAGGCAGTATCAAGGCAGTTGTTGAACAGCAGTTTGATATCGCAAAGCGAATTCTTGCCGCTGACCTAATGCCTATAATTGAACCAGAAGTAAACATTCACAGTGAAGACAAAGAGAAATCAGAAGAAATTTTAGTTGAAGAAATTTTAAAACAGCTTAATGATTTGTCAGAAGATCAAAACGTCATGCTTAAATTATCGATTCCTACAAGAGCGAATGCGTATAAACAGTTAATTGAGCACCCGCGTGTGTTACGAGTTGTTGCGCTATCAGGCGGCTATTCACGTGATGAAGCAAACGAAAAGTTAAAAGAAAACGACGGTCTTATCGCTAGCTTCTCTAGAGCACTTGCTGCTGATTTAAACGCCAACCAGTCTGAACAGGAATTTAACAACGCTTTACAGAACGCAGTAGATTCGATATACGACGCTTCTGTAAACAAAAATTAAGAGGCATTAAATGGAATGGGTGAGGATACTAAAGTGTATCCCACCCATTCTTCATTATTATCCCCCCTCTTTTCGATATTCTCCTGGGGTTTTCCCAGTAGCTTCTTTAAAAATCCGACTAAAGTAATTCGGGCTTTTGAAACCCACATGACTTGCAATAGACTGAACCGATTCTTCTGTAGCCTCGAGAAGTTCTTTCGCTTTATAGACGCGCGTTGAACGTACTATTTCTCGAAACGATTGACCGTACCTTTGGGTTAATGTGTGACTTAAGTAAGCTGGGTTACGGAGGACATAATCAGCTACTTCTTTTAAGCTAAGTGCTGGGTCACTATAATGCTCATCAATGTAGGTTAAGGTTTCTTCAATGATATTTCTATTTGAAACAGGACGAAAGTCGACTGATTCCTTTAGGAGGTGTGTAAGGAATAAAATCAAATCCTGAACAATCCGATAGAGAACGGGACTGTATAATATCGTTTCAAATACCTGTTTATACAAGGCTTCACTCCAATTATCAGTCAATCCTTTACGAATCATAAACCTTCTTATTTGAGCAAGGATACTCGTTAACCGCGTTCGCAACAGTCCTGGCTCCGGATAAGGAGATTCCATTCCGTAAAAGTGTTCATACATCCATTCTTTCAATTCTTCTATTCGACTTTCCTCAAGCATATTAATCCACTGCCGCTGCTCTGTTAACGTTAGAAAAGGATCGAGATCATGCCAATCATCGTCTTGATTGGAATAAAGAACTTGTTGATAACCCGTAAAAAAAGAGACTTCCATTACCTTTCGTAGTTTCATATAAATTTGATGTAGAGAATGATCGGTTTTCCCTTGATGAACGGCAATGACAATGGATTCCCCATTCATATGCTCCCACTCACGTAAAAACCGCTGCGCCTGATGAGTAGGTTCAGGTAACGGTTGTTCAAAAACGATGACAATTCGTTCTGTTGTCGAGAAAACAAGTGGTTTAGAAGTAAAGTTAAACTGATCAATGAATTGGCGTAACTCACTGAGAAACCTTCTTTCTTCCGTCTTCATTAAGTAAACAGGAGCGCGATAAGTCAATTGATCGTCTATAAACAAGGATTTATACCAATGTATTTGTTGTAACTCATCCCCCTTCTCTCTTCTATTGAAATGCGTAACGTTCCGAAAGGCTTTCTGTAGAGAAGTTTTTATTTTCAAAGGTGCTAACGGTTTCACAATTAACTCCACTGCACCAATTTCAATTGCTTCTGACGCTCTTTCAAACGTTGGTTCTGCTGTTACAGCAATCACAGCTATTGTGTAACGGTCAATAAACGTTTTTAAAAGATCCCACTTTTCTCGAGGGATCATGTCTAATTCAATAAAAAGGATGTCAGGTAATTCTTTTTCTAATGTCATCATCACGTCTGTCAACTGATTAACCGTTTTCATTGAAGAAATTGGAAATGAATACTTTGAGATTAACCACTTCAATCCGATTAGCTCCTGCGAATCACGATCTCCAATTACTAGTTTGTACATAAGTTATTTGCCCTGCTTCCTCTATTTCTTTTTCGCTCCCACACCAAACATTCTGTATTTATACTCTATGCCCTTTTATTTTGTCAAAGCGGATAAGAAACCTCAATGTTTTTTCTTCAAGTGACTTTCGCGGACAAACAAAAAAAAAACTTGCCACGAAGCAATGATCCTTATTCGTCATCTAGCTTTCGTTATTCTCCTCTACCTAAGACAGCTGTAACGCCCCACACCTTATCATAAGCACCATACCCATTCAGCCCTATATCGAGGTCATGGAAATAACGATGAAGTTTTTGGACATCCTCTTTTTTCCCATGCTCAATATAATGTAAGGAAATGAATTTAATATCGAGTAAGTCCTGTTTCAGATCCCCTTTTTCCTCACTCAGATAACCATTAACTGTGGATACAATTTCAATTGCTTTTTCGGTTTGATCGTTATGATTAAGACTTGAGATTTCGCCAAAACCAGTCGTTTGGTTGTAAAAGGCGTGTGTCGAAGCAATGAAAGCGTTCACGTTTTCATCTTCAGGATTTACTGATACTGTTGATGCAAATTCGTTTATTTCCTCTTTTGTATAAACTGGCCTTTCCGCTAAAACTGGTGCAACCCATTCGCTCTTTGCGGAAAGAGCTCGTTCATTAATCGAAAAAAGAATATAGATGGTAATAGCAAGACTGCCAACCGTAGCTAGAGCAAGCAAAACGAATTTTGTCTTTGTCTTAAACACACGATCGCCTCCCCCATCTTAATTAGAAAAAAACGTACGCTTTACGTCACAAAAGCGATATCTCCTTATTGATAGATATCGCTTTTGTTTATGCGAAACCATAGAATGTCCTCACTTTATTGATCCCCGTAAGTTTCGGTGACCCCAAACGTATCCTCATGATCATAATTGTTCAGGGCTTTATCGAGATCATGAAAGTACCGATGAAGTGCTCGAACCTCAGTTGTCGTAAGTGGATAGCTAGAAAGTTCCTTTATAGACAATAAATCTTTCTTGAGATCTTCATGGGCTACGCCGTTTTCTAAAAAAACGTCAATATAGGCTACGGCCGCAGTTGCTTGACGGTCCTGTGCTTTTAAATCCAATGGACGATCAATCATCCCGTAGCCCGTTGTTCGATTGTAGAAGGCATGAAAATCAGCAATAAAATCTTCTACATGCTGATATTCTGCTGGAAAAGAAGCGGCAGATACGAGATCATCATTCCTCTCCAGCTTCCTATCATTTACCTCCGTATGAAGTGAGAAAATATAAATATAGAGAGCCGCAAATGTTGCAGCAACGAGGAGACTGAGTATGGAAAACATCACTTTCGCTTGATCCATTTCATCTTCCCCCATTCGAATATCTCTCTATTCTATTTCTTTATTTAGCAAATCCGAAAATGTTTTTAATTTTGGTAACGCCCCATTTCGGATCATGTGACCTGCTTTCATCCCGGAAACGATCCTGCACAACGGCCATTAGCCTTTCTTCTCGAGCCGACATCTGTTCATCAGCAATTTGTCTTTCCTTCGTTACTTCAAATTGATAGAATTCACGTTCGTCAACTGAAACCTCAGCAAGATGATCGATTTTTTTACCAATGGCATTCAGCTCCATTTGGTTGATTGAAGCATGCGCATCTGAAGCAGTAGCGATTTCTTCATGAACAATTTCATGTACTTGATGAACAATATCTTTTTCCAAACGCTTTACAGTTTCATCCATACTAAGAAGTTTTTTTACTTCTTCTGATTCAACGAAAGAAACAATTTTGGATAATGAAGTCTGAATATCTACCTGCTCAATAGGCTCGCTAGGCAGCGTTTTTTCTGCTTCCTTTCCTTGTCGTTCTAATGTATTGATAATGACTTCATCGGCAGCATGACTTTCTTTCATGTTTTTAATTAATTGAAGGACTTCAATATCACCAATTGTATACGTACGGGCATTGTTTTCATCACGTGGAATCGTTAGAAATGGCGCAAACTGCTCTTCCCATAATTTCAATGTATGGCGAGACACATTTAACATGGAAGCCACCCTAGAAATCATCATTGTATTATTCATCTTCATCATTCCTCCCCGTTGATTTAATAAAGGTATTCAATGAAGATCTATCGGTTTTCCTGCTAGATGACAAAGGTTCTTAAAAACAGTCAGAGACTCTCAGGAAAGCGCGCTAATCTACAAAAGCGCTCGTATGTTGTAATGTTTTGAAAAGGAATATTCGGATTTCTCGAATCATGACGTATTCGAATCTAGCTACGTATGTTCAAGACCTCTTTTTAGCAGTAAAGAAAGCGTTATCAAAATAGATTATTATGGTAATATATAGTTAAAACGAAATGGGGGAAGTTATGAGTACGGTTGTCACACCTGTAAAAAATCCAAAGTTACAGAAGAGAAAGTGGCCGTATTACCTTATTGGAAGTATCTTATTTCTCGTGATTCTCGCTTTAGCTATCAGCTTTTGGTTTGTGCAGAGAACTGCACCAGAGACAACTGGGGAAATCACTTTACCAGGTTTAGAAGAATCTGTTTCCATTTACCGAGATCGATCGGGCACGCCTCATATTGAGGCCGCATCAACAAAAGATTTATTTATAGCTCAAGGATTTGTGACAGCTCAAGATCGCATGTTTCAGATGGACCTCAGCCGGCGTCAAGCTTCTGGAACACTAAGTGAAGTGATTGGTACGTCAACCATTGATCAAGATAAGTTTTTTCGTACCCTAGGCTTAAGAAGGGCTGCAGAAGATTCCTATGCCGACTATTCTAAAGAAGCCAAGCAAATACTAGAATGGTATGCAGATGGTGTTAACGCTTATATGTCTCAAGCAAAAGAAGAAAATTCACTGCCAATTGAATTTACATTTGCAGGTTATGAACCAAATAAATGGACACCCATTGATTCTCTTACAATTGGTAAGTACATGGCGTTCGATTTAGGAGGACATTGGGAAGGTCAGGCTTTTCGCTACTACCTTCTTCAGAACTTCTCAGAAAAAGAAGCAATGGATTTGTTTCCTAGTTATCCTGATGAAGGATCCACTGTTATTCAAGAAATAAAAGAAAGTCAGTTAGATATCTCAAAAAGTTTTGCCAAAGCGGTTATCCCTGATCCGTTTAACGGAAGCAATAACTGGGTTGTATCAGGCGAAAAAACGGCTTCAGGAAAGCCGCTTCTAGCCAATGATCCGCATCTTGGCCTTGGTACGCCTCCTATCTGGTACGA
Organism: Bacillus sp. RAR_GA_16; assembly: GCF_020165985.1. Lineage (GTDB taxonomy): Bacteria > Bacillota > Bacilli > Bacillales > Guptibacillaceae > Guptibacillus. Next base: position 165,860 of record NZ_JAIUKZ010000008.1, read on the forward strand.
AACCCATTTAAATTCTCCTGATTATCAAGTGAGCGGCGTTATTTTTGCAGGCGTTCCTGGAATTATCGTTGGACGAAACGACTCAATCGCCTGGGGAGTTACAAATGTAGGGCCTGATGTTCAAGATCTCTATATTGAGAAAAGAAATCCTGATAACCCTACTGAATTTCAGTACAACAATGACTGGGAGAAAGCAGAAGTTCTTGATGAGAGCATACCCGTAAAAGACAGTGAACCGATTCCATATGAAGTCGTGATTACCCGACATGGTCCCATTCTCTCTGAATTTGCCCATGACGATCAACCAGATATGGCCCTATCTCTTAGATGGACTGCATTAGATCCTTCAACCGAATTAGAAGCTGTTCTTAAGATCGATCAAGCGTCTAACTGGGAAGAATTTAAGAACGCGTTAACCTCTTTTCACACGCCCGCTCAAAATTTTGTTTTTGCTTCGACTGACGGAACAATTGCTTATCGAGCAAATGGACTGATTCCAATTCGTAAAAATGGCGATAGCATGCTGCCAGTCCCTGGTTGGAACGATGACTATGAATGGGAAGGTTATATTCCCTGGGAAGAACTTCCGACAATCGTCAATCCGGATGAAGGCTTCATTTCAACCGCAAATAATAAAATTACAACAGATGACTATCCCTACCACATCACCCATACGTGGGCTCAACCTTATCGTCAGGATCGCATTCGAGAAGTACTAATTGACGGAAATAACCTTGAAGCCAAGGATATGATGAACCTTCAAAATGATTTCGTGAATTTACAGGGAAAGGAGCTCACTCCCCTATTAACAAAGGAACTTTATCGAGAAAACTTGACCTCAGTTGAAAAAGACGCTCTCTCACTTCTTCAAGACTGGAACTATTTCGATGGTAGAGATGAAGCCGCTCCCCTTCTCTTTCATCTATGGTTAGTTGAGATGGAAAAGGTGCTATTTGATGGAAAGATTGACAAAGAAATGATGCCCCTTTTTGATGGGGAGAGTCAAGTGATTGACCAGCTTATTAGACGTGCTGCTGATGGAGAAGAAGGGCCATGGATGGAGAAGTCTGGAGGATTTCAATCTGTCGTAACGAAGTCCTATCAAGCTGCGGTTGATCGAGCTGTTTCCTTACAAGGGCATGCACCAAAGAAATGGGCGTGGGGGACATTCCATTCTGTACCATTCGAACATCCTCTAGGTGCGATCAAGCCTTTAAACCTATTATTCAACCCAGAAGTTAATGCTATGAGTGGCAGTCGTGTAACGGTCGGCGCTGCAGGATGGAATTCATCAACCGGCACGGTTAATCACGGAGCCCCATGGAGAGGCGTCACGGATTTAGGTAACATGCAAACAAGTTACAATGTTATCTCCCCTGGTCAATCTGGATACGTATTGAGCAAATGGTACGACAATCAAATAAATGATTGGGTAAATGGACGCTACCACGAAACGAAGATGACTGATTATCAAGAAAACGCCAAACAGCTTATTCTTAACCCATAACAAAAGGCTCTCTCAAACGAATGAGAGAGCCTTTTGTTTGCTATTTGACAGATACTGTCCAATTTTGTGTATCTTCTAACTTACCTGTTTGAATCCCTGTGATGGTGTCATACAACTTCTGAGATAGTTCTCCGATTTCATGATGATTAATAATCATTTTCTTACCCTGCCAGTTCAGTTCTCCTACTGGTGAAATGACGGCAGCCGTTCCAGTACCAAACGCTTCTTCAAGCTCGCCCTTTTGCGATAGCTCATACAGTTCTTCAATAGATACCTTTCTTTCAGTAACTCTAATATCCCATTTCTTTAACAATTCAATAACGGACATTCTTGTAATGCCGTGGAGAATGCTACCGTTTAGTTCTGGCGTAATCACTTCTCCATTAATCTTAAAGAAGATATTCATGCTCCCGACTTCTTCAATATAACGCTTTTCAACACCATCTAGCCAAAGAACGTCTGCATTTCCGTCTTTATAGGCTTTTGCCTGTGCTTGATAAGCGGAAGAATAGTTTCCGGCCGTTTTCGCCATCCCTGTCCCGCCTTTAACAGCTCTCGTGAATTTATCTTCGACGCTAATTTTTACTGGTGTTAATCCCCCAGAGAAATAAGAACCGACTGGTGAGAGAATGATCATTAATTTGTAAGTATTGGAAGGCGCAACAGATAAGTTTGGCTCCGTTGCGATAATATACGGGCGTACGTAAAGGGATGTTCCTGGTGTCGATGGTACCCAATCTTGCTCAAGGTGAATCAATTCTTTTAGGTAACCCATTACACGATCCTCATCAATTGGAGGAATACTTAGTCGATCGCTTGAAAGATTCAAACGCTGCAAATTCTTTTCTGGTCGAAATAAGAGAATTCGATCATCGGAACGGTATGCTTTTAATCCTTCAAAAACGGTTTGGCCATAATGAAAAATCATTGCAGCGGGATCTAATGTGATCGGCTCATATGGAATGATGCGTGGCTCAAACCACCCTTTATCAGTTTCGTAATCCATTACAAACATATGATCGGTAAACGTTCTTCCGAAAGGGATTTGATCCTTTTCGGGCTTCGCTTTTAAATTTGTACTCTTAACAATTTCTAAATCTGTAATCATGGCCAGGACTCCTTACTCTTTTAAAATAATAATGACAACTTATGTTCCTTCTACTGGAAGGGAGCGTACTATTTATCTATTGTACTGCCAAACAGTATTGATTTAAAGCATTATAGTACAGAAAGATGAAAAAATTCAGTAAAAGAAATGTTTCTTCCTACCTTCTTTATTTTTCATCATGTTTTCGTTCATTCAAATGCGTCACTCGTAAAAAAAAGTTTTTTATCACCCATTTTGTAAACGATACCAAACAAATAATAACACCATTTTTGTTTCTATTACCTTGATTTTTCGTTTCAGATTCGGAAATTCTCTCTTGCATCTGGGGGCATTTTCACTTAAATTAGTCAAGTATGTTTATTAGGAGGTCTCATCATGAATCAAACACAAAACACGCAACGCGTGCAAATGGTATCAGCAGATCCATCAGCTATTGGTCTGTTTGGTCTTGCAATGGTTACGCTTGTGGCATCATCAGCTAAACTAGGTTGGACAGACGGCGTATCCTTTGTCTTACCATGGGCTATTTTTCTAGGAGGCATTGCTCAACTTATTGCGAGTTTCCTCGATGCTAAACACAATAACACATTTGGCACAACTGCTTTTGCAGCATTTGGTCTATTTTGGCTAGGTGTCGGAACATCCTGGTTAATTCAATTCGGTGTCTTTGGCGACGCAGCGGCGGCCGCTGTTGATCCAAAACAATTAGGCATTGCCTATATCGGTTATTTGATCTTCAGTGTCTTTATGACAGTGGGTGCGATGGAAACACATAAAGTTCTTTTCTTTATTTTTGTCTTTATTGATTTCTTATTTCTCGGACTTACATTCTCCACTTTAGGAATTTTCCCTGAAGGCATGCACTTCTTGGCTGCAATTGCCGAGTTCTGCATTGCAATCTTGAGCTTTTATGGTTCAGCAGCGAGTGTATTAAATACTCATTTTGGCAAAGTTACTCTTCCTATCGGAAAGCCTTTTGGTATATTCAAACAGGCATAGTATAAAAGACAGATGAAAGTTAACTTTCATCTGTCTTTTTTGTATCACGATTTGCTTTTTGAACGTTCTTATTCATGCAAAATCACCAAAGCTTATTCCATATGCGAGGTATCTCCAAGTCTGTTTACTTCAAACTTTTTCTGATCATATTCAAGAATCGACAAGCTCGTCCCATGAATGAACGGGGGCTTCCATAATTCCGACAACGGCAAAGGTAAAACATAAGATAGAAGAACTCTGATAACGACAGCATGTGCCACAATTAAAATTGTACCATTCCTATGTTTAGCCGTTATCCTATGTAAGACACTAATCACGCGATTCCTGCAAATCTTGTAAAGTTTCGCCTTGATGATTCAAAGGGTTATAGAGATGCGGTACATTCCAAAAATGATCATATTCTTCCTTAAATTCCGCTTCAATGCTTTCTTTTGTACATCCTTCCCACTTTCCAAAATAAATCTCTCGTAGGTTTGTTTCCTCCTGAATTGAAAGATTCCTCGTACCACGAATGAGCTTAGCTGTATGAACAGCTCTTTTACTTGGACTCGTATATATACTATCAATTGGAGCATCGTTCAAACGCTTTCCAAGTAAACGGGCATTTTCTTTGCCATTTAAAGTTAAATCTGAATCTTTCCACCCTTGCAAACGATTTTCTTTATTCCACTCTGTTTCACCATGACGAGTTAGATAAATTTTTAGCATACTTCTCTCCTGGTTTACAATAATATAATTATGTTTCTTTAGTAATAAAAAGAGGCAAATAATCTATGTCTTTCTATATTCTAAAGCTTCTTCATTTCAATCGCCTATGTTCAGTTTTAACTCGTTAAATTCTTTTTCAACCCTACTTTTCAACTCATTAAATGCCTATTCATTAGGTTTCATTAACATTACACTGCTTTACGTCACTGTTTTGCTAACGTTCCCTGGTGAAAGAACAGTTGCCATTGATCTTCATTTTTTCTCCATATGGAACTTCGTAGCGTATGTTGATTTTTAGTTTTATTATGAACGCGATAGGTAGCTAGGATTACGTCTTCTGCTAAAGGATGAATCTCAAAGCCTGACAATGTCATTTCACTGATCGAAAGCCCACCTTCTACCACATCCTTTTTCCTCCAAATTGTTCCTGAACTGCCAAATTCAAAAAAATCATCCTCGAGTAATACATTTAACGAAGAAGAATTTTTCCTCACTTGAGGTGAAAGCAACTCTTCCTCAAAGTGTAATAACTGTTTTTTAATTTCCCGTACTTCCATAATACCAACTCCCATTTCTTACTTTTCCCTCCATTTTTCAGCGTCTAAAATCCAGCAACAGCAATTATTTTAACGAAATTATTGATGTAAGCGGTTAAGTGAAAGGCTATGCATTGAAATTCATTCAAGGATAATTTAACCTATTAGAGTAGGTATAAAAGATAACTGGATGATGGACACTTTAAAAGAAAAACACAATGAGTTACGTCCCATTTTTCTTCTGTCGCTTGATTAGTGCCTTTTACATATAATCAGGCTTTTGAATACCTTAACATGGTTTTGCCTTATGATAGAACAAACAAGCGTAATTGCTTAAAAGAAGGAGAAGTGACTATGTCAGAATCAATCACAACCGAAACAGGCGAAAAACGTGTTCCTACTCAAGACGAGCGCGAACTGCTTGATCAGCTTTTAGATCCTAAAGTTCAGGAGTCATTAAGCGTACTCGTAAAGGAACTACCTAAAGTAACAGAACTTGTCAACATGATGTCTAAATCATATGATACCGTACAAGCACTCGCAACAGATGATGTATTAAAAAATGATACTGTTGAATTCATGTCTGAAATTCTTCATCCTGTTAAAAACTCTGTTAAAGACGTTGCTGCTAATGCAATTGAAGCAAAAGATGAAGCAGAAAAAAGCTCTGAAGTGATTGGCCTTTTCGGACTTTTGAAAATGCTCAAAGATCCACAAGCTCAAAAACTTTTCAGATTTGTAAATGCCTATCTTAAAGTTTCAGGCGAAAAAAGTAACCAAAAATAATATTGATCTGCTAGAAATGGAGGAACAATCATGTCAAAACAAATAGTCATTTTGGGCGCAGGTTATGGTGGGCTTCTTTCTGCTTTATCCGTACGTCAATACTTAAACGAATCAGAAGCAACCGTTACATTAATCAACAAAACACCAACACACCAAATCATTACTGAACTGCATCGTCTAGCTGCTGGTAACATCTCTACTGAAGCTGCAGCACTTCCACTTGACAAGTTATTAAAAGGAAATGACATTAACCTTAAAGTTGCAACGGTTGATTCATTTTCTGTTGATAACAAAGAAGTGAAGCTGTCTGATGGCTCTACACTATCTTACGATGCATTAGTTGTTGCACTTGGTAGTAAAACAGCTTACTTCGGCATTCCAGGGCTTGAAGAAAACAGCATGGTCTTGAAGTCTGCTGAAGATGCAAACCGTATCCACGCTCATGTGGAAGAACGCGTTAAGAGCTTTGCAACATCAGGTGACGAAGCGGACGCTACCATCCTGATTGGCGGAGGCGGCCTTACAGGAACTGAGCTCGTTGGCGAACTAGCGGATGAAACACCGAAGCTTGCTCGTAAATACGGCGTAGATCCTGCTAAAATTAAACTGAAGCTTGTTGAAGCAATGCCTAAAATTCTTCCAATGCTTCCTGACGAATTGATTAATCGTGCCATGACGAGTCTTGAAAAGCGCGGCGTTGAATTCCTAACGAACCTTCCTGTTACAAATGTTGAAGGGAACGTCGTTGAACTAAAAGACGGTCAAAAGATCGAAACAAACACATTCGTTTGGACAGGTGGCGTACAAGGTAACCCACTCGTTGGCGAATCTGGAATTGAAGTAAATCGCGGCCGTGCAACGGTGAACAATTACCTTCAATCCACTTCACATGAGAATGTGTTCGTAGCTGGAGACAGTGCGGTTTACTTCAAACCAGGAGATGAGCGTCCTCAACCACCTACTGCTCAAATTGCTTGGCAGATGGGTGACCTCATTGGGTATAACTTGTATGCTTACCTTTATGATAAAGACTACAAAGAATTTGAACCCGTTAACTCAGGTACATTAGCAAGTCTTGGTCGTAAGGATGCAGTTGCTCAAATCGGCGGTAACTCCACCTCTCTTAAAGGGCTTCCTGCATCTGTGATGAAAGAAGCCAGTAACGTTCGTTACCTTTCACACATTAAAGGCTTGTTTGCCTTAGCATACTAAATCACAAAGTTCTACCGATAGAAACAAAAAAAGTGCTGGAAGTTCCAGCACTTTTTTTCATATAATAAAATCTGGTTTGTTACCTTTTACAATTTGATTGAATGGATACAAAACACCTGAAACACCGTGGCAGCATACGACATTCATTCCCTCTATAAACATACGACTCGTGAATACAGTTTCCCCATGATCACAAAAGATTTCAATGCTTGAAGCATCTATAAAAAGACGAATTTGATGCTTCTCTTTTTGTTTTCTTAATGCATATCTTTTTGTACCAAATTCTTCTGCATAAACATGGGTCATATTTGATCGATCAAGGCAATACTCATCTCCATTGGAAGAGAAAACTACGTTTTCATTACCTTTATTTCTAAAAATAATTTCAAATTCTTGGTCGACTTCAATGACCATTTCGAATGCACGAGAAGTTAATTGGTGATTCGTTTGCAGCCCTTGTCCCTTTGCCCTCAGTTCTCTTAGCTCTTCTAGAGGCTGTTGTAATAAACGATTTCCCACAATTTTCACTTCTCTCGGCAACGTCAACATGTGAGCCCACATATTTTGATCTGTCGGATAGATGCTCTTTGAATTGCCTAACCAGCCAATTAGAATCCTTCTTCCACATTCATCCTCATAAGTTTGTGGAGCATAGAAATCAAACCCTTTGTCTAGTTCGATATATTCGCTGGCATTCAGTTTACCAGTAGCAACATCTAATACATCACTAATACAATACACCACTGAAAAGACATTGTTAAACTGATACTTATTTTTACTCAGCTCCCCTTGAGGAGAAAAGATTAGTACACCACGGTTATCTTGTTCGAAATAGTTGGGACACTCCCACATATACCCCGCATCTCTAAAATTCGTCTGGAGAATGCCATGATACATCATTTCATTTGGTAGGTCTCCTGAATAAAGGGCGATTGCACCTTTATGATTACTTGTTTCACCACCTACAAGCATATAGTATTTCTTGTCTCGTTTAAAAACAATCGGATCTCTAAAATTATTGCTAAATTCGGAAGGCGTTCCCTCTATCATCACATTTTTCTTTGATATCGTTTGATCATCCTTTAAGAATCCATAAACTTGACTAGGAATGGCTACATTCTCCTCAGTTAGATGATTTCCAGTATAGAAGAGGTGCATTTTATCCCCCTCAACGAAAGCAGAGCCTGAGTGACATCCGTGAGAATCGAATAACTGATCTGGATAAAGAGCGATACCGTGATCTTTAAAATGAATAAAGTCTTTCGTTGTAACATGATACCAGTGCTTCAACCCATGAACTGGCCCTAATGGGAACCATTGATAGAAGATGTGATGTTCTCCTTTAAAAAATGCTAACCCATTGGGATCATTCATTAAGCCGTGATGAGGTGCCAAATGATAACTCGGATAGTACGGATCTTCTTTTGCTATTTTTTCTATTGTACTTAAATAGTCACTCGAAACATCAGACAAATGAACGAAGCGATTCTGACGGTTTGAAAAATCCATATAATCAATCATGTAAAGCTTCCCTTCTGTTAAACCTTGAGAAAATGAACATTATCCATGTTTAATTTTATAATTTAATGTAGGTTGTTCAGCAGATGGCTTTTCACGATAAGCAACAAAAGTTACGAGAAACGAAGTGGCCAATGCTACTAGAATCACGAGAATGTATTGAAAGAAACCATCGCCTATATATAACAATAACCCTGGTAGCATCGTCGATCCAGTCCCTGCAGCAGCGATACCCAAAATCGAAGCAAACCCACCACCTACTGCGCCCCCTAGACAACCGTAAATAAATGGCTTTACTTTAGGTAAGTTAATCGCGAACATGACGGGCTCAGTGATGCCAAAGAAAGCAGGGATAACAGAACCTAACATATTGGATCGCTTAATTTTATCTCTTTGCTGAATAACAACTGCAAGAGCTGCTCCAGCTTGACCGGCAATAGCTGCAGTACCAATCGGATTGATTAAATCATACCCCGTTTCTGCAACCATCTTAACGGTTATCGGAACGATTGTATGGTGCATTCCTGTTATCGCTAAAAGCTGAATGGCACCTCCATAAACAAATCCACCGATACCAAATGGTAATTCAAAGAAATACATGATGCCAGAAGTAAGTAAATTCTCTATCCCCAAAATCACTGGGCCTACGATAACAAGACCAAGGATTAACGAAAATAGTAGTGTAACAAATGGTGTTAGAATAAGATCAAGCATCTCAGGAATGTATTTTCTTGCTATTTTTTCTGTTTTTGCAGCTAACCAACCCATAAAGACAGCAGGTAGAATGGAACTTTGCATACCTGTTATCGGAATATCAATGCCTAATATTGTCAGAAGTAGCGGATCAGTTTCCCCGAATGATACAGCCCATTTATCCGGCAACTGTGGCGCTACTAGCATTAAGCCGAGAGCGACTCCAATGACGGGTGAACCTCCGAATTTCTTCATAGCTGACCAAGTAATTAACACTGGAATGAATGTAAACGCTGTATCTGTTAGTACCTGAGACAGCACTAAAATGGTTGAAGAAAGTTCCATACCGAAACCGTTTACAAGCAATCCTCTAAGTCCCATCAATAGACCAGTTGCAATGAGAACTGGGATAACAGGAATAAAAATATCTGCAAATGTTTTCGTTAATTGTTGGACCCTAGAATTGTTTGAATTTTTAGGTTCATTTGAGCCATCTTGCCTGTCACTAACTCCACCTTTTTCAAGTTCAGCATAAACTTTATTTACAAAACCAGTACCAAGAATGATTTGATGTTGGCCACTTTGATGAAAATATCCGCTCACACCTTCAATGGAATCCAGTGATTCTTTCTTAAGCAATGTATCATCATTCAGCTCGACCCTTAATCTTGTAGCACAATGAGAGATGCGATAAATATTTTCTTTTCCACCCAATGCTTGTAATACAGAATGAGCGACTGTTTTAGGATTCTTCGCCATGATCCTACCCCTCCAATAGCATAGTCATTATCCACACAAAAGCGGAAACGTTTCCAGTTTGCCCTAAAAAGAAAATTCTTGATAAACCGCTAACTGGAAACGTTTCCAGTTAGGTTAAAAAATGAAAGCGACTCTAGAAATCGCTTTTGAATAATTAAATGATATCGTTTACACATAAGGGCGTCAAGTGTTTTTTTTATTTGTACTATTTCCATCGAAAAAGGTAACTGGAAGAACATTTTTCTTTTCAACCGGCTGTTCCTTGATTAGATTAATAAGCACTTCTACTGCTTTTTCAGCCATTTCAGAAACAGGTTGAATGATTGTTGAAAAAGTTAATTCATCTTCCTTACTGGAAGTAACACCATCAAAACCAATCACTTGAACATCCTCAGGAACTCTTCTTCCGACATTTTTTAGGGATTGCAACAATAATTTCGCCCACTTATCATTCATGGTAAAAAATCCATCCACATCAGGGTTTTGTTTTAAAAACCGTTGGATAACCGCTTCAATGTCTATGACAGGCTCTCTTAATTCATAAATACAGTGATCAACTTTTTTGCTTAAGCACTCTGTTTCAAATCCAAGTCGCCGTTTCATCGATTCATTTTCAATGTTTGAAACACTACCTAAATAAGCAATACGTTTACAACCTCGATTTATTAGTTCTTTAGCTGCAAGCTCTCCACCATTTCTATTATCACTCGTGACAAACACGACATCCTTTGTAAAGTGGCGATCGATGCTCACAATGGGTAGATGACTTGATATATATTGATCAAGTTCAGCACTATAAGTAATCGCAATTAACCCATCTATTTTATTTTTTTCGAGCATCGAAATATAGCTTATTTCTTTCGTACGTTCATTTTGTGTATTGCATAGAATCATTTTATACCCAAGATCAGACAATTTCTTTTCAACATGATAGGCAAATTTTGAAAAGAACGGATGCCAGATTGTAGGTACAATTAAAGCGATCGATTGACTTTGTTGCATTTTAAAATTCCTAGCTACTTCATTTTGCTTATAATTCAATGCTTCAATCGCTCGTTCTACTTTTCGTCGCGTTGTTTCTTTAACAGGGCCATTATTATTAAGTACTCGTGAAACAGTACCTAGTCCTACCCCAGCTTCTCTTGCTACATCTTTCATATTTACCAAAGTTCTCATTCACCTGCTTTATCAGCTATAATAAGAATTCATATAAAAATTATTGTAACATAGAAAGAGTTTTAAGTTCTATTCCACCTTCACCTTTATCATCCGATCATCCTCTTTCACTGGATCCCCTCGACCATCTTTATTATTCGTAATCGCATATAAATTCTCCTCATCTAAAAATAAGGATCGAACTCGTCCTAATTCATCTTTCACAATTGTTGTCCCCTGCCCCTTAAGCTGAAACGACCGAATTGCCTCACCTCGTAAACAAGCAACATACAATTGATTATTCCAGAAAACCATTCCTGACGGGGCCCATGTGTCTTTACCAGAATGATAAAGTGGCTGCGTCATTCCATCCGCAACTTCATCACCTTCAATCACTGGCCAACCGTAATTATTTCCTGGATCAATTTGATTGATTTCATCATGTGCAGACTGCCCATGCTCCGAGCTAAAAAGCTGTCCTTCATCATTCCAAGCAAGTCCCTGCGGATTTCGGTGTCCATACGAGTACACATAGGACCCATAAAACGGGTTGTCTTCTGGAACATTTCCCTCTGTATCCATTCGCAGGATTTTACCTGCTAAACTTTCCTTATTTTGAGCTAGATCTGGTTTACCAGCATCTCCAGTTGTAATATAAAGCATGCCATCAGGTCCTAATTTCAGTCTGCCACCATTATGATACTGTGAACCAGGGATATTAGAAAGAAGTTCGTCCGTTTCTGTCCATATCCCTTCTTTTAACACAACTTTTACGACACGATTCATGGTTTGACTATCTTCTAGATAAGTGTGATAGAGAAAAGCAGTTTGCGATTCTGGAAAATCTTCTGAGAGTGCCAGTCCTAAGAGACCACCTTCGCCTTCATTGTGAATTTCTTTAGAGAGTTGAAGGGACTGGCGTTCAAGATTATTTTTATAGGTTACGATCGCACCAGATCGTTCTGTTATATAGAATGTTTCTTGAAATAGTTCCATTTCCCAAGGAACATTTAAATTTTCAATATAGGCTTTTTCTGCTTGTTTTTCTTTATCCTCTAACTCATTCGAAGCATCGTTAGGTCCATTACTTGAACACGCTGTCAAAAGGAGAATTGCACCTATTAGTCTTAATGACCTCATGATGTTATCCTCGTTTCTCATTATTTGCTTCTACTAACCTAACTTCATAAAAAGTTCACTCACAAATCATTAAGACATTTCCATCAGGGTCCTTAAAATTAAACCAGTGGCCATTTTCAATATTTGTTACAAGTTCAATTCCTCTTTCTTTCATAAAGGAAAAAGCAGCCTCGATGTCTTTTGTATCAAAATGAAAAGGAGGGGTTTGAAAAATAGTCTCCGTTGAATAAATTTTACTATCTAATACGAGACCTGTTCCGTTCATTGGAACGATATAGAGATGTCCTGCGATAATTTCTCCTTCTACCTGAAGACCAAGTAAATCACAATACCATTCTTTTGCAGCATGAATGTTTTTCACTGGAATAAAGACGGCTCCAACTTCATTTAATATCGGTGACATTTGAACATCCTTCCTTTCAGCGATCATTTTCTAGTCAATTTATCTCTTCTCGATTTTCACGTCGTTATCCTTCAAACATTCTAATTCTTAATAAACTCATGCTGATTGGTCTATATCTCTCATGGGTATTACCTCTTTCCCTTCATTATCTCATTTCGCTAGTTCGACTGGTTTTCAGCATTGATTTCCTTTTCGGGTTTTTCCTTACTTAATAGTACAAAATGATCTCCAAATAATGTTACACACTTGATCATCTTCAAATAAAAAAGCCTATCCGGCACAGATAGGCTTTCTCATATAAAGATGATGAAAAAAACTTAGTTATAAACACTGGCGCATGTACCAGCTTCTGGTTCATAATAACAATGGTTTTTATATTGTCCTGCAAAAGGTTGCCCATACCAGGTAGGAGGACAAGGTGCATAAGGATTGAAATACCAAAGAGCATATTTTCCTGGATGTTCTCTCCAATAATCCAAGTTCTTCTTGGCTAATCGTCTTTCGACAGACCGTGCACGGTTATAAAAGACATTACCCTTCTGCACGGCCTCAAAGGAATAATTCCCTCCCTGCACTTGATAAATTACTTGAGGAATTGTTCTCAGACCTACAAAGTCTAAACATTCTGCTTGTGCACGGTTTACAATGACATTGCCTACATACAACATTCCTTGTTTCCCTTCACCTTCAGCTTCCGCTCTCATCATTCTAGCCATTAAATCAACGTCTGAACTTGTGTATTTTACTCTCGGCATATTTTTCACCCCAAGTACATTGTATGAAGGAAATGGACTTTCATGTTCATTTATTTCGTCAAATTCAAATCAACTAACAATATACCGGTATCGATTTGACTTTAGTCAATTGTTGCCCACATTTCTTCTGGGTTTAATTCATAGATGTTATTCTCGCGATACATCAAATGGTTAATAATAAACTCCCTTCGAATTGTCGCATAATCAGGATGAAACTTTTTAATATACTCATTTATTTCTTTCTCAGGATACTTTTTCCCTCGTTCTAACCCGCTGATCAAGTGTTTCAAAATAATAATTTTCTTTTTTCGTTGCGAAGGTATTTGCTTTAATGTTCCATCTGCTGTTATAAAATTATTTATCACTGCTTGTGTTTTCAAAGTATCGTCCTCCTTATGGTGATCAGACTGATAAAGCATACTAGGCAAAGCTTCAGAATAAGAACGAAATTTCTTTTCATCAATGTAGTAATAAATCGTGTTTTTATCTTTGCGCTGATACACAATACCAGTGTCTCGTAATTTGGCCATATGATGCGTGATGGTCGGTGCTTTTAATCCAAGTTTGCCTGCAATCGCCTGTCCATGAAGAGGACCTGCTGCAAGTAACGTAAGAATTCGTATGCGATTTGGATCTCCAAGTGTTTTGTGAAAATTGACTAATCTGTTTAATTGCATGAGTTCCCCCCTAAATAGTTAGATCATTATCTAATTAGATAATAGTCTAACTAGATTTGTGTGTCAACATCTTATAAACAGCCTCAATAATATTAACGACGACATGAAGAGAAAGAAGGATTATATAAATGTACGACCATCAACGAATACTTCCTTTCAAAGTCCACACAAAAAACACTGATTCCGTTATTTCTTAATAAGTGGAATCAGTGCTTCATCTGATTATTATTCGTTTTGCAAGGAAAAACCTTTGTTGTTAAAAATGCATACATGGTTATTACCCATACAGCTTAACTAAAACCATTTAAACTTTCAATTTCATGATCGTTTTGTAATCGCCACGCGAATATCATAATCGACTGGGTTAAGTTCGGTTTCTTTCCCTAATGCAAGTCTAGCCAGCTCAAGTCCAAGATACGGACCAACGGTAAGACCCGAGGCACCCAAACCATTTGCAGCAAGTAAATTTTTCTTCGCAGGAATTTCGCCAAATACCGGTAAAAAACCTGGAGTGAAAGGACGAAAGCCTACTTTAGCTTCTACGAATGTACTATTTGTTAATCCTGGAGCAACCTCGAGTGCTTTACTAAAAATCTCCTGAAGACCTCCTGCTGTGACGCGTCTGTCCATTCCCGCCTCATTTTCATGAGTTGCCCCAATAACTACTCGACCATTGTCAAAGCTTAATAAATACTGGTCATTTGGTGGCATTACAACTGGCCAGTTACTTGTATCTTCATCTGGCATTTCTAAATGAACAATTTGCGCTTTCTGAGAAGATACGTCGAAGTTTAATCCTAACGGTGATAATAGTTCTGCCGCCCATGCTCCTGCTGTCACAATCACTTTATCTGCTTCCAATCTTTCATCTTCAACTAAAACACCTGTTACTTCACCATCTGACGATTGAAGTTTCGCATCGCCAAATTTCACTTTTGCGCCATGCATTTGTGCAGCACGAAGAAGCGCATGGCGTAATGCAGCGCCATTTACCCGAGCTGCTCCACTAACAAATACAGATTGATACTCATCTGCCAGGTGTGGAAACAATTCTCTTGTCTCTTCCGCTGATAATTTCTTGATCTCACCGATTTCAGGGGCATCTTCCCTACGTTTTTTTGCTCGATCAATCATTTTATCTAATTTCATTTCATCTGTATGAAGGCTAATTGCGCCTACTTTCTTATAACCTGTTTCTGTCTCTCCATCTTCCATTAATTGTTCAATCAATCTTGGATAGTACTTCGCTCCGCCTTTTGCGAGTTGATACCATACTTTATTACGACGTTGAGAGAGCCAGGGGCAAACGATTCCAGCTGCCGCTTCCGTTGCCTGTCCAGGTTCGTTACGGTCGATAATCGTCACATCCACTCCCCATTTTGCCAAATGATAGGCAGTTGATGCGCCAAGAATACCGGAGCCGATAATAATCATTGAGTTCATAAGTAACACCTATTTCGTTAAATTCATTTCATTTTCATTTTACACACAATCATTCACTGCCTCAACAATTTCCAAAGAGTTCGAAAGTGTCTAGAATGGAAAAAACTTTTAAGATGCCAATACTATTTTATGATAGAATGGCACCATTACATTATGAAGGAGTTTCACCATGAAAAAAACATTAGATCATATGGGAATTGCAGTTAGACGCTTAGATGAGAGTGTCCAGTTTTATACAGAGGTATTAGGAGGAGAATTATTCGACCGCTATCGCAGTGAAGCTACAGGGGTTGAAAGTGAAATTGCAGTTATTGATTTAAACGGAAGCCGCATCGAATTACTTATGCCTACAAACAATACCACTTCTCCTATCGCTCGATTTATGAAGCAAAAAGGAAAAGGGGTTCACCATATTGCATACAGAGTTGAAAATCTTGATGAAGCCCTTAAAGAATTAGAACAACAAAACATCCGCGTGATGCAAGACACGCTACGTATCAACAAACATGGCAGAAGATTAATTTATCTAAACCCTGCAGATACGGAAGGAACAATCATTGAATACTGTGACTATCCACAAACAGTCTAACCTATAATTGAATAAGTGCTAGACGAAAGACAAGAATCATAAATAATAAAAATGTGAGTACAAGAAGTACGTTTAGTCTCGAAGGCAAGTTATTATTCTGGTTATTTTTATCGCTCATGGTAGCTTTCCTCCCATTAATCATATTGTTATAAAAACCGTAAATATGACATTTCAGTCTGTAGTTTACATTATTACACGATGTAGCCCTTTCATAGGGGCTTCTTCCTTATCGTTTGCATTTTAGCATATTTCCGCTTGTCACAGCCTATTTTTTTAATAATTATCAAATTTATCATCATTCTTCTCTTACTTCTTTCCTACCCAACTTTTATCTTATGGTTCGAAGAAAATATCTATTCTTATATGATAGCCACACAATTACTCTAAATAAAATGCAGCTTAGTGATAAGCTGCATTTTTAGAATTTTTCTATGTTGACGATTTTTCATTATGGATGCTCCTATATGGCAGTTTCCATCCATATCTTAGTGAAAGCATACGAAGAAAAACAATGGTTCCAAACAAGAGCATTAACGGAGGCAACTCTTTCGGATAACCGAGACCAATTAATAATCCTGCCATCATTGCCCAAACGGCGTACACTTCTTTTTGTAGCACAGTGGGTTTCCTTCTCGCTAATAGATCACGAATAATCCCTCCGCCTGTACCAGTCATAGCAGCAGCGACCATCGCTGCAATAAAAGGATGTCCCATCTCCTCAGCAAATAATGCGCCCTGAATCGCGAATGCGGATAGACCAATTGCATCAAAGAAGCTTCCCCACTTCTCCCAGTAATAATTAATCCAGCTAGCCGGAAAAACAAAAATGACTAAAATTGTAGCGATCGCTATCATAATCAGTACATCTTGTTCCCAAATAGAAGCTACGGGTACACCTATTAATAAATTACGGATAATCCCTCCGCCAAATGCAGTTGCTAAACCAAGTACGATAACGCCAAGAAAATCGAACTCCTCTTCCAAAGCAACGAGTGCGCCACTCGCTGCAAATGCGATCGTACCAATAATATTAAGAATTTCCCAAGTCACACCATTACGTCCTTTCACGATCTATTGAAAGTTAAAGTGTACGTCAGCTTTCAACTGTTGGCAACCTTAAATTCATAACTAAAAAACCCCCAGGAGGAGGTTTAAGAAGAAAGATGGTAATGCATCTCGATTAAGTCTTCATCAGAATGAGGTATTTCTTTTCCTTTAACTATTTGAGCGCCGTTGATACATCCGCTTGTAAGGAGAATAATATCGTGATCACTGCCGAGCTGCAGTGACTTTAAGACACCTTCACGTCTTGTATAGGTTCGATGAATATTTGGAGCATTCGGATTAGAAAAACCTGACATTACCTTATCCACGATAACGGATGGCTCATGGTAACCTGGATGGTCTACGGTTACGATTACTTCATCCGCTCTGCCCTCAATCGCCTTAGCCATTTTAGGCATTTTTTCAAAATCTCTAATTCCAATACCAGCAATCATGACGATCAGTTTGCGATGCTCCATTTTTCTCACCTCATCAACAAGGCGAGTTAAAGCCACGGGTGTATGCGCGTAATCTAAGATAATCGTCTCACGATTCGGTCCACTTATAACTTGAAAGCGACCTTCAGGACTTTCTAATCGTGGTAGTACGTCAATGATCTCAGGTAAGGTATACCCTAGTAATAAAGCTGTGCCAATAGCCGAGAGAACATTAGCAACATTATAATCTGCAAAAACTGGTACGAACACATTATACGATTCACCATGTGACACAAGGATAAAGGAAGTTCCATTCACTTGATAGCTAATTTCAGTAGCAATGAGATCCGCTTCAGCATATTGATCTAAACTATAGGTTACTAATCTGGTGGTTAAGCTTTGGTTAAGTTCCAAACCCATTTCATCATCAACATTTACAACAGCTGCTTTCGCTTGATCAAAGAGCTTCATCTTACAAGCTTTATAATGGTCAAATGTATGGTGGTATTCTAAATGTTCTGGGGAGATGTTTGTATGAATGGCTACATCAAAATCAATTCCATCTACTCGCTTTTGATCAAGAGCTATTGAGGAAACTTCCATTGCTACTCCTTTATCCCCTGCATCCACAAGATCATTGAAAATGCGATGAAGATCAAGTGATTCTGGTGTTGTTGGCGTACTTTTTTTGTAGGGTATTCTCTTTTTTGATGACCAAATTCCAGTCGTGCCAATGGAACCTGTAGGTAATCTAAGCAAACTTAAAAGGGATCGTACGTAAGCAGCAACTGTTGTTTTTCCATTAGTTCCTGTCACGCCAACCGTTCTTAGCTTCTCATCTGCTGAATCGTAATACTGTTTTGAAAAGGAAGCCATCGCTTTACGAACATCATCAACAAGAACAATTGTGCAATCCGGATAACGGTGTGAGAGACTCTCAGTGAGATCCTCTCGATCAGCTATGACGGCGACTGCTCCATTTTGAATGGCGTCTTCTATGTATAAATGTCCATCGTGATTCTCACCTTTTATCGCAAAAAACATCGAGTAGCGTTCTGCATTCTTTGAATGAAAGGTAAGATGAGTAATCGTCTGATGATCTGGACCAAAAATTCGATGGATCGACGAATAGTGAAGTTCTGAAAAGTTTATCTTCATGGTGAATTCCTCGCTTTAACTGTATTATTTACTTTTATTGGAAAATTTTTAAAACGAAAGTAAATAACCTAATTTTACTTAAATTCCCCATTTTTCCTAGTTTGAAACAATTGCGTTACATTTAGCATACTCAATTCGTACTACGTTTCATTCATAAAAATGAACAGACAGCCTTAAAAATAGCTGTCTGTTGTTTTGGATTACCTCATAGCTTCATAGTGGTTTCGAACCAGGTCAGTTAGACTCAATTCGTCCAAAAGATGAATTGGAACCAATAATGTAATCGTTACAACTCCAGGATGCCTTCCAATTTCGATCGAACCGGTAATTGTTGCTCGATTCATCACTTCTGGTACTGACATACCTAACGTTTTCGCTGCTCGATTTAATCCTGTAGTTGTTGCTTCATTAAGATCTGAACCAGTTCCAATAAATGAAAGGGGTAAAGACTCTTCCAGTTTTGAAACACCATACATGTTTGCTACGCGCATGGCTGCCTCTTTTTCTTTTGCAGTAAATGGTTTTGCTAAATGCGGTAAATCTTCCAAGGTCGGGAGTAAAATAGGTCCATCGATGTTTAAATCCTTAATAACAATCGCTTGAAGATTTACAATACCCGCAACATCAGCTGTATGACCTGCTATCTCACCATTCCCCTGCATAGCATGCATGTCTCCGATATAAATGCCTCCACCAGGTACTTTAACAGGACAAATTAATACGGCTCCTTCCCTTACACGATTGATGTCCATATGGCCGTCTGTGCGATCTTCTAATTCCTCTTTTGTCACACCGTATTCATGAGGGGCATCAATGAGAAATTGACCGAAATCTCCAGCATTATGAGAATCAGGTAATGGACGGGATGGCGTGGTTCCGAGCTGTCCGAGAAAAGGACGTAATCTTGCCATCGTTCCTACTAGATCACTCGGGCCAAATGTAACAATTGGATTTTGGACAGAGTTTTCAGGTGTAGCCATAAAGGATTTACCATTTCGAGCTATATGAGTGGCAGCAGCTTCATCTACGGTAACACCAACAGTTCGATCAGAATCAAATGCCATTGTATACCCATTCGTAAAAACAAAAGGCGTCACATCTTCTCCACAATGAGCACAACGGATCGCTTCAGGACCAGTCCCTTCGATTTTTGTCTCAGGGTACAATTCTCCACAGCCAGGGCATTTGACCGCTACAAATGGATCACCTACAAATCTTCCATTAACAGGTTGATCGTTTCCTGATGAAGTTGCCATTGACGTAACCTGAACCGATTTAATGCGTATTGCGATGGCATCCCCAACTTCAGCACCTTCTACAAAAACGGGCTTCGTCACTTCATGCCCCCCGCGTAAACATGGCGTAATCATCGGCCCCCAACATCCAGGTGCTGTATTCGCAACAATATGACCACCATCTTTCAATGGTCCAAGCATTTCTTTCGAAGGATCGAGTATTCCGTTTGTAAATTCATTAACAAACACCGTTTGCTTCGCTTCCATTGCCTCTCCCCTTTTCATATGTATTTCTTTCTTTATTATAAGAGTAATGTCGATTCATGTAAAAAACTAATTGGCTAAATACAAAAAAACTTTGAATTCGAAGCTTTGTTACTTTTAAACGTTTCATTTTTTGAAGTGATTGACGAATATGAAAACCTTGCCTATACTGAATAAACGCAAACATAGAGACAGGTGATAAAATGGAATTTAAAATGCAGTATCTTTCCTTTTACTTAATCCAAGTGGAAGGTAGCGGCGAAAGTGAAGAACGACGCTATAAGCATTATCAAACACTAGATGCAGATAGCTATGAAGAAAGCTCTCTCAAAGACTTTCTCGATGGTGAATTAACGAAAATTATGAAACGAAAAGTGGATCGGCATGCTAAGTCTGAAGGTGCTCCAACAAAAATTGGTCGGTTTATTGTTGAACCGGGTCATGAGCTCACATCCAATCCCAACTATAATTTATTTGATCGCACACGATTTGCAGAGTCAGCGGATGACTTTGAAACATCCACTGACCAAATCGTACAAATGTACCTTGATACAAGTGCGATTAGAGGCGGGGTTTTAATCGTTGCTACGGCTAAACTAACGAAACTCTTTGATGACCCATTTCTCTTTATCTTAAAGTGTGACTTTGAACCGAAAGTGGCTACGATTACGGATGAAGATACGCTCATTCAAAATGTAGAGATGGCGATTACAACAAAAAGCATGAAATCCGTCCAATACCCCTACATGCCAGAAGAAGGCATGATCGACAGTGCCGAGATCAAAGTCCACCAGTCTTCTCACGCACGCTACTTCGAAGACTTCTTGAAATGGGTCGAATACGAAAAGTCGATGCCTGAAATCGTTAAGACGCAAACGATGGGTATGGTCCAGGAACATATCCAGGAAACGTATCAGGAAGAAAGTGAAGAACGAGAAGAGTTCGAACAGGCAATGGAGGAATGGTCTCAGAGTCCGAAGCGTGAGCTACAGGAGCGCTTCACAACCGAGCAGGTCGTTGAAGCGACCTCACAGATTGTCGAACACTCCCCTGACGTTGAGTGGAAGCTAAAGCTTGACCACGTATCCGTGAAAGCGATGCTGTCTGACTTTGGCGAATCGATTCATCTTGCGAAGGTGAACGGGAAGTACGTACTTGCAATCGAAGCCGATTCGATTACGTTTGAAAAAGGATTCTCGCCTGTCGAGTTTCATAAGCCTGATACGCTTCAGGAAGTGGTGGAACGAATTTATAAGAAGAATGAGAATGAGTCATAATAGCAAAAATATAAAGGCTATTCGTTTCAATCCCATATCGATAATAAGTCTAGCCCTTTTGTTTTATCCTCTCTCTAGCCGGGTAAAAACCACTATCATTAGAGTAAGGTGGTATGACATTTATGAAACCCTTTGAACAAGCGTTAAAACATCAAGTAGGATTAGGTACAGCACCACTCGGTAATATGTTTCGAGAAGTGCCAGAGGATGAAGCTCTGACAACGATACAAACAGCATGGGATCAAGGCATTCGTTATTTTGACACTGCCCCTTTTTATGGAGCAGGCTTGGCAGAGATGCGTCTTGGTAACGTGTTGTCAAAGTATAATCGTGATGATTATGTATTGAGTACGAAAGTTGGCCGTTATGTAACGGATGACACAGAAGACAAGGAAGGCTTATTCCAATATGCTCGCAATAATAAAGTGATTACTGATTACACGGAAGATGCAACGAAGAGGTCTATTGAACAAAGCCTTGAACGATTGAAAACTGATCGCTTAGACTTTGTTTTCGTTCACGACGTTTCACCAGATTTCCATGGAGATGAGTGGATTGGAAAGTTTGAAGAGGCGCGTATAGGAGCATTTCGAGTATTGACACAACTGCGAGAAGAAGGCGTTATCAAATCTTGGGGGCTTGGTGTCAATACAACAGAACCGATCGAGATAGCGATGGATCTCGAAGAATTCCGACCTGATGTATGCTTATCAGCTACACAATACACATTGCTTCAGCATGACCGAGCGCTACAGCGTATGATGAAGAAAGCTGAAGAAAAGGATGTAGCGATTGTTGTTGGAGCACCGTATAACTCTGGTGTTTTACTAGGCGGTGATCATTATAATTACGAGAAAGCTGATGACGATATTATTACTAAGGTAAATAAGTTAAAAGAAATAAGTAAAAAATACGATGTTCCTTTAAAAGCAGCTGCTTTACAATTTTCAACTTCTCACCCTGCTGTAAAATCTGTGATTCCAGGTTCAACACGTCCTGATCGGATAAAAGAAGATATCAAAATGATCCAACACGATATTCCTAAAGCTTTCTGGGATGAATTATTACAAAAGGGTTTTATCTCTCCTCATGCACCTTTACCTACTAGAATCAAATAAGTATCTTAACTAAACCAAAATGGACTTCTCTACTGGAAGTCCATTTTTTAAAATTTACTTTAATAAAAATTTACTTTCTCATCCTCTTCCGTTTATGCCATTTGAAATATACTTTATTTTCGGGATGGATGTTAATCTTTTTGCGTTGACTTAATCCGTACATGGCATAATCTTTTTCTTGAATACTTGAAGAAATGTGTAATCGCCCCTGGCCATCAAAAGCAATCAACCCTCCCTCATATAAAGCGGCATGATTTCGACAAAGTAGCAGCCCATTAAATTGATCCAATCGCTCGTCATTTGAGCAATCCTTCCACGGTTTAGCGTGGCTTGCTTTTAGTAACTCTGGAAGTTTAATGGCACAGAGAGCACACTGACCTTCCCATAACGGAGCTACTTCATTCTGAAACTTTAACTTTCCCCATCTCATTTTCATTTTTGCTTCTGATTCTATCTCCGTAATTACTGGAATTAATGTATTACGTTCTGTTCTTCTAACTTCATCTACTGTTAACTCTAATTGCTCTTCATTTATACGATAAAAATTAGACTCACTAATTAACTCAAGTAGCTTAATTGTTAGTGCCTCATGACACGGATATAAATAACCGGGATTCCCGCTTGCATCATGTTGAAATGGTGCATATTTAAGAGGCAATAAAGGTGAGATCTCTTCAAATTTCTCTTTTACATTTAGCGGAACGTCCAACTCATGGTATTCTAGTTCCACTAAATATCCCTTATCGGAAATCGATTGATGCCATAAGGTAGAAGGTCTCCCCTCCTCTTTACAGTCACTCTCAGCAAGACTAACCGCAACAATCTCTCCTTTAACATAGTGGAAAATCGGGTCTCCTTTTTTGACTTCTTTCAATCTTTTCCATGAGTGAGGCTCGTGCCCACCCTTATCTTCTTTCGGTGACCAGATCACCCCTGCTTCTTTTTCTTCAACATATGTATCTCCTTGCATGACAATAAAACTATTCATCATTCTTCCTCCAACTGTTGTGCTTATTTCTCTAGTTGTTTAGACGCTATCCCTGTTAAAGTATATGGTTGATTTGTAAATCATTCAAGTTATTGCGTATCTTACATAAATATTTGTAGTTCACTACTCCATAAAAAAAGACCGAGCAGGCTCGATCTTATGCTACCATTCTATAAAAATGAGTCGTTACTATTGCTGCATTGGTCGGACAACTACTTCGTTGACATTCACATAATCAGGTTGCGTTACTGCATACACCACAGCACGGGCAATATCATCCGCTTGAAGAGTTTTCATTGAAGAAGCACGATCCTTAAACATGTTAAGCACCTCTTCATCCGTAATGTGATGAGCTAGTTCCGTTTCTACAGCACCAGGGGATATATTTGTGACACGTACACCCGTCTTTGATAATTCCTTTTCAAGTCCCATCGATAGCGCCCTTACTGCATATTTTGTCGCACTGTAGACAGCACTTGAAGCAAATACTTCATGGCCCGCTACACTTGATACGTTAATAATATGACCACTTTCTTGTTTTAACATATCAGGCAGTGCTGCATGAATTCCATATAGAACACCTTTAATATTCACATCTACCATTTGACTCCATTGATCGACCTCATCGTTTTTCATAAAGGATAGAAGCATCACTCCGGCATTATTGACGACGATGTCAACCTTTCCAAATTCTTGTTTGGCTTTCTCAACGAGCTGCTCCATGTCTTCTTTTTTTGTAACATCTGTTTTCACTACCAAGGCTTTTCCATTTGATTGGTTTGTGATGAAGCTAGCTAAGTCAGTTAGTTTTTCTTCACGACGAGCTGCAAGCACAAGACTTGCTCCTTCGTTCGCAAGATGTTTCGCTATCGCTTCTCCAATACCACTACTAGCTCCAGTTACAACTGCTACTTTTCCATCAAGTTTCATCGATTAATCGCCTCCGCTAAATTTTAGTTATTCCTATTGACTTTAGCATAATCCCCTAAAAATTTTGAATTTTATGCTCAATAATGAAACGCCCCATCAAAATCGAAGCTTTGTTGGGGCGTTTCGTTTTAGAAATACATAGACCGCTAATTGATATACCGATATTCCATCAATCGGTTTAAAATATGAACTTCCTGAAGAATCTCTTCTCCAATGTTTGTTTCACGAACTTTTTTTCTTTCTAATTCTTTATCGACTAATCGTTTTACTGATAATACATCTGCCCCGTGTAATAAAACTTCTTCCTTAGAATTAAATAGTTTATGAGCAACAAGCTGCATGCCGTAAGAATTAAATAATAACGTGTATCCTGCAATACCTGTTGTTGATTGATAAGCTTTCGAGAAACCTCCATCAATCACAATCATCTTTCCATTTGCTTTAATTGGATTTTCTCCATCAATTTCTTTAACAGGCGTATGTCCATTAATAATATGACCTTGATCAGGATTAAGTTCAAATTCTGTTAGAATTTGACGACAAATCTCTTCTTCCTCACGCAAGTGATAATAAGGATTTTTTCTTTCTTTATGGCTCTTCTTATCACTTATAAAATATCTTTCAAATGTCGTCATTTCCCTCTTACCGAACAGAGAAGAATATTCACCTGTCCATAAATACCAAACCATATCTGTCGAGAGGTCAGCTGTTTCCTCAGGATGTGCGAAAGCATGGCGTAAATAGTTCTCAAAAACATCAAGTAACTCTCGACCAGCATACGGTTTATTTTCGATGATCATTTTTTCCATATTGCCATTCTCATCAAGAGGGATACATCCATGAATTAATAAATTCCCATTGTACTTTAAATAAAGACTGCCTTTTTTCATAAGGAAGTTCATATGTCTTGCAAGCTTTTCGGAGTGTTGCACTGAAAACAAAAGCTTGTTGATGACCTCTTCTTCCTCCTCTAAAAGCTGATCAGGTTGATCTGGATTAATGGTTGAAAAACAGGTATTTTCCAACGAATACGTTTGCCCATGAATCGTTATGGATTTTTCTTGATAATCAATTTTCTCTAATAAAAGTCGTTCAGACATATTAAAGTAAGATCTTCTCTTGATGATTGGGCTCTCGAGCTTAAACTGAATCATCGTAATCGCCTGATGGATTTTTGTAATTTGGCATTTTTCATGACTCGTTTGTTTCTCGTCGGATTCTCTCTTTGGCGCAAAAGCGGGATTATCATCATAATATTTTTCTGCGAGATTCAGTAAAGGTCTGAGATTTATGCCATAAACATCTTCAATAATTTCTAAATTGTTGTATCTAGCACAGATACGAATAATATTTGCCAGACATACTTTAGATCCTGCAAACGCACCAATCCAAAGAACATCATGGTTTCCCCATTGAATATCTACTGAATGATAGTGAATAAGGGTATCCATAATTTTGTCAGGTTCTGGGCCCCGATCATAGATATCCCCTACAACGTGAAGATGATCTACAACGAGTCGTTGTGTTGTATAGGCAAGCCCAGTGATTAGCTTATCAGCTTGGTTCAGAGAAATAATTTGTTGGAGAATTTTATTATAATAAGGCTCTTTATTCGTAAGATCAGCCGTTTTATAGAGAAGCTCTTCAATGACATAAACAAACTGAGTAGGTAAAGCTTTACGTAATTTAGAACGTGTATATTTCGAAGAGGCATACGAAATGAGCTTTAACATACGCTCAATGATCACCGTATACCATTCGTATAATTCATTATCACTGCTAAATGAATGTTTAATTAGGTTGATTTTTTCTTCTGGATAGTAAACAAGCGTCGCAAATTCATTTAGCTCATCCTCTGGTAATTCATCTTTAAACAAGTCAGAAATTTTCTCTTTCACTTTACCTGAGCCATTACGCAGCACATGTTGAAAGGCTTGGTACTCCCCATGTAAATCACTTACAAAATGTTCCGTTCCCTTTGGTAGATTAAGAATAGCTTTAAGGTTAATGATTTCAGTTACAACTTTTTCTTCACTATCATATTTCTGGGCGAGTAAATCCAAATGTTTTGTATTCAAACGAATGTATCCCCTTTCAAATTACTGCAAGGTATAAGATGAGAATAATAGTAGTCTTACTGCTTTTTCAAAATAATTCTTTATATTGATAGTAACATATTAACAAAACACTAGAATAGAGAATAAATCAGTCCTAGCTAACCAATAAGATGAAATAGAATGGCTCACTACATGATTAATAAATATTTTTAGTATGAAAAAAAGCAGTTTCTTTTGGCGTGCTTATACAAAGCGTTACGACCAAAGAAACTACTTTTTTAACTAAATGGTTAGAGCGTTTTTTCAGCTGCATCAACAGTATGTTTTAATAGCATCGCGATTGTCACTGGGCCCACGCCGCCCGGCACTGGTGTAATATAAGAAGCTTTCTTTGCAGCCGCTTCATATTCCACATCTCCAACGTTCCCTTTATTATATCCAGCATCCAGCACGACAGCTCCGTCCTTAACCCAGTCACCTTTAATAAATTCAGGCTTTCCTACTGCAGCAATGACGATATCTGCTTGCCCAACATGTGAAGCAAGGTTAGTCGTTCTAGAATGACACGTTGTTACTGTTGCATTTTCATTTAATAAAAGAGCAGATACTGGTTTTCCTAAAATCGGGCTACGACCAACCACAACAGCATGCTTTCCTTCAGCTTGTATATCGTAGTCTTCCATGATTTTCATAATTGCAGCAGGTGTACACGATGGGTAGGTTCCAAAGCCAAGAGCGGTTTGGCCATATCCAGCACTCGTAACACCATCAACGTCCTTCTCGATTGCAATGGTTTCAAAAGCAAGACGTTCATCAATTTGAGATGGAACAGGGTGTTGAAGCAATATCCCATGCACAGAAGCATCCTGGTTTAACTCTTTAATTGTTTCTACGAGTGTTTCCGTTGTTGTGTCTTCAGAGAGGTGAATTTTTTTAGAGGTAATGCCAACCCGCTCACACGCATTGCCCTTCATTCTTACATAAGTCTCAGACGATGGATCATCTCCAACAAGTATCGTAACAAGGCTTGGCGTTACATTTTTTTCTTTAAGAGATGCGACTCTTGTCTTCAACTCTTCCTTAATGCGATTAGCAACTGCTTTACCGTCTAAAATTTTGGTTTCGTTTGTCATATGAACTCCTCCTGAAAATTGGTAAAGAATGAGTTTTCTCATTTCTTCGCCCAGACGACCGGCATAGTACGTCACAGCTCCCCTGTGGTTATTTCCACATTTGTCGTCAGTTACTGCAACAATTGATTTCTACGGATATAGTAGCATAAAACATCAAAAAACGAAAGATAATCTGAAATACTCGCTACTAAAAGTGAACAAAAACACTTAATAATCGACTATTGTTCGTGTATCTCAAAATCATTCATTCGATTATAATTGTTCAATTAGGATTTAAACTGGACTCCAAGCTTTATGGAAAATCATATTTCTTTGTATAAGAACACAAAAAACCTCAAATAGCTTTTACTATTCGAGGTTTTTTCAGAATGCGCCTTAGAGGATTCGAACCTCTGACCCACAGCTTAGAAGGCTGTTGCTCTATCCTGCTGAGCTAAAGGCGCATGATATAGAGAAACTATCTCATCCCAAGTATATCACGATTTAAATTAAGATGGGAAGGTCGTTCTCATTTTCTTCTCCAAAAATATGTATTGGAGCGGGTGATGGGGATCGAACCCACGACATCAGCTTGGAAGGCTGAGGTTTTACCACTAAACTACACCCGCAAAATGGCTGGGCTAGCTGGATTCGAACCAACGCATGACGGAATCAAAATCCGTTGCCTTACCGCTTGGCTATAGCCCAATCATGGTGGAGGGGGACGGATTCGAACCGCCGAACCCTGAGGGAGCGGATTTACAGTCCGCCGCGTTTAGCCACTTCGCTACCCCTCCATGATGAAATTGTTTATGGTAGCGGCGGAGGGGATCGAACCCCCGACCTCACGGGTATGAACCGTACGCTCTAGCCAGCTGAGCTACACCGCCACTTACATTATGTATGGTGCGCCCGAGAGAAGTCGAATCCCTAACCTTCTGATCCGTAGTCAGACGCTCTATCCAATTGAGCTACGGGCGCAAGAAATATATGGTGCGGGTGAAGGGACTTGAACCCCCACGTCGTAAGACACTAGATCCTAAGTCTAGCGCGTCTGCCAATTCCGCCACACCCGCATGTGCTGTGCATCAGCGACGTTAAATAATATACCATTAGATCATCCAAGAAGTCAATCATTATTCTAAAAAAACATAAAAAGTTTTTCTTGAGAAGTGTGAAAGCGTTGACAGGTCCTAATCCCTTTCATACGATGAATGTTAGAAAAGGAGCTGATTCTTATGATTTTATCACAGTCCATCGAAAAAGCTAAACAATCCGACGAGAAAGATCCACTCGCAAAGTTCCGTCATGAATTTTATTTGACTCCAAATAACTATTATATGGATGGCAATTCACTTGGTCTTCTTTCAAAAAAAGCTGAAGCCTCCCTTCTTCAATCACTAGAAGACTGGAAGCACCATGGAAT
The DNA here is from genome assembly GCF_020165985.1 of Bacillus sp. RAR_GA_16. Classification (GTDB taxonomy): domain Bacteria; phylum Bacillota; class Bacilli; order Bacillales; family Guptibacillaceae; genus Guptibacillus. The sequence goes on from NZ_JAIUKZ010000008.1 coordinate 194,894, forward strand.
AGACGGTTGGACTGATGGGAAGCAGCCCTGGTTTTACATGGCTGAAAACCTCAGTGAAATGACGTCACCTTTAATCGGGGCCCATTCTTCTGAAACCATGACAACCGGATCCATTACAACGAACATTCATCAGATGCTCGCTACATTTTTTAAACCTTCTGGTAAAAAGACGAAAATCCTTGCTGATTCACTGACATTTCCATCGGACATTTACGCGATTAAAAGTCAATTAGAACTTCACGGGTTATCACCAGATACTCACCTGATTCAAGTTACGAGTCGTGATGGAGGAACGTTATTGGAAGATGACATTATCGAAGCAATTGATGAGACAGTGGCTCTTATTCTTCTCCCTTCTGTACTTTATCGTAGCGGTCAGTTACTTGATATCGAGGAGTTAACGAAAGCAGCTCATGATAAAGGGGCAATCATCGGATTTGATTTGGCCCACTCAATTGGAGCCATTCCGCATCAGCTACACGAATGGAAGGTGGATTTCGCTGTTTGGTGTACATACAAATACTTAAATAGTGGTCCTGGTGGTGTTGGAGGCCTTTTCGTTCATAATGATCACCTGGGAAAACGACCTGGACTCGCGGGGTGGTTCAGTTCAAAGAAGGATGTGCAATTCGATATGAGTCATACGCCTACTTATGCAGAAACCGCAGGCGCCTATCAAATTGGAACACCTCATATTTTTAGCATGGCCCCATTGATCGGATCATTAGAATTGATGAATGAAGCAGGAATTGAGACCATCCGAACAAAATCTCTTTGCCTTACGAGGTATCTAATGGACCTTGTTCAAGAAAACCTGAGTGATGATGGCTTTGTGATTACGAACCCCTTAGAAGATGATCGGCGTGGTGGACACGTTTGTTTGGAACATGATGAAGCCGCACGGATATGTAAAGCGTTAAAACAAAATGGCGTCATTCCAGATTTTCGTTCTCCAAACGTCATTAGACTCGCGCCGATTGCTCTTTATTCATCTTATGAAGACGTCTACTATGTGGTAGAAATTTTAAAAACCATCATGCGTAAAAAAACGTATCAACAATTTTCTAATAAACGAAATGTGATCGCTTAAGTTTGCATATTTCCAAACCTCTCCATTCATACTAAACAGGATGACAATGAAGGAGGGAAACTGGATGAGTCAACTGAATGAACTTGAACTTCAAAATTTGCGACACATGATTGGCGGTCACGAAACACTAGCAAACAAACTTGATTCGTATGCAGCATCGTGTACTTGCCCTCAGCTGAAACAAATGCTGCAAAAAGACGCACAAGATGCTCGTAACACGCAACAACAACTGATGGGCTTTTTAAGCTAAGGAGGGATATTATGAACGAAAAAGATATGGTGAATGACTATTTATCAGTGTTAAACAGTAGTTTGAGTAATTATGGCAGCGTGATTTCTCAAGCCGATAACCAGCAGCTTCGTCAGGCTCTTCAACAGATTCGTAATACAGATGAACAAAGACAGTATAGTCTTTATCAGTATGCAAAGCAGAAAGGTTACTATCAGCCTGCGGCGCCTGCTCAATTGAATGAGATTCAACAAGTCAAGAACCAACTAAGCGGTGCGCAATCACAACAAAACAACCAACCACCTCAGATTCATTAAAACAGAGCTGCAGAGCCGGTAAATAACCGGCTCTGTGTCTTTATGCTCATTTTTTCATAATTTTACAAATAGCGTTTCATCTTCCCACTATATGGATAATTAAATTAGTATTACCTATTAAGGAGTGATGGCCATGGACGCTATTTTAAATGCAATAACCGAATTTTCTGCTTTCATCTGGGGTTACCCAATGATGATTCTCCTCTTAGGCGGTGGTCTATTTTTAACAATACGCCTCGGTTTTTTTCAAATTCTGTTTTTCCCTCACGCGCTAAAACACACAATAGGCAAAGTTTTTAAGAAAGAAAAAGGAGATGGCACGATTTCACCCTTTCAAGCATTTGCTTCAGCTTTAGCTTCAACAGCAGGAGCAACAAACATTGTGGGTGTACCTGTTGCCATTGCTTTCGGAGGACCTGGCGCCATTTTTTGGATGTGGGTCGTTTCTATTATTGGCATGTCAACCAAGTTCTCTGAAATTGTACTAGGTATTAAATACCGTGAAGAAGACAAGAACGGTGTTTATGTCGGTGGACCTATGTATTACATACGAAAAGGATTAGGATGGAAATTCGCTTCTTCCCTTTTTGCTTTTGGATTAATGATTGAAATTATTCCAAGCGTTATGGTTCAAACAAATTCAATATCAACCCTTTCTGAAAGTTCCTTCGGTTTGCCAACATGGCTAACAGGCATTATTCTAATTGTTCTAATTGCTGCTGTTGTCTTTGGAGGAATTCGACGGATTGGCGCGGTAGCAGAAAAAATCGTTCCCTTTATGGTCGTTACATATATTGCTGGTGCTATAGGCGTCATGGTCATTAATATCGAAGAATTCCCCCATGTTATGAGTCTAATCTTCATCCATGCATTTCAACCGATTTCAGCTGCAGGTGGATTTGCAGGTGCTGGTTTTGCAGCTGCGGTAAGATGGGGATTAGCCCGAGGGCTCTATTCGAATGAGGCTGGTATGGGTACCGCTTCAATTGCCCACTCCGCTGCTCACACTCCTCACCCTTGTAGACAAGGATTATGGGGAATTTTCAGCGTATTTATTGATACGATCGTTCTTTGTACGGTTACCGCCTTCACAGTACTATTGTCTGGTGCATGGAAAGATGTTAAGCCTTCTAACGCAGCAGATATGGTTTCGGATGCCTTTTCAGAATTAATGGGACCCACCTGGGGGCCGATTTTTGTTTCCTCTTTACTATTGATCTTTGTAATTAGTACGATTGGTGTGCTTGTGTTTTATGGTGAAAAACAAGCTGAGTATTTATTTGGGTTCTCCTTTTCTAGAGTGATGCGGTTTGTTTATATCATTTCAATTTTTGTAGGGGCAATTGGAGGACTGCAGTTCGTTTGGGAACTCGTTGACATTACACTTGCTCTGTTTGTAGTTCCAAACGTTATCGCAATTCTTTTCCTAAGCAAAGAAGTGAAAGAGCTCACGGATGACTATAAATACAACTTTTTAAAGCAGGCACAGGTAAAAGATCGAGGCGTTAGTTCATAAATTTATCTTAAGGACATTTACCCAATTTAGGTTCTCCTCCGCACCTGCCTATAACATTTCTAGACGTCGACATACAGTGATAAGGAAAGAGAAATTAAAGGGGGACCTAATATGTATCATGCAAACAATGCACCATACGGAAACGAACCTTATCAGCCAGTTGCTGGAGCTTATTATGGAATGCCGTGTCACCGTCCAGCCGGAAATGGCTTTGCGTTAATCGTTGTTCTTTTCATCCTGCTTATCATTGTAGGAACAGCTTTCATTAAATGCTAGTCCACAGAGCAAGAACCAACTGGTTCTTGCTTTTTACATGGCTAGAATTGTTCGATTCTCCATTCGCTGTTATAGTGATTAAGAATGCATGATGAAAGTAGTGATTCAATGAAGACCATTTTAATTGATATGGACTCAGTTATTTGTGATTTGATGACAGAATGGCACCGAAGATATAACGAAGATTATCAAGATAATTTATCTGTGGAAAAACTGAAGTGCTGGCGTTCTGAAGATTATGTTAAAAGTGAATGTGGCGAGAAAATTTATAGTTATCTAGATCAGCCAGGAATTTTTCTTCACTTAAAGCCTCTTCCGCACGCTCTCGACGTTCTGAAACGTCTCTCATTAAACTATGATGTTCTGATTGTAACGAGTAGCCGTACATTTGCCTACACTGAAAAAGAACAATGGGTTGAGAAATACCTCCCTTTTATCGGGAAACGCAACTTGATTTTCTCTCATCGGAAAGAAATGATTCGCGGTGATTTGTTATTTGATGATGCGCCCCACAATCTCATGGCATTTAAAAATTCTGGTCGAATAGCTATTGCTATGAACTACCCTTACAATGCAGATATTGATGTTCCTCGTGTTAACAATTGGCTTGAGTTTGAAAAATGGCTCGCAACATGGAAGTGAGGGCAAAGTTGTGAATTCCAAAATAGATCTCCTCATTATTGGAGGTGGCCCTGCTGGTATATCAGCAGCAATATGGGCAAAACGCCTCGGACTAAATCATTTGCTTCTGGAAGAAAAAAAAGATCTCGGTGGTCAATTAAACTCAATTTACAATCAAATCGTTGATTATCCTGGAATAATCGCACCTAATGGCAAGTATCTTCAAAAACAATTTAATAAACATGCCGACGAAATTAAATTCGAATACGCATTAAATTCGTCCGTTCAATCAATTAATTGGACGAAGAAAATTCTTAAAACATCTTCTGATCATACATATGAATTTCGCGCATTGCTTATTGCAACAGGTTCATCGCCTCGAAAGCTTGAGATTCCTGGAGAGCAAGAAATGATTGATCAAAAAGAAGTTTATTCAGCGACTAGAGATAAAGATAAATTCGTTAACAAAAATGTAGCGGTAATAGGTGGCGGTGATCGAGCGTTTGAAGGAGCGTTGTTGCTTGCTGAAGCTGGAGCAAAAGTTACAATCATTCACCGTTCTACTCATTTTAAGGCTCGTCATGAGTATAAAGATCCTGTATTTAAACACGAGAATATTACAATCCTCACCGAAACGATCGTAAATCAAATTGAAGGAAAAGGTAGCAAAGTATTATCCTTATCCTCTAATGGCCTTGAGAGAACGATTGAGGCAGATGGTGTATTTATTCGAATCGGCGTCCAACCAAACACCAGTCCCTACCGTCAAGGAATTGAACTTGACCAGGAAGGCTACATTAAGTGCAATGCATTTGGCGAAACATCTCTTCCATACGTATATGCTGCAGGAGATGTTTGTACACGCCCTCTGCTATCGAGCATCGCTTCAGCCGTTGGTCAGGGAATGACTTCTATAAAACAATTATCATTTCTTCTAGAAAACTGAAAAAGGACCCGCGGGTCCTTTTTCAGTTCAACGATTTATGGAAATGTTCGATGTCTCTTGACAGAAGTGTTGCTTCTTCCAAAGATTAAACAAATGATAATGAACAGAAATATACCAATACCTAGATATAGAATTGTTCTACTCGAAAGAATGGATTCCGTTTCTTCATCTTTTACTTCCGCAATAGGTGCCACTTCATTTGTTACTTCAGAATCTTTTCTTTCCACAGAAGTCGTGGTTAAGTGATCAGAATCAAGAGTGGAAACATACGAATTCCCAACACTTTCAAGATTGTTTTCACTTGATAACTTCAAATCAATCGGATGATCTTCTGTCTGATAAAGCGTTATGTTATCAGATAAACTGTACTCTTGTTGATCAACAACACCTAGTTCAGTTCCTTCCTCAAAGTGAACAGGTGAAAAGGCAGTAAATCCATAATTAAGAAGATTTAGCGTATCCTGATAAGCAATTCTGTCATCAGCCGCTTTCATCGTAACAGCAATTAAATCTTGATCACCTTTCGAAGCTGTTGTAACCAAGGTAAAACCAGATTCTGATACGTAGCCGTTCTTTCCGCCAGTAACGAAATCATAATCGAGGATAAGGCGATGGTGATTAATAAGCGTTGTCTCCCAATCTTCACCGCTCCACTCCATTTGTTTTATCCCAAATAATGATCGAAAGGCTTCATTCTTCATTGCATATTGAGTTATTTTCGCCATATCTTCCGCTGTGGTAAAATGATTTTCATCAAAAAGACCGTTTGGATTTACAAAATGGGTGTTTTGAACCCCTACTTCTTTTCTTAAGAAATCGTTCATCTCACTAGAGAACGATTCCACACTTCCACTTAAATGCTCCGCAATTGCAATCGCCGCATCATTTCCCGAATTAATCAGCATCCCTTTTACCAATTTTTCTAAAGGAACCTTTTCCCCTTTTTTTAAGTAAACTCTCGTACCTTCAACTTCTCTTGCATTTGCACTAACAGTAACCATCTCATCCATTTTATTGGAATTCACTGCCATTAGTGCTGTCACTATTTTCGTAATACTTGCAGGATACATTGCGTCTTTGCTGTTTTTTCCATAAAGAACTTGTCCTGTTTTCCCATCCATAAGGATAGCGGTTTCACTTTGGATGTTTGGCGCATCTTCCGCAAAAGCAGTGTTTGGAATAAAACCAATCAGTAAGATTACGGCGACAATCAGTTGTGCATAATGTTTTTCGATCATGGATGCTCCTCTTTCTTTGATATGCTAATACATTGTTCGTTTCATTTCTTAATGGATTGTCTAGTATAAAAGACCTGATACGATTTTTATTATAGCCCTCAGAAAGACTTCTGAATACGCTAAATGCTATATACCCTTAATTAAATACTTTTAACATAAATATAAATGCGTTTTTTATCATTTTTCATTTGAGCTAAGTTTTCTCAAAAACCAAAATAAAAACCGCTAATAGCGGTATAGTTAGGAAGCATATGAACCTTTCCATTGCTCGATAATATGCTGTGGCGCACTCCATGATAGCCAGGAAACGAGTACTTTATTTTCTTCTGTTAACACCATCCAATACTCTACTCTTTTCTTGTCAGAATTCTGGTAAAACCCTGATTTTTTAATAAAACGATCCATCCTCGAATCCCTCCAATTTACGTGGTCTATTTAATGAATTCGACTTTGACCCCGCAAATCCTCTAAATTTTCAGAAAACTAAAAGCGCTTTCCATTATGTTCCTTTACTAAAGTTGTATAGCAAAACAACCTTCGGAGCATCATATTAGTCAAGGAGGTGTACACAACATGGCAAACAACAATAGCTCAAACAATCTGGTAGTCCCTGGTGTACAACAAGCTTTAGATCAAATGAAGTACGAAATTGCAAGTGAATTCGGAGTTCAACTTGGTCCAGACTCCACTGCACGCTCTAACGGTTCTGTTGGAGGAGAAATCACAAAACGTCTTGTCCAAATGGCTGAACAGCAAATGGGCGGCGGAAGCTACTAATCGCTAACTGCATAGTATGGATAAAAAAGGCGGAGCATTCCGCCTTTTTCTTATTCTCCAAGAAGGTTTGCCGTTTGAATCGCATACTCAATCAGTTCAGCTAAATCACTTATTTGATCTTCATTAATTTTTCGGTTAAATTCTAATGCGACATGAGTGGTTAATGACACGTCTTGAACATCTGATGCATAAGGAAAAGAAACCGTTTGACTGATCGTTGGACGGTATCCCCAGATGCTTCGAATATCTTCCTCCGTTTGAGCACAATCGTCCTCATGTACGATCGGGACATCGAAATAAATTTTTATTTCACATCCGGGTTCAATTTGATCAAGCTGCAGCTGTTCTGCACTAAAATTAGCAAGATCAGCAAAAAGCTCGATTGTTACATATACATTTTCGTTCTCGGTAAACTTCATCAAATATTTACGAGAAAGTGAAGCGAGATCGACAAAATCTTCTCGACTTACAATCGAGATCTCACCTTCTAGATCCCGATCGTAAAGTTCCCCTTCTAACACTACTTTTACATTTTCATAAATGGTTGGATCAAACATACCGTCACCCCCTATCACTTCACTATATCATGAATGGTAGAGGGTAAGTAGTTAGGAATGACGCGGGTGAGATTTAGCGAATTGAATAAACGTTTCTTCATCTCCTATCTCACCACATGCCGCACATTGAACCCGAACACTTGGACCTTTATATTCCATATGAAAAGGATCCGCTTTTCCTTCCTCCATTACCGAAACCACTTCTCCTGACTCTGGATCTAACTTAACCGAAGTTGCTTTCTGTTCAATTTTGTTAAATCTCATTCGATTCGTTTTACATCTTGGGCACAAATAAGCTGTCATGAACTCACTCCCTTTTTACCATAGTGTTACACTAAAAAAGGAAATTTTATTCATTTATTACGGTGCGTGAAATTTAAAATAATACGGGAGACCACTCCCGTATTATTTTACTTCTTCTAATAACTTCTCTAATACATACTCAACTGATTGAACTCGTTCATTAAATTTCTTGGGACCTGTATCTTTTTGCCAGGCGACAACAGAGATCATTTCAATATTCTCATACGTATTTTTAATTTGTATAGGATATAAATATTTGGGTTTATTCTCCATCACCCACTCTCTAGCAAGAGGCTCCCATTCCTTTAGTAGCGTTAATGCCCGGTCGGCAAATGGTTTCACTTCATCATAGAAATTCACCTTGTAATCATTAAGATGCGTTCGCGTTGTATATTGTACTCTTGCTTCTTCATTTATTTTTAGTAATTCTGCAGTCAATTTACGTAGTGCTTTATTGTCATGCATCACACTCACCCCCACCATCCCTATCCTAACACATGATTCTCATTCACAGACAAAAACCTTATATCCGATCGGGGACATAAGGTCAGAAGGGAACCATATTCAACTTTTTCTAGAAACTGAACAGACTCATGATCCAGGGACGCTTACCTTTGCCCGTCGACTGACCTACTGCCTCTTGAATAGACGTATGATCTTCAAGTTCGATTAACTTCTCCTCTAATGACGTAATCTTCTTCATTAATTCATCAAGTTCGGTACGGTGTTGAAGTACTTGCACGGTAATTACTTCATTCGCTTTTTCTTCCAATTGACGCTCAAGCTGTTCCAATCTTACTGAAAATCGATCTAGCCTTTGTTCAAACCGTTCAGGAGATACCATCACTTGTTCAGGAGCATCAGTCGCACCGGATGATTTGATTTTTTCCATTGAGTAACCCCTTCTTAAGTCGTTTTTAATTGATTTTAGCTCCTCCACTGTTTCACTCGAAAAAAGAAAGTGTCCAAGCTCATTCTTTTCACACTCCAAATCAAAATACTTTACCCAGCGTTGAACAGTAGTAGGGTTTACACCAAGTTCGTCTGAAACCTGCTTTGTCTTTAATAACATGCAATCCCATCCCTTCTGTCATTCTCAGGCCATAGCCTGTAAGTTTGTATACGTACTATTCTCTTTTTCTTTTAGATTGCCTTCCTCTTTGACAAAACTAGAACGGTTTCGCCAAAGGTAGTGGTTTAATGCTAAAGGTAAGTACTTTCGACAATTATGTAGCATGATTTTGTAACATCTGCTCAAACTAAGTGAAGGAGGTGTAACAGATGAGCAAAAAACAAAAATTCACTAAGACAAATGACAAACAAAAACAGCAAGAATCAAAAACAGGATATGGAAATAAAAAATTGGAAGGTCCTGATCGTCCTTCCACTTAAAAGCAGGGTTAAATCCTGCTTTTTTTTATAAGCAAATTTTCTATTTCAATCGCAATTCGAATTTCACTTCTTTTCTTCTCATACCAATCTGATAAGGCAAGCTCAGGCGGTAGCCTGACATCATTTTCTAACATTTTCTTAACGAGCGCTTGCCCCTTATACCAATCCCGTTTTTTACCTTGATGATGATGGATAACCGGATATACTTGCCTTAACATGGGGCCTTCTCGTTTTTTTCCCATGTTACGTTCATAGTCAAATCTTGATCCAGTTGGAAAGGTAGTAGAAGCAAACCGAAAAAAACTAGGATAGTATTTCGGATGAAAGAGCAATTTAGCTAATTTTTTCCCAAGCACGATGCGGTTCTTCGTGTGACAGAAACGACTAACAGATAAACCATATAGTTCTCCTTCTAACGTTGGAAAGAGTACCGTACTAAAATGAAACCAATCTTGAACCGTAAAAAAGAATGAATGAAAAACTTCTTTTGCATAGATATGATGTTCCATGACTGGACCTTCAATCACATGCTGCTCATTAATAATAAGAGCTGTCATTAATCGTTCTTCATTCCTAGACTGAAAAAACGTTTCCCATTCTTTTAGAATAAAACACGATATTTCTAATTCTTGCCCAAGCTCTAAAAATGACGCATTCGTTTTTTTACAGTATTCATATAACAAAAGTTGCGGGGCTGCATCATCAAAAATCGTCCAGTTTGCGCGTTCATATGTCAAAAAAAAATTCATTAATTGCTTATTGTTTAAGGCTCTTGGAAACCACTCACCCTGTAAATCACACATGCTCCAACCAGCATTTCTTGAAACCATTGAAGCAAGAAATGCCCACTTAATTTCAGAATTCCGTTGATAAAATCGATGATAAAATACGGTACGTGAAATATTATCCATATTCCATCTTTCTGTTTCTTTTCGAATGTTTGCAATCATTTCTTTCGTGGTTTTCACCATATTTTTCACCTGCTTGAAACATTTTTGTCGGACAACTCGTATTAAGTAAAGTAAAATAGATTCAGTGCACCTTCTAAATAGAAAGGATGATTAACGTGCCGATTCGATATCCGAACGGAAAGCCGTACGTCCCTTCGGCTCAGAATCAGCTTGCAAGTCAAAAACAACCGTCATACAGCAACCGGGGTATGACATTAGAAGAAGATATTAATCAAAGTAATACGTATTATCTCTCAATAGGTAAAGCCGTTATTCATAAAAAGCCTACCCCCGTTCAAATCGTTAATGTTGATTACCCAAAACGGAGCGCCGCTGTGATTAAGGAAGCGTACTTCAAGCAGGCTTCTACAACTGATTACAATGGGGTATACAAAGGGAAATACATCGATTTTGAAGCAAAAGAAACGAAAAACAAAACGTCTTTTCCGTTAAATAATTTTCATGAACATCAGATCAATCATATGGAGCAGGTAAACGATCATGATGGAATTTGCTTTGTACTCCTTCGCTTTTCAATGACAGACGAGGTTTTCTTACTAGATGCAGTCACACTTTTTTCTCATTGGGAAATCATGAAAAATGGTGGAAGGAAGTCTATTAAGAAAGAAGAGATTGAAAAGTCCGGTATACGAATTCCTTACACGTTTCAACCGCGCATTGACTATCTGAAAATTATTGATAAAATGTATTTCAGCTAAGAAGTCATCTCTATCATTCATAAAACGATGGATTCATTCGAATCCTATAACCAGTACAGGTTTGAAAGGCAGGAATATTCATGAGTGAATATCAATCGCGTCAAGAAAGACGTAAAACAAGCGGAAAGAAAAAGAAAGCCCCTAAAAAAACGGGTAAGAGAGGAATTTTCAAAAAAATCTTTCTTACATTAGTTGTTTTATTCCTAGTCGGTTTAGTGGCTGGAGGTATTACAACAATTGCCTATATTAATAGTGCACCAGAGCTTGACCCAGATAAACTTACCAATCCACAGTCATCCGTCATACTTGATCGAGATGATAAAGAAGTACAAACAATTGAAGGCGCAGATGCAAGAGAAGTAGCAAAAATTGATGAGATCCCCGATGTTCTGAAAAATGCGTTTGTTTCTGTGGAAGATACACGTTTCTATGAACACTTCGGAATTGATCCACGAAGAATTGGTGGAGCCGTGCTTGCAAACATTACGAACGGTTTTGGAGCTGAAGGTGCAAGTACCATTACTCAGCAGGTCATTAAGAACTCTCTCTTAACATCTGAAAAATCATTAGAACGAAAAGTACAAGAAGCTTATTTATCAATTAAGTTAGAGCAAGAATATTCAAAAGATCAAATATTAGAAATGTATCTTAACAAGATTTATTTCGGTAATGGCGCATGGGGCGTAGTGGACGCAGCTGAAACGTACTTCGGTAAAAACATTACTGAAGAAGAATTAACACCAGGTGAAGCAGCACTGCTCGCAGGACTGCCACAGCGTCCAACTTACTATAATCCTTATGAATACCCTGATCAGGCAGAGCAGCGTCGAAATGTTGTTTTGAGCTTAATGGAAAAGCAAGGTGTGATTACGGCTGAAGAAGCCGATAAATATCAGGCTGAAAAAGTGAGCGATATGGTTGTCGCACTTACTGAAGAAAAAGAAACAGATCAATATAAAGTATTTATGGATCAAGTGGTGAAAGAGCTTCGCGATCGTGATGATATCTCTGAAAAAGATATCTACTCCGGTGGGCTTGAAATCTACACGACGCTTGATACACGCGCTCAGGATATTACTTCAAACGTGATCGCAAACTATCCTTATTCAAATGAAGATATGCGATCAGGACTTGTCCTAATGGATACGAAAACCGGCTCCATTCGTGCCATTGGTGAAACGCGAAAAGATGAGAGTGTCATTACGTACGCAACAACTGGAAAGTTTCAGCCAGGTTCAACGGCTAAGCCAATTATTGCGTATGGTCCTGCCATTGAAAACATGCAGTGGTCAACTGGCCGATCGATTAAAGATGAGCCTCTTCAAATAGGTGATGCAAATATCCGAAACTGGGATCGCGAATATCGTGGACAGGTATCAATGAGACGTGCGCTTGAAATGTCTTATAACGTTCCGGCGGTTAATACGTTCCTTGAAGTTGGAAAGGAACCATCTCAAGAGTTCGCAAATAAGCTTGGTATGGGACTAGAAGATACTGATATGGTTGCTACGGCTGCTATTGGGACATTTACTACATCTCCACTCCAAATGACTGGTGCATATGCCGCATTTGGGAATGGTGGAACGTACAACGAACCACATACCGTTCGAAAAGTGGTTTTCCCTGATGGAAAAGAAATTAATCTTGAGCCGGAACCTGAAAAAGCAATGAATGATTATACCGCTTATATGATTACAGATATGCTAAAATCAGTAGTCGATGAAGGAACAGGAACGGATGCGAAAATCCCTGGTCTTCCTGTTGCAGGTAAAACAGGCACAACGAACCACGATGCTGCTACCATTCAAAAACAAGGTTTTCCTACTTCAGGAATTGTTAAAGATGCCTGGTTTGCAGGATACACGACTGAATACTCAATGGCCGTTTGGACAGGATATAACAAGCCAAACGCCCATTATCTTGATTCAAGCAAAGGTGAAGATGATACATCTAAATTGATTTTCAAAGAAATCATGAGTCAAGTATCCGAAGGTGTTAACACTGAAGACTTCACAAAACCCGATTCCGTTGTAGAAGTTGGCGTCGAAAAAAGCACTGGTTTACTCCCTAGTGATTACACTCCAAAAGATCAAATTGTATATGAGCTTTTTGTGAAGGGAAGCACACCAGAAAAAACGTCGAACAAATACAAACAACCTGATGGGGTTAATGGCCTCTCAGCACAATATAATGCAGATTCAAACAGCATTTCCCTCTCATGGCAGCCTGGTGAAGATAAATCATTCACGTATAAAGTTGAAATGGCTGTTAACGGAGGTGGCTACCAGGGATTAACGGAAACGGGTGATACTGGATTTACCGTACAGAATGTTGAAAAAGGTAGCGAATATAAATTCAAAGTAACCGCCGTTTCAGATTCAGGCGTTTCAACGAAGCCTGCTGAAACATCTGTTTCGGTTCCAAAAGAAGAAGAAGCTCAAGAGCCTGAAGAACCGATAGAAGAAGAAAATCCTGAAGAAGAAGGCGAAACGCCACCAGAAGAAGGAAATGATCAAAACGGCGAAGGGGCTGGAAACACCGAAGGCAATCAAGGTGATGAAGAACAGCCTCCTGCTGAAGATCAAGGCGGAAATTCTGGTCAAGAAAATCAGGGTAACAACGGTGGAGGAAACGGGGATGGTGGCGCTAGTAATAATACTGGTAACACTGAACCAGGTAATCCTGGGGATGCCGGGAACACAGAAGAACCTGACACTGGTTCAAACGCCCCTGCGAACTCACCTGCCACTGAAAACAACTAGCATAACAAAAGCCCAATCTGCGAGCAGATTGGGCTTTTCATATGTTTTAATCAGCTTCTTACTTTGTGCGAGCTCTCTGCTTCATCCGCTTTTGACCTTCACGACAAAGCTCTAACAGAGGACAGATTTCGCACTGCGGAGATTGCGCTTTACAATGGTACCGTCCGAAGAAAATAAAGCGATGATGAGACACGGACCACTCTTCTTCTGGAATTTTTCGCATAAGTGTTTTTTCAACTTCAAGTACAGAGTCTTTCCACCTGCATATTCCAAGTCGCTTGCTCACTCTCTCAACGTGCGTATCTACAGCGATTGCAGGTACATCAAACGCTACTGAAGCAATCACATTAGCCGTTTTACGCCCAACCCCTGCCAACTTCATTAATTCTTCCCTCGTCTCAGGAAGGACACCATCATGCTCTTCTACTACAGTTCTAGCTAGCTTTTTAATGTTTTTCGCTTTATTACGAAATAAACCAATCCGTCTTATATCGTTTTCTAATTCTTCAATGGGCACTTGAAGAAAATCCTCCGGCCCATTGTATTTCTGAAAAAGACCAGGTGTTACTTTATTAACTAGCGCATCTGTACACTGAGCGGATAGAACGACCGCTATGGCAAGCTCAAATGGTGTGGAATGATTCAATTCACAGTGTGCATTCGGGAACATTTCTCCCATCGTATCTAGAACAGTCTGTATCTGATTTTTCGTTAACAACAGTTCTACTTCCCTTCTTAAGTTAGCAATGTCTATCCTTTCTGCATACACAAAAAGCGGAAGTTGAGCTTCCGCTTTTTGCTAATCTTCTATCGTCCAAGCCAATTGTAGATTGGCGTATTTTGACCTGACTCATTTTTTGTTTCTGTTTTAGCAGGTATTTTTTTATCATACTGATGCTTTCGAAACTTTTCGCCATAGGAATCTTGCTTGATCAACCGTCTTGATGCCATTGCGTTTCCATTCAAAAAGAATGCGGTCAATATAGCGAAAGTTTAACTTTCCAGCAAGAACAGCTTCTTTTAAAGCAGCTTTAATAAGCTCTGCATCATGCTTATCAGCGTCAATCCACATGGCAAGTGTCTCACATTCTATCGGGGAAAGTGGCCTTGCAAATTCACGCTCAAACAATGTATAGAGGCTTTCTTCCTGCTCCATGTTTTTTAAAGCAGATTTTTCTGCTTCTTCCTGCTCAATCGCTTTAAAGATTCTTTCCCATAACGGAAGAAGCGAATAAGCTTCTGTATAATAATTTTTCGCGTCATTCTGGTGTTCTTCAATCGTTAAAACACCTTTTTGCATGAGCTGCTGTATTTTATCTAAACACGCTTGAGGCGAATAAGTCATTGTAGATGCAAGTTCTTCAGGTGTAGGAAACGTATTTCCTTGATCAATAAAACTGTGTAGCTTAATTAAAAAGAACGCATCTTCTTCTTTTAAGCCAATACGGACATAGTGATTTAATAATAATCTCGGTATTGAAACATGTCCTTCGTTCATCATTTGAATGATTTGTTCCTTCTTCATCCCATCCACCTCTACCTTTCATTATAGCATGCCGGCATTTTGTGATGGGAGTAGAAAAAAATACCTATGCTGTGCATAGTTTCTTTTCTCTCATCCTATATACATTCCACTTTAAGGAGATGAAATGCTTCTAACTACGGCATTTTATCAGATAAAGACGCTTCTCTCATAACGAAAGAAGCGTCAGCTTAGTTAGTTTATCACGGATATAGACGATTTAAAAGGCGTGGGAATGGAATTGTTTCTCGTACGTGCTCCACACCTGAAAGCCAGGCAACGGTTCGTTCTAATCCAAGACCAAATCCTGAATGAGGAACAGAGCCATAACGACGTAGTTCAAGATACCATTTATAAGCATCGTCAGTTAAGCCATGTTCTTCGTAGCGCTTTTCCATTAGGGATAGATCATCAATACGTTGACTACCACCGATAATTTCACCATAGCCTTCGGGTGCAATTAAGTCAGCACATAAAACAACTTCTTCACGCTCTGGATCTGGCTTCATATAGAATGCTTTAATGTCTTTCGGGTAATTCGTAATAAAGACCGGCTTCTCAAAACTTTCAGCAATGGCTGTTTCATGCGGAGCTCCAAAGTCTTCTCCCCATTCAATATCAGTAAACCCTTTATCTTTTAACAATGTAATGGCATCGTCATAAGAAATACGAGGGAAAGGTGCTTGAATGGCTTCAAGTTTAGAAACATCACGCTCTAGCGTTTTTAGCTCAAGCTGGCAATTATCTAGGACAGACTTGACCAGAAAACTCACGTATTGTTCCTGAACTTCAAGGCTCTCCTCATGATTCATAAACGCCATTTCCGGTTCAATCATCCAAAACTCAATTAAGTGACGACGCGTTTTGGATTTTTCAGCACGGAACGTTGGACCAAAGGAAAATACGCGACCAAATGCCATTGCCGCTGCTTCCATATAGAGCTGACCACTTTGAGAAAGGTAAGCATCTTCTTCAAAGTATTTGGTATGGAATAGATCTGTTGTGCCTTCAGCCGAACTTCCTGTTAAAATAGGCGGATCAATTTTCACGAAATCATTTTCGTTAAAGAACTGATACGTTGCGCGAATGATTTCATTTCGGATACGAAGAATAGCATTTTGGCGTCGTGAACGGATCCACAGATGACGGTTGTCCATTAAGAATTCAGTACCATGTTCTTTAGGCGTAATCGGATAATCTACCGCTTCGTGAATTAATTCCACATTAGTAACAGTTAATTCATATCCTGACTGTGAACGGTCATCTTCACGTACCACGCCAGTTACCCATACAGATGATTCTTGTGTAAGGTTTTTAGCCGTTTCCCAAGCTTCCTCAGAAACTTCTTTCTTAACCATAACGCCTTGAATAAAGCCAGTACCATCGCGAAGCTGAAGAAACTGTATTTTTCCACTAGAACGCTTATTATGTAACCAGGCACCAATTGTAACGTTTTGTTCCACCTGTTTATTTACGTTTGAAATCGTTGTTTTCACTGCTTATTTCCCTCCAACTAATTAGAAAAAATGGGCGCAACTTCTCACTAATGAAAAATGAAAATTGCGCCATCCATTTGTTTCGATGGTGATTACTCGGTTCTTATTATACTAATTATTTGTTCAATGAACAACTCGCTTAAGCGTGTTTATTTTTTACGAAACGTTCGATACGATCAATAGCTTCAAGAATGACATCTAATGAAGTTGCATATGAAAGTCTTACGTTCTCAGGTGAGCCGAATCCTGATCCAGGAACTAACGCTACTTTTTCTTCTTCAAGTAGGCCTTTTACAAACGCATCAACTGACTCGTACCCTGTTTTCTCTGCTGCTTCTTTTGCATTAGGAAACAGATAGAACGCCCCTTGAGGTTTGACACACGTAAACCCTGGGATCATGTTTAGCTTTTCATAAACAGTGTTTAACCGTTCTTCAAATGCTGCCTTCATTTCATTCACAGGCTCTTGTGATCCTTCATAGGCGGCTAAAGCAGCATACTGTGAAATCGATGTAGGATTTGAAGTTGAATGACTGGCTAAATTCGTCATCGCTTTAATAATTTCTTTTCTACCTGCCGCATAGCCAATTCTCCAACCGGTCATTGAATGAGATTTCGATACGCCATTAATAATAACCGTTTGCTCTTTCAATTCAGGTGAAAGTTCCGCGATGGAAGTATGTTTTGCACCATCATAAACAAGTTTTTCATAAATTTCATCGGAAACAATTAGAATATCATGCTCTAAACAAAAAGTCCCAATCTCTTTTAATTCCTCTGGTGAATAAATGGAACCTGTTGGATTTGAAGGGGAATTAATAATGACCGCTTTTGTTTGAGGCGTTACGGCCTTCTCTAATTGCGCTACTGTTATTTTAAATGCTTGCTCCTCTTTCCCTTCCACATAGACAGGATTCCCACCAGCTAATTTTACTTGTTCAGGATAACTTACCCAATATGGTGTTGGAATAATGACTTCGTCACCTTCATCGAGAATAACTTGGAACAATGTATATAGCGCATGCTTTGCGCCAGTACAAACGATGACTTGATCCGTTTGATAAGTGATGTTTTGATCTTCCTTGAACTTAGCAATGATACTTTCCTTTAAAGGGAGAATGCCACCTGAAGGCGTATACTTTGTTAACCCTTCATCCATCGCTTTTTTTGCTGCATTAAGGATATGCGAAGGGGTATTAAAATCAGGTTCTCCTGCGCCAAGCGCAATCACATCATGACCTTCAGCTTTTAACGCTTTTGCTTTTGCAGTAATTTCTAATGTGGCAGATGGTGTCAGAGCTGCTACACGATTTGATAATTTCATTTCTCTTCCTCCCTTAATTGCATTAACTTTGCTTGATCGAACGTGATCGCCAGTAATCCCCGTTACTAAAATAGTAATAGGCGAACGTATAACGATTATCGGTATCGATAAATGTCGCTTCCCATACAAGAACTTGTTTCTTTTCTTGATTCACTTCAATGCCTGGTTTAATCGCAATGACTTCTTTCGGAGAAAAGTCATTTGCTAGTTTTTCTTTCACACTTTCTGCACTAACGCCTTCTTCCACTTTCTTTGAAACGAGAGGTTGATCTTTATTTGGTACAAAAACATACACTTCGTCATCATTGTTATCTTTACCTTGTAAGACAACATAAGCATGGCTTGTACCGTGATATTGAATCGCTTTATCCACATTTTTTACTACTGCTTCAGATTCAGCCCTAGCGATCGCTTTCTCCTCTAGCTTTTCGGGATGATCTGTAATGTCATGATAAAAAGAGATCCCTTGCCAAATCAACACGGCTACTATAATTCCGGCAATAATTCCTATCAGTCGCATACCATCACCCTATTATGTACGATAGATCGTGAAAATCATTTGATCCTGATCTTCTTCATCAAGTGCAAGTCCAAACATGAGATCTTTTTCTTTTAATGTGCGGTTTAATGAATCAACAATTTTGTAAATATCAAGTGACTTACTCACTTTTACGGTAGATAAAACTTCAATATTGCTTTCCATACCTGTCATCTCCCTATACTATATGTGTTGACGATTGAATACGCCTATATGGTGTTATGTGCTCACTCCGGGATAAATTTACTACTTATAGATGGCACAAGGTGAGACAAACTATAAGTACCGTCAGAGAGACGGTGCACGAAATCTGCTCCACTTCCAACAGTGCCTGCGCATCGCGCAGGCCATTTTCATGTTGCTTTCGCACCAAAATCTTTACGAAGTTTTCTCTTCCTATTTTTAAATAAGTTTCGTTTTTTTGCAACATATTCGATAAGGAATTTTTACCTTGTTTCTTTTGTAGGTAGCGTAATAACATCGTACCGGTCATTTTGGATACGAAGGGTGACACTGCCAATTCGATAAGGATAATATACGTCTGTCCAGCTCTCATTCAATCGTTCAAGAACAGATTCACTTACATCAATATTGTTATGCCGAAAGATAACGGCCATTTGTGGGTCAATCGCGCTAAGAAATTCGGTAGAACTACCATTTCCAGCACCAAAATTTGCTACTTTTAAGACCTCTACTGCTTTTCCAGAAGATGCAATTTCTTCTTCAAGATCAAGATTGGTTTCTCCCATCATTAATAAATCCTGACTTCCTAAGGATAGCATAAAAGTAGCGGAGCCTGCCTTAGAGATATTCAGGATTTCCACTTTTACTTCTTCCATCAGCTGAAACTGTTGATTTTCTTGAAGATGTGTTTTTTGAAGATGCGATGGAATGGACGGAAGAAATGTCTTTTCTACCTCTTCAGATAACACAACTTCTTCTACATCAAAATAATGAAGTAAATTGGAAAAATTCCCAGCATACGCTTCATCTGCATTGGTTAGCCATACTTTTCTTAGTTCTTTCACTTTAAACATTTGTAGTCGATTGATTAGCTCTTCTTCTGAACGAGAGCTGCCTGTATTAATCAGGACCGCTCCCTTTTCTTTCGATTGAAGAAGAATGGCCTCCCCAACTGAAAGATCAAGAAACGTTACAGCTACTTCATGATTTCTTAAATGAAGATCGACTGATTGAATAGAGGCTTCAGCACTCGTCGTCATTCCCATAAGAAAAAAAGTGCTTATGAGTAGCTTATATAATTTCTTCATCACAACCCCTCCTCATAGAAGTAGTTTGTGATGAAGCTGTTCATTATAACCAGAGATCTAGTTCATTAACCAATTCTTCAGTTGTCCCTTTAACTAGTGGCACATCAGGTAAAGATTTTATAAATAATCTTCCATATCTTGTTGAAATAATCCTGCGATCGAAGACAAACACTGCACCACGATCACGTTGAGAACGAACAAGCCGGCCAAAACCCTGTTTAAACCGTATGATCGCTTCAGGTAGCGAAAGCTCCATAAATGGGTTTCCACCTACGCTTTTTAACTGTTCCGATCTTGCTTGAAAAACGGGGTTATCAGGTGGTGAAAAAGGAAGACGTACAATAATAAGGCAACTTAAATCTTCTCCTGGAATATCGACCCCTTCCCAGAAACTACTTGTACCAAATAGAATTGCGTCTTCACTTTCTTTGAAATTCTTTGTTAATCGCACCCGGCTACCACTATCAACACCCTGACTAATTAATGTTAATTCATCATGAACGATTAATTCTTTCATCCGATGATGCGCCTTTTTTAGCATGTCATAAGACGTAAACAAGACAAGCATTCTTCCACGTGTGACGCGAGCTATTTGTAGAATGGCATCTGTAATATGTTCAACAAATTGAAGATCTGATACATCCTTAATCATCGGTAAATCTGTCGGAATCATCAGTCTAGCTTGCTCACTATAATCAAATGGAGAATGATACTGATAGATAAGGGGGCCAAATTCTTCTAAGCCAAGTCGTTTCATCATGTAATCAAACGAATTTTTAACGGTAAGCGTTGCGGATGTGAGCAATACGCTTTTTTTCTTCCCAAAATAGTCGCTCGAAAGCAGAGAGCCTACCTCCACTGGTCTACTAAACAGAAATGCAGAATTCAATGACCCTTTAGGATCAATTTCTACCCACTTTACATCGTTTTCACTTTCACTTAGAAGGAGATAGTCCACTTTTGATAATTCCTCTAACACTGAGGCATGAATTCCTTTAAAATCAGCAGCCGTGTTGATTTGTTCACGTGTTAACTCATCTTCTTTAAGATCAAGTTCTTTCTCTAGTTTTTTCAATGATTTATCTAGATCCTTCAAATAGAATACCAATCGATGCGCAGCTTCCTGTATGGCTTCCCATGCTCGGCTACTCTCATTTGTAATCCGATAGCTTAGTCGTCCAACTTCATTTGACCTGTGTATATTTTTTTGTACATAACGATGGAGCATACGGAAAAGTTCATCCACATCGCCTAGTATTGTTTTCACATAAGCATCTATTTCATGTTTTGATTCCTCTATTTCTACCTCAAGGTCTTTTAAAATACTTAACACTTTTCCATAAATGCCGTCACCATCTTTTAATCCCATTCGTACAAACCCTTGTAAAATTGAAAAATAATCTGTTTTTATGCCAAAAAACTCTGTAGCGATGTCTTCAAGATGATGAGCTTCATCAATTACTGCCTGCTGATAAGCAGGTAATAATTGATGCTCATTTATTAAATCACTGAATAATAAAGCGTGATTTGTAATAATTAAATCAGCATTCATGGCAAATCGCTTTCTTCGATGATAAAAGTCACGGGAAAACCAGGGTGAACGATGGTTAGCAGAAACGGTGGCATCACTTTTCACCTGATGCCAAAAGATTTTTCCACCACTAGAAAGATTTAATTCTTCTACGTCACCATAATCTGTTTCAAGTAGCCAAACGAGGATCTGCGCCTTCGTTAAAATCGTATCGTAATTGTCTTCTTCTACGTGAAGTAGCTGCTGTTCAAAGCGTGTTAAGTCGAGATAATGACTTCTCCCTTTTATGATTGTAGCGTTAAAAGTAAACGGCAAGATATCGCGAAGAAAAGGGAGATCGCGTTGTAAGAGCTGTTCTTGTAATTGAATCGTGTGAGTACTAACGACAACTGGCTTACCAGAATTTTTAGCATGAACGACTCCAGGCATTAAGTAGCCTAGAGATTTCCCTATTCCAGTACCTGCTTCGATTAAAATGTGTTGATTCGTTTCAAATGCATGAGCCACTTGCTTCATCATATCACTTTGACCTGCGCGCACTTCAAAGTTGGGAATAATCTCGGCCATTTGTTCTTCAAACTCTTTCTGAGCTGTAGCAAATTGAATCGCTTTGTGAGGAGACTGCACCTCACTCATTTGTTCTTGTAACTTTAGCGCGATATTTCGAAATACTTCAAAATTGCCTTCTGGTTCAATCCTATTCTTTTTGTCTTGTATCATTTCATGCAAAACCACTTCCAGATCGCTATACAGTCGAGTGGAAAGTCCTTCTAACTGTTCTAGAGTTACAAGTGGTAATCCATACAATTTATCAAAAAGAAATAGCAAAAGTTCAGCTGTAACTTCAGCATCGCTATCAGCTTGATGAGGGTTATCATGCTGGATTTCTAAATATTCCGCTAATGAAGATAACTTATATGCTTCAGCTGTTGGCAATAAAATCCTAGCAAGCTCAACTGTGTCAATGGTAGGGCCTGTAAATGGGTCATATCCACTCGTGTCAAGCTGTGCATTCATAAAGTTTAGGTCAAACCGTACATTATGGGCAACAAAATAAGCCCCATCCAGTCTTTTCAGAAGTTCAGGAGCAACTTCTTCAAATAAGGGTGCATCCTTTAAATCATCATCAGAAATTCCAGTCAATTGTTGGATAAAGAGAGGAAGTGATGTTTCAGGGTTAACAAATGTTGCATACCGATCAACAATCATTCCGTCTTCCACTACTGCTAGTCCTATCTGAATAATCCGATCCCCATTTTTAGGGGAATTTCCTGTTGTCTCAAAATCTATAATGGTATATCGATTCATACGTTTTCACCTCAGTTGCTTCAACCCTTTAGCGGTCACCTTCATTACTTTATCATTTTTTCAGTTGAACGGAAAATAATTTCTTACTCCGTTGAACGAGATTCACATAATAATCACCGACCGCTCTCAGAACGCTATGCTGAGATCAATGAGAAGCAATGAGACGATCGAGAAAAAAGCTCTGGACCAGGTCCAGAGCTTTTGCTTATAAAATTGTGGCTTCAGGCTCTAGCCCAATCATATCGACGATTTCATTCTTTTCATTCATAATGGCTACCCGTGGCGTGAATTGTTGGGCTTCTTCTTCGCTCATCATAGCGTATGCGACAATAATGACAATATCTCCTTCTTGAACAAGTCGGGCAGCTGCTCCATTTAAGCAAACAACCCCCGATCCTCTTTCCCCAGGAATAATGTAGGTTTCTAATCTTGCTCCATTATTATTATTCACAATTTGAACTTTTTCATTCGGAAGCATGCCTACCGAATCAATAATGTCCTCGTCAATTGTAATGCTCCCGACATAGTTTAAATTCGCTTCCGTTACACGTGCTCTATGGATCTTGCCCTTCATCATTGTAACAAACATCGTTTACACTCCTATCGCTATTCCATGACTTGCTGTCACTTTATTGTCAATCAATCGTGCTGCAGAAAATTGAACGGCTACTGCTATAATGATGTTTCCTTTTATCACTTCTATCTTTTCAAGGTCGGGATATGACAGAACTTCAACATAATCTACTTTTCCTGACGTCTGGCTTAATAACGACACGATAAGCTCTCTAATTGTTGCTGGATTTGTTTCTCCAAGCTCAATTGCCTTCGTTGCCTCATCAAGACTTTTTGACAGTTGAATGGCCTCTTTTCGTTCAGTAGGTGTTAAATACACATTGCGTGAGCTTTTCGCAAGCCCATCTTTCTCACGAATAATTGGACAGGGTACGATTTCAACAGGAACATTAAAATCCTCCACGAGACCTTTTATCACGGCTACTTGCTGTGCATCTTTCATGCCAAAATAAGCACGTTCTGGAAGAACAATTTGCAGTAATTTCATGACAACCGTAGCGACTCCATCAAAGTGGCCCGGGCGTGATTCCCCACATAATGTATCTACTCTTGCCTGCACGGTTAATCTTGTTGTGCGTTCTTTTGGATACATTTCTTCGACATTTGGATAAAATAAAACGTCAACCCCAGCTAGTTTTGCAAGTTCTTCATCGCGCTTCAAATCTCTTGGGTAGCGATCAAAATCTTCATCGGGACCAAATTGAAGGGGGTTCACAAAAATGCTCATGATAACGCAATCATTTTGCTTCACCGCTTCCTCTACAAGACTCATATGGCCTTCATGTAGATAACCCATTGTAGGTACAAAGCCAATTGTTTTACCCGATTTCAACGTTTGTTTTGAATAAGTCTGCATTTCTTTAATCGTCGTAATGATTTTCATGCTCTCGTCCCCCCATACATTCCTGATAGCTGCTCTGCTTTCATATTAAATGAGTGCTTTTGCTCTGGGAACTGACGTCCTTTCACCTCGGAAACATATTCACTCACTGCCATTGAAATGATCTCTGAAACAAGGCTATATTGCTTCACAAACTTAGGTACATGACCTGTGCCGTATCCAATCACATCGTGATAAACGAGTACTTGTCCATCTGCATTAACACCCGCTCCAATACCAATGACTGGAATAGAAAGTTCTTGCGTCACCATTTCCGTAAGCTGCTGAGGCACGCACTCAAGGACAAGGGAAAAAGCTCCTGCTTCTTCAATGGCCTTGGCTTCTTTAACAAGTAAAGCAGCACTTTCAGATTCCTTTGCCTGTACTTTATAACCACCTAATACACCAACAGATTGTGGTGTTAGACCAAGATGGCCCATTACTGGTACGCCTGCAGACGTTAACTTTTGAATTTGGGAAATGACTTCACCACCACCTTCAAGCTTAACAGCATGAGCTCCCGCTTCCTGCATAAGTCTGCCTGCATGAGCCAACGTCTCATTAACATTGCGGTGATAGGTAAGGAAAGGAAGATCCGTTACAATAAATGTTTCGGGTGCACCACGCTTTACTGCTTTCGTATGAAGGACCATATCATCCATCGTAACAGGAACGGTTGAATCGTATCCAAGAGCTACCATTCCTACAGAATCGCCTACTAACAAAAGATCCACACCAGCATTTTCTGCTAGTTTTGCAGAAGGAAAATCATAGGCCGTTAGCATCGCAATTGGATCCTGTTTTTCTTTCATCTTCTTAAAATCACTGGTTGTTTTCATTTTTTTCCTCCTTTGTTTAGAGGAATAGCTCACCGCACAAAAAACCTCCAAACATGGAATTGCAGCAGACAGGGGTATCCCATCAGTCTATGCACGCATAGACTTGCCGCAACACTCCATGTAAGGAGGTTACTTTATCGGTTTTATCCCTCTGTCCCAGTCCATAAGGATCAAGGCAGAATATCAGTTTAATTTCAAAGTAAATGGTGCGGCTCTAATCGGATACCGCCCTTACATCTGTTAGTATAGCAGAAAATGTGACACATTCGTTAACAGATTTCAATATCTGCAGAATAAATATAATGCATCTTTCCGTTCTCATCTTCTAAGAGTAGGACACCTTCTTCTGTAATGCCTTTTGCAAGCCCCTCAATGACACCATTTAATGTTCGCGCCTTTATTTTTCGACCAAGACTTACGGCATAGCTTTCCCATAATAGCTTAATCATTCGAAATCCATTTTTTAAATACTCTTCATAGAGCGTTTCTAATTCATTTAAAATGGCAGCCAGAAGAGCTGAGCGGGTTATTTCCCTACCTGACTCAATCTTTAGAGAAGTTGCGGTTGTTAAATTTTCAGGGAAATCTTCATGACTTGCATTTACGTTAATACCCATACCAATGATAATGGATTTAATTTGGTCTGCTTCAGCCTGGAGCTCCGTTAGAATGCCCACTACTTTTTTTCCATCAATTA
Source organism: Bacillus sp. RAR_GA_16 (assembly GCF_020165985.1). GTDB lineage: Bacteria > Bacillota > Bacilli > Bacillales > Guptibacillaceae > Guptibacillus. The sequence continues at coordinate 220,566 of NZ_JAIUKZ010000008.1, forward strand.
ATATATCATTCGGCCACTTGATTTCGGCTTCAAGTCCCGTTTGTTTACGAATCGCATGGACCACACTAACTGCCGCAATTAGCGTAAACTGAGGTGCCCTCTGAGGCGGAAGTTTTGGCCGAAGGATAATACTTGTCCAAATTCCGCTGCCGCTAGGAGAGTGCCAGGAACGTCCAAGTCTTCCCTTACCTGCGGTTTGTTCATCAGCAACAATAATCGTGCCCTCAGGGGTACCACGATGAGCTAGGTCATGCGCAATAAACTGAGTTGATTCGACAGTAGGATACGTATAAATTGTTTTTCCAAGAAAATTAGTTGTTAGCTTGAGAGCAATTTCCTCTTTGCTTAACATATCCGGTCTTGAAACAATACGATATCCTTTCTTTTGAACTGCTTCAACTTCATAGCCATTTTTACGAAGTTCTGAAACGTGTTTCCATATTGCCGTTCGCGAAACATTGAGCGTTTCACTAATCATTTGACCTGAAACGTAGGTTTCCGCATGTTCTTCAAGCATTTGCAGCAGCCGCTGCCTTATTGAGTCTGCCACTGTTTAAGCCACCTTCTAATGCTGGATTTCTCATTTTTTATTTCTTCATTGATTACGGCTAGCTCAATTTCTCTAAGAGCCTCCCCTATCCAAGGGCCTGGGGAAACCCCTCTCCATTGCATGAGGTCTTCGCCGGTAACAGCAAGCATCGTCGAGGACGTTATAGGAAGTTCTGAAGTAATTCGTTCCACATTCTCGATTACTGGAAGACGCTTTTCAAATACCGAAAGAAGTCTTTCACATGCTACTGCTTCCGGAAGAGCTGTATAAACCGTTTCCTTATTCCAACCATTCGTTTGTGCACTTCTCGCATTTTCTAAAAGGTGATCGACTTCTTTAACAAACCGATTTGACAATCGCCAATTCTTTAGAAAACGCTTCGGCTCTTCAGTAGTAGAAGCTAACCAGGCCCACCTCTCTACTTCTGTTGCTAAATTAACTAAGAACGGAACCTCATCAAACGATTTTTCGATCTGCTGAATACCGGGTAAAATGTGATGAACATTTGCCTGAATTAGAGTAACAAGCGCTTGTTGTATGCCTTTACCAGACAACATTTTGCTAAATTCCGTTTGGATCCTTTCCACTGCAACATATTGGAGTAGATCAGCTTGTTTTTTTAATGCACGCTCGGTAGGTTTATCCAGCGCAAAATTAAGCGTACTTTGAAACCGAACTGCCCTTATCATCCGGAGCGCATCTTCTTGAAATCGTTCTAATGGATTTCCAACTGTACGTATGAGAGCATTCTTTATATCTTCCTGCCCCCCATAGAGGTCAATTAGCGTTCCATCTAATGAAAGCGCCATACTGTTGATCGTGAAATCACGCCTTGCAAGGTCTTCTTTAATTGAGCCCATATAAGAGACTTCATTTGGATGCCTAAAATCCACATAAGCCGCATCAGTCCTAAATGTCGTTACTTCATACGAAAACGAATGATGCATGACAGTCACAGTACCATGATCGATCCCTGTTGGAATCACTTTATGAAACAGAGCTATGACCTCTTCAGGTTTAGCTGATGAGGCGATGTCAAAATCAGAAACAGGCAAACCGAGCATCGCATCCCTCACTGCTCCTCCCACAATAAAAGCTTCATACCCGGCGTTCGTCAGTTTTTGTAACACTTCGACACAAGATTCATAAGCTTTCCCACTCAAGTTAATCAAGTAAGGGCTCCTTGAAGCGTTTTATAATAAATCTCTTCATACTGTTCTAAAATTCGTTTAGAAGCAAATCTTGTTTGAACTGCTTTTACTGCAGCAGAGCTCATACGGTTATGCAGTTCATCATCAGATAGCAACTGCACAGCATAAGCGGAAATGACATCGATTTCGCCCACCTCTGCAATAAATCCGTTCACCTCATGATCAATGACCTCAGGAATTCCTCCTATGTTCGTTCCGATCGCTGGTACACCACAAGCCATTGCTTCAAGAGCAACTAAACCAAAACTTTCTTTTTCTGATAATAGTAATTTCAGATCACAGATTGAAAGAATTTCAGCTACATTTTCTTGTTTGCCAAGAAACTTCACTTTATCCTTTAACCCTAAATCGTTTACGAGTCGACATGCAACTTGAATTTCAGGACCATCACCAATAAGTAAAAGCTTCGCTGGCATTTTATCTTGTAAGCGATGAAACACCTTAATGACGTCAGGTACGCGTTTCACTGCTCTAAAATTCGAAATATGGACAATCACTTTTTCATGATCGGTTATGCCATAACTTTTTTTCAAGTCCGCCGGTGCTTTTGGATAATAAATTCGTTCATCTACAAAGTTATATACTGTGTCAATCGGTTTATCAGTTTCAAGCAACCGATGTGTTTGATCAACGAGGTCGTTTGAGACCGCTGTGACGCGATCTGACTTTTCAATTCCAAACCGAATTAACTGGGTTAGTGACGGGTCATACCCCAGTACTGTTATATCCGTTCCGTGAAGAGTTGTAACGATTTTGACATCTCCTCCAACCATTTCTTTCGCAAGAAATGCACAGACAGCGTGTGGTACGGCGTAGTGCACATGAAGTAAATCAAGGTTTTCGCGCTGAATCACTTCTGCCATTTTACTCGCTAGGGTTAAATCATAAGGAGGGTAGCGGAAAACAGCATATTGATTCACTTCCACTTCATGGAAAAAAATATTGGGATGAAACGTATCAAGCCGAAACGGAACACTACTCGTTATAAAATGAACTTCGTGGCCCTTTTCTGCTAACATTTTTCCAAGCTCTGTTGCGATAACGCCAGAACCTCCCACAGTGGGATAACACGTAATACCGATTTTTAGCGTCATATTCTTTCTCCTAAAGGGAATTCTTCCAAACACATTAAACTCTTTGCCATAAAACCTTCTGCATAGTCTACTCCTGATTCTTTACCATATAAATATTCGCGGTAAATCACTTTATTAACGTAACCATTTGTTAATGGAGTGGCAACACTATCACTGCTAAGAGTGAACTGACTTTCATAGGCTTCTAGCGCTTGTTTCTTTGCCTCAATTTGATTCGTAATATTAATTGTAAATTGAGGACGATGGAATCCATTAATGAAATAATAATAAATTCGCGTTACTTTATGTGCCTCTCCTAAATTCGGTTGATACTTACGAATTCCCGCTGAAAAAACGGCTTCTTCGACTAATTGAGCCGCATGGCCATGATCAGGATGCCGATCTTCTGCGTATGGTACAAAAACTACTTGAGGTTTTTTTGTGCGTATGATTTTAACTAGTGCTGAAATTTTATCGTCTGATAGCGTCAATCCACGATCAGGAAATTTCATGTTTAAACGCGTCGTTACAGACAAAATTTCACCAGCGTGCCTTGCTTCATGATGTCTTTTAAAAACAGTACCATTGGATGACAGTTCAGCTTCTGTTAAATCACAAATACCTGTCTTCTTGCCTTCCTCTGCCATTTTCTTTAATGTGCCGCCCATTCCAATTTCAACATCATCTGCATGGGCTCCAAATGCGAGAATATCAAGTGTTGTTTCTTCCATGTACAATTTCTCTCCAATCCAGTTCTCCCCTCGCAAGCGCATGGACAAGTATTTCCGCACTGCCCATATTCGTTGCGAGCGGTATATCATATACGTCACATAGTCTAATGAGCGCTGTAATATCTGGCTCATGTGGTTGTGCTGTTAAGGGATCTCGAAAGAAAATCACTGCATCCATATCATTTTCAGCAATCATGGCGCCGATTTGTTGATCTCCACCAAGTGGACCAGATTGATAACGGTGCACGTTTAAGCCTGTTTCGTCAATGATACGTTTTCCAGTAGTACCTGTCGCATACAGATTATGTGGATCTAATATCATTTTATATGCAAGTGTAAAACGTACAAGATCGTCTTTTTTCTTATCGTGCGCGATTAAAGCGATTTTCATAAGAACATCCCCTATTCCATTATATTTTCAAGGCCGTAAACAAGCTGATCAATTTTCAGTACTGTTTCCACAGCAAGCTGCACACCAGGCATAAAGGAGGCACGGTTCATTGAATCATGACGAATTTTCAAAGTTTGTCCTTCCCCTCCAAATAGTACTTCTTGATGAGCCACGAGACCTGGCAAACGAACGCTATGAATTCGCATTCCTTCATAATCTGCACCCCGAGCGCCCGCAAGATCCTCACGCTCATCCTCATGCCCCTGCTTCTTTTCATCTCGTACTTCTGAAATCATTTTTGCAGTTTTTACGGCTGTACCAGATGGGGCATCTAATTTCCTGTCATGATGTTGTTCAATAATTTCAACATCTGAGAAATATTTAGCCGCCATAGTGGCAAATTTCATCATTAAAACGGCACCGATGGCAAAGTTAGGGGCAATAATTGCGCCAAGTCCTTTTTCATCAGCTGTCTTAGCTAATTCTTCGACATCTTCATTCGAGAAACCAGTTGTGCCAACTACCGGGCGCACACCGTGCTGGAATGCAATTTCCATGTGTTTTTTTCCGTACTCAGGAGTCGTTAAATCAATTAACACGTCGCACTCTACCTCTGACAAACATTGATCAAGATCTGTGTATATCGGTGCATCTAGTGATGGAAGTCCGCTAATATCTGCCACCGTTTCTCCAGAATTTTTGCGATCTACCGCAGCCATTAACGTAAAATGAGCTGTTCGATCAACAAGTTTCACTGCTTCCATCCCCATATTTCCTCTTGGTCCTGCGATAACAATTTTTACGTCTTCCATCATTCGCCACTCTCCTTATCAATCTTTGTCCAACGATCCTTGTCTCGAGTTTGGAATTTGAGCATCACTCTCCCAAATGCTTCATCAAGATCAATGTCTAATGAATTCGCAAAGCAAGTAAGCACAAATAAAAGATCTCCCATCTCATCTTCAATCGTACGTTCTGCTTCGCTATTCTTTTTTGGTTTTTCTCCATAATAATGATTAATTTCGCGAGCAAGCTCACCAAGTTCTTCCGTCATTCTAGCAAGCATCGCAAGTGGGCTGAAATAGCCCTCTTTAAATTGACTTATGTATTGATCTACCTCTTTTTGCATGTCGTCGATTGTTCGTTTAGCCACTGACCATTCCACCTTTCACATCAGTTCTAATGTTAGCTAAAAGAAGTACATTTGACAAATGTTTCACTTGAATTTTTCACTTAAACATTAGTCGCGTCTATCAAAATGAAATTGCTGTATGCTCAAGAGTTGATTATAATGAAGTCTGTTGGTTGACTAATGAGGAGTGTGTTAGATGGAAGGTATACGTATGAAGAACGTGTTTTTTATCCTATTAGGTTCTGCGATATTTGCTTTTGGACTCGTACATTTTAATATGGAGAACAATTTGGCTGAAGGGGGTTTCACAGGCATTACGTTGCTCCTTTATTTTCTTTTTAAGGTAGACCCAGCCATTTCAAATCTTGTGCTTAACATTCCCTTATTTCTAATTGGATGGAAGTTGCTTGGTCGAAAAGCATTTATTTACACGATTATTGGAACCGTTTCCTTATCTTTATTTCTATGGATTTTCCAGCATTATTCAGCACTTTCGATCCCGCTAAAAGACGATTTAACACTTGCCGCCTTATTTGCTGGAGTTTTTGTTGGGGTTGGTCTTGGTATTATTTTCAGATACGGAGGAACAACAGGTGGCGTAGATATAATTGCAAGACTCGGGTCAAAATACGTTGGATGGAGTATGGGGAGAACCATGTTTGTCTTTGACTTTTGTGTGATCGCCCTGTCTCTTGTTTATTTAAATTACAAAGAAGCTATGTATACGTTGTTGGCCGTTTTTGTAGCAGCTCGAGTAATCGACTTTATTCAGCAAGGCGCATACGCAGCTAAAGCCGCTATGATCATTAGTGAAAACAATAAAGAAATAGCCGATACAATTATGAACCAAATGGACAGAGGAGCAACGGTATTAAACGGAAAAGGAAGCTTTTCAGGGTTACAAAAAGAGGTTCTTTATTGCGTCGTTGCACGTAATGAAATCGTTCGCTTAAAAAACATTATTAAACAGGTAGATCCTCATGCTTTCGTAGCAGTAAATGATGTACACGATGTTTTAGGTGAAGGATTTACGCTCGATGAAAATAAAAATCCAATTGATCATCATTAAGTTAACATCTTGCACATGCCTCTTTCTAAATGAGAACAAACAAAAAATCTCGCCAGCTGGCGAGATTTCTAATTAATCATCATTCATTCCAATAAAGATAAACACAAAGCGCATCAGTTCTAGTAAGGCTACTACTGCAGCAGCTACATAGGTTAACGCTGCTGCGTTCAGTACTTTTTTCGTTTCTCTTTCTTCATCATTTCGAATGACACCAGTTGAAACAACTTGCTCCATCGCTCTATTTGAGGCATTAAATTCTACTGGGAGCGTCACTAATTGGAATAAGACTGCAGCACTCATAAAAATGATGCCAAGCAGGATAAAGTTTGAAGAAGCCATAAGAATACCGGCTAGAATGATAAAATAGCTAAAGTTTGAACCAAGGTTCGCAACCGGAACTAGCGTATGACGGAATCGAAGCGGTGCATAATCTTGTTCATCCTGAATGGCATGACCTACTTCGTGAGCTGCAATAGCCGCGCCAGCTACGGAATTCCCATGAAAATTACCTGATGATAGTCTTACGGTTTTAGAACGAGGATCATAATGATCGGAAAGGTGTCCCCGTACTTCTTCTACCCCAACTGAATACAAGCCGTTTTCATCAAGAATTTTTCTGGCTACTTGAGCACCAGTCATTCCAGAAGAATTGGGAACTTTTGAATATTTTTTATAGGCACTTTTCACTCGGCCTTGAGCCCAGAGTGGAATGATTAACAAAAGCACAAAGTATATTAAAAAACCAGCCATTTTTCATTCCTCCATCACATGTGTAATTGCATGAATAGTGTTATTATCGTCAATTTTAGTCAAATTTGAGTGGAAAGTCAATTACACTGTTTCAGGTTCACAAGATCTTCAAATTTACTCAACCAGTTTCTTCCTTACTGCCTCTTTTTCCCCTTTATATTTTCGATAAATCACATATAGCAGTGTCAAGATAATTGTTCCACCAATCGAAATAATTAACCATATAAGAGAAGACTCTTCAAAAGGAGATGGATGATAGGCCTGTTCAAAATCATCATACATCGTTTGAAGCTGCCCGGCTAATTCTGAATTTCGTTCTGATGCATAGCTTTCGATAAATGCAATATGAGAGTCCAGTCGCTGCTGTGTTTCTTTCGATAGATCAATTGCTAGCGCAGGTCGAATTACGCTATAGCTACCTAAAAAACGGTCTTTACTAGCGTTATAGACATCTACGTCACCATGTTCAATTGCGGTGGCCATTTCATTTATTAATGGAAGTATCTGATCGTCTGTTTGTTGCCAAATTGGCTGTTTTTCAGTAACTAATGCATCAACCGCTAACCGAAATTCAGTTAAAGCTTGAAGTCTCTGGTCATTTGCCTCATCCATTGATGTAACGGCCTTTAGCGCTCGATCATGTGTGTTTAGAACCACTCTAAGTTCGGTAGTCGATAACTCACTTGACTGATCACCAGGAAAGACCGTTGCAAACTTTTCTAACATCATTTTTGATCGATCAAACTGCTCTTGTTTACCAAATTCCAGGACACTTGCGGCTATATCATTCCAGACTTGTTTCGTATCGGCTTGTGAGGCATTTACATTTGCCGGGAGCGTAAAAAGCAGCACTAATAGGAGCCATCGTCTACCCATTCCTGTCCCTCCTTCTTCCTACTTCAATGTATGAAGAAATGGACAAGAGTAGACCATCGACCTTATTGAATGGAAAGCTTCAATCGTCCTTTTCGAACGGTTAAGAAATACACAATCGAAAGAGAAAGTAGCGATAGCCAAAATGTAAAATATCCAATTAGTGAAGTATATTCGCTTAAAATCGAATAGCGCGGCATCTGACCAAACACATAATCAATCACATCATTATGTAATGTCCAAATCGCAACTGCTACTAAATGCCAGGGTTTTATTGCATAAAAAGGAGTAAATAGTAAACCTTCAATAGCCATCCCTAAATGTGAGAGGATAAGCATAATCGCAACACCCGAAAGTTGTCCTGTTTCAACCATGACAAGACCATTCATGACGACTGCCCAGATGCCATACTTAAATAATGTAACGGCTGCCAGCCCTTCCATAAGTGGCCAATTTTTCCCAAAAAGAAACGCAAGTAAAACAAAACAAAAGAAAAGACTTGCTGTGGGACTATCTGGCACAAATAGCAGAAAGATTGGCTTCGTGTCAGCAAGTTGCCATCCATACCAATAATATCCATAGATTGTCCCCAGTACATTGATGAGTAACAATAATACGAGAAAAGGCTTTGATTTAAGTAAATAAAAGAATTGAGAAATCATCTTGAACTCCTTTTCTAAAGCTTATTTAATCTATCTAAGCTAAATTAGAAAAAAGCTGACTGCATCAGTCAGCTTTTTCATCTTATTGATTTGCCTTAGCCGTTTCAGCAATAAATTCAGCTAGCTTTTCACGTTCCTCATCAGAACCTTTAAAAGCATTTGCTGGCATCCCGCCGATTCCGTTGACAGCAATATCCATAATGGATTCTTTCGTTTGTTTTGTTTCAAGAAGTGATGGTCCGGATCCTCCCTGAAGACTATCACCATGGCATCCAATACAAGATTGACCGGAGTAAATGGCATAACCTTCAGACTCTTTGTCTACCTCAGCTTCAACAATTTCCCCTTGTTTAGCAGCTTTCTCCCAGTCATGCGTTACAACTGATTCCCATGTTAGATAAACAGTTGAAATGAGACCAAGAAGCATTAACGCTGTTGCTACAGGTCGCTTAGCAGGTCTTCTTTCAGGACCGCGATCAAGCCATGGCGCAAGAAGAAGTGCACCAAATGCAAGCCCTGGCATAATGACTGTACCTACAAGAGTATAGTCACCAGCCGCAAATTTGTACTTCAAGAGTTGGTATAGAAAGAGAAAGTACCAGTCAGGAAGTGGCGTATAAGTGGCATCAGTAGGATCCGCTACACGCTCAAGCGGAGATGGATGGGCAATGGTTAGAGCTAGGTAACCGATTAGAAATACTGCACCTACCATCCACTCTTTTAACAAGAAGTTCGGCCAAAACGCTTCTGTTTTGCCGGGGTACTCTGAATAATCTTTTGGAATGTTAGGCTTTCTCTGCGCAGGAATACGCGAGTCACCAACAAACTTCATTCCTTTTCCGCGATGCATCTGTCCCCCTCCTTCGTATAAAAAATTGTGTCGTCAATTAAATATAAGTTCTTAAATACTTTTTATAGAGGGCCAGAAATACCCTGCTTACGAATCATGATAAAGTGAGCAGCAAGCAATCCAAGAAGTGCAGCTGGTAAGAAGAAGACATGAATAGCAAAGAATCGTGCAAGAGTTTGCGCTCCAATGATTTCTCCGCCTGCTAGAAGGGTTTTTGCCCATTCACCGACAACCGGAATTGTTACCGCAATTTCAAGACCAACTTTAGTCGCAAATAGCGCTTTCATATCCCATGGTAAAAGATATCCCGTAAATCCTAAACCAAGCATAACGAAGAAAATTAATACACCTACAACCCAGTTTAGTTCACGAGGTTTTTTGTAAGAGCCGGTAAAGAATACGCGAAGGGTATGTAGAAACATCATAACGATAACGAGACTGGCTCCCCAATGGTGCATTCCCCTTACAATTTGTCCAAATGCTACTTCATTCTGAAGATAGTAGACAGACTCCCAGGCATTCACAATGTCAGGTACATAGTACATCGTAAGGAACATCCCGGATAGAATTTGAATAACGGTAATAAAAAACGTTAAACCGCCGAAACAATAAACAAACGCTGAAAAGTGGTGAGCAGGGTTAACGTGCTCTGGCACTTCGTGATCTGCAATATCGCGCCACATCGGCGTAATATCTAAGCGTTCATCTACCCAATCATAGATTTTATTTAACATAGATTACGCCCCCTAACGTGGTTCAGGTTTTCCGAGGTAAAGTTTTCCATCTTCAACTTTCTTGTTGTAAACATCAAGCGGCGCAAGAGGTGGTGTTCCTTTTACATTCACACCATCTTTTGTGTAACGGCCACCGTGGCACGGACAATAAAACTGATCTGGATATGCTGCGTTTGAAGCCCAGTCTACCGTACAACCCAGGTGTTTACAAACTGGTGAAAGAGCGACAATTTCGTCTTTTTCGTCTTTGTAAACCCAGGCGGATTGCGTGACCTCAGATTCATACCAACCATCTACCTGGTCAATTTTGAATTCTTTACGAACTGGTTTGTTCGTAATCTCGCTAGTGTCCATAACAGGTACAAAATCCTGCTTGGCTCCTTCTTTTAACAATGGATCAATTGCAAAACGAACCATCGGCATGAGCATCCCTGCTGCCATAAAACCGCCGACACCAGTCAGGCTGTAGTTTAGAAATTGGCGTCTTGTTACTTCCTTCTTCTTCGCCATTGGTTTCCCCCCTATCCTATGAAGTCAGTCCAGCCGGACATAAATCGTACACACATATAACTAGGACATTCCTATGATAGCGTAGTCACTCTTGCTCTGTCAATATTCTGATTGGTCTTTAGCATGCCACAAATCAACTATTTATATTACTTTGCCACGTATTTGTTACAAATTGTAAAACTTGCTTTACTTGAGCTGATACCGTTTCCATTTTGTATTGTTCATCCATGTGTTCAAGGGGAATCGCCGGCATCCATAATAACGCACTTGAAACCTGGTCCTCCACCTGCTTCCAATTTACATCAGCAGTTAACGTGATAATATGCTGTATACCTCCAAGCGTTAATTCTTCTTCTACCTTTTTTAAACGGTTCGTCGTTATAGCTTGTCCCTCTGAACTTAAATATGTAAAGGCAGGTAGTAATAGTAGACGGCCTTTTAATTGTCGTTCTAGTTCACTTGATATAATGGAGATATATTCTCCCATAGAAACTGTGGTTTTCATACTGTTCGTCATTGAAATCGGAACAAGGGGGAGAACTGCTGTATCAACATATTCCTTTTCTTTTTCAAATAACGCGATGTCTGATTCAGTCCATTTCATTTTACAAACTCCTTTTTAGTCCATATAAATGCCATACGGTTTGATGCGAATAAGGCTCTAGCCACTTCGCTTGCTGTATGGGTAAATCAATCCAAATGGTTCTTGCCTCTTCACTAGCATACGCATTAACCATTTCCCACATTGTTTTATTCCAAAGAGTTATTTCATTAAAAACCTTCAGATGTAAATACGATGCACCTTTCTCTTCTTTCATAATCATAAACCCACCATGATCATTCACATATAGCTCTACTTGATTTAAATAAGCTGGAGATAGAATAGGCAAAAATGAAAGAGGATAATAGATGGTGTAAGGAAAAAATGCCGCTTCATTTTTCTTCCAATATGTTTCGATCGTTGTTTTTTTATCTGCTGACTCCACTCGTTCGAAAGGCTCTGTCGTGTTTTGCCCTTTCATCACATAGGGACTGACACGTGAAGACACTACTTTTGCTTCAAGGTCCATGTGTAAATGTGGGGCTAAACGGTTACCTGCCGTGTTGTACTCTTCTGTAGCATAACCAACCCAAGAGATCTGCGGATGATGAAAGGCTTCCTTCTGCAACGTATTCATTAAGGCAGAAGCAATTCCCTGATTCCGATAATCAACATGTGTACGTAATCGTCCTAGAACGACTGCTTCCCGTTCAAAGATCGTCATGCCAGCTATACCGACAAGCTTTTCATTATGAAAATAACCCATTAAGGTCTCTTCTTTTATTAGTCTCTCTACTATTCGTTTAACATAATCTTCTTCTAAACCCGTTGGCATTTCTTTAATAACAAAAATATCTTTACTAGTCAATCTTCGAATCAACACGGTCCCTCCTTTACGAACACCGCTCTCGTTAACATGACTTATCAGCCCTCCCTACTTCATTTTCTAGTATATCATCTGTTAAGACGGCACTGAAGAACTTTTCTCGAACGCACGTTCCAAACTAAACCAAACAAAAAACCCTTGAAATATTCAAGGGTTATAAATTACTTAATTGCTTACTGAGATCAATAAACGCCATTTCATCATTTCGATCCAGCGCCTCATCAATTTGTTTTAAAATGGATTCTTTTTTAAACCGCGTAAATGATTCATCGAGAACCATTTCAGCCATGAACGAATACTTTTTATCAGCTGCCATATTCTCTGGTAAAAATGGATTCTCTTCCAGTACAGCCACGTAATGGGGAGATACATTTTTACTTTTGAAGTTTAGCTGGATGTAAATAGGCTCGTCCTGATTCAAGCGAATATCATGAAAAGACTTTTCAGGGTCTGTCGTGATGATGTTGTGTTTATAGAAACGAAAAGGAGCATTTTCCACACAATGGGTAGAGATCACAAGTGCTTTTGGACAAAATTCAGCGTTTTCAACAAAATGAACATTTCCCATCAACACTTCATCACTTATTAAATAATTCAGAAGCCAGACACATTCACGTTTCTTTACTTGATATTTCTTTAAAAACCATTTCAGAAAGTCTTTCTTTTCAACGACAGAAACGGAGCTGCTCATAGCGATTCCTCCCTGAGATTTTCCTAATGTTAGAATTCGTCATTGAAGATAAATTTCCTTCTTCCCTTTAATCCTCTTTAAAAGTTTCCTCTTCAAATCGCAATATTTCTTCTTCAAGATGAACGAGTGATGGGTCTAACTCTAGAGCAAGCTTGAAAGCTTTCACTGCTTCCTCTCTTCTACCTTCTTCAATTAAGAACGCACCATATTCCTCCAGGAAGATTGGATCCTGTCTGAAATAAGTATATGCGTTTTCATAGCGTTTTATGGCATCTTTATACTCTTCTACCTGCGCATATGCTGTCGCTGCTGACCAATCAAGGTATGGATCATTCTGATCACCTTCCTCAATGTTCTTGAGAAGGTCTAAAATATCTTCATAACGTTCCTCTGTTTTCAAGTAAGCAGCTAGCGTCTTCGCTGCCTCAATATGAGCAGGATTAATAGCAAGTAACTCACGTAAGTATTGCTCACCACTCGTGTTATCATGCGTTTTGAAAGTTAATCTACTAGCTTGCAAATATAACTCCTCATTAAATTCATCAAATTTAATGCCTTGGGCGAGTACCTCTATAGCTTCAGCTACCGCACCCTCTTCTTCATAAGCTTTTGCAAGATACGGATAAAGCGTACTATATTGTGGATCAAGCTCTTTTAGTTCATTAAACGCATTAATCGCTTTTCGATATTCATTGATTTGGAGAGCTGTAAAACCATATCCAAACAGGGCATTGATTTCACGAGCATTCTCCAAGCCTTTCTCATAATAAGTAAGCGCCTCTTCAAATTGACCACTACCACTTAAGGCTTCTGCCAACCTTAGTTCGATATTTTCGTTCGCCAGCTCCCCTTTTGTTCCAAGTACGGCTTCGTAATAAGGAACAGCTTTTAAATGATGGCCTTGTGTTAAGTAGAATTCGCCAAGTCCAAAATCAATAATTGGTTCGTCTGGAGAAAGTCGCTTTGCCTCCAATAGTTTCTGCTCTGCTACTTCTTCTAATCCTTCGGTTTGATATAAATCGGCTAATAAAAGAAGTGCAGGTGGATACGCTGCATCATTTTCATCAATTTTATTTAAAGCAGCGATTGCTTCTTGCTCTTGTTCAAGGTCAACATAGCATTCAGCCGCTTGTACGAGTAATTCACCTTCATTAGGGTAATGAATAAGTAACTCTTCTACAACATCTCTGGAATCTTCAATAAGCCCAAGACTGTAGTAAATATTGGATAGATCGTATAAGCTTTCATGATCTGCTTCTTTTCGTACTTCTTTTAATTCTTTTAAACCTTTTTCAAAATTCCCGGACTCAATTAATGAGACAGCTTGTTTAAGACGATCCACGCTCCAAAACTCCTTCTAACACTACTTTTTTATTTCGTTAACTTTGAGTACTTCTATATATTGAATGTTTTAGTTCTCTTCTAGTCATCAGCAACTTTTCCATACATTCAATGATGCGAAGTCTTAATATGAATGGTTCTCCTCCATCATAATCAACAAATTCGTTATCTTCAACTTCACTGCCTAAATTTAGTGGTAGAATATTAATTAAAGAGTATTCAAAAATCAATGAAAAAAATTCCCTGTGCAGAAAGCGTTTGTTAGCGCTTTCAAAACACAGGGACAAAATAAATATGGATAGGAGTGGAGAGAAACCATTACTATCCTTAGTATAACAGGGAAATTCATAAAATCAACAGATTGTTTCGAAAATTTCGCAACTTTTTTAAAAAAAAGGCACACAAAAGATTCAAGCAGGTTCCTAGGAACCTGCTTGTAGTTGCTTTAAATGTTCAAAAAAGCCAGGGTACGAAACATTTATGGCTTCGGGTAAATCGAGCTCTACAGCACCATCTGCTATACACCCAGCAACAGCAAGCATCATGCCAATCCGATGATCACCTAAACTCGAAACGCGGCCACCCTGGAGAGGGGTTGGCCCTTCAATCACCATACCATCTGGTGTTCCTGTGATCGAAGCACCTAACAATTGTAAGGCGTCAACTACTGCATCAATCCGATTCGTTTCTTTTACCTTCAACTCTTCTGCATTTCGAATCACTGTCTTCCCTTTCGCCTGCGTAGCGAGTAGCGCAATAATCGGCAACTCATCAATTAATCTGGGAATGATATCTCCTTCAATAACAGTATTAGTAAGATCACTCGTAGAAATAGTAAGATCCGCCACTTCTTCTTGGTTCACAACTCGTCTATTTTTAATTGACAGAGCAGCACCCATTTGTTCAAGTACATCAATAATTCCGGATCTTGTTTCATTAATCCCTACATTTAAAAGAGTAATTGTGCTATTTGGGACGATTGCACCTGCAACGAGGAAAAAAGCAGCTGAAGAAATGTCACCAGGTACTTCAACATCTGTTGCTGTAAGCTGTTGACCACCTTCTACACTAACTGAAAGACCTTCTCTCTTCACCTTTACTCCAAAGCTCTCGAGCATGTTTTCAGTATGGTTTCTAGAACGATGTGTTTCAGAAACAGTGGTTACTCCCTTAGCTTGAATGCCAGCAAGTAGAATACCTGATTTAACTTGAGCACTAGCGACAGGGGACTCATATGTAATGCCTTTTAAGTTTCCACCTCGAATTGAAATTGGTGCGTATGTCCCCTGTTCTCTTCCATCTATCGCTGCCCCCATTTGTGTTAAGGGCACCGTCACTCGATTCATCGGACGTTTCGCAATCGATTCATCCCCCGCTAAAACCGAATGAAATGGCCTGCCAGCAAGTAAACCCATCATGAGTCGAAATGTAGTACCAGAATTCCCTACATCAAGAAGCTGAGAAGGCTCTTTAAGCCCGTCCATACCTTTCCCTTCTACCACAACAGAAGAGCCATCTTGTTCGATATGAATGCCCATTTGCTTAAAACAAGAAATCGTGCTTAAACAGTCTGCTCCCGGTAAAAAATTTGTAATATGTGTCGTGCCATTTGCTATCGATCCAAACATTATTGCACGATGTGAGATGGATTTATCCCCAGGTATGACAACAGTTCCCTTAAGGCTATGCGCTTTCGTTATCGTTTCCATAGTTGTGTTCTCCTTATTTATCATCTACATATGTTTCAAAATCACGATCGAGGACAACTTTTGCGTTATCACGGTCCGTTTCCGAGCGAAAGCTGACGCGTAGCACACCCATAATGTCTTCTCGTGTTTCAATAATACGAATGTTCGTAATCGAAATTTCTTCTTTTGCGAGTTTTTGTGTAACGGCAGCGATAACTCCGGGCTGATCACGTACATCTAAGAACAAATCATAAAAGGCAGGTATCGCTCCTCTTGAGCGAACCGGTAAACCATCACGAAAATCCTTCGCATTTGAAAAATAATTAAAAATACCTTCTCCGTTCTCTTCTTTAATATAGCTTTGAATTCTGTCTAACTCCAACTTCAGTTCTTCTGTCATTTGAAGTAAAACATCTTTATTTCTTAATAATATATCACGCCACATTACGGGGCTTGCTGATGCGATGCGAGTAATATCTCGAAATCCTCCCGCTGCGAATCTTGCTACGTTATAGCGCTGGTTATTATTTCGATCACTAACAAAGTTGACAAGACTTGCTGCTAGAATATGTGGAAAGTGACTAATTAATCCAACTAAATAATCGTGCTCTTCTGCATCGAGCTCAACAAAAGTCGCATTTGTCTCGCTTAAAAGATCCATTAATTCAAATAACTTATTTCTGTCAACTTCATCGTCTGGCGTCAAAATGTAAAAAGCGTTCTCAAAGAGATGAGATTTCGCTGCTGTCACCCCCGTTTTATGAGAGCCAGCCATCGGATGGCCCCCAATAAAGGTAATAGAAGGGTTAAGTATTTTTTTTGCATGTTTTACAATGGAAAGCTTTGTACTTCCGACGTCGGAAATGATAACCGTGTCTTTTAAATTAATGGAAGAAAGTTGTACTAGGATTTGTTCTGTTTGAAGGACAGGAGCTGCAATCAAAATGTAGTCAGCATTTTGCACCGCTTCCTCTAGCGAAGAAGCAGTGTGATCCACTACACGAAGAGCCTTAGCAAGATCAAGCTGGTTTTGATTCACATCGTATCCTGTGATTTTGGCATCCTGATGTCCACCCTTGATTGCAAGAGCAATAGAACCACCAATTAGCCCAAGACCGATGACTGCTACGTTTTTACTCATGACAGATCCTTTCTCTTTTCATCAAGAAACTGTGAAAGACAGCCAATAATTTCCTTATTTTGTTCTTCCGAGCCTACAGTTATTCTCGCTGAAGTTGGAAAGCCGAGAGCAGAACCTGAGCGCACGATGTATCCCTGTCTCATAAGATACTCAAATACGTCATCAGCAGGAATACCGAAATCGATGAGTACGAAATTTCCTTGAGAAGGATATACAGGTAAATCATATTGCTCGCAAAATGCATAATAAAGAGCGCGCCCTTTTTCGTTTTCTTCTCGACACATCTTGATAAACTGCTGGTCCTTAAGGGCGGCAATAGCAGCAGCTTGAGCAACACGTGATGTATTAAACGGCTCTCGCGAGGGCTCAATTGACGAGATCACTTCAGAATTAGCAACCCCATATCCAACGCGCAAGGCAGCGATGCCATAAGCTTTAGAAAATGTTCGTAGCACAACGAGATTTTTATATTTTGAGAGCGCTGAGATTGTATCTGGAAAATCCGTAGCCGTCACATACTCTTTATACGCTTCATCCATTACCACAAGAACGTGTTCTGGCACTTTTTCTAAAAATGCAAATAGCTCTTCTTCAGGAACATGCTCACCTGTAGGGTTATTTGGAGAACAGACCCAAATGATGCGCGTATTCTCATCAATGGCTTTTAACATCTCTTCTAGTTGATGCTTCCCTTCAGTCAGTGGAACCTCTCGAATTTCTGCATCTTCAATAACCGCATTGTGTCGATATTGAGGAAAAGTTGGCGTTGCCATCACTGTATTTGTTCCTTTTTCAAGATATGTTCGGCATAGGATTTGAACAACTTCATCTGATCCATTTCCGAAAACAAGCTGATCTTCATTTACATTAAGATGCTTTGCTACTTCAGTCCGAAGAGAAGCTGCGTAGCCATCTGGATAAATGTGTAATTGTGACAATTCCTTTTCAATGGCCTCTTTCACTGACTGAGAGGAACCATGTGGATTCTCGTTTGAAGCAAGTTTAATTACTTGTTTGAGACCAAGTTCTTTTTTCACTTCTTCAATTGGCTTACCTGGCTTGTAGGGAGTTAACCCTTTCATTTGTCTTTTTGGAATCATGCCTGCACCTCACGAATGGATTTTCACTTTCCCATATGGAGAAATCAAATTTCGTACATATGAACGAATTTGATCGATCCCCTCTTTTTGGGATGCTTCTTTCTTCAATACTTCCACTTGCTCCTCAACTTGACGAATAATCGCACTACCAACAATAACGCCATCACAGTGCTCTTTTAGCTTTTCAACTTGTTCAGGAGCCGATACTCCAAACCCAACTGCAACTGGAATCATACTATGCTTTTTCACTCGATCGAGAAATGTGAAGACAGAGGAGTGAAAGTCAGTTCTTGTTCCCGTAACACCAAGTGATGAGACGCAGTAAAGAAATCCAGTAGCTTCTTTCGAAATGGCTTGCAGTCTTTTCTCTGAAGTTGTTGGCGCAACAAGAGAAATCAGCGCCGTCTCATTAGCATTGCAGCTTTCTCTCCACTCATCACTTTCTTCAAAAGGAAGATCCGGAACTAATAGTCCGTCAATATCATTTTCTCGCACTAAAGCGAAGAAGCGTTCTTCTCCTAATTGTAACAAAAGATTGTAATAAGTAAATATCACAACTGGAATTTCAAGTCCTTTTTCTCGCATTTGTTTCACGAGACCCATTGCTTTCTCAAGGCTCATTCCATGTTCTAACGCACGTAATGACGCACGCTGAATCACTGGGCCATCTGCTAGAGGATCAGAATATGGAATACCAAGTTCAATTGCATTAGCTCCTTCTTCTTGAAGCATCAATGCTAATTGAATAGTCGTTTCTTCTGTTGGATCACCAGCTACAACAAATGGTATGAAGAGATCGTTTTGTCCATTTACATGCTTCTCAAATCGTTTATTCATTACCGTCACCTCCAAGATGTTCCATAATCGTGTGCACATCCTTATCTCCTCTTCCTGAGAGGCATACGAGAATCACTTCATTTTCATTCATGTCAGGCGCTTGCTTCATTGCTTCAGATAGCGCATGAGCACTTTCAATCGCAGGAATGATGCCTTCTTCTTCAGAAAGTACTTTTAAAGCGTCAAGTGCTTCAAAATCAGTAATTCCTGTATATGTGACGCGACCTGTTTCATTTAAATAGGCATGCTCGGGTCCGATTCCCGGATAATCGAGTCCGGCAGAAATCGAATGAGGCTCCTGAATTTGTCCCGTTTCGTTTTGCAACAAGTAAGTAATTGAACCATGAATCACTCCAAGTCGACCTTCCGAAAGCGTTGCTGCATGTTCACCAGTATGAATCCCTTTACCCGCAGCTTCTACTCCTATCAAACGAACGTCATCATTAAGAAATGGGTAGAACATCCCCATCGCATTACTACCGCCACCAACACAAGCAATCACCTTATCAGGCAATGCTTCCATTTGTTCACGTGATTCATCACCGATGACACGTTGGAAATCTCTCACCATTTTTGGATATGGATGTGGACCTACTACAGAACCAATTAGATAGAATGTATCTTCCACATTTGCTACCCAGTATCGAATCGCTTCATTTGTCGCATCTTTTAATGTTTTACTACCAGAAGAGACTGGGACAACTTCAGCACCGAGAAGCTTCATTCTGAACACATTTAATTCCTGGCGTCTAATATCCTCTTCTCCCATAAACACCTTACATTCTAAGCCAAATCGAGCGGCCACGGTTGCAGCTGCAACACCATGCTGACCTGCACCTGTTTCGGCGACAATCTTTTCTTTCCCCATACGAACAGCAAGAAGAGCCTGTCCAATTGCATTGTTTAATTTGTGCGCCCCTGTATGGTTAAGATCTTCACGCTTCAAATAAATTTGCGCCCCGCCAAGTCTTTTTGATAAATTTTCTGCATGCGTAATCGGCGTTGGTCTCCCTGAATATTTTTTCAGTTCTTCATGATAATTCTTCATAAATTGTTCGTCTGCCATTGCTTCATTTAATGATTGTTCTAATTCTTCTAACGCATACATCGCTGTTTCTGGAACATATTTACCGCCATATCTTCCATATCTACCGCGTTGATCAGGTACAGTTGTTGCCATTGTTATCCCAGCCTTTCGATTATGGTGTTCATTTTCGTTAGATCTTTCTTATCATCGGTTTCGATTCCACTTGATACATCGATTCCATCTGGATGGTAGCTTATCAATTCTTGAACATTATCTGGTTTTACGCCACCAGCTACAAATAATGGTACCTTTTGCTTAGCCGCTTCAGCCTGATATGTTGGAATAGAATCCCAATCAAATCGTTTTCCGGTTCCTCCCCATTGTCCAGGTAGTTTGGTGTCAACGATATATCCATCAACTATTCCTTCGAACCGTTTCATTTCATCGATTGATTTTTTACTATGATGAATCACTTTCCAAATCGTTTTCCCTGTCATTTGTTTAACCTTTGCCGCGAATGCTGGTGTTTCATTACCATGGAGTTGGAGAACATCAAGCGGTACTTTACTTACTGTTTGAGCCAACTCTTCCAATTCAGGGTTTACAAACACCCCAACAATTTTCATATCATTTAATGGAGGATATTCACTTAACCAGCTTTTAACCTGCTCATTCGTTACACGACGTACACTATTTGCAAAAATAAACCCAGCATATGGTACACCGCTCACTCTAACTTTCTCCCAATCCTCTATCGATCGATTACCGCACAGCTTTAGTTTAGGATTCGTCATGTACTGTTTCACCGAACAAACGCCTAATTCCTTTTTCATAAGTACCATCCCTCATTAGCGCTTCCCCCACTAACACGGCTTTCGCACCCGCATTTTTTACATCTTTAATATCTTCGTAGGTTGAGATACCACTTTCACTTACCATTAAAGTAGAGTGAGGAATATGCTCACTGAGTGAATGGGTTTGTTTCGTTGATGTTTCAAACGTCGCAAGGTTCCGATTATTCACTCCAATAATGGCGGGAGTGAAGAGAGATGTAAGTGATTCAAGCTCTTCTTTTGAATGGACTTCAACTAAGCACTCTAAACCTAGTTTTGTAGCAAAATCATAAAATTCCTTCGTCTTTTCTGCACCAAGCGCCCTTACAATTAATAAAATCGCATCTGCACCAATTCGTTTACTTTCTTCAATTTGGCGTGTATCAATAATAAAATCTTTCCGTAATACCGGCAAAGACACGTGCTTCTTCACCTCTGTTAGAAAATCATTACTCCCCATAAAGAAGGATTCATCTGTTAATACTGAAATGGCATCCGCACCTGCTTTTTCATAAGCTTTCGCTACTTCTACAGGATCGAAATCGGCATTAATAATCCCTTTTGATGGAGAGGCTTTCTTTACCTCTGCAATGAGTCCTAACTCATGGGTTGGTTTACGCAAACTTTTAATTAACGAAACGTTCGTTACTTTTTTGGCTTCTGGCATAGCAAATCGTTCCATCTCATCGTGCTTTACTTTAATTATTTGCTTAAGCATGTACATTCAGCTCCTTGTTTGCACTTAATCCATTTAAATGTTTTTGAACGGTCCTATTTAAAATGGCTTCTTTCGCCATCTGAACACCGTCTTTGATCGTCTCACGCGCTCCTGCAAGATAAAGAGCTGCTCCAGCATTATAAAGGACAATGTCAGTGCTCGCTTCGTTTCCTTCATTATTAAAAATTTGTGCAATTAGATCGGCACTTTCTTTTGAATTGTTTACGACCAAATCTTGCGCACTACCCGTCGAAAGACCAACATCTTCAGGTGTAAGACGATAGGTGGTAATGTGACCATTTCTTAACTCGACGAAATCAGTATACGTTGAAATTGAACATTCATCGATTCCTTCTCCACCAGTAACAAGAAGTGCACGCTCTGTACCCAATCGCTTTAAGGCTTCGGCCATTTTCAGAGCCTTTTCATAACTATAGACACCAATTAACTGCGCCTGACTACCAGCAGGATTTGCAAGCGGTCCGAGGCTATTAAAGACGGTTCTAAATCCAATCGCTTTTCGAGCATTTACCGCGTGTTTCATGGCAACATGGTAATTTGGAGCAAATAGGAAACACATGTTTTTCTCTTTAAGCGTTGCGACAGCATCCTCCCGACTTGACTGCGTCGGGATGCCAAGCTCATCTAAAACGTCCGCACTACCACTTTTGGATGATACTGCTTTGTTACCATGTTTTGCGACTTTTACCCCAAGACTTGAAACAAGTATGGCTGAAGCAGTCGAAATATTGAAAGTAGAGTGCCCATCGCCTCCTGTCCCGCAAGTATCGATTAGGGGTAGCCCGCCATGATCTAGCTGAACGACATGATTTCGAAGGGAGCGAACAAACCCCGTTAATTCAGCAACCGATTCGCCTCTCATGTGCAAAATTGTTAAAAAACTTGCGATTTGGGCATCATTTGCTCTTCCTTCCATAATGACATCCATCACCTGTTCGGCTTCCGTTTCTGACAAGGTATGACCTTCTATCATTCTACTTAATTGTTCTTTAAACATTAAGTTGCTCCTCCTTTTTATCGAAAATCGCTTCCGCTACCTGAATGGCTTTTATTAAGGCGCTCGCTTTATTTCGCGTTTCTTCCCATTCATTCTCAGGAATTGAATCTGCTACAATTCCCGCTCCAGCTTGGACATAAGCTGTTCCATCATTGATCACCATTGTTCGAATTGCGATACATGAATCGATATTTCCATCGAATCCAATATAACCGATTGCCCCTGAATAGATGGACCGTGATGACGGTTCGAGTTCATTTAAGATTTGCATCGCACGTACTTTGGGAGCACCCGACACTGTTCCAGCAGGGAACGAGGCTACAACGGCATCTAAACTAGTGAATGGAGGAGCTAAAATCCCTGTTACTTTTGAAATGATGTGCATGACATGAGAAAAACGACCAATATCCATTAACTGTGGAACCGACACACTTCCATATTCCGCTACTCGCCCTACATCATTTCTCGCAAGGTCAACAAGCATGTAATGTTCTGCCCGCTCTTTCTCATCTTGCAATAATTCTTCTGCGAGTTCGTTATCTTCTTGATCGGTTCTGCCTCGCTTTCTTGTACCAGCGATTGGGTCAATTTCAATCCTTCCATCCTGGACCTGAACTAATTTCTCAGGTGAGCTTCCAATAATTTCAACATCATTCATCTTTAAATAAAACATGTATGGAGATGGATTAATGACGCGGAGAACCCGATAAAGATCCAATCCTCCAATTGTGATATCCTTTTCAAATCGCTGTGATAATACAGCTTGAAAAACATCTCCGTCCTCAATGTAGGATTTTATTTTATTGACATCATTTAAAAATTGTTGCTTTTCATAGTTAGATTTAATTTGTGAGAAATCCACTTCATGAGACGCATCTTCGGGTAGAACCATTACTTCCGATTGGTTCGACTTCGAAGAGAGGGTCACCAGATCTTCCATCACGGAGAAAGCATTATTGTAAATTTTTTCAACATCTGCTCCTTCTTTTACCCTAGCATGATGACAAACTGTTAATCGCTTTAAATGATGGTCAAAGATGACTAGATTCTCACAAACAATGAAATGAACGAGCGGCATCTTTTCATCTCGATCAGGATGAACTGGAATTTTATCAAATTCACTGACGGCGTCATAGCCTATATAGCCAACAGCTCCACCGTAAAAGGGAAAATCATGATCGGGAAGTTTGGGGTTTAAATAGTCGAAAAGGGCTTTTACACCTGATTGAAAATTATTTTCCTGTAAAATTTCGTTCCCACTTGCATCAATAACGGCAAAAATGCCTTTTTGTTCAATTAAAGAATAAATTGGATCGACGCCAATAAAGGAGTAACGTGACCACTTGGATTCCTGATCACTACTCTCTAATAGAAAGCTTGCTCGCTTGCCTATATTTTGGAATATTTGAATGGGTGTAGCCGTATCAAGAAAATACGACTTCATAATTGGGATCATGCCAAACTGTTCGGCATCCCTTTGAAAAGAAGAATAATCTGTAGTCAACTTTCTCACCTCTCCATGTTTCGTTATGGAGAATGGAAAATTGAGTATTCCGAGGATTGAAAATAAAGAGGTATAACAAATAACAGACGTCAATCGTCTGATTGTTACATATTCCATAAAAGGGTATATAAAAACCCCCTGAATAACCTCAGGGGGTGTATAGACGTATCCCTCTAAGCTCTCCTCAACTCAACTATCCTATTCTCAGCTCTCTCAACTCTTAATACCTGATATTGCCTCTGCTCTAACTTATTTCTATCCTAGTATGACCAAATAAATTTGTCAACTTGCAAGGTCTGGACGAAGGGCCACAGCCTTCTCCAAATAAACATGGTTGATTTTATCCTGGTCACTTGTTGTATTCACAGTCATTAACAAGCGTATACACAGTGGTAACGCTCCCTGAACAGGGATTTCCGATGAGCAAAGCAACGGAACATTTGACCAGCCTTTAAATGCCCGAACTGCTTCAGCAGGAAAGACAGCATCTAAATCATTCGTCATTGTAAACTGAATGGACGCCACCATAGCAGGATCGATTCCATTGTGTTTGATTAATTCTTCTAGTAAAGTTGTCGTTGCACGAATAATTTCGTCTTTTTCATTTAGGTTAACTGTTGTTGCTCCTCTAATACCTCGAATCAATGTGTGCCGCTCCCTTCTATACAAGATCGAAGCAGTTCAAGGGCAGAGTCATCCTCTACCGTCACCTTAACAGGCTGACCGATTTTCTTTAACAAAACAAACTGCAGTGTTTTGTTTTCTGCTTTTTTGTCTTTCTTCATGCGGTCAATTAATTTGTTAGCTCTAAGCTCTTTCGGTACTTTAGTAGGAAGGCCAATTTCTTGAAACCATTTCGTTATTTCATCCATACGAAACGTGGTTTGAAAATATTCCTCACTTAACTTGAGGGCATAGATCATGCCAATAGCGACCGCTTCTCCATGAGTCATTTTTCCATAACCAAGCTCTGATTCAATTGCATGACCAAGCGTATGTCCAAAATTCAAATAAGCTCTAATTCCTTTTTCACGCTCATCTTCTTTTACGATCGCACCTTTCACACTAATGCCCTTCTTAATAATGAATTGAAGCTCTTCATCAGTGTAATCCTGGACTGGTTTCCCTCTCTGCATAAGCCAGTTCAGAAACGACTCATCATGAATAAGTGCATGCTTAATGACTTCACTAAAGCCTGAACGCCATTCACGACCAGGAAGAGTTCTTAAACACTCTGTATCAAATATAACGGCCGACGGCTGATGAAAAGCACCAATTAAATTCTTACCTACTTCATGGTTTATCCCGGTCTTCCCACCCACACTAGAATCATGAGCTAATAGCGTAGTAGGAATCTGGATAAAGTCAATACCTCTCATATATGTAGCGGCAGCAAAGCCGGCTAGATCGCCTACAACCCCACCTCCAAGTGCAATGATGCAGGCTTTTCGATCTAATTCGGCTTCAAGTAATGCCGTCATCACCTGATGGTACATGGGAAAAGATTTCGATCCTTCTCCAGAAGGCGCTACAAAAGTTGGGATGTTCTCATGCCCTTGAATAGATGGTAAATATCTTGCTGCCACCGCTTCATCTGTAATAATGAAAAAGCTTGAATATGAAGCATAATCAACCAGCTCTCTCCATTTGTTTCGAATTCCAGTACCGATATAGACTGAATAACTGCCGCTGCTTGTATCTATTGATAAACGATTCATTTCTAAAACTCCCGGCTATATGTCCTGTAGCGATCAAGGGTCTCAGCAATTTCTTCGATACGGTCATGACCAAATTTATCAAGAATGGAGCAAGCAACTTCCCATGCCACCACATTCTCAGCCACCACACTTGCTGCCGGTACGGCACAGCTGTCAGATCGTTCAATGCTTGCCTGGAATGGTTCTTTCGAATCAATATCTACACTTTGAAGGGGTTTATAAAGAGTTGGAATTGGTTTCATGACCCCTTTGACAACAATTGGCATTCCAGTCGTCATGCCACCCTCAAAACCTCCAAGTCGATTCGTTTTTCGGGTATATCCTTCTGACTCGGACCATTGAATTTCATCATGAACTTCACTACCTGGCTTTCTAGCCGCTTCAAAGCCTATTCCAAACTCTACACCTTTAAAAGCATTGATACTCATTACAGCTCCTGCAATTTTGGCATCAAGCTTACGATCATAGTGAACATGACTTCCAAGACCTACAGGTAGCCCCTCTACGATGACTTCTACGATCCCTCCAATTGAATCACCATTCTTCTTAGCATCATCAATGGCTTCCATCATTTTATTACCCGCTTCTTCATCTAAACTACGAACTGGTGATTGTTCTGACACTCGCTGAACCTCTTCAAGAGACAAACCACCATCATATTGGCTTTCTATGCCACCAATCATACGCACATGTCCTGCAACTTGAATACCAAGCGTTTTTAGTAGCTTTTTAGCAACTGCACCCGCAGCTACTCTTACCGTCGTTTCTCTTGCAGACGATCGCTCTAGCACATTTCTCATATCACGATGATTGTATTTAATCGCGCCATTTAAATCTGCGTGCCCTGGCCTTGGACGAGAGATTTGACGCTTCATGTTTTCTTCTTGCTCTGGTGTTAACGGCTCAGCACCCATATAATTTTTCCAGTGCGTCCAGTCTTTATTTTCTACAACAAGCGCAATAGGAGCACCTGTCGTTTTCGCATGGCGTACACCACTTAGTATTTGAACTTGATCCTTCTCAATCTGCATACGGCGACCTCGCCCGTATCCAAGTTGGCGCCTCGCAAGTTCCGTATTAACATCTTCTGCTAATAGCTCAAGACCAGAAGGCAGTCCTTCTAGTATTGTTGTAAGCTGCGGGCCATGTGATTCTCCTGCTGTTAAGTATCTCATCTCGATCTCCTCCATTATGCTTTGGCGCTTTTACGTACTACTATATCACACCATATAAAATTCGTGTAAGTATTTTTAACTTTTTCCATGATGGTTGGGCATATCCTATCACAATTTAACTAAAAAAACACAAAATTTTTATTCTTTTCTTGCTCATACCTCGATTGCGTCATTGGCCATCTTTCGTTAATGTTGAAGATATAAACCTTCAAACAAGGAAGTGTCTCGATGAAAATCACAAACCTCACCGCTCAATCAATGGCAAAAAAAATAAAAGCAAAAGAACTTTCACCTGTCGATGTTGTTCAAAGTCATCTCGATCAAATAAAACGTGTCAATCCTAAGCTAAACTTATTTATCACTGTATTTGAAGAAGAAGCCTTAAAAGACGCCAAAGTAGCAGAGGAAGAACTTATGAAAAAGGCGTACGCGGCCCTTTGCACGGGGTGCCCATCGCATTAAAAGACCTTACGTCAGTAGCCGGGCGTCGCACAACCTTTGGATCTCCGCTATTTGAAAACCATATTTCCGATTCAGAACCGACGATTGTTACAAGAATTCGAAACGCAGGCGCAATCATTATTGGAAAAACAAACACGCCTGAATTTGGACATAAAGGTACCACAGATAACCTCATCGCTGGGCCTACGAAGAATCCATGGGACTTCTCACGTACTGCTGGAGGCTCAAGTGGCGGGTCGGCTGCTGCAGTAGCAAGTAAGTGTGTCCCCATTGCCGAAGGAAGTGATGGAGGCGGTTCAATTCGTATTCCGTCGAGCCTCAATGGAATAGTCGGGCATAAACCTACGTTTGGTCGTGTACCGTTTGACAGTTCTCCTCACAATCGGTTTGGTACGATTCATCCTTTTGTTCACTATGGACCAATGGCAAGATCAACCGGTGATGCTGCCCTTCTCCTTTCTGTAATGGAAGGCTATCAGCCCAGTGATCCTTTTTCAGTTCCAATCCCAAAAGAAAATTTACTTGAAGAAATGAAGTTAGGGGTAAAAGGAAAAAAGTTTGCTTTCACTGAAGACTTTGGTTTATACCCTTTTGAGCAAGAAATCTTAGGACCACTCGAAGAAGCAATCAGCCTTTTACGTGAGCAAGGGGCTATCGTAGAAAAAATTCCTTTTCAATTCGGCTTGGACCTAAAGGAATTAATTTCGTTTTTCAACAAAATGTGGTATGCCGGTTTAGCAACCGCTTATGGAGTACTTTATGATCGCTTTCCTTCACAATTCAGTCCATCTGTATCTGCCATGATTGACTCAGGTAGACAGCTTAGTGCAGTGGAATTGAGAGAAACTGAAATGAAACGAACGATCATTTGGAACACGCTTCAAAAAGAACTAGATCATTATGACGCTATTCTATCACCTGTTGTTGGTGTAACGGCTTTTTCACACCAAATTGACGGTCCGAATACGATAAGCGGAAAAGCCACAGCCCCGATATCCGATTGGATGATGACACAGCTATATAATTGTACCGGGCACCCGGCGATATCAATCCCAGTCGGAACAGCGCAATCTGGCTTACCGGTAGGTCTTCAGGCTGCGACCGGCAAATTCAACGATCGTTTATTGTTTCGCATTGCCCACACACTTGAAAGAGAGAAAGGTTTTCATTTCCCAAACATCTAAACAACTCTTCTCTGTTTCCTTGAATGAAAGAAAAAAGAGCCAGACGGTTGTCTGGCTCTTTTATCGAAGCGCTTTCATTTGTTATTAAAATTTAAACCCACTTAGAAATGGTTTTTGAGTACTCGTTTAATTCTGCTTCGTTAAAAAACAAACCGATTTCTCGTTCCGCACTTTCAGGTGAATCCGATCCGTGAATAACGTTCATGCTTACTTGAACACCGTAGTCCCCTCGAATGGTACCAGGATTAGCATCTTTTGGATTTGTTGCTCCCATCATCGTACGAGCTGTTGAAATAACATTTTCACCTTCCCATACCATTGCAAATACAGGACCTGATGTAATGAAATCAACAAGTTCTCCAAAAAAAGGACGCTCTTTATGTTCACCATAATGAGTTTCAGCAAGGTCTTTTGAAACCGTCATCAATTTTGCCCCTACTAAATTAAAACCTTTATTCTCAAAGCGTGAGACAATTCCACCAATTAAATTACGTTGAACACCATCAGGTTTAACCATTAGAAACGTTTTCTCCACAAAAATCTCCTCACTTTCAACACATTGTATGTATAGGGCAGAAACATTTTTCTGCCCTTCAAAATTCTATCAAATATTCGCAAAAATAACAACATTTCCTTTTAATGTTTTCTTTTCCCGATATATTCGGCAATTTGTTTTAGTGAAGTTCTTGCTGAAGAAGCAGGCAACTGCTCTAGTTCATAAAAAGCTTTTTGTAGGTAGCGATCGCTAATCTGTCTGGAATGTTCAATTCCACCCGATAATTTCACAATAGATAGAACTTGATCTACCTGCTCTTGAGAAGAATGAACCTCTTCTGAAAAGATTTCCATGATTTTCTGTTTTTCATTTTTCTGATTCATCGCATAAAGGACTGGTAGCGTAATGTTTCCCTGAAGCAAGTCTCCACCCGCTGGTTTTCCGAGCTGTTTAACGGTTCCAGTATAATCAAGAATATCATCCGTTATTTGATATGACATGCCAACGTAATAACCAAACTGCTTCAAGTGAAGCTGCTCCTCTTTTGTAGCTCCTGCTGCTACAGCCCCGAGCTCACATGACGTTGCTATGAGCAAGGCTGTTTTTCGTTTGATTCTACGAAAATAATCACGGACATTTTGATCCCAATTAAATTGGTCTCGAATTTGCTCAATTTCCCCAATGCTCATCTCTAATATAGCGTGAGATAAAATACGATTTGCAGCTGGATCTTTTAATTCGGTTACAAGTTCAATGGCTCGGGCAAATATATAGTCTCCCGTATACATCGCTACCCGGTTATCCCATTTTGCTTTAATGGTTTTAGCTCCGCGTCTCATTTCAGCGTCATCAATGACGTCATCATGAACAAGAGAAGCCATATGAATGAGCTCAAGCGCAACCGCGACGTTTTTCATGAGGGGCAAATTGTAATGTCCGAACTTGCCTGAAAGCAAAACGAAAACAGGACGGATTCGTTTCCCTCCAGCTTTTAATAGGTGGTTAGAAGCATCCCTAAGAACGGGATGATGAGCATTTACCGTCTGCTCCAATTCAGTTTCAATAAATGACAAGTCCTTTTTTAAAGAAGCGTATATCGTTTTTAATTTCATGAGATTCCACCTAACTGATTTTCACAAAATATCTGTTGTCGTATTAACTGGTTTAAAACCTCTGTGCATCGCTGCAACACCACCAGAGTAAGGCTTCGTATCAACTCGGCTAAAGCCATTTTTAAAGAATAGTTGTTTTAACTCTTCTCGTCCAGGAAACGTGCTGGCTGATTCCTGAAGCCATGAATATTCATCGTAGCTCTTGGCGAACACTTTGCCAAGTACCGGCATGACGTGCTTAAAATAGCCATAATATACTTGTTTAAAAACCGGAATCGTTGGCTGACTCGTCTCCAGGCAGACAACTTGTCCTCCTGGTTTAACGACACGATACATTTCTTTAATCACCTGGTTATAATCTGGTACATTTCTTAAACCAAAGCCAATCGTGACGTAGTCAAAAGAATTGTCTTCAAACGGTAAATTCATTGCATTGCCATGAATAAGGGTTACATTGTCTTTTTTCTTCTCATTCACTTTTACTTGACCGACTTCAAGCATGTTTTCACTAAAGTCTAGTCCTATCGCCGTTCCGCTTTCACCAACTGCGTCCGCCATTGCGATTGTCCAGTCTGCAGTGCCACAGCATACATCAAGTGCAGATGCTCCCTTTTGAACATCCATTAGTCTCATCGTATCTTTTCGCCATGCTTTATGACGTTGAAAGCTAATCACTGAATTCATTACATCATAACGTTTTGAAATCGTTTGAAACACATCGTGAACGCGTTCTTCTTTAGATGAAGCCATGCCTTATCCCTCTTCCGCCATTTTCTTTTCCTGAATTCCTGTCATTCCCCAGTTATATTCGAAACGCTCCTGAAATAGCTGATGGAGTTCTGAATGCTGTTGGAGAAGTTGATCCATCTCTTTTTTTGCATAAGCAATATAAGAATCCAGAACAATTTTCGCTTTGGACGCCTGGTTTGTTGAAAGTTTCGCACTTTTTACCGATAAGAGAGTGGAAGCAATTTTTTGCAACATACATGAACCAGATTGAATAATTCCCTGCTTTCTTTCTGTTAAAAGACGATTCATATAGAAATAATGTGAACCGAAGCTTTTCCAATTTGAAAGTCCGTAGTGCTCAGCCACTTTTCTTACCAAAATGGATTCAATCTCCTTTAGGTTCTCGAACACCGGTTCAATCGTGCTATAGTCTGTTTGGTAAAAAGACATTTTCGCTTCGTTAATTTCTTGAATGGCTTCAGAAAGTGTTCGAATAAGCTCGTTATCTTCCCATTTAGAAAGAAGGTGATAATACATGCTACTAAAATAGTCACCCGCAAGAACGGTTAACTGACGATTCTTTCGATCACTTTCATTTTCAACCTCTTCAAGTGAAATGAGCTCATGCGTATCAAGCGCGATTTGGACTAGCATAATGGAAAGAAGCGTATCTTGTTTCCTTCTATGTTCGAGCTTCGCTTGTTCTAGCATGCCATAAAACACATATAACTTCTCTTCATCTATAACTGGAAAGTCGATAAATCGAAGTAAATATGAATGGGATAGGCGAGACTGTAGCATGTCTCGAACTCCAGCTATATTTTTATGTGTGGTTTCCTTCGGATTTGTCATATCCCATACCCCTAACATGTCTTCCAATTAGAAAATTGTGCGCCCCGCTTATAAACGGTTTCTTCTTTCGTGCACCCAAATTCGTAAAGTATCTATTATGTATTCAACCCTAGTATAGCACATTAACCTAAGAGCTAGAACGGCCCCTATTTTAAAATGAAAGAAAAGCAGGTTTCGGTGTCCTGCTTTACTCCTCTGTACTTATTTCACCGTGTTCTGTTTGAATAACGGCTTTCCCTCTTACCTTAACGGCAGAAGTGTGTTCCGTGAATTGGGCAATCATGACTTCTCCCTTATCGAGTTTCTCAGAATGATGAAACCTTGTGTCAGACCCTCTAGTTAATCCAATCACGTTCACGCCATTTTCTAAAGCTTTAATGACAAAAAAATCATTGCTATCGCTTTTCATATCAATCACTCCGTTTAAAGGATTAGCCTTTAATCAAACCGAGTACTTCAGCTCGTGCAGCTGCGTCATTTTCAAACACACCTCTTACTGCCGACGTTACGGTTGATGAACCAGGCTTTTTGACGCCTCTCATCGTCATACACATATGTTCAGCCTCTACAACCACCATGACGCCATGGGGTTCAAGGGTATCTACCATTGAATTTGCAATAGTCGAGGTAATCCGCTCTTGAAGCTGAGGGCGTTTTGTAACAGACTCAACAGCTCTCGCAAGCTTGCTAAGACCAGTCACCTTACCGCCTTTTGGTATGTATGCCACATGCGCTTTTCCAAAGAAAGGGACAAGATGATGTTCACAAGTCGAATAAAATGGAATATCTTTCACTAATACAAGCTCTTCATGATCTTCTCCAAAGATCGTTTGGAAATGCTCTTTTGGATCTTGATGTAGCCCCTGAAAGATTTCTTCGTACATTCTAGCGACACGTTTAGGAGTATCTAATAATCCTTCACGATTCGGATCTTCACCGATGGCTTCAAGGATCATTGTCACTGCTTCCTGTATTTTCTCATGATTAACTTCGTACATTGTTCTTACTCCTCCATTCAGGGCCTTTATTACCTATGAAGATTCTAGCACATGGAGAAAAAGTTAGCAAAAAAGAAGAGCCGCATAATGTGCGACTCTTCTTTTGCCCTATGTATTTCTTACTTAACTGCATCCTTAAGGGCTTTACCAGGTTTAAATGCAGGAACCTTACTTGCAGCGATTTCGATTTCTTCGCCAGTTTGAGGATTACGCCCTTTACGAGCAGAACGCTCACGGACTTCAAAGTTACCAAAACCAATTAGTTGAACTTTGTCACCCTCTTGCAAGGATTGCATAATGTTATCAAAAACTGAGTCAACAGCTTTTGTCGCTTCTTTTTTAGAAAGCTCTGCAGATTCTGCAACAGCATTGATTAGATCTGTCTTGTTCATTCTGTTCACCTCCTCTCAAGAGAGATGGATAAATACATTCATTTACTTAATGACCAATATTTATACGTCGCAATGCACGTTTAGTACGTTTGCAAGCCCTATATTATACGAAGATGCGAAAGAATTCAATACGTTTGTGTCGATTTCAACGATTTTTCAGTGTTTTTTTACCTATTATCTGCGATATTCACTATTTGTAAACGCTCTAACGACTACTTTCTTCGTTGTTGGTTAATTCAATTAATTCCGTTAATACCTAGCAAAGGGCAAACCGCTCGTAAAAACTATATTACCCCTTAAACAAGTAAGGCTAAACCTTCAAAGCAAAAAATCGACTCCATAAATTGGAGTCGATTTCGTTATAGTATAATCGCAATTAAACCGCCTGAACCTTCGTTAATAATGCGCTCTAACGTCTCTTTTAATTTATATCGAGCATTTTCAGGCATTAAACCAAGTTTTGCCTGAATTCCTTCTCGTACAATCGAATTAAGCGAACGACCGAAAATATCAGAATTCCAAATGGACAGTGGGTCTTCTTCAAAATCTTGCATTAAATAACGTACAAGTTCTTCGCTTTGTTTTTCGGTCCCAATAATCGGGGCAAATTCGGATTCTACATCCACTTTTATCATATGAATGGATGGAGCAACCGCTTTTAATCTTACACCAAATCGCGATCCCTGGCGGATAATCTCCGGCTCATCGAGACTCATATCTTCAATAGCTGGAGCAGCTATACCGTAACCCGTTTGTTTTACCATACGAAGTGCATCTGAGACGTGATCATATTCAGCCTTTGCAAATGCAAACTCTTGCATCAGTTGAAGAAGATGATCCTTGCCTCGAATTTCCACACCTACCACTTCTTTAAGGATCTGATCATAGAGATCCTCTGGTGCATAGAGGTCAATTTCGGCAATGCCTTGACCCATTTCAATTCCAGCAAGGCGTGCATCCTGAATAAATTCAAACTCTTCAAATTGCCCAACTACACGATCCACATCCCGAAGTCGCTTAATATCCTTTACGGTTTCTCTTACAGATTCTTCATAATTTTGCCTCAACCAATGATCCTGATGAAGCACCATCACCCAACTAGGCAAATTCACATTTACTTCTAATACTGGAAATTCGTACAACACTTCTCTCATGACATTGTTAATATCATGTTCCGTCATACTTTCAACACTTAGTGAGATTACTGGAATATCATACTTATTCGATAGATCTCCACGTAATGCTTCTGTTTGAGGGTGATGAGGGTGCGCTGAATTCACAATCATAATAAATGGCTTGCCCACTTCTTTTAATTCTTCAACGACCCGCTCCTCAGACTCAAGATAGTCATGACGAGGGATCTCTCCAATTGAACCGTCTGTTGTAATGACAACACCAAGAGTAGAATGTTCCTGAATGACTTTTCTTGTACCAATTTCAGCCGCTTCTTGAAATGGGATAGGTTCTTCATACCATGGCGTATTAATCATTCGGGGACCGTCATCATCTTCATATCCCTTAGCTCCAGGTACAGCATACCCAACGCAATCAACAAGCCTAACGTTCACATCAAGGCCATCTTCTACATGAATTTGAACGGCATGATTTGGAACGAATTTGGGCTCCGTCGTCATAATTGTTCTGCCAGCAGCACTTTGCGGAAGCTCATCTTGTGCCCTAGCTCGATCTGAGTCGCTTTCCATATTGGGCAGGACGATAAGTTCCATGAACTTTTTAATAAACGTTGATTTACCTGTTCGAACAGAACCTACGACTCCAAGGTATATATCTCCCCCTGTACGCTCTGCGATATCTTTGAAGATATCTACTCTCTCCACGTGATCGCCTCCTGAATTCCGCCTCAAAGGACGAAATGATTCACTCCAGACCGCAGACATTCTTGAACACTACCATTCTATGATGTTGTCCAATAAATATGACATCTTAAAGCAAAAGGATTTGATGCAACAAGTAAACCTTCGCTCCCCTACCGTATCGATCCATAAAAAAATCCCTCCTCTTTTTAATAGTTGTATTGCTAAAGAGAAGGGAAAATACCTATTTCACTAAAAAAACAGCTTTATCATTTTCAATTGTGTACGGAACGGATGCAACGGGAACATAGAATGAATTATTCGCTAAGAGATCACGAATGTCATCTCCGGATTGGTAGTTGTGTCCGGGGTTGTTTTCGATTGCTTTTGTTAAGTCATTTGTATAGTCAATATGTACATTTCCATCCTGGTCCAAGAAAAACGGAAGCTCATCGTTCGTAAACGGACTTTTCACTGTAATTTCTTCATCCATCCCCATCGCATCATAATCAATTGAATAACGATCTTTTGCAAGAACATCTTTGAAAGGGGGATAATCTTTTTTTCGTCTATAATCATTGATTCTAAGCTGAAGGTCCTTTACTTTTTCAATTGTCACTAAATCCATTAATCTTACGGTAGGATTATCTTCCACATCAATAAGAACATATTGAAAAACCCCACCATTTTCAAAAGAATTCCCTGGTGCTTGTTGCAAAAACGCAGGTACCAATTTTTTGAAATCAATTGGATACTTTTGATAGATTGGCGTATCCTGATCTCTTGTTTTAATTGGAAGAACTGCCTTATTTTCCTGATATTGTTCAACTGCTGATTGAACAGATTGGATTTGATCGGTATATGGAATCTGATTTTCGTTTTTTTGGCTTTCTGGATATAAACAACCTGAAAGTAAGGTCACGAGACTAGTCCATAATACAAGTTTTGTAGCAAATCGTTTCATTTTACTCAGTCCTTAATCGAAGTTTACTCATTAGTTCGTTGGGCCAGTGAACACAACAAGAAGCATCAGGATACCTGCAACAAACATACACAAATAGGCAAAAGTCGATACAAGTATTCGAAAAAACCCTTTCAGCTTGGTGCGACTAAGCATAATGGCCATAACAGCTATAAACATTAAACCAAGTGCAGAAAGTGCTACCCACATTTTTATTAACGCTGGTGACATCATCGATCCCCCTAGTATGACAAAATCTAGCTTACACTGCCAATCATTATATCAAACCTAATCCCTTTTTACCTATAGTGGTTTTAATATTTTGAGATTCACTTTTTCTAATAAACGCCGTAAATAGTTAATCGTAAAATACTTCCATGACAAGAACGGTTTTAAAATACAATAAAAAGCTGAAGAAAGGGGCTTTTCTTCAGCTTTGACTATATGGATTTCTTATAGAAGCAGGCTTTTGCACATTGATGGTTCCTTTTTAGTATATGGTCTTTCATCGAAGGCGGTATCGTTGATTAGCCTAAGTTTCATCACATTTTTTTTATTTTTGACTAAAAAGTTTTGCAATCGCAGACAAATCGAACGGCATGTTTTTGTTCACGATAGCCTTAACAATTCGATCTTCTTTTTCTTTTGAGACAGGTACATTCGCAACGCGTGCAACATTCGCAATTAAACGACGCACTGTTTTCTCATCTGTAAAATCTGCGCCTTGAACGGAATTCGCTAATTTAAAGATGTCTTCTTTCTTAACATTCGTTTTCTTTTCTATGTTATCGAACAGATCGCTCACGCTGTTTCCTCCTTACCATTAAGGTTCAACATAGTGTATGCAAGGAGGAGTACTTCGTGCGTTGGCTATCTATAGTTCTTTCGGATTTAATTCAAAACGATCAGCAAGTAATGAAGTAAGATCCTCTGTTTCATGTGTACGAAGTCGTCCCATCAATTGATCTACTCCGTCTTTTGGATCCTTACCATTGAAAAGCACCTCAAATAAAACAGACGTAATCGGCATTTCTACATTCTGCTTTTTCGCAAGGGTATAGGCGGCTTTTGTCGTTCGAACGCCCTCTACGACCATTCCCATGTTTTCAAGAACTTCATCAAGATTATTCCCTTTACCTAAAAGGTTACCAGCACGCCAGTTACGACTATGTACGCTCGTACACGTTACGACAAGATCTCCTATCCCCGTTAACCCCATAAAAGTAAGCGGATTTGCCCCCATTGCAGCACCAAGGCGTGCAATTTCAGCTAAGCCTCTAGTAATTAGTGCAGCTTTTGCATTGTCGCCATATCCCAGTCCATCAGACAAACCGGCACCAAGCGCAATGATATTTTTCAAAGCTCCTCCCAGTTCAACACCAATAATGTCATGATTCGTATAGACTCGAAAATGAGAGTTAATAAAAAGATCTTGCACATATTCAGCTTGCTCCATGGACTTTGAAGAAGATGTCACTGTTGTTGGATGACGTAGGCTTACTTCTTCTGCATGACTTGGGCCAGATAACACAACAACTGATTTTCTTAAGTTTTCAGGAATCTCTTCTTCAATCACTTCAGAAATTCGCTTAGACGTTTCAGGTTCAATCCCTTTACTTGCATGAATGAGGGTTACAGGTGTTGATAAGTATGTTTTCATTTCAGGAAGTACTTCTCGAAGCGCTTTCGTTGGTGTAACAAGCAAAATAGCTTCGGCACCTTTAACACTTTCTTCAAGTGAACTAGTGGCCTTAATCCCTTTAGGAAGACTAATGCCAGGAAGATATTTATTATTTGTATGCTTCTCGTTTACTTCCTCCGCAAGATCTGTTCTCCTTGCCCACAATGTGACTTCATGGTGATTATCTGCTAGCACAATTGCAAGAGCTGTTCCCCAGCTTCCTGCACCTACAACTGAAATTTTCGCCATTGAACTTCCTCCTTACTGCTCGACCTTCTGACCGAGCTTGCTTTCAGTACCAGTGTACAACCGTTTCACATTTGTACGATGCCGCCAAACTGAAAGAATCGCTAGAATCGTTCCTAACAAAATATAAGATGGTGGATTTCCTCCAAGCAAGAAAATAAATGCCGGTGTTAATACGACAAAAATCAGGGAACCAAGTGACACAAATCTTGTAATCACAATTGCAAAAATAGCGATGATTCCTGCATAAAGCGCTGGTAAGAACGCAATCGTTGCAAATACCCCAATCGTTGTTGCCACACCTTTTCCGCCTCGAAACCCAAAAAATATTGGCCAGTTATGACCTAAAATCGCACATATTCCTGCAAGGAAAGGAACAATTGGTTCACTAGAGAACCAATACCCTAACCAAACAGCAAGTATGCCTTTTATCACATCAAGAGCAAGGACAGCGATAGCAGGCCCTGTCCCCAGCACTCGAAGTGTATTTGTCGCTCCTGCATTGCCGCTCCCGTGATCTCGTATATCTATTTTCTTCACGATTTTTGCGATTAAATAACTAAAACTAATTGAACCAAGCAAGTACGCAGCAATGCAAATTAGGATCGCGATCATCTTATTTCCCCCTTTTTATTAGCAAGGTCCCCCGAACGAAACAAGGTTTATTATTCGCTTTTTCTACGTGCAAGAATGCGTAAAGGCGTTCCCTTAAAACCAAACGTCTCACGAATACGATTTTCTAAGAAACGTCGATATGAAAAGTGAAGTAGTTCTGGATCATTAACAAATAAAACGATGGTAGGCGGCTTAACAGCCACTTGCGTCGCATAGTTAATTTTCAATCGCTTCCCATTATCTGTCGGTGTGGGGTTCATCGCAACTGAATCCATAATTAATTCATTCAATACATTTGTTTTTACACGTAATGCATGATTCTCAGCTACTGTATTCACAACAGGAAGTAACGTGTGAAGGCGTTGTTTCGTTTTTGCAGACAAGAACACAATCGGTGCATAGCTAAGGAACAAGAAATGATCACGAATTTTTTGTTCAAATTCACGCATCGTTTTATCATCTTTTTCAACAGCATCCCATTTGTTGACAACAATCACAACGGCTTTACCTGCTTCGTGAGCATAACCCGCTACCTTCTTATCCTGCTCGATGATCCCCTCTTCGCCATCAATAACGACTAAAACAACGTCTGAACGTTCAATCCCACGCATCGCTCGCAGAACGCTGTACTTCTCAGTCGTTTCATAGATTTTTCCTCTTTTTCTCATTCCGGCCGTATCTATGATGACATAATCCTGATCATCACGCGTAAACATCGAATCAATCGCGTCACGTGTCGTTCCTGCGATATCACTTACAATAACACGTTCTTCGCCTAAAATCGCATTGACTAGAGAGGATTTCCCTACGTTAGGACGACCAATTAATGAAAACTTAATTGTACCTTCATCATATTCTTCTTCATTCTCTTCAGGAAAAGACTTAAACACTTCATCTAGAAGGTCGCCGAGTCCTAGTCCATGAGAACCTGAAATACCGAATGGAGTGCCAAATCCTAGAGCATAGAAATCGTAAATAAGCGTTTGCTGTTCTGGGTTATCTACTTTATTAACGGCAAGTACGACTGGTTTATTTGAACGATAAAGAATTTTTGCCACTTCTTCATCTGCATTTGAGATCCCATCTCGTCCATTTACCATAAATATAATGACATCAGCTTCATCAATCGCTATTTCAGCTTGGTAACGAATTTGTGAAAGAAACGGTTCATCCCCGATTTCAATTCCACCTGTATCAATGATATTAAATTCACGATTCAGCCATTCTCCTGTACTATAAATGCGGTCTCTTGTCACTCCCGGAGTATCTTCTACAATCGATACTCTTTCTCCTACTATACGATTAAAAATGGTCGATTTCCCAACATTTGGTCGACCTACTATTGCGACAACTGGTTTTGTCATTTTATGCACGCCCTTTCTAAAAGACTATCTAAGCTTGAAACCAGAAAGTCGTGGACAAACTTTCCAGGAGTTCATGATAAAAACCCTCCTCTATAAGAAGGGCGTAGTCTTCGATAGCTTTTATATCTTATCAAAAAAGCAACCATTGAACAACAGAGGATCAAACGAATCTTCATTCGACTCTACTGAAAAGCTGTTAGTGTTTTACGATAATAAAAACACCATTGCTCAATTTATGCGCAATTCCATCAAGAATGGCCTCAAGATCAGCCGCTACTCCATTCATCTCTTCCTCAGATTCACAAACAAAAACATTTGCACCTATTGGAGCCTTATTTATAGAAAGAGTTACGGTTGCGAGTATCGCTTTTTCTAATTTCACGATTCATCACTTCCCTTTTCCTTTGTTTCAGTTGGCATGCGAATGGCATTTTCTAACGTCGGTACCTGAGAGATCACTTTCATAGCAAGATTGACATTTTTATTTTGAGGTAGAATAAATACCCCAATACGGCCATCATCGAGATCACGTTTGATTAGTGGCACAAGAGCTGGCGTACCGGAATCTCGATAGACTCCCAATGAAATAGCAAGGTCATGAAGGATCGCTTGCCTTTGTCCAAGATTTCCAATTGTCATTCTAGCATCAAAGTTTTTCGGTGAAATGGTAAATCCTAATCCATGTTGCAAAATTTCTTTCTGCCTCGCAGGAATACCGATGTTCATAATATAAATGTTATCAACATAAAGTCCAGCGCCATCAAACGTCACATCTTTTTGTTCAATGGTGGCGATTTTCCCTAATTTACTACCAGTCATGTATTTCTTCGCTACTAAAAAAGCAAGAAATGCAGCGATAAATCCCGCCCATACATTTAGAGCTAAATAGGCAAAAGAAGTAACAAACGAAATAAAGATAACTAAATAGTTTCTTCCTTCAAATGTTACGGCAATCCCTTCAATGTATGACGCTCCTCTAGGAACAAGTTCAAGTGAATCCATCTCCGTTAGTGTCTTTCTTTCCATATTCCTTACTTCTCGAAATTGCGACGCTGCAAGCGTTAAAAAAGTTACGGCAGTAAACTCTTGTTCCATAATGGAAG
Organism: Bacillus sp. RAR_GA_16; assembly: GCF_020165985.1. Taxonomy (GTDB): domain Bacteria; phylum Bacillota; class Bacilli; order Bacillales; family Guptibacillaceae; genus Guptibacillus. The sequence continues at coordinate 261,329 of NZ_JAIUKZ010000008.1, forward strand.
GGACAACGAGGGAACCTAAGGAAGCCGCAATAAACCCAAGGGCAAGGTGAATAATCATTCCATGTGGGTATGTAGGGTATTGCCGATAGTCCGTACGAAACATATAGATTCTTGCGAGCGTACCTGCGATGACTCCAAATAGTATTGGAATTGTATATTCATTCACGAATATCCCCGTCTTTCTTGATGTTTTTTCAAGAGCTTTTCAAGGTAAATCGTTACATTTACGAAACCTGACCATGCAACTGTGCTCATGATTGAAATAGCCAATATGTCTAATGAAGCTAATTCTCCAATAAGTCGATCAAATCCCATTCCTTTAAAAAACATTCCTAAAATCAATTCACCGTGGACAATGCTAAGAATGAGAAAGGAGCATCGTTCTCCCGTACCACTGATCGTTAAATGAATAATGACAAGGAGAATAGCTGAAACCGACCATTTTGTATATAAGAAAGTAAATACCGGATCATAAATTGAAAACAATTGAACCGCTGTAAAAGCCGCCGTTAGTGTGAGTAGAATGATAACTGCGTAAATTGTGTTAATGCGATATTTCAGTAACAATAAGTAACCTGTTGCTAGTGCAAGCAGCCAGATCGCAGATACGGTAACATAAAAAACAGGGATTGTGATATGAATCAAACAAATTGCAAATAATAACACAAATATGAATCGAGTGCGCTTGCTGGATTCATTTTGGAAGAAGACCGCAATAACCCAACCGATCCATGCAAACCACACAAAAATAATCCCATCCACAACTTCTCCTCCTCTCATTATGATCAGTATGGGATATTTTCATGATCGATAGACCAAAAATGCATAACTTTCAAACCTTTTTTTCATCATAAGAAGAGTTTCAATTGAAAGGAGGTTAAAGAATGGGAAAAGATCGCCAAGAAAAAAAACTTAAGAAGTCTAAACGCGTAGAATCAGATCGTGACCAGTCTTTGGAGCATGATGGGGCAACAATGTTAGAAGGCGCTTCCAATGCTAGAAAGCGGAATGGTCAGAAGCCATAAAGAAAGTATCTATTTATTTTTTGCATACAAAAAAGCTCTCTGCATGAAACAGAGAGCTTTTAAAAGTCATTATTTATATTTCTTAAGCTGATCACCGATCATATCACCAAGTGAGAATGGAGCGTTTCCATCACTCTCTTTTTGATATTCTTCAACTTCACTTGATACTTGATCCGTCTCAAGAACTTTAATACTTAGTGAAATTCGCTTTTCATCGAGATTCACATCAAGTACTTTTACTCGAACGGTTTCCCCCTCCGAAAGGACTTCCTGAGGCGTACCAATATGTTTGTTTGAGATTTCTGAAATGTGAACAAGTCCTTCAACGCCAGGAGCTACTTCAACAAATGCGCCAAAGCTAACTAAGCGTTTTACAGTACCTTCGATTTCATCTCCAGTATTAAGCTTGCCCTTCACTTCTTCCCACGGTCCTGGGAGTGTTTCTTTAATGGATAGTGAAATTCTTTCGTTGTCACGATCAACAGAGAGGATTTTAACATTCACTTGCTGACCTTCTGTTACAACTTCAGACGGCGTTTCCACACGATGGTGAGCCATCTGAGAGATGTGAACGAGCCCATCAACTCCACCAATATCGACAAATGCGCCAAAATCAGTTAATCGTTGAACCGTTCCCTCTACAACTTGTCCTGCTTGAAGAGATGCGAGCGTTTCTTGTTTTTTATGATCCGCTTCTTGTTCAAGAACAGCGCGATGTGATAGAATCACTTTTGCTTTCTCTGGATCAAATTCAACAATTTTCACACTCAGGCTTTTACCTTTATAGTCTGAGAAATCTTCAACGTAGTGTCTTTCTACAAGTGAAGCGGGAATAAATCCGCGAACACCAAGGTCCACTACAAGACCACCCTTAACGACATCAGCAATCTCAACATCGAATGCCACAGAATTTTCATACTTCTCCTGTAGTGCATCCCATGCTTGATCAGCTTCGACTGCTTTCTTAGAAAGCACAAGCTCATCTTCAGAAACTTTGATTACTTTAACTTCTATTTCATCACCTTCTGAGAGCACGTCGCTAACCTTTTCGACGTGAAGGCTTGACAGTTCGCTGATTGGCAGCACTCCATCAACTTTAAAACCAACATCGACTGATGCGTGTTTTTCTTCGACTTTAGAGATTTTTCCTGTCACCACATCTCCAACTTCGAATGATTTGAACTCAGTCATTTCCTGATTCATCTCTTCACCCATTGACAAACTCCTCCTTCAATCCAAAAGAAATAAAACTTTTCGATATGATTTATAAAAGTCTTTCACTTGTAGCGAAAGAAATTTATTGAAAAGTTAAGCACCCTTTCCTCTAACTTTCACTAAAAATGACGGATTTGTCAAGTATCCCGACACATTTATTTAAATTTTTTAACAATATTGAATTATTTATGATGAATTTCAATCAAATCTTTAATTTCTTTCATAATTGCTTGCGTAGCTTTTTTTGCAGCTCCCTGCTCCTCACGTAAAGAAGAAAGATCCACTGGTTTTCCATAAACAATCTTTAAACGACCAAATGGCTTATAAGATCCTTGAATCGCACACGGGACAACCGTTACTTCCGGACGTAGTGCAAAAAAGCCTGCTCCTGAAAGACCTTCTCCAAGCTTACCATCTTTACTTCTCGTCCCCTCGGGAAACAATCCAACAACGCCACCATCTTTAAGAATCTTCATTCCGCTTCGCAGGGCTTGTTTATCACTCATTCCTCGTTTAACTGGGAAAGCTCCAACTTTTTCGATCAATTTCCCGAGGACAGGAATCGAAAACAATTCTGATTTGGCCATGAAGTGAACATCTCTTGGAAACATGGCTCCAACAAGTGGAGGATCAAGGTTATTAATATGGTTTGAACAGAGGAGAATCCCTTTATCTTTCGGAATGTTCTCTCTTCCCACAACCGTTACGCGATTAAATAGTTTAAAATAAGCGTGAAACAAACCCTTACCGACACCGTATAAACTCACGTTATCAAGCCCTTTCTTTCGCTAGTTGTAAAATATGATCCACAACTTCTAAGATTGTCATTGTTGTTGTGTCAATTTCAATCGCATCACTTGCTTTAACGAGAGGGGCTACTTCTCGTTCGGTATCACGCTTATCTCTTAATGCTATTTCTTCTTTGATCTGTTCATAATTTGCTTCAATCCCATTATCAACAAGCTCTTTATAGCGTCGTGAAGCTCTTTCTTCAACAGAAGCGCTCAAGAAAACTTTCAGCTCAGACTTAGGAAGAACGTGTGTCCCGATATCACGACCATCCATCACGACCCCACCACGTTCTGCGAGTAATTTTTGACGCTTAACCATTTCTTCTCTAACTTCACTTTGTCTTGCAACAAACGAAACGTTGTTCGTTACATGAGAAGATCGAATTTCAGTTGTCACGTTACGATGATCGATTAAAACAAGCTGTTCTTTCTCGCCAACTTGTAGGTCGATGACCGTTTTATCCAACAATGATTTAAGTGAGGGACCATCTTCTAAATCAACATTTTTTTCAATCGCTTTAAACGTTAATGCGCGATACATGGCGCCTGTATCAATGTAGAGAAAAGATAGGTAATCGGCTACTTTTCTTGCTACTGTGCTTTTACCAGCGCCAGCAGGTCCATCAATGGCTATATTTATTCGTTTGTTCATCGTCTTCTTGCCTCCAAATTCCATTCAATCAAAACAGTTAATTGACAACATAACGTACAAAAAAAGCAGGGTATCCTGCTTTCTGTGTACGACCGAAATGTCTTATTTATCATAACATAAGACATTTTATCGGTCTATTGACGCTTGATTAATGGAGGCAATTCCTTTAATACACCTTCATAATAAATAGCCTTGCTAAGATAAATCCTATACTCTTCACGGGTTAACAGGACCTGAGAAGCTATTAGAAACAAAAAGTGAATGACGATCAGTTTTATTAGCAGTTTTTCGACTCTCGCCATTCCTTCACCCCGCTTAGGCTGTATCATAATTCATTTCAGTTCCGTCCATCTTTTCTACTCTTTCTTCTCTTCCATTTTCCGCATTAATGAAAATCCGATACGTTTCTTTTTCAATCGTACCCATAAATTCATAACATAATACTTCTTCACCAAGATCATTTCGAATAACGCCTAACCCCTGATCCATGATTTGAACATTTGGATTCACTTGATCTAATGCCTCATCTCTAGAAATAGTTGGCGTGAGGAGAGACCTTTCATGGTGATTTGTTAAATATTCTTGTGATTCGTACCCAGCAATATCACCATTATCTAATGCCACTTTAATATGAACGGCATCAGGATAAATGGCAACATCATCTTGTTGATAAACAAATGTAAAAACGCCCATTCGGTCATACTGACTACTTTCTGAAATAGTCATATTCGTAATATCATGCTCTTTCAAGAAAGCTCTTGCTTGATCTGCTGCTTCATTTAAGCTTAACTTTTGCTCACCGATCTCTCTATCCATTAGAATCCAAATTGGATTCGCGCCCTTTTGTGTCACATCAAGATTTGTTGACGATTTTTTGTCTTTGTTCTCAATTGAAACACTATAAGCTTTATAATTTGATTCATCGCCAGTCGTTGTAATATCTATTTTGGCTTTAGGATCGATATCTAAAAAATCGATCACATGCTTTTTGGCTTCCTCTTCACTAAGCTTCTTTCCCTTAATGTTTTTATCAAGGTTTTCTTTTTTCGAATTAAGCTGAGTGACCTCTGGTCCCCAGTTTACCTCGCTATATCCTTCTACTTGTTTATCAACCGTTTTAAATCCATCAATGATCGTATTATCCTGTGGTTGCCCTTCTGAAGCAAGAGCAAGCTCTACGTCCATCCAGCGAAGATTATGATCAATGACCATAGCCTGGACTTTCCGCAATTCGTTTTTTATATCATTAGAATGGCTGTGCAAATTTTTTAACGTCTCATATTCTTCATCTGATAAGGGGTTTTCATCCAAGTCTCGAACCGCAACGCGGTAACTAAATGAACCAATATTCGTCAAAAACTCTTCTGTTTTATTAAAAGGTAGAAGGGTTAACGGGAGCTGCCCAACGTCATTTTGTGCTTCGGAAGTTAAACGCCATACTTCAGCTAGAGCTGGTGATAGACTACCTCTTGAATTCATCGCTAGTGTAGATCCAATTTTCTCTTCAAGCGCATCCATATGAAAATTCAAATCGTGAAATGCACGTTGATACGTGTTCTCAGCATTAATTAATACTGCATTTTTCTCCTGGTGCTCTTTGTAACCCCAATAACTTGTGCCAATAACGCCAACTGCGAGTACACCGATCAGTACTGAACGAATCAATTAAACCACCTCCATTATTCACAGAATATGTGTTTTCCAATTTGCTTAATTTGCGGTCTGGTCCATATCCAACCTGATGTGGCGGTGTTTGGATTAAAATAATAGAGTGCTTCACCCGTTGGATCCCAACCGTTTATCGCATCAATGACAGCTTCTTTGGCTTTTTCATTCGGCGATAACCATATTTGTCCGTCCGATACAGCCGTGAACGCGCGAGGCTCAAAGATAACTCCTGATACTGTATTCGGAAACGATGCGCTCTGGACGCGGTTCAATATGACGGCCGCAACTGCAACTTGGCCTTCATAAGGCTCACCACGTGACTCTCCATAAACCGCATTAGCAAGAAGCTTGATATCGTTTTGAGAATAGCCAGAAGGCACATTTTTCGCTTGTACGTTTGTGTCTTTTGACTTACTTTGGTTGGCTTGTGAGCTACCAGGACTTTTTGCACCCTGACTAGAGTCATATTTCGTCGTCTTAGCTAATTTCGCCTTCATCTCCGGTCCAACAAGTCCATCAACATCCATACCAAATTCATATTGAAAATTTCTTACGGCCCAATACGTTCCCCATCCAAAAACACCGTCAACATTTCCGGTATAAAAACCGATGTACTTCAACCGGGTTTGTAATTCAATAACGTCAGTTCCCGTCGCACCCTTTTGAATGATTTGATTTGAAAATGCACCTGCTTCATTCTCTCCATCCAAAACCATGATAAGCGGTACACATATAAGGCCGATTACCAAAGGGATTTTCAGAATATTAAATGCCTTTCTCATGCTGTGAACCTCCCTGATCATTCTGATTTCACATGTGTAGTTTTTGTAGCAGAAGGTATTTTATACAACAGGAACGGTAGGCTTAGAATTTTCCGCAAGTAACTTATTTTCTGGCGCCTCAATATTTCTAAGCATTTTTTTGCAAAAAAAAGATGCCAACTTGGCATCTTTAAATTGGCATATTTTCTTTTGTTTGCATTAATTCAGCCTGATTAAGATCGGCAGCTTTAATTTTACGTAATCCTATAAACCAAAGAATGAGCATAAAGGGAATCATGAGATAGATTGTATTACTATTTACTTGAAGAACCAAAAAATTATACGTCCCATGGAATATAAATGGAATGAATAACGAAAGGGCAATCCATTTTCCAATTTTATTCTGTAGTGAAAACTTTCCTCTCCCTAAATACGAGCCCATCATTAAGCCAAATAACGCGTGACTTGATACTGGTAAAAGCGCTCGCCACCAAGCTTCCTGAATCCCAAATGCAAACAGGTAAAAAACATTTTCTACTGATGCAAAACCAAGTGAGATCGCTACTCCATAGACAATACCATCATAAAAATCGCTAAACTCTATATGGATATAAACCGTAAAATAAAAAATAAACCACTTTAAGAATTCTTCCAACAGCCCAGACATGATGAAAGACTGACTGAATGGTGATTGCAGAAAATTCTCCACTTCAAAACCATGCTGGATAACCATTACAGGAAAAACAAGCATGGCACCAAATACAAAGCTTCGAACAACCGGACCAATAGGTTCAGATTCATATTGATGCTGTTTAAGATAAAAAAAACAAAGAAGCGCAATGCCTGGTGCTATTCCAGCAGTTATGGCTGCTAACATAGGCTTTCCCCATTTCTATCCTGCACCTCTTGTACTAGCAGGTTCAGTCATACCTATACTTTTATAATCGTATCATGTTACCTTATTTAAGGAAACAATAATTAGGAAAATGATGAGGTGCTGCTATGAGTAAACTATTGATTATCCATACCGGAGGAACCATTGCAATGGAGGAAAACAAGGACTCAGGGGCCGTTAGTCCAGGGAAAGAAAACCCGTTAAATGCAACGCTTAACCAATTATTAACTGGAGATGATGTGGTGATTGACGACTTTATCAACATTCCCTCTCCTCATATGACGCCAGAAATGATGTTTGCTATCGCAGATAGAATCGAAACAAAAATAAAGGAAGAGCCGATTCGGGGTATCGTAATTACGCATGGTACCGATACACTAGAGGAAACAGCCTATCTATTAGATCTTGTACTTCAAACGGACCTTCCAGTTGTCGTTACAGGCGCCATGCGATCGAGCAACGAACTTGGTTCTGATGGACCTTATAATTTACTTTCTTCTATAAAAGTGGCTTCATGCCAAGAGGCAAAGGGGAAAGGTGTGCTTGTCGTGCTTAACGATGAAATACATACGGCAAAAAACGTGACGAAAACTCACACGAGCAATGTGTCAACTTTTCAAAGTCCCCAATATGGTCCAATTGGCATCGTAACAAAACAAAGAGTGTTCTTTCATCATACGTTAACGGTAAGAGATCGCTATCATATCTCAGGATTAACGAAAAAAGTGATGCTTCTAAAGGCGTATGCTGGAATGGATTCAAAATTACTTATTGCAGTAGCCGAGCTTGGCATTGATGGAATCGTGATAGAAGCACTGGGACAGGGTAATTTACCCCCTGACATGATGGACGGAATAAAGCACCTTAGAGCGAAAGGAATCGCTATTGTGATGGTTTCCCGTTGTTTTAACGGCATCGTTCAAGACGTGTATGGATATAAAGGTGGAGGAAAGGATTTGAAGGAGCAAGGTGTGATCTTCTCGAACGGCTTGAACGGACAAAAAGCCCGTTTAAAATTACTTGTTACACTTGAAGCGACGGAAGATGATAGAGAATTGCACAACTTTTTTCTTAGATAGATCATTTGAATGGTTATACACAAAAAACCTACCTTATTTGGTAGGTTTTTTTGCTTTCTTTATTACTGAATGTGCAATCATTGCCCCGTGTAATCTTCCATTCTCAATGAAGATTTCATTTGCATTGTTTCCAGCTGCAATCACACCTGCAATATAGCAATTCTCTACATTTGTTTCCATTGTATCTGAATTGAATGTTGGTCGACCGCTTTTTTGATCAATCTGTATACCGATTTTTGTAAGGAACGAATGATCTGGATGATAGCCGGTCATAGCGAAAACAAAATCATTGGGAATTGTTTTTTGTTCGCCCATTACTTCATAAACAATTTCTTTTTCTCTCACTTCGACTAGTGAGGCGTTAAATTCCATTGTTACCTTATTATTCCGAACCAACGCTTCGAATTCCGGTAAAATCCACGGTTTAACACTCTTGGAATATTCAGAGCCACGATAGAGGATGGTGACTCGAGCTCCCGCTTTTTCAAGTTCTAAAGCGGCATCAACGGCAGAATTTTTCCCACCGATCACGGCAATATCTTGATCAAAATAAGGATGCGGTTCTTTAAAGTAGTGCAATACCTTATCAAGTTCTTCCCCTTTGATTCCCATATAATTTGGGCTATCGTAATAACCGGTAGCGATAATTAAATGTTCTGCACGATAGGTGATCTTTTTAGATTCATGGACTTTTTCAGTTTCGATGATGAAGGCGTCATTTTCCTTTGTAATGACATTTGCTTTCTCGAAGGAATGAATGCGCAAGTCCTTTCGCTTCGCGACGTCTCGATAATAAGCCAGTGCCTGGTTACGCTTAGGTTTTCGTTCTTCAATAATAAATGGCACTTCTCCAATTTCAAGTTTCTCGCTTGAACTAAAAAAAGTTTGGTGCGTTGGATAATGATAAATGGCATTAACGATGTTTCCCTTTTCAATAAGTAACGGGTCATACCCTTTATTCATTAATTCAATAGCTGCAGACATGCCACAAGGACCCGCACCAATAATGACAATTTGTTCTTTTCTCATTTCTCTCACTCCCAAACCACTCCATAAGAAATAGACCATTTCTTTTTATTATTCTACTCAGTACGATAAAAAAATTCCCTACCTGAATGATAGGGAATTTTTTTTGGAAAGGCAACTATTTATATCCAGCCTCTAAAACGGGAAGCCTCAGCCATTTTCCTAACGCCGACCATATAAGCAGAAAGTCTCATATCAACTCGACGTGTTTCTGACGTTCTGTAAATTGAATTAAATGCGTTAACCATTACTTTTTCAAGTTTTGCTTCCACTTCTTCTTCTGTCCAGTAATATCCCTGGTTGTTTTGAACCCACTCAAAATAAGAAACGGTCACTCCACCCGAACTAGCTAGTACATCGGGAACAAGTAAAATGCCTCTATCCGTTAAGATCTTTGTCGCTTCAATTGTCGTAGGACCATTCGCTGCTTCTACCACAATGCTTGCTTTTATGTTATGTGCGTTCTCTTCAGTAATTTGATTTTCAATCGCTGCAGGAACAAGAATATCACAGTCAAGCTCAAGTAACTCCTGGTTACTGATGGTTTCTTTAAAAAGCTTTGTTACTGTACCGAAGCTATCTCGACGGTCAAGTAAGTAATCGATATCGAGCCCTTCAGGATCATGAAGAGCACCGTAAGCATCTGAAATACCTACAATTTTTGCTCCAGCATCATGCATAAACTTCGCAAGGAAGCTACCTGCATTCCCAAATCCTTGAATGACGACACGTGCACCCTCTATTTTAATATCTTTTTTCTTAGCAGCTTCACGAATGCAGATCGTCACACCTTTTGCAGTTGCAGATTCACGTCCATGAGATCCCCCTAGGACTAATGGCTTACCGGTAATAAAACCAGGAGAATCAAATTCTCTTATGCGACTATACTCATCCATCATCCAAGCCATAATTTGAGAGTTCGTAAATACATCTGGAGCAGGGATATCTTTTGTTGGGCCAACGATTTGACTAATCGCTCTTACGTAGCCTCGACTTAGACGCTCTAATTCTCTAAATGACATTTCTCTTGGATCACAGATAATTCCGCCCTTACCGCCCCCGTATGGAAGATCAACAATTCCAGCTTTTAAGCTCATCCAAACTGAAAGTGCCTTAACTTCGGTTTCAGTAACGTCAGGATGGAAACGAACACCACCTTTTGTAGGGCCGACAGAATCATTGTGCTGAGCACGATACCCGGTAAATATTTTAATAGAGCCATCATCCATTCGAACTGGAATCCGAACCGTCATTAATCGCATTGGTTCTTTCAATAATTCATACACTTCATTCGGGTAGCCTAATTTGTCTAGCGCTTCGTGAATGACCGATTGCGTCGACTCTAATACGTTCCGCTTCTTTTTGTTTCCTTGTCCATTATCTGTTTCGTTTTTGTCGACCATTGCTTTACCTCCCATTACTGTGCACTTACTCTGCTGTTTTCGTTAAGCTAATAAAAATAGCCTATCCCAATTTAATTGTAAAACGTCTTATGTTCTTTATAGAATGTTCTATTGCTCTGCTTTCAAAACATAGTATACACGTTTAAGTAAGCTATGAGAAGGCATTCATACCACATTTATGCAATTTGTTCCACGTCTTTGAAAACGCTTACTTTAAGAACCGCTAGACTTTGGCGAATAACAAGTAAGACCCCACGTTTGTGAGGTCTCTTATCACTATTTCTTTAAGCCTAATTGAATGAGGTTTTCAATCATTTGTTCATAAGAGAAGCCAATTTCCTTAGCTGCATCAGGGAATAAGCTAGTCGGTGTCATGCCAGGTAGCGTGTTTACTTCAAGAAATACTGGGGCAGAACCATCTTTTGGTACGATATAATCTACACGTGAGTACGTTTCACAACCAAGTAAGTCATGTGCCACAACAGATTGATTTTGAATGAGCTCAGTATACGTTTCAGAAATGCGGGCAGGAACAATATGTTCACTTCCTCCTTCTGCGTATTTCGACTCATAATCGTAGTAAGCATTTTTTGGAAC
>NZ_JAIUKZ010000011.1 GCF_020165985.1 Bacillus sp. RAR_GA_16
TTAGGACTTCTCATATCCGTCTTTTATAGTCATCGTCATCACCTTGTTGCTGGCTTGTTTATGGGATACTTTTACGGTTATGCGGCGATTGGAAACTATGCATCGTTGAAGACATCACTTTTAGCATTACAGAAGAAACGCAGAAAAAAGGAACATTTTTCATAACTGAATTTCGTTCCATAACTAAAAAGGGACTTCCGTTATCCGGAAGCCCCCTTTTTTCTTTTTTTATTCTTCACCAAGATCTACATTATGATAGACCTGCTGTACATCTTCCAACTCTTCTAGTGCATCGATCATTTTCAAGAACTGCTCCTGATCTTCATCAGAAAGCTCTACATCATTTTGTGCAAGCATCGTTAGTTCAGCTACAGTGAACTCAGTGATGCCAGCATTCTTGAATGCTTCCTGTACCGCATGGAACTGATCCGGTTCCGCGTAAACAATCACAACGTCATCTTCTTCCATAATGTCGCGTACATCAAGATCCGACTCCATTAATAGTTCAAGTACTTCGTCTGCTGATTTGCCTTCAATTCCGAATACGGCTGTTGCATCGAACATGTATGCAACCGATCCATTCACACCCATGTTTCCACCATTTTTTCCAAAAGTAGATCGAACATCTGACGCCGTACGGTTCACGTTGTTTGTTAACGTATCAACGATTACCATGGAACCGCTTGGACCAAATCCTTCATAACGGAGCGTATCGTAGTTCTCATCTGCTCCGCCCTTCGCCTTTTCAATTGCTCGGTCAATGATGGCTTTTGGTACATTGTACGTTTTTGCTCGTTCGAGAACTAAACGAAGTGCCTGGTTCGCTACTGGATCCGGTTCACCTTGCTTTGCTGCTACATAAATTTCACGTCCGAACTTGGCATAAATTCGACTTGTATTCGCATCTTTGGATGCTTTCTTTTCCTTAATGTTATTCCATTTACGACCCATTTTATTTCACTCTTTTCTACTAGTTATCTGTTCACATATTCTCTATACGTCTCGTCAATTATATCATATTTTCAGTTAACATTTGTTTTAGGGACTTGGATCAACTAGAAAGAATAGTAAACTAATAGAAAAGGGGAGTGATATTTTTGCGTCAGAAACGATTACGAGATTACGGAGTCACAATTGGAGAAATGGAGCCTGGCGACCGAAACGCCATTACTGATGTTGAGGGAGTAACCGTTGGCCATACTACTTTAAGTGATGGCGAGGTACAAACTGGCGTGACAGCCATCCTTCCCCATCAAGGAAATCTTTTTCAGCAAAAGGTCATCGCATCGAGCTATGTTTTAAATGGGTTTGGTAAAACAATGGGGACCATCCAACTCAATGAGCTTGGTACGCTTGAAACACCAATACTTCTAACAAACACATTAAGTATTGGAACAGCTGCAGATGCGATGTTTGATTATATGCTCAACCAAAATCCTGAAATTGGCGTTACAACTGGAACGGTGAATCCGGTTATTGGCGAATGCAACGACATGTTTTTAAACGATATACGAGGACGACACGTCCAAAAGCATCATGTTCATGAAGCGATCGCAAATGCTTCGACTACTTTTGAAGAAGGATCCGTTGGGGCTGGACGAGGGATGCTGTGCTACTCATTAAAAGGCGGAATTGGAACCTCTTCTAGAAAAATAGAGCTTCAACACGGTAGCTATACCATCGGGGTGCTTGTTGTAACAAACTTTGGTATCCTTCGTGATCTTCAAGTAAACGGAAAAAAAATAGGCAAAACGTTGAAAGAAGCATTGCTTCATACATGGGAAGAAAAAGACAAGGGATCCGTTATGGTGATTGTTGCTACGGATCTTCCCGTTTCAGAACGACAGCTTCATCGCATAATTAAACGCACGTCTACAGGGCTCTCTAGAACGGGCTCGATTATCACAACTGGTAGCGGCGAGATTATCATTGGTTTTTCAACCGCTAACAAAGTCGCCCATCAGTATGAATCTCAAACTCAATCACTGAAAACGGTCCATGAGGAAGAAATCGATACCGCTTTTCGTGCCGTTGGTGAAGCGACAGAAGAAGCAGTCCTTAATTCGTTAGTAACAGCTACTCACGTGATTGGCCGAGATGGTAATGAAAGACCGACGTTAATGCATATACTTCAGAAATTTAGTATAAAGCTTACATAAAAAAATCCTCCTGTCATTGTGACAGGAGGATTTTCATTTTATTTAGGATTACGCGATACATACGGATAAATTGGATTTTTTAATTGAAACTCGTATGTGTTGCCATCAACGATGCCAACGACTTTATTGCTATCGTAAAGATCAAGCATAAAGTCTGCCATTTCCTTAGCAGTATGGAACTGTGGCACAGTTCCTTCATATTCAAAGTTATCTTCGTCCCGTGCCCTGTTCGCAAATTCTGTTTCTGTTGCTGCAGGTGCCAATACTTTCGCCTGCATTTTCGCACCCTGTTCTTGTAGCTCTTGAGCAAGCCCTTCTGTAAAGGCACTGACAAAGAATTTCGTCGCACAATATGTCACAGCATCGGCCACGATCGTGTACCCTCCGCCAGAGGAAACGTTAATTAACTGCGTTCCTTCGACATTAGCATAGTCTCGAACAAACAAGGACGAAAGAATCGTTAATGCTTCATTATTCAAGCGAAGCATCGTTTCAATTTTCGGGAGCTTTTGTTCGCCAACTGGATCAAAATTACCAAAGCCAGCATTGTTGATAAATGTTTCAATTTCAATATTTTCAAGACTTTCATAGAAAGCATAGACGTTTTCGTTTAGTGATAAATCCGCTTCACGAATGATCACATCAAGTTCAGAATTAATTTTCTGTACTTCGCTTTTCAGCTCTTCCAATTTCTGAGTTCGACGTGCCGCAATCACAAGATTTTTTCCGCGAGCCGCAAACGCGAGCGCCGCTTCATATCCAATACCTGAACTTGCTCCTGTAATAACAGTGTACTTCATGTTAATCCCTCCACTTATTTATTATGATACAATCATATTGTAGACGTTTGAGTGCACTCTAAGTCAAACGATAATAAATAAATATTGAGGTGATCGGATGTACTCAATAAGTGAAATAGCCGAAAAAGTGGATATTAGCGCACATACCCTACGTTATTACGAAAAGGAAGGGATTATTGATCCCGTTCGTAACGATCATGGAATTCGAGAATTTGACGAACAGCATTTGAAGTGGTTGAGGTTCGTAAAGAAATTAAGAGAAACCCAAATGCCTGTTTCTCAAATAAAAGAATATACGCGGTTATTCCTTGAAGGAGAACACACGGCGAACGAGCGTTTAAGACTTCTTGAGGATCATCAGCAGTTTATTCGTGATCAGATTGAGACACTGCTTGCAACGGACGAAATGCTAACGAAGAAAATTTCAACATATAAAGAACTGATGGAGAAATCTTTGATCAAATAATGAAAAGTCCCATTCCCTTAGGAACGGGACTTTTCGTTGGTTTAGTTACCTTTTCCGCTACTCCAGATACGCATCACTTGCTCCGCTGAAAAGGCCAGTTGAGATTTTGTAATGTCTGGGTTAAGCGCATGTTCTAATGAATGACACCCTTGCTGAATCGAAAGAACTCCTGATAATGTTTCATACAAGTTATCCACCGGTTCAACAACCTGACCTGCTAATGCAAAGCATGGGACGTGGTGTTTTTTCGCAAGTTTTCCAACTCCTGACGGAACTTTCCCATAAGCGGTTTGATGATCGATTTGACCTTCCCCAGTGAAAGCAATATCGGCAACAGATAGCTTTTCTTCGACTTTTAACAATTCAAGCATCCACTCAATACCAGGCACATAAGTCGCCCCAAGAAAATAGAGTGCTCCTCCAATTCCTCCTGCCGCTCCTGCTCCTTTTTGAGAAGGAGGTAGAGAAAGAAGATTTGCTACTCTATGGAGAGCATCATCGTAAGTCGGAACCTCTTCTTTTTTCATACCTTTTTGCGGTCCAAAAACAGCAGCAGCTCCACGTTCACCTGCATAAGGGTTGTCCACATCCGTCACGATATAAAGATTTGCATTCAGCTTACTATTACTTTCACGTATAGATTCCTGTTTGTAGCAAAGGATTTTCATAAAGTGGTAATACTTTACCCGACTCATCCAAACATGCATATCCAAGTGCTTGTAATAATCCAAGTCCTCCATCAGTCGTACCAGTCCCGCCAAGAAAGACATAAATGTCATTAGCTCCTTTGGCCATTGCATCCAGAATTAGCTCTCCAACACCGAAGCTCGTTAACCGTGAAGGCTTAAGCTCCTCAGAAGATATTAAGTGCAATCCAACAGCTTCAGCACATTCAATATAAGCGGCCTCTTTTGTGCGGTAGTAACGTGCCATTCTCTTTTTCCTATCAAGTTGGTGAATGAAAACGAACTCAAAATGACCAGGGAGGATTTGGATGGCTTCTAGAGAACCCTCTCCTCCATCGGCAATCGGAATGACGTCCACCTTGCTCTCTGGATATCCTTTTTTTACACCTTGCATCACAGCCTCTCCAGCCTCTTTTGAAGAAAGCGAGCCTTTGAATGAATCCATTGCGACAAGTATGTTCATCCTTTTACCACCCTTATTTATAAACAGTTCCCACCCATTGATCTCGGTGAATCACTGCAACGTTCGGTATCTCTGTTACTTTATTTCGATCCTTTTCATGAAGATGAATCACCTTCTCCAAGAATGCAGACGAATATCTCACCTGTCCTTTTCCAAGTTTTCCATTCTCTCCATGCACCTCTACAACATCCCCAACATCAAAAGATCCAACCACTTGCTTGATTCCGCTATATAGCAAACTCTTTCCCTTTAGAACAATCGCTTCTTCTGCCCCTTCATCAATATAAATCTGACCTGATACGTGGGAATGCATCGCAATCCATTGTTTTTTAATTGGGAAAGATGTTGCTTTTTTTCGACTGATATAGGTGCCGTCTCCCACACCAGAAAGAATTCGAAGTAACTTTTCGCTCCCTGTTTCATGACCAATAAAAACGCGAACGCTCAGGTTTAAAGCAGTCTTCGCTGCGATTAGCTTTGATTTCATGCCTCCTGTTCCAGCACTTGATCCTGCGCCACCGGCTTGTTCAATCATCGTATCATCAATCTCTGCCAGAGAATGGTATTTGACTGCATTCGGATTCGTTGCCGGATTCGAATCGTAGATGCCGTTCACATCCGTTAATATGATGAGCTCATCTGCATGAACCAGCCCGCTTACAAGTGATGAGAGCATATCGTTGTCGCCAAACTTTAACTCCTCGGTCGAGACCGTATCATTTTCATTAATAATCGGCATCACGCCTCTTGCCAGCAATTCAGACAGTGTATCAAACGCATTTTTGTATCGTTCTTGATTCGAGAAATCTGGTCGAGTTAATAGAATTTGAGCGACTGAAATGTTTCGCTGATTGAATTGCTCGATATAAGATTTAATGAGTAAACTTTGTCCAAGAGCTGCTGCAGCCTGCTTACCTTTTAACGTAACCGGTCTTGCTGGATAACCTAGTTCTTTAAAACCTGCCGCCACTGCGCCTGACGAAACAAGAAGGACTTCATGTCCCTCTAGTCGAAGTAAGGCAAGCGCATTGACATGATCAATGAGCTTATCTAAATCAATTTCTCCCCGTCCATTTGTTAATGAACTACTTCCAATCTTAACGACAATACGCTTCTTCCCCATGTTACATCTCCTTATCTAAACACGATCGAAACAATGATGAAATTTCTAAAATTTTAACACAAAAAGCGTAAGTTGTATTGCTTTATGCTACTAAAAACCATATATGTATCGTTATCTACAGTTAAAAAGGAAACAAAACTGCCAAATAAAAAAAGGCGAATTGCAGAAATCTGAACAACGCGCCCTTTATAGAAAATGCTCAACAGTGAGAGGGTTCAATCGTAGGTGTGCCTAAAAGTGTCCAGGTGTGTGTAGAGTACTCAGGTGCAAAATACTGATCAACAGATGCCATTTCTCCCAGACGCTTTTGATCTTCATAAGCGATCCATTTCTCTAACTTATCAGGGACAGCAGCCCCCATCTCGATAACCATATTGCCTCATACATTGATAGACACACGCCTGGTACATCTGATCATTTTGACCATAATTTTGATAGCAGTTATTCAAACACTGTTGATAAAGGTTGTGCTGGGTTGGCGGCAGTCCACCAGGTCCAAGCCAAGGTTGTTGTTGAGGATAAGGCTGGGGGTAAGGCTGTACCCATCCTCCTCCATTGTATCCAGGAGGAAGTCCGCCTGGTCCTACCCATTGTTGTGGAAAATTCCATCCACCTGGAATCATAGACCCACCGCCATAAATAATTCGTTGATAATCGTTTGCCAACATCAATCTCCCTTTCTTCATGAATCGCTTCTTTATTAATTTAGTAGAAGGACAGCTTAACCGTGCTTGGATTAAAATAAAAAGGAAGGAACTCGAGTTCCTTCCTTTTTCGCCCTATTTATAAATCATCGAACCCATTATCATCAGACACTTTCGTATATTGACGTGACTTCTGTTCAAAGAAATCACTTTTACCAGCATTCACATCGGCATACGCTTTGATCCACCTCATTGGATTCTCCCGATACCCTTCAAAAGGACGCTCGATGCCAAGCTGGTTCACGCGCATATTGGCCATGAATTTAATGTAGTCGCTTAGTTCACTCATCGTGATACCAGGAAAGCGATTCCCAATAATATATTCTCCCCACTTGATTTCGAGCTCTGCCGCTTTACGGAATGTGTTCGTAATGAAAGCGTGATTTTCTTTCGTATTAAGCTCAGGATGCTCCTTGAACAGCTCCTTCACGATGTTTACGAACAACGTGACGTGAAGCTGTTCATCACGATTGATGTAGTTAATCATCGTTGAAGTTGATACCATTTTTTGATTGCGAGCAAGGTTATAAAAGAAAGCAAACCCAGCATAGAAGAAAAGTCCTTCAAGAATAATGTCATACACCATCGATTCGAAAAACGTTTGCGGTGTTGGATTCTTGTACAAATGCCTCATATCCGGCGGCAATAAATTGATTCCGTTCTAAGAGCACATCATCATGTTTCCAGTATTCAAAAATTCGATCCTGCTCCTGTTTATTGACAAGTGATGAAAGAACGTAGCTATACGACTGATTGTGCACAACTTCCTGAAAGGAAAGCACCTGCATGAGTGCAGATAGGCTTGAATCTGTTAAATAGTCTGCTACTTTACTTGAATAGTCGGTTTGTATTGAATCTAGAAATGCGAGAAGTCCAATGATTTTCTTAAACGTATCTTGCTCATCTTCACTTAAAGCTTCCCATTGCTTTACGTCGTTTGACATATTAATCTCAAACGGAGTCCAAAAGTTTCCTAGCATATTTTTATACATCGGATACGCCCAGCTAAAGCGGACATCATCCCAATTTAGAACATTTGAACTCTCACCGTTTATAATCCCTGTCGAGCTATTTGGTGCCGAAATGTCATAGAGCTTTCTTTGCTGTATTGTTGCCATGTAGAGACCCTCCTTTAGCTTGCACAGCTTTCACAGTCATCGATTTCGACCGAAGTACTCCTAGTGTAATATGTTGTCTTCAATCCTTTTCTCCACGCCGTCATGTGAATGTTAAGTAAGTCCTTCGCTTTAACGGTGCTCTGTACATAAATATTAAATGAAATTGACTGATCAACGTGGCGCTGTCTGGCCGCATTCTGTTCAATACTCCACAGTTGATCAATGTGATACGCCGATTTATAATACCAGGTTGTTTCAGGGGAAAGATCAGGCGCCGTTACAGGAATCTTATAATTCTTCTTTTCCTCTGAATATTCTTTTTGGAAAATCGGATCAATGGAAGCCGTTGATCCGGCTATTAAACTCGTTGAACTGTTTGGCGCAACAGCTAGTAAATAAGCATTCCTAACACCAGTTGACTGAACTTTTTCTTTCAGCGCACTCCATTTTCCGGTCGTGTAACCGCGCTGTGTAAAGTACTCGCCATTTTGCCAATCAGAACCTTTAAAAAGTGAATAACTTCCTTTTTCAACCGCCAGCTCATGGCTCGCTTGTATCGTTAAATAATTGATAGTTTCATACAATTCATCTGCATAGTTTGCGGCTTCTTCACTTTCCCAAACGATTCCCTTTTTCGCCAGTAAGTGATGCCATCCAAATGTTCCAAGACCGATGCTACGGTATTTCTCATTTGTTAGCTGTGCTTGAGGCACTTCAATGGTGTTAATGTCTATGACGTTATCAAGCATCCTTACTTGAATTGGAATTAACCGCTCAAGCACATCGGCCGTCACAGCACGCCCAAGATTAATACTTGATAGATTACAAACAACATAATCACCAGGGGTTTTCGTAATGATGATTTTACCGTCTTTCGTAAACTCCTCTTCAACGGTTGTCGCACTCATATTTTGCATAATTTCGGTACAAAGATTTGAAGCATAAATCATCCCAGCATGCTTATTTGGATTTGCGCGATTAACCGTGTCACGATAAAACATATATGGTGTACCTGTTTCCAATTGCGATTTCATGACACGCTTCATAATCTCAATCGCTGGGACGGTTTTTCTTGATAGTTCAGGATGATTTACGCACAGCGAATATTTCATGCGAAATTCTCCTGCGCCTTTTTCATTGTCATAAGCATCTTCGAGAGAGAACCCCATCATTTGACGAACTTCATGCGGATCAAACAAATGCCAGTCTGCCCGAGCTTCTACCGCTTCCATAAAAAGGTCTGGAATGCAAAGGCCGGTAAAAAGGTCATGCGTCCTCATGCGCTCGTCTCCGTTATTAAGCTTGGCATCAAGAAATTCAAAAACATCTTTGTGCCAGACATCGAGGTAAACCGCAACAGCGCCCTGGCGCTGACCTAATTGATCCACGCTAACGGCTGTATTGTTTAGTTGCTTCATCCAAGGCAAAACGCCTGATGAATTGCCTTTAAATCCTTTGATATCACTTCCACGAGAACGAATTTTCCCGAGGTATGCACCAATTCCGCCCCCATTTTTCGATACGGTTGCGACGTCCGTATTGCAGTCGTAAATGCCGCGCAGGCTGTCATCCACAGTATCAATAAAGCATGAGCTCAGCTGGCCGTAACTTTTACCAGCATTTGAAAGGGTTGGTGTCGCTACTGTCATGTATAGGTTTGATAGCGCCCAATAAGCATCTTCAATGAACTTCATTCTCTTTTCTTTTGGTTCATTCATCATGAGCGTCATTGCAATGACGAGAAAACGTTCCTGTGGTAACTCATAAACATTCTTCTCATGATCTGTTGCAAGATACCGATCCGCAAGTGTTCGGAGTCCAATGTATGTAAAAAGACGATCTCGGTCTGGAGCGATTAGACTTGCAACCTGCTCCACCTCCTTTTTTGAATAAGAGTGGAGAAGGGCTTCGTTATAAATGCCTTTCTCTGTAAGAATTTGAAGAAGACGATAAAAGCTCCCTTTACCGTATACTGCTTTCTCATTTCTGTTTTGAAGAGAAATTCGATAAAGTGTACGAAGATGAAAAGCCGCAGCTACATAAGTCCAGTCAGGCTCTTCTGCAGTGATTCGTTCTAGAGCATTTAAAATAACAATATTCTCGATCTCTTCTTGGGCGGCACCTTCTTTGACGGTCTCTATTGTTTTCTCAAGGAAGCTTTCACTTGTCTGCAAAGAATAGTCATTTAGTATCCCTTTTACTTCCTCTATTAACGTTGTTACATTTGTACCGATCACTGTGCTCATAAACCTCTCTCCTTTTTTAATCCATTAGAAAAGGCTCACCCTTAGAAGAGTGAGCCTGGAGAAATCGACAAGTTAGACGTGCACATACGTACACATTTCCAATGCCATTTCTCACCCTCAATCCCCGAAGAATAGAAACGTTTTTGAGTACACGGCAGGTCTACTGGCTTGTGCTTCATCCTTGGCAAACCTTCCCGGAAATGACTCCAGTGGATTTTTGCCTCGTCCACACGACAGTTGCGGGGACAGCTCCGGATTCAGACCGGATTCCCTTTTAAGTCGTTTTACGACACCGCATACTCAACTATTTAATTTTTAGGGATTACCCTATATATAGTATATAAAACATTTTCATACTACTAAATATTGATAACACTATCTTACATGACCCATTGTTTTTGCACAAGCTCTATTGTTACATTGACGAGAATTTATTTCAACTTTTAAGACAAACACCTATCACAATCACTTTGTTTAAGCATATATTGTTAACACCTAAAAAAGTTTCCTTAAGGAAAGAAAGGTGAGTTTGATGAAAAAAACGACATGCTTTAAGAAGCTCGCCGGATACACACAGCTTTGTCAGAAATTCGGTCTTCTAAGTGAAGAAGAAAGTAAAGAAATCCTTCAAAAATTAAACGAAAATAAAATGCAATGACTTCATCCATGTTACAAAGGAAGTGTAATAACAACCCTTCCTCCCTTTTTATGATTTTCAGCATAAATTTCGCCATGATGCTTTTCTACAATCGTTTTTGTGATGGCTAAACCGATTCCAGAGCCAGACTGATCTCCTGTATAAAACCGCTTAAAAACACGATCGGGGTTCTCTCCAAATCCAGTACCATCATCTTGAATTTCGACCGTAACCTGACTTTCCTCTTTCCACATACGAATTTCGATTAGAGATGAGGCAAATCGAAGGGCATTGCCGAGAATATTCAAGAAAGCTTGCTTCATTTTATCTGCGTCCACCTTCACTTGAATGTCAGGATCGCTACCATACTCGAGCGTTATTTGATTTTGATAGGCTAATGGTTTTATAGCTGTCATCGCTTCTTGAAGGATGCGGTTTATATGAACGAATTCATAGGTAAAAGACTCTTCTACTGTTTCTAATCTTGTTAAATAAGATAGATCTTGCACGATCTTTTTGAGTCGTTGTGTCTCATTCACGATGACTTGGAGACTATGCTCCACTTCGTTTCCGACAATCACATCGTCTAGAATTCCTTCCGCATTCCCTTGAATCGCCATCAAAGGGGTTTTAAGTTCGTGTGAGGCATTTTGAAGAAATTCTTTTTGATCAAGATCATTTTTACGAAGTTGATCCGTTAGTTCTTCGAAAGTTTCTGCTAGTTCATGAATTTCATCTTTTGATTTAAGTTTCAGTGGAGGGTCCGTCTTTCGCAAACTAAATCCTTTCATGTGATCTGCCAATAGTCGAATGGGCCCTGTTATGCCTCTTTGCATCCAGGCAGCCAGGAGGACTGCAACTGCAGCAGAAACAAAGAGACTCAGAGCCTGTGCCTGCTCGATAATTCGATTGAAACCTTCCAAACTCTCTACCTTTGTAAAAAGGACAAGTCTCCCAATTTGTTCACGTGAGGCATTGATTGGCACTTCCTCTGTAACAAATCGCTTTCCTTCGTTTTCTTCATACTCGAACTGAACATCTTCGTCGACATTTGCATAAATCACCTTGTCATCTTTGTTGTAAATAATGAACTGAGATGAAATGAGATTACCCGCCATCTCAATTCTTCTACGATCCAGTAAGCCATTCGGGGGCTGCTTCCCTTTCCAATTTCGTTCTTCAAGCATCTGGCTAATTTGAAGGCCTTCTTTCTGAAGCTGATCCCTCGCTTCACGAACAAGGTATTCTTGAAAAAGGTAGCGAAATGAGACCGTCGTAATGAGAAGAATTACCACGATTAAACTAACGTAGCTAAGAAATAATTTTGTCCCGATTTTAATTTTCCTCATCGATTTTATATCCATACCCCCAGACCGTAACGATTTTCACATCTGCACCAGTCATCTTTTTACGTAATCGTTTCACAAGATCATCAATCAGCCTTCCATCTCCTGCATAGTGATAGCCCCAGATTGTTTCAATCAACTTTTCTCTCGTGAATGGTTGTCCAGGATTTTGAATAAGAAATGCAAGTACGTCGTATTCTTTCGGTGTTAATAAAAGTTCCTGATCTTCTATAAAGATTTGTCGCTTTTTCTTATGCAACTGCACATTCTTTACATTGATCACATAGGAGTTCACTTCAAGTTCTACTCGATTCACTCGTTTAAATAGGTTCTTGATCCGCACAACAAGTTCACGTGGGCTAAATGGTTTTGTTAAATAATCATCAGCACCAAGTTCAAGTCCGAGGATCCGATCTAGCTCTTCATCTCTTGCCGAAACGACGATAACCGGTATAAAAGAATGCTTTCTTAATCTTCGCAGCAGTTCAAGCCCATCGATATTAGGCATCATAATATCCAAAACCAATAAATCGGGTTCAGTCGTTTCAAGAGCACGTAACACTTCAGCACCGTCTTGATAGGTTGAAACCGTAAACCCTTCTTTCTTTAAATACTTTTCTAAAATATCACGAATGTTTTGTTCATCATCGACAACAAAAACGTGTGGCATTTGTTCCCCCCGTTCTTTAGCCAATCCATGCTTTCTTCATATTTTATCCTACGCTATTCTCCCAGTAAATCCGTCTATGTAGTGCTGACGCAAACAAAAAAGATAGGGAAAGCTCCCTATCTCTTATCATAACTAGCTAAGCTTTTCTATTAACTGATCGAGTACTTCATTTTTTTGTTTCACAAGTTCAGAAGCCTGTTCTCTGTTCGCTTCCATTTCTTTATGAGCCTCTTCATGTGCAGCTTTTTCTTCTTCCGTTAACTCAGGGCGTTCCCCACTATCTTTCCATTCTTGCATGTTCGCTTCTTTTTCTTTATGGGCAGCTTCGGCTTTTTCTTTCAAAGCATCCAATTGAGTATTAAGATCGGCAAGCTCTTTTTGAAGTTCATCCACCCCATCTACACTGGAAGCATCTTGATCAAGTAAGAGATCAATGAGCTGATCTTTCTTTTCAGCCGTTGCCATGCGGAGCTCACGATTTTCAGAATGGTCTTCAACGTGACCTCTTTTTCCATGATGACCTCCAGGACCTGCCAGTTCTTGATTTTGTGATGCGACCGATTCGTCCATTTCCGTATCGCTATCCGCTGCATAAACGTTTGCTCCAGCAATTCCTCCCGCAAGCATCACCGACGCGACGCCAATCATCCATTTGTTCATTTTCATCATTCTCCCTTCATAGGTAGGTTCTTACATGTCCTATTATGGACAACAACCTACGAAGAAATTTGTAAGAATGATGTGAAAACGATGTGAGTTTCCGCTATCGCTTTGTTAATTGCTGAATCACTTTTTCATCTAAGCTTCGCACATGTAAATCACGCTGTGGAAATGGAATTTCAACATTGTTTTCTGCAAGAATCCGATTCATCCGGAAATTCAAATTGCTTTTTGTTTCTACTGCTGCTTTTGGGGATGAAATCCAAATGAACAGTTGAAAATCTAATGACGAATCACCAAATCCTAGAAAATTCACAAAAGGCGGCGGCGTTTCAAGAACATACATCGAGTTTTCCTTTTCTTCTTTCGCGACTTCTAGAAGAAGCGTTCTTACAAGCTCTACATCAGATCCATATGCCACGCCAATCGGCAAAACAAGCCGTAGCCTTGAATCACCGTAGGAATGATTCACAACTTGTTCTTCAATAAAATAGGAGTTCGGCATAATGATTCTTTCATTATCAAGCGTACGTATAATTGTTGCTCGCATATTAATTTTTTCAATGTCACCGATAATATCGTTAATAATGACCCGATCGCCTACTTTAATTGGCCTTTCAAATAAAATAATTAACCCAGAAATAAAGTTATTCGCGATGTTCTGCATGCCAAAACCAATTCCTACACCTAGCACACCTGCAAAAACGGTTAATGCACTAAGATCAATCCCTACTGTTGTTAAACTAATGACGACCGCTACGACCATTAACGTATAGTGAAAAATGCGATTAAAGGTAAATTGCAATCCTGTATCTAAACTATACCGATCATAAACAGGGGGCATCAGGAAGGACGTTGCGATTTTTGAGATTCGGTTCGCAAGCGTAATAATGAATAAAGCAATTAAAATAAGAAAGAGAGAAATTTCTACCTTTCCAATAGCAAATAATGGGCTAAACATCCAGCTGTTGTCAGAGAAATAAAGTAAGACGAACAGCAGAATGGCGTAACCTGTTGTCCAATTGATAAATGAAAGAAAAGCTGGGCGGATTCCATTTGGATAGATCTCTTCTTTTTCTCTTTTTGTAAGCCATAATTTGATTAAAAATCGAATAAGAAAAAGACCTAGTATAACTGAAATGGTTATGATTAAATCAACAACATTCGCATTTTCAAAGATTGAAAGCACAAAAGGCAACTCCTTTTTTGAGTCAGTTACCTTTTATCATATCATGGAACCTGTAACCTAAGCAGTTCACATCCCGTCTATTTAATAAATAACTAAAGCGGAGGCAAACCTATGAAAAGATGGCTTTATCTCATCTTTATTTCAATTCTACTACTTGGTGGATGCAGTTCAAATGAAGAAAGCAGCTCCAGTGATCAGGCTACTGAACCTTTCACTGAACAGAAAAAGGATAATGGTGGAGCAGAAGAAAACAGGTCGTCTGATGAAGAGAAACAAGAAATGCCTCCATTGCAAAAAGAACGGAAAGTTATTTTTAACGCTACCCTTTCCTTAACCGTGGAAGATTTAACACAAGCGATTGATGAAATTAAGACATCGACCAAACGATTTGAAGGTTATGTCGTGGAAGAAAACACTTTTAAAGAGGATAACGCCTTTAATGGATCAATGACCATTCGTATCCCCCAATCACAATTTGACGCTTATCTACGCAAGGTAGAATCTCTCGCAAAAGGAGCACCACAAAAGTCGATCACAAGTACGGATGTAACAGAAGACTACATCGACCTTTCCTCAAGATTAAAAGCAAAGGAAGCGGTTCAGAAAAGACTCGAATCGTTCTTAAACGAAGCTACAAAAACAGATGACCTCTTAGCCATATCCAATGAGCTTTCCAGAGTTCAGGAAGAAATCGAACAGCTGAAAGGGCAAATCCATTACCTCGATAACAAAAGCGATTATTCTACTGTAACCATCGCACTTGAACAAAAGAAACGTCCAGCTCCATCAATTGGGGAAAAGGATTTCGAGACACTTTCTGAAGCCAAAAATCTCTTTTTAACTACATCAAACGGGCTGCTTGCTTCTTTCTCTAAAACCATCGTTCTACTAATCGGTCTTTCTCCTATTCTTTTACCTCTTCTGATCATCGGTTTATTTTTCTTTTACCGTTTTCGAAAAAAGTCCAAACAAAAAGCCGGTCGATGACCGGCTTTTTCCTATGCAGCAACATCTCGTTTTGTGAAAAGAAGCCATGATAAGAATAAGAAAACGATAAAGTAGACGAGCAAAGTGACTAAAGAGAAGCCGAGCGTCATACTTTCGATAAGCGGCGAACCATCGAAATAGACACTTAAATCTGTATTAGCAAACAGAATGTATTTCACCCAATCGTACTGACTTAAAATAAACGTAAGCTGACTACCTGTAAACATTAAGAAAATCGCCAGGCCAATCGCGAGGGATGAGCTTCTGAAAATACTAGATAGCATAAACGCAAACGTGACCATCATAAGCAAGTTTACACTTGCAAGCGCATATTCAACGATATAATGAACCGCCATACTCGTTTCTGAAACATCACCACCGGAATACGTCAGGTATGGTTGATCGACGGCATTAAAACCGAGGAATAACCCACCGATAATAAACGAAGAAATGTATAAAATGACGAGAGAAAACAGGGCAAATAATAGCGTTGCAATAAATTTAGAAGCAAGGATTTTTGTCCGGGAAGCTGGTCTGATCAACAAGAGCTTGATCGTTCCCCACGAATATTCACTTGCTATAACCCCAGCACCGATGATAATGGTGAAGATGGAAATTAAACTGACAATCCCAGTTGAACTATCCATAAAGCTCCAAATGGAATGACTTGCTAGCGGAGGAATATCATTCTCCAACCGATATTCGTTAATCGCAATCGAACGTTCCTGACTATTCTTAAAAGCTGTTGGCATGCCCTCTGAATTTTTTAACGTTTCTTCTGATTGTTGAATGGCACTTTCAGCATCCGTTCGCCAGTTTGTGGTCTCATCACTTGCATTCATATTGGTAAAGATCGCTGCTACAAGAACAGCAGCCACCACAAGCCCGATCATCACCCACGTTCCAACTCTTCTATAAATTTTCATGTTTTCATTTTGAATTAACTGTAGCATACTAGACAACCTGTTCACCCCCAGTAACTTCAAGGAACACATCTTCTAATGTTTTGACAGAGGATTGAATACCGTAGACGCGGACGCCTTTTTCTACAAGCACGGCTGTTACCTCAGGAATAAGCTCATGCTCAACTTTAATGGTTAACATCCGATCCGTTTGTTCAACCTCACAATCTGGGAAGTTTGCTTTAACAGCATGAATCGCATGTTCCACGGGGTCAACTTCAAATGAAACCATAACGGCTTGATCATTTTGAACAAAGTCGTTTACCCGTTGGACATCGACCATTTTCCCAGCTTGAATAATACCAATTCGGTCACACATCAGTTCAATTTCTGATAATAAATGACTTGAAACAACGACAGCAACGTTTTCTTCTCTTGCAAGCGTTCGTAAATATTGTCTGATTTCACGAATACCAGCGGGATCAAGACCGTTTGTCGGTTCGTCTAGAATAAGTAGCTTAGGTCGATGTAGCAGTGCTTGTGCAAGTCCTAGACGCTGTCTCATTCCGAGGGAGTATCCCTTCACTTTTTCATGAATACGTCCTTGTAGCCCAACGAGTTGAATCACTTCTTGAATCCGTTCTTTCGAAACGCCTTTCACCATACGAGCATAATGGACGAGGTTTTGATAGCCCGTTAGGAATTTGTACATTTCAGGATTTTCTACAATGGCCCCTACTTTGACAATCGCATTCTCGTAATCTGTTTTAATGCTGCTTCCATCAATGAGAACTTCACCTTCTGTCATTCTCATGAGCCCGACCATCATTCGAATCGTTGTTGTTTTCCCTGCTCCGTTCGGTCCTAGAAATCCAAATACTTCACCAGGGTAGACATCAAATGAAAGCTGATCAATGATTGTTTTCTTTCCAATTACTTTTGTTAAATCTCGAATTTGAACAACTGGTTTGCCTGCCATGTTACGCCTCCTCTTGGTACATCTTCTTCAACCACTCCACTATTCTCATACGATCTCGCTCGCGAATGGTTTCAACATCTTCAAGTGCTAGAACCCTTCCATTTCGAATTGCAATAACCGTTTCAAGCAAAGGTTCGATCTCTGTTACTTCATGTGTGGTAATGATCACCGTTTGCTTTTCTAAATCAATAAAGGAGAGCAGTCCTTTTACAATCGAATCTCGGACCATCGGATCGAGACCTGATAGTGGTTCATCCATTAAAATAATCGGTACTTCTCTTGCCAGGGTGAGCGCAATCTTCAATCTGCCTCGATTACCTTTTGATAAATGTTTCACCTTTTGATTTATATCCACTTCCATGAAATCAATAATTTCATGCGCTTTTTCGATATCAAAATCCTGAAATTGTGTTGCAAAGAAATGAATCGTCTCTTTCACTGAGAAGAAAGAATAATAAGCATCTAATTCAGAAAGATAAGCCACTTTGTTTGCCGTCCTTCTGGAAATTGATTCCTGGTTAATCATCACGTTTCCTTCAGATGGCGAAACAAGTCCAGCGATCATTTTCATGAACGTCGACTTTCCACTCCCGTTTGATCCTACAAGACCAATGATCTTTCCTTCTGGAATGGACACGTTTACCTCAGTAAGAGCTTGCTTTGTAAGATATCGTTTCGATACGTTTTCAAATGTAATCATGATTGATTCCCCTTTTCGTTCGTAACGTAAGTTCGAATACCTTCAATCATATCTTCTGACGAAAACCCCATTTGCTTCATTTCTTCAATAAAATTCTGGATGTGGTTAATTTTAAGCTGTTCTCGAAGTTCGATCAGTTTTTCTTTTTGTTCGGTTACAAACGTTCCTTGCCCTCTCTTCGTCTCCACGATCTCCATCCTCTCCAGTTCATTGTACGTTCGCGACACTGTATTTGGATTGACGCCTGATTGAATGGCCATTTCCCTTACCGAAGGGAGTTTTTCACCAGTTTTTCGTTCACCTTTTATAATTTCCCAGCTAATGCGATCCACTAGCTGCAGGTAAATCGGCTTAGAGGGATTAAATTCTTCTCCCATCCGTTACACCTCCACTTTTCGATCAAGTAACCAGCATGTTAATAAGAAAATGAGAACTAGCGTGATGAAGTCGAACACGATATTTCCAATCGGAAACGGAAAGGTCGAAACGGTTAATTCAAATTCCTGCTGACTAACTTCCGCATTTAACGGAGAGGGCAATTGAACATATCCCCAATCAATTAACACTTCGGAAATTTGCGTTCCATCAAACCATGAACCTAACCAACTTATAAAACCGATGAGGAAAAGGACAAGGAGAAGGGCCCATCTTCCGATATACGTTTTCAATACCTGATAAAGCGTCCAATAGAACGTCAGCCATGTCCCCATATAAAGGGACCCAGCTACAATAACGGTTAGAAAATAGAATCCAAACAGCCATACGTTTTCGATTGGAAGCTCAAGAACACTCGTCTCCAGGTTGTAGGCTAGTAAAGCTAAACCACTCACAAGCCCAATCGAAATAAGGAGTGCGAGTAATCCGTTTAATATTTTCGCTCCAAGTAAGCGTGCTCCTGATTGCGGATTATGGAGCCATAAATGCAAGTTTCGTCCTTCTGTATTCAGACTGATTAATAGGTAGAGAGGTAGAAAAAAAACGTGTAACGCTGTTAGTACCCCTCCTATAATGGCCGTCAAATATGGGATTTCCCATCTTGCTGACCCTATAAAGAAACCGATCATCACAAGTAAATCAAAGGTAATAACGCCCAGTAGCAGGGTTCTTGTTACACGAAATTCTTTTCGTAACAGCCCACTCCAATTCATCATTTTACAACTCCCCTTATTGTATTGGTGTATTAGTTACATAGTACACCGATACTCACATAAGGTCAATCTTTTTTCTGGTTATTACTTTTGTTTATAAGTGATCCATTTTTCATTTCATTTCGTTAGCAATGTAAGAGCGTTGTCAGTAAAGGTTGATTAAGATAAATTGAATAAAAGAGGTGAAGAAGATGAGGAAGATTTTGTTGCTGGTCGTTGGTGCGATTATCTGGCTTGTCCTTGCTGGATATAATAATAATTATGTTGAGCCTGAAACGGTTCAGGAATTGGAAACAAATTCCGTAGAAGAAACACAGTCGAATATCGATGTAGAAGAAATGGAGAAGCCGGATGTTTTATCTGATGAATTCTTACTCCTAGATGATCAAAAGGAAAAAATCGAAAAAGCAAAAGCCTCTCAGGACGTTCAAGAAGGGATTGAACCAGTTCAATTAGAAATTCCGGCCATTGATGTAAAAGCTGAGATAGAGAATGTCGGCGTTCTAGATAATGGACAAATGGGTGTACCAGAGGACATCAATAAAGTGGGATGGTTTGAGCCTGGCTTTAAACCAGGTACAAAAGGAAATGCGGTTCTTGCCGGACACGTAGATAGTAAAACTGGGCCCGCAATCTTCTTTTATCTCGAAAAACTTTCCAAAGGGGACGAAATTATCTTAACTGGTCAAGATGGTGAAACAATGACCTTCGTTGTAACTGGGAAAGAAAGATACCCTTACAATGATTCCCCAATCGAGAAAATTTTTGGACCAACGGATTCACGCACATTGAATCTCATTACATGTGTCGGAACGTTTAATCGTTCGAAAGGAACCCATGAAGAAAGGCTTGTTGTCTCTACTGAGTTAAAAGAAGACAACCTTGATAAAAAGGAAGAAGTAAACCCTGATGAAGTTCCAGATGCTCCGACTAACCTTAGTGTTAGCGGAAACTTTCTATCCTGGCACGCTGTGCGTGATGAAAATGTCGTCGGTTATCGGATTTACAAAGCTGATGCGTACGGCGTATACAAGCAAATAGAGAGTGTATCAAACCTTGAACGTAAGAGCTTTGCCGATCCAGATGCTTCGAGCTCTTCCTACTATGTGACAACGGTTAATATCTTTGGAAATGAATCTGCACCATCCAAGAAAATAACGCCAGAAGAATAGGCAAAAGCCCAGCTGAATTCCAGCCGGGCTTTTTTCATGATGATCTAGAACGAGCTCACTAACTCGCTTTCTTCATTTCGTATTCAACAAGATAACGATTAAAGTAATCGTCGGTTTCGCTTTTAATCACTTTATAAAGCAATAATAGTGCAATTAAGTTTGGAATCATCATCAGTGCATTGGCCATATCTGCAAAAGCCCAAACGGTTGTTAAGTTCGCAACTGTTCCGATAAAACATGCGAATATATAGACAGCACCATAATAAATCGTTATTTTTGTTCCAACAAGATATTCAAAGCATTTATATCCATACACGTACCAGCCAATAATGGTTGAGAAACCAAAGAAGATAACAGAGAATGTGACGATATACTCACCGATTATGCCAAGACTTGAGCCGAACGCAGCCGTCGTTAACGCACCAGCCTCAAGATTCGGATCATGGACAACTCCTGAAAGGTCTCCACCAGTTGGATCCCAAAATCCTGTGATAAGGAGAACGAGCGCTGTCATCGTACAAACAATAATCGTCACAATAAACGTACCCGTCATCGCAACGAGCGCTTGCTTAACAGGGTGATCCGCTTTTGCATTTCCTGCAATCAGCGCTGCTGTACCAAGGCCTGCTTCATTAGAGAAAATCCCTTTAGAAACGCCTGACTTCACGGCTTCCATTACGATCACACCAGAAAATCCTCCTACAGCCGATAGAGGAGAGAAAGCATATGTGAAGATTAACTTCATTGCTGGAATAACCGCATCAATATTTAACACAATGATGATGACCGCTCCTAATATGTAGAGCACTGCCATAATTGGAACAAAGAAACCTGCTACAGAGCTAATCCGTTTCACACCACCAAAAATAATAAGAGCCGTAAGCGCAGCAAGAATAACCCCTGTAACCCATCCATCAATGTGAAAACTTTCATCAACAACACTTGCAATCGTATTCGATTGCACACTATTCCCAATACCAAGTGAAGCGATGGCACCGAATAATGCGAACGAGATCGCGAGCCACTTCCATTTTGGACCGAGTCCTTTTTCGACATAATACATTGGTCCACCTGCATACTCACCGTTGTCATTTTTCACACGGTATTTCATGGCAAGCAAAGCTTCACCATATTTGGTTGCCATACCGACAAGGCCGACTACCCACATCCAGAAAATCGCACCTGGTCCACCAATCGTAATGGCCGTCGCAACACCTGCAATATTCCCAT
This sequence comes from Bacillus sp. RAR_GA_16, assembly GCF_020165985.1. Lineage (GTDB taxonomy): Bacteria > Bacillota > Bacilli > Bacillales > Guptibacillaceae > Guptibacillus. Next base: position 21,386 of record NZ_JAIUKZ010000011.1, read on the forward strand.
TTCCAATCGTTGCGGCAAGAGCTGTCATTAACGCTTTATAATTACTAACATCGCCTTCCGCACTGCTGTCCTCTTCTTTTTCTTTTGAAAATGCCAATTTAAACGCATACCCAAGTTTCCGAAACTGCAGTCCTTTTAAAATTAATGTGAGAAAGACACCTGTTCCAAATAACAAAATTAGACTTGGTGCTCCCCAAAGAACGCCGTTAATTTTCTGTAGCCATTCTAAGATGTTCATTCTCTCTACTCCTTTATGTTAACGCTTTCATGCACTGACCTATACCACATTATCATTAGTTCGCATTCATCGCAATTTTTTCGTCGAAAAATGATGAAAAAGTCACTAATTATTTTTCTATAACGATGGAATAAATACAAGGAGTAACATTATCCTACAGAAAAAAGAGACTTAACGGACGTTAAGTCTCCCACAAAATAAACTTTATAGCTGACCAATCGCATCACTGATGCTATGATCACCGTCTAGAACCTCAAATGAACGATTAAACGTATGCTCATTCTCTAGCACTTCAGCTAGAACAGCGGCTACATCTTCGCGTGGAATTTGACCGGATTTGTCTTCTAATGTTTCAGAAGCTCGAATCTTTCCTGTACCAGGGTCATTAGAAAGACGACCTGGGCGAAGGATGGTGTACGTTAAGTTCGTTGCTTTTAAGTGCTCATCGGCACGCTTCTTTGCGTATAAGTAAGGTTTCATTTCATCTGGGCCTTTTTCTGGGTAATCGGACCCAACCGTGCTTAGCATCACAAAGCGCTTAATGCCTTGTTGCTTCGCTTCATCAACAGCTTTAATCGCACCTTCCTGGTCAATCATGATCGTTTTATCAGCACCAGTATGTGGACCAGAACCTGCAGCAAAGATAACCGCTTCACAACCATACAGCGCTTGAGAAAAATCTTTCTCAAGGTCTCCAAGTACGGTTTTGCCTCCAGCATCTTCAATGGCTTTTACTTGATCTGTATCGCGAATCATGCCGACTGGTTCATGACCGCGCTCAGCCAATTTCGTAATTAAGTGTGTACCAACTTGTCCGTTTGCTCCAATAACGAGTACTTTCATGTCAATTTGTCCTCCTTTAAAAACCTTAACACTTGTTATATTCCGCAAATCTAACTTTTTAAACCAACGAATGTGCAGGACGTTAAATACAGACCTGGTTTCGACCACTTTTCTTTGCTTTGTATAGAGATTTGTCCGCCTGTTCAACCGATGCCATTATCGGCATTTGTTGGTCAAGTTCAGCTAGTCCAATTGATACAGAAACGTCTTTTATTTCTTCGCCCATTTCGGTGATGAATTCCTGCTCACTTAAACTTTCTTGCAATGTTTTCATACGATGGTAAGCCTCTTCTCTCGTTGAAGCTTCAAGCATTATGATGAATTCTTCTCCTCCATATCGACCAACGAGCCAATCATCCTGCTCTGAAAGAAAAGTGGCAAAGTCAGCTAGGACACGATCACCATTCAAATGACCATACGTATCATTGATTTGTTTGAAAAAATCAAGATCAAGCATTGCTATTATTTTCTTTAAGTGACTTTCATGATCTTTCGCTTTTCGAAGAAAACTTCTTAAATTTAGAAGCCCGGTTAGCGAATCGTGTTCAGCATAGAAACGAAGTTGCTCACTCATTTCAAGGTTTTTTGTACTCGTTTGAATAAAGAAGTACATAATCAAAGCAGAAAGTTGAAAAGAAAGAAAGCGAATAAGATAGGAATAGATCGTAACGCCATCTGAGATGATATAACCGATAATTGCATCAGATATCAACCAAATTCCAACAAAATAGAGAAAAAGATTTAAATAACTCAGATTTCGAAACAGCCGCTCACGAATCAGGAGCGTCACAATTGTCGGAATCAACAGGGTAAAAAGAAGTTCCAATACAACAAACTCTCCAGGAAAAGCGAAGCGAGCCAGTGATGAAATAATAAGTACTGGGACGCCAAGTTTAGCTCCGTGGTAAAGGACAAGAATAACCATCGGAATCGTCCTCAAATCAAACCAATAGTCATTAAGAATGACGGGAAGCTGATAGAGGCAAATGATACCAATGACGACAATGAGCACATGAGCAATTGCCACAACTTGATTAGACCATCGCTTTTGAAAAGCAAGGTAGTATACGCTTTGGATGCAAAGGTGCATAAATAATAAGATTGAGAAGTTAGCTAATAATGATTCCATCGACCGTGTCACTTCCATAAAAGTTATTTTTCCATGACTGCTCTTAATCGATTCTACACCTATCCTGGTATTTTGGTAAATAATAGTATCTATTTATTTTTTGCTATGTTAATAATTGGTGTAGTTTTTGGGCTCATTTACGCCAAAAATTGAGATATCAACAATATAAACTAAAGCTAACAAAGCCTATTTTTAAGTCATAAAAAAATCAAGTATTCCTTTACAAGATGTAAAGGAATACTTGATGGAAAAGCTGTTCATTACTAGAACCGCTTAATATAATTTTTGCAAAGCTTCTTTGTTAAATGGAAGGAGGTCATCCGCGCGGCCATCGCGCACTTTGCTTACCCACTCAGGATCCATTAATAGTGAGCGACCAATCGCAACAAGGTCAAATTCTTCATCTTCAAGTTTCTCAATCAAGCCATCAAGACTCGTTGTATTTGCTCCAGAGAAGCTTGTAAATTCGCCATCAAGCCCTACTGAACCTACTGAAATAACTGGCTTACCAGTCAATTTCTTTGTCCAACCTGCTAAGTTCAATTCAGAACCTTCAAATTCAGGCTCCCAGAAGCGACGTGTTGAGCAGTGGAAGATATCGACTCCAGCATTAACGAGTGGCGTTAAAAACTGTTCTAATTCTTCAGGTGTCGTTGCAAGTTTCGCTTTATAGTCGTTCATTTTCCATTGAGAAAAACGGAAAATAATTGGGAAGTCCGGTCCAACCTCGCGACGGCATGCTTCAATAATTTCAACGGCGAATTGTGTTCTACCGACAAGGTCACCACCATAGCGGTCGGTACGTTTGTTTGTCTGTTCATAAAAGAATTGGTCAATTAAATAACCGTGCGCCCCGTGAAGTTCAATTGCATCAAAACCAAGTCGTTTCGCATCTGCAGCAGCCTGAGCGTACGCTTCAACAAGCTGTTCAACCTCTTCTGTTGTTAAAGGCTCATTTACTTTCTCACCGGATAGTGCTAGACCAGATGGGCCAACCGGCTGTGCTTCTTCGTTAGGTAATTCACCCAATTTCCGAGTCATCCCAACGTGCCAAAGCTGCGGTGCAATCTTACCACCCGCTTCATGTACTTCTTTTACAACATTCTCCCAGCCTTTGAGTGCTTCCTCACCATGAAAGACTGGAATACTTGCACCGGAAACGGATGAAGGATGGTTAATGCCAGTTCCTTCTGTGACAATTAATCCAACACCATTCTCAGCACGACGTCGATAATAAGCGGCTACATCTTCACCTGGTACATTTTCCGGTGAAAACCCTCTCGTCATCGGTGCCATAACTGTACGATTTTCTAAAGACAATTTTTCGCTATTGAACGTTTTAAATAACGCTTCAGTCGATTTTTTTGTATGTGTCAATTTGATTTCCTCCTCTATCCTTCGTGCACTTCATATTATTTCAAAATCGCATTTTAAATGAAAGCAATCTGTTTGGGTAATGTGCTGGTGACGTTGTTGAACATGAAAAATGCTGTCAATTCCGCGATAATCAGAATAATTCCGCGAAAAATCGATTATTTCCGCGCTTTTTGAAATATATCCGCGATTTTCGCATTATTTCCGCGATCTCCGTAATGACAAGAAAAATCATAGGCGAAGCGCCTATGATTTCCTGATTCTCTTCTATTTATTCTCAACTTTAGCCGAAATAAAGCCCAAAGTTGCTCCTAAAAGAGCGCCACCTAAAACCTCAACTGGCTGATGTCCAAGGAGCTCTTTCAACTCTTTTTCTCTTTCAACGAATTGCATACTTGGGTAATCGCCTGAAATCGTCGCGAGGTTATCTTCAAGATCGTTTACGAGTGCAGCAATTTCTCCCGTATGGCGCCTAACCCCCTGTGCATCATACATCACGATTACACCAAAAATCGTCGCCAAAGCTGTTTCCGTGTGACGAGATCCTTTGTTTGAAGCAATGTAAGAAGTAAGGGCCGCAACACCAGCCGAATGCGAACTTGGCATGCCACCGGTCGTCGCTACTTGCTTCAAATCCCATTCTCCTGTCAATTTTTTATGTGTGAAAACCTTCAATCCTTGAGCGATTGCGATTGCCGATACGGCTGTTAAAATTCCTCTGTTCATTTTTTGCATCTCTCTCATCCTCCACTTTGCCATCTTTTCTGCCCGAGCAGAATGTTCTAGTAGTTGCATTACCCTTTTTAACGGCATTTTACGCAAAGAGATTTCGAATTTAGGAACGGATCGCTTTTCGTTCAAAACGAGATTGCGTTTTCACCCTTACCATCAGACAGGATTCATTACTCTTCATAATCAATTTTCAAACCATCCACATGCTTTCGATTCATCAGTTTCTTTTTCTTTCTGTTCTCAACGGTTTCAAAAAGAATGTCGAAATCATAATTCTCAGGGTAAAGCTCGCTTGCTGGTAAAAGGAGCTTCAACCGCTTCGCATGAATCGTCTCTTTTTTGCCATTTACCATAACAATCACATTCCCAAACTCATCAATCGGTTTATAAACGATTCCTTTTTCCTCCATAGAAGATATCGCCACGCTGTCTCCAATGGCAAACTGGTTAAAGTACTTTTCAACCTGTACTTTTTGCCGTCGCGGTTGATCGATTTTTTTACTTGTCACCTGTTGTTCATAGTGCCAATCGCGCTGATCTCGCTTATCGTAAGTTTGCTCCTCCTGATACGTGATTTCATGTGCCCGCTCAATGATAGCAGGGTGCATGCCAAGCCGAAGGGCAATCGCAAATGCCTGACTTTCACCCGGTATGCCCATGCGAAGCTTATACGTTGGCCGCAAGGATTCCGGATCAAACTCCATCGATCCATTTTCAAAATCCGGATGAGCTGATGCAAAATTCTTCATCTCGCTATAGTGCGTCGTGGAAAGGATCGTTGCGCCAAGGCGATTTAATTGTTCTAAAATGGATACGGCAATACCCATTCCCTCACCAGGATCTGTGCCTGACCCAAGTTCATCTAAAATGACAAGAGCATCAGGGCCCGCATCTTGTATAATGGTAATGATATTCGAAATTCGTGAAGAGAAGGTACTTAAGGATTGTTCAATACTCTGACCATCGCCAATATCAACGAGAATGGCACCAAACATGCCAAACACAGAAGATTCCTCCGCTGGAATGTGTAAGCCACATTGCACCATCATCGCTAGAAGACCAACTGTTTTAATGGCAACGGTTTTTCCTCCTGTATTTGGTCCTGTAATCACTAACCCTTTATAGCCTTTTCCAAGTTCTAGAGTTAACGGAACAGCTTCTTTCGCTAACAAAGGATGACGACCGTTGCGTAGTTCAATCATTGGCTCAGATACTAGCTGAACTTGGCTGCCGTCAATCGCTACACTATATTTTGCTTTGGCAAAAATAAAATCATAGTGCATCATCGTTTCAATGTTAATGGAAATTTCCTGCGCATATCGCTCCACTTCCCCAGTTAGCTTACTTAAGATTCTCTGTTCCTCCAAGTATTCGTCAGCTTTTAGCTCGTTTAACTCCACTTGAACTTTTCGAACTTCTTCAGGCTCAATATAAACCGTGGAACCACTTGACGATTGGTCATGTACCGTTCCTTTGATTTGTTTACGGTATTCCTTTTTCACCGCTACAACATAATGTCCGTTACGATCACTAATAATGGTATCCTGAAGAGCTTTTCGTTTCGATGATGAGCGCAGAAGCTGGTTGAGTTTCTCCTTCACCCTTTCTTCATAGACAGTCATTTTCTTCCGAATTCTCCCTAACTCTTTACTCGCTACATCATCAATTTCGCCATTTCGTATCGCTCGTTTCAAATCTTCTTCAAGATCCGTAAGTTCATAAAGAGAATGCACATAGCTTGAAATCGTAGGAGCTAACCACTCTTTCCCCACCATAAACTGTTTCATTTTTCGTCCACTTTCTATCAAATCAAGTACGGTTGTGAGCTGATCAGGTCGTAATGCAACTCCCTTGTTTAGTTGCTTCATCACTTGAATAATGCCATGAAGGCCATGAAGAGGAACGCTTGAACTCTTTTGGATAATGGCTTTTGCCTCGGTTGTTTCATTTAATCTGTTTTGCACCACCTGCCTATCATGTGAGGGTTTCATTTTCTGAATCTCCTCTTTCGCTTCTTCGGAAAGCGCATAGTGGGCGATCTCGCTCCGAATTTTATCAAATTCAAGTGTTTTCATCGTTTGATCGTTCAATTTTTTCTCCTCCTAGATTGTTCTTTGTTTGTCCGATAAAGTGTTCGTTCAATTAACATACATACACACCCTCTCCTCCAACGAAAAAAAGAGCTACAAATGAACACATGTTCACTCGTAGCTCTTTCATAAAAGGGTAGACTTCACCATTCCCATGCTTAAAAAAGCATATAAAAAGCCGCGCACAGGTGCGCAGCTGGAATGGTCGTCCTCATTCATGAGCTTAATCTGTGTTCTTAACTAATTTGACAGAAGGCATAGTTAAATAAGCATAGTATATATGCGTCTTTAAAAAACCATACTGCCTATAAAATTACGTTAGTTAAGAATCACCGATAACATAAACTTTTCCCCTTTTTCTTTTCAGGTTACATTTATTATAAAGGAGGGCCACCCTTCTTTCAAGCCCACATTTAAAACGCGTGAGAAGTTGTCCCACCATCAATGACAAGGTTCTGCCCTGTCGTATAGCTAGAATAAGGGGAAGCGAGATAGAGAACTGCAGGGATGATCTCCTCCATCTGACCAATACGATGCATTGGATTACTGTTGTTAATTTTATTCAAAAGAATTGGGTTCTCAAGTGCTTTTTCGTTAAATGGCGTTTTGATGAAGCCGGGACTAATCGCATTCACAGTAATACCAAGCGGGGAGAGCTCTTGTGCTAGCTGCTTCGACAATTGGACGACTGCTGCTTTACTTGGACCATATGGGGTGGAGAACGGCAGTCCAACTTCACTAGCCATGGATGCGATGTTAATAACCCGTGATTCCTGTTGCTCTTTTAAATCAGGAAGCACAGCTCTTGTCATCATGTAAACAGATTTCACATTGGTTTCCATGACGTCATCCCACTCACCAGGTTCCAATTCCTCGATGGATTTCCGCACCGTTTTCCCTGCATTGTTAATGAGAATGGTAATTGAACCTAGCTTTTCATGAATTTCCGTTACTAGTTCTTTTATATTCTCTTCCTTTGTGACGTCACAAGAAAATGGAAGAACTTCTCCACCCGTTTCTTTGCTTATTTCTGTTGCCGTTTCATTCAACACCGCAAACGTTCGTCCTACTAGGGCAACTTTAGCACCAGCTTCAGAGAGAGCATGAGCCATTGCTTTTCCAATCCCTCTTCCGCCTCCCGTCACGACAGCTACCTTGTTTGATAGATCAAAGTACTTCATCTTCTATTCCTCCTCTCCTTTCACTACCATACAAAAGAAATTTATTATAATCGAACAAAGTGCACTTACCTACATAAGAAAGCGCTATTTTCTATCTTTCGACAATTTCACAAAAAAAATTATTTTGTATTATAAAGGTTATTGTGGTAATTTGTTAGAATATTTAGTATTAACATACATAAAGGAGGAGTTCTTATTGGAAGCAGCTTTAAGTAGTATTAGTGGATTTGTATGGGGGTGGCCTCTGCTCGTCCTGCTCGTTGGAACGGGTATTTACCTCACAATCCGTCTCGGTTTTCTCCAATTCACCATGCTTCCATATGCGTTAAAGCAAGCGTTCACGAAGAAGCAAGACAAAACATCTGAAGGAGATATCTCTCACTTCCAGGCATTAATGACAGCTCTCGCTGCCACCATCGGGACAGGGAATATCGCAGGTGTGGCAACAGCGGTTTTTGTGGGGGGACCTGGTGCCGTTCTTTGGATGTGGATCAGCGCGCTTTTCGGAATGGCTACTAAATATGCAGAAGCTATTCTGGCAGTTAAATATCGCTCTGTGAACGCAAATGGTGAAATGTCAGGTGGACCGATGTATTACCTTGATAAAGGCCTTAATTTGAAATGGCTCGGTATGATCTTTGCATTCTTTGGTGCATTTGCAGCGTTTGGTATCGGGAATATGGTTCAATCGAACTCAGTTGCTGACGCAGTGGCTACTTTTGGAATTGCCCCGTGGATTACAGGACTCGTTCTTATGCTTTTCACTGGAATGGTTATTCTTGGTGGAATTAAAAGCATTGGTAAAGTAACAGCTTACTTCGTTCCTGTCATGGCCTTATTTTATGTTATCGGAGGGCTAGTCGTTATTTTCATGAACCTTGATCTTGTGCCTGCTGCTGTATCGCTTATTTTTTCAGATGCCTTTACAGGTGAAGCGGCTGCTGGGGGTGCCATTGGTGCCGTTATTCGCTACGGTGTGGCGCGCGGAGTATTCTCGAATGAAGCTGGACTTGGTTCCGCTCCAATCGCGGCTGCAGCTGCGAAGACCGATTATCCTGGACGGCAAGCTCTAGTATCAATGACTCAGGTTTTTATTGATACGATTGTTGTTTGTTCCATCACTGGAATTGCCCTCGTTATGGGAGATTCTTTACGGAGGCGACTTAAATGGTGCGGCTTTAACTACCGCAACATTTGAAAAGTTCCTTGGCGTTCCCGGCGCACTTATTGTGACAATCGGCCTTATTCTTTTTGCTTATTCCACTGTTCTTGGCTGGTCTTACTATGGAGAAAAGTGCTTCTCTTACCTATTTGGAGACGCATCGATCAAATATTATCGCTTCGTTTTCGTCTTAGCTGTTTTTGTAGGTACAACGTTAAAACTAAACGTTGTTTGGTTACTTGCCGATATCTTCAATGGCTTAATGGCACTACCAAACTTAATTGGCCTACTTGGTCTGTCAGGGGTTGTCGTTGCTGAAACAAAGCGTTTCTTAGAGAAAGTCAAAGAAGAAAAACGTGAAGCACATTCTACGGGCGTATCAAATTAAAAAGCGTGTAAAAAGGTGTCGGGACATCACCCGACACCTTTTCTTATGAGCTTTCTTCCATTTGAAACTGTTGTTGCGCAAGTTCCTTATAGAGATCGCTTTTCATAAACAATTCTTCATGAGTACCTTGTGCGGATACCCTTCCATTTTCCATAACCAATATTTGATCTGCATGAACCACAGTAGACAGACGATGAGCAATGACAATGGTTGTTCGATCTTTCATTAAATTGTTCAAAGCACGTTGGACTTGAACTTCTGACGTACTATCAAGACTCGACGTCGCTTCGTCTAACAAAAGAATCGAAGGATTTCGTACAATCGCTCGCGCAATGGCTATTCGCTGACGTTGACCACCTGAAAGCTTGATTCCTCTTTCGCCAATTTCAGTATCAAGTCCATTCGGAAGTTCCTGAATGAAAGGAAGAGCATAGGCTTGTCTAACTGCCGCTTCAATTTCCTGATCTGAAACTTCTTCTTCTAACCCATACACAATATTCTCTTTAATCGTCCCAGCTATGAGTGGACTCTCCTGGGACACATAGCCGATTTGCTTACGCCAGGACACAAGTGAAAAAGAAGTGATCTCTTTATCTCCAAGTTTAATTTCCCCCGCTTGTGGGTGATAGAAGCGTTCAATCATAGAAAAAGTCGTTGTTTTTCCGCTACCACTTGGCCCTACGATCGCTGTAACCTTACCTGGTGGTACTTCAAAAGAAGCTTTTTTCAAAACCATTTCTTTGCCATATGAAAATTCAACATCTCTAAACGATAGCACTTGGGCCGGATTCTCCACATCTTCTCCATTTAAACGCTCTTCACTATCATGATCAAGCAAGAATTGGAGTCGTTCAGTTGCGCCCATTGCTTTTTGGATAGCTGTTAGAAAGCGGGCCATCGAACTAAACGGTATAATGATCTGAAACAAATATAAAAGGAAAGCAACGAGCTCTCCTGCCGTTAGTTCGCCAGTTGACACCCGTACGCCTCCATAACCCACTATAATGACGAGCACCCCCATCAATAGCAGTGTCATGAGAGGCATGAGAAGTGCATAGATTTTCGCTTCCTTCATACTATAGCTAAAAACATTTTTTATCCCGTTCTTTCCATTTTTCTCTTCCACATTCTCCGCCATAGAGAATTTTACGAGACGAACTTCTGATAACACTTGAGTAATCGTAGCAGTGAATTTAGCCGTTTCTTCCTGCAAACCTTTTGATACTTTATACATTCTTTTTCCGATAAACCGGATCCCAATCATCATAATTGGCACCACTGCAAGTAAGATCGCTGTTAATTTCCAATCTAAATAAAGTAATATTCCGATTGAACCGACAATGGAGAGGGTACTTGTTAATAAACTAATCAAATGATTTGATACGAGATCCTTTATCACTCCAGTATCATTCACTATCCGACTTGTCGTATCTCCCACACGATTATGGTCAAAGTATGGAATTTGAAGAGAAAGTACTTTCTTCATTAATCGCTCTCTTAAGCGAGCGACTACCGTTTCACCTATATATAAAAGCAAATACATGGATAACCCTGAAAAAATCGCTTGAATGATAAACGCAGCGATTAATAAGGTGATTACCCCTGATGAAAGAGTGCTACCAGAAAGCTGATCCACTAAGTTTTTCGTGAAAAACGGGACAATTAACCCAGCAATTGTTCCAATCATACTCATCGCAATCGCTACACCTACGAGTGGTTTCGACGGGTTTGTATCTCGGATTAGCTTTGAAAGTCCACGCCAGTTCATCTTTTTTTCTTGTTCGATTACCTGTGCCATGTGATCCCCCCTTATTCTCTCTTTCTAGTATACCGTCTTCCCCTGAAAAATCATGAATTTGGATTTGTATCTAAATGGATCTTTCTTATTTGATGATGGAAGGGTCCCCAATAGAAAAAGGAAGGGCCGCTGCCCTTCCTTTCCGATCTATCATTTAGAAACTTTCTTTTATCACGACGCGCTCAAGTGGGAAACGAGCGGTTCCATGTGCTTCAACAGCTGCTTTCCCTACAGAAATAAGCATTGTAGGAACATAGCGTGTAGGAATGTTGAATTCTTCAACAAGTGCAACCGGATTAAACCCACCCATTGCAACCGTGTCATACTCTTTTGCTTTTGCAGCAAGCATTAACTGCATCGCTGCCAATGAACTATTTTTAATCGCTTCACTTAACGCAAAACCTTCACGTTCATATGCACCGTTAATTTGACCCACAAGCGTTTCCTTCACAGCATTGTCCATAAAACCTAATTCAACAGCTTGTCCGTAAATTTCTTCGGCATGTAAGTTAGCTTCCATGTCACCAAGAATAACAATAGTAGCTGAGCTATCCACAATTTGTTGTTGGTTAAAAGCAATTGGAAGAAGCTTTTCTTTCTGCTCGTCACTTTCAATGACAAGAAACTTCCAATGTTGAAGATTCCATGAAGAAGGAGCTTCAATTGTTGCATTTAGAATTTCATTCATCTCTTCTTCGGGAATTTTGACGCCTTTTTCAAACTTTCTAACAGAATGGCGTTCCTTCATCACATCTAAAACACTCTGATTTTCTTGTACACTTACAGACATTTCATTTCTCTCCTTTAATCCATTAAGATTCTCTCTCTAAGTTATTTATAAGAACGATTATCATTTATACAGTAACACAAATAATTACAGTTAGGAAACAGAAATTTATTAGCAGTTGTGGCAGTATCTACCCTTCTTGCCATTGTTTTTATTTACCCAGCCTTGAACCCCACTCTTCACCTGTTGTAAGAGTGAAGGTGCTTTTCGTTCTGGGAAATCAAGCGTTAGTTTAAGCTTAGACAATTCAGCAGTTAACTTGATTGCTAATTCAGGATAAGCTAAATAAAGTGCACGATAGGATGTTTGATCTAATTGAATGAGCTCAACATCAGTTACCGTTTTAGCATACAAATTTTGATGTACAAAAATCGAGCGGTTTCCTAAAACATCTTGGGCCGTAAGAACGGCAAGCGGTTCTTCCATATTATCAGCGTGATAAATGGCGATGCTTCCACTTTTAATAATGTAAACGTCACGATTCGTATGCTCTGGTTTTATCAAAAATCTACCTTTGTTACGCTTAATTAGCTGACCAGATCTTTCTAATCGATTCCAATCTTTCATATTAAACTTACTTTCGTTTTTTGCCACCAGACTAGTACTCATGTCTGCTCACCCCCAATAGGTTATTGAAATATTTTTTATTACAGTTAGAACATAAAACAAAAACAATCAATTACAATTGTTTTTGCTTCAGGCTTTGAATAATATCACGGATTGTATATTGTTTCAAGAATGCTGTTAAGTGATTCTCAGCATCTGTAAAAATATCGCCAAGTACATTCGCTAAGTTCGCTCCAACCAGGCAATACTGGTTTGAATCAGGACACCTAGGTTGAAGTGCGCCAATAGACGTGAGGTTATAGATCTTATCAAGCGTTACTTCTTCCACCTGGCAAGATAACGTAAAACCGCCACCGGCCCCTTCTTTTGATACGATATAACCGTTTTTCTTGAGTAAACTAAGAATTTTCCTCATACGAACGGGATGGACCGAAGCACTTCCGGCAAGATAATCACTTGTTGCCATCTGTCCTGGCTTAATCGCAAGCAAAGCCAGACTGTGTACGGCGAGAGTAAAATCACTATTCAATTGCAGCGCCTCCCAACACTTTCTTCCACTTCCATCCTATCGTATTTCTTTTATTGCTGGCAAGAAAATTTTAACAGGAAATGACTTCCTGCGACTCATTTCGAAGTTCATTTAGCTGTGCTGTAAGTTCCATGAACCATTCTTTGTCTTTTGTAATCAAGGCAACTTCAATAAGATTTAGCAAGAAGGATTCATCCTGCTCAAAATCAGGTTCTTCCAGCTGAGAAATACGATTCTGGAAAGTTTCAATTACTTTTCCAACAGTTTCTGGATTATCACATTCTAAAACGAATACTTTAATCGTCCCAAGATAATTATTAACAGATTCAACGTAGCCATGAATAAGTTCATCATGCACTGACTTTCCTTTTACCCAATCACCTTTTTGGTATTGTGTTTGTTGATGTAGTTGATTCATCATCATTTTACCTCCTTATTTGGAAGACTAGTTTGTGTTCCAACTGAGTCAAGGTATAGTGTAATTTTAAATATTACAGTTCATTTTGTCAAGAGACACTCTCATTTAAATGAAATGCTTCTGCAAGTAGTTGATATGACTTCAGTCGTGCTTGAAAATCATGTGTAATGGTATTAATGATCACTTCATCCGTTTGGTATTGATCGGCTAATTCTTCTATTTGCTGTTTCACCTGAGTCGGATTACCTACGATCATTCTCTTTCTGTTTTCCCGAATCCGTTCTTTATCAAACACAGTATAAGGAAAGCGACGTGCTTCATCGGGTGAAGGAAATCCATCTCCTGATTTTCCTTGTTCAATTAATAAAATTGATAAATCCAAACTTGAAGCTAGATATTCCGCTTCTTCTTCTGTTTCGCCGCAGATAACAAAGATTGCCACGTTTGTTTTAGGCGTCTCGTTAAATTCAGATGGTACAAAACGAGAAAGGTATTTGTCAACCACATTTGTTCCACCATAGCCGTTAATGAAATGAGCAAATGTAAAGCCAAGTCCACGTTGGGCCGCCATCATCCCACTCGCCCCACTTGAACCTAACAGCCACATTTCAGGTGTCGTACTTCCAAGTGGCGTTGCGCGTACGTTCATTCTCTCAGGGTCTTCCCCTTTTAAATAAGAGGCTAGCTCGTTAACCTGCTCTAAATAACGGTCCATCCCCATACTGTTACCCCCTGCTAGGGCCTTTGTAACATTCGGCATCCCCCCTGGAGCACGTCCAAGACCGATATCAATGCGGTTCGGGTTTAACGTCTCAAGCATACGGAAGTTTTCTGCAACTTTATAGGGACTATAATGCGGTAACAATACTCCCCCAGAACCGATTCGCATCCTCTCCGTATTCGCTGCCAGGTGAGAAATAAGGACTTCTGGACTAGATCCAGCAAGACTTTTCGTACTGTGGTGTTCTGATACCCAAAAACGATGATAGCCTAGCTTTTCTGTTTCTTTTGCAAGTGTCGTTGTTTCTCTAAGTGCTTCAGTTGGCGTATTACCTCTTGAAACAGGTGATTGATCAAGTACACTTAATTTCATATTTAGACGCTCCTTTAATGTAAAGATAATCATTACAGTTAATCTTATCAGAAGATTTTATGGAGACCAATTCATTTGCCTGTCTGCTATTAGTTGTTACCCTTTTTGCAAACAAAAAAACGGACTGTCACGCCCAATTGGTTACGCCAGTCCGTTTCTTCCATCTAAATATAATGTATTTTAAGGTTGTTACAGAAAAACTATTCTTCTGCAACAACAAGCTTAACCTGATGACTGCGAAGCATTGTCTGTATATTCTCCTCTGGAAGCTTGTCCGTAATAATCAAATCAATGTCTTCAAGTTGTGCAAATGTAAAAAATTCAGAACGATAAAATTTCGAATTGTCAGCAAGCGCGATCACATACTGAGATTGTTCAATCATCTTTCTTTTCACCATGCCGTCTTCTTCATGCGCAATCGTTAATCCCTTATCTGATATGCCAATGACACCAATAAACGCAATATCCGCATTATAAGAGCCTACTTTTTCTACAACGGCCGATCCATAAAGAAAGCGGTGGTCTTTCTCTAGTTTTCCACCAAGAAGATGAATATCAAGCTGGTTTCCATTCGATAGAATGTCCGCTTGGTGAATGGAATTTGTAATAACAGTTGCTTGCTTTTCCACAATAAATTCGGCACATGCTTGAACGGTCGTTGATGCATCAAGAATGACAACGTCTCCTGGATTGATATAATGTGATGCCATTTTTCCGATTCGCTGTTTTTCTTCGGAAACGACTTTCAGCCGATCGTGATAAGACTGGATTTCATGACGTAATTCGGGAAGTACAGCGCCGCCCCGGGTCCTCGTGACTGCTCCTTCTTCTTCAAGCTTCACTAAATCGCGTCTAGCTGTATCCCTCGATACGAGGAATAGTTCGCAAATGCGCTCTACTGAAATTCGTTCATATTGTTTCAAATAATCTAGAATGGCCAGCATTCTTTCTTCTTGATACATCGTTGCACCTCATTTCCAACCACTTACATTATAAGTTTTCATAAGTACATAATCAATAGTAAATAAGTATTAATAATTATATTTAATTAAAGATAAGTAATCGTAAGTAAAAAGTCCTTATTTCTTTACTGGATTCTCTTGCAGAAAAATCCTTTTGCGCTTCACATCGAAATAATGTATTATTTTAAATATTTACAAGATAACAGGAGGCAAATGATGAAAGATAACTTAGAAAAAGGGATTTTATTAATTTCCTGTCCGGATAAAGAAGGAATCGTTTCAGCAGTTTCAACTTTTTTATTTTCAAACGGGGCTAACATTATTCATTCTGATCAGCACTCTACGGATCCTGTTCAGGGCCATTTTTTTATGCGGATTGAATTTAGTCATCCTCACCTGAATCATCAACTACCAGCGTTAACAGAAGCGTTTGAAGAAACCGCAAAACCATTTGAGATGGAATGGTCCATCACTGTTTCCTCCAAAAAACCTCGCCTCGCTATCTTTGCGACAAAAGAAGATCATTGTTTACAGGAGTTACTATGGAGATGGCAATTAGGAGAGCTACATGCAGAAATTGCGATGGTTATTAGTAATCACCTCGACTTTAAAGAGCTAACGGAGAACGCTGGTATTCCTTTCTACCACGTTCCAATTACAAAAGAGTCTAAACTAGAAGCAACCTCCGAGCATCTTCGCCTCCTCAAGGAGCACGAGGTGGATACGGTTATTCTCGCCAGGTATATGCAAATCATTCCTGAAAAGCTGATTCACCTTTATCACAACGAAATCATTAATATTCATCACTCTTTCCTACCAGCCTTTATCGGAGGGAACCCTTATCAACAAGCGTTTGATCGAGGTGTCAAGCTGATTGGCGCAACGGCGCATTACGTAAATGCTAAGCTCGATGAAGGACCAATTATTGAACAAGACATTACGCGGATCACTCATCGCTATAATGTGACGGACTTAAAAAGACATGGGAAAGATATTGAACGCATTGTGCTCTACCGGGCTGTGAAGTGGCACCTTGAAAAGCGCGTGATCGTTCACGGAAATAAAACAATTGTTTTTCAATAATCGTTAATAAGAAAAAAGCACCCCATTCGGGTGCTTTGCTTATTTTAGTAAGCCCATACTGCGCCAACGATAATCAATAGAATGAACAATACAACGATTAGCGCGAAGCCTTGACCATAACCGTAACTCATGCGTATCCCTCCCTTCATGCTAACGTAACAAGAAAGGTTTAGTAGCCATATCCGCCGTAACCGCCGTAGCCACCTTTTCCGTATCCACCACATTGACCGCCGTAATTAGCTCCGCCAACTGCAGCAGCTCCAACGATAATCAATAGAATGAACAATACAACGATTAACGCAAAGCCTTTACCGTAGCCTCCGCCACGTACATGCTCTTTTCCACCACTCATATTAGAAAACCCCCTTTCCTGGAAGGTTACTAACACTATATGTTGTAAAGGAAAAGAAGGATTAGGCTAGTGTCCATAGTTCGTAGAAATATCATTTCAACATAATTGTCACCGTTAAATAATACCTGCTACAGCTAATAAAATAATCACAAGAAGAATGAAAAGGATAAGAAATAAAATCAATTCATCCATTGAGAACCCCCCGCAATCGGTCTTCGATTAGTTTATGTAACGTTGGGCACACAAGTGAATGAAACCTCGCTAACAAAAAAAGCCTCTTCGTCTAAGAAGAGGCTGCTAATTATTCCACTGTATTCCCTTTAGCTGGGATCGGGTTTTCGTTAAACATACGTGCAAAATGGATTAAGTTATAGGCCATCGTTTTCGCGTGACCTGTTGAAAAGTCATTTTTCTGTCCATTCGCTTCAATGTAGGAATCGCCTGGTCCAGCTTCCCCTACCCAATAAGTATCCACATTTGGCGGAACGGTAATACCAATATGAGAAAAACCGTAAAGGATAGAAGCTGCTGCATGTTTCGCTCCATCTTCATTACCTGTAATCACAACACCGCCAACCTTATTATAATACAGGGACTGTCCTTGCTCGTTTGTTAAGCTACTTCCTCCATATAAGCGTTCCATCGCAAGCGTTGCAATGCTACTTTTTTCCCCTAGCCATAATGGTGTGCCTAACACCACAATATCAGCGGCTTTCACCTTTTCGAAGATAACTGGCCATTCGTCCCCTTGTCCTTCATCTTCTGAAATGCCATAAGCAATCTGATAATCCGCTAACCGAATACGTTCAGATTCAACACCTTCTTTTTGAAAAATGGCTTCTGCTTCTTTGTAAAGCGCATCTGTATTTGACGTGGTTTCACTCGTTTTGAGCGAGCAATTTAAAAACAATGCTTTCATTTGTGGAACTCCTCTCTATACTTTGGTACTTCCTACCATCTTTTTACCTCTTTCTCCATCATTTAAACAACTCGTTATGCTTAGTCCTTTAAATAAAAAAACACTTGAATCGCCCTTCAAGTGTTTTCCTTCTTCATTATTCTGTTATTAGCAGAAGTGGTGGTTCGTTAAGGAATTTCATCATGTTTTGTCCATCTTCTGACACTTTTGCCCACGCTGGAGACTGCATCGCATCTTCCAATTGCTCCTTGGATTCAAATGCAATGGTTGCTGTTAAGAAATATTTCTTGTCCGTATTCATTGCTGCTGTTACGTAATTTACTTCAGCGTGAGTGACATTTGGAACATCTTTAACAAGCGCCATATGATTGTTCTCATAATAATTCTTAAATTCTTCTACCTGTTTCGGTTCCTGATAGAGGACAACAATTTTAGCCAAGGTTCATCGCTCCAATTCGTTTTATTTCTTCTACCATAAGCCAAGTTCGTCTAATTAGAAAGTGATATGCATTCAGCTATGGCCCTTCGATTCTCTTTTCTTTTTATGATCGGACCTTACTTTTCCTATAATCACGAACAAAGCAATAAGGACACTTATCCAAATAAAACGTTGTTGATAGTTATCCAAATTGGCAATATCATGCCCGACAATTGTATACAGGAACGTTCCTGGAATTTGACCGAGAGCCGTTGCTATAAAAAAAGAGCGAAACGAGATTTGACTTAGTCCTGCAAGAAAGCTAATAAAATCAAAAGAAACAATCGGGATTAGCCTTGCAACAAAAATTAAAAAGAAACCGTTTTTGCCGCTGTATTGATTTGCATGATGGAGTAAGTGATTCTGTTTCGTAACTTTTTCAACAAACCTTGCCCCTAGAATCCTTGCGAGCCAGAACATGACAATGGCAGCTGCCATTCCTCCTGTCCAGCTGATGAGGAATCCAAATGGAATACCAAATGCAAGGCCATTTGCTGCCGTAATCACAAATGACGGGAGTGGCGCAAGTATTCCCTGAGCAATCATAAACGCAATGCTTATAATCGGTGCCCAGACACCTAAAGATCGAAAGGTATCAGCAAGGACATTTAGCGATTCAAGAGAAAGAATCGAGCGCATTTTCGCTAACCATGGTGGGTTAATGAAAAAGATAAGGATGATGACAAAGATCACGGTTATTCCAATCCATAAGAATGGATTCACTGACTTTTTCATAATTAACTCCTCTTCTGAAAAAACTAGAGTATACCGATGCTCAGAATGGCATGCAGGCGTTCGCCACACATCCCATTTTTAAACCAACATTGCTTTGAAAATATTTTTGTTTTACCTTCCCCTAAAAGAGGAAAACTTCGATATAATAAGACAACTATTACATAGGAGGTGAACCCTTACAACTCTGTAAGGGCCTTATTGGAACTCATTAAAGTGATTGCAGTGATTTTGCTAATTGTATTAACTGCATTTTTCGTAGCTTCTGAATTTGCGATTGTTAAGATCAGAAGAACGCGAATTGATGCACTTGCTAGTGAAGGAAATAAGAAAGCGAAATCCGTTCAAAAAGTACTCGGTAATTTAGATGGCTACCTGTCGGCTTGTCAATTAGGTATTACGATTACTGCGCTAGCTCTAGGTTGGCTTGGGGAAGAGACAGTGGAACTACTCTTACATCCATTGTTTGAGCTCATGAATTTACCTGATTCCATAGCGACGCCTCTTACGATTGCGTTAGCATTTGCGATTATCACGTTTCTTCACGTTGTTCTTGGTGAACTTGCGCCTAAAACGTTTGCGATTCAAAAAGCTGAAAGCATTAGTTTACTTCTTGCTGGTCCACTGATCTGGTTTTACCGAATTATGTACCCGTTTATATGGGCATTAAATGGGTCGGCGCGCGGTGTCGTCAAATTATTTGGACTTAAATCAGCAAACGAGCACGAACAAGCCCACTCTGAAGATGAGCTTCGCCTTATTTTATCAGAGAGCTACAAAAGTGGTGAAATCAATAAATCTGAAATGGAATTTGTAAATAACATCTTTGAATTTGATGAGCGTATGGCTCGAGAAATTATGATTCCAAGAACCGAAATGACCTGTCTCTTTTTAGATAATACGACCGAAGAAAATCTTGAAATCATGAAAAACGGCAAGTATACACGCTACCCGGTGGCAGATGGAGATAAGGATAAAATCATTGGCGTTGTGAACATTAAAGAAATTTTAACCCAGTATAAATGGGGCGAAGAACTCGTTCTTAGAGATTACATCCATCCCATCAATCATGTGATTGAGACCGCTCATATTAAAACACTGTTGGCGAAAATGCAAAAAAGCCATAGCCACATCGCGATTGTTGTGGATGAGTACGGTGGGACAGCAGGACTCGTCACTGTAGAAGATATTCTAGAAGAAATCGTTGGTGAAATACAAGATGAATTTGATTTCGATGAAAAGCTGCCGATTCGTGAAGAAGGAAACGGACAAACCATTGTAGATGGAAAAGCGCTTATTAGTGATATCAATGAACTTCTTGGTACATCGATTGATCATACTGATGTCGACACAATTGGCGGTTGGATTCTTACTCATGACATTGAACCTGAACAGGGCACAACATTTACAGTCGATCACTACCAGTTTACCGTTCGTGAAGTAGAAGGACATCAGATTAAAGAGCTTGTCATTAAGGAAAACAAATAGAAAAAAGCTGTGGCATCGTATTAAACGATGGCACAGCTTTTTCGTTTAAGATAGTAGGTCAATCCAAATTTTAATGGACGTTCCAAGAATAAGGGCAGCAAGCACCCATTGAAGAATTTTTGTGTTGATTTTCTTACCAGCGTTCGCCCCCAGAGGCGAAGCAATCAAGCTTGCGACAATCATAATAGCAGCTGGTAATAAAAGAACTTGACCTGTTGCCAATTTCCCAACTGTTGAACCAATAGATGAAATAAACGTAATGGCTAGAGAAGAAGCGATTGTCATTCTCGTTGGAATTTTTAACACAACTAGCATGATCGGCACGAGAAGAAATGCCCCCGCTGCACCAACAATCCCAGCACCAATCCCTACAATAAAAGCAAGGGCTGCAGAAAGAAATTTATTGAATTTCACTTGATCAAGCGGAACATCATCAATGCCTTTCTTCGGTATAAACATCATAACAGCTGCGATCGCTGCAAGAAGACCATATACAACGTTGATGCCCTGCTCCGACATAATCGTTGAGCCATATCCGCCGATAAAACTACCAATGAGAATACTAACTCCCATATAAAGAATCAATTGTTTATTAAGGTAACCGCCTTTACGATAAGCCCAAACGCCACCAATGGTTGCGAAAAATACTTGCACCGCACTTATACCAGAAACTTCATGGGCACTAAACGCTGCAAAGCCAAGTAGTGGTGGAATATAAAGTAACATTGGGTATTTAATAATGGAACCACCGATTCCAACCATTCCTGAAATAAAAGAACCAATAAATCCAATTGCAAAAATCGTGATAATAAAGCTGAAATCCATTGTATTCACTCCTTCCATTAAAAAAGAGGTACTGAAGCAGTACCTCCTATCTCATTACTAAGCTTTCTTGATCCAGAAATAAAACACGCCATCTGTTTCTTCAGACTTCATCAGTTCATGACCGCCTGACTTCGCCCATGCAGCAAGGTCACTTTGTGCGCCTTTATCCGTTGCTTGCACTTCTAGTACTTCACCTGATTCCATATCTTTCATTGCTTTTTTCGTTTTTACGATTGGCATCGGGCATGCTAGTCCTTTTGTGTCTAGTGTTTTTTGTGAATTCATTTGTAGTTCCTCCTTATTAGTTAACCGCACAGCGGTTTGGTCCTATTTCCATTTCTCTTTTCGTTTCTTCATCAGGGGTCATTTTCCCCATGTTTGTTTCACGAATTTCTTGATAAGCATTTGGCTGAGGCGGAAGGTTTTCCGTTACCATCTTTCTAAATTCTTCTTCTTTTTCTACGTTAAGACCATCATTTTTTTGGTAAAGATCCTGCAACGTTGCAGAGACGAGTCCTTTTTCATCAAGCTCTGCCATTTTTGAAAAGTGAGCTGGTAGTACAACTAATTCTCCAGCCATTTCTTTGTAACGGTCATAAAGCGTTGTGCGTAGGTCTTGCACCCAATCTTCCGCCTTACCAGCTAAATCCGGGCGTCCAATAGACTCGACAAATAGAATGTCACCTGTTAAAAGGTAAGCATCATGAATCATAAGGGACGTACTTCCAATTGTGTGTCCTGGAGAGTAAATCGGTTCAATCGTAACCTCACCAATCGTTACTGTACTTCCTTCTTTTAATGCCGTATAGTCAAACGTTACTTCACCAGCGTCTTCTTCTGGTAGGTAATACGTTCCATTCACCTGATCAGCTAAAGTCTTACCACCAGAAATATGGTCTGCGTGAAGATGAGTATCGAACGTTGCTTTAATCGTAAGACCTTTGTTCTCAGCAAACGATGTGTAATTCTCAATCATGCGATTCGTATCCACTACTGCTGCTTCACCATTCGATTCGATTAAATAGGAAAGGCACCCTTTTCCAAGGCGAACAAATTGATAAAGCGCTCCTCCCGGAAGGTCACCAACTTTAACTGGCTCGAGGTATTCACTCCATGCCTTCATGCCACCTGAAAGATAAGAAACATTTTCTAGTCCCGCTTCAACAAGCTCTTCCCCTACAAAAATGGAAGACCCTTCTTTCGCACAGACAACAAGAATTTCTTTGTCTTTAGGAAGCTTCGGAAGAATGTCTTCTACTCCATCGATTAAATCAAAGTATGGAACATTCATTGACATAACGGATGCGCCTTCGATTTTCCAGTCGCCGTATGCTTCTTCATTTCTTACATCGAGAATAAAGAGCTCTTGCTGGTTGATTATTTTTGTTGCAACTTCACTTGCTTGTTTTTGTTTCAAAGCCACTTTTTATACCCCCGTACGTATTATAGTTTTCAAAAAAATTTATGATGCGGGGAAAAATTCCCCGCCCATTAATGATTAAAGATCAGACGTTGTTGGACCGTCCCATTCGGACATTCCTGGCACAACATTAATGACATCATAGCCACTCTCAGCTAGCTTTTGAGCAGCAAGATCACTTCTTGTACCTGTACGACAAACAACATAGATTTTCTTTTCTTTATCTAGCTCTGCCATGCGCGTATCTAAATCGCCTAGTGGCACTGAGATCGCATTTGGAAGGTGGCTAAATGCGTATTCTGCTGGTTCTCTTACATCTACGATCGTAATTTCATCGTCAGATAGTTTAGCTGTAAGGTCTTCATTTGAAATCACGTGAGGATGACTCTTCTCAAGATTCGTTTCTCCATCTGACGCCTTACGAACATAATGCTTTAATACGTCTCCTTCTTCCACTGTACCAAGATAGTGATGCCCAACTTTATCAGCCCACGCTTTAAGGTCAGCTTTCGATCCTTTGTCTGTCGCTAGAATTTCTAGAACGACTCCAGAATCAAGGTCCTTCATTATTTTCTTTGTTTTGACAATGGGCATCGGGCACGCTAGCCCTTTCGCATCGAGTACGTGATCAGTTTGTATCATATGTTCTACCTCCTGTATTGGTTATTCTGTTTCTCCAGTCCATGCAAGCATGCCGCCTGTCATATTTAGAACGGAATACCCGTTTGATTTCAAAACCATTGAAGCCATGCTACTTCTGCCACCAGATTGACAGACAATGATATGCTCTGTATCTTTATCAAGTTCATTCATTCTCGCCTGTAGTTCATTAACCGGAAGATTATAGGCACCAGGAATCTTTCCTTCGGCCACTTCTTCTGGTCCACGAACATCGACAATACTAATCGCTTTATTAGCTTTTACCATTTCATTTACTTCAACTGGTGTAACATCTTTAACATAACCAGACATGACAATTCCTCCTATTTCCACATATTCATTCCGCCGCGAACATTATAAACAGATGTAAATCCCTGTCTTTTTAATTCTCCGCAGGCTTTTGAACTTCTCATACCACTCTGACAAATCACGACAACTTCTTTATTAGGATCAAGTTCTTTTGCTCGTTTGCTTAATTGGTGAAGCGGCATGTTTTTGAATTGCTTCACTTTTTGGCCTTTATATTCACCAGGTGTACGTACATCAATAAACTGAACATCTCGTTCGTTGAATTTCGCTTTTGCCTGTTCAGAAGTGATGGTAGTTACACCTTTTCCAGGTCCTACTCTTTTGTAAATAAACCAGGCAGCTATGACAATCACTGCGATCACTATAAGTTCCATCTCAGTCACTCCTTATATGAAGAGATTGACGTTACCATCTTCAGCATCGCCAAGATAAGCGGCAACACCTGCATAATCGATTTCTTCTAGTAACTCATCTTTTTGTAGACCAAGTAGATCCATCGTCATTGTACAAGCAACAAGTTTCACTTCCTGTTCTTGTGCAAGTTCAATGAGCTGTGGAAGTTCTGTTACATTATGCTTTTTAATGACGTTCTTAATCATTTTCTTGCCCATTCCACCATAGTTCATTTTGGAAAGGCCCATTTTGTCAGCGCCACGCGGCATCATTTTCCCAAACATTTTCTCTAAGAAACCTTTGTTAACATCAACTTGCTGATCTTTCCGAAGAGCGTTCAAACCCCAGAAAGTATGGAAAATCGTTACCTCATGATCATAAGCTGCTGCACCATTTGCAATAATGTAAGCAGCCATTGCTTTGTCGTAATCTCCACTAAATAAAACGATTGTTGTTTTTTTCTGTTCACTCATTCTATCTATATCCTCCTCTTATACACCCGAGGGTATATAACGTTTTAAAATTTTTTATCGACTTCTAACTAACAGATTGACAGCTTCCTTCACCACATCATCAGTCGACTCTCCCTGTTCGATTTGTTGATGAAGACACTGTTCAAGGTTCGAACTTACGATGACGCCAATCGAGCGATCAATTCCAGAACGTGTTGCTGAGAGTTGCGTTACAATATCTTCGCAGCTCTTCTCTTGCTCCATCATCTGGATGACACCGCGTAATTGACCTTCAATCCGCTTCAATCGATTCATAACGGCTTTATCGTATTTCATATAATACCCTCCTCACTATATACCCCTAAGGGTATAAAATCAAGTAAAAAAAATTTATCTGCAAAACAATTTGGTTTGTGCTTTAAATACCTATAGGGGTATTATAACGCATCTGTATAGAATGTCAACACCCTGGTTTTAAGAAAGCCAATTGATTTGAATAATAAAGTATGTGGCGATTAGACCAATCATTAACAAGACAACGACAAGTAAAAACACAACAATCCATGAAGAAGAAGGCACCTCAAACTTTAAAATGCGTTTTTTCGTGCGATAGAACTGCACAGCTCCTCCTGCAATCGTCAGCAACCCGAAAAATAGCGAAGAAAAACTAATAAAGACTGCTACCTGATCATCAGCACGTTCTCCTGCGGCTCTAGTAAAATGTAAACTCGCTGTTAGAAAACCTATCCCTATAATCGCAATCGAAGTGCGAACCCAGGCTAGAAACGTTCGTTCGTTGGCTAAAAGCTGCTGCACTCGTCCATCTGCTTTTTTGTTTTCCATGTTTCTTCACCTCACATGAATCGAATTATATACCCCTCAGCGTATATGCGCAACCAATACTTATTTCTATTGTATCCTTTTGAAAGCAAAAAAAGCAGAATCGATTACGATTCTGCCTCTTCATCAAAAATGCTTAAAAATTCTCCGTAACCTCTCTCTTCCATTTCCTCTTTTGGGATGAAGTCAAGAGCTGCGGAGTTCAGACAATAGCGAAGACCCGTAGGCTCAGGACCATCTTCAAACACATGTCCAAGGTGTGAATCAGCCCCTTTACTTCTTACTTCGGTACGAACAGTAAACCAACCTTTATCCTCTTTTTCTACAATGTTCTCAGGCACCAGCGGCTTAGTGAAACTTGGCCAGCCTGTACCGGATTCATATTTATCAATCGAGCTAAATAGCGGCTCACCTGAAACGATATCAACATAAATCCCCTCTTCTTTATTATCCCAGTATTCATTATCAAATGCCTTTTCAGTATCATCTTCCTGGGTGACACTGTATTGAATTGGTGTGAGCATTTCTTTTAATTCTTTATCAGTATACGTAACCGTTGCTTTCGATTCTGGTACGTCTACTTCGCGATCATCTCCCCAGGCTTTCTCTAGAAACTGATCACGGCCAGAGTTTTCTCGATAAAATTTATAGCGAAACTCATTTTCTTTGTAATAATCTTGATGATAATCCTCCGCTACGTAAAAAGTCGTTGCTTCTTCAACCGGAGTAACAATCTCTTTTTCGAACCGGCCGGATTCCTCAATCTCTTGTTTCGAAGCCAGCGCAGCCGATTTTTGCTCTTCATTATGATAAAAAATTCCCGATAAATATTGATCCCCACGGTCTACAAATTGTCCTCCATCATCAGTAGGATCAATTTGCCTCCAAAACACATCTAAAAGCGTCTCATAGCTAACAATTGAAGGATCATAGTAAACCTGAACTGCTTCAACATGACCGGTTCCACCTGAAGATACCTCTTTATAAGAAGGGTTTTCCGTTTCACCGCCAGTATATCCAGAAACGGCTTCGCGAACGCCATCTAACTTTTCAAAGGGCGGCTCCATACACCAGAAACAACCACCTGCAAAAGTGGCTATAGCTTCATTGTCCTGAACTGCTTGAGCCGGCTCACTTCCATATGATCGTTTAAAGATCACATCATATAGTTTAGGCAAAGTAAAAATCAAAACAGCGGCTAGACCAGCCAATAGCATCCACCTTGTTATTTTCATCTGTTATTCCTCCTTAATATCTAATGGAAGCATAAACCAGAATTCACTGCCTTCTCCTAAAGAACTTTCAACCCCAATCTTCCCTCCATGGAGCTCAACCAGCTGTCGCGAGATCGCAAGGCCTAAGCCCGATCCTCCATATTTCGTATTTCGTGATTTTTCCACCCTATAAAAGCGATCAAAGACCCGGTCTACTTCTTTTTCTGAGATGCCACTTCCTTGATCTTTTATGATAAACACAGCAACTGTCTCTACCTGTTTCAGTGAAATCGAAATGGTGGAATGATCGGGCGAGAAAGCAATGGCATTTTGAATCAAATTCGTTAAGACACGTTTAATCTGATCAGGCATCATCGGAATAGCCCCTAACTTATCCTCGATATCCACAGAAAGATCAATGTCTCTCTCTTGAATCCTACGATCAAACTGCTGTAATGTATCAACAAGAATCACGTCAGGATGAATCCATTCTGGTTCGTAAATGGATGTTCCACTTTCAAGCTGCGATAAGGTTAAGAGTTCTTCAATTAAGTGACTTAATCGCTCTGTCTCTCTTTCGATCGTCTCAAGATACCGCCTCTCCGTTTTCTTATCAGTCACAACGCCATCTTGTAGAGCTTCTGCGAAAGAGCGAATCGAAGAAACCGGTGTTCTAAGATCATGCGAAACATTGGCGATCAATTCCGTTTTATATTCCTCAGAACGCTTCAACTCAGAAAACATTTGATTTAATTTTTCCGACATGACATTAAAATGTTGAGCCAGTTCCTGTATTTCTATCGGACCTTTCTCCGACATTGTTACATCAAACTTCCCGTCTGCTATGCGACTTGTCTCTTCCGTCATCTGATTCACTGATTTTAAAATTTGAGAAGTGAAGAAAAAATGAGCCAGCATGGATAGAGACCCAGCTCCAATTGTGATGACTGTAAGAGTGAGAATAAGCTCAGGTGATAGGACCATTCTGACATAACTGATGATGAGAAAGATCAAAATAATCGTGATCGAGATCCCGTTAGCAATCATAAGCATCGTACGAAGCTTCATGATGCTCCTCCCTCAAACTTATACCCGATACCCCATACCGTCTTTATCCATTTCGGTGCTGCTGAATCCAGTTCTATTTTCTCCCGAAGTCTTCTAATATGAACATTAATTGTATTACCATCTCCATCAAATTCGTAGCCCCAGATCGCTTCAATTAATTGTGAACGGGGGAAAACACGGGTTGGATGACTGGCTAGTAAATAAAGAAGATCAAATTCTTTAACGGTCAGATCGGCTTCTTTACCAGCTACGGTTACCAATCGTTTCGATTCATCAATCATTAGCTCTCCAAAAACCATGATAGAAGATTTCTCTACAGGTTGACGCTTTGTCCTTCGTAAAATATTTCGAACGCGCAACACAAGTTCCCTTGGGCTGAACGGCTTCGTTAAATAGTCATCCGCCCCGATCGTTAAACCTAACAATCGATCTCGCTCCTGTCCTAAAGCCGTTAACATCATAATGGGAACATCATCTACTTCTCTTATTTCCTCGGCTGTTTCCATACCATCTTTAAGTGGCATCATTAGATCAAGAACAATAAGATCTGGTTGTTCTGTTTTCCATTTTGTTAGTGCCTCTTCTCCATTACTAGCAGTAATCACGACATATCCATCACGTTCTAAATATCTTGAACTAACATCAAGAATGGCTTCTTCATCATCTACAAGTAGAATTTTTTCTGCCATAAAAAGTCACCTCTAATGTCCAACAAATTGTGATCATCTTCTTTTTGTAGGATGGTTTTATGATAAAAAATAAAGATTAGTGATTTCTAAAGAAAGTATTACGATTTCATTAACTCTTTTCTAGTGTAACTTATTTTAACAAGACCGTAGATTTTTAATCGGTTTTGAAATTTTGTAAACTCATCCGGGTGTGTCATCATTTTTCTGGTTAAATTCCCTTTTAGGTGATAGGATATAGAATAGAACGAAACAAATATTTTTCGTAAGGAGTATATACGATGAAAAAATACAATATCCCTGTTGAAGCTGCCCTCGAAGTGATTGGAGGAAAGTGGAAGGTCGTCATACTCTGTCACTTAATTGAAGGTACGAAACGAACCGGTGGACTTAAGAAATTGATGCCTGGTATAACGCAAAAAATGCTGACACAACAGCTACGTGAATTAGAAGAGGATGGTGTGATTTTAAGAAAAGTGTACAATCAAATCCCACCTAAAGTTGAATACTCACTAACTGACTACGGATGGTCTTTAAAAGAAATACTGGATTCACTTTGCTCATGGGGCGAGCAGCATATTGAAAAAACTTACCCGTGTAAAGAAGATGTGCTTTTGCAACCAGAAGAACGAGATACGATGAAAGCTTAACGTAAAAATGCCCGCGCTTAGCGCGGGCATTTTTTGTTATCTTTTCGCTGAAGTTAATTTATCTGGTGAAGGTAACCATCGATCAAATGCCAGCAGTTTGGAGAAAAACGGCATGGCGAAGATAGTAGAAACGAACAACGTAAAGATTAAGATAAATGGAACTCCCCATATCGTCGCAATGACTTCAGAAGATTGCTGTTCAAGGAACCACTTAATGACAAATCCGTGGAACAAATAAATCGCAAAGGTTCTTGATCCTAATGGAGTAAATACCATAGGTCCTTCTGGAATCATCGCAAAGAATAGAAACATGACGATCGCTGTACCAATGTAATACGTCAGGCGAATCAACAAGTCTGTGTTAGATTCATAAACATACGTACCATAGAGAAGATCAGCTAGTCCATCAATTTTGTATAGATAAAAAAGTAGGAACAATCCACTAAGAACGACAGGAGCAATCCACTTCATATAAGGGAATCGGATTGGTTTCTTTCTACGCCCCATTACCATTCCAAGGACAAAGAACGGTAGAAAAACAAAAAGGCGATCAAGTGATAGAAATCTTTCAACATCAAAGTAACCTACCACGAGACCCGCACCAATACTTAATGGAAGCAAAATGCTCGCTTTCATTTTAAGTAAAATCGGTGAGATTAGCTTATAAGCTGCAATACATATCAAGAACCACATCGCCCATCTCGGCGTAAGAAACTCAATTGCAAAGGATTTTTGATACAGATTTGTGTAATAGATCGAATAAATGACTTGAAAAATGACATATGGCAACAAAAACGTCGTGAATATTTTCCAGAAATATTTTGTACCCGATGCTTTTCGAGTAAAATAGCCGGCCAAAAAAATAAAAGCGGGCATGTGAAAAATAAAGATCACATGATACAGACTGTAAAGAAAACGAGAGTCATTAATGAATGGCGTCAACAAATGACCACCCACTACTAATAATATTAAGATAGCTTTACTATTATCGAAGTATGCAATACGTTCTGACACGAAAAACAACCTCCTCAAAGGATTGAAAGACGGTACCGTCCTTCTCTATATACCCTCAATTTCTTATTTTCATCCTTTATATTTGTAAGTTATTCGCACCTTGATCGTATGATTCTGTCAATATCACTAAAAGAAAGAATATTCTAACGCCGATTCTTGTCAGAAACACAACTTTTTTACCACTTACAATTGAGGCGAATGGCTTAATTTCTATTGAAAACGTTTGAATTAATAGAAAAATATATTTTTTCTGAATAATCCTATTGTTTTTTTCTTCAGTGATGAGTAGAATGAATGTTATATTTTCACACATACAAAAGGAGGCGGGAGACATGATCACATTTGTCGGAGCTATTTGTTTATTAATTGTTGGGTATTACGTTTATTCTAAGGTGGTTGAACGAATTTTCGGCATTGACGATGATCGTGAGACGCCTGCATATACAAAGCAAGATGGCATGGATTATATGCCGATGAGCTGGTGGAAAGGCAGCTTGATCCAACTTTTGAATATCGCCGGTCTTGGTCCTATCTTTGGTGCAGTTCTTGGTGCACTATACGGGCCTGTTGCTTTCATATGGATTGTCATTGGCTCACTCTTTGCAGGAGCTGTTCACGATTATTTCTCAGGTATGATGTCACTTAGGCATAATGGGGAACAGTATCCTTCACTCGTTGGACGCTACCTTGGAAAAGGGGCGAAAGGAACGATCAATATCATCTCAATCGTTTTGATGATTCTTGTTGCTGCTGCTTTTACAGCTGGGCCAGCTCAGCTAATGGCGCAAGTAACACCGCTAAGTTTCACGATGAGCTTACTACTCATTTTTACTTATTTTGTACTCGCAGCGATTCTTCCTGTAAATAAAATCATCGGTCGAATTTATCCTATTTTTGGAGTTATTCTGATCGTGATGGCTGTTTCCATTGCAATTGGATTATTCTTTATGGACAATCCTATCCCGAATTTGACGTTCTCAAACCTGCATCCGGATAATTTACCGTTATGGCCACTCTTAATGATTACCGTATCGTGCGGAGCAATATCAGGTTTCCATTCTACTCAAAGTCCAATTATCGCTAGAACAATGAAACGTGAGAGCGACGGAAAGAAAGTTTTCTACGGAGCGATGATTGCTGAAGGTGTGATTGCATTAATATGGGCAGCAGCTGGTATGACATTCTTCGGAAGTACAGGTGGACTTCAAGGAGCACTTGCTGCTGGAGGACCATCTGGTGTAGTAAACGAAATAAGTTCTTCTTTACTAGGTACATTTGGTGGAGTGCTAGCGATTGTTGGCGTCATCATTCTTCCAATCACAACAGGTGATACATCCCTTCGCTCATCTCGTATGATGCTTGCGGATCTATTTACTAAAAAAGGGCCTTCGAAAGCTGCTGACGGCAAAGGGAAGACGCTTCTTTTAACAGCCGCTGTGGCGACACCAACTTTTCTTTTAACGCAAATTGACTATACGTTCCTTTGGCGCTATGTTGGTTTTACAAATCAACTTGTAGCTACTGTGATGCTATGGACAGCAGCC
This sequence comes from Bacillus sp. RAR_GA_16, assembly GCF_020165985.1. Classification (GTDB taxonomy): domain Bacteria; phylum Bacillota; class Bacilli; order Bacillales; family Guptibacillaceae; genus Guptibacillus. The sequence continues at coordinate 52,804 of NZ_JAIUKZ010000011.1, forward strand.
ATGTATCTTGTTAAAAAGCAAAAATTCCATTGGATCTGTAGTTTGCCAGCCCTCTTCATGACAATGACCGTTTCAACGTATCTTTTCCTTGCACCAGAAGGGTTTCAACTTCCATACACTATTTCAATGGTCTTAGGTGGGGTCATTACTTGTGTAACAGCGGGATGGTTTGGTTATCAACTATGGAAAGCTCGCAAAAGAAAGATGGTTACAATCGAACAAGTCGCATAAGAAAAAGCAGCAATCCTTTTTAAGTTGAAAAGGATTGCTGCTTTTTTACTGTCTGATCACATATCGTTAGTTTGGTCTTTACGGACTGACGTTCTTTTGGTTTAGGTACATGCGCAGGTTTGCCAATATGAAGCATACCTACAATAATATCATCACGTTGAAGGCCGATGTCCTCTCGGAATTCTGGGTCAAATATAAATCCATTTGTTTTCCAAACGACTCCAAGTCCTTTCGACCAGGAAAGAAGCTGTATATTTTGAATGAAGGCACACGTTGCCGCAAAATCTTCATGACGCTCTTTTTCTGATGCTGACGCTTTCACTGATACGACGAGATGAATGGGTATGTCACTAATGAATTGATTGATCTTTTCTTGTTTTTTCTTCGATTTTTCTTCATCAGGTTCCGTACGAGCAATACTTCTCTGAACATGCTCAATTAGTTGGCCTTTACCATCACCTTTAAATAACTTCACTTCCCATGGTTCTCTTAGCTTGTGATTTGGCGCCCACTTCGCATCCTCAAGAATTTCTACAATTCGATATAGTGGGATATCGTCGGGCTGAAATTTTCGAATGGTTCTTCTTGAAACAATCGTCTGTTGAATCGTCTCTAACATGATGAATCAGGCCCCTTTCCTTAGAGAGCTTCACTGATGTTATCCTATCTCCATTTTATTGATAATGATTATCAATGTCAAACAAAAAAAGAAAGCCTTTTTTAGACTTTCTTCCTTTGATAGTATTCCGCTACTAGCTCATCCATGATTTTGCTTGTTCTTAGTGCAGTATCTCCTGTACTTGGAGATTGCCCTATACCGTTAAGATCATTCACAATTGATTGAATTAACGGCTGTTGCACATGCTCTGGATAAACCACTTCAATTTCCCGTTCACCCTGCTCATTTTTAATAATAATGGGACGTTCTTGAAGAGTTGAATAAATGATTGAACCTTCATCACCGACAATTTCATTGACATCTTCATTTTTATACGATTGAAAACACCATTGACCGGTACCATGTACACCCGATTGGAAAACATACGTGCCAGACACCATGTCTTCCGCTTCATAGAGATTACCTTGATTGTCTGCAAAGCCTTTTGCTTGTTCAATAGGACCAAATAGGTAATCTAAAAAATCGAGTGTGTGGCTAGCTAGATCAAAAAAGTGACCACCGCCTGAAATTTCTGGTTTTACCCGCCACGGTAAATCCCCTTTTTTCTCTTGCTCGGAAGCTTTTTTATGATGAACGGTTCTTACAAATCGAACATTGCCGATCGCGTTATTGTCTAACAACTCTTTTACCTGCAATAGAGCTGGCATCGCTCGACGGTAAAAAGCGACGAATAATGGAACATTATTCGCGTGGCATACTTCGATCATCTCCTGACATTCCTCTGTGTTTAAGGCCATTGGCTTTTCAACATAAACTGGCTTCCCAGCTTGAGCAGCAAGAAGGGTGTATTCTTTATGACTTGATGGAGGTGTAGCAATATAAACAGCATCTACTTCCTCATCTTGTATTAAGTCCTCCGCACTTGTATACCATTTAGGAACGCCGTGTCTCTCTGCATAATCACGAGCAAGTTCCCCGTCCCGACGCATAACTGCAACTAACTCCGAATGATCAGCTTTTTGAAAGCCGGGTCCGCTTTTCTTTTCGGTGACTTTTCCACAACCGATGATTCCCCAACGAATTGTCTTCATATGTGCCCCCTTGCTGAAAGTTGTCTTTCCTCAATTTCATGTTCCTTAAATTCATTAACATCGTCTTTTATTCGCATCATTTTAGCATCAAGATAATGAATCATCTCTGCCGCTTCTTTTAATTCATTACTTAATTTGTCAGGGATCTCTCCTTCAAATTTATAATAAATTTTGTGCTCCAAGCTTGCCCAAAAATCCATCGCGATTGTACGCAGTTGAATTTCTACTCTTACCAGTTCTGGCCCTTTTGATAGGAAAACAGGGATTTCTACAATCAGGTGTAGGCTTTTATATCCATTCGGCTTTGGATGTTTCACGTAATCTTTTACGTTAATAAGGCGAATGTCATCCTGACTTTTAATCATTTCATAGATACGATAAATATCATTTGTAAAGGAGCATGTTACTCGGACTCCAGCGATATCGTTAATATGTTTCTTCACATTTTCAGTCGTAATTTCTAGTCCCTTCCGCTCAAGTTTCGCCATAATGCTTTCAGGAGATTTTATACGTGATTTAACATGTTCAATGGGATTATGCTGATGAACAAATTGAAATTCATCATTTAAAATCGTTAACTTGGTGTTAATTTCATCGAGTGCAAATTTATAAATGAACAAAAAATTCTTCCATTCTTCAATACGTTCTTGGAATTCCTTCTTCATGTTCAGATCATCCTTTCACCAGTTACCGTACCATATTTTTCGAAACGGCGTGTGAAAGATCTTTGACGAACTCAGAACAAATGGGTTGATATGTTAGAATAAAATAAAAGGAGGTAAAAAATGGGTAAAGCTAAACACCACTTTCTAACGATCATAAATCTTTTCATAAGTGCAGTCGCTATGGGCTTCTATGCATTCACGATGGTTCAGGATAATAAAATAGGATATTTTTTCACCTTTCTCATCCTTGGCTTCTTTTTCATTGTGTTGGCGATTTACGGCATGGTTCGGAATCATAAACTAGCTCAATCGAAGGAAAACCATTAAGCTTTCATTGAATATAAAGAACAGAAACTTCTGTTTCGTTTTACCTTCTCGTATTTAATGAAAGGTCCTTCCTTATCCTATAAAGACAAGGCCAAGCGAAATCGCCACACCACTTACAATTAATACGATGAAGCAATAGCCCATAATGTCCTTTGCCTTCAACCCTGCAATGGCAAGAGCTGGTAAGGCCCAAAATGGCTGAATCATATTCGTCCACGCGTCTCCCCATGCGACAGCCATGGCTGTTTTGGGAATTGAAACGCCTAACTCCTTCGCTGCATCAAGCATAATGGGTGCCTGAACTGCCCACTGTCCTCCGCCAGATGGTACGAAGAAATTCACAATTCCTGCGCTAATAAAAGCAAAGAATGGAAACGTAAACTCATTTGATATTGATACGAAACCCCGGGAAAGCTGGGCTGCCAGACCAGAGGCTACCATCATTCCCATAATACCGGCGTAGAAAGGAAACTGAATGATGATCCCACTGGCTCCTTTCACCGCATTACTAACCGCTTCAAGAAAATGACGTGGTGTTCCATGAAACAGTATTCCAAGAAAAAGAAAACCAAAATTGACAATGTTCAAATTCAATTCAAACCCTGCGTTCACAAAATAATAAACGAGGTAAGCAATCCCCACGAGCGATATAACCATCGATACAATACGGCTATTCTCAAGTCTTTCAGCTGGTGTTACGTCACCTTCAAGACTCGCTGCCTCTACATGATTTTCCTCAAGCAGCGTTCGATCAATATGTACACGCTCTTCTTCTGCAGGTGACATCCAGTAATTAATAAGAGGTAATAGAAGAAAAAGGGACGCTACAATCATCAAATTAAAGAGGGAAAATATCGTCTCGTTTGTTGAAATGATGCCAATTAAATCAGCTGTGAAATGGTCTGGAGTGGCAATGGTAAGGGGAATGGAACCTGCAAGCCCTCCATGCCATACAAGAAAACCACTATAAGCACTCGCAATCAACAAACGATAGTCGACTTTCTCTACCTGCCTTGCTAGTTCTTTTGCATAGAGGGCACCGATTACAAGGCCAAACCCCCAATTGATCCAGCTAGCGAGCAAGGAAATGAGTGTCACGTATACGATCGCCTGTCCAGGTGTTTTCGCTCTTTTTGCAAGAAAACGAAGACCTTTTTTAAAAAGCGGGCTACTTGCTAGGACATAGCCTGTTACGAGAACAAGCACCATCTGCATGGAAAAAGCGAGTAAACTCCAAAATCCTTCGCCGAAATATTGCACCATTTCAACCGGTGAACTGCCGGTAAAAATCATCCCAAGTGCAAAGACAACGAATGTTAAGATAATCACAAACAAAAAGGGATCAGGTAAATAACGCTGCATGATCCGATTGGATAATGCGATGGAAGATTTCAGCATACATTCAGCTCCTTGTTAATCATAATGAGGTACTTTTCTTCATTCGGTAGTGACTCTCTTAATTCCTACCTTAAATAGAAAACGCTTTCACGTTGTTTTTTTTCACGCAAAAAAAGCCGCCTCAAAAGCGACCTTACTTTTCACGTTTATTTAAAAATGCTTGAACCTGGTTTACATATGGCTGAGTGTAATAGCGATTATAATGAATCGCTGAGAGACGGATCGGATCTCCAAAGAAAAAACGCTCGAACTGAGTTTGACGAGACCCAAATGCACTCATGCCGAAATCCCAGGCCATTCGGAATAGCTGTACGCGTTCTTTCGCATGAATGTTCGCACCTTGAAGGTAGTTCGCCAGATCCTCTTGAATCTCTGAATCAAAATCTTTCTCAGTAGGGATTGAAATTAACCCGCTTGCACCAAGTAGTTGAATGATTTCAATCAATCTCGGATAAACACCTGAAAAATATTGTATGGCAGCCTTTAAGGGCTGGCTCTCCGGAACAAGTGTACCAAATTGATTTACTTTACTGTTGACTTCTGATGCTACTAAAAGGGCTTTCATAATTTCAAGTGATGTAATGATTTCGCTCATTTTTAACTTAATGTGTTCATATTCCTGAATTTGTATCGCGTCTCCCATAAGCTCGCAAAGTCCAAGAATATACTCTACTTTCACAACCTGCCTGGAGACAGCTTGAAATTGCAAAAATGTGTACATGCCAGTGGCTTCTTCCATATCGCCAACAATCTGGGCATTTTTATAGAGAAAAACGCACTCCCACGGAACAAGTACGTGATCAAAAACGACGATCGAATCAATTTCTTCAAACTGAGAAGCTAGCGGATGGTCAAAGTGCGATTCACGATAACAAAAGGATTCCCTACATAAAAATTTTAGCCCTTTTGTATTAGAAGGAATCATAAAACCGAATAAATAGGAATCGTCTAACGTGTAGCCTCCTGCAGGTAAAACGAGCAGCTCATCTGTTAATCCCCCCTGGGTAGCCAACAACCTGGCACCTTGAATCACGATTCCTTCCTTTTTTTCTTCAATTACTTTTGCAGCCGTTACATTCGTATCGTCAAAGTACTGTCCAAGTGATCGATTCACCTGTGGATTAATAAAGGTATGTGTGATGGAAAGATCTTCAGCTCTTGCTTTTTCATATAGCCGTTTAATATTATCTCCAAAAGCTTGTTGATCCTGGGCAAAATGCGACGCTGCCATACCAAGCGTCATTAGTAGCGTGTTCATATAATCTGGAGATCTTCCCATCAAGCCCGCACTTAACCTCGCCCACTCCTGGGTGGCTAAGCGCCGTTGTGTGAGATCTTCAACTGTTTTCGGTTGATGATAAGAAAACCCATAATCGATTTTACGATCAGGCGTTGAATAGTGAAACAGCTTTTTGTTTTCCGGTTGGCACTGATAATCATAAAGGGCGGCTTTACTTTTTAATATGCCTTTAAAAGGTGCCAGCTCAGATAATTTTCCTGAACACTTTCCGCCTTCAATCCACACCTCATTTTGGAGCGCATCTATTCGTTCGATATATTCTTTTCCACTAATCATGCCGTCTCCCCTTTTCCTAAAACTACTTATTACACTATGCAACATGTGCATAATAAGGTAGTGTTTCTGCCTTCTTATTGAAAGAATGTAATAAGAATGTGTTTTTTATCCCATACTTACTGATAGGGGTTTTCAAGTTAACTATTTTGTGGAACAATAGACTCAGCCTTTTGAAAGGAGCATGTGAATTGCGTAAATTAACTTACTTACTCATTACAGGTCTATTGATCGTTGTATTAGCAGCCTGTGGAGGAAATGAAGAAAGCAATAATGACAAGAAACAAGAAGATACAAAGACAGAAGAAAAAGCCGGTGAGCAAAAGCAACCGGAAGTTGATAAAGTCGATAAAGATAAAGTCGTCGCTACCGTTAACGGTGAAGAAATCAAAGGGGAAGATTTCAATGCCCTTTATAGTCAAAGCCAAATGCAATATGTACAAATGGGTCAGGAAGTACCAAAAGATCAGCTAGATCAAATGAAGAAACAAGTCGCTGAAAGCATGGTCGGTCAGGAGCTAATCCTTCAAGCTGCACAAGAAGAAGGCATTGAAGCTTCTGATGATAAAATTAACGAAGAGTTAGAAAATGTAAAAAAAGGCTTTGAAGATGAGAAGAAATTTGAAGAAGCTCTGAAGAAAAGCGACATGACAATGGAAGATCTCAAAAAAGAAATCGCGAAAAACATTCAATATACAAAGTACATTGATCAAGAAATCAAAGTGGATGAAGTAAGTGAAAAAGAAATGAAAGAATACTATGAGAAGGCAAAAGAACAAGGCAGTTCTGAAGAAATGCCAGCTTATGAAGATGTGAAACCTCAGATCAAAGAAGGTCTAGAAGGTGAACAGAAAAATAAGAAAACCCAAGAACTAATCGACAAACTGAAAAAAGATGCTGATGTAAAAATCAACATTTAAGTTTGCTGACGAAAAGCCACTAGCGAAGTTACTCGCTGGTGGCTTTTTTCTTGTCATAAAGGTGGTCTTCCAGCTGACTTCGAATTTCAGTTGGTATTGGCATGCTTTTTTGTTGATCAAAATGGTAGTTCACATATGTAGCGCTTCCTCTAACGCATAACTTCTCTTTTTGATGAATTTCCTCATAGACTTCAAAACTTGTTCGTCCAATTCGCTTAACCCAGGTGTAGACGGTTATTGGAGTTCCGTAATAGATCTGAGAAACATATTCTGCATCCATTTTTAAAAGAACGCAGTGCCAATCATGAAAACGTAAATCTGGATTAAATAGGCGGAAAATCGGATCACGGCCAGATTCAAACCAGACGGGGATGACCGTATTATTTATATGACCGGCTCCATCCGTTTCTGAAACTCTTGGATCGATGACTTTCTGAAACATATAGCACCTCCTGTTATTTTACTAATTCGCTTTTTGAAGGCACTCTTCCTTCGCACTCATCTGAAAAGAAGCTTCTAGAAATGTGGCACTTTATGGCGAACGAATGTTCTTTCGCCTTGTTTGTCATTGCGTTATACTGGACTTAGGTAGACAGGCTAATGTAAAGGAGAGTGAAGACGATGAAACACCATCCCATTCCCTACTTCACATTTGAAGGCACAGCACGGGAGGCTTTGGAATACTACAAGGACGTTTTCGACGGAGAAGTAACGGATCTCCAAACGTTCGGAGAAGCAAATTTTGAAACGCCACCAGAAATGGACAATTACATCATGCACGCACGATTCAAAAAAGATGAGCTCTTTTTCATGGTTTCCGATGGTTTTATGAATCAATCTATCACTGTTGGTAATAACCTCTCTCTTGCCCTCGAATTCGATAGCGCTGAAGAAATCGAGTCGCTCTATGCGCGCCTGAAAGAAAAAGGCACCGTATATATGGAACTCCAAGATACCTTCTGGGGAGCGACATTCGCGAAGGTAAAGGATGCATATGGAGTGATTTGGGATCTTAATTTTGAGAAAGCTGGATCATAGGAATAGTCAATGAGGTCCTCCACGCGTGTGGGGGCTTTTTTTGGGTGTTTGGGGGGATTACAGCGAAATTGCGGGGCTCGAGAGCCGTTTATTGGCCAAAATTTCATTATATTGGCCATATCCAGAATATATTGGCCAAATTTAAGATTTATTGGCTAAAATCGAAATTTATTGGCTAAACCTGTTCAAATCCACATCTAAAAAGTACTTTCTCCCTTTTTTGATGCCCTTACACGGAAGGTTCATCGCTCTTAACATTTTTGATGTTGCTGACACGGAATCCATCCTCAAAAACCGCCTCGCCTCCTGATTCGTAATCTCTTTAGACACAAGGAGCGCATAATCTCGAAGCGCCCTTAAGTGAGCATCACGCGAATAAGTGCCACATATTTCGCAATACCACCTCCCATGCAGCCTCAGCATAGCTAGACGATCACATGAAGGACACGTGACACCAATAAGCAAATCGTCCCTAGAAATTGAAAAGCGCTTCAGAACATCACGGTCAAGTGGCTCATGTAGCTTAACAAAAGTACGCCCGATTTTCCGAACTTCTTTCACCGTCAAACGCTCATCACTATACTCCTTGTCCAGTAACTTCACTTTTGTCGGCAAGTACTCGCTCCGGATGACTTTTGAAGAAATGAATTGAACCTTCTCTGTCGCTTTCAAAACCGCTCTTCGGTTAGCCACCACAATAAGCATTTCAATAGGTACTTCTGGGATATTCATTTTTTGAAGCAAATCTCGAAGTTGGGAACGCTGCCGCTCCACCTGGGTGAGGGGGTTAGGAAAGGCTTCTTCTTTCGTATCCGAAATGCGAATTAGTTGGTTGAAGGTGGGATCAAACATGAGAGTGCCTGAAATATTTTTCACTTCGAGAATGAGAAGATAGTGCTGTGTCACGACAAGCGTATCGATTTGAAAATAATGGACGCCGTCAAATAGACGCAGGTCATGATAGATCGAAAACCGCTTATCATCTAAAAAACTTAACGGGAAATTTAGCGATTTCTCACCTGATATTCCTGCTTGGTGCATTGCAATTTGCTCATTTATTTCCGCAATGCGTAGATGATTGGAAGGAAGCCGATTTAGTAAAAGGTTTAATTTGTGGAGATATTGCGGGGGATCATGATCTTTTTTGATCAAAGAGAGACCTCTCCTCTGGATTTTATTTTCACACATACGAAGACATTCTCCGCCAATTCATGAAATCCTTTTCTTAGTAAAATCAAAAAGCCAGCTCCTTCACTTTGAAGGAAGCTAGCTTTCTTAACGAACATTTACTCAAGATCTAAATCCGTTACTGCACCTTTAGCAGACGAGGAAACGAGTCTTGCGTATTTACCTAGAATGCCTGTCTTATAGCGAAGCTCAGGACGTACCCACTCAGCACGACGACGCTCCAATTCTTCGTCTGTTACATCAAAATTGATTTGTTGCTTGTCACTATCGATCGTAATGGTGTCCCCTTCTTTTAAGAGGCCAATTGGTCCACCAACAAAGGCTTCTGGCGAAACGTGTCCGATCACAAATCCGTGCGAACCACCAGAGAAACGACCATCTGTCATAAGCGCTACTTTCCCATTCAAACCTTTTCCAACGATCATGGAAGTGATGGAAAGCATCTCAGGCATACCCGGTCCACCTTTAGGTCCTACGTTGCGGATGACGAGTACGTCTCCTTCTTTAATGTCCTCCGCTTCAATTGCTGCCGTTGCTTCTGCTTCGTTATTATATACGCGAGCAGGTCCTTCAAAATGGCTGATTTTTTGACCAGACATTTTTGCAACTGAACCTTCTGGAGCTAGATTCCCTCGAAGAACAACAAGTGGGCCGCTTTCTTTAATTGGATTATTTAGAGAGCGAATGATTTCTTGTCCTTCTTTCAGAGATGGTGCTTCAGCAAGGTTTTCTGCCACTGTTTTACCTGTTACAGTCAGACAGTCGCCGTGTAGCAAACCATGCTCATGAAGAAGCTTCATAACCGCCGGTACGCCACCGATCTCGTATAGATCCTGCATCACATATTTACCGCTTGGTTTCATATCCGCAATGTATGGAACACGCTCGCGAACACGCTCGAAATCATCTAATGATAAATCTACACCAGCTGAATGAGCCATAGCTGTTAAATGCAAGAACGCATTTGTTGAACCACCGAGAGCCATGACAACCGTGATTGCATTTTCAAATGCTTCTTTCGTCATAATGTCACGAGGGTAAATTTCTTTTTCAAGAAGAGAAACCACTAACTCGCCAGCTTGACGACATTCTGATTCTTTATAATCATTGACAGCAGGCGTCGATGAGGATCCAGGAATACTCATTCCAAGTGCTTCAACCGCAGAAGCCATTGTGTTTGCGGTATACATGCCGCCGCATGCTCCTGCGCCCGGACATGCAGAACATTCCACTTTGTGTAGCTCTTCATCATTAATTGTTCCCGCCTGGTATTGGCCAACCGCCTCAAATGACGAAACAATGTCGATATCATTACCATTCAGTTTACCTGGCTGGATCGTTCCTCCGTACACATAAACGGAAGGAATATTCATACGACCAATCGCAATTAAGCATCCAGGCGTAGTTTTATCACAGCCCCCAATAGCGACAACACCATCAAGACGTTCCGCATTCGTAACCGTTTCAATTGAATCTGCAATGATCTCGCGACTTGGCAAAGAGTAGAACATTCCTTCATGGCCCATCGCAATTCCATCTGAAACGGTAATCGTGTTAAAAATCATTGGCGCGCCGCCGTTATCCTTCGCTCCTGCTTTCGCTTCACGCGCAAGGCTATCAATATGTACATTACAAGGTGTAACTTCACTCCAAGTACTTGCTACACCAATCATTGGTTTTTTAAAATCTTCATCTGTAAAACCGACTGCTCGAAGCATGGATCGGTTAGGTACTCGGTTGACACCTTCACTGATTACTTTACTTCTGATTCGAAGATCTTTTTTGCCTTCCATTCTAATCACCCTTCCAAATCACATATAAAATTAGACAATTTTTTTAATTCAAAATTTATATTCTTTGATGATACTAGTTTTCGCACTTTAACGCAAACAATTATCAGAAATTTAATTGTAAACTTTTTGCGATCGTTCAGATTAGTGGAATTTTTGTCGGTCAAGATGACTTTAAAACATGAGAAGCCGCCCTCTTATGAGGACGGCTTCGATTTTATTCTTCATGCTTGGAAGAGTTTAAAGGGTACCAGGCTCAAATGTTTTACAATCGGTTTCTTCACTATTACGTGCTTTATTCCCCTGATGACTGACAACATAGATTTCGTCTGCTCCACAGTTTTTCCCATTGCGATTGTGAACGCAGTTTGTGACTTCACACAATACATCTAATGCCATTCCCTTCACCTCCTTAGCTATATGATGATCTTAACTAAGGAGGTTCATACTGACATTCATTAACAAGAAGTGGCTAGCGTGTATAGTATACATAACGGAGAACAATAGAGTAGGCGGTAAAGCTATGGATAATGAAAATGAACAAGATCAGCTAAAGGCTGTCTTCGGATCATGGATTCAAGCTACTGGTACAGTTATTTCTGCTATTGGAATATCATCATTTCTAACAATTAGTACTGAAATATTAAACAGCTTAAATTTAATAGGAAATGTTCTTCAGGCAACGGGAAATGCCATTTTAGCTGACACGATTAGGGAATTTACTCTCGATAAAATAGGAAATGAAATACAAGCGATTGGAAACTCTACCGTTATTTCTGGCATACTAATTGATTTTGATGTACAAACAAAAATTAAACTTGATATTGATGGTAACCTGCTTCAGGCTTTAGGAGGAGCTACTTCTTTAGCTCAAGCACTCGAATCAACTCCTAGTGCAGCTGTACTTTATAGTATATACGGAAATTCCCTGCAAGCTACAGGTAATTCCTTGCAAGCATATGCTGGAGCTAAAGGATTAAGAAACGAAGATGGTGAAAATATCAATATCATTGGAAGCTGGATTCAGGCTACAGGAGCGGTCATTTCTGCCATTGGTCAAACAAAATATCCTTAAACATCAAAAACACGAAACGCTCGAAAAGCGTTTCGTGTTTTTGATTCTATTTATAGCTCTTACAACAATCTCAGGAATTCTTTCATAAATCCTGGTAAATCAGGCCACGCCTGTCCTGAGACGAGGTTATCACGCGTATGAACTTTTTCATCAATATATGTAGCTCCGCAAGCGGTAACATCAGGTTTACAAGCTGGATAAGCGGTATATTCCCGATCCTTCATGATATCCGGAACGACATTCAGTACCTGAGCCGCGTGACAAATCGCACCTACTGGTTTATTTTCTTCAAAAAAGTGTCTCACAATGTCTGGTACGTTCTCATCCATTCGAATATATTCTGGGGCACGTCCGCCTGGAATGATTAAACCATCATACTCTGAGGGTGTAATGTCAGCAAACGAAGCATGTGATTCAATTCCATAAGCTTGTTTTTCAACAAACGTTTCCATTTCATCCGTAAAGTCATGACATACCGTTTGTAGTTTTTTAACGGTTGGTGATGCAATTGTCACGTCAAACCCTTCCTCAAGACAACGATAATATGGGTAAAAAATCTCAAGGGCTTCAACGGCGTCACCAGAAAGAATTAATACTTTTTTACTCAAAACAAGCACCTCCAACAGAAATTTGTTTGCCTATATCCATACCCTGCTTTTTTACATATGTAACGGATCTATCAAAAAAAGCACAAGAATCCTTGGCAATGGTTGAATTCGCGTATGATTTGCGACTACAATAAACCATAATGCATTTCTCATTGTGATGGGAATAGAGACAGGAGCTTCTATATGGATATTAAGCAACTAGCCTATTTCGTTGAAGTAGCAAAGCAGAAGAGCTTCACAAAAGCCTCACACTCGCTCTACATCTCACAGCCCACGTTAAGTAAAATGGTCAAAAGCTTAGAAGCTGAGTTAGATGTTGAGTTACTTGATCGCTCGGCACGATCAAGTGAGCTTACCGATGCCGGGAAAATCGTCTATTTGCAAGGTGAAAAAATCCTGAACATGGTTGACGATCTTTCTTCCCACTTATATGACATGATGAACTTGAAGAAAGGACACATCAAAGTCGGCCTCCCACCACTTATTGGAGCTCTCTACTTCCCTAAAATTTTAAAGGGATTTCAAGAACTGTATCCTGATATTACGATTGAACTAATGGAGCATGGTGCCAACATTGCTCAACAAAAAATCCTCGACGGCGAACTTGATTTTGCTGTCGGACTTTTGCCTGTCGATGAAACAAAATTTGAAACTCTTCCGTTTAAAAAAGAAGAATTAATGCTGTTTGTACATAGTTCGCATCCATTCACAGAAAAAAAGGAAGTCTCAATCAGCGATTTACGAAATGAGCGGATCATCCTGTTTAGTGAAGACTTCATGTTACATGACCAGATGATTGAACAGTGTCGACAGGCTGGTTTTGAACCGCATATCTCCTACGTTAGCTCTCAATGGGATTTTATTAGCGATATGGTGAGTCATAACTTAGGAATTACCTTTTTCCCTAGATCCATTCTTACGAAAATTAATCAGACGAATGTCGTTTCCATTCCTCTAGTGGATCCGGAAATTCCATGGGACCTCGGCATTATCTTAAGAAAAGAAAAATACATTTCTTATGCGTCACGCGCGTTCATTAACTACATTACGTCGTCAATCTAGCGCCATACCGATTATGAATGGTTCTGATTCATAATCGGTATTTCACACCAAAGCTTTCTAGCGTTATAGTAGGAACCGTGATCTTACTATAGGAAAGACACCAGGAGGCTTTTACAATGGACAACGATCGCATGAAACAAGGGCTAGATAAATTAATGGAATACACTCTGTCATCAAACGACGAGATCTCAACACATCTAAAAATTTCGGATGACCTGGAAGAAATCGCTCCAGACGTTGGAAAATATATTATCGAATTTGCCTATGGCGATATTTATTCTCGCGAAGGCTTAACAAATCAGCAACGTGCACTCGTAACGCTTTCTTCACTTATTACACAAGGAACGGAACCACAGCTTGAGCTTCATATTAATACCTCTCTTACTTCAGGGTTAACACCAAAAGAAGTGGTTGAAGCTATTATGCAGCTGATTCCCTATACCGGCTTTCCTCGAGTGCTTAACGCGCTTACGATTGCAAAGAAGGTCTTCAACCAGCGTGAATTAGAGGTAACAACTACAGAAGAAACGAAAGTAGCATCGAATTGAATTATAAAACAAGCCGTCCATATGGGCGGCTTGTTTTATAATTCAGAATAAGATTTCAGAACATTCCAACCAAATGCTTTCCATAAGCTTCAAAACCGTGTATGATGTATCTAAATGATATGTATCAATAAGATATAGGATGTGAAGAGGTGGAAAAGCAAATTCATACGAAATATGCCATTCTTGGATTATTAACCATCGGTTGTCAAACGGGTTACTCCATGAAAAAAATGATGGATGAGAGTTTAACTCATTTTTGGAAAATCAGCTATGGTCAAATCTATCCAACGCTTAAAACGCTGCTTCAGGAAGAACTTATTACAGTGCAGGAGCAAAACGAATCTGGAAAGCCTGATAAAAAGGAATATCAATTAACTTCATTAGGTTGGCAGGCACTTCGAAATTGGATGGAAACACCGATTCAGGAAATTGGCGTAGAAAAAAATGAGCTTTTGCTTAAACTTTTTTTTAGCCATCATCAAAGTAACAAAACGACCTTAAACCAATTGGAGCAATATCAAAATAAACTGCAGGAACGTTTAAATACTTATTATGCCATTGAAGAAATGATTCGTAGGACGTATGGAGATCAGGAAGAGGCAAAATTTTGGTTGCTAACATTAGACTATGGGATACGGACGACGCAAGCAGCTTCAGAATGGGCTTTTGATGCCAAAAACTTAATTCAGGGAGGAAAGAGGAATGGCGAATCAAGTCTTTAGCGGACGCTACACGGTCGATAAGGGGCAAGACGTTGTGGTTTTTCTCATAGGTATGCGAATCAATCAATGGTGGGCTGTGCATAAGTGGCTTCCCGTTTTCCTTGCAATGCCTGGCATGATTCGTGAGCTTAGCCTCAACAAGCAGTTAGGTTGCCTTTCTATGGAAAACTTTTTTAGCTTTCGGACAACGCTACTTCTTCAATATTGGCGCTCATCTGAAGATCTGCGTCAATACGCCCATGGGCAGACTCATTTAAAAGCCTGGAAACAATTTAATCAAAAAGTGGGAAATAACTCAGCCGTCGGCATTTATCATGAAACTTACGTCCTTTCGAGTTCTCACTATGAAACCCTTTATGGCAATATGCCTGCCTTTGGATTAGGTAAAGCCCTTGGTCGTGGTGCGGTTACACCTCAAGCTAACTCTTTTACAAAACGTCTCCACGGAAAGGAGACAGAGAAAGTGAATTAGCTAAAAAAAGCCCGCTCTGGGCTTTTTTACTGAATTAATTTTTTCCAAATAAAAAACCACCAAATATGTATTTGGTGGAGACGGTGGGAGTCGAACCCACGTCCAGAAGTATCGGCACTTAAGCTTCTACGAGTGTAGTCGTTATATTCGCGTTTCACTACAATTCAGCCTAACGACAGGCTTCCTTGTAGCTAGTCTGGTTAATCTCTTCCAACTTTCCTCAGACGGTGGATTGTTGGCGTATCCCACTTAAGTTGAGTCCCTTACCCTACCACATGGGCGATGGAGGGAGGAACCGCAAAACAGCTTACGCTGCTAGTGCGAAGTTATTGTTTTCTTTGCCAGTTATAGGCGTGGCGTTTTTAACGTAGCTCGCCAACTCGACTCGCGACTTAAGCTCGACCTACCCCTGTCGAATCCGTAACGTCCCCATGTAAGAAAATGAGAACCGAAAACGGGTAAGCAGTTAAGCTTCATATGTTGTTTCGGTAATTTTAATTATAACATAGATCAGCTTCCATTCAAATGGAAACTATATCCGCTGACGTTCTTTCAACGCTTTGTCGACT
The DNA here is from genome assembly GCF_020165985.1 of Bacillus sp. RAR_GA_16. GTDB lineage: Bacteria > Bacillota > Bacilli > Bacillales > Guptibacillaceae > Guptibacillus. The sequence goes on from NZ_JAIUKZ010000011.1 coordinate 68,700, forward strand.
TCACGCTTCATCGTCTTATCTTTAAGATCCTGGCGCTTATCGTACTTTTTCTTACCCTTCGCAAGGCCAAGAAGTACTTTCGCATAGCCATTCTTAATATAGACTTTCAGTGGAATGACCGTGTAGCCCTGTTCTTTCGTTAGGCCAATGAGCTTATCAATCTCTTTCCGCTTCATCAATAGCTTACGAGTACGGGTTGGATCGTGGTTAAAACGATTGCCCTGCTCATATTCATTGATGTGCATATTCAGAAGAAAGATTTCTCCCTTACGGATAATGGCGTGAGAGTCTTTCAGGTTTACGCGTCTTGCCCTGATGGATTTAATTTCAGTTCCTTGAAGAACCAGTCCTGCTTCGTATGTTTCAATAACGGAATAATCGTGTCTTGCTTTTTTATTTTGTGCAATGAGTCCACCATCACCTTTTGGCATGACCGTCCCCCCTCTCAAACGTCGAACTCCAGTATATCAATTTGGTCAGAATAAGTCAAGATGACTTACTCTGACCACCGTGATTAAAATCAAGCTAATTAAGCATTGTTATTGCGACGCTTTTTCTTTTTGTTTTTTGGTTTCTTTTTCGTTCCCTGTCCATCCTTTGGTGGAGAGAACTTACGTTTTTTCTTCCCAGCATCCGTTGTTTTATTTGAGGACTTTCCACGCTTCTTGCGCTTTCCGCCTTCAATGACTTTTGGACTTTCCCTACGACGACGCTCTTTCGGTGGCTTCATCCCTACTATTTCGAAGTCAATTGCTCGCTCATCAATATTGACATTTAAGACGCGAATGGCGATTTCATCACCAATGCGATACACGTTACCGGTACGTTCCCCGATCATCGCATAAGCACCTTCATCATAGTGGTAGTAGTCATCTGTTAAATAACTGACATGAACAAGACCTTCAATCGTGTTCGGCAATTCAACAAACAAACCGAAGTTTGTTACACCACTAATGACACCTTCGAACTCTTCCCCGATTTTATCTTTCATAAACTCCGCTTTTTTCAGATCATCGGTTTCACGTTCAGCATCAACTGCTCGACGTTCCATTGCGGAAGCGTGCTGAGCGATTTCGCCAAGCGCTTCGCCCCACTTTGATGTTGTCTGGTTATCCACTTTTTTCTCAAATAGATACGTACGGATTAAACGGTGTACGATTAAGTCAGGATAACGACGGATTGGTGATGTGAAATGCGTATAGAAATCTGTCGATAACCCAAAGTGACCAAGACTTTCAGGAAAGTATTTCGCCTGTTGCATCGAACGAAGCATCACTTTACTTATCACTGCTTCTTCCGGCTCACCCTTCACTTCCTCAAGAAGCTTTTGCAACGCTCGAGGGTGTACCGTATTCGCATTCCCGCGTACAACGTATCCAAAGTTCGTAATGAATTCAAAAAACGTATTTAGCTTGTCTGCATCTGGATCTTCGTGAATACGGTACATGAACGGAACTTCCATAAAGTGAAAATGTTGTGCTACGGTTTCGTTAGCAACGAGCATAAATTCTTCAATTAAGCGTTCCGCTACCGAGCGTTCTCTTTGAACAATCTCCTGAGGCGTTCCTTCTTCATCAACGAGCACTTTCGCTTCTGCAAAATCAAAATCAATCGCACCTCGTTCGAAACGACCTTTTCTTAAAATTTCAGCTAGTTCTCCCATGCTATCGAAGAATGGAACGAGAGATTTGTACCGCTCTAACACCTCATCGTCTTCACGCTGAAGAATTTTACGCACATCAGTGTACGTCATACGTTCATTTGTACGAATCACACTTGGGAAAATCTCATGGTTCACTACTTCCCCCTGTGTTGTAATTTCCATCTCACACGAAATCGTTAAGCGATCCACTTGAGGATTTAAACTACATATTCCATTTGATAAGCGGTGTGGAATCATCGGAATCACGCGATCGACAAGATAAACGCTCGTACCGCGATCAAGGGCTTCCTGATCAATTGGAGAATTTTCCGTCACATAATACGTGACGTCCGCGATGTGAACACCAAGCTTATAGTTACCGTTTGGAAGCTTTACAACGTTAACAGCGTCATCCAGATCCTTCGCATCTGCCCCATCGATGGTGACAATTGTTTCTTCGCGAAGATCGCGTCTTCCTTCAATCTCTTTTTCATCAATTTGATCAGGTGTTTTATGAGCCTGCTCCATCGCAGCTTCAGGGAACTCACCCGGCAATTCATGTTTATAGATAATGGACAGAATATCGACGCCTGGATCGTTTTTATGCCCAAGAATTTCGGTAATGCGACCTTCCGCGCTCATACGTCCTTCAGGATACTTTGTGATCTCGACGACGACTTTATGACCGTCTACTGCACCGCCAGTAGCTCCTTTGGGAATAAAAATGTCATGTGGAATTCGTTTATCATCTGCGATAACAAACCCAAAATGCTTGCTATCAGAATATGTACCAACTGTGCGTTTCACACCACGCTCGATGATACGTATCACGGTGCCCTCTGGACGAGTGCCAGAAGATTTCTGATGAAGTCTTACAATGACGCGGTCACCGTTCATTGCTCCTTCTAAATCACCCTGGTTGATATAGACATCTTTTTCGCCAGTATCGCTATCTGCAATAAGAAAAGCAAACCCTTTTGCGTGGACCTGTAACTTTCCGCGCACAAGGTTCATTTTCTCAGGAATACCATAGCGATTGCTTCTCGTGCGAACAATTAATCCTTCATCTTCCATACTGTTTAATGTTTTGACAAATTCCTTAAATTCGCTTGAATCTTTTACACCGAATACTTCTTCAAGCTCCTGAACGGTTAGCGGCTTATATGCCTCGTCCTTCATGAAGCTCAATATCTTTTGTTCATGTTCTTCTGCCATTGTCTTCCACCTTCCTTCTAGTAAAATATGTCCATAGATTATTCAGACCAATCCAGGCCCTCAAGAAAGGCGTGGACGTCTTGATGAAGCTCTTCTTTCTCTTTTCCAAGCGTAATGGCATGCGTAGAATTCTCGTACCATTTCAAGCTCTTTTCATCCGATTCAACATGATCATGAATCACGTTAGCACTTTCTGTATTAATCATCTCATCATGTCTTGCCTGTACGACAAATGTTGGCGCATAAATCATATCAATGTTGTCGCGCACATCATAGATCAAGTCACGAAGTTCTCCAAGTGTATTCATCGGCGTTTCTTTGAAAGCTTCCATTTCCTCTTCAATTTGTTCAGCGGATTTCCGTTCAAATTTCTTGTATTCTTTCGCATAGGAAAGGACACCTTGATACATGGTTTCCTCGTCTTTCATATCCATCGGGGCACACATGGGCACGATTCCCTTTACAGGAACAGTATAACCGAGCTTTAAAGAAAATACGCCTCCAAGTGATAAGCCGACAACCGCAATTTCATCATGACCCATGCTTTTTAACTTTTCATACCCCTCAGTGACGTTTTTCCACCAATCTTTCGGGCCCGTATGAACGAGTTCTTCAGGTGGAACGCCATGTCCTTCATACTGTGGTGCGTGGCACGTATAGCCTCTTTCCTGTAAATAACGCCCCATCATTCGTACATCTGCTGAATTGCCAGTAAAGCCATGTAACATTAATACCGCGCGATTGCCTCCCTCAAATGTAAATGGCTTTGGTGCTACTACTTTCATGATGTGATCCTCCTCTAAATCATCTACCTATTAGTTTGACCTACAAAAAACGAAATATCCAGTCTCATGAGGTCTTTATCTGCATTTTACCTGTTTCAGTCGGAAGGCAAAAGGAATTCGTTCTCATGGTTTGTTTCCCTGATCCATTCGACAAAAAACTTCCTTTTCACTTCCTCTTTGAAAAGCTTGCCTCCAAGTACTAGCGGATGCCTTAGTTTTCCTTATACTTTAGTCGTTAAGCATTTTTAAAGTACAAAGAAAAAAGCAGCAAGTGACTCAACACCTGCTGCTTTCTCACAATCGTTACACAAGATACGCAACGAGAATTGAAAGAACAAAGAACAATACGGCAAGTACTACCGTTACTCTATTTAAAACCGCTTCAAAACCGCGGGCCTTCTGCTTTCCGAATAGTTGCTCAGCCCCACCCGTAATAGCTCCTGATAATCCAGCGCTTTTACCTGACTGAAGCAAGACGACAGTAATAAGTAAGATTGAAACGATAACTAATGCAATTGTAGCTGCAAGATGCATGATTCCACCTCCCGGACTATAGCCTTTCCAATACTATAAATTTACCATAAATTTTTCAGTAAAAGCAATCTATTTCGGTAATACCGGACATTCTCATACCTTCTTAACATTGTGTTAACACTTCTTGAACGGTAACGACTGTTTTTCTAGACGTAGTTCCGATAAGAGTTTTGGCTTTTCCCGCATGAGGCGAGCACCTTCCGCTACAACCAGCTACGAAGTGTGGCTCTCTTCATACAAACCCGTCCTCGAAACAAAATCACTTTAAGAAAAAGTCTTGAAGAAGTGGCAACTTGTAAAGAGCCGATCTTCGTATACTTTTCCATCAAAGAACCCATTAAAAACCCCCGCGTCTTCACGCGGGGGTTTGTTCAACTTACTTCTTATCTAAGTTGTAGAAGCTTTTACGGCCACCGTAGATTGCAAGGTGCTCAAGCTCATCTTCGATACGAAGAAGCTGGTTGTATTTAGCAACGCGGTCCGTACGAGACGGTGCGCCTGTTTTAATTTGACCAGCATTTGTTGCAACAGCGATGTCAGCGATTGTTGTATCTTCTGTTTCACCAGAACGGTGAGAGATAACAGCTGTGTAACCAGCGCGCTTCGCCATTTCAACAGCGTCAAATGTTTCAGTTAGTGTACCAATTTGGTTCACTTTGATAAGGATTGAGTTACCTACGCTACGCTCAATTCCTTCAGAAAGTTTGTTTGTGTTTGTAACGAATAGATCGTCACCAACAAGCTGAACTTTCTCACCAAGAGCTTGAGTAAGTTTCTCCCAACCTTCCCAGTCGTTTTCGTCAAGGCCATCTTCGATTGAGATGATTGGGTATTTTTCAACTAGCTCGCTGTAGAATTCGATCATCTCTTCAGAAGTCTTCACTACGCCTTCACCAGCAAGGTTGTATTTACCGTCGCTATAGATTTCAGAAGATGCTACGTCAAGAGCAAGCATAACTTCTTCGCCAGGCTTGTAGCCAGCTTTTTCGATTGCTTCGATAATTGTTTGGATCGCTTCTTCATTTGAACCAAGGTTAGGAGCGAATCCACCTTCGTCACCTACAGAAGTGTTAAGACCTTTTTCTTTAAGAACACCTTTAAGGCTGTGGAAAATTTCAGCACCAGTGCGAAGCGCTTCTTTGAAAGAAGGTGCGCCTACTGGCATAACCATGAATTCTTGAATGTCTACGTTGTTATCCGCATGCTCTCCACCGTTAAGAATGTTCATCATTGGTGTTGGAAGAGTTTTTGCGTTGAATCCACCAAGATAAACGTAAAGTGGAAGTTCAAGCTCTTCAGCAGCTGCACGAGCTACAGCCATAGATACGCCAAGAATTGCGTTAGCGCCTAGCTTACCTTTGTTGTCAGTGCCATCAAGGTCGATCATCATGTGGTCGATACCAAGCTGGTCGTATACGCTCATACCTACTAGCTCTGGAGCAATTGTTTCGTTAATGTTAGCTACTGCTTTTTCTACACCTTTACCAAGGTAGCGATCTTTGTCACCGTCACGAAGCTCAACTGCTTCGTATTCACCAGTGGATGCACCAGATGGTACCATTGCACGTGCTTTTACACCTGCATCTGTAAATACTTCTACTTCAACTGTTGGGTTGCCGCGGGAGTCAAGGACCTCGCGTGCATAAACGTCAGTAATGATTGGCATAACGTGTCATCTCCTTTAAATATAAGTTATTTAATTAATGATTTTCCTGTCATTTCTTTCGGTTGCTTGCCGCCAAGCAAATCGAGAAGTGTTGGTGAAAGGTCCGCAAGAATACCATCTGTGCGAAGCTCTACACCTTCTTTTGTAACGATAACAGGGACTGGGTTCGTCGTATGAGCCGTCATCGCTTCGCCATCAAGCGTTGTCACTTCATCCGAGTTCCCGTGGTCAGCGGTGATAATGGCATGTCCGCCTTTTTCAGTGATTTTATCAACGATCTTTCCAAGACATTCGTCAACAGCTTCAATCGCTTTGACTGTCGGTTCAAGCATTCCGGAATGCCCAACCATGTCTGGATTTGCAAAGTTTAAGATAATCGCATCGTGCTTATCGGCATCGAGTTCTTTCAGTAACGCGTCCGTCACTTCATAGGCACTCATCTCCGGTTTCAAATCATAGGTTGCAACCTTCGGAGAGTCAATAAGAATGCGTTCTTCCCCAGGAAACTCTTCTTCGCGTCCACCGCTAAAGAAGAACGTAACGTGTGGGTACTTCTCAGTCTCAGCAATACGCAGTTGCTTGTAATCCTGCTGAGCGAGTACTTCTCCAAGCGTGTTATCAAGGTTTGTTGGTTTGAAAGCAACGTCGCCTCCAACTGTTTCACTAAAGCGAGTCAGTGAGACAAAGTGAAGATTTTTCGGACGTTCTTCTCCACGATCGAAACCGCGGAAATCATCATTTGTGAAAACTTGTGAAATCTGGATTGCTCGGTCAGGACGGAAGTTAAAGAAGATGACTGCATCTTCATCATTTACCGTCGCAATCGGTGAACCGTCTTCGTCTGTCATCACAGATGGAAGAACGAACTCATCATAGATTTCGTTTTCGTAATTATCATCAATCATTTCATATGGGTCTTTATAAGAAGGACCTTCACCGTATGCCAGGGCACGGTAAGATTTCTCAACACGATCCCAACGTTTATCGCGGTCCATGGAATAATAACGGCCAGATAGCGTCGCAAGACGACCCACTCCGACTTCTTCCATTTTATCCTCTAACTGCTGAATGTAGGTTTTCGCAGATTGTTGGCCAACATCGCGACCGTCGAGGAAACCGTGAACGTACACATCTTCTAACCCCTGCTTCCCAGCAAGTTCAAGAAGAGCGAAAAGATGTTTAATGTGACTATGAATTCCACCGTCAGAAAGAAGTCCAAACAAGTGTAGGCTTGTTCCTTTTTTCTTCACATGGTCAATCGCTTCTAAAAATGTTTCGTTCTCAAAGAAGTCGCCTTCTTCGATTGCGAGATTTACTCTCGTTAAGCTTTGATACACAATGCGTCCTGCACCGATATTCAAGTGGCCCACTTCAGAGTTCCCCATTTGTCCGTCGGGAAGACCAACAGCTTTCCCACACGCTTGTAGGGTTGCGTGAGGATATTGGTTCCAATAACGGTCAAAGTTTGGTTTGTTTGCATGTGCTACGGCATTTCCTTTTTCCTCATCTCGAAGGCCGAAACCGTCTAAGATAATGAGAGCTTCTGGCTTTTTAGGCATTCTGACCAGCCTCCAAAAGCTGTAGGAAAGATTTTGGCTCAAGGCTAGCGCCGCCAACTAGAGCACCATCGATATCGGATTTACCCATAAGCTCGTCAATGTTACCAGGTTTCACACTGCCGCCATATTGGATACGGACCGCATTAGCTGTTTCGTCAGACGTTTCGTCTTTAAGGACGCCGCGGATAAATGCACATACATCGTTTGCTTGATCGCTTGTCGCTGTTTTACCAGTTCCAATTGCCCAGATTGGCTCATATGCGATAACAGATTGAGCAACCTGTTCATTTGTTAACCCTGCGATTGCTTTTTGAACTTGTGCTTTCACAATATCTTCTGTTACGTCGCTCTCACGTTGTTCAAGCGTTTCACCAACACAGATGATCGGCGTTAGGTTATGTTTAAACGCTGCATGAGTTTTTTGATTCACGATTTCGTCCGTTTCACCAAATAGCTCACGACGTTCAGAGTGACCAAGAATCACATAGCTTACTCCAAGATCGTTAAGAGCTACAGGGCTAATTTCACCTGTAAACGCGCCGTTTTCTTCAAAGTGCATATTTTGAGCACCAACTTGAAGTGCTGTTCCTTCTAGCTCATCCGTTAAATAATCAAGGAAAAGAGCAGGAGCACAGACAACGGAATCTACGCGATTGCCATCAGGAATAAGTCCTTTCACTTCGTCAACAAAGCTCTTTGTTTCCGTAAGTGTTTTGTTCATCTTCCAGTTACCTGCGATGATTGGTTTGCGCATGTTCACTCACCATCCCTTTATAAGATTAAAACATAAGTATTTTATTTGTCGTTAAGTGCGACAACACCTGGAAGTTCTTTGCCTTCCATGAACTCAAGAGAAGCGCCACCACCAGTAGAGATGTGGCTCATTTGGTCAGCGTAGTTGAATTTCTCAACCGCTGCAGCAGAGTCACCGCCACCAATAACGGAGTACGTATCTTTTGCGTTCGCTAGTGCTTCAGCTACTGCTTTTGTTCCATTTGCATAGATATCAAGCTCGAATACACCCATTGGTCCGTTCCAGATCACGAGTTTAGAGTCAGCGATTACTTTGCTATACGTTTCTCTCGTTTTCGGTCCGATATCAAGTGCTTCCCAGTCAGAAGGAATTTCTTCAATGCTTACCACTTTCGTGTTTGCATCATTTGAGAAATCATCGCCAATCACTACGTCTTGTGGCATATAGAAATTAACGCCTTTTTCTTTTGCCTTATCCATGAATGATTTCGCTAGATCGATTTTATCTTCTTCAAGAAGAGACAAACCGACTTCATGACCAAGTGCTTTGACGAATGTATATGCAAGTCCACCACCGATGATCAAGTTGTCTACTTTATCAAGTAGGTGATCAATCACACCGATTTTGTCCTTTACTTTTGCTCCGCCAATGATTGCTGTAAATGGACGGGAAGGTTCTGATAGAGCACTTCCAAGAACTTCAAGTTCTTTCTCCATAAGAAAACCAGCTACAGCAGGAATATGATGAGCAATGCCTTCTGTAGAAGCGTGAGCACGGTGTGCTGCGCCAAAAGCATCATTTACGTAAAGATCTGCCATTGCAGCAAATTTCTTCGCAAGTTCTTCATCATTCTTCTCTTCTCCAGCCTCAAAACGAACATTCTCAATAAGGAGAAGATCGCCATCTTCGAGATCTGCAATGGCACGGTCTACTTCTTCACCATACACAGCATCTGTTTTAGTAACGGTTTTGCCAATAAGGTCGCTTAAACGGTCTGCAACCGGATCAAGACGTAGCTCATCAACAGCTTCACCTTTTGGACGACCAAGGTGACTTGCAAGAATAACTTTTGCTCCTTGATCAGACAAATGCTTGATCGTTGGAAGTGCTGCTTTAATACGTGTTTCATCTGTTACCTTTCCATCTTCCATAGGTACATTGAAATCAACGCGGCAGAATACCTTTTTGCCTTTTAATTCAACGTCACGAATTGATTTTTTGTTCATCACGCATGTCCTCCTCTGCACAAAGTTTTAAAAGGGTTACCTTTTAAATAAAGCTATATCGTTAGTTAAGACAATGGAAAAGGAGGAAGGCTCAAGACTTCCTCCTCCTCTATTAACAATTCTTATTATAGCCCTTTTGCAGCGATGTAGTCGACTAGATCTACAACACGGTTAGAATAGCCCCACTCGTTGTCATACCAAGAGATAACTTTAACCATGTTTCCATCGATACCCATTGTAGAAAGACCATCTACGATTGAAGAATGCGGGTTACCGTTGTAATCTTTTGATACTAGTGGCTCGTCGCTATAACCAAGGTATCCTTTAAGATCGCCTTCAGCAGCTTCTTTAAGAGCAGCGTTTACTTCGTCAACTGAAACGTCTTGATCAAGTTCAGCTACAAGGTCAACGATTGATACGTTTGGTGTAGGTACACGCATAGCCATACCATTCAACTTACCATCAAGCTCTGGAAGTACAAGAGATACTGCTTTAGCAGCGCCTGTAGATGTTGGAATGATGTTTTCAGCAGCTGCACGAGCACGACGGTAGTCCTTATGTGGAAGGTCAAGAATTTGCTGATCGTTTGTATAAGAGTGAGTTGTTGTCATAAGACCGCGCTTAATACCGAACTTGTCGTTCAATACTTTAGCTACTGGTGCTAGACAGTTTGTTGTACAAGATGCGTTAGAGATAACGTGGTGGCTAGCTGCATCGTACTTGTCTTCGTTAACACCTAGAACAACTGTAATGTCTTCGTCTTTAGCTGGTGCGGAGATGACAACTTTCTTAGCTCCTGCTTCAAGGTGCTTCGCAGCATCGTCACGGTTTGTGAAACGGCCAGTGGATTCGATTACCACTTCAACACCAAGATCTCCCCATCCAAGTTGTGCTGGGTCGCGCTCAGAAAGAACTTTGATTTCAGTTCCGTTAACTACAAGGTTCTCACCGTTAACTTCAACTTCAACATTAAGTTCTCCATGTACGGAATCGTATTTAAGAAGATGTGCAAGCATGTTTGCATCTGTAAGATCGTTTACAGCTACAACATCAACACCAGGGTTGTTTAATGCTGCACGGAATACGTTACGTCCAATACGTCCAAAACCGTTAATACCTACTTTTGTTGCCATTGTGTAGTTCCTCCTTGAATTTCCTCGTTTCCCGAGGTGTGTTTTATTTAATAAAGGGAATCTCCCTCTAATAACGCTTTAGCGGCGCCTTCATCAGTGACAAGGATACTTTGAATCCCTGTCTTAAGATAGGCTTCGATGGCTTTTGCTTTCGAACGGCCGCCGGCTACCGCAATAACTAATTCGCTACGTTCTAAATCTTCGAGCTGCAGTCCGATTGTCTTCACTTTGTGAACGACTTCTCCTGACTGATTGAAGTAGTAACCAAACGCTTCAGCAACAGCATGTTCTCGCTCGATTTTTTCAACCACATCAAGCGTAGACTTACGCCTTTGTGCCATCGTTCTAGCTTCCCCAATCCCATGAACCACAATACCGGCTGACTTAATTATCTCAAGGATATCTTTCACGCCAGGTTCTTCTATAAGAGATTGGTACGCTTCTTCACTTAGCTGATCTGGAACATGTAGCAAACGATAGTCGGTATGGGCTTTTCTCGCCATCTTCGCACATATCGTGTTCGCCTGATTTTCAACCTGTTCACCGAGACCCCCTCGGGCCGGAACAAACAGCGTTCCTTCCATATCTGAAGAAGGAATCATCATATCGGCTACACCTGCGAGTGTGGTACCGCCAGTCACAGCAATCACTCTATCTTTTAGCTGAAACTTTTTCAAGCGTCCCACAGCGGCTCTACCCATTTCTTTCTTTACCCAGGGAATATCATCACTATCACCAGGGACAATAAATACTTCCGGTATGCCAAGTTTATCTTTCAGGCGTTTTTCGAGATTATCAAGACCGGACACTTCATTCATTACCGGTTCAAGTTCTAATAGAAGCTGTTCGCCTTCTTCTGTCAGGTGCATACCTTGTACAGACATATGTAGTAGCCCCTGATCTTTCAAGAACGTGACTTCACTTCGAAGAACCCGCTCCGTTATATCCAGACTGTTCGCAAGACTTCGGCGGCCAATAGGCTGCATTAGTCTTAATTGTCTCAATACCCGATAGCGCTTATTCATAACTTCCAGCATGTCCGGCAATAATTTTTGTTGAAGTGATAATAATGAGCGCATAGTTCGTCTCCCCTGTCGTTCTTTTTCTCCTGAGACGTATTATGTCCCGCTTAGACATTTTCAGTCCCACCTGGATCAAAAAGAACTTCTTACATTTTTCATTGTAGCAGTTGCCAAAAGCATGGGCAACTATGTTATACTGAAATTTTAAAGTAAGCGTTTTCTTAGCGATTTTTTTGAAATTCGACCATAATCCACGATCTCCCCATCGATTTCAACGACCGGAATCATTAACATGAACTTTTCTAAAAGTTCCTCATCGCTATAAATATCAATCGTCTGGATTGAAAAGGATAATTCTTTCTGAAGCTCTTCGAGAAGGTGAGCCGCCTCATCACAAAGTGGACATGTCGCTTTCGAATATAAAATAACCGATTTTCTCACGTGTTAAACCTCCCCTCTTACAATTTTCAAGTTTACTGAATAAGGTAGTTGAATGCAAAAAAAGAGCCGCCTACCCGGCAGCTGTTACGCGAATCGCTTTCGCTTTGATGAACTTAAGATCTTTAATTCATCTCGGTATTTCGCAATTGTTCGTCTTGACACATCAATTCCTCGCTGAATGTGAAGAGCTTCAACAATTTTTTGATCAGATAACGGCTTAAGTTTATTCTCATTATCCACAAGTTCTTTGATAAAGAGCTTCACACTAGAAGAAGAAGCCCCTTCCTCGGATTCGCTCGCTAGTTTTGAAGTGAATAAATCTTTTAATGGAAACAAACCATGTGGCGTTTGAACGTATTTACTTTTAATGGCCCGACTTACTGTCGACTCATGAACTTGAGCTTCATTCGCTACTTCCTTTAACGTAATAGGCACAAGCTCACTCATTCCGTTTCTTAAAAACCTCTGCTGATGAACAATTACAACCCCCATAATCGCCCTTAACGTCTGTTTCCTCTGTTCAATGCTTTTCATTAACCAGCTTACTTGCTGATATTTGTTTTTTAAGTACTCGGCCGCCTCGTTATGTTTAAACGATCGATACATGTTACTCACTTTCATCGCTGGTAAATCATCGTCAAGTAACGTAACGGTAAACCGACCATTTTTCTCAATAATCATCACATCTGGAACGATGTAAGTAGGTTTTTCTACAACCCACTTTGATCCTGGTCGCGGATCAAGGTCTGCTACTAAATCAGCCGCCTGCTGAATTTGTTCAACTGAGACATTGTATTGTTTTGAAAGCACTCGATATTTCTTTTCTGCTAACGCTTTCAAATTCTGTGATACAAGTGCGCGAGCAAGCTCAAAAACTGCCCCTCGCTCGTTTATCTGTAAAAAAAGACATTCCGACAATGAGCGAGCCCCAATACCAGGAGGGTCCAGTAACTGTACTTGTCGAATCGCTTCCGTTAACTCAAACTGATCTACGCCCAAATAAGCCATCACTTCTGACTCATTTATCCGTAAATAACCACTTTCATCGATGTTATCAATTAAGTAATCGACAATGCCGGTCATTTTATCGGGGAGGCTTATACACCTTAACTGCTCGTGCAGTTCATCATGTAGACTTTTCTTTGTTTCCGCATATTCGATCGGATCTTGTCTCATGTCACTATCATAAGAGCGTTTAGAAGAACGAATGCCTCCGTCCCAGGATGGTGACTGTAATTCAATGAGTGGATTTTCAAGAGCCTGCTCTTTCACGTACTCCAGTAATTCAGCTGTAGAATATTGGAGTATCGAAATCGCTTGATGCAACTGGGTTGTCATGACTAGTTTCGTTGTCTGCTTTTGTATCAATCCTAATTCCATCGCAATCCCTCCACCTTCATCATACTATATCGTTTCATCTTATGGTATGAAAAAATGAAAATGAGCAGAATTTTCTGTTTTTTTAAGACGGTTCTTGACACCATTTTTATGAAAATTGATGGAAAAGCCCGTCCTTCAGTCAAATTTCAACATAAACTGTTACATAGAGAGAAAAAAGGAGGCAAATACCATGGATTTAGCTGTATATGGCATTGCTTTGCTTCCAGTCATCATTGGAGTAGTACACCTCTTCAAGGTGTTTGGTTTTCCGGTAAGGTTCTTACCCATCCTTTCCATTATCATAGGGATTGTGATGAGTCATATTTACGTCGAACCGGAAGATTTTAAGAAAGCCTTCTTTATCGGATTATGGCTTGGACTATGCGCTACAGGAATGCACTCAGGCTTCAAACACACGATGAGTGGAGCAGGCAGCAAAAGATATGATGATGATCAAGATTGTTAGAAGGCACGACTGATAGCAAAAAGAGTGGACGAGTTCCACTCTTTTTTTCATTTAGGGCTATGTGAGTAACCAAAAAGAGAGAAGGCGTTAGAATTTCAAATACAAATTCTACTTCTCGTATAAACCTTTATTGTTTTCAAGAGTGGCGTACATCATATAGCTAGAAGAGAACAGCAAAAATCCCTCTCGCATAAGCGAAAGGGATTGGAATAATGTATTTGGTGCGCCCGGAGGGATTCGAACCCCCGACTGACGCGGTACCGGAAACCACCGCTCTATCCAACTGAGCTACGGGCGCGCTTTATTAGCGCAAACATTATTATACGTGATCCCCCCTTTTTTTGCAAGGTCATTTTCTCCTGAAGCTACTAGCCGTTCTTCGCTTTGATTGATGCTTTTTCAAAGTTCTTGACGTCTCAATTGTCTCATAGTAAAGTGAAACCAAACATACGTTCTGTTAGGCGGTGACGATCGTGTTCCAATTAAGTAAAGAAGAAACGAAGGCGTTAAGACATTACCTCTTACTTCCTTACGTAAAAAGAGTGCTGGAGATGGATACAACGTGGGTAAAACAATCTAGAATGAAGCTTTCGCGCCCTTATTTGGAACTGATTCGATCATCTATGATGCTTGCGTCCACTGATTTAAAATGGGCTAAAGCCTTGCTTCACGAAAAAGGAATTCGTGTCTATATTGAAGAAACAAAAGAAGATGTTGTGATTTGTAAAGTCTTCTGTCGGGGGTACAATCAAACCTATCGCTACTCCTCGATTCAAATACGAAACCAGGTAGAGAGACGGATCTTAACCTATTTCTTAGCAGATGATCGCCTCAAAAAAAGGAGCACTCGATTTGTTTAAAATAAGGAAAGGCGGGGAAAATGGATGTAGGTAGAGAAGGAGGAACGACCCCTTCTTCATCTTTTTGAAAATCATACATCACTTTATTTGACCTATATTGACCTTTTAGGTATGATGAACGTACAGCAACTACATATTCCATTATAATAAAGGAGGAATTTTAAATGGTTTTAATTCCAACGGTAATTGAACAAACAAACCGCGGTGAAAGAGCGTACGATATTTATTCTCGTCTTCTTAAGGACCGTATCATTATGCTAGGAACAGCAATTGACGACAACGTTTCAAACGCAGTCGTTGCTCAGCTTCTTTTCCTTGCTGCAGAAGATCCTGATAAAGATATCTCACTTTACATTAATAGCCCTGGTGGTTCCATTACAGCAGGTATGGCAATTTACGATACAATGCAATTCATTAAGCCAAAAGTATCCACAATCTGCATCGGTATGGCAGCTTCAATGGGTGCCTTCCTTCTCGCAGCTGGCGAACCTGGTAAACGCTATGCGCTACCAAATAGTGAAGTTATGATTCACCAACCGCTTGGTGGTACTCAAGGTCAGGCTTCTGACATTGAAATTCACGCGAAACGCATCATCCAAATGCGCGAAAAGCTGAATAAAATTCTTTCTGAACGCACAGGTCAACCTCTTGAAACAATTGATCGCGACACAGATCGTGACCGCTTCATGGAAGCAACAGAAGCAAAAGAGTACGGCTTAATTGACGAAGTTATGGAAAAGAAAGCATAGCTTTAACAGAGCCTTCCCTGATTAATAATCAGAGAAGGCTCTTTTTTTATGGAAAACGGATGTCCCCATAAAAAAAACGAAGGCTACCGCTCTAAGCGGTTGACCTTCGTTTTTTTAGTCTTTTTGTACAAAATCAATGAGAGAAGAGATGGCATCCTCTTCGTCATTACCATCAACAGTTAAAATAACGGAAGCTCCTGTCCCAACCGCTAGGCTCATAATCCCCATAATACTTTTGGCATTTACTTTTTTACCATCTTTTTCAAGGAAAATATCTGAATTAAATCGGTTGGCTTCCTGCACGAAAAGAGCCGCAGGTCGAGCTTGTAATCCTGTTTCTAATGTCACAACAACTTCTTTTTGAACCACTTGTTCATTCCTCCCTTATTGATAACTGCTGATAAGAAAAACGGATCGAGGACGTTTGTTTAGCACGTGCTAAAAACAGGTGTCAGCAGACCTTCGTTTTCTTACCACAAACCTAAGTAAGCGCTATCTCAGACTGTGAAAAATTTAGAAAAACGTCATTCCCCATGCAAGGGAATGATTGTTTTTCTTTACTCTGCTTCTAGCGAAAAAAGCGATCTCCCACCATTTCGCTGTGTGTTTTTTTGAATAACCTATGAAATTGGTTTACCATCACGTAGTTTGTCAGCTATTTGGTCAATTTTTCTCAATCTATGATTGATTCCGGATTTGCTAATTGCTCCACCTGTAACCATCTCACCAAGTTCTTTTAACGTCACATCCTGGTGCTTCACCCGAAGTTCTGCAATCTCCCTTAATTTATCTGGAAGAATTTCAAGTCCCACTTCTTTTTGAATGAAGCGGATATTCTCGACCTGACGAAAAGCAGCGCCAACTGTTTTATTCAGGTTGGCTGTTTCACAGTTCACAATCCGATTCACAGAATTTCGCATATCTTTCATGATGCGAACATCTTCAAAATAAAGCAATGCCTGATGGGCGCCGACTACGCTTAAAAACTCCGTAATCTTTTCGCCTTCTTTAATATAAACAATATAGCCTTTTTTTCGCTCGAGCATCTTTGCATTTAACCCAAATTCATTCATCAAGTTACAGAGTGACTCTGTATGCTCTTCATACATGGAAAAGATCTCAAGATGATACGAGGTTTCAGGGTGATTAATGGAACCACCTGCAAGAAATGCGCCTCTTAGGTAAGAGCGTTTGCAACAGGCCTTTTTCGTAAAATCGTTCGAAATCGTTCTCGTAAATGTAAATGCGTTATCCATAATACCGAGATCTTCAAGAAGCTCTCTTGCTTTTGCTGAGACTCGAACAATGTAGACATTGTTTTTCTTCAATCTCATTTTCTTACGAACAAGCAATTCAACATCATAATTGTAAATCCGCTTAATAAGCGTATAAATCCTTCTTGCAATGGCAGCATGTTCGGTCGGAATGTTTAAGATCAACTGTCTGTTACCAAACGAAATCGATCCGTTCATTCGTATAAGTGCTGCTAGCTCTGATCTTGCACAACAAGGCTTACTTTCTAACTGCGTTAATTCTTTCTTTGTATCAGCAGCAAATGACATTGCCATCCCCCCTTTTTCATGCAGGGGCCCCACTGACCCATCATGATTTTTTATCGTCTATTAACGATAAAAGAATCGATGATATTTTTTTTGCATCATGGCGTACGTATTTCTCATCGTATTGGATAATTTTATCACTGATTACATGAAAACCAAAGCTCTTCAGACGATTTTCGTCATATTGCACAACCTCTGCTCGTTCTTGTGCATAACGTTTTTCATAAAAAGAGGGAATCATTTCTTCATTTACAATAATCGTATCCATAAGTTTATAGCCAATGTGATCAATGAGTGCCTGCACGTGGTCACTCGCCGTATAATTTTCAGTTTCACCTAACTGCGTCATAACATTACAAACATATACTTTTCTTGCTTTTGCCTGCTGAATTTCTTTCGCAATCCCCGGAACAAGTAGATTCGGTAGAATACTTGTATACAAGCTACCTGGGCCAAGCACAATCAAATCAGCTTCTCGAATGGCCTGGATTGACTCCGGTAATGCTTTAATCCCAGGTGGCGAAAGAAACACACGCTTAATCGTTTTGTTGACCTTTGGAATTTGTGATTCACCTTTGACAAACGTTCCATCACGCATTTCCGCGTGTAAGACGATGCTTTGATTTGATGCCGGGAGGACTTCTCCCCTCACATTCAGAACACGACACATCTCTCTTACACCTTTCACAAAGTCACCCGTGATATCCGTCATAGCAGCAAGCATCAAGTTGCCAAGCGAATGACCCGATAGACCATTCCCGTTTTTAAAGCGATGCTGCATTAATCCTTCTAGTAAAGGTTCCACTTCAGATAGTGCTGTAATGACATTTCGGACGTCGCCTGGAGGAGGAATATCAAACTCGTCTCGCAATCGACCTGAACTTCCTCCGTCGTCCGCTACTGTTACAATGGCAGTGATGTCGACAGGAAACTTCTTAAGTCCACGTAGAAGTACCGATAGGCCTGTTCCTCCGCCAATGACGACAGCCTTTGGCAGATTAGTGTCATTCATATTATTTGTGACCCTTCCCTTTTTCAATATCCCGATGCGTAATATTTGTTCGATACTCTGATTCAAAATGATGACCGATGTGTTCTGCAAATGCAACCGAACGATGCTTTCCGCCCGTACAGCCTATGCCAATAACAAGCTGGCTTTTCCCCTCTCTTTTATATTGAGGAAGCATATAGGCAAGCATATCGATTAACTTCTCGAGAAAGATTTGTGTTTCCTTCCACTTAAATACATAGTTCGCGACTTCTTCCTCTACACCTGTTTTTGGACGCAAATGCTCCACATAGTGAGGGTTTGGAAGAAAGCGAATGTCAAAAACAAGATCAGCATCAATTGGAATCCCGTATTTAAAGCCAAATGACATGACATTTACGCCGAAGTTTTCTTTTTCATTGTTTGAAAAACGATCCATGATTTTTTCCCGAAGCTGAACGGGTTTAATATCGCTCGTATCAATGATTTGCTGTGCGCGCCCTTTTAGTTCTTCAAGCATCTCACGTTCTTTCTTGATCCCTTCAAGTGGCAAGCCTTCTGGCGCAAGCGGATGGGAACGTCTTGTTTCCTTATATCGTCTGACAAGCGTTGCGTCTTTTGAATCAAGGAAGAGCACTTCTGCATCCAGTCCATCATGAGAATCCAAATGATCAACTGCTTCCACAAGATGATCAAAGAAGTCTCCGCTACGTAAGTCCATCACAAGCGCGACCTTATTTAATTTCCCTTCCGATCCGTCTACCATTTCAACGAACTTTGGTAAAAGGGCTGGCGGCAGGTTATCGATACAGAAATAACCAATATCTTCAAAGCACTGCATCGCAACCGTTTTACCCGCACCACTCATTCCTGTAATAATGACCATATGAATGCGCTTATCGATTGAATCGGTCATTTTCCCCACTCCGTTTCTCAATTTCTCTTATTGGTCTCTCATTAAGACGGGTCTAATCGATAAGAAAGCAGTTTGAAATCAGGAGTATAGGTGAATGTGCCATAGATAATACCATGCCCCTTCATCATATAATCAAGAATATGATAATCTCCAGGAGCCATCGGAAGTTCACTTACATCATCTGTTTTCACCCAAGATACTTTTCCTTCTTCTGACTTCTCAACAGGTTCCCCATCGTATTCCGTTGCAAGAAACGTAAACATCATCCATTCGGATTTTGTTACTTCATTTTCTTTAATAATGAATGTGAAAATACCTTTTAGTTTGGGGTTCTTTAAATAAACCCCTGTCTCTTCGCGAAACTCACGAATCACTGAATCACGAATTGATTCTTCCGATTCCATTTTTCCACCAGGTGCAACCCACCATCCGCGCCGCGGTTTCTGTAGCAAGAGTACGCGATCATTTGCTTCGTCGTTTAAAATACAGTTTGTTACACGTTGCACATTTGTCACCTCAATTCAATCTTCCTATTAGTATACGAAAGTCTGAAAGAAGCACAGACTTCAAGATTTTCTATCCATAGTATACTATGATTGATGATCATGAACAATGAGAGCGGTTTGGATAAGCTGTGAAGATTCTTCTACTCCTGGCAAAAAAAAGAGCACGGAGCGTTATGCCCGTGCAACAAAGTGATTCTATTTAAAGGGGGTTAAATCTACTACTAGTGTACCCCATTTTTGTTTCACCGCTGTTACAGCCAAGTTAAAAGCGAATGACGTGGTGACAGGCACCACCCGAGACCGCTCGAAGGCTGTCGAAGCGCCACACGCCGTGACCCCCTTACATCAAAAAAAACAGAGGGCCCCCTCTGTTTTTTTGATTTAGACAAGCGCTTCTTTCCCGGCATCTTCTAGCGATTCAATGTAGTGTTGAACTGACTGGGCGGCAATACTCCCATCACCAGTAGCCGTTACAATTTGACGAAGCATTTTGTCACGAATGTCACCTGCTGCATAGATACCAGGAACCTTCGTCGCCATGTTTTCATCTGTCACGATATAGCCTTCTTCGTTTGTAATATCAAGACCGCTAACGGCTTGGTTTAACGGAAGCATACCGATGTAAATAAAGACACCATCCGCGCTGAATTCACGCTCTTCACCAGTTACCGTGTTAACAAGTAGCGTTTTATTCACTTTGCCATTTTCACCAAGAATCTCTTTTACAGTATGATTCCAGATAAAATCAATTTTCTCGTTATCAAACGCACGCTGTTGAAGAATTTTCTGTGCTCTTAGCTGATCGCGTCTGTGTACGATCGTTACTTTTGAAGCAAATCGTGTGAGATACACGCCTTCTTCAACAGCTGAATCGCCACCACCTACTACGACAAGCTCTTTGTTCTTAAAGAAAGCTCCGTCACAAACCGCACAATAGGATACTCCGCGGCCACTGTATTCTGCCTCTCCAGGAACACCAATTTTCTTATATTCTGCACCACTTGTAACAATAATCGCTTTTGCATGAAATTCCTGGTTCCCAGATACGACTGTCTTATAGTCACCATTATCACGAATTTCTTTTACATCACCATATTGATATTGAGCGCCAAATTTCTTTGCGTGCTCAAACATTTTCGTAGAAAGATCTGGACCTAGAATGCTATCAAAACCTGGATAGTTTTCTACGTCTTCTGTGTTAGCCATTTGTCCGCCCGGAATCCCGCGTTCAATCATCAGAACGTCGAGATTAGCACGAGAAGTGTATACAGCTGCAGTCATACCTGCAGGTCCGGCACCGACAATAATGACATCATATATTTTTTCACTCATCTGCTTCACTTCCTTCACGTTTCTATCATTAGATTATATTGATTATCAAAAAATAATATTTCTTATTTAGAATGATAGCTGATTGTTTGCCAAAAGTCTACCAGTCTGCTCAAACGTCCTTTGTCTCAAGTAAGTGCGTTAATTTTTTACGATACGCATAGACAGTCGATCCAGAGACATTAAATGCATTGGCAACTTCGATTTGAGTGACATTGGTTTGTTTTACTTTATGCCACATGTAAAACATCGCAGCAGCCGTTGCTTTCACGTTTTGAAAGGCATTGCTACTACTTGAAAGTTTAACATAACAAGGTAACCAGATCATCGCAATTAGCTCATGTAAATCTGAGTCACTAATATCAGCCTGTTCGAGCTCAGCGATAATGCGCATACCTGATCGTACGTATTCAGGAAAATCGCTCTGCGTTCGTACAGTATACGCTTTTTCTCCATGAACGATTTGAACAGGCTCGTCAGAAAGTGTAATGGCAATATACGCCGAAAGCTCCTTCACAAGAAGGGGTTCATCTTTGCGTTTACAATACGTTTGTAAAATCGAAGCACTTTCCGGATCGCGCCTTGTATAGAGAAGCATGAGATGTGTCATTCTAGCATGATAATCATGTTTTCCATCATGCTTCTCATCTTCTTGTGGCATTTGCGATCGATAGCTAACCTGGTGTTTCAGAAGCGTACCGGCTTCTAGCTCTGTAAGATATCGCTCCGCCATTTCGTTCGTCGCATCCACATGTTGAATCTTCTTCCAGTAGCGTTTTGCAAGATCAGGGCGATCAAGTTGAAACGCTGAAACAGCGATCCAGTGATAGAAGGGCACGTCCCACACATGTCTTGTATTCTCCACTTTACGAAGCCAGTGAAAAGCAAGTTCATGTTCACCTAAAAACCCAAACGTGCTTCCTAATTTATAAGAATGATCTGGATGAATCGGATAGACATTTTTCAGTCTTTCGAGCATCACATCACGTTTAACATGTTGTCCAAGGAAATCATAGAAAAGCGTTAAGTTACAAACCGCATTTAGGTTTCCTTCGTTTTTTGTTAAAACGTCATCGAGCACTTCGACGGCTTCCTCGTATTGCTCACTATAAAAATAAGCGAGCGCAAGGTTATTGTATGCCGGCCAAAATTCCGGATAAACGTCTGTCATTCGCTCGAGTAAATCAATCGCTTCAAGAAAATTCCCTGTTTCAATCGCTTTACGAGCGGCTTCATGTTCTTGAATCAACTGCTCTTCTTCCCCAATTTCCTGAGGTATATTTTCGGATTGCTCGAACAAGATCAGATCGACTAACTCTTCGGCATCTTCCATAAACTCACCTTCTGGCTCATGCTCAAGGTAAGTTCGTGCATGCTCTTCCGTTTGTTTAAACAGACCCATATGTGCAAAGTTGTTCGCAAGGAAAAAGTAGCAATCATAGTATTCAGGATCAAGATCGTCAAGTACAAATTTCAGCCACTCATTTGATGCTTCATATTCGCCTAATTCCGACAGGACCGCTGCTAGTTGACATATATAATCGACTTCTTCGGGGACAAGTTTAACCGCACGTTCAAGATGCTGTCTTGCTTTATCCAAATTCCGTTGCTGATAGGCTCTCATAGCCTTTTTATAAAAATAATCTCCGTCCTGAACGAACGGAATCAGTCGGCCTTTCATTTCCGAAGAAGCATGAAGTTCTTTCCTCATGTTTCCCCCCAATAATTTTGCTTCGAATAATGCTATTACCAGTCATATCCGTTCAAAAGTATAACATACATCTACTTCCAATCGTAAAAGAAAATAAGTAGAAAAAACTGGCTAAATGCTCATATGCGCTCTTTGAATCGTTTTGATCTGCCGCAAAATAAAAACGAGCTCATCGGCTCGTTTTTATTTCCACATATCTTTTCTGTGTTTTGCCAGTTTCTGTGCAATAAAGCCGACACCCATACCAAGAAGAACACCAGGTCCAGGCTGACCAAGGAATAATCCAATAGCAAGTCCAATAAACATAAATCCTACAAACATGCTACTTCTCTCCATTTCTCATCATTGAATTTACTCTTATTTACGAGCTGGAAAGAAAAAAGTTTCAATATTATTTCGAAGCGTGTCGTTCGTTAAGAACTTGAAGAACGTCATCAAGCGCGCACTCCTGCTCTCTTAAAAGCACCATTAAGTGGAAAAGCAGATCTGCTGATTCCCACGTAAGTTCTTGGTGGTCACGATTTTTGGCTGCAATGATGACTTCAGAAGCTTCTTCGCCGACCTTCTTCAGAATCTTATCAACGCCCTCCTGGAAGAGGTACGTAGTATAAGCTCCCTCAGGACGCTCTGCTTCTCTTTTAGCAATGATTTGTTCAAGCGTATTCAGAATTGCGAAACGATCCGCATTTGGCTTTAGTTCTTCTGAAAGTAAAGAATCACTGAAACAAGAGTAAGTCCCTTTATGACAGGCCGGTCCCTCGGGATTTACAAGCAAAAGAACTGCGTCTTGATCACAGTCATAGCGAAGATCAAGAACGGTCTGCGTATTGCCTGAAGTCTCTCCCTTATGCCAGAGCTCTTCGCGTGAACGACTATAGAACCAGGTTTCCTTTGTTTCAATTGTTTTCGTTAGAGACTCTTTGTTCATATAAGCTAGTGTTAACACTTCTTTACTCGCTGCATCCTGTACAATCGCTGGCACAAGGCCTTTTTCATCAAATTGAATCATGTCGGTATTCATCGAATCGCCACCCCGTTTTGTTTTAAGTAATCTTTCACATGTGATAGTGAGGTTTCTTTATAGTGGAAGATCGATGCGGCAAGCGCAGCATCTGCTGAAGCATTTTGGAAGACTTCGAGAAAGTCTTCAGAAGACCCTGCCCCTCCTGATGCAATGACAGGAATGGAGACAGCTTCGCCAATCGCTTTCGTTAGAGGAAGATCAAACCCATCTTTACTTCCGTCCGCATTCATACTTGTTAATAGAATTTCGCCAGCACCCATTTCCTGAGCTTTGATTGCCCACTCAACAGCATCCCATTCCGTTTCTGTGCGACCGCCGTGCGTATAAACACGCCATGAATTTGTATCTTCTTCCCACTTCGCATCAATCGCAACGACCATACACTGTGTTCCAAAATAATCAGCGCCTTCACGAATCAATTCCGGTCGTAGAACAGCGGCAGTATTCATCGACACTTTATCAGCTCCGGCGCGAAGCACACGCTTCATATCTTCAAGCTTATTAATACCACCCCCGACGGTAAAAGGAATAGCAAGTTCCGCTGCCACCTGTCTAACCACGTCGACCATCGTTTCTCTTCCTTCATGAGAAGCAGAGATGTCTAAAAAAACAAGCTCGTCTGCGCCTTCTTCATCGTACACTCTCGCTAATTCAACGGGATCACCGGCATCTCTAAGCCCTACAAACTGAATGCCTTTCACAACACGGCCGTCTTTTACATCCAGACACGGGATAATTCGTTTCGTCAGCATCGCTAGACCTCCAGCGCTTGTTTTAAAGTAAATTGATTTGTGTAGAGAGCTTTTCCGATAATTGCACCGCTAATCGAGTCACTTCTTTGTTCAAGGCTTTTCACATCATCAAGTTTGCTGATTCCACCAGAAGCAATCACGTCTTTTCCTGTAGCCTCACCAAGTTCAGCAATTGCTTCTACGTTTGGACCTGATAGCGTTCCGTCTTTTGAAATATCCGTAAAAATAAATACCTCTGCGCCATGCTCAGCAAGCTCTTTTCCGAGATCCACTGCTTTAATTTCAGATGTTTTTAGCCAGCCTTCAACAGCCACATAGCCGTCTCTTGCATCGATTCCGATCGCAATTTTTTCTTTATATTTCGTGAGCATTCTTTTCACAAAATCCGGATCAGATATGGCACTGCTACCAAGGATAATCCGATCAACACCATTTTCAAGGTAATAGGCAACGTCTTCTTCCGTTCGAATTCCTCCCCCAACTTGTACACGCGCCGATAAGTTGTTGGCCACCTCAAGAACGTGGCGATCATTCACACGCTTTCCTTCTCTTGCCCCGTCAAGATCAACCATATGGATCCACTCGGCTCCTTCATCAGCAAATTGCTTTGCCATATCAAAAGGCGAATCGCCGTAAACCGTTTCTTTATCGTAATCACCTTGCAAAAGGCGGACACATTTGCCGCCTCTCATATCAATAGCAGGATAAATGGTAATTGGCATCTTATGCGTCATTCCCTTCTACGTATTGGGCATAGTTTTTTAGAATCGTAAGACCGGCATGACTGCTTTTCTCCGGATGGAACTGGGTGCCAAACACCTTCCCTTTACCAACAACAGCCGGAACTTCCTCAGCATAATCTGCTGTTGCAATTAAAACATCACGATCATCTGTATCTACATAATAGGAGTGCACAAAATACACGTGCTCATCTCCAACCTCATTCATTAAAAAGGAATCAGGCTGATGAATCACCAGCTTGTTCCACCCCATATGAGGAACTTTGTAGGCATTACCATACGCATCCTTACCAGGAAATTTCTTTACGGTTCCCGGTAAAAAAGAAAAGCCTTCCGCATACCCATTTTCATCACTTTCTTCAAAAAGAAGCTGCATGCCAAGACAAATCCCAAGTAACGGTTTACCTGCTTCCACTTCTTTTTCAATAAAAGCTTTTAAGCCCGTTTCCGTTAAGATCGCCATCGCATCACGAAAAGAACCAACTCCAGGAAGGAGAAGTCCAGTCGCTTTGGCGAGCTCCTTCTCATCCTCTGAAACAAAATAGTCATAACCGAGACGCTCTAGTGCCTTACTTACGCTGTATAAATTCCCCATCCCGTAGTCAATAATACCGATCATTTAAAGCATTCCTTTCGTTGATGGCACACCTTTTACTCTGGGATCGATCAGCGTTGCCTCATCTAGAGCACGTCCGAGCGCTTTAAAAATGGCTTCTATGATGTGGTGTGTATTGTGTCCGTAATGAACGATCACATGTAAGTTCATTCTTGCTTCAATCGCAAGCTTCCACAAAAACTCATGCACCAATTCCGTATCGAACGTTCCAACTCGATTCGATGGAAGTTCCACACGATATTCAAGGTGTGGTCGGTTGCTTAGATCCACGACCACTTGAGCAAGTGCATCATCCATCGGCACAAACGCATTGCCATATCGCTTAATCCCTTCTTTTGACCCAAGTGCCTGTTTTAGTGCTTCACCAAGACAGATGCCAATATCTTCTGTTGTGTGGTGATCATCAACTTCCGTGTCACCATTTGCCGCGATCGCTAAATCAAACTTGCCATGCTTTGTGAACAAATCAAGCATGTGGGTAAGGAACGGAACGCCAGTTTGCAAATCGCTGTTTCCGCTTCCGTCTACCCCAAAGGATAGGTTAATCGATGTTTCAGAGGTTTCTCTTGAAATGGAACTTTTTCTCTCTTCACTCATTTTAAATCCTCCAATCGAAGTTCAACAGCTTTTGCATGAGCATCAAGTCCTTCTAGCTTAGCGAGCGCTACAATGCTGTTACCGTTCTGTCTTAATGCTTCTTTACTATAAGAAATAACGCTAGATTTTTTAATAAAATCGTCTACTGATAATGGACTTGAAAAGCGTGCCGTTCCATTCGTTGGGAGCACGTGGTTAGGTCCAGCAAAATAATCCCCAACAGGTTCAGAGCTATAAGGTCCAAGGAAAATCGCTCCCGCGTGACGAATTTTTCCGAGTAGCGTCATCGGTTCTTCAACCATAATTTCAAGGTGCTCAGGCGCAAGTTCATTTACAGCCTCAACTGCTTCCGCAAGGTGATTCACGACATAAATCATGCCATAATCCTCAATAGACGTTGCAGCAATTTCAGCACGCGGAAGTTCTACGAGCTGCTGCTTCACTTCTTCTTGAACGCGCTCAGCAAGAGTCGCTGATGTTGTGACAAGAACGGCACTAGCACGCTCATCGTGTTCTGCTTGTGATAAAAGATCTGCCGCTACATATGCTGGATTCGCATGTTCATCGGCTAGCACAACAATTTCACTTGGACCAGCGATCATATCGATGTCGACGATGCCAAACACTTCTCGTTTTGCAAGCGCAACGAAAATATTACCCGGCCCGACAATTTTATCAACCGGAGCAATTGTTTCGGTCCCGTATGCAAGAGCGGCCACTGCCTGCGCGCCGCCTACTTTAAAGATTTCCGTGACGCCTACTTCATTTGCTGCAACAAGAACACCAGAAGGGACATTTCCCTCTGCATCAGGCGGTGTAACCATCGCAATTCGCTTTACACCTGCTGCGATCGCAGGGATGACGTTCATGAGCACGGAAGAAGGATAGGCAGCTTTTCCACCCGGAACATAGACGCCAACAGAATCAAGGGGCGTCACTTTCTGTCCTAGCATTGTGCCGTCTTCAGCAGTCGTAAACCATGACTGGCGGCGCTGACGCTCGTGAAACGTCTGAATGTTCATTGCGGCCTGTCTAATCGTCGTGATGAGTTCATCAGATAAATCGCGATAGGCTTTTTCGATTTCTTCAGCTGAAACGCGAAGTTCTTCTAAATTCGCTCCATCAAATTTCTTTGTGTTTTCCTTAACCGCTTGATCACCAGTTTCTTTCACTTGTGAAAGAATCGAAAGAACAGCCTGACGCTGCTCTTCTGTTCCCTGCTCAATCGATCGCTTAATTGAAATGCCTTCCGTCCGGTTAACGATTTTCATCTGAACTTTCTCCTTCCACAACAGCTGAAAGACGTTCGACCATATCGTCGATAATCGCGTCTTTCGTTCGATAACTTACTGGGTTCACAATAAAGCGAGAGGTAATCGGCTCAATAAATGCTGTTTCCATTAAGCCGTTTTCTGTTAATGTTCGACCTGTTGAAACAATATCAACGATGCGATCTGCAAGACCAATCAGTGGTGCAAGTTCAATCGAACCGTTTAGCTTAATGATTTCAACTTGCTCTCCCTGCTGCCGGAAGTAATTTGACGCAACGTTCGGATATTTTGTTGCGATTTTCGGTGCCACCCCTTTAATAGGACCATCGGAGAGCCCTGCAACCGCGAGATAACAACCGCTAATTTTCAGATCAAGCACTTCATACACATTCCGTTCTTCTTCAAGCATCACATCTTTCCCAGCGATCCCGACGTCAGCGACGCCGTGTTCCACATAAGTTGGAACATCCATTGGTTTCGCTAAGATAAAACGAAGATTTTCTTCTTCTATATCGATAATTAACTTCCGTGAATCATCAAACTCAGGGGGAAGTTGATAACCTGCATTTCGAAGCAATTCAACCGCTTCTTCAAAAATACGCCCTTTCGGCATGGCCATCGTTAGCATCACTACATCCCCTTTCCGTTTTTACCGATTAAATAGGTTACGTCCTCAAAACGCTCAGAGTAAGCATCAAGATTCGTTACACCGCTTAACTCCTGCACAACCACTTTCTCACCATTCGCTCGGCGTTCGGACGCCTGTTGAATGGCTTCTTCCCTTCGTTCAGGACTGAAGATAATGGCATTTGGCAAGCGCTCATGATCCGTTACGCCAAGCGCTTCTGCAAGGTGATCAAGGCGAATACCAAAACCTGTTGCCTGCGCAGGACGATCAAAGCGCTCGAGCAACTCATCATAACGTCCTCCATTACTTAGAGGAACACCAAGGTTGTTCGCATAACCTTCGAATACAACGCCTGTGTAGTAACTCATATGACTCACAAGTGTAAAATCGAATTTCACTTGATCTGCTACGCCATAAGCCTTGAGCGTATGTAATAATGTGCGAAGTTCATTTAGAACTCGTTCACCAGCTTCATTTGGGAGAAGTTCAATCGCTTCTTCTAATTTTGATCCATCACCGCGAAGCGTTAGTAATTGCATTAATCTTTTTTGATCAATTGTCGATAGCGGCATTTCCCGAACATGTTGACGGTAGCCGACGTAATTTTTCTCATATAAATAACGGCGAAGGACAGCCGCGCGTTCTTCATTTCCAACGATTGATAGAAACAGTTCTTGAATAAAACCAACGTGCCCAATAGCGATCTGAAAATCTTCAAGTCCTGCTTCTTCTAAAACAGCAGCCATTAATGCGATCACTTCCGCATCAGCACTTGTTGTCCGATCTCCAATTAACTCGACACCAATTTGTTCAAATTCAGCTGGCTTTCCACCTTCGTCTTCTTGTGCCCGAAACACATTGGAATCATAGGCAAGACGGAGTGGAAATGGCTCATTTTTAAGACTTGATGCTGCGACACGAGCAATTGGTGCGGTCATGTCAGGCCTTAACACGAGCGTATTGCCGCGCTGGTCAAGCAGTTTAAAAAGCTGTTGATCAAGAATGGCAGAAGCTTCGCCAACCGTTTCATAGTATTCTAGCGTAGGGGTGTTCATAAAACGATAGCCCCATCCCTCTGTTACACGCTGAATCTTTTCACGAATGCTTGTTTTCAAATCATATAGGATCGGTAGCGTATCACGCATACCGAGCGGTTTTTCAAATACGAATGGTCTTGTCATTTTGTGCACCTCACATTTCCTTTAGTTCGCTAACATACTAACAAGATGAAGTTATTTGTAGTTTACACGGCTTTATTTTTTTCGTCAACCAATAAGGGGCATTATTCCCTTTACTCCTTTTCTGTACTCCATGGTGAATTACCTTTATTTTTTAGGTCATCTTAAGGAATGATGTCGATTTTTGGGGTTTTTCCTCCAATTCGTGATCACTTATCTTTAAATTGGGGTAATAGCTAGGAAAGTAACTTTCTTTTCCAAATAATGAAATCTATAATGAGGAAAAGACTAAATGATGAAAAGAGAGGATGTGCCACGTGGTTAATAAAATTTTCTTTTTCCTCGTGATCATCGGAGTCCCATTATCCGTTGCAGGAAGCCTTCTTCACTGGTCTCAAACGCTCATGTTTATTGTCTATTGCCTAACCATTATTTCTCTTGCGGCTTATATGGGGAGAGCGACTGAAAGTCTTGCGGTGATTTCAGGACCCAGGATCGGTGGTTTGCTTAACGCTACTTTCGGAAATGCCGTAGAACTTATCATTTCAATCTTCGCATTAAAAGAAGGATTAATTGAAATTGTGCTTGCTTCACTCACCGGATCGGTTCTTGGAAACTTGCTCCTTGTTGCTGGACTATCCTTTTTTGTTGGGGGATTGAAGTTTAAAAGACAAAAATTCAACGTTTATGATGCCAGACACAACTCAGGACTTCTGATGTTTGGAGTAATCGTGGCATTTGTCATTCCTGAAGTATTCTCAATGAACATGAGTGATGCAGAAGCGATTTCATTAAGTACCGGCATCTCCATCATCCTAATCGTTCTTTACCTTGCTGCCCTCTTCTTTAAGCTTGTCACGCATCGCGGCGTCTATCAGCACGTCTCTGATAAAGAAAGCGGCCACGCTCACGAAGAACCTGAATGGACGAGCAAAAAAGCAATCCTTGTGTTAGCTCTTTCAACTGCGGCAGTAGCGTATGTTTCCGAAAGTCTCGTGCATACGTTTGAAACGGTTGGCGACACATTTGGATGGAGCGAATTATTTATTGGTGTCATCATCGTCGCCATTGTCGGAAATGCGGCTGAGCATGCTTCTGCGATCATCATGGCCTACAAAAACAAAATGGATGTAGCTGTTGAAATCGCAGTCGGATCAACGCTTCAAGTGGCCATGTTTGTTGCACCTATACTCGTCCTCATCTCTCTTTTCTTCCCAGTGCAAATGTCACTCGTCTTTACATTGCCGGAGCTCGTGACAATGGTAACAGCCGTATTACTCACGATTGTGATTAGTAATGATGGAGAAACGAACTGGTTTGAAGGAGCGACGTTACTCGCTGCTTACTTAATAATGGGGATCGGTTTTTACTTACTTTAATCAGGAAGCCTGCAATTTGTGGGCTTTTTTGTTACAGTAACTGAGGGAAGATCTTCCGCATAACGTGTTAGAAATTGGACTTCAATTTCTCCTAGTTGAGAAACACGTCCTCCTAACGGATTGAACGATAACGCAGAAAGTAGGCGAAAACATGATTCACCGTAAAACAAGCCGAGAAATTCAACTAATGAAACAAGCTGGTGAGGTTCTGGCTGACTGCCACAAAGAACTTCGCAGTATTATTAAGCCAGGTGTGACAACGAAACAAATCGATGACTTCGTTGAA
Organism: Bacillus sp. RAR_GA_16; assembly: GCF_020165985.1. Lineage (GTDB taxonomy): Bacteria > Bacillota > Bacilli > Bacillales > Guptibacillaceae > Guptibacillus. Next base: position 99,612 of record NZ_JAIUKZ010000011.1, read on the forward strand.
CTCTTTTTAGAAGAGCGTGGCGCGACGCCCGAGCAAAAAGGCTATCAAGATTACCCATACGCTACATGTGCTTCCGTAAATGATGTCATTTGTCACGGTTTCCCAGGTTCAAGAAAACTGAAAGAAGGCGACATCGTTACAATTGATATGGTTGTGAATTTAAATGGCGCACTAGCTGATTCTGCATGGACGTATGCAGTAGGAGAAATTTCAGAGGAAAAGCAGCATTTGCTTGAAGCGACGAAAAAATCTCTCTACTTAGGTATCGAGCAAGCCGTCATTGGCAATCGTATTGGCGATATTGGGCATGCGATTCAAAAATATGCTGAGGCAGAAGGATTCGGCGTTGTTCGAGACTTTACTGGACACGGCATTGGACCGACACTTCACGAAGAACCAATGATCCCACATTTCGGTCAACCAGGTACAGGCGCTAGATTGAAAGAAGGTATGGTTATTACGATTGAACCGATGCTCAATATCGGTAAACCATATAGCACGATTGACGAAGATGGCTGGACAGCCCGCACAGTAGATGGCTCCACATCTGCTCAGTACGAGCACACGCTGGCTATTACAAAAGACGGCCCAGTGATTCTAACAGATCAGGGTGACGAATAAACATAAGAAAGCCCGCAGCAGATGCTGCGGGCTTTTATATATCATGCTTTGCTCGGTCTTCTTTCGTATAAATGACCTGCATTGGATTTCCACCAACAAAAGCTCCTGCAGGCACACTTTTATGCACAAGTGTGCCTGCTGAAACAATTGCTCCATCTCCAATCGTGATGCCAGGCAATAAAGTACTATTTGCTCCAATCATGACGCGATCGCCAATGACAACATCTCCAAGCCGGTACTCATCAATTAAGTATTCGTGAGCGAGAATCGTCGTATTGTATCCAATAATCGAATTCTTACCGACAGAGATTTTCTCTGGAAACATAATATCCAGCATCACCATGAGAGCAAATGCCGTTTGGTCACCGATTTTCACGCCAAGAAACGTCTTATATAACCAATTTTTCAATGGAATAAACGGCGTATAGCGAGCGAGTTGAATCACAATAAAGTTCTTAACGACCTTCCAAAACGGAACGGTTTTATAAATTTGCCAGAGAGCGTTGCTACCTGTGACGGGGTACCGCTCCGTGTTTCTCACTTGTCAGCTCCAGCAATCGAAAGAATTTCATTCATATTGTCAACGAGGTAATCCGGTTTAAATGAAGCAAGAAAGTCGCATCCCTTAATGGTCCAAGAAACACCCACTGTCTTTACACCTGCATTTTGTCCAGCTAGAATATCATATTGGCTATCCCCTATCATTAGCGTTTCTTCACGAACAGAACCGAGTTTGTTCATAGCTATTTCAAGCTGCTCCGGGTGTGGTTTAGGGTGATCGACTTCATCAACCGTAATCACCACAGGGAAAAACTGATCAAGTTTCGTTAGCTTTAACCCCATTTCCACCGTGTTTCTCATTTTCGATGTGACAATCGCAAGCTTATACCCCTTTTCAGATAACGTCTTCACCGTTTCAAAAACGCCATCAAATTCCGTGACAAGCTCATCGTGATTTGTAATGTTATGGTCACGATAAAAAGCGACCATTTCTTCTGCACGACTTTCATCATGCTTAGCAAATGTTAAGTAAAGAGGCTCTCCAATAAACTGTTTTAATTCTTCATCCTCGTAACGACCCGGATAAAAATGATCAAACGTATGTTTAAATGAAGCCATAATTAAATCATTTGTATTAATTAATGTTCCGTCTAAATCAAATAAAATGGTGTTAATACTCATACGATGGTTCCTTTCTTTTTGAAGCATTTAATTCACGACGTTTCCATATGATTGAAATGATGATGGTGAGAAGAATCGCTGTGATTAGTCTGACGAGAAGCAGCCAGATGACTGGAATCCCAAGTGGAATAAAAATAAGAGTATCCTCTATGACAGCATGGCACGCTACGAGAAAAATAAACGCTAAATAAAGATCTTTTTTCTCTACGCCATCATCCTTTACAGCCTGAATCATCACACCAGCACCGTAAGCAAGTCCAAACACAAGACCAGCGGCAAGCGTTGTCGATGTATTTTCTTTCATGCCAAGGCTTCTTGTGACCGGCGCCATCCAACGCGAGAAAGTCGTAAGCCAGGACAAATCTTTCATGACCTGGATAAAAATCATCAGCGGAATGACGATTAGTGCAAGTTGAAGAACGCCTAATGACGCTTTTTCTAATCCTTGAAGTATAATGGCTCCCCAGCCACTTACCGTCTCATTCGTTTGAGACACAAGTCCGTACGCCGCCTGCTCGCCGCCGCCTTGCCAAACAAGGTGAATCACAAAAGCAGATAGTACAGCGAGCCCAATTCTTACAGCAAGGATGACCCAGAGTTTCACACCCACTCTTGCTGCCACACCTGACTCAATCAGTAAATTATGTGAGAAGGATAGCATAACGGCCAGAATGAAAACCTCTTTAACCGTTAAATCGAGGGTTAAAATGGCACCAATACCAGCATATAGGTTCAAGAAATTACCTAAAACTAAAGGAATCGCTGCATCGCCTGACAAACCAATCCATTTCATGACGGGGGCAATCAGCGTGACGATCCATTCGAGGACTGGTGTATAGCGAAGTAGAGTCATCACTAAGGTAATCGGAAAAATGATTTTTCCAAGTTCCCACGTCGTCATTAGTCCAGCTTTTAAACCACGTTTCAAAATCCCCACAACTGTGCCCCCTATCCTTGTTCGTTATAAGGCGTTGCTTTCATAACCTTACGACGGTAAATGATCAAGGCAATCGATACAATGATCAGTACGATCGATATAACCTGAGCAATTCTCAACGTTTCTGTCAACATGAGACTATCAGTTCGCAATCCTTCAATAAAATAACGGCCAAATGAATACCAAATGACGTAAGAGAGGAATATTTCTCCTCGCTTTAATGACGTTCGTTGGAGAATCACTAAGAGAATAACACCGATTATATTCCAAAGTGACTCATAAAGAAATGTCGGATGATAATAAGTCCCATCAATGTACATTTGATTAATAATAAACTCTGGAAGCATCAAGTTCTCGAGAAATGCTCTGGTGACAGGTCCCCCGTGTGCTTCCTGATTCATAAAGTTTCCCCATCGGCCAATGGCTTGCCCAAGAAGAATACTAGGTGCAGCGATATCTGCAATTTTCCAGAAAGAGAGTCCGCGCTTTCTTGTGAAAATAATGGCTGTAATCACAGAACCAATTAAGGCACCGTGAATGGCTATACCACCTTCCCAAATCGCAAAGATATCTCCTGGATTATCTTTGTAGTAGCTCCATTGGAAGGTTACATAGTAAATACGAGCTGAAATAATCGCAATCGGAACAGCCCATAAAATAAGGTCAACAAACGTTTCTTTCGGTAATCCCTGGCGTTGTGTTTCCCTGATAGCTAAAAGTAATCCAAGGTAAGCACCTAAGGCGATGATGATGCCATACCAATAAATTGAGATCGGTCCAAGCTCTAGCGCGACGCGATCTAGAGGCTGTATTGAGGCTAACATATTGTTGTCTCTCCTTTATCCATATCCTACATTAGACTAGATGCTGTCGTGTTCATCTCCATCTTCAATTTCTCTCGTTAGTCTTTCTGAAAATTGCTTTGCTGCATTCATTCCCATATTTTTCAAACGGAAGTTCATCGCAGCCACTTCGATAATAATGGCAAGGTTTCTCCCCGGGCGAACTGGCACAACAAGACGCGGTACATTTGAATCAATAATCTGCATATATTCTTCTTCAAGACCGAGCCGGTCGTACACTTTTTTGGAATCCCAAAGTTCAAGATTCATAACAAGAGAAATTTTCTTGTAGTTTCGGATTGCTCCTGCACCGAATAATGTCATGACGTTAATAATGCCAAGACCACGAATCTCCAGTAGATGCTGAATGAGTTCAGGTGCACTTCCCACCAGCGTATTTTCCGCTTCTTGACGAATCTCGACTGAATCATCCGCTACAAGGCGATGACCTCGCTTTACAAGTTCAAGAGCCGTTTCACTTTTCCCTACACCACTCGATCCAGTAATTAAAACACCAACACCGTAAATATCAACAAGGACACCGTGAATCGCTGTATTAGGCGCAAGCTGGCTTTCAAGGTAGTTTGTTAAGCGACTGCTCAAACGAGTTGTCGTCATCGTTGACCGTATGATGGGAACGTCCTTTTCTTTCGACGCCTGAATCAATTCTTCAGGAACTTCCATATCTCTCGAAAGCACAATACCTGGTGTTTCGTCTGTACAGAGCTTCTGCATTCGCTCTACCTTCTGATCTTGTGGAAGACCATGAAAAAATGACATTTCTGTTTTCCCAAGAAGCTGCAAACGTTCTGCTGGATAATACGTGAAAAAACCAGCCATCTCAAGTCCAGGACGCGAAATATCACTCGTTGTAATGGGACGATGAATTCCTTCTTCACCGCTGACAAGCTCCAGATTGAATTTTTCAATAACATCTTTCATACGAACTTTAACCATTCGTAAACCTCCTATGTAAGAACCAAAGCGACGGTTCCATTTCAACTTCCCCTATTGTACCATTTCCTATTTCAAAGCACATATAGAATAAAGCCATTTTTGCGATAGGGCTGCCAGCACCTCACCCCCTATTATCTTTACTTCAAATAAAAAAACCGAAGCCCGGGCTTCGGTTTTTCAACACTTATTTTACTTTCAACGGTACAACAGCATCATGCATTTGCTTATCAAGTTCCTGAATGTGTGCTTGTTTCATTTCGTTTGACCAGTTGAGTCGCTTCGCCATGTACTCAATGACTGGCTCTTTCCAGCGACGGACCCAATCAATGTCAAAGTATAATGCACTTGTTCTACGGTTGAAGTAATCAAGCGGTGTTGCCACCATTTCTTCTTCGATACCATAGATAAGCGTAGAGAATACTTCCAGACTTAAGTGATGGAAGCTTGCTTCTGTTCCAACTGTTTCAATGATTTGATAAATTCGTTCAATGTTTGAACCATATCGTTGGACGAGAGTTTCGGCTTCTTTCACGCTTAAGCCAAGTGTTGTTCCACGTCGCACTTGTTCCGTAGCGTATTCTTTAAATCCTTTACTTCCGCCAACGTAGCCGCCTGAAAGTACCATGTTTTTCGTTGTGGAAGCAGGGAATTTTTTATATTTCTCTTCTTTAAATTGCTCTGTAATGAGATTAACTACTTTTTCTGCCATTTTACGGTAGCCTGTTAGCTTCCCACCGGCAATCGTGATTAAGCCAGAATCAGAAAGGAAAATTTCATCCTTACGAGAAATTTCAGATGGATCTTTTCCTTCTTCATGAATCAACGGACGAACACCTGACCAGCTTGATTCTACATCATCTTTTGTGACATTGATGCCAGGGAACATGTAGTTCGCTGCATCAACAATATAATCTCTATCTTCAACGGTCATTTGTGGATGGACAGGGTTTTTCGTATAGTGCGTATCTGTTGTCCCGATGTAAGTCTTACCCGCCCGTGGGATCGCAAACATCATGCGCCCATCATCAAACGGTGTATCGAAATAAACAGCTTGTTGAAGTGGGAATTTAGACTGATCAAACACAAGATGAACACCTTTTGTTAAGAACATGTGCTTACCTTTTTTAGATTGATCGAGCTCACGAATTTCATCTACCCATGGGCCGGCTGCATTCACAACTTTTTTCGCGCGAATTTCACGTGTTTCACCTGTCACAACATCTTTCGCACGAACGCCAACGACTTTTCCATCTTCGTATAAAAGCTGTTCTGCTTTCACATAGTTAACGGCTTTCCCACCGCGATGAACGGCTTCTTTCATAATTTCTAGCGTAAGGCGAGCATCATCTGTGCGGTACTCTACATAATAACCGCCACCTTTGATATCACTCTTTCGAAGAAGCGGTTCTTTATCTAACGTCTCTTTCTTAGATAGCATGCTTCTTCTTTCTTTTCGTTTCACACCTGCTAGTCTGTCATAAAGAGCAAGTCCTGCCCCAGTAGAAAATTTCCCGAATGTACCGCCTTTAATGATTGGTAGTAGCATCCATTCTGGCGTTGTGACGTGTGGCGCGTTTTCATACACGATCGCACGCTCTTTCCCTACTTCTGCGACTAGCCCAATTTCTAGATTTTTAAGATAACGTAGGCCACCGTGAACAAGCTTTGTTGAGCGACTCGACGTACCAGCCGCAAAATCCTGCATTTCAATAACAGCCGCATTCATTCCTCTTGAAGCAGAATCAAGTAAAATTCCAGCACCTGTTATTCCTCCCCCAACGACGAGGACATCTAACTCTTCTGATACGATTTGATCAAGTACAACGCTTCTTTGCAATCCTGAAAATGGTTTAACCAAGATGAACACTCCCTTTTGTTATATGAACACTTGCGTATTTAAGCTCTTATAAAACTTCTCTTCAGTACTTTACCCCTAATCGAGGGTTTCTTAAGCATTAGATTGTACATTCCTACAAAAACAGCTGGTATAAAAGACAAAAAAAGACCACAACACACCAGAGCATGACAATCCATGCTTGGGCGCTGTGGTCTTCTCCTATTCTCCGACCAGAACAACTATTAACTTAACTTCATTGTATCATAATCAGAACGCTCTGCCTAGAAAAAACGATTATTTAAAAGCCATTGTTGCATGAACGGCTTTCTTCCATCCTCCATATAGCTCTTCTCGCTCTTCTTCTTTCATTTTAGGGTCAAACGTCTTATCAATCATCCACTGCTGCTTGATTTCTTCTTTATCTTTCCAGTAACCAGTTGCAAGTCCTGCAAGATAAGCCGCACCAAGTGCCGTTGTCTCACTAACGGTTGGACGCTCAACAGGAACGCCAATAATATCACTTTGGAACTGCATAAGGAAGTTATTATTGACAACACCACCATCAACGCGGAGTGTTTTAAGATCAATACCAGAATCAGCCGTCATTGCATCAAGCACATCTCTTGTTTGATAAGCAAGCGATTCAAGTGTTGCGCGTACAAAGTGCTCTTTACTCGTTCCTCTCGTTAACCCAAAGACTGCTCCTTTTACGTCACTATCCCAATATGGCGTTCCAAGGCCAACAAATGCTGGAACCATATAAACCCCATCTGTAGACTCAACACGTTCTGCATATCGCTCACTCTCAGGAGCTTCATTGAACATGCGTAAACCGTCACGTAGCCATTGAATGGCAGATTCCAGCAACGAAAATACTACCTTCTAAAGCGTACTCCACTTTTCCATCGACGCCCCATGCAATTGTTGTAAGAAGGCCATTTTCAGACTTAACCGCTTTTTCGCCAGTATTCATGAGCATAAAGCAGCCTGTCCCATATGTGTTTTTCGCCATTCCCTTGTCATAACAAGCCTGTCCAAATAGAGCCGCCTGCTGGTCACCAGCAACACCAGCAATCGGAACATTTTGACCGAAGAAGTGATAATCAATCGTGTTCGCGTATACTTCAGATGAAGGACGCACTTCAGGAAGCATCGATTTCGGCACGTTTAGCATTTCAAGTAACTCTTCGTCCCATTTCAAATCATAAATGTTATACATCATTGTCCGTGAAGCATTCGTGTAATCCGTTACGTGTGCTTCGCCTCCAGACAGTTTCCAGATTAACCATGAATCAATCGTTCCAAAGAGAAGATCTCCATTCTCCGCTTTTTCACGCGCTCCTTCAACATTATCTAAAATCCATTTTACCTTTGTGCCCGAGAAGTAAGCATCGATTAAGAGTCCTGTTTTATTGCGAACCATCTCTTCATGCCCTTGTTCCTTTAGCTCGTTTACAATGCCTGCCGTTTGACGAGATTGCCATACAATTGCGTTGTAAATCGGTTTTCCAGTGTTCTTGTCCCAAACCACTGTTGTTTCACGCTGGTTCGTAATACCAATGGCTTCAATATCTTTTGCAGACAGATCAGAAGCCGAAGAGAGTACCTGCGCCATAACAGAGAGAATCGAACTCCAGATTTCTTGAGCATCATGTTCAACCCAACCCGATTTAGGAAAATGCTGTTTAAATTCTTTTTGTGCAACGTTTACAATTTCACCTTTTTTATTAAACAAAATCGCGCGTGAACTTGTTGTTCCCTGGTCCAATGATAAAATGTACTTTTTTGACATGTTATTTCCTCCCTAATTAGAATTAACTTTTAATTTTTTGCTTCAGATGAAGCGTAAACAGTATCTTTAAGCTTATCACTAAGTTGATACAGTGTAACAAATAAAATCGCTACAACTACAGTGGAGATCCAGAATACGGGGCTATAATCCCCTTCGGTTACGGATCTAAAAAGAATCGCGCCATACATTCCACCGGCAGCGGGACCTACAACTGGAATCCATGCGTATCGCCAATTTGAATCCCCTTTGCCTGGAATTGGCAAGAAAAAGTGAGCAATTCTTGGTCCAAGGTCTCGAGCAGGATTAATCGCATACCCCGTTGTCCCACCAAGAGAAAGCCCGATCGCTACAATGAGAAAACCTACGATGAAGGGATTCAATCCATCAGTAAAATCGTTCGAACCTATCGCAAGAAGCCCAATTAAAAGCATTGCTGTTCCAATAAACTCACTCAAAAAGTTACTAAACGTATGCGGAATAGCAGGAATCGGTAGAGAACACGGCTAATTTAAGCGCTTTATCGTCTTCTTTACGAAAATGAGGTAGAAAATGAAAATATACGATACATCCACCGAGAAACGCACCAATCATTTGTGCCGTTATGTAGCCTGGTACATCACTCCATGGAAAATCGCCAACGGCTGCTAACCCAAGTGTTACAGCTGGATTCAAATGGGCCCCACTTACTTGACCTACAGCATAAACGCCCATCGCAACACCAAGTCCCCATCCAAGGGCAACAACAATCCAACCTCCACCTTGTGCTTTCGAATCTTTTAAGTTAACGTTTGCAACAACGCCACCACCAAATATGATCAAAATCATAGTACCTAATATTTCACCGATAAATGGAGACATAACCAGACACCTTCCTCCCGAGTTTAGTTAACACTCCTTCTCCTTGAGCATATTCCCTCTTTTCCATATTCTAAAAGGGAAATTAAAAAAAACCACAACAAGCGGTCCTATCATTTGATAGGATTTGTGTGTGGTTCTCCTCATCTCAGGCACGAAATATTAACTTAATACTCATTAAAACAGACTTATGTAAGCGATGTCAAGAGATTTAATCAGGTTGAAAATGTTTCCATAGCTCTTTTTTTGATGTTGTCACCGCTGCAGCTCCACCATTTAAAGCAGCTTCTACATCTTCAATGGAACGAATAAATCCACCAGCGAAGATTGGAACTTTTATTTGCTCATGAAGTTCCTCAAACACCTGGGGAATAATCCCCGGCAACACTTCGACGCAGTCTGGTTTCGTGTTTTTCACCATACTATAGCTCGTATCTAACGCCATTGAATCGAGCATAAACAAGCGTTGTACTGAAAGAATGCCTCTTCTTTTGGCGACTCCAAGAACACTGGACCTTGTCGATATAAGTCCTGCTGGTTTTACTTCCTGACAAAGAAATTCTGCACCGTGTTCATCATTCCGTAATCCTTGAACAAGGTCAGCATGAAGTAAAATCTTCTTACCAGCCCGATTACCCTCTCGAATCACTGATTTCAATTGTCCAATATGCGTATCTAAAAGCACAATATAGGTGTACTTGCTATTTAATAAAATTTCAAAGTCGCGCATTTTTCTTACCGCCGGCAGGATGCTTTGGTTATGAAACGTCATGGATCATCCCTCCTTTTCTTTATATCATACCAGAATTAATGGAAACTTCCATTAGAGGAGAGGTTAGAGCTTTGCGTTAATAAAGCTAGAAAAAAACGCTCTCCGGTAGAGAGCGTTTTTTAGGCTTTACGGCGTAAAGGTTCGATAATGACCTTATCAATTAATAAATTTAAGAGCCCGATGACGATTGCTGCGAGAAGAGCCATCGCAAATCCATTAATGACGAAAGCATCACCCATTAATGCCGCTGTAATCATGAGAGTAATGGCATTAATCACAATAAGAAACAAACCTAACGTGAGGATGGTAACAGGAAGGGTAAGCAGGATTAATATCGGCTTAATAAACACATTCACAAGCGATAGGATAAAGCTCGCGAGAATGGCAGAACCAAGGCCCTGAATAAAAAACCCATCAAAATAGCCTGCTACTACCATTAAGACCACACTATTCACAACTAAACTTAAAAGCCAGTGTCGCATCATACCCCTCCTTTCCATTAACCTTTTTTAGTATGGGCGTTTATTACCCCCTTATTCGACCTTCTATAGATAGGAAACCGAAATCGAACCAGCTGTTGAGTTGGCTACAATGCGATAATTGTGCTCCGATTCTTCCTCTGTTCTAAACTTCTTTAACCGATGGGAAATTTCTTTTTTCTCACGAAGAATACTCATATGATCAAGATCTGTTGTAATCGCTCCAATCGTCGATTTAAGATCTCCTTTAATGTTCATGCCCTTCGGAACAACAATTTGAATCGTACCGTTTACGGTTTTAAAATCTGCGCTACCGCTTACAGTATCCTTTAACGTATGGCGTATGGCTCCATTCATGGATTGCGCTTCTGTTTCCACAAAGGTACCATCAATTGTAATCGGACCGTTTGCTGTTTCGAGCTCACAAACTTCTCCGGTTGAGTCTTCCAAAACGATTGCACCATTACCCGTTTCAGCTTCAAGTACTTTTACAGAAGATTTTCGAACACCAATTTTACCATTTGCGGTTTTTAATTTGGCTTTAGCCGATGTGACATTCTCTCCTGTTACATCTCCATTAAACGTGGTGATCCACACTCCCTCGTATTCAGAGGCTGGGACATAAATGACTAGATTCACCTTTACATCTGCACGTTCTGATTTAAACGTCATTTTTCCATTATCTACAGCGAAGTAAGTTTCTCGTAACAGCTTATCCATGGCATCTTTTTGCGTTGAGACACGATAAACGTTCGCACGACAGTCGATTTTCACATCGTTGCGTTCCCATGTCTGAAAGGTAATTTCGCCATTTCGTACATGTACATCAAGCGTATCAGGCGTCACTTCTAACTGTTCATAAACGTGAGAGACCTCTTCAGATGATCCAAAGTTAAAATCAAGGTCCATATCTTTTACTTTTTGTATGAGCGATTCTACAAATTGACCTACTTTATATGCAGGAGCCGTCCGATCTGTATGAGACTCTGTCGACTTTTCGCGTTTCGGTTCCTCTGATCCTTCATTTGTTCCGATCGCTTTTAATAGTTTTGCACCTTCATCAGCGGAAATCTTGCCATCTTCAATCATTTTAAGAATCATTCTACGCTCTTCATTCATTCAAAAACATCTCCTTTTTTTTAATGGATGTAAACAGCCAATTACCAGCGGAGAACCTGAATTCCTTTTACAATGTTCCAGATAAAAACCACAACATTAAGTAAACTAAACAAGATAAAACCTAAAATGATCACCACACCAATATCCATCACAAAAATGGCGAAAAGCGCTAAAATGATTGTTAGAAAAGGAAGAAGGTGAGATACAATCGAGCGCTTCGCATGATAAGAGACTTCCTCATCCCTTACAACAAAATAGACAATGATTGGGAAAAGAAACGGTGCGAAGAAAACACTAAAATAACAAAGGGAGGACATTACTTTTTCTACAGACATGATTGCTTCCCCTTTCAATATTCTCTACCTATCTATACGATTCGTCAAAAAGAAAGTTTCAAAATAGGAAAAAGAAAAAACGAAAAGACAGCGAATCGCTGTCCCTTCAATTTATACGGATTGTGTTTGCTCCAACTTTTTCTTCATCCGGTTTTTATCTCGCTCAAGAATTGGTGCAAGATAACTTCCCGTGTAAGAACGCTCTTCTTTTACGATTTTTTCTGGTGTCCCAGTAGCGATCACTTCACCACCACCATCTCCACCTTCAGGTCCAAGGTCAATGAGATAATCAGCTGTTTTAATTACATCTAAATTATGCTCAATAATTAAGACGGAATCCCCATTTTCTACGAGACGCTGAAGTACTTCTAGTAAACGGGAAATATCATCTACATGCAATCCAGTTGTCGGTTCATCAAGGATATAAAGCGTCTTCCCTGTAGAACGCTTATAGAGTTGCGAAGCGAGCTTCACACGCTGAGCTTCTCCACCTGAAACCGTCGTAGCAGGTTGGCCAAGTTTAATGTAACTTAAGCCCACATCGTAAAGGGTTTGAAGCTTTCGATTTATCTTTGGAATGTTCTTAAAGAAATCAAGACCATCCTCTACCGTCATCTCAAGAATATCAGCAATATTCATGCCTTTATATTCAATTTCCAGCGTTTCTCTGTTATAACGTTTTCCATGACAAACTTCACAAGGAACGTAAACATCTGGTAAGAAGTGCATTTCAATCTTAATAATTCCATCACCACGACAGGCTTCACATCGGCCACCTTTGACATTAAAGCTGAATCTGCCTTTTTTATACCCTCGGACTTTTGCTTCGTTCGTTTGTGCGAAAACGTCGCGAATATCATCAAATACACCTGTATAAGTAGCCGGGTTTGATCGAGGTGTGCGCCCAATTGGAGATTGGTCAATATCAATGACCTTATCGACATGTTCAAGTCCATTAATTTTCTTATGTTCTCCAGGCTTATCCTTTGCTTTATGAAGCTTTTGAGCAAGGGCTTTATACAGAATTTCATTAATCAACGTACTTTTACCAGATCCAGAAACACCAGTGACACAAGTAAATAAACCAATTGGAATTTTTGCTTTCGTATTTTTAAGATTGTTTTCCTTCGCGCCAACAATTTCAATATATCTTCCATCAGGCTTTCGACGCTCCGTCGGTACAGGAATGAATTTCTTACCAGAAAGATATTCACCAGTTAAAGAATTCTCATCATCCATAATTTCAGCTGGTGATCCTTCTGATGTAATATAGCCACCGTGTGCCCCAGCCCCAGGACCAATATCAATGATATGGTCAGCAGCTAACATTGTATCTTCATCATGTTCAACGACAATAAGCGTATTCCCGAGATCTCGCATACTTTCAAGTGTTGAAATTAAACGATCGTTATCTCGTTGATGCAGACCGATTGAAGGCTCATCTAATATATACAGCACGCCCATTAAACGTGAGCCTACTTGAGTAGCCAGTCTAATGCGCTGAGCTTCTCCACCCGATAACGTACCAGCTGAACGATTAAGGGTTAAATAATCCAAACCGACGTTCACAAGGAATCCAAGGCGATCCTGAATTTCTCGTAAAATCATTTTTCCGATTGTCGCTTCTTTAGCCGTTAGTTCCAATTCATCGAAAAATCCTGCTGCGTCTTTAATGGCATATTCCGTTGCTTCCCCGATGTGTTTACCGTTAATTAAAACAGAGCGTGCTTCCTTCTTTAACCGATAGCCTTTACATGTAGGACATGGCTTTTGTGCCATGTATGCTTCCATTTGCTCACGAATATAATCAGAGCTTGTCTCTCGGTAACGGCGTTCTACATTTGGAATGACGCCTTCAAAAGGAACATTGTTTTCGCGTACCTGACCAAAATCATTTTCATAGCGGAAATAAACTTTTTCACCATTACTACCATAAAGCACTTTATCAAGCTGGGATCTAGGAATGTTCTTAACAGGAGTATCCATATCAATACCAAAATGATTGCACACACTTTCAAGTAACTGTGGATAATAGTTTGAACTCACAGGTTCCCATGGTGCAAGTGCATGTTCACGTAGTGATTTATCCCAATCCGGTATAACAAGATCAAGATCTACTTCAAGCTTCAATCCCAGACCATCACATGAAGGGCAAGCACCGAATGGGCTATTAAATGAAAATAACCTGGGTTCTAACTCCCCAATTGAAAAACCGCAGTAAGGACAGGAATGATGCTGATTAAAAAGAAGTTCTTCCTGACCCATCACATCCACGATCACTTGACCGCCTCCAAGATTAAGGGCTGTTTCAAGTGAATCTGCTAGTCTCGATTGAACACCATCTTTCACCACAATACGATCAATCACAACTTCGATGGAATGTTTTTTATTCTTCTCAAGCGAAATTTCATCCGCCACTTCCATCATTTCACCATCAACGCGCAAGCGAACATAGCCCTGCTTTTTAATATCTTCAAGCACCTTTACATGTTCACCTTTACGTCCTGATACAACAGGAGAAAGAATCTGTAATTTTGTTCGCTCTTCGTATGAAAGAATGCGATCAACCATTTGTTCAATCGTTTGTGACGTAATTTCCACACCATGACGTGGACAAACAGGTCGACCGATTCTTGCAAACAATAGACGAAGGTAATCATAGATTTCCGTTACTGTGCCCACAGTTGACCGTGGGTTTCGACTGGTTGTTTTTTGATCAATCGAGATGGCAGGTGATAGTCCTTCAATTGCATCAACGTCTGGTTTGTCCATTTGTCCAAGAAACTGCCTTGCATAGGCTGACAGAGATTCCACATAGCGACGTTGCCCCTCAGCATAGATTGTATCGAAGGCCAGGGAGGATTTTCCTGAACCAGATAAGCCCGTGACTACCACCAGTTTATCCCTCGGGATTGTCACATCGATATTTTTTAAATTATGGGCTCTTGCCCCTTTGACGACGATCTCATCGTTTGCCATTTGTTCGTCATCCTTCCGCTTTAAGCTCTAGTAATAGGTCACGAAGTTCAGCAGCACGTTCGAAGTTAAGGTCTCGCGCAGCGTCCTTCATTTCTTTTTCGACATTTTCAATCACTTTTGCACGTTCTTGCTTGTTCATTTTGCCTTGTTTAGGCACTGTATACTCTTCGCCTTCTTCAGCAGCAATGGTTGCTCGTATTCCTTCACGGACTTTTTTCTGGATTGTCGTTGGCGTAATGCCGTATTTACGATTATACTCCTGCTGAATTTCACGTCGGCGACTTGTTTCATTCATCGCAATTTCCATTGAGTTCGTTACTTTATCAGCGTATAAAATAACGTGTCCGCTTGAATTACGGGCAGCCCGGCCAATTGTTTGAATTAAGGACCGTTCAGATCTCAAGAACCCTTCCTTATCTGCATCTAGAATGGCCACAAGTGACACTTCAGGTATATCTAGTCCTTCTCGAAGAAGGTTGATCCCAACTAATACATCAAATACACCTAAGCGGAGATCACGAATAATCTCAATTCGTTCAAGCGTTTTTATTTCAGAATGCAGGTAACGTACTTTTTCCCCCATTTCCAATAAATAATCCGTTAAGTCTTCTGACATTTTTTTCGTAAGAGTAGTGACAAGCACCCGTTCATTACGAGCCGATCGCTGATTAATCTCATCTAATAAATCATCAATCTGTCCTTCAATTGGACGCATTTCAATTGTAGGATCAAGAAGACCTGTAGGACGAATAATTTGCTCCACAACTTGAGTAGAGTGCTCTTCTTCATATGGGCCTGGAGTTGCCGAAACATAAACGAACTGATGAGCCTTCTCTTCAAACTCTTCAAAACGAAGCGGACGGTTATCTTTCGCAGATGGTAGTCGGAAGCCATGATCGACTAGAACTCCTTTTCTTGCCTGGTCACCGTTGTACATCCCTCTTACTTGTGGAAGCGTCACATGTGACTCATCAACCATAATTAAAAAATCATCTGGAAAATAGTCCATTAACGTATAAGGTGTTGCCCCCGCTTCACGGAGTGTTAAATGCCGCGAATAGTTTTCGATTCCTGAACAAAATCCCATCTCAGCCATCATTTCAATATCATATCTTGTTCGCTGTTCAAGACGCTGTGCTTCAAGAAGTTTTCCTTCATCATTTAGCACTTTCAGTCTCTCTTCAAGTTCAGCTTCAATGCGCTGAATAGCGATCTTTAGCTTTTCTTCACGAGTTACGAAGTGAGAGGCAGGGAAAATAGCCACGTGTTCTCGCTCTCCAAGAATTTCACCAGTTAACGAATTTACTTCTGTAATCCGATCAATTTCGTCACCAAAAAATTCAATACGTATGCAATGCTCATCGCGAGAGGCCGGGAATATTTCCACAACATCTCCTCGAACGCGAAATGTACCGCGTGTAAAGTTAATATCATTGCGTGCGTATTGAATATCGACCATATCCCGTAGGAGCTGATCACGATCTTTTTCCATCCCTTTTCGAAGGGAGAGGACAAGGCTTTTATATTCTTCTGGATTACCAAGACCATAGATACATGAAACACTGGCAACAATAATAACATCATTTCGTTCAAACAAACTGGACGTTGCTGAGTGACGAAGCTTATCAATTTCGTCATTAATACTTGCATCTTTTTCTATAAATGTATCCGATTGTGGTATGTACGCTTCCGGCTGGTAGTAGTCGTAATAACTCACAAAGTATTCCACCGCATTATGGGGAAAATATTCTTTAAACTCACTATATAACTGCCCTGCCAGCGTTTTGTTATGCGCAATAATAAGGGTTGGCTTATTTACCTCTTGAATGACGTTTGACATTGTAAACGTCTTACCAGTTCCTGTCGCACCAAGCAATGTTTGATGACGCTCGTTTTCTTGCACGCCTTTCACAAGCTTTTTAATTGCTTCTGGCTGGTCCCCTTGAGGCTCATAATCCGATACCAACTCAAATTTTTTCTCCACCATCTTCGCCTCCGTTCCTATCATTCCTGTCATTTATTATAGCACATATACTAGTAAAAACTTCAATTAAAGCGAACTGATATTCGCATTTATTTTTCAGCTGCTTTCTCTTCTGAAATAACTGGTGTATGCTGTTAAGGGTAGATTGACTGGATTTTAGCACTACCTTTCAACATAGGAGCTTTACTAAAAAGGAGTTTTATCATTGTTACTTCTATTTGCATTACCAGTTGGCTTAGCCATTGGGGCGATCTCGGGCTTTTTCGGTGTAGGCGGCGGATTTCTCCTTA
The DNA here is from genome assembly GCF_020165985.1 of Bacillus sp. RAR_GA_16. Lineage (GTDB taxonomy): Bacteria > Bacillota > Bacilli > Bacillales > Guptibacillaceae > Guptibacillus. The sequence goes on from NZ_JAIUKZ010000011.1 coordinate 116,593, forward strand.
CACCACTTCTCCTCTTACTTGGTTATCCTCCAACAACGGCCATAACGATTAGTTTACTTTACAGTATGAGTACCTCGATTTCTGGTGCACTAACCTATATACAAAGCAAGAATATCCTTCTAAAAACGGCGGTTTTCTTAGCACTTAGTGGGATGATTGGTACACAGCTTGCTAAACCAGTTATTCTTTACTTAACCGAAAACGGCCTCGATGATGCTGTCATTTCTATTTTGTATCTGTTCCTTTTAGGATACTTTGCCATTTCAATGTTTCTAAAAGCCCCGAATACCGAAGGAACTAACGTTACTTCTACCATTTCCCCTCTTCAAACAATTTTAATCGGCTTACTAGGTGGGTTTATTTCATCTATCCTTGGTGTAGGGGGAGGCTTTGTGATGGTGCCATTATTAATCAACGTTTTACACTTACCAGCTCGACTAGCCGTTGGCACATCGCTTACCTCCATCTTTTTCATTGTATCAACAGGCTTCTTTTCCTATATCCAAACTGTCACTATCCCCCTTACACTAGCTATCCTTCTTGTCAGTGGGGCCTTGTTCGGTGCGCGATTCGGTGCAAAAATAACAGCTTCTTTCTCTGAGGAAATGATAAAAAAATTGTTAGCGACTCTTTACTTGTTCACGCTGATGAGTATCTTATTCAAGCTTCTCCACCATGCAACGTCTGGGCTTCTTCTCCTAGTCGGCTATATCGTGACACTAATTATTCTCTTTCTTTACCAGTATTGGACGAAAAAGAAGCGCCTATTCTTTTTTGAATAGACGCTACTTCATCTTTTTCTTGTTTTGTTTTTGCGTTTGCATAGAAAAATAAAAACCTATGAGTGAAGACAAAACAGTTAATAAAATAAGGTGAATGGGATGATCAACCCCACCAAACACAGCCCACATAAATAAGATCGTTAATCCGAAACTGACGTATGTGTTATATGTTACTCGTGTAAACACGACCATGATAATTGCTGGAACGAATAAAGCAATTAAGATTCCTTGCATAAGAATAAGTTCCCCTCTCTAAGCACTTCTCTCCCCATCTTACAACAAGAAGGGGAGAGAAAGCTATGATGAGTAGGGATTTTATCTTATTAAACTCCAGTAAATTGAGCAGCATCCCATGGTTTTGGCGTTCCAAATTCCCGTGCTAACTTTCGACTTTCGCCTTTTCTTCCTTTACGAAGCTCTTTGCGTTCAGCAGCTGTTTCATTCAAGAATTTTTCTTCTTCTGTTTCAGGATAGACACCGGGTACTTCAACCGGGTTTCCTTCTTCATCAAGAGCTACAAAAGTGAGAAGCGCCGTTGCACACACATGACGTTCACCGGTGAACATCTTCTCTGCGATGGCTTTCACAAAAACTTCCATCGATGTTTTATGCGTCCACGTTACCATCGATTCAAGACAGACGATGTCACCCTGATGAATCGGATGAAGGAAATCGACCGAATCGGTTGAAGCTGTCACACAAGGTCTTCTTGAATGACGAGTTGCTGAAATCAGAGCAACATCATCAATAAAGGCCATTAATTGACCTCCAAACAACGTTCCATGAATATTCGTATGAGTTGGATTTACAACTGTAGCTTTCGCCGTTCTAGACTCATTCGTTGACTTCATGTTGTTATTTTCCGTTACATGGTTCATTCTAAATCACTCTCTTTCTATTAAAAGCAGCTGTTCAGGTTTTAAATGAAAAAATACATGAACAAATTGCTTTAATCCTAAATAACTTTAGCAGTATATTTAAAGCATCGATCGCTAATGCGAATGATTGGATATTCTGTCGATTCAGCAAGGCTCATAAGGAGATTAAAAACCGTTGTCTTTGAAATGGATATTCCATAATGCTTTTCAAGTAGATCAGAGAGGTAGAGGGGACCCATACCAACTTGTGATCGCTGTAAAATTTCGACAACTTCCTTAGTGGGTGCATCTGTTACTACCGAAGTGCTGCCATTCATTTGACTCATAATCGTTTCGCGCTCTATTTCAAACTTTTGAAGCAACTTCATTTCTCTCGCGTTGAGATCCATCAATTGCTGCTGTAGCTGAGTTTCTCCAGTCATTATGACATGCTCCTTTACGTTAAGAATGATCAAATTGTAGCAAGTGAATGCGATACGAACAAGACTGTCAAAATCACTGTAAACGCAACCATACAGGCATTTAGCCGTTTTTTTCACTTCCATATATTTCTTGAATAGTTTCTATAACAAATCGGCATAGAAGTTCAGCAGGTTTTTCGTAAAAAGATGTTTGATTTTTTTATCTCTTTGTATCATGTGCCTAAAAAAAAGAAGAAGGGATGGGACCCTTCTTCTTTAATGTTCACTGATTATTGAGCTTCTTCTTGATCTTCAAAGCGATGATCTTTCACGAATAATAAACCTAGTTCATGATGGGTATTGTTGTAAAGGGCCTTTTGTTCAAACCTTATTTCACCATTAATGTCCAGAACCTCTAGTTTACAAAACGCTGCATTCCGTTGAAGTGCTGTATAAAAATCAACGCCTTTTCCTAATGAAAGACCATTTACTTTTGAAATCACTTCCCCCACTTGTAAGCTCATTTGATCTGCAGGAGACCCTGGAAGAATTCCCAAAATTACAAGCCCCTCATTTCGCTCGTTGAAATAGGCAGGCTTGTTTTTACCACGATGAAGAAGCAATATACTAGCTCGTCCCACTATCACAAATCCAATGGCAGCTAGTGCGACCCACTGATTATCTAGAAAATAACTAATCAGAGCAATGATTACCGTTCCACCACCAATAAGAGCGACTTGTCTTCCATTTGTTTTCATTTCAGGTTGTGGTAGCGCGTGATGAATAAGCTTTCGGAAACCGATTGGAAAAGGCAATAACAAAAAGGTATAGGTTTGCTCTCCAAAATGAAGAAGCGGCCACCACGAGAGTGCTTCCACATTGCCAACTGGTAGAAAAAGAAAAAGAGGTAGGAGCCATAATCTCTGCATCTCATGTGAACCAACTATTTTGCCCCTCTTACTTTCAACAAGTCTAGGTGATGTCTGTTTACCTGCATTCGTGGCAATTAAATAACCTTCTATAAAAACAAGAAATCCAGTCAAAAGAGCCAGTGCAATGAACGAAGTGGATTCAATTCCTTCTTGTAATTCATTCAGTGTGTCATAACCAAGGTCCATAGGCGTGTAGAACATTACCGCTAAAACTGGAAGAATGATGACAAAGGCAGGCGATAAAAAACGTATCTGACCCGTGAGTATAAGCAAAAGTGCTGCAATGCTCATGACGACAGTCGCACTAAAAGGAACTGTTAAACCTAAAAAGAGATTTAAAAGTAAAAAAGCAGCTCCAATCATTAAACTTGGGACGATTGCAAAAACGACGTCGTCTAAAACATCATGAACTCTAGTATGAAAATCTCTTCGGTCACGTTTTACTCGTGAACGGCCAAGTATGAAAGCTCCGATGATGGTAATATACGTAAGAGGGTGAAGAAAAAAGCTCATCAACCCTTTAAGTAGTGATAGGCCAATAGTGTCCATTTATAATCCTCCATGCTTAAGTTCCTATTTATTTATGACATAGGAAAAAAATTAATTTTCGGCGTTTGTATGATCGCTCTTCGTCTCCTGCAAGATTAAGAATTCGAAAAAAATTCCGCAGGTTTTTCCTGCGGAATAGCTTCGACATGAACCGTTCAATTCCTTCTTACGATTATTTTGTAAGAAGCTCAACAGCCGTTTCCAACTGCACATCATTATCAGGATTACGAATAGATTCAATGATCTTCTCCTGAAGTTTTTGAGCCGTTTTTTCGTCTATTTTACCCGTCACATTTAAATCATTCGAACGTTGAAAGGCTTTTACAGCTGTCACTGTTTTTTCACTGAAGTAACCATCTTTGCGCCCTGGTTCAAATCCAAGACCTTTTAACATCACTTGTGCTGATTCCACTTGTTCGTTATTTTGGTCAAACGTTAGTGTTTTTTCAGCAGATAATGGATTGACATAGAAATAACCAGGTTGCTTCGCCTCAACAGTTGGCTCAATTCCTTTTTTATGGATCCAATTTCCGTCTGGAGTTAGCCATTTAAACATGGTGAGTTTAATATTACTGCCATCTCCAAGATCGACTGTCGATTGAACCGTACCTTTACCAAAGGACGTTTCGCCGACTAAATCATAGCCGCCTGCTTCTTTCAGTGCACCCGCTAGGATTTCTGCAGCTGATGCGCTGCCACGATCAATCAACCCTACGATTGGATAGTCTTTTTTCTCTTCAAGGGACGAAACTGACCCTTGCTTTTCCCCTTCACGATCTTCAATTTGAACATAAGGCTTATCATTTGGGATAAGCTCCTCCGCCATTTCTGAAACAACATTCAAAAGGCCACCAGGATTATTACGAACATCGAGGACAAGACCGTCAATCCCCTGTTCTTCCAATTTTCCTAATTCTTGCGAAAAGCTTTTAGCCGTATCTTCTGAAAAGGACGTTACTTGTAAGACGCCGATTGTTTTTCCGTTTTGTTCGATCGTTTTTGCGTGGACCGTTTCAATTGGAATCTCATCACGCGTTACTTCAACGGTCATAACCTCTGAAGCTCCTGGACGTTGGACTCCTAGCTTTACGACCGTTCCTTTTTCACCACGAATCTTTAAAACTGCATCGTATAAATCAAGGCCTTCCGTACTTTCACCATCAATTGTCATAATTTTGTCTTTCGGACGTAGGCCCGCTTTCTCCGCAGGAGAGTCTTTATACGGAGAGACAATCGTAACCCTTCCATCCGTCATATTGACCTCTGCCCCAATTCCTTCAAAAGAGGAACCAAGCGATTGGCTAAATTGCTCGGCTGTTTTTGGATCCATATACACAGAATAAGGATCTTCTAGCGTATCCACCATTCCTTTAATGGCTCCATCCAGCAGATCTTTTTGATCAACATCTTTTACGTAGCGATCTTTAATTAACTCATAAGCTTTATTAATTTTCGTTAACTCTTCTGACTCTATTTCATTTCCTGATCCAAGAGTTAAAGATTGAGCGCTTCCTTCAGGCTCGTCCTGAAATAATGTAAATGCCGCATATGTACCACCTGAACCGATGACCAGGGCAACCAAGACCAGCAAAGCGACAACTTTCCCCTGTATCCTCATTGTACTCACCTCTTCTGATTTGAAGGAAAAGGCACCCCATCATAACGATGCGATGCCTTTTCATCTTATTGTACTATATGATTCAGTTGTTTTCATTATGTTTCCATCTCAGAATGTGAGGGGAAAGAAATAAATCCGTTAAATATAGCGTCCAGTTTATTGAATATAGTTCATTGGGTTAACGGCATTTGACTTACTAGAGTTCCATGAACCTTTATGGATTTCAAAGTGTAGATGTTGTCCAGTTGAATGACCAGTATTACCCATTGTACCTAGATAAGTTCCCTGACTTACCGACTGACCTGTTGATACCGCACGGTTTTGCATATGAGCGTACACCGTTGTGTACATTTGTCCGTTAATGCTATGTGTGATGAATACAACATTTCCGTAAGAATCTGAGTGATATGATCTTAATACCGTTCCATCTGCAGCAGCTACTACCGGATTTTGACCACCTTGTGCAATATCAATACCTGCGTGGAAAGTTCCCCAGCGCTGTCCTAATCCTGATGTAATAGGCCCAGCAGCAGGTTTAATGAATGATGCGTTACTACTAGAAGGTGCTGGCTTAGGCGCAGGTGCTGGTGCTGAGTTTGAACTGCTTGAGCTGTTTGAGCTGCTAGACTTGCTTGAGCTAGCTGCAGCTTCTTTTTTCGCCTGTGCTTCAGCTTCAGCTTTTTCTCTTGCGGCTTTAGCAGCTGCAGCTTTACGTTCTTCTTCTGCTTTACGAGCGGCTTCTTCAGCACGTTTGATTTCTTGCTTCACTGCTGATTCTTGCGCAGCAAGAAGTTCAGCTGTTTCATTTAAATCCATCATATGATTATGAAGTTCGCCTTCTTCTGCTTCAAGGGACTTCATTAGCTTATCTTTTTGTGCTTTTTTAGAATCGAGTTCCTGTTTAAGATCCTCAAGCTCGGCTTTATTTTCTTCAAGAGAAGCTAATTTCTCTTCTACTTGCGCTTTCTTTTCTTCTACAGCTTCTTTATCCGCTTTGTGCTCTTCAAGGATTTTTTTGTCTTGATCAGCAATCGTATTGAGTGCAAGAACGCGCTCTACTAGATCACCAAAGTCCGTTGCTCCAAGAAGAACTTCCATATAGTCAACCGTTCCGCCACCGTTTTGCTGCATAGAACGAACACGGTCCTTAAGTAATTTATCTCGTTCAGCAATACGCTCTTCTAAAGCTTTAATATCTTCCTTCAATTGCTCAATCTCAGCATTCGTATCTTTGATTTCTTTTTCTTTTGCTGTAATTTTATCGTCAGTTTCAGCTACTTCTTTGTTAAGTTGTTCAATTTCGGCTTGAACATCTTCTTGCTCTGCTTTCACATCAGCTAGTTCAGATTCTTTTTTCTTCAACTCTTCTTGATTTGACGATTGCTTTTCTTTTACATTATTCAGTTGATCATCAAGATTTTCCGCACTAGCCGTTTGTGGAAGTGCTGTTGACAGTCCACTTAATCCTAGCGTTAGTGTTAGAGCCGTTGCCAATATTTTATGCTTCAATCTTTGTTCCTCCCCCAAAATAGATCAAACTATTTCTCTCTTATTTTCTTTTAAACTTTTAAGAATTTACGCATTGATGTGAGGCTCCCCCACACTCCGATAATGACACCGAGGACAATTAACAACCCTGATAACTGATAGACAAACGGTGTAACCGGAAGTAAATCGATAAATAAAGTCGGAAAACGGTTAGCGATTAGATCAATTAAGTAATAATAACCGTATATAAGAATTCCAATTGGGATGATGGATCCGAAAATACCGATCAAAATCCCTTCTACTAGAAACGGCCAGCGAATGAACCAATTGGTCGCTCCTACTAGTTTCATAATTTCAATTTCATGACTTCTGGCAACAATTGTTAGTTTAATTGTGTTTGAAATGAGGAACATGGCTGTAAATAGTAATCCAACAACAAGCGCTAGTCCCACATTTCGTGCAATTTCAAGAACTTTAAATAGGCGATTGACCGTGTCTTCTGCGAATTCGACATCCTGAACGTTTTCAAGCTGCTTAATTTCTTCAGCAACTGCTGTGACATCCTTAGGATCTTTCGTTTTCACTAAAAAGGCATCACTAAGTGGATTCTCATCCTTTAGCGACTCAAATACTTCGCCATCGTCTCCAAGGTTCTCAATTAAGTTATCTAATCCTTCTTCTTTAGATTGATAGGTAACGGATTCTACTTCAGAAATGTTTTCGATTCTCGATTTTAACTCATCCTGTTGATCTTGCTTCGCTGTTAAATCAATAAATGCACTGATTTCAACATCGCTTTCAAGCTGATCCCCAAATGCATTTAAATTGAGAAGTAACGCGAGACAAACCCCGACGAGAAGGAGTGTAACCGTAACGGCAGAAATGGAAGCGAAAGTCATCCAGCCATTTCGTCCAAGATTCTTAAAGCCTTCTTTTCCGTGACGACCAAATGTTTTAATTTTCATACCCGTATTCACCTCTTGCTTCATCACGGGTTACCAAACCACCATCAATTGCAATAACACGTTTTCTGAATGTATTCACAATATCTTTATTATGGGTAGCCATAATAACAGTTGTACCGCGATTGTTGATTTGATCAAGTAAATCCATAATTCCCCACGCTGTTTCTGGATCCAGGTTTCCTGTTGGTTCATCAGTAAGTAGAATGTGAGGATTATTGACGATCGCTCTTGCTATTGAAACCCTCTGCTGTTCTCCCCCAGAAAGTTCATCAGGAAGGAACCTTGCTTTGTTTTTCAAATTAACGAGACTTAACGTTTCCATGACTCGCTTGCGCGTATTTGCTTTGCTTTCTTCGATGACTTCAAGAGCAAAAGCGACGTTTTCATAAACAGTTAATCTTGGTAAAAGCTTAAAATCCTGAAAAACAACGCCGATTTCGCGGCGTAGCTTAGGTACATGCTTGTTCTTTAACTTGCCAACATCTTTACCGTTAATAATGATTGTTCCACTTGTAGCCTTTTCTTCCCGATACATCATTCTCATAAAAGTTGACTTACCGGCACCACTTGGCCCAACTATGTAAACAAACTCGCCCTTATTAATCTTAATATCGATTCCATTGATTGCTTTAATGCCATTGCTATACGTTTTCCAAACATCTTTCATTTCGATCAAATTGTACCACTTCCTACTTGCTTAAATTCTCGATGCAAATTCTTAGGAGTAAGGTTCTTATTGATAGTTCGTTTATTGATTAGTTCCTTTACATCTGAAGATATTATAACAAACAAATTCGCTATTTTAAGACAAATTTTTATTACATTTTTGTTTCAAGATGCCGGCATATGACATCTTCTGCAATAAAGCATTAATAATTTATAGATTGTTACATAATTTATGGAACCATTAGGATGTTTTGAGATAGTATGATCCAAATGAAAAAACACTCTAATCAGAGTGCTTTTTCACATTACTTCATGTCCGCTAGCCAACTTGCTAAATTTTCTTCTTTTTCTGTGTCTCCTCCCAGAATGTTACCTGGCATTTGGCCTTTTCCATTCTGTATGACAGTTAGTATTTCATCTTTTGATAACCGAGACCCTACGTCTGAAATCTGAGGCCCTACTTTCCCTTGAAGGTTGTCACCATGACAGCTCAAGCAATTTGTTTGATATGTAGCTTCTGCTGCTTTTGCATCGTAATCACCAGACGACTCTCCTGCACTATCATTTGACGTACTATTGGAAGAACCTCCGTTATTATTTTCACTATTATTGCCCCCACCACACGCTGCAAGGCTAAAGAGTAAAACGACTGCAACTAAAATCCCTAACCATTTCTTCATTTACTCCACCCTTTACATTTATTTTCTATACTATATCCCGCTTATTCTCTTTTAAAACCTTCTCCTAATACTTCTGTGGCATTCGAGACGATCACAAAGGCGGAAGGATCGACACCTTTTACGAGTTCTTTTAATTTGGTCACTTCATTCTGTGCAACCACAACCATAAGAATAGGACGCTTATCGTTCGTATAACCACCTTGACCAGATATTCTTGTTACTCCTCGATCAATGACGGTAATAATTCCTTCTCGCAACTCTTCTTCTTTGTCAGAAATAATGAGTGCCATTTTAGAATAGCCAAGGCCAAGCTGAACCACATCAATGGTTTTCCCTGTTAAATACATCGCTATCAAGGCATAAAGTGCTTCTTCAAGGCTAAATACAAAAGCGGAAGCCACGACGATCAGGCCATCGATCATAAATACGCATGTTCCAAGCGAAACTCCCGTATACTTATTCACGATCTGAGCCGCAAGATCAGTACCACCTGTAGACGCTTTCCCTCTAAAAACAATACCCAAACCAATCCCTACACCAAGTCCTCCGAACAGTGCACCTAATAAGGGATCTGTTGTTGCAGGATCAACATTTTCCGTTAACTTTACGACAAATGGGAGAAAGAGTGTTCCAACCAATGTTTTTGGACCATACTTTTTCCCAAGGAAAATCAATCCGCTAATAAACAGAGGAATGTTAAAAGCCCACTGAACATAAGCTGGTTTCCAATCAAAAACGCCTTTTGTAATCGTACTAATTCCACTCACTCCACCGGAAGCAATGCTGTTAGGAAGTAAGAAAAGGTTAAAAGCGATCGCTACAATGGCTGATCCAACCATAACGCTTACATATTCCAGAATCCGATGGTAGGGTGAAACTTTTCTTGCTGTAAATTTCGCTAACGTTGCTATCATAACTCTACTCACTCACTTACTTCGATGATTTTCGTCACTGCTTCTTTCTAAGCAAAAGCCTTACGTAGTATATCACCGGGTTTATAGGGTGTAAACCGCATTGTAGCAGCGCGTTATCATGTTGAAGTACTTCTGTCTTCCGGTTTATTTTGCCCTATTTTATTCAAAACATAAGATCATGAAATAGAAAAAGCCCTCCTGTATAACAGAAGGGCTTATCCTTAATTTTGCTCATTTAAACGAGAACGTAAGAAGGCGTCAATAAACGGATCAAGATCACCATCCATAACAGATTGTGTATTCCCAACCTCCATGTTTGTACGGTGGTCTTTCACCATACTATACGGATGGAAAACATAAGAACGAATTTGGCTACCCCAGCCGATTTCTTTCTGCTCGCCTCGGATTTCGTCAAGTTCCGCTTCTTGTTCCTCAATTTTTAATTGATAAAGTTTTGCTTTTAACATTTTCATAGCCTGTTCACGGTTTTTAATTTGCGAACGTTCACCCTGACAGCTTACGACAACATTTGTTGGAAGGTGCGTAATTCGAACAGCCGAGTCTGTCGTATTAATGTGCTGTCCGCCCGCTCCACTGGCACGATACGTATCAATTTTCAAATCTTCCGTACGAATGTCAATTTCGATTTCATCATTGAATTCAGGCATCACTTCACAGGAGACGAACGACGTGTGACGTCGCCCACTTGAATCAAATGGCGAAATTCGCACAAGACGATGAACGCCTTTCTCCGCCTTTAAATATCCGTAAGCATTATGACCTTTAAAGTTTAGTGTGACGCTTTTCACACCAGCTTCATCGCCAGGTAAATAATCAAGTGTTTCTACTTTAAATCCTTTTTTCTCTCCATAACGGGTATACATTCGAAGAAGCATCGATGCCCAGTCTTGAGACTCTGTACCACCAGCGCCCGGGTGTAATTCAAGAATAGCGTTATTTTTATCATGCTCTTCACTTAAGAGAAGTGTTAATTCAAATTGATTCACCGCTTTTTTCAGATCTTTAATTTCAGCTTCAAGATCTTCAAACAACTCTTGATCGTTCTCTTCCTTAACTAATTCATAGGAAACTTCCAGATTCTCATAACTTTCTTGAAGTGAATCGAATTCATTCACCGCTTCTTTTAATGCATTCGATTCGTTAATCACTTTCTGAGCAGCATTCTGATCATTCCAGAAATCAGGAATCTGTCATCTGAATATCTAATTCGTCAATTCGAGCTCTCTTATTTTCGAGGTCAAAGAGACCCCCTAAAATCATTTAATCGTGTTTCAATTGTATTCAATTCGCTACGTATTTCATGCATTTCCATTTATCTGCACCTCTACCTTATTATTTTACATAGAATAGGCAGGTGTTCATCCTTGAACACCTGCCCGGCATTATTCTGCTTTGCCGTGACAATTTTTGTATTTCTTACCGCTTCCGCAAGGACAAGGGTCATTTCGGCCAATGTCCTGTTTTTTCTTAACAGGTTTTGGCTTTGTGCTTCCCTCTTCTTTAGGGTTAACTGCCTTTCCTTCCGCTACTTTCTCCCGCTTCAAATTGCTTTCAATTTGAGCTTTCATAATATAAGTTGCGACTTCTTCTTCAATCTCAGCAACCATATCTTCGAACATTTCATATCCTTCAAATTGATATTCACGAAGCGGATCGTTTTGTCCATATGCTCTTAAATGGATACCTTGACGAAGCTGATCCATTGCATCAATGTGGTCCATCCATTTGCGATCCACACTGCGAAGAAGAATCACTTTTTCAAATTCACGCATGCGTTCTGGTTCAAACGCCGCCTCTTTCTCATCGTAGTTCACTTTCATTTTCTCAACAAGAAGTTCTACGATCTCTTCCTTATCAAGGCCTTTAATGTCCTTCACAGTTACTTGACCTTCTTGAAGGAAAATTCCTTTCGCATGGTCAAGAATTGCTTGGTGATCCCACTCTTCTTGAATGTCTTCATCACCTGTATGGGCATCGACAATACGCGTAATCACGGAAGTTAACATTGTTTCGACAATATCACGTAAATTATCTGATTCAAGCACTTCTGCACGCTGCGCATAAATGATTTCACGCTGCTGTCTCATGACATCATCATATTGAAGAAGCTGCTTACGTGCATCATAGTTGTTTCCTTCAACGCGCTTTTGTGCCGATTCTACTGCTCTCGATACGAGCTTCGATTCAATTGGCTGATCTTCTTCCATGCCAAGGCGGTTCATCATGTTCATCATATTGTCTGAACCGAACCTTCTCATTAGTTCATCTTCCATTGAAATGTAGAACCGTGATTCACCAGGGTCACCTTGACGACCGGAACGACCACGAAGCTGATTATCAATTCTTCGACTTTCATGACGTTCAGTACCTAGAATGAAGAGACCACCTAGATCTAATACGCCAGAACCAAGCTTGATGTCTGTTCCTCGTCCTGCCATGTTCGTGGCAATCGTTACAGCACCTTTTTGGCCTGCTGACTCAATAATCTCTGCTTCACGAGCATGGTTCTTCGCATTTAAGATGTTATGTGGAATGCCACGTTTCTTTAAAAACTGTGAGATTAATTCCGATGTTTCAACAGCTACTGTACCAACAAGAATGGGTTGTCCTTTTTTATGACGCTCTTCAATTTCTCTAGCAAGAGCCTGAAATTTACCATTCGTTGATTTGTAAACAAGATCCGGATAATCCATCCGCGCAATCGGTTTGTTCGTCGGAATTGCGATTACGTTCATATTGTAAATGTTACGGAATTCTTCTTCCTCTGTTTTCGCTGTACCCGTCATTCCGGAAAGCTTTTCATACATTCTAAAATAGTTCTGGAAAGTAATCGTTGCAAGTGTCATACTTTCACGCTGTATGACCAGGCCTTCTTTTGCCTCAATCGCCTGGTGCAGGCCATCGCTATAGCGACGTCCTGCCATCAAGCGACCAGTAAAGGAGTCAACGATCACTACTTCTTCATCCTGAACAACGTAGTCCATATCCAGTTGCATTATAAAATTCGCTTTCATCGCCTGGTTAATATGGTGGTTTAGCTGAACATGCTTATAATCATAAAGATTTTCAATGGAGAAGAATTTTTCTGCTTTTGTTATGCCATCTTCCGTTAATTGAACATTCTTTGTTTTAATATCGACATTGTAGTCGTCTTCTTCTTTTAACGTTCGGACAAATTGATTCGCTTGAATATATAACGTCGTCGATTTTTCGGCGCTACCAGAAATGATGAGCGGTGTTCTTGCTTCATCAATTAAAACAGAGTCAACTTCATCAATAATGGAATAATGAAGAGGGCGTTGGACCATTTCTTCTTTATAGAGCACCATGTTGTCACGCAAATAGTCAAACCCAAACTCATTGTTTGTTCCATACGTAATATCCGCAGCATATGCTTCGGCTTTTTCTTCTTTTGAAAGACCACTAATGTTTAACCCAACCGTTAGACCAAGAAAATGGTAAAGCTCTCCCATTTCTTCAGCGTCACGCTTGGCGAGATATTCGTTAACCGTAATGACGTGAACGCCTTTTCCAGTTAAGGCGTTTAAATAGACAGGCATTGTGGCGCTAAGCGTTTTACCTTCACCTGTTTTCATTTCTGCGATATTACCTTCATGTAGAGCGACTGCTCCCATGATTTGTACTGGAAATGGGCGCATACCAAGAACGCGTTCTGACGCTTCTCGTACAGTCGCATACACTTCCGGTAACATTTTATCGAGCTTTTCTCCCTTTTCAATTCGCTCTTTGTATTCTTGCGTTTTGTTACGAAGCTCCTCGTCAGATAACTGTTTCATCTCATCTGAATATGTCTCCACTTGATCGGCAATTTTTTGCAATCGGCTAACCTGACGGTCGTTACCATTCGGTATAATTTTACGCAATAAAGCTTTCATAGAAACGCTCCTCTTTTGTTGTCAGTAGAGTGCTAATGTATAACTAAACTTAGAATTTTTTATACTATGTAGCTATTTTAACAATTAGTTGCTGGAGGCACAAGAAAGTAAAAAAAAGCCTACTTCTCGAAAGACTATATTAATGAAGGAATGGAAAGTTCTTTATATAGGAAAAGGACAGAGGGTCACTCCCCCTGCCCTGATTTATGTTATTCGTTAGTCTTGTTCAATCAAGCCGTACTTTCCATCTTTACGGCGGTAAACAACGCCAGTACTACCTGTCACTGCATTTGAGAAAACAAAGAAGCTATGGCCCAGCATGTCCATTTGAAGAATAGCTTCTTCAACGTCCATTGGTTTAAATGTAAATCGCTTTGTTTTCACTACTTGCAGATCGTCATCTTCATCCATATCAGCTTCAGCGACACTAGTCGTTGTTGGATTAAGTTCATCGCGGAACATGTATTTTACGCTACCTTCCTGACGGAATTTGCGATTAACTTTCGTTTTATGCTTGCGAATTTGACGCTCCAGTTTCTCGACAACCAAATCAATGGCTGCATACATATCTTGATGCTCTTCTTCTGCTCGAAGTAGAAGGTTTGGCATTGGGATTGTAACTTCAATCATTTGTTGGTCGTTATAGACCTTCATATTGACATGAACATCAGAATTAGGTGGAGTATCGAAATACCTTTCAAGTTTACTTACCTTCTTCTCAGTATATTCTCTCATTGCAGGTGTAACTTTAATGTTTTCACCACGGATGTTGAAATTCATCATGTGGCACTCCTCCTTCCATGCTATAACTATATTATTCGTTATACCCATCTCATTCCCCTCTATAAACTTTAAAAAAACACAATTATTTTTACGTTTTTTTCACAAAACCCCTTAAAATCCGACATTTTTTTACATTGATTCTTAATTATCCCTTTTCATTCTGCCCATTCACTCAAGTTAAAGAGAAAAATAAAAAAGTCGCTATCGGATCCGATAGCGACTTTAATCATTTTTAATTAAGATACTTTTTCTACATTAGCAGCTTGTGGCCCACGAGCACCTTCAACAATCTCGAATTCAACCGTTTGACCTTCTTCTAGAGACTTGAATCCTTCACCATTGATTGCTGAGAAATGCACAAATACATCGTCGCCATCTTCTCTTTCGATAAAGCCAAAACCTTTTTCATTGTTAAACCATTTTACTTTTCCCTGCATCTTGTTCAACATTCCCTTCAAAAATCTTCATGGCAGTGCCATACATTAACTATACGTGTGGCCCAAACCTCTGTCAAAGGGGGTATTTTGTTGATTTCGCTCGAATGAAGGCGTTTTCTTATAAAAATTTCGACACATGGTTAACCCCTACATAAGGTAAGTGAGTATACCTCTGAAGCCCCTCCCTGTTTAAGGGTGAGAGCAGCATGATGGATCGTCGTGCCCGTCGTATAAATGTCATCCAACAAAAGGAACTTTTTCCCCGCTACATTTTCCTCATCAACGAGTTGAAACATCTCTTCTTTCCGGTTTATCCTTCTCTCTCTGGATCGTTTACTCTGCTTATCTTCATTTCTCATTCTCTTTAAGGGAGAATCTTTCGCAAATTTGGTACCCTCAATCCAAACCTCACACTGATTAAATCCTCGTTCATACATTCGTTCCGGACTTGCAGGCATTGGAATGACCTGATCTATGAATGCGTAAGACCTTATTAGCTCCTTCTGAATGGGACTCGAAAACACCCTTCCAACTTCAACATCACCTCTATATTTATAGAGTGCAAGAATCTTTTTCAAAAAATCATTGTAAGCATAGAAGGACTTATTTTGAATCAAAACATCCGTCCACCCTCTTTCTCCCCATCTCACACAATCGGTACAATGCTTTCCTTGCACAAATCGCGCATCAATCTGTTGAAGAGAACGCCCACATTTTAAACAAACTTCTCCTTTTATTGGATGGAGTTGCTTTTGACAAGTTTCACAACACGTCGCTTTCACCCCAAACAAAATCTGCCATGAAACCTGCTGACTCATATCTTCTCCACACCATAAACATACCGTTATTTTAGCCATCCTCTCGCCTTCGCTTCCTGATTCATTTTTCGAATATGTCGACCAGCCGCTATCATGGCATTTGTTTTTCCGTAGTGAAAAAATGATACGTCCCCTTCAGGAAAAGAGGCACTTCTCCCTGCTCTGCCTGCTATTTGCACTAGCGCACTTTCTGTGAAAACATCATCCTCCGCTCCCAGTACCGCAACTGCAACATTTTCAATCGTAATGCCCCGTTCAAGAATAGTAGAAGAAAGTAAGATCGGTATTTCTTTTTTTCGGAACTGAAGAACTTTAGCCGCGCGATCTTCATCTTCTGAATGGACGAATTCACAAGAAAGGTGGTGAGAGTCAAACACGTTTTTTACTTTTTCAACCATTTTAATCGATGGTAGAAAGACCAATATCGGTTTTTTTGCTCCCATTTGTCTTTTTATCCAATCCATCAAAATTTGTGGAGCCTTACCTGCGTCAATTTTCTTCTTCCAATTTCCGACCCACTTAAAAGTAGGAACTGGTAGAGGAGATCCGTGATACCTAGAAGGAATGCGTACGACCTGAAGGTTTTCTTGTTTTAAAAATAATTGAGATGGTGTTGCAGTTAGATAGATGAGTGAGCCACTCTGTTTACGGGCTTTGTTTACGTGATGTTGGAGAGAAGCGTTGATATTGTATGGAAAAGCATCAACTTCATCAATAATCATGACATCAAAATAGTCCTTATAACGAATGAGCTGGTGAGTAGTTGAAATAACGAAAGAAGAAGAAGGTTGAGAGTTTCCTCCATAAAGGGGCGAGATCGTAAGACCGGGGAAAACGCTCTCTAAGCGTGGCGTTAATTCTAGAACAACGTCGGTTCGTGGAGTAGCAATGCAGACAGATTTCTGTTCAGAGAGGGCATGCGCTAAGCCGTGAAAAAGCACTTCCGTTTTTCCACTGCCACAAACTGCCCATATCAGTACTGACTGATTTGTTTGAATCGCACGAATCACAGCATTTGATGCCTCTTTTTGACCTTCCGAAAGCTTACCAGACCATTGTAATGTGATGGTTTCCTCTCTTTTTTTCTTGTAGGTTGATGAGTATAGAGGCGAACAAAAGGTAACCTTCCCCATGATGATGCAATTACGACAATAGTGACAATTCGAACTCTGACATCTAGCACAAGAAAACGTGGAAAATGACTGCTGACTTCCACATCGCATACATGTTACTTTTCCATTAATTGTTTGAATACCTGGCTCAATTTGAAGATACCCGTTTACATAATGAGTATGAAGCTCCTGAAGGGGAAAGGGAAGTTCATCGCGTAATAAGTGACGACCTGATAGAAAATGGACCAGTGCGAGATTCGGTTTAAATTGCTTATTTATTGGTATGGAAGGTATAGAAGTATAATGACCAATCGGATAAAACTGTGGGAGATGAGAGGAGTGATAAAGTGAGTCAGGCACGAGTACTGGATAATTATTTAACATATCGGAAGCAAATCTCATTGATTTGCTTCCATTTTCAATTTCACGGTCATACGCGATACCATCCAAGTCCAAGCGCGCCTTCTCCAAGGTGAGTTGCAATGACAGGCCCAAAATAACTCAATATAATGCTGACATTCGCATACTTTTCTTCTAGCTCAGCTTTCAGGTTTTCTGCTTCTTCTTTGTTTGTTGAATAAATAAGGGTTGCTTTTATGATCTCGCCACCGCTTGCCGCCTCATCGAAAAGTGTCATAATTTTGTTTAGCGCTTTTTTTCGCGTTCTAATTTTTTCATAAGGAACAATCCGTTTGTCTTCAAAAGTCAGTACGGGCTTTATTTGGAGAAGATTACCTACAACAAGCTGTGCCGCATTTAATCGCCCACCACGATGCAAATGACTAAGATCGTCTACAAGAAAATAAGCGTTCGTCCCCTGGTTCTTAATCTTTTGAAGTCGCTCTAAGATCTCTTTGCTTCTAAAGCCGTCCTGTGCCATGCGCGCTGCTTCCAACACATAAAATCCTTGCATCATACAGCTGATCTCAGAATCAAAAACATAGACATCTGCGCCTTCAATCATCTCACCTGCAGAATGGGCAGACTGATAAGTTCCGCTTATTCCGCTTGATAATGTAATCGTAATGATTTCATCGTGGGTACGTGCTAAAGTTTCATACGTTTCGACAAAACTTCCGATAGAGGGCTGTGATGTCTTTGGTAAAACATTTTCCCTTTTCACTTTTTCAAAAAAATCGTCAGCCTGCATTTCTTTTTCTTCTAAATAAGATTCGTTACCAAATATCACGCTAAGCGGAATCATGGTGACTTCATATTCGTTTAACATTGGTTCAGGTATATACGCGGTACTATCTGTTACAATAGCAACTGTTTTCATCTAAACGCCTCTTTTCAATCTATTAAGTACATCATTCAAGTTACCCTCACATGTTTATGATAGAGTATTTTTCCCATTGTGCCAATAAAAGCTTATAGTATTTTTCACATATTTTGTCAACCATTATCCTCCATATTTTTTAATATAAATGTCGTAAAATGAATGTTTTAGTAAATTAGGCAGACATTCTGTTACATGATTGTAATCTTATGTTCATCGTCCTGTTATCTCAATCATGTAAACTAGCAATCGTGATAGAGAAAAAGAAAATAAAAGGTTTAAACTTATAAATCAGGGGGAATTATATTATGTTTAAGAAAGTCGTGATCACTACTACACTGGCAGGAACTCTTTTGTTAGCACCTAATGTAAGTGAAGCAGCTTTAGGCGACCGTACCCTTTACAATGGCATGAGCAACTCTGATGTAACTGAACTTCAAAACGTACTTGACGATAAAGGTTATTTTGACTACCATACAGCAACAGGATATTTTGGAAACATTACGGAAGACGGCGTACGTGACTTCCAACGTAGTGCAGGCATTGGCGTTGATGGCATTGTTGGCCCACAAACAGTAAGCGCATTAAAAGGAGCAACATCTTCTAAATCAAGCAGTTCTTCTAATACATATAGCGGAACACTTCGTTATGGCGACCGTGGATCAAGTGTAACAAGCCTACAAAGCCAACTGAAATCAAAAGGCTACTATAACTATTCAGTAGATGGTATCTACGGATCCATTACACAACAAGCAGTTCGTAGCTTCCAAAGTGCAAACGGCCTGAGCGTAGATGGCATTGCAGGACCAAACACATTTTCTGCACTTGGTGGAGCTTCTGTAAGTAAATCTTCTTCTTCACAAGTTAAGAGTGCATCAACATCGAACTCTTCTGTTGTATCAATCGCAAAGCAATATATGGGCGTACCATATGTTTGGGCAGGAACTTCTCCATCTGGATTTGACTGCAGCGGCTACCTACAATACGTATTCAACAAAGCTGGTGTTTCTATCCCACGTACTGTAGCTAGCATCTGGAACGCAACAGATAAAGTTTCTTCACCTTCAGTTGGAGATCTTGTTTTCTTTGAAACTTACAAATCAGGTCCATCTCACGCAGGTATTTACATCGGTAACGGTCAGTTCATTCACGCTTCTTCTTCTTACGGAGTAACAATTAGCAGCATGGACAATTCTTACTGGGCACCACGTTACCTTGGAGCAAAACGCGCATAATGATCTAGAAAAAGGATCTCCAACTTGGAGATCCTTTTTTTGATGAACTTTCCTCATTCATTAACGAAAAACTCCAAAAAAAAGGCGCGCCTCAGCGCACCTTTACCCAGCCTTTTTTAATTGCTTCCACAACGGCCTGAGTTCGATCATTTACGTTCATTTTTTGCAAAATATTTGATACGTGGTTTTTTACTGTTTTCTCACTAATATAGAGATCTTCCCCGATCGAACGGTTGCTTTTCCCATCTGTTAGCAACTGAAGTACTTCGCATTCTCGGCGTGTTAAAATATGAAGAGGTTTGCGATATTCCACCTCTTTATAACCGATTTGGGCGGATGGTCTTTTCCCTTCCGTCGCAAGTCGACGATATTCATTTACTAGGTTATGCGTTACCTTAGGGTGAATATAAGCTCCTCCGGAAGCAACAACCTTAACGGCTTCAACAAGAGAATTAGCATCCATTTCTTTTAATAAGTAGCCGGCTGCTCCGGTCTTCACAGCATGCGTCACGTACGTTTCGTCATCATGAATGGAAAGGATAATTACCTTTGTTTCAGGGACTTGTTCAATCAGTTGTCTTGTCGCTTCCACACCATTGACATGTGGCATATTAATATCCATTAATACGACATCAGGCTTGTTTTCTTCAACAAGACGGAGCGCCTCGTCCCCATCATCACCTTCAGCGATCACTTCAAAGTCATCTTCCATATCCAAAATACGCTTAACACCTTCTCGGAACAAGCGATGGTCATCTATAATAATAATTTTAGTTTTGGTCTTTGCTGCATACATCTCTTACACGCCCTCCTGTTCATGTATCGGGATTCTTATCAGTATATATGTACCCTTGTTCGGCGATGATTGAACCTGAATCGACCCATTTAATAATCCGACACGTTCTTTCATTCCGATTAAACCAAATGATTGGTCTTTACGTACGTTCACATCAAAACCGATTCCATTATCTTGAATGGTTACCACAATCTTATCACCATCAAGTTTCAGGTCAACACTTATTTCAGTTGCTTCAGCATGCTTGAGAGCATTTTGTACGGCTTCTTGAACAAGTCGAAAGATGGCTGCCTCAAGACGAACGTGAAGTCTCTGAATCCCCTCATAGTAATCAAAGTAAATTGTCGCCTCTGATCGATCATCCACTTTATTCAAATACTTTAACAATGTAGGCACTAAACCAAGATCATCAAGCGCCATCGGACGAAGATCATAGATGAGACGCCTTACTTCTTTTAACGCATCTTCAATTAACGCTTTCATATCCTTAATCTCTTTAAATGCTTCATCTTTTCCTTTTTTCTCGTATATTCTTTCAATTAATTGCGAGCGTAATAAAACATTCGCGAGTACTTGGGCAGGACCATCATGAATTTCTCTAGATAGTCGCTTTCTTTCTTCTTCTTGCGCTTCAATAATTTTAAGTCCATATTCTTGCTTTCGCTTAGCGTCCTCAATGACCTCGCCGTACTGTCTTAATTCACCATTCAGATAGCTTAGAACGGTTGAGATTTGGCTCATAAATGACTCCGCTTTATCCGAAGTGTTCTGCAAAGAAGAAATCCGTTGTTCAAGATCCGATATCTGATCTTTTAACCGTGTTTCCTTTTCCATGCTAACAGAAAGCTTAATTTGAGCGTCTGAAGCCTTCTCATAGGCATTACGAATTTCTGGCTCTTTATAGTCCTGAAAGTTCTTACTAATCTTTACAAGTTCGGCACGGGCTACACGATCCATTTGCAATCTTTCCTGCCGGAGACGATGAACGTTGTTGAGTTCTTCTTTTAATAATTGAAGTTGATTATTGACCTTTTGACACTCGTCATGAGAAAGCTCTCCAATTTCGAACAATTTCGATTTACTACTATTAATACTCTCCATTGTTCTGTCGAGAATGACATCTAATGAATTTGGATCAAGCTTTTGAAAATCCAAGCTTACCCCTCCATTCCTTCAAGGGACGGACGTTAAGAAAAGATAGTCCAAAAGTACTTCTTTTACAAAATTCGTATGTGACCGTCTGTTTATGACTTGAGGATCTATATTTGATGGATTAATTTAAGAAACTTATAATAAAAAGGACGCTAGCGCTCTTCATTATTTCCAAATTTAAATACGAACGTTCCATTATGTACTATTCGATGATCAGAAACAAATCCCTTTCATTCATTAGAATGTTGAAAGAATATCTGGAGGTTATTCGCATGCTTACTTCATATTATACCGTTAAAAACGAAGGAGAAAACGAAATCGTCATACAAAAATCCCGATTTATCGCTCACGTGAAAAGAACACCATCAGAAGAGGAAGCGCAAGAATTTATTCAATCCATCAAAAAAAGACACGCGAGTGCCACTCACAATTGCTCCGCTTACTTAATAGGAGAGCAGGACTTGATTCAAAAAGCGAACGACGATGGAGAACCCTCAGGCACGGCCGGCGTTCCAATGCTTGAAGTACTAAAAAAACGACATTTAAAAGATACTACCGTAGTCGTTACCCGTTACTTTGGTGGCATTAAACTAGGTGCAGGCGGTTTAATTCGTGCCTATGGACAATCTGTTTCAGAGGGACTGAATGCTACTGGCATTGTCGAGCGAAAATTGATGACAAAAATAACCACTCAAATTGATTATTCTTTATTGGGTAAAGTCGAAAACGAAATCCGTTCATCGAATTACTTATTAGATGAGATTGAGTATTTGGAGAATGTCCAAGTTCGAACTCTTGTTGACAGCGATACGGAAGAATCTTTTATTGATTGGATGACCAATATTGTAAGTGGTCAAGCCACCATAACAATTGGAGAACAAGTGTATCGAGAATATGATGTGTAAAATGGTTACTGATTAATCCAAAAGGGTATTGGTCACTATAGATCCTCCTATCAATTAACATGAAAGCCCCATATTCGGGAAAGATAGAAGCAATAGGATAATTTCAATAAAAGCTTAACAAGAAACCTCTTGCAATACACACCTATTTTGATATGATATGAAAGGAATGAATTACTATTCCTCAGTTAGAGGGGGATTTTATTGTATTCGTTAGCAGAGTATTTAATTGCTTTTTTGATATCGATAAGCGTGGCTGTCCTAGCTACACCAGTCGTAAAATTCTTATCACTGAAATTTAAAATAGCTGATAAACCAAATCAACGTAAAGTTCATAAAGGACTAATGCCGTCTGCCGGCGGACTTGCGATTTTTGCTGGAACCGTTGCAGGATTTTTATATTTAAGTCCTTACTCACCTTATATGACCGAAATTGTCGTTGCGGGAACACTAATTATTGTTTTAGGCGTGTTTGATGATCGTTTTGCAGTATCGCCTAAAGTGAAGTTAGTTGGTCAAATTATCGCTGCGATTATCGTCGCGTCATCTGGACTACAAGTAGAATTCATCTCACTGCCTTTTGTTGGGCGAATTGAATTTGGGTTTCTTAGCTTCTTTATCACAGTTTTGTGGATTGTCGGCGTTACCAATTCCATTAACTTGATTGACGGACTTGACGGGCTTGCTGCTGGAGTTTCTACAATTGCCTTGGGTTCCATCCTAACAATGGCCATTTTAGACCAACAGCTTGTTGTCATTGCACTTGCGGTGATTTTAATCGGTAGTACACTCGGCTTCCTCTTTTTCAACTTTCATCCAGCAAGCATTTTCATGGGAGATACCGGAGCACTCTTTCTCGGCTTCGCTATTTCAGTGATATCAATGCTTGGATTGTTTAAAAGTGTAACCGTCTTTAGTTTGATTATACCTGTCATCATTTTGGCGGTTCCCATTTTTGATACGTTCTTTGCAATCGTAAGACGTGTTTCGAGAAAACAAAAGATTTCAACGCCTGATAAGTTTCATATCCACCATTGTTTACTGGCCATAGGATTCTCACATCAATCAACCGTTATTATTATCTACCTTCTCAGCTTTTTCTTTGGCATCACAGCCATTTTATTCTCAGCATCCACTTTATGGGGCTCTCTTTTCTTACTTTTATTAGTTCTCGTTGTTATTCAGTTTACTGCCGAATTAATTGGACTAATTGGTAATCAGCGAAAACCACTTATTAACACGTTAAAGAAACTGTTGGTGTTTACAAGTACAATGAGACGTTAAAAAAAGCATCCGCAATTAGGCGGATGCTTTTTTGATCTTCATTATTTCGATGAATTTAGAATGCCATTTAATTTCTGGCTTAAGGAAGCTACGCTTTCTTCATCAGGTTTAAAGTAATAAACGTTATTAATTCGTTCATCGGTCCCATCAATTGTTAGGCTTTCAATATCTGATGAACTGACATCAGAATAAGCTTTTTGAAGAGCAAATAACTCAGTTGGCTTTAGATTTGTTTCAATGTTATTGCCGATGTGTTGAGCAATGTCATCAAGCTTAAACAAACCTGATGCAGTCGAAACTTCGTCCATCGCTGCTTTTATGACCTGTTTCTGCCGGTCGCTTCGCCCAAAATCTCCTCTTGGGTCATCCTTACGCATCCGTGCGTAGGCTAGCGCTTCAGTCCCATCGAGTGTCATTGGACCTTCAGTAAAGGTCGCTCTCCCGCCTGGTACATCCGTGTGAGCAACAAAATCAAATGGAACGTCAACGGTAATGCCACCAATTTCATCAATAACCTCTTTAAATCCTTCAAAGTTTACTTTCACATAATAATCAATTGGTATATTTAAGAAGTTCTCAACCGTATTAATGGTCATTTCTGTACCCCCGTAAGCATGGGCATGGGTAATTTTATCCTCAATGCCCTTCCCTACGATTTCAACACGTGAATCCCTTGGTATGCTGAGTAAGTTGACCTTCTTCGTATCGGGGTCTACTGTCGCTACCATGAGCGTATCGGTTCGACCATTTTCACCACCCGTTGAATAATCTTCTATCCCCATCAGTAAGATTGTAATTGGATCTTTTGTAACAGCTACTTCTGCGTCACGCAGCTCCGATTTTTCTCCTCTAGAAAGGCCTTGATAGGAGCCGGATGCTGCATCATAAGCATTATAGGCAAGATAAGCACCATAGCCAATTAAGACCAGGACAATTAACAGGACAAAAGTTAAAAGTCTGCGAAATAAGCTTTTCTTTCGCCTTCTTCTAATTCTTGATTGTTTTTTCATTCTGTTTCCCCGCTTCTCTCAAGCTTCTCTCTTTTCACCGCTACATGTTTAGCAAAGTGCGGTAAAATTTAAGCAGTTTTTTTTCTTCACAAGTCCAGTTATATTTACGTTCAAAAGCACGTCTAGCATTTTGGCCAAGTTCTTTCGTTTGTACAGGGTGACTTAGAAGCTGATGGATTTTAACTGAGATTTCCTCAGGATCCTCCGGGTTAATGACAAGTCCTCCCCCACTATTTTCAATCACCTTTGCATAATGTGGAAAGTTGGAAGAGATAATGGCATTGCTTGCGGCCATATACTCAAATAACTTGTTTGGGAGAGCAACAAGGTGGTTTGGATAGGGTAAATAAGGTAAAATTCCAATAGCTGAACGATTCACATATGCTGATATTTGTTCGTAGGGTACCCTACTTATAAAAGTTACATTCTGATTTATTTCTAACCGATCAATCAGCTGATATACTTCATCTTTAAAATGATCTGATTCAAAACTGCCAAGAAAGAGTAATTTTGCCGCAGGTGTTTTTTCCACCGCCTTAGCAAAGCCTTCGATGAGCTGAAGAACGCCTCTTATCTTTGTAATACCACCTAAATAAATGATTTGGTTCTCATCCTTTTCATTCGATGGTTCTGGGAACATTTCCTTTAATGGATAATTTTCAATTTTGCATCCATTATAACGGCGGTACCGTAATCCGATTTCTTCTGTCGTATAAATCACACCACTAATTTTCATTAGGGCTAATTTTTCTATCAAAATATAGCCCAGCTTCATCGGTACTTTTATTAAAGAAGGGATATATTCTCTACCCATTATCGTATTTGGATAATGTTCATGTACATCATAGATCACCGGTTTTTTAAGAAAGAACTCAATCATAACCCCAACAAGCATTAATTCAGGATCATGAAAATGGTAGAGATCAGCTTTTGTCTTTTTAGCAAGCCTATAAAGATGAAAAATAGATCGAAGTCGTTCTTTCACTCCTGAAGGGCGTTTAAAAGGAATAAGCGGGATATCTTCCGATTCAGCCACTTCTGGCTTAGGGGCAATTAATACGACGTCGTACCCCGCTCTTTTTAAACTTTTACACTGTTTATGATAAATACGTCCGTCATAAGGAGAATGAATGGACGTGATAACACATACTTTTTTCATTGTGACCAACCTTTTACACGATTCCTGAGTCGTTTCCAACAACCGCGCTAAGTTTCTAGATAATTCTTGTCGATTATATTTTAATAACATTTTGCTTCGAACATCTTTTTCTAATTGCTCCATAATGTGAGGGTTAGAAGTAGCCTCTAACACAACATTCGCAAGCGACTCCGCATTTTCTGGTTCAAAAAAGAGACCTGCGTTTAAACTTTCAACAATTTCTTTTGATTCTCCTCCAATTCCTAACAGAATCGGTTTGTTCATAGCAAGACAATCAAACAATTTAGATGGAATGGTAATATCAAAAAGAGGGTGGTTTTTCAAAATAACAAGGCATAAGTCAGCCGCCGCATAAAAGCCATTCAACTCCTGCTTTGCTCGACTATCTAGGATCATGACGTTATGAAGATCTTTTTCTTTTTTGTACGTTTGTAGCCTTTCTTTTTCAGCACCTTCTCCTATCAGAACAAAGGTGATAGAAGCGACACTTTTCAACTTATGAGCAGCTTCTAACACAGTTTGAAGGCCTTGGGCAATGCCCATGTTACCCGCATATAGAATAAGAAACTGATCTTTCAGGCCGTACTCCGAACGAATTTTCATTCCTTCTTCAGGTACTAATAATCCCATTTCAGTAGGATTTACGCCATTTGTGATAACGTCAATTTTACTTTCTGATATTCCTTTTTCAACGAGGTATCTTTTATACCCATGAGTCACGACAATGATGTGATCAGCCTGTTTAAAAAGAAACCACTCTAATTTCCGAGCCATTGCGAGTAACTTTTTATTATTAATTTGATTTAGCACTTCAGCAAAATCCACCCATAAATCCCGAACTTCAATAACGAATTTGGCACGTTTCAACTTACTTAATACATAACCAGATAACCCAACGAAAAGCTGTGGAGTTGTAGCAAAAACAACGTCAGGCTTTTTAGCAAACAACCCAGCTATAATCGAGGTTGTCATAAACGAAACATAATTTAACATCCTTCTTACTGTACTCTTCTTCGTGTCTTGTACAACATAAGAACGTATGACATTTAACCCCAGATGTTTGCTGGATTGAACTAGCTTTTTGGAAGAAATATGATTCGGAAAAGCTGTAACAACCGTAACATCACAGCCCTCTTCTACCAAATTCATTGACATATCATAAGCACGTGCTTGAGCAGCGCCTATCTCGGGCGGGAAATGTTGAGATAGATATAAAATCTTCATAATGAATCCTTTCCCTCTTAGCAAGAATACGACATAAAAACACTTCTTTCATTATACTTCGTAATGATTCGAAAGAAAAGTTGATTAGGATAACCAGAAGAAGTGTAAACGAAATTTTACACTCTGTTAATAAAACCGTTGCCTTCTCCCCTTAAAGAAGAAGCGATTCAGTCATTTACATACAAAAAGCCCGGTAAATCACCAGACTTTTTGGGCAGTAGTTAACTTCTGAAGCAAATCATAATATTGCGTAACAACGGGTTTAATTGAATAGTCTTTTTTCACCTTTTCAATCCCATTACTAATTTGAATCCTTCGTTCATCTGCATCATCCAGGAGAAGATCCACAATGGATTCACATGCAAACAAATCGTGGAGTTTATACGTTAGTCGCTGCAATGATCCTAAATAAATTTCGGGAATGGCTCCAACCGTTGGGGCAATAGCAGGACATCCACATGCCATCGCTTCAATCAAACTCATACCAAAAGATTCGCCTTTTGATGTACTAACCGTACAGCCACCGCTCTCGGCAACCATCGAGTAGAGATCAGGCATTTCGTTGTATTCCATGCGATCAATCCATTGAATTCGAAGATGACGCTTATTCGCCTCATAGAAGAGATGTCTTGTTGCTTTATCAGACGCTGTTTCTCCTCCCACCATCCAGAATACACAATCATTCCGACGTGCAGATATTCTTTCTGCAAGCTCTAAAAATCCTTGCCAATTTTTATGATCATTTAGTTTTCCAACCCAACAAATGATTTTTTTGTTTGTAATCGGTCGAACTTCTTTTCGAGAAAATAAGGTGGTATCAAGACAATTTGGAATCACAAACGTCCGTTCTTCTGGAGCAGAATAATCCTCTATAATCCGTTCTTTACTGTAGCTTGAGGGAACGATATATCCAAGAAAACGACGCTGATCTTCTTCTACCAAATAATTTAGTTTGTACGAAATCCCATGCACCTCTTGAATCATCGGCACTTCACATTGAACGTCTATTAAATAATCTGTAATTTCTTTTGTATCAATTGCAATAATTAAATCAAAGTCGTGTTCTTGCACATAATCATAAATCGTAGCAGGCTCACTCGTCACTGTAATTTTGTCGTAGTGATCAAACGCCGTTCTCCCCCCATGATCAGAAAGAAAAATAAAATGAGGATCACATACGGACTTCAGAAATCCGAGTCGATTGGCTAATTGCGTGGTTACACCACCTAGTAACAAGTAACGATAAATATATAGGATTTTCACTGTTCTCCTCCCTCCAAAGCGTAAATCGCTTCCTCTAAAAGCTCACTTAAGGACTTTTCTTTATGAAGTGAAATGATCTTTTGCTCTTGAATAGGAGCATTCCAGTTTTCAGTATATAAGATCGGAACTTGAAAGGCCGTCATCGTGTGAACAGGTACTAAAAACCCATGCTTTTGGAGGGGAAGAATGCCGAACGTCCATTTTCCCACTCTCTTTCTCACATCATCATCATTTGTATACTCTCTTAGCGATAATCTTTTTGTATTAATTGGCGCTTTCTCAGGAAGATTGTAACCGATTAGTTCAATTGACACCGTCTTGTTTGCAACAAGCATTTCTTTAATAGCTTGATAATCTACGTTATCTGGTCCGAGGTCCCCAACATATCCGGCAATGATCCGCTCTCCCTTGTAAGAGCTAACCATATCCTTAGATTGCACTTTCTCCGTTACAAATGAAAGATAGCTCGCGTTTCTTGAAATCAAACTGTGAGGATAAAGACTATTTACCGTAAAATTGTGAACCTCTTGATCTGCGATTTCATTAGGTAAATAATAAATACGCCACTTCTTCCATTGAAATCTACCGATCCTTTTTGCCAGTTGAAGATCCTGTAAGCTTATATACAAATCCGGTGTCACAAATAGATCGGAATGATTCCAAAACTCTAAGGTGCTCATTTGAATGATAGTTTCTCCAGTTCGATATAGTGGCGTAATTGAAGGAGTGACGTCTTCATGCACATAAACGACATTTCGTCCTATATGACAAAGCACATCTACTAACTGATGAGAGAATACTAGACTATTTTTTCGATAGAAAGAGCCCTTCCCAAACACCACCGTAACGTTTCCCAAGGCTTGAAAACGACTAAGCTGATTTTCCAAGTCGCATTTCTTTATATGTATGGCAATATCTTGAGGTTTCTGGAGTATCTCCTTTTTTTCTTCCGATGAAAGTTCGATTTGCTCGATTAAGGCATCATGTTTTCGTTTTACAAAAGGAAGATTTTTGACCAATTTGTTCTTTTCTTGCAACCTCGCGAGCTCTTCATTTTTTTTCGCTTCAAGCTTTTGATGTACCGCCTTAGCGTATTCTTTGTTTAATCGATCATTTACTGCTTCCATCTCATTTAACACATTACTTAACATGTGTTCTGAATCATCAGGTATGTTAATAACATTTCGTAGAACGACACTAACATAATGATCATCGACACGGTGATCAATCAGTTCATTGCTTAAGAAAATCGCTTCCCATTCCTCTTTTAAGTGGAGGGCACGCTCTCGTTTTTCCGTAACAATGATTTTCCCATTTGGCTTTACAAGTCTTTGCACTTCATTTCTTTGTTCAGCAAGGGTTTCAGCTAATGTATCTTCAATAATCAGGGCATCAAAGTAATTCGTCGGAAACGGAATGTTACCTGAAAGGTTTACTGACCAAAATGTGCTTGTACAATTAACGCTAGGTTGGTCAACCATTCCACCACCATCATAGGTCGAAATAAGGTTTACCATGTCTAATTGCGTATCTTCATTAATAATGGAAAGAATCCCAGGTGTCTGACTTATGTGGAGAATATTTTTTCCTGAAGCTCTAGACCCACACCACCGTAATCTCGACCGTTGCGGTTCAGGAATAGTAAGAGATTCACTTTGTAAATGATCTAGCTGATTTTTTAACATGCCACTCTCCTGATTCCACTGCATAGGCAGCTTATGAATTGGATACCATTTATTAGCATTATAGCTTATTCCATATGTTCAAAAAAGGATTGTGGGGCATTTTTCTAAATGATTCCATCAGTTGGGAGACTAAAAAATGCTATTTCTCGTAAAAAAAGCTGTCGGAAGACCCGACAGCTTTTCATTCAGTAAGAATTAACCCCAGAAGTTGCTGAGAATCTGTTTCTTTTCATTCTCATCTTCAATTAATCCGTCAATATAGCGATTTTCAAATGAGGTAGACATATTATTCGAGTGGATCACTTGAACATAGTTTCTTGGCTCTAATAATTCGTGGTTAAGATTATGAACAGAGAGATGGCCCTTAACCGGATGACGCTTTCCATCTAAATACTCGTCCACATTGTAAATGAGCGTATAGAAAGGTGGTGATTTGATTTTAGCTGTCGCCACTTTATCCGAATACTCATCATAGAAATAACCATACTGATTGATTAATGCTTCGGTTCCTTCTGATGGTTGATGATTTTTCAGAAATTCAAAGTATCCTTTGTGATACATATCATCTGAATCAATTCGGGCAAAGTAAACTTCATCATACCCCTGTATTTCACGCTCTAACGTTTTGTTATACGCATTTTTAGGGACAAACTTAATATTTTCTGGAAGAGGATCATGCTGTTTCAACGCGTTCAATACATGCTCTTCAGAACGTTGGTCATATTGAAGGATCGTTGTAAAATCTTGATTTGTTTGTGCTTTAAGACTTTTACAAGTGTACTTCATAAAAATCCCCATTCGATGATCGATCCACTCTTTCGTCAAGCGGTTATCGTTCACGTCTGTTAACGCCCAATTATTAAATGCGATTGGCACTAAAATCTTTCGTTTCATTTTCATCACTCTCCCACAATTAGTTCTACTGATTCGCTGGTACGTTTTGTACAATCATTTCTGCCATTTGCTGCGCTCCATTTTCTTTCACTAGCGAAAGAGCACTTTTACGCATGGTTTGATTGTTCTCTTCATCAAGAGCTTCTTGTATCGCTTTTTCAAAGTCAGCAGCTCCAGGATCTCTTAACACGATGGCAGCACCTGCGTTTCCAGCAATCATGGCTCGGGCAACTTGATCATCAGTCTTTGTATTTTCATTCGGAATTAAAATGGATGGCACTCCGAAATACATGACTTCATGAAATGTGTTATACCCAGTAGCTGTCACGATCAGATCAAACGCATTAAAATAGATCGAATTCGGATAGTCTCTTAAGGTAAGAACCCGTTCCATCTTAAGGTCCATCCGATTTCCAATGATGGATTCGCCAATGACGACAAACACATCATCTCTTTTTAATAATTCATTCAGAAGAATGGAAATCGTAGAATGAATATCATTGATTTTACCGGCACCGAGTTGAACATATACCATCTTCATACCTTCTGGAATATTCCATTGGCGACGAACACTCTCACGATCTTTTAACTCTTCTCGATCCAGATAGAGAACTGGCTCACAGAATGTTTTTATGCCTTCTTTTCGCATACTGTTTTCCCCACCAGCTTCACCAGGGACGTAAACCTCGTCGAATTCCGCTTCCTTTGATTCCACTAATTCAGCTTTACCTTCCTTATGCTGACCGCGCTTCACCCAGATCTTTCTTAAACCGTCTTTTTTTCTCATGGAAGCAACTAGACCTGCATACGGAAAAGCGCCATCGAAGACAATCGTTTCAGGTTGGTGAATGCCAATCACTGTTTCAAGATGATCACGTAACATGGCGTTCCATTGCTTTGCGCTCATTTCCTTAGGAAAAAGCATTTTGGAAGGTAAGTGGTATCCCAGAAAACCTTCCTGCAAAATTAAATGCATCGCTGAACTTGTTGTATGGAAAATAATTTTCTTAGACGGATCAATTCGTTTCACTCGTCTTGCAATCGCAAGCAACCTTGTTAAATGGCCAAGGCCAGCTCCGTTTGTTGGAACAAAAAGAATGGCATTACCATCAGCGATTGGTTCAATTTCAAATGAACCAGATCCATTTTTGATCCGTCCAATTTTTCCACTTTTAGCATCACGGTAAATGCGTAACAATCGTTTCGGTAACCGAATGGCTCGACCAAATGATTTCGTTGATCCCATTACAGCATCACCAATTAAATATCTTGCCGAAGCATTGGAATCCATATGGTTAACGATATGCTGAGCACGTTGGTACTTTCTTGAAACTTGAGAAAGTTGTTTCTCTTTCTTTTTTGACTCATTTTTAAATTGCTTTACTTGTTCCTGAAGCTCTCTAATTTGAAACTGTTGCTGAATCATTTGATCCAAGTTTTGGTTGGCCACTGCTTTAGCGATCGCATCCTCTTGGTCTTCAGAATCAGGCTTGGCTTGCACCGGACTAAACTTTTGAAGAGCTTTTTCAAGCTTTAATATAGCAGCTAACAGGCCACTAGTAATTTCTTGTTTGATCCGTTCTTTAGGAAGTGCTGTACGTGGTTCACCTATAAAGAAGAGAAACCCTTCTTCCATTCCCATGAAAGTAGCCACAAAATACTGATTCAAACTTAGAATAACTTCAGAAATATCTTCTGTAATTTCCTTGTTTAATGGAAATTTCACTGCTACTGATCCGTTTAATTCCTGGTCCATCAAACGATGAAGGGTCGAGAGAAAACTTTCCTCAAAAAACCTTCTTGTAAAGCTTCCTTCAAGCAGAACCATATCTGAATGGTACATCTCTAATTCTTCTGCATGATAATAATTCACTTTCTGAAGGCTTATATTCTCTTGAAGTTCCAGAGGTAAGGAACTATACACGTTTCTTTTCTTTTGTAAATCCTCATCAAAACGAACAAGCTCTTTCACACGCTGATCTACTCTTGCAAGTTCTAATGAAGCTTGTGTTTCGCCATCTCCAGAAAGAATTAGAAGGGAATTTGCTTTTTTTCCTTTTTCGATCAGTTTGTCATTTAAGCAACCCTCATCAATAAATACCTCAATATTTTCTGTATATGGGCTAACATCAAATTTCATGTAGAATTCTCCTTTTACTTCGATTACTTAGGGTTCACACTTGAGTTTTCTTCAACATTCGTAGGCAAATCAAAGTTTTGCTGTCCACCGAGTAGCGTCACTTTACCTTTCGAATCTTTGTAGTTCTTTGTTACATTCCGTGTGTCGTAAATGAGCTTTGCGCGATCAATGACATAATCATAATCGACGGTTGTATGATCCGTTGCAATCACAACAAGATCCGCGTCATCAAGATTCTGGTCATTTAGCTCAACGGAATAAACAACTTCTTCTCCATTCTTAAAGCTAGAAACAAATGGATCATGATAATACACATGTGCTCCCTTATCTTCAAGAAGGCGATAAATTTCAAGTGCTGGAGATTCGCGAAGATCATCGATGTTCTTCTTATAAGCCATACCTAAAATAAAGATTTTGGATCCTTTAATGGATTTCTCATTATCATTTAAAATATCTGCAGCTTGATTTAGTGCATAGCGCGGCATGTTACCATTCACATCACTCGCAAGCTCAATAAATCGGTTATAAAAGTTAAACATTTTTGCTTTCCAAGAGAGATAGGCTGGATCTAGTGGAATACAGTGACCGCCAATTCCTGGTCCCGGATAGAAAGGCATATACCCAAATGGCTTTGTAGCAGCAGCATCAATCACTTCCCAGGCATTGATTCCCATACGATCACACATCATCGTTAATTCGTTGACAAGGCCGATATTAACGCTACGAAACGTGTTCTCAAGAAGCTTTACCATTTCAGCTACGCTTGTTGAGCTAACTGGAACGATGTTTTCAAGGAAGGAACTATAAAGAGATACGCCTAGTTCAAGACACGGTTTCGTTGCGCCGCCAAGTACTTTAGGTGTATTTTTTGTGTTAAATTGCTGGTTACCTGGGTCAACACGTTCTGGTGAGAAACAAAGGAAGAAATCTTCACCTGCGCGGAAGGAAGTGTTTTCTTCAATAACAGCTTTAATCAACTCGTCCGTTGTACCTGGATAAGTCGTACTTTCAAGAACAACTAGCGTGCCTTCTGTCATAAACTCCACTAATTTTTCAACCACAGCATTGATGTAAGAAACGTCTGGCTCTTTTGTTTTAGCAAGAGGGGTTGGAACACAAATACTAACAGCATCTAACTTAGAGATAACTGAAAAGTCATCTCCAGGGAAGAAATTCTTTCCAATAATGGCTTCTACCTGTTCATCGGAAATATCCATCACATAACTCTTCCCGTTATTTAGAATGTCCATTTTTTCTTTAGATACATCGATTCCATATACTTCAAAACCCTTTTGTGCCATTTCCACTGCAAGGGGAAGTCCTACATAGCCTAGTCCAATAACTCCTACACGTGCATTACCTGTTTCAAACTTTGTTAACAATGTTTCCTTCATCTCATTCATCCTTTATAAATGTAATAAATTCGTGTTGATTGGGGATTCCCCTACTTTTTCATATCGGAAGCCAGCATTCTGTGCGTGCTCCTTATTAATTAAATTCTTCGTATCATAAAGCAAGGTATGGCGCATAAAAGTGGCGAGTGATTTAAGATCTAACGCCTTGTAATCATTATGATCGGTTAAAATTACGAGACAATCTGACTGTTGGACAGTTTCTTCTATCGTTTCATATTGGTGTTTAACTCGCTTATCCATGACGTATGGATCATGAACGGCACATTCAATCTCCATATCTTCAAGCTCTTGCAATATCGTAAGGGATGGGCTTTCCCGTGCATCACCAATATTTCCTTTATAGGCAAGGCCAAGTAAAGAAACTTTCGGATTTGGTATTCCTTCTAATCGTTCCTTAATCTGGTGAGCGATCTTTTTCGGGACATCATCATTAATCGATCGAGCTGTTTGGATTAGCTTCGCATCACCTGGACTTGCTTCCACTAAAAACCACGGGTCAACCGCGATGCAATGACCGCCTACCCCAGGTCCTGGCGAATGGACATTAACTCGTGGATGGCAGTTCGCCAATTCCACTGCTTTCCAAATGTCACAGCCAACATGCTCAGCTATACGAGCCAATTCGTTCGCTAGCGCAATGTTCACATCCCGATACGTATTCTCCATTAATTTTACCATTTCTGCCGTTGTTGCATCAGTCTGGTGAATCATTCCTTTTACAAAGATTTTGTAAATTTCCTCTGTTCTGATACTTGAGTCCGTATTAACTCCGCCAACAATTCGATTATTATGGACGAGTTCATCGAGCAGTTTACCAGGTAAAACCCGTTCAGGAGAATAAGCGACATATAAGTCTTTTCCGACTTGTAGACCTGATGACTCTAAAATAGGTGAAAGAACCTTTAGCGTTGTGCCAGGAGGACTTGTTGATTCAAGAATAACAAGGTTTCCTTCCTTTAAAAAAGGCTGGATCATTTCAGCAGCAGATCGAACGTAATTTAAGTTCGCCGTCTTATCAGGATTGACCGGTGTTGGTACAGCGATAATAAAACCATCTGCCTCAACAGGTTCTGTTCCAAATGTTAAATGGCCAGACT
The DNA here is from genome assembly GCF_020165985.1 of Bacillus sp. RAR_GA_16. Taxonomy (GTDB): domain Bacteria; phylum Bacillota; class Bacilli; order Bacillales; family Guptibacillaceae; genus Guptibacillus. The sequence goes on from NZ_JAIUKZ010000011.1 coordinate 152,068, forward strand.
CAATCGCTTCAACGAGCATGTCACCTAGCCCCGGTTCTTCAATGTGAAGCGTTTTGTTTTTTAATGTCTCAATTACGTGCTCATTGACATCCACACCATGCACTTGAACGCCGTGCCTCGCAAACATAACGGCAGTCGGTAACCCGATGTATCCAAGGCCCATTACGACAAGTTTCATAATTACAACTCCTCACTCACAGTAACTTCAGAAAGGAAGGTGGTTCCATTCCCTTGTTGTTTAAGACAATAATTCATTGTACAAGTGAATTAGCTTTTTCGATTCATTTGGCCAATTCAATACTTTGCTTGCTTCATAACATTTTTGTACATAATAATGGCTTCTTTGCTGAATCGTTTCAATTCCTTTGACGATTGCCTTTTCATTCTCATCAACTGCAATCCCAAAATCATACTCTTCTAATAGATAGGCTTTCCCTGGATGATTAGAAGATACTACTGGAAGTCCCATCAACATATATTCAAATATCTTGTTCGGTGTTGAATAATAATTATTTTCACTCACATTCTCATACATGACGAGACCGATATCAGCTTCCTTTGTTAAAGATAGGATTTCTGATGGAGGTACCTTTGGATGAAAATGCACCCTAGAAGTAAGCTTTTCTACTTCTACTAATTGCGTTAACGCTTCTTTGATATCCCCATCTCCAAGTAATACAAGGTGGTATTGCTGAGGCAATTGATTCATTGATTTCACACAAAGTTCAATGCCACGGTTTTTTGAGAATCCTCCTTGATACAACAGAATAATTTTATCAGTTGGGATTCCATAAAGATGATGAAAATAGCGAGCATTTTTCCGCTCTTGCTCATGACCAAGAAGCGGGATATTCTGCAAATAAATCGAAGGAGGTAATGTTCCATACCTTTTCCTAAATTTATCGATTAGATAGGGGTTCACCGTAATAAATCGATCAATTCGCTTCATTAATTTCGCCTCTAAGGCATAACCGAAGCGACGATCTACCGCATTTCGGCCAGTCATTTCATTAAAAAGCTCATGTGAGTCATAAATCAACTTACTCTGAAAATGTTCCGCTAGTCGTTTACCAGTATCTAACGTGTTTAAATCATGACAGTGAATAGCATGAATGGTTTCAGAGGCCATCGTTTCTTTTACTCTTTTATAAAATTCGTAGCTGGCATATTGATCCTTAGCCAGTTTAATGAGTGGGTTTCTAACCATCCTTGCTAACATAGAAGGCTTTCGTGATGCTCCAGACGTCATTCCTTTTTTCACTTGTTTTGTAGAAATCTCCAACTTATGAATTGTAATTAAGTTATGCAAAAATGGGGGCTCGGTATCAAATTCATTTAAGCAGCATATGGTCACCTGATAGCCACTCTCTGCGAGGGCAATGGCTTCTCGCTGAACTCTCGCATCATAATCAATGTCTTTAAAAAGAACCATTAGAATGTGCTTCATTTCTTTTTCGCCTTCATAAATTCATCATACTGTTCAACGATTTCTTTCGTATCGCCAACAGCTTTTTGTTCACCTCGATGAATCCAAACTACGCGATCACAAATTTGTTTCACGAGACCGGATGAATGTGTGACGAGAATAACTGTTCGGTCTTGCTGAATTTTCTCGAGAATGGCATCTTTACATTTCTTTTGAAAAGCCGCGTCACCAACTCCAAGAACCTCATCAATCAGTAAGATTTCCGGATCAAGCATGATGGCAGTCGAAAAGGCTAGCCTTGCTCTCATTCCAGATGAATAGGTTCTGACCGGCTTATAAATAAAATCATCTAGCTCAGAAAATTCGATAATGGCATCAAGATTTTCATCAATTTTCTTTTTACGATTGCCTAGTAACAGGGCATTTAAATAAATATTTTCAATCCCTGACAACTCTGGTTGAAAACCTGCCCCAAGAGAGAGTAACATCGGTCGCTTTCCTTCCACCTGGTAAGATCCCTGGTCTGGTTCAATTAAGCCACTCATCAACTTTAAAAGAGTACTCTTTCCGGAACCATTTCTCCCGATGATGCCAAGAACTTCCCCTTTTTTCACGGTAAAATCAAGGCCTTTCAATGCCCAGAACTGTTTTTTATCCTTACTAAGCAATTGTTTCAATGGGTTATCAGAGTGCTCAGGATACGAAACCCAGATATCTTTTAATTCAATGATGTCCTTTTTCAATTAAATCACCTTGGCATATTGTTTGTCGTATTTGTTCAAAATGCGTAGTCCGATGAACAAGAGAACTAATGAGAGACCTAAAATAATGAAGAGGTTATCCCATAGCGGCTGTCCCTGATAAAGAAAAATGTTACGGTACGAGACGAGAAAGTCAGTAAAAGGATTGAGGTAAAGAAGATCTCTAATATTCGCAGGTACCGACTCCATTCGGAAAAGTACTGGTGATAAATAGAGTAATGTCCGTGAAATGTATTGCATCATATTTTTAATATCTTTTAAGTACACGCCAATATGTGCCATGATAATCATGATTGGGAGTAATAAAAGAAGGTTGAATACGATTAATATAAAGAAATTCAACGCATTAACGGTCAATTCCACGCCACTAAAATAGAGGAATAAAACCATAATGACGGAACTTACAAGAAACTTAAATGTATTTACGCCAAGCCTTACCAGAATAAAAGTAAGCTTTGGCACATAAACCTGTTGAAGAATTCGAGCTTTTGATGAAATTGCTGTAGTGGCATCGACCATACATGCGGTTGCCCATTTTAATGGAATTAATCCAGTGAATAGATAAACAGCATAATCATCTCCACCTCGATTTAACACAATTCCAACAAGAAAATAATAAATCGCCATATACAGAATTGGATCGACAATCCACCATAATGTTCCAAGGTACGTTCTAGCAGTATTTGATTTTAATTCCGATACGGTTAGGTGGTAAAGCAAATCTTTGTTGTTTCGCCAATCGTTAAGTAATTTTTTCAACATTCGCTTGTTAACTCCTAATCTAACTGCATTTATATTTCCAAACGTCATATTATATTTTATATAATTCCGCTTCTGTCGTCTACTAGTATCAGAAGCCTGTCATTTTAAGGACTAAGCCTTGTTAAATCGCCTTTACTCTACATTTTTTCGCTAATCTCCCCCTTTATTCAACCGTAATTTACAAAATCTTAACGTTTCATATGTATTTAGAAACGATTAACTTATTCTTTCATAATTCAACCTGAATTGCCATCTTTTGTCGAATAGCTTTTTGGAGCTTTCAAAAATGAAAAAGCAACCAGATTGGCTGCTTTTTCATTTTTTTATTGTATTTCAGCTAATTCCGCTACTTCTTTTTCGGAGCTATCTTGTGTTTCATATACTTGCTTAATCATTCCTACTCCCTTTGCATAGAAAAGCGTGATCATCATTCCATCTTGCTTCTTTGTCACCTTAATTACGTCATGAAAACTCCCATAAGGAACTTCTACTGTATCGACAGTCGCCATCTCGAGCCCTTCCGTTTTCTCAGAATGATCCAACAGGGCCTGCACTTCCTCTACTGATTCGTACCCATCAAGCATACTTTCTTTACTACTTAATTGACTTTCCTCTACTACAGCAGCTCGATCTTCTGTCCATTTAACAATCTGAGTCGTTTGCATCTCTCCAAGTGTAATCATTCTTTGGACATATTCTCCATTTTGATCAACAATATATTCTGTGAATAACTGTTTTCCTTCAGATGTAAAAGTTTTTGTGACACCAGTTTCTGGTCGATAATGAATAAAGTCCAGTTCATTCATTGCGCTTACTTCGTTCGTACCAGATTTAGCTTCACTTGGTTCACCTGAACTATTTTCAGTTGCAGCCGTGCCACATCCAGTCGCTATTAGTAGCATTAAAAGGAAACTTATCGTGTTTTTTTTCATACCTGCCTCCAAGCTGAAGTTAATTTGTGCTTAATATAATCGGTTCGCTACCTGACTTTTCGGTTTCTCCTGAACTTTTCCACCGATTGTAAACAAAGAGGTTACGCGATTATCCATTCCGTATTCAAAAAGAACGTCTTGTACAGAGGAATTCAATTCATCATGTACGAGAATTAGCGGTGCACCAGTTTGAACGGCTAATGAGGAAGAAACGAGAGCATCAGGAAAATTCTGACCAATGGAAAGAAGCACAGTATCTGATTCCATTTCGTTGCTGTATTCATTCAAAATAGCAGCAAGCGTTTCATAGCGTGTCTCCCCAGACAAACGCTTCACATTAGAACCATTGGAACTTTTCAACTGCTCTTCTAGATTTGAAGAAATAACCGCTTCTCCGCCAAGTATCGCTGTCTCTTTTCCTTTTACATACGAAAGAGCTTCCGTTGATAATTCTCTCTTATCGGTTAGGAGTATCGCCCAATCGGATGCTGAAGCGATTGGCGAGCTTGCTAGCGCATCAGCATAGCTTAAGCCATTCGCTACAAACACTCCCTCAACATGATCAAGTCTTTCGTTTATCATTATATTTGTTTCATAGCGATTGACTCCACCAATTCTTTCTGTCGTAACTCCTAATCCCTTGACTTGCTTTTCAACCGTTGCAGAAATGGCACTCTTTCCGCCAATCAATAAGACTTTCTCAGCACCTAATCGCTGGATTTCTTGCTTAGTAAAAGAATCAAGTGAAGCACCCCTAGTTAACAGAATGGGGGCATTTCCTAATTGAGCAGCAAGAGGACCTACAGATAGTGCATCTGCATACCCTAATCCATTTGTAAGGACCACTGTTTTTTCATTCTTATTGTCTTTAAAACCTTCAGGGTAAATTTCTTTTGAAATCTTAACGGCTGTTTCAAATCGATCGCTTCCAACAAGGGCCTTCACGTTAAGGGACTTTGTCACTTGTTCTCCAGAAATGTTTGTCCAAAGCGTATCAGCAGACGAGCGATTGACTACTTTTACTTCCTTCATGGTTTTAGCCGCTGAAATAGCCTGACTCTTCTCAAAATAACTTCCTTGACTGGAGCCATCTTTACTTCGAATTTGGTAGGGACGCGTTAAATAATTTGACCATTTAATAAAGCCATTCTTCTTATCAATCACCTTCGTATTTTTACGATCCTTCGCATAGTTGATCGCATCCGAAAGCTCTGTAAAAGAAACAGCTTTATGATCTCCTTTACTGTAAACATCATAGTTTACTTTAGTAGAGTCATAGATTGTTTCCTGCTTATCTTTATCAAACACAGTTACATTATTAAGCGTCTTTGCGAAGGTAATCGCATCATCTCTAGAAGTAAATTGCTTAATTTCTTTTCCACTACTGTCCTTCACTTCAAACACTTTAAAGAAGTTAATAGCAGCTTGCGCCAGCGCTTCAGCTGCATCATTTTGAAAACGACTTGTTTTAATCAAACTTTCTTCTGAAGGGTTCGACATATAACCAAGCTCTACGAGTACAGACGGCATCTGTGCATTGCGAATGACAAAGAAAGCCTGATCATTTTGAATTCCCTTATCAAGCAAGCCAGTTTTATTCAGCACCTGCGGGTGAACGATGCTTGCAAGTCGGCGGCTTTCTGATTCAAAATTAACCTGAATGGGATCTGGAGGATATTCTTCATCCCACGCCGCGGCTTTACTATAATAATACGTTTCATATCCTTTAACGAGCGTACTAAATGGATATGCATTATGGTGAATGGAAATAAAAAGCGAGTTGTCATTATTCCCTTTTACATATCCGTTTGCAATCTTCATTCGCTCAATCAGATCTTCTTTCGAATCAGTCGCAAAATCTCGATCGGTTTTTCTCGTCATAAAAACGTTTATGTCCGTATCTTTTAACTTCTCTTTTAGCTTTAAACCAATTTCAAGCGTTCCAACCTTTTCATAGAAGCCTGTTTCTGTACCTGAATAACCTGATGTTCCAGTAAATCGTCCTCCATGGCCGGGATCAATGACTATGTATTTTTCAGCTGAAGCAAAGGATGGACTGTGTAACAACATAACGATCAAAAGAAAAAAACTAACAACTAAACTTTTCTTCATATCCCACTCTCCTATTTTGGCAATCTATTACATTTTAATATAGGTAGGTAAGAACTTCTATGTTTATTCGTTAATCCTTTTAAGATAAGAAAATATGACTATATTTTCATTACGATTCCTTTTACAAATAGACAAAAGAACCGTCCTACATTTAGTAGGACGGTCCATTGTCTATTCAAGAAACGCTTCTGGTTTTCTGTCAGATTTTCCAAAATAATATAAGATTGCCTCAGCAATGCGCTTTGAGGCTTCTCCATCTCCGTATGGATTTGAGGCTTTTGACATTTTGTTATATTCTTGCTCATTTTCAAGAAGAGTGGTTGCAGTGGAATAGATGATTTCTTCATCCGTTCCTACAAGTTTAAGTGTTCCTGCTGATACGCCTTCTGGTCTCTCTGTATTTTCTCTTAATACAAGTACAGGAGTACCTAAAGATGGCGCCTCTTCTTGAACACCTCCAGAATCCGTTAAGATTAAAGTAGCTCTTGAGGCGAAATTATGAAAGTCAATGACATCTAATGGCTCAATTAAATGAACACGTGAATGGTTCCCAAGTACTTCATCCGCTAACCGTCTGATCGATGGATTTAAATGGACTGGAAATACAACGTGAACATCCTTATGTTCATTTACTATTCGAATAACCGCCTGAAAAATATGTTTCATTGGTTCTCCGTGGTTTTCACGCCGGTGAGACGTGAGCAATACCATTCGGTTTCCCTTTACTTCCATTAGTAAAGGATGATCATAGTCTTCTCGCACAGTATTTTTCAAGGCATCAATCGCTGTATTTCCAGTTATATAAATGCTTTGTTCTTTTTTACCTTCACTTAATAAATTCTGTAATGCTCGGTTCGTTGGCGCAAAATGCAGATCAGCAAGATTACCAGTTAACATTCGATTCATTTCTTCCGGGTATGGCGACCATTTATCATGTGATCTCAAACCTGCTTCAACGTGACCGACTGAAATTTGATTATAAAATGCTGCAAGACTTGCAGCAAAGGTTGTTGTGGTATCCCCATGTACAAGCACAAGATCAGGCTTTTCTTCTTTCATTATATGATCAAGACCATTAAGCACTCTTGTCGTAATATCAGCAAGTGACTGCTTGCTTTTCATAATATTTAAATCGTAATCTGGATCGATCTCAAAAATCGATAATACTTGATCAAGCATTTCTCGATGCTGGGCAGTAACAGCAACAAGAGGTGTAATGTGTTGTGGATATTTCTTTAATTCATTAACAAGCGGTGCCATTTTTATTGCTTCAGGTCTTGTACCAAATACACTCATTACTTTAACAGGTGCCATGCTGACTCTCCTTTTAATCGAATGGTGACTCGTGTTCCTATTCATCTTATAAAAACACTAAGCAAAAAGCAAAAAGCCTCCCTACAAAATAGGAAGGCTTACATTTAGTTACCGCTTAAATAATCCACGATATAATCGCCCCATACTTCAAAGCCTTGTTCGTTGGGTCTAGAGTCAGCTAAATAATCGTCTATTTCTTCACTATCGACTGCCGGCCAATCTTTCCAGTGGTCCAAGTATACAATATCATTTGATTCTGCATATTTTTCCAGCGCACTGATTTGAAGAGCGTAATAGCCTGGATCAGCAATCGGATTGGAAGGCATAAGCATAATGCTAACACCTGGAATCTCTTCTTTTAATTCCGCCATAAAAGCAGTTAGATTTTGGTGCCCTTCGTCAATAACAACAACACCATTATCATTTAACGTAAACGCTTCTAACAGTACGATATCTGGTTTTTCTTCAATGACATTATCGTACAATTTTTCCTCAACAATCGATTGGGTGGTAGCCTCTTCAAATGTAAATTGCTTCACTGTAAAAGCTCCGTCCCAATAGGAATCCTCCAATCCCTTTTCAACACTTTGCTTGAGTCCTTTTTTACTTGTACCAATTGATTCAGACCCAACAATGGCAACTGAAATCGGTTCGTTAGAAGACATCATTTTTTCCTGAATGTGCTCCGGAAAATTGGTGACAAGTTTTTGAAGTTCGTTATGACTAACGGGTATTTCTTTCTGATCTTTACTTTGTTTTGCAGTACCTGATGTAGAATCTACCTCTGCACTTACAGTCGCACCTGTTTGTTCAATCTTATCATCCCAATGAAACTTGCCAGCAATGACTACTGCCAGGCATCCAATAAGAGCGATTAAAAAAAATGCTTTTTTCATACCTTCCCCCCTGAAAATCTGTTGAATAATGGTATCTCTTAATATTATTGTAATAAAGGGAAAATAATTGCAAGTAAAAATTAAAAAGCCGCTCTCGAAAAAGGGAGCGGCTTTTCTTTGCTAGATTACTTGTTTAACCATTTGTTAAATTGTGCTTTAACATCTTTGTTTACAGCACTGTCTCCACCGAGAACTTTCGCACCAGAAACATCCGTTGTTGTAAAGTACTTAACAAGATAAGCTTCAATCTCTTTCGGGATCTCATCACTCTTCACTAAGAACATGCTACCTTGATCCTTCACAACAAGTGGTGCAGCTGCTAAAGCATCAGGGAAGTTCATTCCGTTAGCGACGAACAGTTGATCCGTATTTGAGCCAAGTTCTTTATGAATTTCTACGAGCGTTCCGAAGCGGTTTGCTCCAGCAAGACGCTTCGTTGAAAGTGATAGTTCATCGGCCATATCGACCACCTCATCGGAAATGACCGCACCTCCACCAAGAACGTAAACCTGCTTTCCAGTTATTAGTTTCTTCGCATCTTTTGTAAGTGTTTTGCCATCAGTTAATACAATTGGCATATCATTTGCACCAGCAATCGAGGCAGCACTTAATGCATCGGCAAAGTTTTTACCAGTTGCAAGGAAAACAGCTTCACTAGTTGAGCCTTTTTCAGCAAGCTTGTTAATAATTTGAACGTTCGTATCATAACGAGTGTCTCCGCTTAGGCGCTCGATATCAGCCGTACTGACGCCAATATTTGCAAGTTGCGTATTGACTTTCTTCGAGATGGCGCTTTCTCCACCTAGAATCATGACATTTTTCGCTTTAAGACGCGAGATTTCATTTAAAACATCATCTGAAAGCATACCGTCTTTATTAGCAAGTAGGATTGGTGCATCATAAGCACTTGCTAACGGCCCGGCAGATAGCGCATCAGGGAAATTAAAACCAGTTGCGATAAATACGGTGTCAGAAGTGGTTCCTTCTGGATACATTTGTTTTGATACTTCAATTGCTGTTTCAAAACGGTTATCTCCAGCTACCACTTCTACCATATCGCCATCCGTTTCAACTGGAATAATTGAAAGTACTTCTCCTGTATTCTTATCTTTCAAGAATATACCAGCAGTATACTTACCGCTATCTTTAGGAGTCGTAATTTTCACATCTGTTGTAGCTTTCTTTCCTACGCCTAAATCAAAGCTAGACTTTCCAGTGACTTCAATCTTACCAGCACCCTCTTCGCCTGCTTCAAGCACTTTCGCTTCTGTAACAGAAAGATCAAAATCAGTAGTCTTTTCTATTGTTGAATAACCATCGACGCGAATCGTATATTCGCCGTCAGGAAGGTTCTTTACAGTAAATGACTCTTCGGAGTCGCCATCTGCATCAATGGCAATGTAATCTCCAATAATTTTGCCATCCTTAGAGCGATAGAGGTAAAGATCTAGATCGTCACCAGGATCGCTTGTATTGCCGATTGCAACATCAAGAGAGATGTTATTTGTTACATTGATAGTTTTATCATAAACATTGCCACCAGTAACTGTTTCACGAGATTTCTCAGTTTCAGGCTTACTAAACGCACCTCCAACTACCTCTACCGAACGTTTCGTAGATAGGTAGTTTTCGAAAGTCACAGATTTAGAGACTTCACTACCAGGCATGATATTACCAAGTGCGATTCTACCAGGGCTAGATACAACATCTTGAACGAATGCTTCTAACTTAAATTTGTTCATTGCTAGTCCTTCTTCTGGCGCAGCAGTTCCATAAACCGCTACTTCCCAAACACCAGCTTTAGGACTTTTGGCAACATAATCTTCTACACCAAGTCCATCGTAACCAGCATATCCTTGGAATGCATTCACTTGATCGCCATCAGGATTCATAACAAGCATACGCACGCGCCCCTGGAACTCATCATTTTCTTTAAGGGCTTCTAAGGCAAAGCGAACTTCTTGTGCGCCTTCTTCTACATTAAAGAAATAGCTCTTTGTTTTTGAAGACTGAACTTCATCTTCGTGCGTTAAACGGAAACGATCTTCAGATGTAAATTCTTCTCCAAGTACAATTGTTTGAAAGGAGCGAGCTTCTGCATAAGCGGTATCTGGATCATCGATTAATAGAGTGCCAGCGTTTACGCCAATCGCCATTTTGCTCTTATCATACTTAACTGTCATTTCCTTAAATTCACCTGGTGCAAGTTTGATGCTCTTTACAGAAGGCGTAAACCAATCAGAATTTGAAGAAATATTCAGGTTCTTCGTTTCATCTGTTGGGTTTTCTACCATGACCGTTACTTCTTCAGGAACTTCTTTGTTTCGAACATATAGACCAGGTCCACCGGAAACTTTCTCACCGTGGTAAACTGTTACATTCACTTCTTTTACTTCATTGATATAATGCTTGCGAATGTATTCATAGGCAGCCGGTACGTCAATGAGACCAGCCCCTTCTTGAACACGATTATACCCATCCACATGCACCGCTGTTTGAATAAGCGCTTCACGAGCAAGCTCATAATCAAACGGAATACGATCTTTAAGTGCTGCTTGCTTTAGAGTTGCTACAGCTCCAGCAACGTATGGAGAAGACATACTTGTACCCTGAAGAACTTCATAATTACCTAAGTGCTCTGGAAAAGAAGCATATGCAGATCCCGGTGCTACAAAGTCAGGTTTTTGTTGTCCATCTTCAGTTGGACCATTTGCCGAGAAGTACCATAACCCTTCACCTTGTACTGGAGAACCATCTGCATTTTTACCATACGGATAATACCCATATTCGGTTGCCCACATTTTGCTGTTAATGTACGCGCCAATCGACAGAGCCTTCATTCCATCACCAGGTGCTCCAACAGAATCAACTCCAGGTCCATCATTCCCAGCTGAAGTAACATAAATGGTATCGAATAGCTCGCCCATATCCTCAATAATTTTTGCGTATGCGCCAGAACCATCATTTAAGTCTGGAGAAGAACCGAGACTCATGTTAACAACATCTGTACCAAACCCGCCATATTCTTCAGGCACAGCCGCAAGGTACATGGAATTCGCAATACTGTAACCATCCGTTCTACCAGCTGAATCAAATACTTTTAGACCGTATAAATCTGCGCCAGGTGCTACTCCTTCAGCTGCTACAGCCCCTGTTTCATTTTCATTTTCAGGTCCATTTGCAGCTGTAATGCCAGATACGTGTGTACCATGTCCGTCCCCATCAAAGAAAACTGTCGCGACTGGGAATGGATACAGAGTTGTATTAGGGAATTGGTGCCCTTGAGTAGGAGTAGGGCTTGCGATTCTAAAGTTAGCACCTGCTACTTCATCTTCCTCGTTAAGGTCCATGTTATCAACATCGCCTTCACCATATGCTTTTTCATCAGTGAAATCTTTATCCTGATCGATATCAATATAGACCTTATCGTCGACTAGAAGAACATCAAATTGAGCATCACCTTCACCATCACCATTTAAATCACGATAAAGTTTTTTTCCTTTTCCATCTACATCATAAGATGCTGGATTCAACGTACCGAAATAATATGTATCGTCTTCCGCATCAATACCTTCTGTTTTATATGTTCCTTCTTCAACAGTAATTGAGTCGCCTTCCGGTGCTTCTTTTTGGAACCAAACGTCACCTTCTCCAACTGTATCAACGACGCCTTTAATTTTAGAAGAAACAACTTCGCCTTCATCATTGTATTGAGTAAAAGCTTCATGACCTGGGTCAATACCACTATCGATAATTCCTACTTTAATTCCTGTTCCATCGTATTTATCGTGAAACTCATCAACACCAGTTGCCGAATGAGTTTCTTCGGTTGCAGGTTTAACCACATCTTCAGGGTTTTTCACTTTTGGTTTAAGATCAGTGTCTTCGCTTGGGCTTTGATCCAGAACAATTTCATTATTCGCACCAAGCATGCCAACGGAATCGAGGCGATAGACTTGAAGAACTTTACTCGTTGGTACTTCAGCAAGATACAAGTAGTTGTTAGTATTTCTCTTTACTTTTACGCCAAGTTTCTCAAGTTCTTTTGTAATATCAGGTCCACCGTGTTCGTTTGCAACAATAATCAATTCTTGTTTTGCTTGTTCACTAGCTGCAAGAGAGGCAATTTCCTGTGTAACTGGAAGCTTAAATTTCTTCGTTTCTGTTAAAGCAGCCTCAGCTTTTTCTGGATTATACGTCATGCCCGCGAATGAAGAAGCAACAAGAGAAGCGCCTGCTACAATTGTCAGGACTTTTTTCTTAAACGTCATTTACTAAAATCCCCCTTAATAATTTGTGAAATACCTGCAATCGATCCCCCTCTAATTCGTAATAATTAGAATAATTCACTATTTTCAGTTTAATTATAAAGAGATTAAGAGTCAATCTTTTACTGTTAAAATTGTGAAAATTTTTGATAATTTGTAGATATTTTAGGACTTTTGTCCATAAAAGCGTAATGATGGCGTAATGATAAAGATGTACGAATATGACCTAAAACTGCAAAAAAAAAAAAACGAAGCGTCAACACGACGCTTCGTCTGTTAATGAACAAGAAGTTGATCGATTTGCCAGGCTTTCGTTTCACTAATCGCAGCTGGCCCACCTAATACATGATAGTTCTCTACTCCTTGATTATTCAAATAGAGGATAGACTTATTTAAAGCTACATTGTCTCTATACGGATGAACGAGAATAATGGATTGACCTGATCGTGAAGCAGCGGCTCCCCCTGTTAGAGCATCTGGAAATTTAAGTCCTGTTGCAAAGTAAATTCCATCACCATTCTCTTCTATCCCAAACCTTAATAGCACTTTAAAGTTTGTATCAAAACGATCTTCCCCTCCAATTCGCTCTGTGTTTGAGGATTGGATCTTAGAAACAACATTTTCACCGATAACTCTTTCGCCTCCAATCACATATGCGTTTTTTGGTCCTAAGTCGTTTAAATAAACGTTTGTAGCATCAGGTAAAACGTCACTTTTTGTAAAAAGAACAGGCGCTTCAAACCTGGCAGCGAAAGAAGAGATCGATAAAGCATCTGGGAAATTCTCTCCTGAGACGATAAAAGCTTCTGTTGTCGTTTCGCTTTCAACGATCTTCGCAATTTTGACAGCCGTTTCATATCGATTATCTCCGGCAATTCTCGTTGTTGCTATTTCATTCGAGTTTAACTGATTGAGGATTGCCTCTGGTAGCGCATTTTCTCCGCCTATAATTAAAACGTGATCTGCCGATAAACGCTTTAATTCATCTAATACTTTGATCGATAAGCCGCTTTTTTTTGTTAATAAGATAGGACTTCCAAGTTTAGAAGCAAGCGGAGAAGCAGCTAAACTATCTGGAAATTCATCTGAACGAGCGAGCACGACAAATCTCCCTTTCATACTGTTTCCTTCAATTGAAACATTCTGTTGATCGAGTTCATCCCAGCTATTTTTGGAAACCTCAATTGCCGTTTCAATGGAATTTTCGCCGTATATTCGTTTATATTCTGTAACGCTGTTTATGGCTGCTTCTACATTTAAGAGACCATTACCAAGTTTATATGCCCCCGTAAGAGGATCAGCAGTTTCTTTTAATAGTTTAGCTGTTTGCTTGTTTGATAAATATGGGGCATACGTTTTTAATAAAACCCCTGAAGAAGCGACGATTGGGGATGACATACTCGTACCTTTATCATAAGCGTATGCTCCATTTAACGAAGTACTATAAATATCTGTACCAGGGGCAGCGAGATCTACGAGAGAGCCATAATTGGAAAAGGGTGCCTTTTCTTCCGTACCTGTCTGGACAGAAGCGACTGCTAAAACTTCTGGGTAGGCAGCAGGAAATACAACGGCTGAGTCATTGTCGTTACCTGCTGCACCTACGATAAGAATATCCTCTTCGGCTGCTTCCTCAATCACTGTTCTTAATGCAAAAGAGTTATTATAGTTTCCAAGACTTAAATTAATGACATCAGCATCATGATCAATTGCATAGCTGATTCCTTCGACAACGGTTGATAAATTCCCCGTACCATTCTCCGTCACTTTAATCGGCATAATTGAAACCCCCCGTGCTGGAGAAACAATACCAAGTTGATTATTTGTAACGGCACCTATAAGACCGGCAACTTTTGTACCGTGCCCATCGATGTCTTGAACAGTTTCATTCCTGTTCACAAGGTTAATTCCATTAACGAGATTTGCTCGCAGGTCTGGGTGAAGGAGGTCTACACCTGAATCGATCACAGCTACCTTGCCTATACTTGATTTGTTACCGACATGCTGCCATCCTTTGAGTAAATTGATCTGATCAATCCAGGATTCTTGGTATGAAAACAAAGGATCATTCGGCCCCTCTGTTTCCATTAGATAAACAGGTTGATCTTCTTCGACATGCTTCACATCTCGATTTGACTTTAAACGATCAATCGTTTCATCTACTTCATGCTTTCGTACTTCAATCACTTCCACTTTTGTGGACTGGTTCGATTGCCTTGAAGGGCTTTTAGCCTCATCATATGTAACAAGAATACGCTCCGTCTCTTGATCTGATTGAGCTTCAGAGACAATGGGCGCTAAAGAAAAAAACAAAGTAATGAACATGAAAAGAATCATAGTTTTGCTTTTCAGTTGTGACACCTCTTCCATGAATGATTCATATACGCATAAGTTTATAACGAATCTTTCGACAAATCACTAGAATAGTATCACATTAACAGTTAGAAAAAAATGGTTGTAAGTGGGGAGTAAGTCTTATTTTCGAGAAATTAGCTGTAAAAAAAGGGGTTAAACTCGTTCATGGAGAAGGTTTTGGTGTTGTTGTTGAAGAGTTTGAAGTTTTTCTTCGAGGTTATGCTGTTCTTTTCTCATGCTACCAATAATTTGAATCAAATTCGTAATCATAGATTCTACGCGTTCAATACGATCTTCTTGCAATTTTGACACCTCCTTTTCATTTTCATCATTTTACCATATAATGGTCAGTATCGTTCGAAAATTCTTTCGACATTTCGATGTTGGGAAAATCAAACGAAAAACAGCCGTTTAAACCCTATAAATTCGTGTATATTTCCCAACCTCAAAACTATTCTCTTTTCTGAGAATTTTTAGTAAACTGTAATCAAATAGTTCTAGGAGAAAGGGAGCAAAGAATGATTGGAGCAAAAATCCGATACTTCAGACAAATGAAAGGCATTACCCAAGAACAACTTGCTTCCGGTATCTGTTCTATTCCGTATTTAAGTAAGATTGAACATGGCCTTGCCCAACCAAGCGAAGAACTTGTCGAACACCTTTGTAATGAGTTAGGCGTTTCTCTTGATCAGGTTGATGATGAAGATAAGATTTCTGAAATGACAAAGTTTCTCAAAGAATGGTACCGGGAAATGAGAATGAGAGATTTTGAACAGGTTGAAATCAAGAAGAAAAAGATTGATAAAGAGTTTGAAAACATTGAAGATCCAATTCTACTTACCACTTATCTTTTATTCAAATTTCGGTACCATCTTCTAAATTTAGAATTAGATAAATCCAATACCTTACTTGAAAGACTTTATATTGTTCAGGAAAGCTTGAATCATGATTTAGAGTTCTACTATTATTATTTTTTAGGATTATATTATTACCAACTAAAAAAATTTAGCGACTCTCTGGAAGTTTATAAAAAAGCCGAAAAGCTCAGTAAGACTATGAACTTGGATGTTGGAGAACTTAGCGAATTTTATTATCAAAAAGCATTGGTTCATGGTAGGTTGTATCAAGTAGCATTATCAAACAACCATGCTGTTAAAGCTTTATCATTGTTTAATCAAGAGTATAATTTTAAAAGGAGTGCTGATATTGAAGTGCTTCTAGGTATTAATAATTTAAGAATATTAAATTATGAAGAAGCTACTAATCATTTTAAAAACACTTTAAAATACGCTGAGTCATTTAATGATAAGTATTTAAAAAGTATTGTCTATCACAATTTAGGCTTGGTATCTGCAGCTATGGGATTATCTCTCGAGGCTTTAGCTTATTATAAATCCGGTCTTCAGTATATAAATGAAGATGATTCCGAAGAAGTAGTACAAACCATATATTTAATTGCTACTGAATATAGTAAATTAAATAAAATAGATAATGCAGAAAAATGGCTAACAACTGGTTTAAAGCAAGCTCAAAACAATGAAGTTATTAATTATGTTTATCATTTTAAAATTTTGGAGCATCATGTTAAACAAACATATAACTCAGATTATGAGGTCCTATTAAAAGAGGAGGCTATACCTTACTTCGAAGAAAAGCAATCTTGGAAATATGTTACTGATTATTGTGAACGGCTAGCAGATTACTTTAACCATTCTTCACAATATAAAAATGCTAGTTATTATTATCGTCTGGCCAATGATGCCAGAAAAAAAATAATTAACTAAATTAAGGGAGAGATTGAAATGAAAAAATTAACTATCACTTTGGCAACTGTTTTTGCTCTATCTGCTTTTGTAATTGGCGCGTTAGATCACGAAAAATTCCCACAATCTAATGAAATTCAAACAGAACAAGTAAATATTTAAATAAGAATCCCGGCTCATTTAGCCGGGGTTTTTATTTGCCCCTCCTTCTTCCACAACGATATACTAGATACTAAACCTAATTAGAATAGGAGCGTGCTCGAATGGCTTTTTATATGTTTGATGTTGACGGTGTACTAACGGATGAGAACGCTAGACCTGACCAAGATGTTGTGAAAATGATTGAGCAATTAGCAAAAGATGGGCACATCCTTTCTTTTGTAACTGGTCGTTCGAGAGGTTGGCTTTCAGACTACCTTTTCCCCCTCTTTGATGATGAAATTGACTGGTCTTCTCTTTATTGTGTCACTGAACATGGTGCCATTAAAGGACGTGGTACGGATATTTCTTCCTGGGACCTTGAAGAAAAGTATGTGATTTCTGATGAAGTGAAAGACAAGTTATACAAAGTGAGCCAAAAAGAAAAGTATGAAGGTCTGATTCAATGGGATCAAACGAAAGAATCGATGGGGACGGTTGAAGCCGTTCACGGTGATCCAGGCGATAAGGAACATTTAAAGAAGACTCGGGAAGCTCTACAGGAGTATGCAAACGATGTAGAATCCATTTCTTCTGAATCTGGAAATAAAATAGCCATTTCTACTTACGGTGTTGATGTCATCCATCCGGATTTAACCAAAAAAATTGGTGCTACGTGGATTCTTGATGAGATTCAATCAGTTGAGGAAGTATTTGTTTTCGGAGACAGCGAAGGTGATCTTGTCATGGCTGTTACTGCAAGAGAACACAATTTAACCAATATCACGTTCAATTGGGTTGGAGAAGGTGAAACACCAGAAGAAGATCACATCCATTCTGTAGCAAGTGAAGCTTCCTATTCAGCAGGTACAAAGGAAATACTCAAAAAGCACATTGGCTAACCCAATGTGCTTTACTATTATACTAATTCAACTGGACGATTCTGCTTAATTGATTCATAGCAAGCTTCAATCGCTTTTAAGTTATTGACTGTTGCTTCCCCTGAATAAGAAGGAATTTCGTTATGCTCCACGCAGTGTGCAAAATGTTCTACCATAAGCGTATACTGTTCGCCTTCAGCGTTTTCTTCTCTCACTTCACCTTCACTATTTTTCACTTGGATTACGCCTTTTGCTCCTGCCGCATCCGGTCGATAGGCGTACGGAACGCTTATGCTTCCTTTTGTACCAAGAATCTCATAAGAATTACTCATCTGCCGCTCGAAACTACAATCAAATGAAGCCGTAACACCATTTGCGAATGTAAAAATACCTGCAGCCGAGAGATCAACTCCTCCATTTTCCGGAATGGCTGCCTCCGCGTAAACTTTAAGGGGCTCATTGCCAATGATAAAACGAGACGAGTGAATGCAGTAGCAACCCACATCCCAGATGCTTCCACCACCTAGCTCACTGCTGAGACGAATATTATCAGGGCGATCCCCGAGATAAAAAGAAAAGTTCGCTCGCATATGTTTTACCTCACCAATTTCACCTGAAGCGATGACCTCCCTTACAAGATCGTGCTGAGGGTGAAATTGATACATAAAGGCTTCCATAAACACAACGCTATTTTCTTCACATGCTTCCACCATCTCCATGGCGTCACGAGCTGTTATAGCTGCTGGTTTTTCACACAGAACATGCTTTCCTTTCTTTGCGGCTGCGATCGTCCATTTTTTGTGAAGGGTATTTGGTAGCGGAATATAAACCGCATCAATTGAATCATCCTCCAACATCGCTTCATAGCTATCATGATAATGTTGAATGCCCATTTCTTCTGCAAATTCTTTAGCTTTCCCACTTTCACTAGCTACACTAACGACTTCAGCGCCCTTTGCATTTTGAATAGCTGGGATAACAGCTTTTCTAGCAATATTTGCAGTTCCCATAATTCCAAATCTTAATCCCATTTTAAGCACTTCCCTTCAAATCATTCTCTATTCGTTTACAACGCATTCTCTCTTGCTTACCTTTCCTTCTACCCCCAACGGTTAAGGTCATAAACCGAAACATTAAGTAATCCCTTTAATCCCCCCCTTTGATTATAAGGAAAACAAGAGCCGCTCTCAGATTTGAGGGCGGCTCTTTTCATTAATCAACAAACCTTCGAATCACTTCAATGAGTTCTGGACGAATATGTTTCTCCAAATCTTTGATTTGAGATTGATTGCGATATTTTCTTTCAATGATATCGCGTTGTTTACTATTTTCAAGCATCCAGTGCAACCATTTCTGATCAGCTGTTTCAGTGAAAGATTCATCATCCTCATATTTCCCATGCAAATCTTTTAGCAGTTGACCCATATTTTTTTCAGGGTGCTCATTCCAATACGTTCTTAACGCATCACAAAGAATTTCGATTTCTTTTTTTTCGTGCAATTCATCACATCCTTATCTATAACAATTTACTTTTATATGAACGACTGCTACCTTGAAGTCAACGAATAAGGTATGCCATTTTTTATTATCATAACACAAAACCACCTCTCATTTTGTGAGAGGTGGTTTTGTGTTATTTCATGTTATTCCGAAAGTTTATTGACCGTTTCTTCCACTGGTTTACTAATGGCTGCCTCGCCACCTAGGAAGTAATATTCTCTGCTCATTGAATCCTTAACATACTGTTCAGCTTCTCCAGAAAGGGCGCTTTGTTTCGTTAAAATAACAGGAGCACCCATTGCAGCGGCATATGGAGACCCTGGGAGAGCATCAATAAATACATCTCCATTCGCGAAAAAGACACTTTTGTTTTCAAAATCAAAGGTTTCAGCGATTTTCACACTTGTTTCATAACGATTACTTCCCGCAATGCGCTTCACTGTTGAAATGCCATCTAGATTATCCTCAACCACACTAGATACTGCATTTTCTCCTCCAATGATTGTAGCCGTAACTGGCTTTACAGTATTCATGTAAGTTGATGTAGCTTCGCTTAATTTCTTACTATTCGTTAATAAAATGGGAATTTCCTTAGAAGCCGCGTATGGCGCGATTGAAAGCGCATCA
The DNA here is from genome assembly GCF_020165985.1 of Bacillus sp. RAR_GA_16. Taxonomy (GTDB): domain Bacteria; phylum Bacillota; class Bacilli; order Bacillales; family Guptibacillaceae; genus Guptibacillus. Next base: position 171,803 of record NZ_JAIUKZ010000011.1, read on the forward strand.
GGTGAAGTATCGTCTCCAGTTGTCACAATGACCTGATTGCTATTTCCAACTTCTTTAGCAACGGCAATCGATGTTTCATAACGATTAGCACCGCTTATTCTTTCAATATCAGAAATGTAACCTTTTGTGGAAAGTTGGTTAACTACTTTCTCAGAAATGGCAGATGGTCCACCAAGGATATAAATTTTCTTAGGTTGCAAACGATTCAATTCTACTTCCACACTAGCTGGAAGCTCTTCACTCTTCGTTAGAAGTAATGGTGCATTGTACTTTTTAGCTAGAACGCTACCTGTAAGAGCATCGACAGATAGGTCCCCTCTACCGAGTACAACGACATCTGAAGATTCCTTCCATCCGTTTTGAGAGATTGCTACGCTCGTTTCATAGCGATTGGTACCAGCAAGCCTTGTAATGACGCTTGATTCCGTTGATTCTTTGACTAGATTCTGTTCCTGAGTAATAGAATGATAGAATTTGATCAAAGTTGCGTCCCTCTTTCGACTGCTGATATGCTCCATACTGGCTCATCCCAATTCCATGTCCAAAACCACTTCCAGAAACGACGAAGGACCCCTTCGTATCTTTAATTTCTTTTACATAAGGGCTTTTCATAATTGTTGTACCAATCATAAATCGAATATTGTAAGAAGTATCTTCAATTTTCATTGTATTCGTTTTGATTTCCCCATTTGAATCTTTCACAAAACCGTCTTTGTTTTTTAAAAAGTAGTCGAACTCAACACTGCCTTTTAATACTTGATCCGATTGAAATGGTGGTACAGTAAAATCAAGCTTCTTAATTTGCGTGATTTTTATGTCATCCGTTGACTTCATTTTTCCTTTTGCCACAAGCCATGATTTCATATTTTTAATTTCTGTTACATTTGAACTCAATTCTGATACTTGAGACCACCATGCTTCAGGCTTCTTGAGGTCTAATCCCTCTAAATCAATTTGCTGTTTTCCAAGACTGTAATCCCAATAGTCGTAGCTCGTAATCATCCTTTCATCGTAAGGATCAACTTTTGTCTGCAAGTATGGAATCCAGCTACTCCCCCAAGAATTTGTATTTGACATCACCATTCCACCATTTGTGGAAGAATAATAGGCACCTATGTACTTGCCATCAAACATTAATGTTTTTCCTGCTGTTGCGTCAACGGCTTCATTCGTCGTTTGAAACCAGTCATATCCTTTGTACACTTGACTGGACTGGCTATCCGTTAAAGAATTTTTCCGAGGTAATGCAAAGGTTCTTGCGGCAATCGCCTGTGCTTTTAGAGCCTCCATGCCACCGTTTGTTCCCCAATAAGCCGGCATTTCACTAGGCACAACACCTTTTAAGTATTCTTCCATGGATAACGTATTAACCGGTCGTATGTACTTCCCTTCAACCGTAAATTTCATTTCACCAAGGTATTTCTTATTACCGATTGCAACGAAGCTATCCATGGCATTCGTGATTGTTGGCACAAGTGTCATTGAACTTCCAAAGTTCTTAAGCTTCGTGTTGCCTCGATAGAGAACCACATCAGAAGACTCAGCTTTTACACTATACTCATCTACTTGAGAACTTTCAATTTTAATTTCACTACCTTGAATTTGATAACTTCCTGTTACATTAAACGTTAAAGCCGTCGTATCTTTCACATAGTTTACTAGTTTGACAGTGACGGTTTCCCCCGCTGCCTGGACCCCCTGCATCGATAAAGAAAATGCTAAAATGCCAACTAAAAGTGACGTCAAAAGTTTCAAATCTTTTCCCCCTAAGATTTTTTAAGAAAATATTAGTTTTATTCTCCCTTTTTAACACTTTAGCATAAATTTTACATTAAAATAGGCGGGAAATGACGAATATTACAAAAATAACATAGAATACCTATTAAAGGTGTCGAATCCATAGGATATTTTTACTATAAAAGTACTAAGGGAATCATTACAAAAAGCTCCCGCTATGCGAGAGCTTTTCGTAATCGACATATATACCACAGTTTCATAAGTAAGATACTATGTAGGCACCCAGTTAAATCAACAAATATGTCTGTAATGAGCGGGGTCCGATTTGGCAAAAACGCTTGAACAAATTCGTCTGTTACAGCAAAGATGCTAACCATCAGTAACACCAACAGTGTCCGAAAAAAAGAGTCGCTCGCTTTAACTAGTTGAAATAAGAATATCGTTAAAAAGCTGTATACAAAAAAGTGACCAAGTTTTCGAATGACAAAATGCGCGAACCCATTTTCGCCATTGTTTAGTAAACTCACTGTTAAGGAACCATAATGAAGTTCCCTTGATTCGATCATTTGTGCAATGCCTTTCACAATAATTGGAGCGGGCTCATGGCCAAATAACGTAAGGGATGCCATACAAGACAGAACAAATCCAATGCCAAGCCAGCATTGGATGCTGACAAGTACAATTGTACGAGAAACTTGCACAAGGTTCGCCTCCTATTCAAGCACATTACAGTGTAGCCTAAATGGAAGTTGCTTATACAGTCGATTCAGCCATCTTCTTTAACTCGTTAGCTCTCTTTTCTAATAGATTTTTCATATATCTTTTTAGAAAGCATACGTTGGCCAGATTGCCGAGAATTCCAAATGGCGCTTCATATGCAAATTGATCGACCATTAACGTTACGCCACCTAAATCTTCAAAGCGATGGGTATGAACGAACGACTTAAATGCGCCTTTTGTCATTTCGTCAATAAACCAATCGGGTTCACTCATTCCTGTAATCTCAGCTGTGAGACGTTGCTTGATCCCAAAGTGCGTGGCTTCCCATGTAACTGTATCTCCTGCCTGCATCAAGCCTTCTGTTACTCCATCAATTGCTTTTTCCTTTGTTTGTTCTGTACTTTTCATATGTGCATCAACATTTCTAGCATAATCAAAACACGTTTGTATAGGGGCATCAATGAGCGTTTCTAAATAAATCACAGGCATTCCAATTGCCTCCCTCCAACTTTCGACCTGGTTTAATGCCTAATTTATTGAAAAAAAGTAGTTCATAACGATTATTTCTTAAAAATCGACATATTACCCTAAATTCTTTTCACTCTTCAACCGATAATAGAGAAAAGGGTGTAACGTCTTCATCTTACCAGCAGGAAAAAGAAAACGATAATAGAGGACTCTCAGAAGAAGAACACCTGAAGAAATTCAAGTTCAAAAAAAGTGCAAGGAAAAGAGGCTTTTCCTTGCTATGCCTTTGTTACTATTTTAGGGATGCATGGCGGTTCTATAAAGGAGAGTAAGAATTAACTTTCTTTTTTTGGCGATCGTTTGACAGCTTCTGGGTTAGGGATACTCTCTTTAGGAGTTTGATTATTGGTTAATGCAGCATGAGATTGTGCTTTGCGCTTTTTCATTTAAGACCAACCTCCTTTCTCTCTCTATTCTTTTCCATCACCATTTTTTCATGCATTCCCTTTGTTCAAATAGAGAAACGCGCCTGCACACGACTTAAACGACTGATATTGGGAAACTTCATTTACAAACTCTTAATAATGCAAAGCATATTATCAGCATTTTCCCAATATACACGTAAAAGAGAATAGGTTATAATTAGAATTGAAGTCATTTTTCGACAATTTTTACTTTTGGCACCGCTTAACTATTATGATAAATGCTTTAAATCGTACGAGAATGGCAAAATCACTGAAAAGTGATGACGCAAAGCTATAGGGACTTCACGGACTGTTCATCCGACAGTCAGCCAGCTGCCGAATACGGCCTCCACTGCGATTGTAGCAAGAACCAGGGGGAGAATTACTTATGAAAGAATCGTGGCTAACACCTGAAGAAATTCAATATCGCAGACAGCGTAAGGAGAAAATGATTTATCTTTTGCTACCCGTGTCTGCTATTCTGATTGGGGCGGCTATTGCCTTTTTAACGCAAATGACCTACTAATTAATAAAGAAGGGAACGATATCGTTCTCTTCTTTTTTATTATAAAAAGACGATGTTACCTTGCTGGTTTCTCAAATGAACCAAAAAAAAGATAACCATCAACAGGTTATCTACTTCTTGTTCTCTTATTTGAATTTGGTTTATGTAATTTTTTCACACCCATAACAAGAAGCCGAATGGTTAAATAGACGAGAAACAATACGACAAATCCTTGCAATCCAACTACCGCATCGGCAAATTCCATATTTCCTCTGCCGGTGATTTTCTGTTGAATCTCAATAGCAAAGACAATCACGAGCAATACGGTTATCGTATAGATGAAAGAAATAGCTGTGATGCTCCATTTTGAGAGCAATCGAAATAAAAATTGGACGACCACAAATCCACCCATTCCCATTATACCAATGACCCAGAAATGGAGTTCCTTATCAGTGATCGAAAAACCTAAACCGTACATAACCGCGATAACGATATCATGAAGCTCATTAACAATCGCCACTATTAATTTAATAAACTCTCCCATATCACAATCCTTTTCGAGCAACTTCACTCTAGTCTATTCAAGAACTAGTGATATGCCTCATTTTATTCAAAATTTGTTTTGTACCTTATTTATTTTTAATTACCTTTGCACTGTAAAGATACTCCTCATCATTTGCAGGTATTTTTGTAAGATCTTTACCACAATAAGGACAAATCCACTCTCCTTGATAATTACTGCTGTATGAAGGCTTTTGACATTTGTCACACGTTTTTTCTACCATCTTTTCACTCCATTCATTCGCATTCTCAGAAATGCAAGTGGACCTTTTCTAAGCGTTCTAACAAACATATTTTACCAGAGTGGATGAGTTTTTCAAGTATTAATATTCTGAAATTGAGACATTATTCACAAAAAAAATACGACAAGCAGCGTTTGCTGTATCGCATTAATTTACTGACAAAGATGCGCGTCGATTGACCGTTGGACGACCGATGGAAACGTAATGAAGTGGATACTTTTCGACTTCATCCAGCGGATAACAATTTCTTCCATCGACAATGACCGGAGATGCCATCCAGTTAATATAATGACTTAAATCGAGCGTCTTAATTTCCTTCCACTCTGTTAGTATTAACGCCACGTCTGCATCCGCTAAGGTATTGATTAGCGACTCTTCATAGCGAATCCCTATTGGTAAATACTGTTTTGCATTTTTTACAGCAATAGGATCGTAAGCGACAATTTCCGCCCCTAGTTCGTTTAAAGCGTGTGCGATCGGAATAGAAGCCGCTTCCCGCATGTCGTCAGTGTTAGGTTTGAACGCAAGACCTAGAAGCGCTACTCTTTTCCCTTGAATGTCACCCACTGCCTCACGCGTTTTTTCAATGAGTTTCATTTGCTGAGAATGATTCACCTCGATGACGGATTGAAGCAGTTTAAAGTTATGTTGGTTGTTCCCAGCCAATTGCACAAGGGCGTTCGTATCCTTTGGAAAACAAGAACCACCGTACCCTATTCCCGCTTTAAGAAATTGCTCACCAATTCTCCGATCTTTCCCCATGCCAAGTGCGACATCATCCACATTCGCCCCAACCTTTTCACAAATGGCAGAGATTTCATTAATAAAGCTGATCTTTGTCGCAAGAAACGCATTAGAAGCATATTTAATCATTTCGGCACTATTGAGGTCTGTATGATATATCGGAATATGAAATGGCTGATTTATTCGCTCTAGTACCTCAGCCGCTTCTTGATTCTCTGCTCCAATTACAATACGGTCGCCATGGAATGTATCGTAAACAGCTGACCCTTCCCGAAGAAATTCTGGATTTGATACGATGTCTACTTTGATCTTGTTCGTTGACTTTTCTTCAATCAAAGCTTTGATACGGATATTCGTTCCAACGGGAACTGTACTCTTGGTGACAACAATGCATTCTTTTTGGAGGGACGTTCCGATCGCGTTGGCAGCCTGGTCAATGTATTGTAAATCAGCTGTTCCATCTGGAAGTTGTGGTGTACCAACAGCCAAATAGATGACTTCCACTTCCTCGAACGCTTTTTGATGAGAAGTAGTAAAATTGAGACGACCATGGTGCAAATTCCTTCTCATCATCTCTTCGAGGTCCGGCTCATAAATAGGTGAATAACCTTTTGTCATCATCGCTACTTTCTCATGGTCTACATCAACGCATGTAACGTGATGTCCGATTTCAGCAAGGCTGACACCTGTGACTAAACCAACATAGCCAGCACCAATTACAGCGATTTTCATCACAAATCTCCTTTTCAAAATGAATTCCTTTTTATTATAAGTGCGCCTGAATCATTTCAGGCCTCATTCACGTGATCCATACAAAAAGTTAACATTTCTTCACGAATCTACTCCCTATTATGCATGATTTTCGGTATGATAGGGACTAAACTGCTTAAGAAAGAACGTGGAAAATGTATGAAATTTATAACGAAGCGAAAGTGGGCTTTTCTTGCTCTTACGATGATGACCATCCTATTTATATCCTCTCATACCCCTTATCAAAAACAGGATGTAAAACCATTATTCAAAGGAATAATAGTCATTGAAGAGGACGATTTGCCTCAGATTGCCTTTACTTATGACGGTGTACGTGTCACACCGTCAGCGCCTTACCAGTACGTTGAATTTTTCATAAGAAAAGGAGCGCATGTCGCCTCGTTCGCCCTGCTTGCTTTTTTATGTACGATGGCAGCTAGAGAATTCAAGCGACAGAAAACCATCTTTTTAGGATCAATCATTGCGTTTCTTTATGCCTTATTTGATGAATTTCATCAAAGTCTTGTTGAAGGCAGAACTGGTCATTTAATTGATGTGTTCGTGCCTGACACATTAGGAATTGTTCTCACTTTTCTTCTTTTTTTGATTTTCTCCCGTACAGAACATGCGAAAGAGCCCCGCCATTAACGGCAGGGCTCTTTAAAGATCACTAGTTAAATATCCTGTCTCATGTCAGATGATCGAGACTTATCGTTTACCTGTTCTTCGTTTTCTGTATCTTTTCCCATTCCTTTTAAGAAGGTAATTAAAATCGTCAGGGATCGATTAATTTCTGGATCCTTTAAGGCACGAAGCAAATCGAGGTAACCCGTTTTTTCCATTCCCTCTGAATTTTCTGCTACATTCTCAATCCCTGCATTTACTTTCAATAACAAGGGTTCAAGATCCTGCACATTAATTTTACCGGCTGCCCCAAAGAGAAGCATCAGGTTTTTTAGTGCCGTTGTATTTTCAGGAACATTTAGTAAATCCACAATCACTTTTAGAACGCGATCTCCTTCTCCAAATAGACCATTCATAAGTGTGAGAATCCCACGTTCCTTCATTCCACCCACAACACTTAACGTTTCCAGAAGAGCATCTTTATGCTCAATCAATGCATCTTCAATTTCTTTTAGATCATTTGCTCGCTTCTCTTCTTCCGAAATTTCAATGCGCTTGATTTGCTTAATGGCTTTTGCCATAGTTGATGCCCTCCTTTTTCACCATTTCTCCTGGGAATAAGTAGTCTTTTCTTGCCCATTTTCTCTCAACCATGACGCCCATCTGTGGCTGAGGATTGCCATAGCGATGATTAATCTTAGGAAGCGGCGAAGTGCCTTTATCTTTCAAAATTTCCATCTTCGCTTTCACTTCTTTGTATACAGGTGTATCTGTATCTTTATCTGCATAACTACTTGTTAACAAGTTAATCGCGGCATCATCCTGGTCATTCAGTGGAATATAAATTTCTTTCCCTTGGACTCGGTCAGTAACAAGACACTTAATTTTCACTGCGCCATAAGGTGAGGAAAGTCTGACAAGCGTCCCATCCGTAAGTCCTCTTTCTTCTGCTAATTCAGGAGAAACTTCTACGAACGTACTAGGTGTTTTCGATTTGATGCCTTCATTTTGATACGTCATATTCCCTTCATGGAAATGCTCAAGCAAACGTCCGTTATTGACATGAAGATCATACTGGTCCTCATACTCAAGTGGCTTTGTCCATTCAACCGGGAATAGTCTGGCTTTGCCATCTGGGAACGGGAAATCTTCCGTAAAGAGAAGCGGCGAATCCGTGCCATCTGCTGCAACTGGCCACTGCTGACTCTTATAACCTTCCAGACGTTCGTAGGAAACACCAGCAAACATATCTGCAAGTTGAACGGCTTCAGCCATAATGTCACTCGGACTATCGTAATCCCAGTCTGCGCCCATTTCATTGGCGATCTCCATAATGATTTGCCAATCCGGCTTCGACTCCCCAAGCGGCTCAAGCGCCTGATAAAGACGTTGGAAACGACGTTCAGTATTTGTGAAAGTTCCTTCTTTCTCAAGACTTGGACTTGCCGGTAACACAACATCGGCGAATTGCGCGGTTTTTGTGAGAAATAGATCTTGAACCACGAAGAAATCAAGTTTCTCAAAAGCAGCATGAACATGATTAATATTTGAATCGACGATTCCCATGTCTTCTCCTTTTAAGTACATGGCTTTTAGTTTTCCTTCATGAATATGCTCAACCATTTCATGATTATTCAAGCCGATTTCTTCAGGGAGTGGCGTCCCCCAGGCCTTTTCATATTTAGCGCGTACTTTTTCATCAGTCACATTTTCATAACCAGGCATTTTATCAGGCATGCTGCCAAAGTCACTTGCACCTTGCACATTGTTATGACCGCGAAGTGGGTAAGCGCCTGTACCCGGCTTTCCATAGTTCCCTGTAACAAGAAGAAGGTTGGAAATCGCTGTACTTGTATCTGAGCCACCTCCGTGTTGCGTGACACCCATTGCCCACAATGCAACCGTTGTTTTAGCTTCGTGAATCATTTCAGCGATTTGAATTAATTCCGCCTCATCGATCCCGGTTACTTCAGATGCATAGCTCATTGTGTATTTTTCAAGACTAGCAATATAATCATCAAGACCGTTAACGCGATCTTTTAAGAAGGCTTCATCTGCCCAGCCTTGATCAATAATGTACTTTGTTACCGCAGAGAGCCAGACAAGGTCAGAGCCTGAAGATGGACGAATGAATAAATCAGACCGCTCAGCCATTTCATGCTTTCTGAGGTCGGAAACAATTAGTTTTTGACCATATAGCTTATTTGCACGCTTCACTCTTGTCGAAAGAACAGGATGAGATTCAGACGTATTCGATCCGATGACAATCACAAGTTCAGACATTTCAATATCTTTGATAGATCCTGCGTCCCCTCCGTGTCCAACGGTACGGAATAACCCAACTGTAGCTGGGGTTTGGCAATAGCGGGAGCAGTTATCAATATTGTTCGTTCCGATTACGCTTCTTCCAAGCTTTTGCATTAAGTAAGATTCTTCGTTCGTACATTTGGAAGAACTAATAAACGAAAGAGCATTTGCTCCGTGGTTCTCCTTTACTTCGGAAAACTTTCGGCTAATTAATTTCAATGCCTCTTCCCATTCTGCTTCTCTAAACGAATCCCCTTCGCGAATAAGCGGCTTTGTGAGACGTTCTTCACTGTTTACGTAGTCCCAACCAAATTTCCCTTTGATACAAGTGGAAATCCCGTTTGCGGGCGCATCCACCTGTGGCTCAACTTTTAAAATATCTCTGCCTTTCGTCCAAACATCAAAGCTACAGCCAACACCACAATAGGTACAAACTGTCTTTGTTTTCTTGATCTCATTTTCGCGCATGGCGGATTCCATATCAGAGATCGCAAGGATGGAATTATAGCCAGTTTCAACATTTTTCGTTAGCTCAATCATCGGGCGAAGCGTATCCTGTTGAATACTTGTTAATAATCCTGCTTCTCCTTCCATCCCTTTTTCCATCATGGCATTACATGGACATACCGTTGAACAATGACCACAAGATACGCAAGAAGATTCATTAATGGCGACATCATTGTCCCAAATAACGCGTGGACGTTCTCTTTCCCAGTCAATCGTTAACGTTTCGGTTACTTGAACGTCTTGACATGCTTCGACGCAACGTCCACAAAGAATACATTGATCTGGATCGTATCGATAGAAAGGATTGGAGTTATCCACTGGATCAGGCTTTTGTTCGAATGGAATCGCCTGGTGATTCATCTTCATTTGTTTCACCGTATTATGTACTTCACAAGTGCCGTTATTGTAATCACAAACGGTACAATAAAGCTCGTGATTGTGAAGGATACGATCCATTGCGATATTTTGCGCTTCTTTTACGTGTGTGGCCGTTGTGTTTATACTATCTCCATTTGAGATCGCGGTCGAACATCCTCTTACAATTTCACCGTTCACTTCCACCATACAAGTGTCACATGTTTCAATCGCACCAAGACTTGGATGGTAGCATACGCTAGGCAAATCCAGGCTATTTTCATTAAGTGCTTCAAGCACGCTCTTTTCACTCGATACAGCTACACTTTTTCCGTTAATCGTTACGTGGATGGAATCCGACAAATGACATCACCCTTTTTTTATTGTTTTTCAAATGATCTATTAGTTCCAATACCCTAATATTGATTCACTTAGACAGGATTCTGAAAAAAATTAACACTTCATAAACAGTTGATTTTATCCAAAAAAAAACGGTCAGCTCCTTACCCGCTGACCCGTTCTTCTAAATTTTTCACTCCTACGCTTACGTTTAGCGTTTGAGCTCCACCAATGTACACTCCTTTTAGCGGGGAAATATCGCGATAGTCACGTCCTACTGCAATGCGAATATGTTGCTCGGCAGCAATAGCATTGTTCGTTGGATCGAGTCCAATCCATTCTAACCCTGGTACTTTCACCTCAAGCCAGGCATGCGTTGCTGCATCCCCACGATAAGCTGAGTTTTCTCCAATGTAAATATACCCGCTCACATAGCGTGCCGGAATACCACGGTGCCGGCATAAGGCCAACATTAAGTGTGTGTAGTCCTGACAAACGCCAGTACGATGAGTTAAGATTTTCTCAGCTGTAGTTTCCACGTTTGTTGCGCCAGACACATATTCCATTGTGTTATAAATATGCTCATTTAACTTTACTGCAAAATCAAGCTCATCTTGTGCATTTGCCCAGAGTTCTCGTGTTTCTTCTTCCATTACATGCTTTGAAATCGTCGTATAATCCGTTTCAATCAAAAATTCGGTATATGCTTGTTTAAACGACTCTGAATGAAGGTCCGTTCGCTGCTTGTCGGTTAGCGGTAACGTCACATCCAGCTCAAGAGGATGCACTTCAACCGTTGAAACGGTTTCAATTTCAAGACCTTGATGCTCACCCCAAAGGTAAAACGTCTCGACATAGTTGCCCCAATAATCTGTGTGCCCGTAAGTCTTGCTTTCAGGTTGTATCCGAACACGATAGTCATGAAGCGATTGTTGCACATCATGAAGCGGCCGCAATCTGAATTGATTAATGCTTTGCCTTACTGGCAACTCATATTCATAAGTGTTCGTTTGGGTAACTTCGTATTTCATGGTATCACAACTTCCCCCAGATAATAGGTTTTTGTAATGTGCATGCCAATCGTCATACAGCGGTGCTGAAAACTTTGTAGGAAAGCATGAGCGCCTTGATTTAAGATTTCTTCAATCGAGAAATCGTAAAGATCATTAGCAAGGTGCTCAAGTTCCTGCGCAAGTGACTCTGAATAATGTTCCACGTGACCATCTTCAAGCGCAACAAAAGCATTTCGTACTTTTTGAATACAGTACATCATCGACCTTGGAAATTCAGCATTTAGAATGAAGAACTCCGCGACATTCTGACTTTTAATCAATGGCCGATACGTTTTAATATAAGCCTCATGCCCACTAACCGACTGAAGAACAGACCACCAATGATGATACTCAACAATCTCTTTGTTCTGGTAGCAATCCAGATTTTTATGATAATACACGTCTAGGATGCGAGCTGCTTTTTCAGCCCTTTCCAGGTGTTTACCCATTTCCATGAAAAGGTAAGCATCCCCTCGTGGCATTGTGGCTTCAACGATTCCTTGAAATAAAAGAGAATCCTTTTTTACGAATTCACAAATATCACTAACTTCTTCCATCGTCCACGGTGCATGACTCTGTCTTTTTAAGCTTAAATAAAACGAATTAATACTTTCCCAAAGCTCATTGGGAATAATTTCACGAACCGCTCGAGCATTCTCTCTTGCGATTGTAATCGTATTTAAAATAGAATTTGGATTTTTCATCGAAAACAACAAAAATTCCATTACATTCCGATCGTTTGGACGGTCATATTCGTCATCAAAAACATCTTGAAAACCACTTATTTCAATGAGCTCATACCAATTTTGATTCATTTCTTCTATTGGGTTGGCATTTTCAAGCCGGCTTGTTAATTTAACTGCGATCAATCGTGCATTATTTTCCGCTCGCTCCACATTTCGGGTTAACCAATACAGTGAATCAGCTACTCTACTTAACATGGACAATGCTCCCTCCCCTTTTAAATATGAATTGGATTTTCTTCAAGTACCCATGTATCTTTCGCTCCGCCACCTTGTGAGGAATTGACGACTAGGGAACCTTCTTTTAGCGCAACACGTGTTAAGCCTCCAGGAAAAACATGCGTCTTTTCCCCTCCGAAAATAAACACACGAAGATCCACGTGACATGCTGCAAATCGGTCTTCTTTAAAAGCAGGTAAGCGAGAAAGCTTTATTGTTGGTTGAGCGATAAATTCAGACGGATTGTTAAGAATTTGTTTTCGATACGCTTCTATTTCATCTTCAGAAGCGTGAGGACCAATTAGCATGTTATAACCACCTGAGGCGTTCGTATGTTTTACGACTAGCTCTGACAGGTGATCGAGGACATATTCTAACTGATCGTCATATCGTAAAAGGTACGTCTCGACATTTTTCACTAACGGCTCTTCTTTTAAGTAATAGCGAATCATGTCAGGAACAAAATGATAGATGGCTTTGTCATCTGCAACCCCGTTGCCAATTCCGTTTAATATTGAAACATTACCTGCACGGTAAACATCGATTAAACCAGGCACCCCAAGTAAAGAATCCTCACGAAATTCAAGCGGATCTAGAAACTCATCATCAATGCGACGATAAATAACATCAACCTGCTTTAATCCACGAGCTGTTTTCATATAGACTTGTCGCTCTCTTACAACAAGATCTCTTCCTTCAACAAGCTCAATGCCTGTTCGTTGCGCAATGAAAGAATGATCGTAGTAAGCGGAATTATGAACACCAGGTGTTAAGAGGACAATCGTTGGCGATGTACGCCCTTCTGGAGCAAGGGAAGCCATCGCAGAATGAAGATAAGAAAACTGTTGCTCAAGCGATTGAACAGAATATTGATTAAAGAATTCTGGATACACTTTTCGCATCACATACCGATTTTGAAAAACATAGGAGAGGCCTGAGGGATTACGTAGATTATCTTCTAAGACGCGGTAATCGCCGTTATCGTCCCGAATTAGATCGATACCAGCCATAAAAATATGTTGCCTTCTTGGAAGGTCAATTCCTGCTACTTGCTGGAAAAAATGCTGACAATTGACGACAAGGTCACGTGGGATAATGCCGTCTTTTAAGATGTTTTGTTCGTGATAGACATCATCTAGAAAGGCATTTAATGCATCGAAACGTTGCATGAGTCCACGTTCAAGCTCCTGCCATTCATCTGGAGGAATAATTTTTGGAACAAAATCAAATGGCATCGTTCGTTCCGTTCCTTCGTTATCACTATAAACCGTAAATGTTATGCCCTGTCTGAGAAAATCACTCTGGGCCAGTTCATAGCGTGATTGCAATTCTTCTGGCGCCACTTCGGTTAATTTTTCGTGGAACGGTTTGCAATGTCCTCTTGGCTTTTTGCCTTCCTGAAGCATCTCATCAAAGTAACCATCTACATTATAAGAATGAAACATCAGCACTCCCCCTCCATTTAAGTAAGATCACTTAATAATTTTACCATTTTTCTCACTATTCTAACAAATTTCAAGATAAGAAGGCGAAATTCCTCTATTATTGGGAAGAACCTCTAGTAGAAAAATCAAAAAGAACAGCATAAGCTGCTCTTCCCCCGCTATCCTTTTACTGAACCAGCAAGTAATCCTTTCACAAAAAACTTTCCAAGAAATATATACACGAGAAGGGTTGGTAATGCAGCTAGTAGAGCACCCGCCATTTGAACGTTCCATTGGACAATCTGGCTTCCAGATAAATTTTGTAACGCGACCATAACTGGCTGCTGATCCGATGTCGTAATCGTTACAGCAAACAAAAATTCATTCCAAATGTTTGTAAACTGCCAGATTGCGACAACAACAAAGCCTGTGATTGATAGCGGCACCATAATAAAACGGTAGACTCCTATAAATCCAGCGCCATCAATTTTCGCTGATTCAATCATCGAATCAGGAATGCTCGCATAAAAGTTTCGGAACATTAGGGTCGTGATTGGAATGCCATACACGACGTGAACAAATACAAGTCCCGCGATTGAATTGTATAGACCGATTTCCCTTAGAAACTGAATAAGTGGAATAAGAATACTTTGGTAAGGGATAAACATCCCAAATAAAATGACCGTAAACAGCGTATTCGCGCCTTTGAATTTCCATTTAGAAAGGACGTACCCGTTTAATGATCCTAAGAGCGCGGATAACAACGTGGCTGGGATGACAAGATAGAAACTATTTAATAGATTTGGCGCAAGTTTCGTAAAAGCTTCGGAATAGCTACTAAAGTCCAGAGATGTCGGCAGCTGCCACATTTGACTTAACGTCACTTCTTCAAGGGGCTTGAGACTCGTAATGATCATCACGTAAACAGGCATCAGATAGAAACACGAAAGTGCAATAAGTAAAGCATAAAGAATAGGGCGCGTGAACATTCGTATAGCCACTAGGCATCCTCCTTCCGACTTGACCAAAGATAAGGAACGATAAAGATCGCAACAGCTAAAAGCATGACGACCGCAATCGCTGCTCCGTTCGCGTAATAATTTCCTCTGAATGTCGTTTCATACATATACACACCGGGCACGTCGGTAACAAAGTTGGCACCTGGTCCCGTCATCGCATAAATCAAATCAAATATTTTAAGTGAAATATGAGCCATAATGATGATCACACTGACCGTAATGGGACGGAGGATCGGCATTATAATTTTCCAATACACTTGAAATTCATTTGCCCCGTCCATGCGAGCGGCTTCCCTTACTTCTTCAGGAACACCTCGTAAACCGGCAAGATACATAGCTACTGAAAACCCAGTCATTTGCCAGACGGCCGCAATGACAACAGCGATCATAGCGATTGGAATCCCGAATTCGATTTTCCCCCAGCTAATACCGGGAAAGATTGTCGTATCGGTGTACCATTTTGACTCCAGTCCGAGCTTTGCCAGAAAAAGATTAACCCCTGTGGAAGGATTCAACAGCCACTGCCATACGACCCCTGTAACGACAAATGAAAGCGCCATCGGAAAGAAAAAGATGTTTCGAAACAGCGACTCCTGCTGAATTTTCTGGTCTAAAAGAATCGCTAGAATTTGCCCTACGACAATCACGGCTAAAATAAACATGATGGTAAAAAAGAGCGTATTTCGCAGGTCTGCTTGAAAACGAAAATCACCAAACAAATAAAGATAATTTTTTAATCCAACAAATGAAAAGTCTGGGACAAGTGAGTTCCAATTACTTAACGAAACGTAGCCCGTCCAGCCGATAAATCCATAAACAAATACACCAACTAACAAAATCGATGGAATAAGAAAGCCGATCGCAATCATGTGATCCTTCGTAAGCGAACGTTTTTTCCGCGTTGTTACAGTGACCGATCGCATCGTTGTTTCAGTCTTCATCATCATCCCCCTTACCATTCAAAAAAGGAGAAGAACCAATCTTCTCCCTTAACATGTTTACTTCAGGTCACCAGAAGCATCTTCAAGTGAACTAATCAATTGATCAACGTCCTGCTGCGTCACAAAAATATTAATCGCCTGGTTTACTTTCGTAACAAAACCTTCAGGTGCAGCCGATCCGTGCGCAAGACTCGGTGCGAGACTCGCACTCTTGAAGTCTTCAATTGTTTCTTTTCCATATTCATCGTAGTTTGAGAGATCCGCATCAACACGAGCCGGGATGGAACCTTTTAATGGGTTAAATGCATCCTGCCCTTCAACAGATCCAAGAACAGATAAGAATTTCTTAACGTCTTCAGGATTAGAAACGCCCTTAGGCAAACCAAACGTATCGGTAATGACCATAAACATTCCTTCTGTACCCGGTGTTGCTACCCAACCAAAATCCTCTTTTACTTTCAAATTAAGATCGTTCACAAAGTAACCCTTTGCCCAATCTCCCATAACGTTCATCGCTGCTTCTCCATCTGCGACGAGCTGTGAAGCATCCTGCCAGTTCCGAGAGCTATGGTCTTCGTTTACGTAGCTCAACATTTTTTTGAAATTCTCAACCGCTTCTTTTACTTTTGGATCACTAAATGATAGTTCCCCAGTAAAAAGCTTTTTGTAATCATCTGCACCAAGCGTTCCAAGGAGCGCTGTTTCAAAGAGATGCGTTGCTGTCCAGGGCTCTTTGTCACCAAGGGCAAGGGGGGTTACTCCTGCTTCCTGAAGCTGATCGGCTGCTGTGAAAAACTCATCGAACGTTGTCGGTGGCTCGACACCATTTTCTTCAAAAACGCTCGTGTTGTACCAGAGCACGTTACCCCGATGGATGTTTACCGGAACGGAATAGATATCCCCATCTTTACTAACAAGATCAATCAAATCCTCTGGGAACTTATCTTCCCATCCTTCAGATTCATAAAGATCGTTAAGCGTTTCCATTTTTCCAGCTGCGACCCAGCCATCATTTAGTTCAGAACCGCCATGCACTTGGAATGTTGCTGGTGGATCATCCCCTTGCATGCGACTTGCTAGGACAGCCTTCGCATTTGTTCCTGCCCCGCCAGCAACGGCCGCATTTTCCACTTCAATATCAGGGTATTCTTCTTTAAATAAGTCAATCAGCGCATTCAATCCATCTTCTTCCCCAGCACCTGTCCACCAGCTAAAAATATCAAGCGTTTCTTCATTGCTCGAGCCCCCGCTGCTCGTTTCATCCGAACTCGAGCAAGCAGAAAGTGATCCAAGCGCTAACACAAGAATTAAAAACCAACCCGTAAATGATTTAAGGCTTCCCTTCATACGATCGATCCCCCCATTTCTTTTGTTACTCACACTTTATCAAAACGAATGACTGTTAAGTGATGTAAGCGCCTTCATATTTTTGTGGTCACCTTCACTTTTTTGTGGTTCGTTTCATAAGCTAGTACAACACAAATAAAGGAAGGGTCTTCTTACAATCAAGGAGAATAGTAAAGTAAGCAGGTATTTCCGTTTAAACGAGGTGAATGAAAAATGAAGCTATCCGAACTAAATCCGAACACTCTCTCAAGAGAACAAATAACGTCCATCATGTTCCAGGAAACCGTGGATGATCACAAATCTGGTGATTGTATTTTTGTTTTCGGGTCAAAGAACATTCACCGTGTTATAAAAGCTGCAAAACTCTATCATGATAAACGTGCCCCAAAAATCCTTGTTTCAGGCTCTGCAGCAAGATGGGAAGATCAAGAGGAAACAGAAGCCACTTGGATGAGAGATCGATTAGTCGAACTCGGCGTACCAACTGAGGCTATTTTACTCGAGCATGAAGCTGCAAACACCACAGAAAATGTTCTCGCTTCTCTAATGGTTTTACAACGGTCGATTGGCCTAAACCGAATTCACCGACTATTAATTGTGAGTTCACCCTACCATATGAAAAGATGTCATCTAACACTCACCACCTACATGCCAGACTGGATTTCCTACAGTTTTTGTTCAGATGATCGTGAATTTGGACAGCAAAACAACTGGTGGAAACATGATGAAGAAAGGGAAAGAGTGATGAAAGAACTTCACTCCATACAGCGGTACGTTCAGGATGGAATACTGAAGGATGAGTCGATTCAATTAACAATATAGAGAGGAATCCCTTATTCTCTCAAGGACAAAAAGGAGTTTACCATGTTAACAGGAAACTCCTTTTTGTCGTGGGACGTTATAGGGCAGATGAAATGCTTTTCTCTATCCGATGTTTGTTGAAAAACGCCATAGAAGCAGCATTAAATTCTTTTGGTTTTTCAACGTTACAAACATGACCACAATCTAATAATAAATGGGTCGCCTGTCGATCGCTGTTAATATCTTCAAGCAAGGGTTTGACAAAGAGATGATCCTGTTCACCTGAAATGTAGAGTTTAGGGATATTTTCACTCTTTTCTTGTACTTCTACATAAGTCGCTTTCACATGAAATGCTAATCCATACCATGCCAGAAAATCACTCCGCTTCATTTTCATCGCTTCTCTTATAAAGAGCTTGCGTGAACGTGCGTGATTCGATTTTGGCATCATCACATAAGCAAACAATTTGTATAACCACATATACGGAATAAAAGCTTTCACGGCATTTCCAGCCAAAAGTAAGAAGGAAGCTAAAGGATTAAATCGGGTAATCGCTCCTCCAAGCACAGCACTTTGAACACGGTCTGGGGCCTGCTGCAACAAATGATGCACCGCAACAGACCCAAGTGAGATGCCAACTAAATGGGCTTTCGAAATTTTCAATTCATCTAGCAGACTGAGAATTTCACCAGCAATCCCTTCAGCCGTAAAAGGATTATCAGAGCTTGACGTCAGAGGTGAATTTCCATGCCCCGGTAAGTTTATCGCTAACACATGATAGTGCTTTTTATAAATCCCTATCTGGTGACAAAAGATCCCATAGTTCCCACCAAGACCATGTAGCAAGACAATCGTTTCGCTACCACTTGCCTTGTTTTTGTAAAGTTTATATTCAAGCATGATGATAAATCCTCTCTGTTTAAGGGATGTTGCGTCCCAAGTTGAATTCTAAGTATACCTTTCGAAGGGTGGAGAATGAAATGAAAAATTGGTTTAAGATAACATCAATTTCCCTATGCACCTATGAATAGAACTATTAGCGTTTATCACTCTACTGATTGAGGTTTTGTAAACGCTCACGATACTGAGATGGTGATAAGCCTACTTTTCGTTTAAATACGCGGCTAAAATAATTCGGATCTTTATACCCAACGTTAAAGCAAATTTCTTTTAAGCTTTTGCTAGGATCCAGCATTTCTCGCTTGGCTTCTGTAATCCGAACTTCTGTGACGTAATCGATAAAAGTCATGCCACTCTTATCTTTAAATAATTTACTAACATAATAAGGGCTAAGCTCTACATGCTCGGCTGCTTCTTCAAGAGTAAGCTGTTTTTGAAAATGAGCTCGAATGTATTTCTTCACCTGTTCAAGTCGATCCCCTCCGTGAAGCGCGCGCCATCCCTGAACATGCTCGCTTAACTTCCGAAGTTTTTCTCGCGCTAGATTAGTAGCTTCGGACTTACTTTCCGCCACTATGTAGGAATATGAGGATAGGACGATTCCATTGGTTTGAAGTATCCGCTCCGCGACAAGAAAGAGTTCATTTAGTTTTTGAACATAAGTGGAAAAAGCCTCATTTGAAATCATTTCAAGATACACATCAAGTTCTTGCATCGCTCTTGCAAAGTCCCCATTATGAATCGCATTGATCACAATCGATTCTTGCTCCTGTGTACGATTCCGGCTAGGCATACGTCCGCTTTTTCCTTCTTGATAAAACGCATACGTAACCTCATGCTGAAAATCTAGATTTCGAACGGTATGTAAAGCTTCACGATAAGAGGATACGAATTGATTCGCTTCCTGATAAGGCGTCCCTACGCCAATACAAACCGCTTCGTGAAAACGTTGTTTAAGTTCATAAAGAAGATTTCGTATCACCGGCTGTACTTTTGACTTTAAGCGCTTATCCTTATCATGAAGGTTTTCACTAAATAAAAAGCAGGGTAAATAGTAACCATCTCTCACTCCAATTAAAACTTCTCCAGGAAAAGTGGTTTTCAATTTTTCTTTAATCCACTGATCCATTTCATTGATGAAGGTCTCCTGTTTGTCTGGAAATTTAATTACGATGGCATACCCTACAGTCGTTTGAAAGCCAAGCAGTTCGCTCCACTCAGAAGGACTGAACTCCGTCACTTGATTCATTAAGATCGCATTCACCCACTCGCCTTCAAGTAAGTGAACGGCTTTTACAAGCTGCGCTTGAACATGGTCTTTTTTCTCAGCTTCTTGTCGCTCTTCATCAAGTTCTTTTGAAACGCGTTCAATGGCGGAGAAGATTTCCATTTTTCGAGCCGGCTTAAGTAAATATTCTTTTACTCCCTGTTGCATCACTTCTCTTGCATAGTTAAATGTGTCAAAAGCAGAGAGCATAATAAACCGAATGTTGGCATGACTCTTTTTAATGATTTTTACTGCTTCGACTCCATCAATTCCAGGCATTTTAATATCCATAAAAACGATATTTGGGTGGAACTCATCTACACACGAAATAGCTTCCCTTCCATTTTTTGCTTTAAGAAGGGTGACGCGATCGCCATATTTTCTTGCGATCATCATTTCCAACGCATCTCGTTCTAGCTGCTCATCGTCCACGATCATGATTTTATGCAAATTGTTCCTCTCCTTCCCGCGTTAGGTAAGGTACATTCAATCGAACGGTGGTCCCGGTTTCTTGAGAAGATTCAACGGTCATAGAACCTGCTTGTTGCGAGAACAATTCAATTCGTTTTCTTACATTCTGCATGCCAAGTCCTGTCGAATGCCCCTGCCTTTGCGCAATTGCCCTTTCATCTTCAGAAAAAATTTGTGAAAGTCTTTCCTTTTCAATACCAACTCCATTATCCAAAACTTCAATGATGACCTCATCTTGTTCTGCATAAATACGTATCGTAATTTCCCCACCTGCTTCATACGACTCAACACCATGGATAAACGCATTTTCAACAATTGGCTGAAGGGTTAAAACAGGAATTCGACAGTCGAGGATGCTCTCGTCTGCGATAACCTCAAACGTCACACGTTCACCAAATCGCGACTTCTGAATAAAGAAGTATTCCCTCACAATTGTGAGTTCTTCTTCAAGCGTTACGTCTTTCGCCAAATTACCAAGATTATAGCGGAGAAGCGCCGCAACTGATTCAATCAATTCACTCGTCTGATCGGCCCCTTCAATGTAAGCGCGTCTGGAAATCGTATTGAGCGTATTAAATAGAAAGTGCGGATTCATCTGACTTTGAAGACTTTTTAATTCCATTTCTTTTAAGAGCTGATCGAGCTCTGATTTCTGCTTGATTTCCTTAATTAGTCCTCGTATGTTTTCCTGCATGCGATAGAAAGTTTCAGCCAACAACTGCAGTTCATTTTTTGAATGAACGGTCACTTTACTCGCTGTAAAATCACCTTTTGATAACTTTCTAGCCGCTGCTGCAAGCTCATGAATTGGTGTCGTAATACCCCGTGAAAACCAGAAAGCCATTAAGAAACTAACTAAAATCATAGAGACAAATAACGAAATCCCCATCCACTGAAGGTATGAACTTTTTTGATCCATCTCGTTGTAGAAGGTGCGGTAATCCGTTAATTCAGAATTAATGAGCGTTAGCGTTGTTTCTTGGATAAAGGCAGAGATTTGCGCCGCTTCGTTTAAGTGACCTGAATACTGATTAATTTCCTGCCTCTGAAAAGCCTGTACTGTTATATCGCATTCAAGTAAAAAGCTTTCAATCATGTTTTCATAATTTGTGACGATTTGATCGTTCCCTTCATTTTTGACCGTCTCAAGAAGCTCTTCCTTTTCTTGTGATAGAATTTTTCGTTCAGTGGCATAAGCGGTTAATTCTTCTTGCGTTCGGGCTGTTAAGAACGTATTCATTGCTTCATAGACCGTATTCGTTTGTTGCGATATTTCATTTAAGACGATAAACCGCTCAAAACTCGTGTGATAATCATCAATCGTACGCTGACTGCTATGAAACAAGTAAAACGCGACACCGTTCATCAAAAGAACAAGCAATGTAAAAAAAAGAATAAATCTCGCTTGAATTTTCATTGTTGTTTCATCCCTCCCGGCGTCATAGCTTCTGTTTGAGTGAAGTCTTGTTGACGAACGACATTTGTCATCGTGTGATGATAAGGAGAAACCTTTTCCCCTTTACGCACTTGAACCATTAATTCAACAGCGTCATACCCCATTTGATAAGGTTTCTGTTCAACTGATGCTTCTAGCTTTCCTTGTTCAATGAGTTGGATTGTTTCAGGCAAAGTATCAAACCCAATCACATAAACACGGTCCGTCATTCCAATGCTTTCAAGTACCTGTACAATCCCAATTGCATCAAGGGCACTAGTTCCGTAAAAAGCATTTATGTCCGGAAACGCCTTGATCATCTCATACGTTTTCTCCGCAGCTTGTATTCTCGTAATTTGAGATTCATCGATGGCGATCACCTTTACGCGATCGCTATCTTTAATCGCATCTTTAAACCCGTCCACCCGTAGTTTTTGATTTGCTGAATCAAACCGTCCCGTAATAATGCCAACCCTCACTTCACCTTCTGTATCCTTGAGTAACGCTTGTCCTGCGAGAAACCCGGCATAATAATTATCGGTTCCAACGTATGCCACGCGCTTACTTTCAGGAGCATCCGTATCGATTGTTAGAAAAGGAATTCCTTTCTCTGATACTTGGTTAATGAGCGCAGGTGATACCTCCTCGTTCAACCCTTGTGCGATGATCCCATCTACTTTTGAGGCAGCTGCCATTTCAATCATCTTCCTGTGTTCATCAAAATTAGCTTGTTTTGGACCGGTATACTGCAGCGAAACATTGTATTTCTCTGCTGCAGCACGTGCCCCTTTCTCCACTAGTCGCCAGTAGTCATTATTCACTTCCTCTGTAACGAGTACGAATCGATAATCCGGAGCTTTATAAGAGGCAGAAGGACGATCTGGCGTTAAATTGAAAGCCCTTACAGAATAGAAAAGAAAAAAAGAAAAGGTTACCGTTACAAGCAAAGCACCAATCACGTATATCCAGCGCGCCATCGTACTACCTCCTTTTTGGGGTCAGGTTCGTTACCGGTGACGTCACCGGTAACGAACCCGACCCCTTCCACAGACAACTGTCCTCCCTCAGAGGACTTTTCTAATGTCATTATATATCGAACGTACTATCCGGAATCAACTTGTTTTTGTCATGTCTAAAAAAGGCTGGCTATAGATAATTTGCGAAACCATTTCCACATCCCTTTTGGATACGGTTTTTTTCTACTCAAAAAAAGCGATTGTCCGCCTTTGGTGGACAATCGCCTTGTTTTGTCTTTAGAGGGGGTCAGGTTCCGACCTGACCCCACAAGTAACCTTTCTGCTCTAACAATTCTTCATGCGTACCTTTTTCAATAATTTTTCCTTGATCGAGAGCGATAATTTGATCAGCACGTTGAATCGTATTCAAACGGTGCGCGATAATGAAGCTTGTACGTCCCTCCATTAAGGCCCATAGTGCTTTTTGAATTTGGATTTCTGTTCGCGTATCAATGCTACTCGTAGCTTCATCAAGAATCAAAATCGCAGGATCAGCAAGGACCGCTCTTGCAATGGAAAGAAGCTGTCTTTGACCGTGACTAATGCCACCGCCGTCCTGGTTAAGTACAGTATCATACCCTTCTGATAGTCGTGAAATAAACGTGTGCGCATTTGCTACTCGCGCCGCTTCCTCTACTTCTTCATCTGTTGCATCTAAGCGTCCATAGCGAATGTTTTCGCGAACGGTTCCATTAAACAAGAAGGTATCTTGAAGCACAAACCCCATGTTTTTCCGCAAACTTTCCCTTTTCACTTTTGTCACATCATGATCATCGACTTCAATTTTGCCCCCATTGAGCTCATAGAAGCGCATGAGCAAATTCACGATCGTTGTTTTCCCTGCTCCCGTTGGTCCAATAATCGCCACAGACTCACCAGGCTTCGCTTCAAACGAAATGTTCGTCAGCGTCGCGCCATCTTTTTCATAACCAAAGGAAACGTTCTGAAAGGCTACTTTCCCTTTTACATGCTCGAGCACCACTGCATCTCTCTCATCAGGACGCTCTTCTTTCTCATCAAGGATGTTAAAAACGCGTTCCGCACCAGCAACAGCCGATAGAATTGTATTAAACTGATTGGCCAGGTCATTCAGCGGTCGAGTAAAAAGTCGCGAGTATTGAATAAACGCCACGATGACACCGATAGATACAAAACCATTTAGTGAAAGCAAACCACCTGCAGCCGCAATAAGTAAGAAACTAAGGTTATTTAAGACGTTCATCAGTTTTGGGATAAAACCTGAATACGTCATCGCCCAGAACCCTGACGTTCGTAGCGCTTCGTTTTTTTCATCCAATTCTTTTAACACACGTTTTTCTTGAGAAAAAGACTTGATAATTTGTTGTCCTGACAGCGTTTCTTCAATCACACTATTCATCTCACCAAGGTTTCGCTGCTGCTCTTTAAAATAATGTCCGGTTCGTTTCGTAATCCATTTCATACCTAGAAACATCAAAGGAATAATTGTGAACGTAATGACCGTTAAAAGCGGACTTAACCACAGCATCAATGCCACTGTACCAACAAGAGTAAGGACACTTGAAAAAATCTGGATGACAGAACTATTTAACGTACGGCTGACATTTTCAATATCGTTTGTTAACCGACTCATTAATTCACCGTGTGTTTTCTTATCAAAAAAAGGGATTGGCAGACGATGAAGATGATGAAACAAATCTTTCCTCATCCGATAAACTGTTTTCTGTGCAATGCCGATCATCCAGAAATTTTGAAAAAAGGTTGCTGCTGACTGCAACACATAAACCACTACAAGCAAACCTAGAACCAGCGGCAACCCGTCCAGCTTTCCTGGTACGAGATAGTCATCAATTGCCACACTCGTTAAATACGGTCCAAGTAGACTGAACCCTGAACTAAAAACAACCATCACAATAACGAGAAGAAGCCAGCCTTTTTGGATCGATAAGTATCCCCAAATTCGCCCAACCGTTCCTTTAAAATCATCCGGACGTTTCCTCTGCTGTTTAAAGTGTTTTTTGTTTGAGCTCATTGGCGGCCTCCTCTCCGTATTGAGAAACGTAAATCTCTCGATAAACTGCACTTCTTTCAAGAAGCTGATCATGAGTGCCTTCCCCAATAATAGCCCCATCCTCGAGAAGAAGAATCTTATCGGCTTCTTTAATCGAACTGATTTTCTGTGCAATTAATAAAATCATGCTATTCTGATCCTTTAGTGCTTTTTGAAGCTCTGCCTCTGTATGAAGATCAAGGGCACTCGTACTGTCATCAAGAATTAAAATTTCTGGATTTCGAATGAGAGCTCGCGCAATGGATAACCGTTGTTTTTGACCACCAGAAAGGTTAATGCCTTTTTGTCCAAGAACCGTATCATACTGATTCGGAAGCGTTAGAATAAAAGAGTGAATTTGAGCTGCTTTAGCTGCATGCTCCACTTCTTCTATGCTTGCATCCTCTTTTCCCCAACGAATGTTATCGCCAATGGTGCCACTAAAAAGAACCACTTCCTGTGGAACAACGCCGATTCGCGTCCTTAATTCATCGAGATGAATGTCCGTCTCGTTAAGACCATTGAACAAAACGTTTCCTTCCGTCGGTTCATACAATCTTGGAATCAGCTGAATCATCGAAGATTTCCCCGATCCCGTGGCCCCCATGACGCCAATAAGTTGCCCTTTTTCTACTGTGAAATTAAGATCTCTGAGAACCTCATCTTCTGAATCTGGATAGTGGAAACTGACATGTTGAAATTCTAGCTTTTCAAATGCGGCTGGCTTAACGCCTGATTCCTTTTCAACATAGGTTTCCGTTTCCAATACTTCCTTCATCCGATGGGCTGAAGCTCTTGCTCTTGATAGAAGCATAAGGATGAACGAAAACATCGTTAGCGCCACTGTAATCCGCGTACCATATGTAATGATCGCTGAAATTTCACCAACCTGCGCTGTACCAGCAACAACTTTCACACCGCCAAACCAAATAACAGCCACAATGGCAATATTCATTAGAATTAACAGCACCGGCGTAGCGAGTTCAATTAAACGTAGCGATGTAACTGTTTGACTCATTAAGTTTTCATTCACCTGTTTAAACCTTTGCTGCTCGTGCTTACTTCTAAGGTAGGCTTTAATCAGTCTAACGCCAACTAAGTTCTCTCTCATGACCCCATTGACTCGGTCTAACTTCTCTTGAACAGAACTGAAAAGCGGAACGCCCTTTTTCATCACAAAATAAAGAAAAAGAATAACCAGTGGAATGGCAGCGGTTAACAGGAGAGCAAGCTGTACATCGACTACAAAAGCCATGACGACGCCACCAACGACAAGCAACGGAGCTCGAACCATAATCCGAAGACCCATAAAAACGACGAGTTGCACCTGGTTCACATCGTTTGTCAGTCTTGTTAATAGCGAAGATGTTGGAAAACGATTAAAATCGGAAAAAGCAAACGACTGTACTTTTTCAAACAGAGCTTTTCGTAAATCAAATCCAAAATGCTGACTGGCATAGGAAGCGAGATAAGTGTTAATGATCGAAGCGACAAACGAAATAATCGTTAGAACCATCATCCAGATGCCCAATTCGGTAATCACGCTTAGGTTTTCTTTTGCAATCCCATTATCAATAATGTCCGCCATAAATAACGGCAACCATAGTTCTACGGCCAGTTCCACAAGCATTAAAAGGGCTGCTATGATCGCCGCCACTTTGTATGGTTTTATAAAAGCCAATATGTTTCGCATGGCGCCCTCCCTCATTATACGTCCGTTTTTCTTATTTACATATTATACAGGATATTTAGGGGCTCGAACAAAAATGAGCTTTTTCACCCGAGAACTTCCAAAAAAGTGGTTTAGATGCGCGCGTTCATTCATCCAACCCAAAAAGCCAGCTCACAATCTGAGCTGGCTTTCATCTAGGCTTTATTACTTTTAGAAACGATCATTTCAAGATCGCCTTCTAACTTACAGTCTTTCATTGTAGCGGGCATGATGAGATGGTCACCTTGTTGGACAGCTTGAGATGTTTCTCCCGATCGAATTACGCCTTCTCCGCTAAGGACACTTACAAGCAAATACGGGTGATTTTCTGGAAGGGAGTACGCACCATCAAGCTCCCATTTGTACACGGTGAAATATTCAGAGGACACAAGCTGCACCTGCTTTAACCCCTCTTCTTCTGTTACGACAGGTGAAAACGGCGGATCTTCATGGGGAATCGTCGAAACGTCAATCGAACGTTCAATATGAAGCTCTCGTGTATTTCCATTCGCATCTGTACGATCATAATCATACACGCGGTAAGTCGTATCTGAACTTTGTTGCGTTTCAAGAATCATCGTTCCTGCTCCGATCGCATGGATGGTTCCGCTTGGTACAAAATAAAACTCTCCAGGTTCGATCGGAATACGGCGAAGCAGGTGATCCCAATCCCCTGCTGCAATCATTTCTTTAAAGGATTCTTTAGACTGAGCATGATGCCCAAAAATGAGTTCGGAGCCTGGATCACAATCAATAATATACCAACATTCGGTTTTTCCGTAAGCCTCTCCCTCTATTTCTCTCGCATATGAATCGTCAGGGTGAACCTGAACCGAAAGATCCTGATCAGCATCAAGAATTTTCACTAAAAGCGGAAAGTGCTCACCACCTTCGTGACCAAATAGTTCCCGATGACTTTCCCATACTTCATTTAATTTCCTTCCAGCAAGCGGACCATTTCGGACTTCACTTGCACCATTCTGGTGTGCAGAAATCCCCCAACATTCGCCAGTCGTTTCAGTTGGAATCGTATAGCCAAAAACATCTCTCAGCTTCGTTCCACCCCAAAGGCGATCCTTAAATTCTGGTGTTAGAAAAAGTGGTTCGTGTTGATACATCTGTCTTCCTCCTACTCTTTATTCAGGTTTTCGTCTTCATATTTCTGTCGACCATGCATCGCTGCCCCAATAATGCCAGCTTTATCATGGAGCTGAGCAGGTTCGATCGCGACTTTTCCTCGAAGTCCTTCATACACATACGTATCGACCTTTTTTCGTAACATCGGTAAAATCAATTCTTTTGACTGCATCACGCCGCCACCGAGAATAAAGACAGACGGATCAACCGTATGAACAAGATTTGCGATCCCAATTGCAAGCGCATCTACCGCTTCTTCAATAATTGCCAGGGCTTCTTCGTTTTCTTCTTCAGCAAGTTGAAACACTTCTTCTGCGCCTATCGTTTTGCCAAGTCGTACCTTTCCTTCTCGTGCAATTGACGTACCTGAAGCGAGCGCTTCAAGGGACCCTGCATTCATATTCGCATGCTTCTGACCGCCTGGCTGAATGATCATATTGCCAATCTCCGCACTATAGCCATGTTCACCTTGCATGAGGCGATTGTTTTGCACGTAGCCACCGCCAACGCCTGTGCTAACTGTTATGTAAAACGAGCTTTCTCGACCCTTTCCCCCGCCATATAACGCTTCACCTAGCGCAGCCGCATCAGCGTCATTGACGAGATACGTAGGAATGCCGATTGCTTCTTCGATCAGTGACGTAATCGGTATATCTTTCCATCCAGGGAGATTAGGTGGGGATACCACGATTCCATCAAATGGATTTAGAGGACCTGGTGAACCAATCCCTATGGAAACCGCTGAATACGCTTTTTTCACTTCTTTAATTAAACTAGTCATTCGCTCAATAATCGATTCATAGCCCTGTTCGGCTTCTGTCGCTATTTGTTTTACTTGCAGAATTCGTCCGTTCCCATCGACAATCCCCACACGAAGGTTTGTCCCTCCTAGGTCAACTCCGATATACACGTTTTCCATTTCTCTACCTCCCTATCATTCATTCTTATATCGTATCACGAATCCTTGTGTAAGAAGGAGTTGAACAAAAAATGTGATCGAATATCCAATTTTTTCTATGAAAGGACAAGCAAAACGATTATTGTCATTTTTAAGAAAATTCTTCCTAATTGTCCAACCCTCTGCTAAACTGATAATAAAATGACACAAATCGGGTGACTTCAATGGTTTTTGACGGCATTTTAGTAGCAATTCTTGTCGGTTTCTTAAGAAAAGGAAGTTTAAAAGGCTTTGCTTACCTCTCATTTCGAGCTGGCTGGATCTTTCCACTGCTGCTTGTCATTGAGGTGCTTATCTTTTCCTTTCAATCTACCTACGCATGGATTGGGAAACTAAGCGCACCACTCTTTATGGTGATTTACATCGTCGGACTAACCTTTCTTTGGTTAAATCGAAAAATGAACATTGGGATCATGATTCTTTTCATCGGTGTTCTCTTAAACTTTATCGTCATGGCTTTAAACGGAGGAAGAATGCCTGTATCTCTTGAAGCTGCAAACATTCTTGATCCGGCTTATGCAGAAGCCATTAAAAATGGACTATACGGCAAGCATGCCGTACTAGCAGAAGGCACTGCATTCTGGTTCCTTGGGGACGTCATTCCGATTACGGAACCTTATCCAAAGGATCAGGTCATCAGTATTGGTGACATTATTATGAATATCGGTATTTTCATTTTCATCCAGCGCGTAATGGTTAAGACCAAACATCCAGAAAACCTCATCCAAAAGCCAGCGCCTCAAAAAGGGACTTGAAAGGAGGTGGACATTGATGGAACGGAAAGAGGGAATTAAGCTAACAGGCATTCTTATGAATATTGCTATTATTACTACTGCTGTTATCGCACTAACTTCTGGATTTAAATTGGTTTAATCACAAAGGAGAGGCACTGCTTCTCCTAAAAAAACTAAATTTAAATGAGAGTGATCGAGACATGAAGGGCATCTTTCAGAAATTCACTAATGTGGTAAGTGTATATCTTGCACTCACAACAATCGCAGGAAGTTCTCTTTTCCTTACTCAGTACTTACTGACATTTCATCAAATTAACTGGAGTCTGGCCTTCACGTTTGTAGCGGCAATCCTGTTATTAAATCATTATACAATTCTATTGCCACCAAGCGGGAACTCGCTATCAATGGATTCAGCGATTTATCTGGCAGTCTTATTTGTATTTGATCTCCATATGACGCTAACCCTTTTGCTGATTACTTCGATCATCTATGCTTTATACAACAAAAAAGTGGTCTGGTGGAAACACCTATTTAACTTTGCCATTTATAGCATCATGATCATTGGTGCCTACGAAGTTTTTATTCTCTCCGGTGGAACAATCGGAGCGCTATCTTTCTTAAACGTCGCTTCTTACATGCTTTCACTAATCATTTACTTTAGTTTAAATGTGCTCTTAATAGGCATTTTCTTTCTTCTATCCGCGACTGAAAACTTAGTTCAGATCGTGCAAGGCATGTTGAAAGAGACGATATCAAGTTATTTCATTACACTTGTTCTTTCCTTAATTCTCGTTTTATTAATGCAACAACAGATCATTCTAGGGATGCTATTATTCTTATCTGTTGCCGTCTTGTTGTCGATTTCTTTTAAACAGTATTTCGAACTCTATCAAGAAGTTGCACAGAAAGCGGACATCGATCACCTCACTGAGCTATACAATCACGGCTATTTTAAATCGCTTTTAGAGGATGAAATAAAGACGGCAAAAACGACAGGACAGCCTCTATCAATCGGGTTAATCGACCTTGACGACTTCAAAAAATACAACGATCAGCACGGTCATTTACAAGGGGATAAGCTTCTCAAACACTTCGGTGCAGAATTGAAAAGAAATGGACAAGACGTGTATACAGCAGCTCGCTACGGCGGAGAGGAATTTGCGCTATTAATGCCCGGGAAAGCGGAACGAGAAGCCTATCACATCATCAACCATTTTCGAAAAGAAGTAAACGACCATTATTTTGAGGGTGTCGAAGTTCTTCCACACGGTTGTTTATCATTCTCCGCAGGCGTGATTCAATACAATCGGAATATGTATGATTCATCAGAGGTACTCGAAAAAGCAGATCAAGCGATGTATTTTGCCAAAACAAAAGGCAAGAACTACGTTTGTGTCTATGACGCAAATCACGTACCTACCAAAACGTTTTACAACCATAAAGAAATGGAGCTGTTAGAACAGCAATTAAAGCTCTTCCTCTCCAAAGACGTTTATACGTATAAACACAGCAAGAGAGTTCACGAGTATGCAATTGAGTTTAGCCACAAATTAAAATTACATCCGAATGATCAGAAAATACTTGTGATGGGGGCATTAATACACGATATCGGGAAACTTGAAATCCCCCGTGAAGTGATTAACAAAAAGGGCAAACTGACGAAAGATGAATGGGAAATGGTTCAAAAGCATGTCACCTGGGGCAGAGAAATCGTATCAACAAATCGCGAACTCCACGATCTTCTCCCGCTCGTCGAACTCCACCATGAACGATACGATGGAAATGGGTATCCTTTTGGTCTAAGCGGTGAAGAAATTCCGAAGCTTGTTCGAATCTTAACGATTATCGATTCATTCGATGCCATGACAACCGAACGTCCGTATCAAAAAACCAAATCGATCAGAGAAGCAATCGAGGAGCTAGAGAAATGTGCCGGCACACAATTTGATCCAGAACTCGTCCATTCTTTTGTTACGATGATTAAAGAAAATCCCGCGTTAAACGACAATCCCATACAAATCTCAATGTAAATAGCGAATGCCTCGGCATTCGCTTATTTTTATTGTCGGTATGAAGTTAACTTTTCACTTAACTTCTTTGTATCGGCATAGACCGATTGATAGATTGGGAACAGCTTACGGTATTCCTCTACTTTCTCCTTATTCGGAGTAAATCGTTCCTTCTCTTTTAAGAATCTCTCACTGCAAGATTCGAGAGAAGGAAACCAACCGCATCCATACGCTGCGAGCATTGCTGCTCCAAGGGCAGGGCCCTCTTCCGTCTCATATTTAATAATAGTCGCATCAAAAATATCTGCCTGCATTTGAAGCCAGGCTCTGTTTTTTGACCCTCCACCGATTGAGACAATTTCATCAATCCGTTTTCCACTGTCTCGAAACTTCACAATTGATTCATGCAATGAAAACGTAATGCCTTCTAATACAGCTTTTACAAAATGGGCTCGCGTATGAGACGTATCCATACCAATAAAACTTCCGCGTATTGTCGCATCCGCATGCGGCGTTCGCTCTCCCGATAAATACGGGGTGAATAGTAGCCCGTTTGCTCCAGGTGGAACGTCATCTATAGAAGAAAGTAACTCTTCAAACGAGACATCTTCAGCAAACTGTTCACGGAACCAGCTTAAGCTTTGCCCGGCAGAAAGCGTAACCCCCATCGTATAGTAAGCATTCGGTAGACTATGATTAAAGTAGTGAACGTTCCCATCAAACTGAAGGTTCGCGCTTCCTTCGTATGACAAAACCACACCAGAAGTGCCAATACTACAAAGAGTTCGCCCGTTTTTTAATATACCCGCTCCCACTGCGCCACACGCATTATCTGCTCCTCCGGCATACATGTTCACGCCCTCGAGCCCCCGCACAAGTCCTTCCTTCATTTTACCAGTCTGCGCGGAAGATTCGACTAATGGCGGGCAAAGTGAAAGATCGATTCCTGTTTTTTCGGCCACTTCTTTACTCCATTCTTTTTCACGTATGTTTAATAGGAGCGTGCCAGCTGCATCTGAGTAGTCCATATGTAAGTCGCCTGTTAATTTGAAGCGCACATAATCTTTTGGCAGTAGGAAGACTTCCGCTTTCTTATAAACATCAGGTTCATTTTCCTTCACCCATAATAATTTTGAAAGAGTCATGCCTTCAAGGGACGGGTTTTTCGTAATTTCATAGAGTCGCTTTTCTCCAACTCGTTCCTCAATCGCTCGACACTGTTTTGTAGAACGCGTATCATTCCATAAAATCGCTCGGCGAAGCGGCTGCTTTTTTGCATCAAGTAAGACGAGCCCGTGCATTTGCCCTGAAAAGCTAATACCTTCCACTTTAGAAGAAGGAAGCTGAGACATCAAATCCCGAAGTGCATCAATCGTCTCATTAACCCAGTCTTCAGGATCTTGTTCACTATAGCCAAACTTCGGATTATATATGGGATAGCTTCTTGAAGATTCAGCACAAATTTCTCCCTTTTGATCTGTTGCAATTACTTTCACTGCACTTGTTCCAAGATCAATTCCAATGACATAACTCATATGAATGAGCTCCTTTCCACTCAATTTTTTAGAAATATGTAGAGTGACGAGTCAATTACCACATCGGCTCGTCACAGTCGGTAACATGATAAAAGAATGGTAAAATACCGATCGTTACAACAGCCACTGTGAGTTCAACCAGTAAAATAATGGAGAGCGAAACGTCAAATGCTAACATGGGTAGCCAAAGGATCGCCACAATACTAGGGATAACAGCGAGGTTATTCCTTGTCTTACGAGTAGGGTACTGTTTACTTCCACAATGCGGACAGCAATCGTATTTTCTAAAATTAACGATGGCGCTAAAGGTTTCCTTCCACGTCCATTTTGTTTGACATTGCTGACAAATAGCCATCTTGAATCCCCCCTATTCTTTATACGAGTAGCGCTTACAATGGGTTTCAAATGAAAAAAGCTGACCAAATGGGCTCAGCTTTTAGGATACGTTTATTCTTGTGCGTTTCCTTCTAAATCGGAAAGTGTATGAATCATAATCTGAATCGCATCGCGAATACTCGTAAATGGAAAGCCAGTATGTGCTGAATGATGAAGCGTCATCTCAAAAGTTGGCGGCACATGAACGAATCCTGCAGGAATCGCAAGGTCTTTTTGCTCAAGTGCATACAAGACGCTATACATAACGTTATTACAGAGGTAAGTTCCAGCCGTATTGGAAATTTCAGCAGGGATGCCATTTTGCATGAGCGCATCCGTCATCTTTTTAATAGGAAGTGTGGAAAAATAAGCGGCTGGTCCTCCCTCAACAATTGGCTGATCCTCAGGGGCATGCCCGACGTTATCTTCTACACTATCATTCACGTTAATCGCTATTCGCTCTGGCGTAATTTTTGTACGGTTAGCCGCGAGTCCAAGCATGATCACTGCAACCGGCTCACACTGTTCAACATACTCAATCAGCATTTCTGCCGCTCGTTCGTAATCAACAGGCAAGACCCGCGAAATAATTTCAAATCCACCAATCGTTTCTTCATCCAGTTCCATGACAATCTGCTCAGTTGGATTATGACGATGCTCAAGAAAAGGTTCAAATCCAGTTAACAATAAAGGCTTCACTCCACTCTCCCCTTTCGCTTTAAACGAGTCATGGTTAAGATACAAATCTTCTACATTACCTTTCTATAACCTTATTTCATGAGGTTTAACCTAGAATTTTTAGTAAATATCTACCACATTCATAAAAAGGAAGCTTCTATAGAAAAGTTCTTCACCTTCTAAATGAAGGGTTTTCTTTATTAAATCACGAAACTCAGTCGTATAAAGCTTATTTTAAAAAAGGAGGCAACACCATATGTCTTTTTCAAAACTTGTTTTCACACCACTCAGCTACACCGGCTGGGGTTCACTTGAACAGCTTTTACCTGAAGTGGAGAAGCATTCGCCTGAGCGTATTCTTGTAGTGACGGATCCCGTTTTAAATGAGATTGGTCTCGTCGATCGCGTTCGACTACCGTTAGAAGATGCGGGGTACTCTGTAGATATTTATACCGATACTGAGCCAGAGCCACCGCTCGCCATCGGTGAAAAACTCGTCAATTATACGAGAGAAAATAAATATAGCCTCGTGATCGGGCTTGGTGGAGGAAGTGCCTTAGATCTCGCCAAATTAACGGCCGTCTTATCTGCCCATGAAGGTCCTGTTAGTGATTATCTCAATTTATCAGGAAGCCGAGCGATTACAGGAAAAGGTCTTCCAAAAATACTAATTCCCACAACGGCAGGGACTGGTTCTGAAGTAACAAACATTGCGGTGCTCTCGCTTGAAAGCTCAAAAGATGTCGTTACCCACGACTACCTTCTCGCAGATGCCGCAATTGTTGATCCAGAACTCACCCTTTCCGTTCCGGCAAAGGTTACCGCGGCAACAGGTGTTGATGCCCTTACCCATGCGATTGAAGCATACGTTTCGGTCAACGCGAGTCCTACGACGGATGGACTTGCCTTACAAGCCATCCGATTAATTAGCCGCTCCATCAGACGCGCCGTTTCGAATGGGGAGGATCGAAAAGCTCGAATCGATATGAGTAACGGAAGCTATATCGCCGGCCTGGCTTTTTTTAATGCTGGTGTTGCGGGCGTTCATGCTCTCGCTTATCCTCTTGGTGGTCAGTTTCATATTGCTCACGGTGATTCCAATGCCGTTCTTCTTCCCTACGTAATGGGATATATTCGTAAAAGCTGTCCAAAACGAATGGGGGATATCTTAAATGCTCTTGGTGGAAACTCACAATTCCTTTCTGAAGAAGAAGCATCGTATGAGTGTGTACGTCAGTTAGAAAGGCTTGTTCAAGACGTGGGCATCCCTGGGACGCTTGGTGGATTCAATATTCCGATTTCTGCTCTTGAATCCCTGACGGAAGATGGATTGAAGCAGAAAAGATTGCTTGCTAGAAGTCCTCTCCCTCTTTACGAAGCCGATATTCGCGCTATTTATCAATCTGCCTTTAATGGCGAAGTGGTAGAAGCATCACTTGCGAATGTTCCGCACCCTTAAAATCAATCATAAAAGTCCGCTACTGAAGCGGGCTTTTATGATTGATCCCTCTATTGTTAGGGAACACCACTTAAAACGGAAACAGGTGGTGTCATCCTTGGGTTATTTCTTATTACTTATTCTTTCTCTTGCGATCATGATTTTTCTTATAAGAGTTCCACTCACCGATCGCTTTCCTCCAGCCATCCGCAAAATGGGCGTAATCTTTCTTGCATTAATCTCGCTAGTCTTTCTTGCCTTATTAATCGCTTCCTTTATAGGATAATCGAATAGGCGAAAGTGTCCGCCTGGGGTGGACACTTTCGCCTTTTTGTTTGTGAGAGGGGTCAGGCTCGAGCCTGACCCCTCTCAACCGCTCTTCAAACAAACGTCGTCGCTAAATAAATCACCACAGGCATCGTAGCTAAGCTCGACACGGTAGAAACAAGCGTGGCGCTTGAAACATTTTGGGGCTCCGTATGAAACTGAATGGCATACATCGTCGTATTCGCGGCCGTTGGAGTTGCCGCCATAATAATCATAATTTGCTTCGTTAATGGATCAACCGGCATGAGCAAAACAATTCCCGCGGCAATGAGTGGTGCAACCATTAATTTAAGTGAAAGCGCCGTTGAGAGCTTTTGCCAATCAATCGCTCGCAACTGTATATTGGCAAGCTGCATGCCGAGCGTCACCATAATAACAGGAATCGCTGCGTCCGCTATCAAATCCACGCCATCTCGAATTGTTCCGAGTGGAATGTGCAACCATTGAAACAAAAGACCAACAATGGCGCCGTAAACCATCGGCATTTTTCGAACCGCCTTAAGGGCAGCTTTAACCCCGTCATGATCTGGACTACCTTTTGCCGCATAGTAGACGCCAAGCGTACTCATTAACAACTGCTGGAGCACCATTAACACAATTGCCGTTTCCATTCCTACTGTGCCAAACAAAAACAGCACGAGCGGTGTGCCGTAATTTCCATTATTCATAAAGGCGCTCGATAATACCAAACCGCACCGTTCAGATTCAGTAAAGCCGTATAGTTTCGATAAGATGCTGACAAGTCCAATAAGCGCAAAGCACAAACCAAGCATATAGATCGATAAATACCCGTAGGACGAATCAATTTCTTGTTCATAAAACGTCCGAAAAACGAGAAGTGGTACGAGCACATATAACGCGAGATTCGAAAGCACTCTCGTCTCCAACTTTAAAAAGCGTTGCGCAACATATCCGACGCCAAATACGAAAAAGATCGGTAGCAGTATGGTGATAATCGACATCTTCATTCTCCTTCAGCTTTGAAAAGCGATAGCGTCCTTTTACAGGTTGAAAAGGGGCCCGGTTCATCGGCCCCCTTTCTTCTCTTATCCGTTAAAAACGATAATTTTTTCTTCCGTCATTTCTTCAATCGCATAGCGTGGCCCTTCTTTACCCGTTCCACTTTTCTTTACACCACCATATGGCATATGATCCACGCGGTAGCCTGACGTGTCATTAATAATGAGTCCACCTACATGCACCTCATTAATCGCCTTTAAGGTAAAAGCGAGATCGTTCGTAAAGAGCCCAGCTTGCAGACCATACTCAGAATCATTCACTCTCGCAATCACGTCATCTGTGGAACGATACGTGCTAACCGCTACAACCGGACCAAAGACTTCTTGACGACACACCTTCATATCATCATTGACATTCGTGAGAATCGTAGGTTGATAGAAAACACCTTCTCGTTTTCCACCCGTTTCAACGACAGCTCCTTGCTCAACTGCTTCGTTCACCCAGCTCTCAACCCGAATCGCTTCCCGTTCAGCAATCATCGGACCGATATCAGTTGCCGCCTCCATTGGATCGCCTAAAACAAGCGCTTCTGTCACTTCCTTCATTTTCGCAAGAAACGGCTCATAAATATCTTCGTGTACATAAACGCGTTGGACTGAAATACAAACTTGCCCTGCGTTATTAAAGCTCTTTTGAGCGGATTGTGTTGCCGCTGTTTCAACGTCTGCGTCATGATGCACAATCGTTGCTGAATTGTTTCCTAGCTCTAACGCTACTTTTCGCAATCCCGCTTTTTCGCGAATATGCTGCCCTACGCGTGGGCTACCTGTAAAAGTAAACATGTTCACATCTTGATTCGAAAGAAGCCACTCGCCTACCGTTGCTCCCTCTCCTGTAATCAAGTTTAGGCGTCCTGCTGGAAGGCCAACTTCCTCAAAGATTTCTGTTAAAAGAATGGCACAAATCGGCGTTACTTCAGCTGGTTTTAACACAACGCTATTGCCTGCTGCAAGCGCAGGGCCAATTTTGTGGCACACAAGATTCAGTGGCACGTTAAATGGCGTGATCGCTGCGACAACACCGATTGGGAAGCGTCTTGTATACGCCTGACGCTGTTCTGACCCAGGGGCTGCTTCAACCGGAATGCCTTCACCATGAATTCGCTTTGCTTCTTCTGCCGACACTTCTAATGTTAAAGCGGCTCTCCCTACTTCCCCTTTACACTCCGCTAAAGGCTTTCCAACTTCCCTTGCAAGCACTTCTCCAAGCTCATCCTGACGAGCACGAAGTGTTGCGGCAGCTTTCATCAAAACCGTGTATCGATCGTAAGGCGAAAAAGGGGTTTTCAAGGCTGTCTTAGCAGCTTGCACCGCATCAGTTACGTCCTGTTCATCTGCTGTAGCCGTTTTCGCTGCTACTTCTTGTGTATATTTATTTAACACGTCATCCGTCGCTGTTTTTTCACGCCATTCCCCATTGATGAATAGCCCATAAGTTCTTACTGAAGTTTGTGTAGCCACGTTAACATCATCCCCCTTTTTTATAACGTTATGACCTTTTTACCTAACAAAAGTTCTTCTGCTTTCCCTTGACTACCAAATACGCGAATCTTTTCTTGTACTTTTTCTTTCATGCGTAAGCGACCGAGACCAAGTGAACTAGCGAGCACAATATCATCCAGATTTTCTGAAAATGCTTCTTGAACGCCTCTCGTAAATGCCTGACGAAGCTCTGTGTCCACATTGATTTTTGCAATACCAAGTGAAATCGCTCTTTGCACTTGCTCATCAGGCACGTCGGATCCGCCGTGTAGGACCACAGGACGCTTGACAGCATCAACAATTTCTTTTAATCGCTCAAAACGAAGGTTAGGCGTTTCTTTATAGATTCCGTGAGCTGTTCCAATTGATACGGCAAGATAATCAACATCCGTCGCTTCAACAAAGGCTACCGCTTCTTCTGTTGTTGTAATCAGTGCATCTTTCTCATCAACTGTAATGTCATCTTCCGTGCCGCCGATTTTACCGATTTCACCTTCAGAACCAATGCCAAGTGCTCTAGCAATGTCGACCACTTTTTTCGTTGTAGCCGTATTTTCTTCAAAAGATAAACCGGATCCATCAAACATCACGGATTGGAAGCCCATTTGCACAGCTTGCATCGTTTGCTCGAACTGACGGCTGTGATCAAGGTGAATCGCGACAGGAACATTAGGTTCTTTTTCATACGTATCGATCAACCCTTTTAATGCTTCCATGCCCAGTGTTTGAATTACTTTCTGCCCCACTTGTATCATAATAGGTGCCTTTTCCTCTGCAGCAGCTTCAAAAATCGCTAGTACCGTTTCTGCGTTATGTGCGCTAAATGCCCCTACCCCATATCCATTTTGAAAAGCATGATCCAGCATTGTTTTTCCGTTAATAAATGGCATCACCATTTCTCCCTTCTATCGCTTCAATTCAATATTGTAATGGTACTGATCACTTCGATATTTCGTTTTGGTGTATTCGATTGGATGGTCATTCAATCCAAAGCTGAGACGCGTCATTTCAAGTAACGCCTCACCAGGACGAATGGCTAAAGAATCGGCTTCGTCAATCGTAGCGTTAATCGCCGCAATTCGCTCCTGTGCTTTGTTTAAATATACCTGGTAGTCCTCTAGAATTTCGTAGTATTTCGCTTCATTTAAATCATGTTGGATCAAAAGCTTTCCAATCGACTCTGGCCAGCACGTTCGTTCAAGCGCTACAGGCGTTTCATCAGCAAAGCGAATGCGTTCCACAAGAAGAACCGGAGCTCCTTCAGCCACTTGAAGCATTTCACTTTCATGAAAAAGGTTATTTTTAAACTCAGCTCGTATCAGTTTTGATGAAGGAACTTGCCCTTTTTCCATAACCTCTTCCGCAAAACCTTTCAACTGCCCAAGATTACCAACCAATTGATGCGGCTTTACAATCGTTCCATGGCCCTGTTTCTTTTCAAGCAGTCCGTTTTGAACGAGAATCGCGATCGCCTGCCGAATGGTTGTGCGACTAACACCAAATTCCTTAATGAGCGCTTGCTCGGTTGGAATAATCGTGTTAGGCTTCCAGATCCCATCTTGGATGCGTTCAATCAACACATCTTTTATTTGAAGATAAAGCGCCTCTCCGTTCTGATTACTCAACATACATTTCAGTCCTTCGTAAAGGGGCTGGATAGGCAGTAATATTTTCTCCAATGAGCGGCTGTAACCACTCGTAATACGCTGGTCGATCTTCGATAAACTTGTCTGGCATCACTCGTTCTCCAGCAGCAACCACTTTTTGAAGTCGAATCGGAACGATCCTCACTGAATAGCGAGAATGACTATTTCGTTGGATGGAAACCATCACATTTGAAACGCCTTCTCGAATCCATTCAGCACCAGCTCTCCCCACTCGATACGCTTCATCTCGATCCACGTTCGATACGACGGCAGAAAAACTTCGCTGATTCATACCTAAAAGTTCAGCTCTTGTCATCACGTTTAATTCGCTTTTTAAATAGCTTGCGATCTCACTTGATATTCCGCCAAGCACTGTCCTACCAGCGACATTTTCTCTCGCAACCTGACCGGCTTTACCAAAGCGAACGCCTTCACTCACAACGACCGTGGCATAGCCAAATCGATTCAATGCGGTGTTGACGTTATCAAGAAGCCATTCTGATTGAATCGGCCGCTCTGGAATGCCGATAAAATGCGGCCCCTCTTCTTCATACTCCTGAAGAAAACCAGATGCGGCGGCCAGCCAGCCTGCATTTCTTCCCATCGTTTCAAGTACTCGAACCTTTTCAAAATTCTGCATGGAGGCAAGATCGCGGCTCATATCTCGCGTAGCTTGAGCGACATATCGTGCCGAACTTCCGAAACCAGGGGCATGATCTGTACCACCCAGATCGTTATCCACCGTTTTGGGAAGTCCGATGACTTGAAGCATGAAATTTTGCCTTCTCGCTTCTGCTTCTACTTTCGCTAACGCCTCCATCGTTCCATTCCCGCCGATAAAAACAAGCACATTGACTCCTTGAGCCTGTAGTAGGCGCACACCTTTTTCAATATGCTCATCTGTTAGTGGAAACCGTCCGGATCCAAGGCATGCACCAGGGATGTCTCGATGAAGATCAATACGATGTAGCATCTCATCATCACCGTCTAAATACTTTCCATGTGCCAATCCTTCATAACCATTTTGTATAAACAGCAGAGAATGATCGCGTTTGACCTCGTTCACAAACCCTGCGAGGGTAGCATTAATGACGGCCGTAGGTCCCCCGGCCTGACCAATGGCGACCTTTTTCATGCGACTGTCTCCCTTCAGTTCTTCGTATAGATCGTCGTCTTAAGCCCGAGCTGTTTTCCAAGTTCCACGAGCTCATCAGCCACATCATCATAAATAATCGCGTAGTGCGGTTCGAAGCCTTCTTCCATTAAGCCATATAACGTGTCATTGATTTCCGTTTCAAGTTCCACTTCAACAGACGTTCCATTGAAACGCTGAGGCGTATCGAGTGCGTTCCCTCTCATCACAAGTAGACGATACCCTTCTGGTGTATAACCTACGCGGAACATCGTCACGCGACCTGGTTTTAACCCAAACTCCATCGTAAAGCCGAGCTTTCGATTTGGATGAACGCCTGGGCGTGCGCCTTGATCAGGATGGGCGAGCGAGTACGCACCAGCACCACAATGCCAGAACACAACGGAATTACTTGCTTCATTCACATGAACCATATCGCCAAGATACGGCGCACTTCCTGTTAACTGTTGCAGAATAAACATTGATACCGAACCGTGAATATCGGATTCACACGATGACACAACACCGTCCTCAGTAAATTGAGAAAGGGTTGAACATGCCGCAGCGCCAAGCTCATTGAAAAAGTCTGGCCAGCAGCGGATCGCAAGCGCTGATACATCTTCCGCATCGATTTGTTCCTGGACGTAGGTTGTAAACTGAGCAAATCGCTGTACCGTTTCTTCATTCCGATTTAGTCCGAACACCTGTTGCTCTGCTCGTTCAATCGCGCCTTCCCATTTTTCACGAGGAAGCTTAACGCATTCTTCAAATGCTTTGTTTAAATCAAAATTTTTCACCGTCACGCCAAGTTGTTTTTGAAGCGCTTCTTCATCCGTTCCAGAGAAGAAAAAGCCTGGTGGATGTTCTCCAATGACACCAATCGTAAGACCTTTCAGATCTTCAATCACTTTTTGCACTTTCAGTTGAACTTTAATTCTTTTTTGAACTTGTGATTCATCCCCATTTCCAAATACAAAGCTAAATGGATGGTTGGCACACCGTAGCACATGACTAGTGCTGTTTCCGCCGGTTAACGAATTTAAGCGAAGTCGACCTCCAACACTTGGCTCACGGACGGACCAAACGATCACTGGGGCTTCCACTTTTTTAATTAACGCTTCAACAAATTCCCCATCCGCGAACGTCACGCTCTGATAGATGCTTGCAATCACATCATCACTGTTAACGTTTTCAAGAAAAACCTCAAGGTCTTCTGGAGAGGTAATGATCTCCTCTGGTTCAATCACCTTCTCGGTCACGCTATGCAAAAACTCTGAGCTTTTCTTTCGCTGTAGCTCTCCCGCTTCTAGATCAAACGTTTTTCTTCCAATTGGTACGTATAGAATGCTCGTTTTGGGCACGATTGGTCACAACCTTTCTCCTCTGTTTGTTACAAATACTATATCATACATTATTATGTTTTAAAATAGGTAGTAACCTTTTAATTCACTTTCTTATTTTATTGCCAGCGCGGCTTTCTGGAAAATATCTGCATACGCCGACTGTTTGCGATAGAAAACTGGTGTTTCACCAATTGGTGCGTTCACTTCGATCTGGCCCCCACTTGTTTCCTGCCCCGTCCATAAATGAACCCACTCATCTTCAGGTAAGTACACCGACCACGTTTCTTGTCCTTCTTCATACACAGGAGCGACAACCATCTCTGAACCTAGCATGTATTGATATTGAATGTGATAAGAAGCGAGATCATGTTCATATTCCATAAACAACGGACGTTGAATCGGAATTCCTTTTTCAGCGTTCTCTTTGCTTAATGCTTTTAAGTAAGGCTTCATTGCTGTATAAACGTTTGTCATTTTCACAAAATGCTCAAGCGTCTCTTCGTCTTGATCAAACTGGAAGCAATCATCAGGACGATTCCCTTCATGCGTTCGCATAACTGGCGTAAAGGCCGCCATATCGACCCAGCGTAGCAGGAGCTCTTTATTCCGCTTGTTGCCATGAAGACTTGTGTAGCCACCGATATCGCTATGATGAACGCCATTTCCACTCATCCCAGCAGATAGCGCAGCTGGAATAACGGAAGCAAGACCATCGTCAAGACTCCAATCAACACTTTGATCCCCAGCCCATAATAATGGACAGTATCCCTGACTACCTGAGTAACCGGCACGCATAAAGTAAACAATATCGCCCCAGCGTCCTGCTTTTTGAACGGCGTTATGATTCACTTTCGCCCACATCACTGGCCATGCATTATGCATTTTTGTCGCTGGTTCTCCGCTATGCAGTTTTAAATCCGTCGGCAAATATTCGCCAAAATCAGCCATCCATCCGTCCATTCCAAAATCAATCATATTTTTTT
Source organism: Bacillus sp. RAR_GA_16 (assembly GCF_020165985.1). Lineage (GTDB taxonomy): Bacteria > Bacillota > Bacilli > Bacillales > Guptibacillaceae > Guptibacillus. The sequence goes on from NZ_JAIUKZ010000011.1 coordinate 215,297, forward strand.
GGATGACATCTTCGTACCATTCACACGCCGCTTCGTTTGTAAAATCAACAACGCCACAATTGAATTCACCGAAGTCGACTACATAATCACCGCCATCTAACGCCGTAGCAAGATACCCATTTTCATAGGCTTCACGGTACAGGTCTCCTTCAACAGCAACATAAGGGTTGATGTAACCCATAAAACGAATGCCTTTTTCTTTCCACTCCTTCACTTTTTGATCGAGTTCAGGGTACTCCTCCTGATTCCATTTCCAGTTCCACATCAAGCGTTTCCCAAATGATGTCACGCGCTTTCCTTGCCAGTCCTGACACCATACGGCACCGATTTTCATTCCTTTTTCAATCGCGCGATCAATCTTAGTTTGTACCCGTTCCGTTCCTCCCTGCATGCCGAGCCAGATGCCATCAAAGGTCCAGTCTGGAAGCTCTGGTTGCCGACCGAGTCGAGCGGTTAGTTTTTCAACGAGAGCTTTATACGTTTGCCCTGTTTCAAATAAAATGGAGGCTGGTGCTTCCCATATGTGCAGCTCATGAAAATCGTCGCGCTGAAAATCGAAATCAGCAAAAGCCGTCGTCTCGACATGACAATAATATTTATTAGTAGATACAAAAGTTGGCTGGGGGTAATTGGTATTATAATAGTCTCCTCCGGCCTGATCGATCACATCGGCTTGCCAGGTGGTATAGGTCGATTTATTCCGTCCTACCCCAGGCTCTGACGTCCAAAGCGGGAAGTTCTTCCCTCTTAAATTAAAATAGGAAAGCTGTTCCCCACATCCGTAAATTTTCTCATCGGCATCAGCGGCAACGCGTACCCAGAACCGATTAAACAGAGGGTCAACGAGCTCGAATGAAACCCTTAGACCTTCTTTATCCTGCTTTAATACCATCGTTAGCAGTTCATGGTCATGAGAAAAATGACGAAATCCAATGCGACATGTTTCTTCTTGGTAACGTACCGTTGCATAGCGAAGAGCCACACGTTCCACAACATAATCTTTTATTTTAAAATTTCCTCGGTACATATCTATCTTTTCTTCACCAGTTCCAACGAAAATAAAAGGATGAGCAGGTGAATGACGAAACAGTAAGCGACCGTCCAGATGAACGTCAAATTCCTCTCCATTTTGCTTCACTTCAAAACTTGGGCTGATCGTTTTTGTATGCAACATAATTTCCCCCTACTTGTTTTTCGTCTATGCGCTTCTAAATTTCTTTTCAGCGTTAACCGCTTCTTCATGCTTCCTTGTAACAAAACCAGAGTATTTCTTATTCCATGATTTGAGTGCAAGAAGGTAACAAAGTGCTCCAGCGACAGCCGTTCCTAAGATTGCTGGCCAGAACCATCCAGAAACCATTCCACCCTGGTAGGCAAATCCAATTGGAGAGAAGAGAATGTAAACCATCACCACAAGGCTAATGAGAACAACAGAGACTGGAATCGTAAACTTCCACGGCACCATGTCCACCTTTGGATTCGCTCGGAATTCATACGCTTCAGGTAATGGACGAATGCGTCCAACGACCATCATGATGGCAACTTCAATGATGAAAAGAATCGCTGAAATGTGAATAAAGTTCATCGTAATTTCAATGTTAAACAGCTGATTTAATCCCCACACAAGCATGTAATACGTAATCACGTGGAAGATAATCGCAATTTTCGCCCCAAGTGCAGGGATGCGTTTTGAAACAATCCCAACAAGGACAATCGCAATAATCGGGATGTTAAAGAAACCTGTAAAACGGCGAATCAAATCCCACAATCCATCTGGTGCGTTCATCAGCATTGGAGCAATAAAGAAAGAGACAAGCGCGAGAACGCTTCCAAAATATTTACTAACATTGATTAGCTGACGATCCGTTGCGTTTTTGTTAATCCCAGCTTTATACACATCAAGCGCAAACATCGTTGCGGCACTGTTTAATAGTGAGTTGAAACTTGAGAACACCGCGCCGAGAAGGACAGCTAGAAAGAGACCAGACATAAACGTCGGCAGCAAATTCGACACAACCGTTGGATAAGCGAGATCTACTGGATCCATTGAGCTTCCATAGAGATGGAAAGCAATCACTCCTGGAATCATCATCATAAATGGAACGGTTAGTTTATAGAATCCAGAGAGCAAAACCCCTTTTTGACCTTCCGCAAGGTTCTTCGCACCAAGCGTTCGCTGAATCACGTACTGATTCGTTCCCCAGTAAAACATGTTCATAAAAATCATTCCGGTAAAAATGGTAGAGAACGGAACAGAGTCTGTGCTCGATCCGATCGCATTTAACTTCTCGGGATTTTCCATCGTAATCGTTTTAATCCCATCTAACATATCGCCGTTTCCAAGAGCAAAAAAGCCGAGGATTGGAACAATTAAACCAATGAAAAGGAGACCAATTCCGTTTAACGTATCAGATACCGCTACCGCTTTTAGCCCACCGAAGATGGCATAAATAGCACCGATAATCCCAATCACCCAAATGACGAGCCAGACAGACGATTCAAATGAAATTCCGAGTAGTTCTGGGACATCAAAAAGTCGAAGAATCGCAAGTGCCCCGGAATAAAGCACTGACGGGATTGTGACAAACATATACCCAAGCATAAACAGGATAACCGTGTATCTGCGAACGCTTTCATCATAACGTTTACTTAAAAACTCAGGTAAGGTTGAAAACGCACCACCAAGATAGCGAGGTAGCAAGATTAGTGCCATAATTACAATGGCGAACGCTGCTGTCACTTCCCAGGCCATGTTGGAAAGGTTCGTTCGATAAGCTTGTCCATTCAAACCAATTAACTGTTCAGCAGATAAGTTTGTAAGTAAGAGCGAACCTGCAATAAATCCACCGGTTAATCCTCGACCTGCAAGAAAGTAACCATCTGAGTCATTGACTGAATTTCTTGTTTTTAAGTAGGAAATCCACGCGACGAGCGCCATAAAGAAAACGCATGAAACTAAAGTAAATGTAATACCCGACATAAGGTTGTCCTCCTTTATCCCTTGCTGTAAGCAACTGTTATATTTTCACCGACAATGCCTTTGTGCGCCCCAAGTGACATAAATCGTTCATGCTCTGGATGGGCAAGTAGCCATTTATTTTTCATAAAGAGGAGCGGATCTTGTCCTTTTTGAGCCTCTTCTAATGGGGTATTCGTTCCTTCTGGCAAAATCACCGTACATTTAAAACCTTCATCGCTCACTTTACACGGGGCAAGATGAAGCGTTGTTTGAACCATTTCAATCGCGGTACCCGCTGGGACGTAAAAAGCCTGTACCTTGTTCACATCGTATGTATGGTTCGTAATGTCATTGGTATGACCGAGAAGAAGCACAAAATCCGTAATCGCAACGTTAATTTCACTTCCTTTATGAAATTCAAGGCCTCCTAACGCGGAATTTTTCCCGTTACAGTACCCAATCTGTACCGGCATCCCTCCATAGTAGCTGTTTTCAACGAACGTTTTAAGTGACTTCTCTTCAAGCCCTTCTTCTGCAGCAACATACTGATTCCCCTGTTCAGGAATTTCCGTTTCCTTCATTAAATGTGCCATTTGCTCATATGGAAAATCTGAAAGAACTTTCCCGTACGTTCGAAAAGCTTCAGAATCTACTGATTGCACATGTAAATGTGGATTTAGCTCGCGTAACACTTCAATCATATCCGCACCTCCGATATAAGTAGTGATGTTTAATAAAACATCATAACCTTTTATCACATTATATTGTAAACGCATTCATAATTGCAATAGTTTTTTGAAATTATCAGTATTTTTATAATGGGGGTCAGGTTCGAGCCTGCCCCCCGCTACGCTACCACTTTAATAAACAACAGCATTCGTTAAGTCAACGTACTCCACTTCTTCTCGGCTATCAATCAACCATTTCCCATTACTTTTCACTAGTTTGTAGTGAAAACCATTTGAAGTGACTTCTGTCTGCACGTTGGTTTCTCCTTGCTCATGATTGGCTGAATCCATCGTCACGAGAACGTCGATTTCTGCTTTCTTTCCAGATGAATCGATCAAGAAGCTGTCGAGATCAAAGGCTGCCTCCACAACCTCTCCAGTAAAAGCGGCATTATTTTCCCGAACAGACTGAAAGCGTTCCTCAAAATATGATTGTAGCTCCGGTGTTAGGTTTGAAAAGTAATCGGTTTCCAGGTTTTCATAGGCATGGATCCAATCATTTAAGTAAGTATTAACAGCAGAGATAATTAACTTTGTTTCATCCTGATGCTGCACCACTTCTGGCTGATCGGCGACTTCCTTTTCAATCACGGCAGGTTCGCGATAGTCGATGGAAAAGAACGGAGCTTCTCCTTCAAAATGAACGGAAGGACTTTTCACAACGCCTGCTTCAAATTTCTTCTCTGCATGCATAACGACAGACCCGTCCGTTGGATAAGGACCGATTTCTCCGGCATCACCGATCGCAATGCCAGTATCTTTTCCATTTATAAATAAGCGAGCATCTTCATAGTTCGAATCTGGCATCACAAACGCGCCATTAACAGGCAAATCGACCTGCACGGTTTCCTCAGATGGCGCGAGTTCAACCTCCGCTTCTCCACGCATCGTGTATCCTTCATTCTCTAAAACGGTTTCAAACTGATAGCTCCCTGGCAGAAATGGTCCGATTTTTTTACCGTCTTCACCAATCGTTCCGCTCTCTTCTTTATTAATAAAGAGCGATGTTTTGTTAAATTGCGTTCCTACCTCAACGTAAATTGGGGAGGAAGTGATTACATAATCCTTAAAAAGAAAAAATGCCTTCCCATCTTCCATTACCGTCATTTGAAGGAACAGGTTTTCGTTCGGTTTGATCAGCATATGATCGCTTAAGCTTCTTGCCTGTCTCTCCAAATCTTGAATAAGAAGCCTTCGTTGGTCAGGATGCTCCTTCAAAAGCGAAACAAAACTCGCAAGCTCGGCTTCTTGAGAAAGCAATGGATTTGTGTCAGGAATGAACTTGCCAATCGCTTCGTAATCCTCTTTTAATAACGCATCTTTGAATCGCTCTACTGCTCGCTCAGGAGAGGTGATCCATTTTAACGTTAAAAAACTACCAATCAGGACAAGGAGTATCCCTCCAACGATTCCTACCCATAACACGCCTCTCGATTTCTTTAATGGCGTCTGCCTCTTTCTCGCTACCTTCTGTCCGCACTTAACGCAAAATGATCCAGTTTCGCTCCTATTACACTGATGGCACCAATTCATCTTCCCACCTCCGCCCATTATTCCAAATCATATGGGAGAGATTTCTAATTATGCCTGCTATTCCAAACCGTTTTTTAACATGATTTTGAACTTTTATCATATCTATGAAAAAGTCAGGAAAAGCCCTCGCTCTTCTTCGTTGAAGAGCGAATAGAAGCAAGGAGGAGATGGACATGTCGGACCTACAAACGAAAATAGGTGGAGGTTTATCAAAGCTTCAAGATGGCCTCCAGCAAGGAAAAACCAAACTCCAAACGGCACAGGAAGTTTCACAGCTAAGGAAGCATGCAAGTGATGCGGCTTCGAATCGTATGAAAGTCATCAATCAGCTTGGAGAGCTTACGTATCGACTCTTACGAAAAGGAGAAATCCAGCATTCTGAGTTAAATGAACAAATGGAGCGTCTTCTTCCATACGACCTGGAACTTTATCAGGCGAATCGTTCCCTCAGTCAAATGAAAAAAGAATCTAGTGATCACGTTTGCGAATGCGGAGCCCCCATCCAAGAAGAGGATACGTTTTGTGGAAGCTGTGGAAGTAAAGTTCTCATAGTAGAACCCCCTGAAGCGCTCGCAACGCAACCGTGTGATAGATGTAAGGAAGAAGTACCTGAGACTGCTCGATTCTGCGGTTGTTGCGGTTTGAAAAACGGCTAGGAGGTGTTGATCATCACGTACTGTACAACTTGTGGCAACGCGGTTAGCGACAATTACTGTCCTTTTGATGGGACTTTTCAGCTTCATGCAGAGACTCCAAGTGTTACATCTGGCGCCATACCAAAATTTTGTTCAGATTGCGGAACAGAAGAGAGCGGTCACCAATACTGTTTACAATGTGGCTCTTTTCAACTTCCTCTCGTCCCATATAAAACGGAACGCCCCCAAGAAAAGGTGGCGACATCTTATACAATTCCTGAATTTAGCGGCATCCATAAAAAGTTAGCCATACTCTGCGCCTTTCTTGCCTTTCTTGCGGTTGGCATTATGTCCTTCGTTGTATCAGAAGGATTTCAGCAACAGGCTGCATCATTCCAACAAACCCTTAATGATTTAACGGAAGTTGGGCCAACAGAAATGGTAAGCAATTTCTATTATGATTACGGTACTGAAAACGCTCCGTTAACAGATCCTTTCTTCGGTATGACAGATTATTGGATGTCCGCGCATCTCCTAAATTCTACGCTTTCCATTGATATGACAGAAGGTGGTGAGCGATCTGGTGTAGAGCTTGAGCTTCAGTCTGGTATGCTGATCCTTCTTTTACTTCCGCTTATTTCACTATTGATCGTCGGATATCTATACGGGAAAAGAGCAACAGGTACGATTCAACAATCCTGGCTATCTTCGCTTTTAATCGGCCTTATTTATGGCGGTCTAACGGCGCTCATCGCTCTAGTTGCAGGATTCCAATTCGATGCTTCTGTACAAGAAAGCGGTATGATTGCAAACTTGTCGATTGATAACAACTATCCCTTCATAAAAGCTTTCTTTGCGGCATTTTTCATCGGAACAGTCTTCTCGTTTATTGGTAGTTTGTATGGAAGTGGCATGATGAAACAAGTAACTTCTTCTCCATTAAAAGAGGGCGTTCGAACAATCACATTTGGAATCGCCATCTCCATTTCAGTGATGGTTTTGTTCCTCTACCGCTTGATGTCTGACGCTAGTCCTTTTCTTAGCTTTGACAACCTACCTGCAACCTACTTCCTAATCATCGTGTTTCAAGGCGGATTTCTTCTATGGAATACACTAAACCTTTCTTCTCTTACGTTAGATATGAACTTGCTAGATGAGAAACTACAGGTAATGTATTCTGCACTTGGAGGATTAAAAGTTGAAACAATTGAACCTTACTCAATCTTTAGCTTTCTATTAAATCAACCAGGGAACTTCAAACTTTATATGATAATTGGGTTGCTCATCCCAATTGGATTGTTTTTATGGGCAGGATATAGGCTGCACCAGGGAGGCGCCATTCAGCTTCATCGAATTGTGGTATTTGGTTTGCTGTATGCTTTTATGATGTCTTTACTAACTGCCGGCTTAAATACTGGGTTCACGTTTACGCTCGATTTTGCAGCAGGAGAATTTCAAGACATGGCTGACATACCCTTTCTTTTTATTGGTTCCTCCGCCATCGTGACATTCTTCAAGTGCTTTATCTTCTCCACCCTTCTCGCCATTTGCGGTGCTTATTGGAAGAAGCGGAGAATGGAGTAAGTGTCCGTTGGAGGTGGACTTTTGAGGTTTTTTGTTTGCGAAGGGGGTCAGGCTCGAGCCTGACCCCCTTTATACATCCATCTACCTCTCCAACACCGCGTTCCGAACATACGTAACGTCTGCTACCTCAACTTCCTGATACACCCATTCTCCTGTATACGTCATGTTCGCCAAAGTACACAAGTCGCGTAACGTTCGCTACAAGACCCGCTTCTTCTGCACAAATCACAATCATCGCATGGCGCTCAAGCTTCTTTTCAGTTGGGATAGGATGGCGGTAGCGATAGATCCGCTCATCTGTTGCTACGAGCAACACCTGAATCGACATTCCACCTGCAAGAATTTTCGATGCAAGATGCGCTTCAATTTCTTTTTCCGTTTGACCTGGTTCAATTTCACGGCACGTCTCTTCTACCGCTTTGGCCGCTTTTTGACACAAATTTCGATAGCGGTCACGCTCATCAACTGACAAAATAGAGCGATACTTTCCAAGCTCTTCATCCACTACATCCCAGTCCGCATAAGGCATGTCAGCTGCCATACGCTTTCCAGACGTTACCGATTCAATTAAATGTTCAGCAGGTTTGTACCAATCATCAGACAGCACTTCAAAAGAAAACGACAGATCGGCACATTCTTCTTCCACTATGCGGCGCTCTTCCATTTTGGATGTGACAAGATACGCCTGCTCACGTGTGATAATCCAGTCGGCTACACCTGCTTCCATCGTCTGAACGATGTAATTCGTATTCCCGCCTGTGATCCAAGAAAAATTGTTCCTTCTTCTCAGTAACACGCCATCATAACCCTGTTCCTCTAAAAATAAACGTACCTTCTCAATACTCATGACTGATCTCCATACCCTTCAGGATGATTTTGATGCCAGTTCCAGGCGTGCGCAACAATTTGCGAAAGCTCTGGATAGACCGGCTTCCACCCAAGTTCATTCATCGCTTTTGCCGACGAAGCAATTAACGTCGCTGGATCTCCAGCACGACGTGGCGCTACTTCTGCTTCAATTGACTTCTCCGTCACACTACGACACGTATCAATCACTTCTTTCACCGTAAACCCTTTGCCATTCCCAAGGTTATAAATGCCGCTTTCATTCGTTTCTTTCATCTTTTTCAACGCAAGGAAGTGAGCCTGCGCAAGGTCAAGGACGTGAATATAATCACGGACACATGTGCCATCTTTCGTATCATAATCATCACCAAAAATCGATACCTTCTCACGCTGTCCAAGCGCCGCTTGAAGGACAATTGGGATAAGGTGAGACTCTGGTTGATGATCTTCCCCAATTTTCCCTTCTGGATCAGCACCAGCTGCATTAAAGTAGCGAAGCGAAGTGGATTTTAAGCCGTAAGCATCATCACACCAGCGCAGCATTTTCTCAATCGCAAGCTTCGTCTCTCCATACGGATTCGTTGGATTTGTTACATCGTCTTCCTCAATCGGCGTTCTCTCTGGATTTCCATAAGTGGCAGCAGTCGATGAGAACACGATGTATTTCACATCATGTTCAATGAGTTTTGAAACGAGCGCCTGGGAACCCGCTACGTTATTGCGATAATATTCAAGCGGATTTGTCACGCTCTCCCCAACAAGTGAACTTGCAGCAAAGTGAATGACAGAATCGATCTCATGATCGGCAAAAATTTGATCGATTACTTTTCCATCTGTTAAATCTCCTTCATACAACGGAACGTTAAGCACAGCCTGTTCATGCCCTTTTGTTAGATTATCAAGCACGACAACATCTTCATTTTGCTCTTGTAAATACATAACCGTATGGCTCCCGATATATCCGGCACCACCAGTGACTAAAATCGCCATGTTTTTCCCCTCCAAGTACTTCATTAATCGTCGAATACGATCGTTATTTCCCGGAAAATACTAGTTTAGCGTCAATACATATGAACCAAGTGGCGCAACTGTCATTTCTCCTCGATATTCCTCATGCGAAACCGCGTCGATCCACGTACCGTCTGGTAGCGTAAGCGTACCGTCATGATCCGTCGAATGATTCACAACGGATAAGAAAACTGTCCCGTCTTTTCCAGTACGCGTAACAGATTCTACGTTTTCACTTGAAGCGATCGTAGTAACATCCGTTTCTTTAAAAACTTCTGCATAAAGAGCATCCATCATCTCTTCTTCAAGAGCCGAGCCAATGTAGTAAACCGTTCCTTTTCCATACTGGTTTTTCGTGATTGCCGCTGTTTGTTCATAGAAACAGCCTCGATATTCCGCAAGCACTTCCGCTGTCGTCGGCTCAACGAGATCACACCAGATAGAAGCGACAGAGTTCAACCCTTTAAGCGATCCCTGAACACCTTCAACCTCATTGCTTTGACCAAGCTGAAGCGATTCATACTCATTGATTTCAACACCTGCAAGCTCACGTAGTGCGCCTGGAAGCGTATCTTCTACGACAAAATTGTTCTGTTCTTTCACCCCTGCGCGATAAGAAAGAATGACGGATCCACCTTGCTCTGCAAAACGGGAGATTTTCTCATTAACTGCTGGATCGGTTAGGAAATAAACCGGGACAACAAGCACTTTATACCCGTCAAGATTGCTTTCTTTTGTTACAATGTCCGTCATCGCATTCATGCGATGGGCAGGACTGTAGAAGCGAAGAAACTCTTGCTTGTATTCAAATGCATTGCTTTGTGGCTGAATGCCCCACGCCCAAGCGTTTTCGACATCATAATAAACCGCGACATCCGCACGATATTTCGATGCAATCCAGTCATCTCCAAACACACTCAAGGAATCGATCACTTCTTTTACTTCATTGTATTTACGCTTTGGTTTTCCATCATGATCAAGAACACCATGGCAAAATTCTTCCGTTCCAAAACGTGCTGCACACCAGCGGAAGTACACAATCGCTTCAGCACCGCGAGCAATCGCTTGATACGTCCAAAGCTTAATATGACCTGGACGCGGCAAGTAACCGATGCGGCTCCAACCTTGCGCTCCTGAAAGTTCTTCCATCACCCAGAAACCTTTCCCATCTTTTGAAGAACGACACAAATCATGCTGATGCGCAATCGCAGCTGGCGCAATTGGCTCAGGTAAACCGCCCCATACCGGATAGTTATCGAACGAAATGAAATCAAGCTCTTTTGACATATCCCACTGATTAATGGCCTGATCGGTGTACACAAAGTTATGCGTAATCCACTGATCAGAGCGTATATGCTTTCGAAGAATGTCGGTTTGAAGCTTATTGTATGAGGTATACGCATCCGCACAAAAACGATCAAAATCAAGAAGCAAGCTTGGATTATGTTCTTGGAATACTTTACGTGGCACAGGAATTTGCGACCAAGCTGTATACGTTTGACTCCAGAACACGGTGCCCCACGCTTCGTTTAACGCATCTAGCGTTTGATATTTTTGCTTAAGCCAAATGTGAAACGCCTGCTGATCAACATCGCCATAGCTACGATCTGATTTTTCATGACCGTATTCATTGTCTACTTGCCAACCAATAATCCCATCATGCTGACCGTAACGCTTCGCCATTTCTTCTACCATTTTCGCTGAAAACTGACGATACACTTCACTGTTAACAGTATAGTGACGTCTTGCTCCAAAGGAAATCACCGTACCATTCGGATCGACAGGTAAAATTTCTGGATATTTTTCACACATCCAGGCAGGTGGTGTGGCTGTTGGCGTTCCTAGAACCACCTTGATTCCATTCTTCGTCATTAAGTCAATGGCTTCATCATAAAGCCCGAAATCGTAAGTTCCTTCCTCAGGCTCCATCAGCTGCCAACCAAATTCAGCGATGCGCACCACATTCACACCAAGTTCTTTCATTAATTTTACATCTTCCTTCCAGCGCTCTTTCGGCCACTGTTCCGGGTAATAATCGACACCTACATACATTGTGTTAGCTCCTTTTGCCATTTTGTAGTTTAGATTCAATGTGAAAAGAAGCTCGCCAAAATCGGCAAGCTCTTATTGGTTTAAATGAGTGTTAAGCGCGTCTGTAAAACGGTCAAACGCTTCCTGACCAGATGCGTTTCGTTTAAAGACACCAGCATGACTTAAAATATCAGAGAAGATTAGTCCGACTTCATCACGCAACCGGTTGTGTACATTTGAGACGTCCAGGTCCGGATATTTTTCAAGAAGGGTTTTCGCCCATTCAACATGCTTGTTAATCCGTTCATCACGTTCGATATGGTTTAGCGGATTTTCACCTATGAGCGATTCATCGAGCAAATGAAGTTCTTCTTGTAATCTGCCGGGAAGCACTGCCAGTCCCATCACTTCAATTAAGCCGATGTTTTCTTTTTTAATATGGTGCACTTCCGCATGAGGATGAAACAGTCCCATCGGGTGCTCTTCTGTCGTGCGATTGTTTCGTAGGACAAGATCAAGCTCATAGTCATCACCATTTCGACGAGCGATTGGGGTAACGGTGTTATGAGGCTTATCATCTGTAAATGCAAAGACCTCGGCGCTTTTATCGCTATACCCTTTCCAGAACTGAAGAATGGCGTCGGCAAGTTCACCTAACTCTTCGCGATCATTGCTTTGAAGACGTAGCACTGACATGGGCCACTTGACAATGCCTGCTTTCACATTCGAATAAGTCGACAGAACAACATCTCGCTCCACCTCGGCTTTCGCCATTGGAAAGTCATGCTTTCCTCCTTGAAAATGATCATGACTTAATATGGAACCGCCAACGATTGGCAGATCTGCATTTGAGCCGATAAAGTAATGAGGAAACTTTCCAACAAATTCAAGCAGTCGATCAAACGTACCGCGCGAAATTTTCATAGGTTCGTGTTCACCGTATAAGACAATCGCATGTTCGTTGTAGTAAACATATGGAGAATACTGCAAATACCACTGTTTCTCATCGAGCGTGACAGGAATCATCCGAAGATTTTGCCGTGCGGGATGATTGATTCGACCCTCGTACCCTACGTTTTCTTTACAAAGCAAGCATTCAGGATAGCCGCTTGACTTCATTGTTTTCGCAGCCGCAATCGCTTTCGGATCTTTTTCTGGTTTGGAAAGATTAATCGTGATTTCCATCTCACCATATTCCGTTTCCGTAAGCCACTCCTCATTTTTTGCAATGCGATCTGTACGAATGTAGTGAACATCTTTTGAATAGTCGTAAAAGTTAGCTGTAGCGGCTTCAGGGCCTACCTGTTCATAAGTCTTTTCAAACGTCTCAATCACGCCTGATGGTCTTTCCGTTAAGCATCCCATGATTTTCGTATCAAGCAAATCACGATAAGTGACCGTATTTTCAACGAGTCTTCCATTTTCAAAGGCCCAATCTAAGATTCGATCTAAAATTGTAACGGGGCTATTCGGGATATTTGAAGGAACATCACTAGGATCACTCTCTTTAAGCTGAAGCACTTCTAGCAATTGATTTCGCGCGTATGACAAATCCCACTCATGAATCAGATGCTTCTTCAATCCATATTGGAGGAGGCGATTAATCTCTTGGTCTATGCTAGTCATGGTTTCTCTCCACTCCTCTCCAAATTTACAGCGCTTCTGAAAGCTGGTTGATTTCTCTTGCTCCTGCACCTATTTCCACAATGTAAAATTCAGCTGTTAAACCCGTTTTCTCTTTATAGGTTTTTTCAACATTTGTTTGGAACGAGTCCAGAAATTGATTTTCTACAATGCTAATTGTACAGCCACCAAATCCTGCTCCTGTCATACGCGAGCCGATGACCCCTTCTTCAGCCCACGCCGCTTCTACTAAAGCATCAAGCTCAAGACCAGTTACCTCATAATCATCTCTTAAGGAAACGTGTGACTCATTCATTAGCTGTCCGAATGCGTCAATCTCACCAGCTTTCAATCGTTTCGCTGCTTCAATCGTACGAACGTTTTCATAAACCGCATGCTTCGCTCGTCTTTGATCAATTGAATTTGTGATGTACTGCTTATTCGCTTCAAACGTCTCAATCGTAAGATCACCAAGTGATTCAATCTGAAGGTGCTCTTGAAGTTGACTCAGTGCACGCTCACATTCAGAACGACGTTCATTGTATTTTGAATCTGCTAGTCCTCTTCGTTTGTTTGTATTCGCGATCACAAGCGAAGCATTCTCGAGAACAACGGGACTATAGCTATAATCAAGCGTGTTGCAATCAAGAAGAACGGCTGCTTCTTCTTTGCCCATTCCAATCGCAAATTGATCCATAATTCCGCAGTTTACGCCAACAAACTCATTTTCCGCACGCTGACTCATTTTCACCATGTCAACCATCTCAAGGTGAAGGTCATTTAATTCATTTAATAAAACGGCAGTCGCTAACTCGATCGATGCCGAAGAAGATAATCCGGCTCCATTTGGAATATTGCCATAGTAAAGCACATCAAAGCCGCTTACATCATACCCTGATTGCTTTACAATCGATACGACGCCTTTTGGGTAGTTTGCCCAGTCATGCTCCACATCGTAAACGAGCTGATCCGAATTAACCGTCATAACGCCTTTCTCTTCAAAGTTCATGGAATAAAAACGAACCAGGGAGTCCTCTCGTTTTCTCGCGACCGCATAGGTCCCAATGCTAAGTGAGCACGGAAATACGTGTCCCCCATTATAATCCGTATGTTCGCCAATTAAATTGACACGCCCTGGCGAGAAGAAGCTTCTAATCTCGCCACCTTCTCCATACACCTTACGAAAATGTGCATTTAGCGATTTCATTTTTTTCACCCGGCCTTGTTTATTTACTGCTTTTTCGCAGCTTCAATTTTGTCGACATCGTTACTTTTTTAGCTACTTTTCTTCTAAGAAGGCGCTCCATTAAGAGTCCCACGGCCGTTTCACCCATCAGTTCGGTGTACACTTTAACCGTACTTAAAGCAGGATAGACATATTTTGAGACACTAATATCATTTACACCGATTAAGCTAACGCGATCTGGAACAGCGATCCCATTTTCATGCAGAGCTCGAAGGCAGCCAATGGCCATCGTGTCATTCCCAACAAAGAATGCCGTTGGAAGCTCTTCACCAAGCTCGTCAATGGCACGCTTCATAAGGGAATAGCCATCATCCACCGTGAATGAGCCCGTATAAATGTAAGCTTCATGATCTTGTTCGCGCTTTGTCAGATAGCGTTTGAATGTAAGCTCTCGTTCATCGACAATTTCAGCGCTTGCGTCACGAAACGCTTCTCTTCCGCCAATATAGCCAATTCGCTCATGACCTCTACTTGTAAAATAATCGAGTACTTTTTTTGTCGCCTTTTCAAAATCGACGACTACCGCATCGTACTTCTCGTTATCTGGATCATAGTCAACGAAAACGATATTTGGCGTTACTTTATTTAAGGAAGCGATTTCTTGACTACTAAATTTCCCAACCGCAATCATACCCTGAATGTTTTCTTTCTCTAATTCATCATAGTTATCTTTAAAAATCTTTACGAGTTCAAGCCGCTCTTCCTGGCAGCGCTGCTCAACTCCGAGTCGAATCGACATATAATAGAGGTCGTTCAACTCTTCCTTTTCCGTATACCAGTGGATAATGGCTATTTTCGGTGTAAGCGACTTCTTTCCTCGCTTCTTACTGTAAGAAAGCTCTTCTGCCACTTCAAAAATTCGCTTTTTCGTATCATCCGAGACTGATAACGTTTCATCATAATTGAGGACGCGTGAAACGGTCGATGTGGAACATTTCACTTTCTGTGCGATGTCCTTAATCGTTGCCATGGCCATCATCCTTTTTTAGTCTGCTTTTAAGTAAAACACTTTCGATTGAAAGTCACCACCGCGCTCCGCTTGTTCGCCATTCGCTCCGTTAAATTCAATTGGAAGCGGAAGTCCGTGCTGCATCAGTTCATCTCCGAAATACGTCTCTCCGTCAACGTGGTAGCCGCAATCTGAAGCTAATCCTCTTAATTTCACAAACTGATTGGTGCGTGGATTCGGTGTGCTTGACGCTTTATACCAACCTACCAGCGCTTCTTTTTGATCCGCTGACACGATCATCCACGCCGTTTCATTACCTTCAAACGGACTTTGCAGCCGGATAAACTCTCCCTCACGAACGAGGTGACGCAGCGACTGATAGCGTTTAATTTGGTCTTTTACAATTTCTTTCTCTTCCATTGAAAGGCTAGAAGGATCTAGCTCATACCCAAACGTACCAAAGTACGCCACATCCGCTCGCATGGAAAGAGGTGTTTCTCGAAGCGTTTGGTGGTTCGGAACAGCTGACACATGAGACCCCATACTATAAATCGGATAAGCCATGGATGTGCCGTACTGAATTTTCAACCGCTCAACTGCATCTGTATCATCACTTGCCCAGGCCTGTGGTGCATAGTACAGGAGAGCAGGATCAAAACGCCCACCGCCACCAGCACACGATTCAAACAATACATTTGGAAACTCTGATGTTAAGCGTTCATAAAGATCATAGACACCTAGGATGTAGCGATGGAAAAACTCACCCTGGTGTTCTAAACCTGCAGAGTAGGCCTCCGTAATGTTTCGATTCATATCCCACTTAATATAATCCAGGTTCGTCGCCTCAATGATCGCCTTCATTCGGTCAAAAATGTAGTCAACCACTTCCGCTCGCGTATAATCAAGCACCCGCTGATTCCGCCCTAGCGTAAAGTGTTCACCAGGAATGCCTACTGCCCATTCCGGGTGCTCTCTATACAGCTCACTATCAGGACTAATCATTTCTGGCTCAAACCACAAACCAAATTGAAGTCCGGTGCTCTTTACTTTTTCAGCAAGCGACGCGATGCCTTCGGGAAGCTTTTCTAAGTCAACCGTCCAGTCCCCAAGCGAAGAACGGTCATTATTCCGTTTTCCAAACCACCCATCATCGAGAACGAACAGTTCAACACCTAGCTCTTTCGCTTCTTTCGCAAAATGAAGCAGCTTTTCTTCATTAAAGTCAAAATAGGTCGCTTCCCAGTTATTTATCAAGACAGGACGTTCCTTGTTCTTCCACTGCTCGCGAATCAGCTGATCACGATAAAGGCGATGGAATGTTTGACTCATCCCGTTCATGCCTTGCTCGGAATAAACCATAATCGCTTCAGGTGTTTGGAATGTTTCGCCCGGAGGAAGATGCCATTGAAAACCTAATGGATGAATCCCAAGTTGCACGCGCGTTACATCATAATGATCGACTTCTGCTTGCGCGAGAAAATTCCCGCTGTAGACGAACTGAAAACCAAGCACTTCTCCCGTATGCTCAGTCGCATCTGGCGTTTTTAAAGCAAGAAACGGGTTATGGTGGTGAGAACTTGCTCCTCGTATGCTCGAAATTGACTGGATGCCTTGCTCTAACTTTCTCGTCTTTACATGACGTTCGCGTGCCCACGTACCTGAGAGGTGCACCATTTCCATATCAGCATGAGGCAAATCAACAGACAGCGACATCATTCGATCAATGGAAATTTCAACATCCGTTTTGTTGATCAGGCGAGCGTTACGAGCCATCACCGCTTCATTTTCAAAAATCGTATAGCTAAGTTCGAGCTCTACCTGCTGATACGAATCTTCCAACACAACGAGAAGCGTCTCTGCTTCCTCTTCACTCGCGTAAGTTGCTGGCAAGTCTTTTAAACGAGGCTTTCCTTTCACCACTTCATGTGATTTATACACAAAGTTCGCAATCGGCTTCTGGCCCGATATCATAAAAGCAGGTTCTCTAAAATCCCCTTTTCCATTGGCGGGATACTCCTGTTGAAGCGTTTCAAGCGAAAAAGCTGCGTCGTCCTCATACGTATGACAGCTAGCCGGTGTTGGGTTGTTCGTTCTCTGAAAATGACGATAATCACGTGCTCGAAGCGCTTTTCCGAAATACAAATGACCTAACTGGCCATTTTTTAAAACGTGAAAGATATAGCTGATTTTTCCATTTGTCAGATGAAACTGCTGTTGATTAACGAGAATGCTCATTGCCATCGATCCTTTTTTATCCGAGTTTAGGTTCGTTCATTAATGTGATGCTACTTGCCGTGTGTCCCTCTAATTCGAGAACAACGATTTCATTTTCACCTTCGTTCAACAGTGGTCCCGGTAAGTAGAGGCGCTGCTGCGGACCCATCGTTTGCCAGTAGCGACCAAGGTTAAATCCGTTAATATACACATTCCCTTTTGTAAATCCTTCCAAATCCACAAAGGTATCATAGCATTGATCGATTGTGAATGTGCCCTTAAGATACTTAGGATAACGCTCTCCATCTGTATACGTCTTTGGAAGCCGATCTCCTTCAATCTTAGTCATCTCCCAGTCAAACCAATATTGATTGTTTAACCAGAGGTTCTGGACAATTCCTTTTTGATCCGAAAGATGCTTGCCATAATTCACTCGGCCAAGGTTTTCAACAATAATTTCAAACGTATTTTCCTCTTCTGGGAACGGAATCAATACCGACTTTGTCTCATCGTTTACAGAAACCGTTGCTTCAAGTTTTCCATTTACATAAATGAACGCTCTGTCACGAATGGGTGTAGTATCAAGCTCTAATGTCCCTGTTTCATTAATAGTTGTTCGATAAAGCGTATACCCAAAGTTCTGGTCAAGCTTTTCCATACTAAGTGGCGTCACATATTCTACTCTTGTTCCTACATCTTGAAGAACGTCGAATAGGCTGATACTCTCCGTTAGTTGCACGTCACCATAGCTTTTCGTCTCAACTTTCGAAACATCTTCAACTGAAACGTCCGTTACACCTTTCAGCACTTCCGCCATGGCGAGGTATTTGTCTGTGACATCTCCCCACTCTGTTAAAAGCGAATCATAGTCATAGCTCGTAATCGTTGGGGCGTATTTCTCATAATGATTGGCGCCATTATAGAAACCAAAGTTCGTTCCTCCGTGGAACATATAGAAATTAACCGATGCTCCCATATCCATCAGTTTCCGGAAAACCTCAGCGGCTTCCTTCGCATCACGTGTATGATGTTCGCCGCTCCAATGGTCAAACCAGCCGATCCAGAATTCCGCCACCATTTTAGGTGAATCAGGTTTCATCGCTTCAAGAGCTGCAAACGCTTCTTCTGGTCTTGACCCGAAATTGAGCGTCGTCACGACATTCTCCATTGAACCTTGCTTAATAAAATCTGGTCCGTCTGACGTGAAGTAAAACGTATCTATGCCATGTTTCTCATATTGCGCTTTATGGAACGCAAGATAGTTTTGATCATTCCCGTAAGCGCCATACTCATTTTCAATCTGGAACGCAATGACCGGCCCACCATTCTTTTGTAAAAATGGCTTCAGTCGCGGGAGGAGCTCATTGAAATAATCTTCTACGTGGTTTAGAAAAGCAGGATGACTACAGCGAAGTGCCATATCATCCTGTTTTAATAACCATGAAGGGAGGCCCCCCATTTCCCACTCGGCGCAAATATAAGGAGACGGCCTTAGAATCACATAAAGCCCCACTTCCTGTGCTTCAGTTATAAACCGCTCCACGTCAGCCATTCCTTCAAATTGAAACTGACCTTTCTTCGGTTCATGAAAGTTCCACGGGATATACGTTTCGACTGTATTCAATCCGAGAGCCTTCAGCTTTAGAAGACGATCTCTCCAGTACTCAGGGACAACTCTGAAGTAATGGAGACCTCCTGAAAGAATTTGAAAAGGTTCGTTGTTTAAATAAAATTGGTTCTTTCTCGCTTCCAGCATAACAGTCTCCTCCTACTTCAAGGCGCTTCCGAGCATACCTGAAATAAATTGTTTTTGCAGTGTTAAGAAGAATGCAATGATCGGAACAGTTGCTAGTGTAACGCCCATCATCACTTGACCGTAGTCGATATAAGAGAGTCCCATTAAGCTAGAAAGCGCAACAGGGAATGTGTACATGTCGTTCGTGTTCAACACAACGAGCGGCCACATAAAGTTGTTCCACTGCGTCATGAATAGGAAGATCGATGCAGCTGCTAGAGCTGGACGCATCGATGGGATCACGATTGAGATAAAGATACGTGTTTCACTCGCACCATCAAGACGCGCTGACTCCATCAATTCTGTTGGGAACGCCAGGAAGTTCTGTCTTAACAAGAAAATCGCAAATGGGAAACAAAGTTGCGGTGCAATAACCGCGAAGTACGTGTTTAATAGATTAAAGTCAGACATCATTTGGAACAACGGAATCAATGTTGCCTGGTAAGGAATCATCATGGACAGCAAGAAAGCGGTAAAGATGAATTTCTTCCCTTTAAAATTGTATTTTGCTAAAACGTAGGCTGCGCTCGCACAAACGGCAAGAGCAATCACTACATAAAGTCCTGAGACGAAGAGTGAGTTAAACAGAACTCTGAAAATACCAATTGACTCATTTAAATTGGTTAAGTTCGTCATAAACTGATCGCCAGGTAAAAGCGTTGGCGGGTTCGTGAACATTTTACTAGAATCGTTCGTTGCCCCGATAAACATCCAATAGAACGGGAAGATCGAAACAACAAGAAAAATACCGAGAACCGTATACATCCAAACAGCTTTTAGTTTATTCTTCTTTTTCTTCGGTTTCTTTTGTTGCCTTTCAGCAAGGGTGAGTTTATTTGTCGACTGTTCAATTACCTCTAAATTCTTAGCCATTAATCATCACCTGCTATCTTGAATTGGATAATGGAGAGAATACCTACCATGACAACAACCGCGTAAGCAATAGCGGATGCGTAGCCAAAGTCAAAGTACTCAAATCCACTTTGATAAATATAAAGTCCAAGTGTCATCGTGGAATCTGCCGGTCCACCGCCCGTTAAGTTGAACGGCTCATCGAACAATTGAAGCGTTCCGATTGTGGATAGGATACCTGCAAAAAGGATAACTGGTTTTAGTTGTGGCACGGTAATGTAGAAAAATTGCTTAAACTTGTTGGCGCCATCAAGAGAAGCGGCCTCATATAAATCTTCTGGAATGTTTTGAAGGGCAGCAAGGAAAATAACCATGTTATACCCTGTCCATCTCCACGTCATGGCGATAATGATGGAAGCCTTCGCCCAAAACGGATCGGATAGCCACGGAATGGCGGTTATACCAATGTAGCTTAATGCCGTGTTAATAATTCCCTCTTCTTGAAGCATGATTGAGAACAAAATCGAATACGCTACAAGCGATGTTACTGCAGGAAGGAAAAAGGATACTCGGAAAAACCCTTTTAGCTTTAACAGCTGGTTGTTCAATACATTGGCTAGTACCATTGCAAGAATGATCATAACTGGGACTTGAACAACAAAGATAATGAATGTGTTCTGCATCGCCGTCCAGAAAATATCATCGTTCCAGAGACGCGTGTAGTTTTTTAATCCTGCAAAAACGTACTCTCCACCCACTCTTTCCTGAAAACTAAGAACAAAGGAAGCGATAATCGGATAGACGGTAAATGCCAGGAAAAGCAAAATGGCCGGAGCTGCGAATAAATATGGAAAACGTTTCGCTCGATTCATGAATATCCCACCTTAGCATGACAGGGGTTGAAGTGAATCAACCCCTGATAATTTCTGAAGCTTATTGAATGCGGTTTTTCAGACGATCTTCTGAAGCTTTAAGTGCTTCTTCAATTCCTTTGCCATTTGCGATTTCAGACTGTGCTTTTACAGCTTCATCTTTAGCGACAGCATAGTCACCTGTGTAGTTAACTGCAGGAATGCTATCCATTTCGTCAGCTAGTAGACTCCAAATCGGCTGATTGTTAAAGAACTCAACTTCTTTTGTAAATGCTTCGTTATCATAGATTGTGTTCAATGAAGGGAACAGGCCGCCTTCCATTGCTGATAATTGAACGTCTTTATTCGTAGAGAAGAATTCCATAAAGTCATAAGCAAGATCAGCATTGTTACTTGCACTCGGGATCATGTAATTACTTCCTCCAAGGTTAGAAGCGCGGTTTCCACCTTCTTCAAATGCTGGAAGCTCAATTAGTCCCCATTTACCTGAAGTATCTTTGCCCTGTTGTGTAATGGATCCGTATAACCATGCACCGGATGGAGCTGTTGCCACATCGCCGCTTGTCATTGCACTGATCCATGCGTCCCAACCTACTGTTTCTTTGACAAGACCTTCTTCATTTAGCGTCTGTTGGACTTTCATTGCTTTCTTTGATTCTTCTGAAGTAAGAGCTACGTTCTTTTCATCATCAAAGTAGAAGGTTCCTTGCTGATTCAACATCATGCGGTAAAGACCGTCATCACCGTTTAGATCCAAACCAATCATCGCTTTATCTGTTTTTTCTTTAATCGTTTTACCAGCTTCGATGTAGTCATCCCACGTTTTGATATCTTCTGCCTTTACGCCAGCTTCTTCAAAAATATCGGTGCGATAGAAAACACCAGTTGGTCCACCATCAAACGGGAAACCGTACATGGCACCATCTTTTGAAACAAGTTCTGTCTTATAAGAAGGGAAGCTGTCTTTCATTTCATCAAAGCCTTTATCGGAAACGTTTACAAAAGCGTCCGGAAAAGCACTCATATACCCTTGAACGCGATCATCTTCAACAAGAACGATATCTGGTAAACCTTTACCTCCTGCTTGAAGACCCGTTGTCAATTTCGAGTAAACATCATCCGTACCCATTTCAACAACTTCAAGTTCAAAATCCGGATTTTCTTCTTTAAATTTCTCGGCTGCTTTTTCAAGTACCGGTACATTAATATTCCAGGCCCAGGCTGTTACTTTGTTGCTATCACCTGATCCTTCACTATCACTTCCACCATTCCCGCACGCTGCCAGGAACAGACTTAACACAAGCATCATACTTATACTAACTAGACCCGTTACCTTCTTCATCAACTACCCCTCCAATTCATTACTGAAAACTTTCAAAATTCACAATGAAAGCGTCTACACTTATTAGAATAGTGGAATAGGTAAACAGAGTCAAGTAAATGTTTACTAAAAGTTTACTAGTTTGTTTACTTACCAATTAATGGGTCAATCTACAAGAAGAAAGTGTCCATCGCTGACGGACACTTTCTCGCTTTTGTCTTTATGAGGGGTCAGGTTCGAACCTGACCCCCGCACCATTATTGAATGCGATTCTTCAATCGATCTTCCGCCGCTTTATACGCCTCTTCAATCGATTTCTTATCGTTCATGACTTCAGATTGCGCTTTAATGGACTCATCGCTTGCGAGGGCATAGTTACCAGTAAAGTTCACTGATGGAATGTCATTCATTTCACTCGCAAATAGCTCCCAGATTGGCTGGTTGTTAAAGAATGCCACATCTTTCGTGAAAGCATCACTTTCATAAATTGTATTCAGCGTTGGGAACAAACCGTTATCCATCGCCGTTAACTGAACGTCTTCACTTGTTGTAAAGAATTCCATGAAGTCATAAGCCATATCCTGATTTTTACTTGCACTTGTAATCACATAGTTACTTCCACCAAGGTTGGCTGCACGGTTTCCGTCTTCTTCAAAAGCAGGAAGCTTAAACACACCCCAGTTGCCTTCTGTATCTTTCGCCTGTTGTGTAATGGACCCACTTAACCATGCGCCAGATGGAGCAGTTGCTACATCGCCTTGAGCCATCGCACTAATCCAGGCATCCCAGCCCACTGTATCTTTCACTAGGCCTGCTTCTTTCATCATTTTCACTTTCTCTGCTGCCATTTTGGATTCTTCAGAAGTAAAGTTTACGTTCTTCTCATCATCAAAATAGAAGGTACCTTGCTGCGTCATCATCATACGATAAAGACCGTCATCACCGTTTAAATCAAGCCCAAGCATTGCTTTTCCTGTCGCTTCCTTGATTTTTTTACCAGCATCAATAAAGTCATCCCACGTCTTAATGTCGTCAGGATTCACACCAGCTTCTTCAAAATAATCGGTGCGGTAAAAAACGCCTGTTGGTCCACCATCAAATGGGAAACCATACATCGCTCCGTCTTTTGACAGAAGATCTGTTTTATAAGTAGGAAAGCTCTCTTTGCTCTCATCAAATCCCTTATCCGATACGTTTACAAATGCATCAGGGAATGTTTCCATATACCCCTGGATCCGATCATCCTCAACAAGAACGATATCCGGCAATCCTTTTCCTCCAGCTTGAAGACCAGTCGTTAATTTCGAATAAACATCTTCACGACCAAGTTCCACAACTTCTAGTTCGAAATCCGGGTTTTCTTCTTTAAACTTCTCAGCTGCTTCTTCAAGAACGGGAACGTTAATGTTCCATGCCCATGCCGTGACCTTCTTACCGCCGCTCTCTCCCTCGCCTGACCCTTCACTCGAGCTATTGTTACTTGAACAAGCGCCGAGAACTAACATCAAAATCAGCAAGAAACTAACTCGACCCATTACCTTTCTCACTTTAACCCCTCCTATTTGTTTACTAAATAACACAAAATGAAAGCGTATTCATATAGTTAGATTAAGGTACAAAGGCCTAATAGTCAAGTAAATATTTACTGATTAATTTACTTTCACTACAAAAGCACTTCGCTTATAAAAAAGATGTGTTTATACGGTGTGTTTTATAGGAGGACAGTTGTCTTCAGAAGGGGTCAGGTTCGAACCTGGCCCCTTCTGATCCATTACATAACCGCCATTACTCCATAAACCGCCTCATGAAAATGATGCACTTCTGGCTTAAGACCATTTTCTTCAAAGATCTCCTTCATCTTCTGAGAAGAAATCCGCTCATGGAGGGGAGGTCCCATCTCCATATCGATGGCTTCCCATTCAAGCACTAGCAACTTCTGTCCCGGTTTAATGATTCTTTTAAATTCACCAAAAGCTTTCTTTAGGTCAGGCACTTCATGAATGACAAAGGCTGCAACCGCTTTGTCAGCTACGTGATCCGCGAGGTTAATTTGCTCAAGACTACTGACAATATAGTCAATATTCTCTGCTTCTATCGCGCGCTTCTTTAGAAGATCTAACATCTGCTTCTCAATATCAACCGCATAGACGTGTTCAGCCACTTCCGCTAATGGAACCGTAAAGTATCCATTCCCCGCACCAAAATCAGCCACATGATCAGTCCTCTTTACTTGAAGGTGATCAAAAACTTGTTCAGGTGAGATGATTTCCTTTCGCTTCGGATCTAACAGTCGATCTGCCTTCCCCGGTTTAAACCGTTTACCCGCCATCTTGAAACCTCCTTCATTATCTACATCGTCTATATACCACTATAGGTATTATAACAAGAATGCTTGATCCACACACAAAAGCTCGCTCTTTATGAGAGCGAGCTCCTAAGTGTCCCTCTATAATGGACAGTTGTTTGTGATGGGGGTCAGGTTCGAACCTGACCCCTTTGATGATGTTCTTCTTTATACCCATCTGGATTCTCCGACTGCCAGCGCCACGTATCGCGACACATTTCTTTAATGCCTTTTTCTGCTTTCCAGCCAAGCTCGGTTTCAGCCTTTGTTGGATCCGCATAGCACTCTCCAATATCACCAGGACGACGAGAAGCAATCGAGTACTTCACTTCTTTCCCCGTTGCATCTTCAAAAGCTTTCACCATTTGAAGAACGCTATAACCATTCCCTGTCCCGAGGTTATACGCTTCAACACCTGTTGTGCCTAGAATATGCTCAAGAGCTTTTAAATGGCCATTTGCTAAATCTTCCACATGAATGTAATCACGTACACCTGTACCATCAGCCGTGTCATAGTCATCCCCAAACACGCTAAGCTGCTCAAGTTTACCAACGGCTACCTGACTAATGTACGGCATCAAATTATTTGGAATCCCATTCGGGTCTTCTCCAATTCGTCCGCTAACATGAGCGCCGATTGGATTGAAATAGCGAAGAAGTGCAATGCTCCAATTTGAATCAGCCACATGGAGATCACGTAGAATTTGTTCAATCATAAGCTTCGTTTGGCCATAAGGATTTGTCGCGCTTAACGGCGCCTCCTCAGTAATCGGCATTACGTCTGGCATGCCATATACAGTAGCTGATGAACTAAAGACGATATTCCTTACATTGTATTTCTCCATCACTTCGCAAAGAATGAACGTGCCTGTTAAGTTATTATGATAATAATGAAGTGGCATGGAAACCGATTCACCAACGGCCTTTAAACCTGCAAAATGAATGACCGCTTCAATTTCATTTTCTTCAAATACCTTCTCTAGCGAAGCTCGATCAAGCAGATCCACTTCATAAATTGGAAAATCTCGCTCAGTTAATTCTTTCACACGATCGAGTGACTCCATTTTACTATTCGAAAAGTTATCAACGACCACAATGTCAGAGCCGTGATCAAGGAGCTGAACACATGTATGACTCCCAATGTATCCGGCACCGCCTGTTACTAAAATTGCCATTCTTATTCCCCCACTTCACTTAATGTCACCAAAAAATTCCTTCTCATCATATCACATTCAACAGCTCTAAATCATGACATCTAAAGAAAAAACCGCTCTCCAAGAGAGCGGTTTATAGGAGGAAACAAATTATCTAAACAAAAGCCTGGACTTCTTTCGTTTCCCCTTCTCTTCTGAATCAGAAGCTAAAAGACCTTCTTGCTTTTTCATTCCTTCTTCTTTAAAGCGACGCTTTTCTTCCTTCGACCACGATTTGTATTCTTTAATAAACGCTTCATACTTCGGCATGATGTCTTTCATTGCGCCATATTCCCGAATGGTACCATGTTCAAGCCAGATTGCTTTATTACAAAACTTCTTCATTTGCCCATTCGAGTGACTGACGAAGAAAATCGTCTTGCCTCGTTCTTTAAACTCTTCCATTTTCACAAGGCATTTATCAGCAAAGGTTTTGTCACCAACCGAAAGTGCCTCATCGACAATCAGAACATCCGGATCTACGCTAATGGAAATCGAAAAACCGAGACGGGATTTCATACCGCTTGAATATTTTTTAACAGGCATATCAATAAACTTGCCAATATCGGCAAACTCAATGATATCAGGCTTCATTTTTTCAATAACGTCCTTTTTATAGCCCATCATGAGAAGCTTTAACTCAATGTTTTCACGACCTGTCAGCTCTTTATTTAAGCCAGCTGAAACCGCGATAAGGGACACATCACCTTTTACGTCAATTTCCCCGCTTGTTGGCGGAGTAATGTTGGCTACAAGATTCGAGAAAGTCGATTTCCCTGATCCATTTACCCCAATAATGCCCACGACATCTCCTTTTCCTGCTTCAAAGGTTAAGTCACGTATGGCATAGAAATCCTCACCATAACCTCCAGGAAGAAGGATATCCTTCAACTTATCGGAGTTCTGTCTATGCATTTTATATTTTTTCGTAATCCCATTTAATTTAACTGAATAGCTCATAAACGACAGTCCTTATTAAATATAGTCTACGAAATGACTTTTGAACTTCATATGCAGGTAGGAACCAATCATCAATAGAAGCACAACAACAACCCAATAATATAAGGTGTATTGAAGCGTTTGATGAACCCATCCCATGCCGAGAAGTGCATCTCTGTAGCCCTCCACTATATAGTATAGCGGATTAAGTTTCATTCCAATCTGGATAAATCCAGGTAAATCATCAATTGTCCAAAGGATTGGAGTTAAATAAAGAAACATCCGTATAAACGACTGAAGCATTTTGTGCACATCTCTTACAATCGTTGATAAAGTCGACGTGATAAGAGAAATCGCAAAGATTAATATGATTAATGCAAACATGTAATAGGGCAGCTGAATTAAGTGCCAGGAGAGTCCCTGACCTGTTATTAACACGGCTGCAAAATAAATTCCGAGAAGAATCAAATGCTGATAAAAAACGGACATGATGACATAACTCGGGATGGTACTCATCGGGAAATTCATTTTCGATACCATCGCTATCCTTGTATAGATCGACTTTGACCCTTGTATAACAGCTGGATTAAAGAAGAACCAGACAACAAGTCCAGCCGACATCCATAACACAAACGGGACGCCATCGACAGGGGTACCGTTACGGATTCCAAATCCAAATACAAACCAATAAATACTCATTTGGAATAAAGGATTTAGGATCTCCCAGACCATACCAAGGTAGTTGTTGCTATTTGTACTTTTTACTTGATAAACCGAAAGTCGGTTAATTAAGTAAAAGTTGCTAACTTGTTCTTTTAAAACTGCTATCATCGAATTCATGCTTATTTTGCCTCACTAACAAAAATTTGGTCAACAACCTTTTTGGTAGCAGATCCTCCTTCGAGGTAACAATACGTCTGATAAAAATCGTTATATTTCTCCTCGAATGCGCCAAAGCCTTCCTTTTCATACGTTTGAATGGCTTTTAATACTTCTGCGGTTGTCGTCACTACGGGACCCGGCGCTTCTACTTCTAAATCAAAGTAAAAACCACGCAATTTATCTCGGTATGATGCAAGATCGTAGGTAAAGAATATAATTGGTCTTTTTAGGTTCGCATAATCAAAAAAGACAGAAGAGTAGTCCGTAATCAATACATCTGACATCAAGTAAAGATCGTTCACATCTACGCCTACGGATAAATCATACACAAATCCCTCATACGGAGAAAGATCAAATTGTTCAGCAATCAAGTAGTGCATCCTTAATACAATAACATATTCATCACCGAGTTCGCGCCGTAACAAGTTTAAATCTAGCTTTAGCTCATGCTTATACTTGCCTGGTT
The DNA here is from genome assembly GCF_020165985.1 of Bacillus sp. RAR_GA_16. Taxonomy (GTDB): domain Bacteria; phylum Bacillota; class Bacilli; order Bacillales; family Guptibacillaceae; genus Guptibacillus. The sequence continues at coordinate 243,317 of NZ_JAIUKZ010000011.1, forward strand.
GATAAAATTCATCATCTCGCCACGTTGGTGCATAGAGGATCACTTTTTTATTCGTTGGGATGTCATACTCCGTTTTTAATGACGCCATTCGTTCATGATCATTCTCAAGATGAAGGCGATCATTACGAGGATAGCCGGATTCGATCATCTTTTTCTTAAAGCCAAACGCACGCTCAAAAATTTCTGTTGAGTAGCGGTTCGGCGAAATCAAGTAATCCCATTTCGCAGCTTCTTTATAGAAATGATCTTTATAGGAGAGCGTATTTGTGCCAGGCATATGCACTTCTTCCATATCTCCCGCAAGCTTTTTCAGAGGTGTCCCGTGCCACGTTTGGACATAAACAGTATGAGCCGGTTTTGGAATCCAAAGCGACATCCGACTGTTCGTTACCCAGTAACGGGCACGTGCCATTAAATAAAACCATCTTAGCGAAAAACGTCTTACAGTAGGTATACCCTTTTTCCTAAAGTATTCGGCATGCGCTTCTTCCACGCTCCAAATCATCTCAAGATCATACTCATGCTCAACAAGATATTCGTAGATTGCTCTTGGATTACAGCTATATTGCTTGCCAGAAAAGCTTTCGAAAATCACAAGACGCTTGTTGGCTGGAAACCGCCCCAGCGCAACAAATAGAAGTCGACTGAACGCCTTCATCAATGGATATATTTTCAACATCTTTAATAGCTTTTTCATGAAATGGACACCTTACTCCCGACAAATAATAAATTCGTGTAAAAGCTTGATTGCTTTGAAAAAACAGGATAGTGCCATAGCGCCTTTATCAGCGGCAGTACCCTGTTTCTTCAAAGTCTACAGTTCGCTTTGTTCGGGTTCAAACACCCTATTAATGACTTTCTTCGCTGCTTGACCATCATCAAGATGGCAATATTTATCATAAAACGCAGCAAATTTATTTTCGTATTCGATCTTAATTCTATCAAGATTTTGGATCGCATCAAGGACACCATCGGACGTTTTTAATAGCGGTCCAGGTGCTTCATTTTCAAAATCCATATAAAATCCACGAAGCGAATCGCGATATTTTTCGATGTCATAAGTGAAGAAAAGTATCGGACGACGCAAGTTTGCGAAATCAAAGAAAACGGATGAATAATCGGTAATTAACACATCTGACAGCAAATATAGCTCGGCAATATCCCCATAGTCAGAAAGGTTATACACAAAGTCGCTCATACCAGTTGTATCAATGTGTTCAGCTACTAAATAGTGCATGCGTAAAGCAATCACATACTCATTCCCGAGTTTCTCCTGCATTTTTCTTAAATCAAGCTTTAAATCAAACTTATACTGGCCTTTCCCATGAAACTCATCATCACGCCACGTCGGCGCATAAAGGATCACTTTCTTATCTGCCGGTATGCCTAGTTTCATCTTGATTTCTTGCTGACGTTTGCTTTTCTCTTGATCTTCTAGATAAAGAATATCGTTCCTAGGATAACCAACGTCGAGTACTTCTTTCCCAAACTTAAACGCTCTTCTAAATATTTTCGTTGAATAATCGTTAGGCGAAACAAGATAATCCCATTTTTGAGCCTCTCTGTAGAAGTTTCGCTTATATTTTTCAGTAGTGGTGCCGGGCATGCGAACTTCCTTCATGTCAGCGGCAAGCTTTTTCAGTGGTGTACCGTGCCAGGTTTGCAAATAGACCGTCTCGGGTCGTTTAATTGCGAAGTTTGGCATTCTGGCATTCGACACCCAGTATTTCGACGTCGCTAAATGATAGTAGTACGCCGGGCTTAAGCGACGAACCTGCTTCGGATTACCTGGAATGTCTTTTTTCTGTTTGTCATATACCCACAAATATTGATATTTTTTATCACTTTTTAACAGCTCTTCATAAATATAGCGTGGGCTATCCGAATAACCTTTTCCGCCAAAGCTTTCAAGCAGGACTTTTCTTTCTTTTATCGGCATTTTCACAAGTACGGTTCGATAGAGCTGACTCATGAGCAAATGTTTCTTTCTTAATGCTCTTCTCCACTGTCTCAAGCGAACGCGAAATTTCATTGATTTTAGAACAGCTTCTTTTTTCCCTTTTTGCAGAAGGCGATGTTCTCTTCGCTCGACTAAATTTCTTCGCTTCATTCTTCCTGGGGCCACGAGGGCAAGACAGTTTTTCAAAGCGGTAAAATGATCAAACAACACGGATGGTTCTTTCGACGCTTTATTCGTAATGCTTTTTGAGTAATAGTTCAACAAAAGCAAGTCCAAATAACGGCTAATGCTTTTTGTATCTCCGTAAGATAGCTTCATTTTGTGATAAATATAAAAGAGATCAGGAAGCTTTTCCTCGACCGAATGCAACATCAACGTAGGATGATCAATCGGATCGTAACATTCTCCTTTTAAATAAGTGGGAATCCCTGAAATCATCGGGATCTCTTCCGTATTCACAATAGCCGGAATAGAGAAAGATAAATCCGTGTAAAACGACGCTTCTTCATCAAAACGCAGCTGATGAACATCGATAAAGTCTTTTCGAATCAATAAGTTTGTCGCACTTCTACGGCGGAGAGCTTTAATCTTTCGACCGCCTCTTAATCTCCGTAAGTGGTAGGAATCTTCTCCAACTTCTAACGGAAGTTCAATTTTCCCAGCTTTAAAAATGGAAGCGCCAATCAGGTGATCTTCTCCAATATTTCTTAAGAGAAGTTCAAGTGTATACGGGGCAAGGTAATCGTCACCGTCCATAAAATAGATGAACTCATTTGAAGCATGCTCAATCCCCATATTGCGAGCTCTTGAGACACCAACATTCGTGTCTAAATGATAGCAAACGAGTCTCGGGTCATGATAACGCTGAATCAGTTCTTTACTACGATCTGTCGATGCATCATTAATCAAGAGTATTTCAAAATCTTGAAAAGACTGCTCTAGTAAAGAATCCAGGCATTTTTCAATATAATCTTCTTTATTATAAACGGTTAAAATTACACTAATTTGTCCCATCACAATTCCTAGCACCCCAACTATTTATTCTCACTGCTCAGCCGTTAGATACAAGCAGTTCTTTCTTGATTTTTGTTGTTGAAATTCCTGCTGTACGAGGGAGATACACCACTTCGCAATGGTCTTTTAAGAAGTCAAATTTCCCTTCCCAGTCATCACCCATCACGAAAATGTCCACATTGTTATTTTTCACATCATCCACTTTTTGTTCCCAATGTTCTTCTGGAATGACTTCATCAACATAGCGAATCGCTTCAAGAATCATTTTGCGATTTTCATAGCTATGGTATGCTTTTTTATTTTTAATTTCATTAAATTCATCAGTTGAAATGGCTACAATTAAATAGTCACCAAGATCCTTTGCTCTCTTCAATAAATTAATATGTCCCCAATGCAATAAATCAAACGTACCGTAAGTCAAAACTTTCTTCATTTCGACCCCTCCAGTTATTAATGTTTATTAGTTTTTTCACGAGACACGAATTAACAAACAATTTACAATCTTTAATAACACTTAACATCACATGTGCTTCATTTGTTTTATAATAGACTTGTATACAAATCTATCTTTTATCAAATGAGCGTGATGTAATGATGATGCGCAAGCCTGTCTTTATCACAAGCATGGCAAGGAAAAAGGATATATAGTAAAGTAGAAATTCTGCGCCAGTTATCTGTTGAATTATTACGATGATAACAACAGCAACAAAGAACCCAGGTAGGCCAAGCAGAACAGCTACAATATCAAAAAATAGGGAACCATCTCGAATCGAATTCACAGGATCCTGAGTGGTTGACTGCGACATCGTAAGTTTCGTTAGTTGATACGCGATTGGAACGAGTAAAGCCATAATAATGGCTACAACTGTCACATAGATCATTGTCATCTCGAGTATATTTACCTCAAGCATTCCAGCTTGTCTTAAGACAGTGAAAACCATCGATAAAAAGACTGGTAAAGCTGCTGCTTGGATAATAATGTCGATGTAATACCCTTTCGATGACGTTTGCTTTGTGATTCTAGCAACTTCACCATCAACACAGTCAAATAAATAACCTACGTTATAGAATAGCGCCGCCAAAACAATCGATAACGGCGTTGCAATCATCAGGGATAAGCCTGAGATTATCATAAAAAAGGCACTCATCCAGCTTATCGTATTGGGTTTAATACGCATTTTTATAAACAATAGTGTAATGAAAATTGAAATTCGTCGTAAGACGTACCATGACCATAGATCTTCTTTATAACTTAATGTTTGAGACTGTTTTCGGTAAGAAAGAATGGTCTCATTATCAAGAAATGTGGTCGGTAGTAATTCTTGCCCATTTTTCATGACCGGTCTTCACCTTCCAGTATTGTTTGCTAAAGTATCCGCCTACTAGTCCAAGTCCTCGCGAAAAATGGAGGAGGAAGAATTCCATCACTGTTGGAAAGTACGCACGGAAACCATGTTGTTTGATAACGCCTAGTGAAGAAATACCGATCATCATCAGATAAATCGCAACTAGCGATAGTAAACCTATAAAAAAGGCTTCGTTAAATAACGCTCCAATTCCAAGGCCTGTCCCCGTGAGAAATGCGATCAAGGGAGCAAGCTGTCGAAACCTCATGACGCCTTTTGTACTTCTAGATGCAATAATACCCCACTTGCCGTCAGCGTAAGACTTTTGCACAAACGTTTTTACGCTATCCCTCGCAAAATACGTGGAAGCAATATCACTTGATAAATAAAACTTTCCGCCTTGATTTCTAACCCTCGCGTGAAATTCTATATCTTCGCTTCTTCTCAAGTTTTCGTTGAACAATCCGGCTTTTTGGAATACTTCACGCTTATAAGCACCGTAAGGAACAGTGTCTACAAGTCCTTCCCATTTGCTAGAGCTTTTTGTAATACGGAACATCGAGTTCCCTACTCCCATGGGATGTGAATAGACGTAAGCATTAATCGTTCCCCAAAATCCTTTTCCTTCCGTTCGAATTACGCCTCCAACGCAGTCCATATCAGGCTGGCGCTGAATCAAGTCATAATACCCTGTTAGGAAACCTTTCGGGATCATCGTATGACCGTCCACCCTCAGAATGTACTTCCCTTTTGCATTCTGGATGGCAAGGTTCCATCCCGTAGGCAGGGTTTCTTTTGGATTTTCAAACAAACGGATTCTTCCCGGATTCTTTAAACTAACATCTTCTATAATATCTTTCGTTCGATCGGATGACATTCCATCAACGACTAGAATTTCATATGAATGTTGAGGAAACTCCTGTTGCAAGACACCTTCAAGCAACTTTCGTATATACCTCTCTTCATTCTTCACGACGAGAAGCACGGAAAAGAACAGTTCTTTCATTTCTTTTCATCCCTTCACAACTTCGCCTTATCTCTTTTTCTATCTATGAGACTATTTTTCAATAAACCTTTTCAATCTAATACTTAAGTATACATGAATTCAACAAAATAATCATTGTAAAAATAAGGAAAAAAGAAACATATTTTCTTTCTATTGTGTGAACAACTTCAAGCATTTAGTCCATTCGCATAATAAGTAGTGACAAGTTGCTATTAATTTAAATAGCCGTGCAGTTGGATACCTACAAATGCTCACTCACAGCATATGACATCCTTCGTCATATGGATGAAGATTGTGGCCTTCGAACGGCTTGTAATAAATGGCTATTCGACAAAGAGTCTAGTATTTTCACCAAGGTAAAAAAAGGACACATTTTTCTTGCCTATAATGGGTATAGGACTTTTTGTAGCACCGAAGTAATGAATTGATTGACACCGCCCATTCATAAATTAGCGAATAGAGAGTTATGTTTCCTTTACCCTACATCAAATAAATCAAACAGTAAAAAGGTCATAATTAGGAAGATACTAAACAAATGGTAGTAGGTTTTATCATATCATTGAAAAATTGAGAAGGATACCGACTTCTGGTGTCGAAAAATCTGGTATAGCGGGCTTTATTCATTAAAAGTAAAGCCATTCCGCTTCAATACGTCGTGTTAAAAGCATTCTACTTCTTTGTGAAAAATCAGGAAAAAAGTCGGGAAATATGTTAATATTAGTAAGCACTTATTTGTAGATTGAAATCAATTGGTTACTGGGAGGATTCAACATGAGAGTAAGAAAGGCCATTATACCTGCCGCTGGTCTTGGAACAAGGTTCTTACCGGCAACTAAGGCACAGCCAAAAGAAATGCTACCGATCGTGGACAAGCCAACGATTCAATATATTGTCGAAGAAGCTGTTGCTGCTGGCATTGAAGATATTATTATCGTTAGCGGTCGCGGAAAGCGCGCGATTGAAGATCATTTTGATAAATCTTATGAGCTTGAAGAAACGCTGATTAAGAAGCAAAAAGATAAGATGTTAAAAGAAGTTCAGCAAATTTCTAACTTAGCTAACATTCATTATATCCGTCAAAAAGAACCTAAGGGACTTGGACATGCGATTAATTGTGCAAGCCGCTTTATTGGCAATGAACCGTTCGCTGTTCTTCTTGGAGATGACATTGTGAAATCCGAACAGCCATGTATCGGTCAGCTGATGGACAGCTACAATCGCTACCGGACTTCGATTGTTGGTGTTCAACAAGTAGCGGACGATGCCGTTTCAAAATACGGAATCATCGCTCCAAAAGGAGAACAAATCGACAATGGGATTATTCCAATTAAATCTCTCGTTGAGAAACCTTCCCTTGAAGAAGCACCATCGAACTACGCGATTTTAGGACGCTACATTTTAACTCCTGAAATTTTCTCCATTCTTGAAAACCTTCCTAAAGGTGCAGGTGGTGAAATCCAGCTTACGGATGCGATTAAAGTATTAAATGAACAGCAAGCGGTGTTTGCTCATGAATTTGAGGGCCATCGTTACGATGTTGGTGATAAATTCGGGTTCATTAAAGCAACTGTTGATTTTGCTTTAACACGTCCAGATCTTCAAAAAGATGTGATGAACTATTTGAAACAAGTTGTTGATCAAGAGTTAACCACAAAGAAATAAGCATTCTGAGCGATTTGAAGTCTGCTTTATTTAAAAGCCGCGTTTCGATTACGAAACGCGGCTTTTACTATTTCATCTTTGCTAGCTGCTTTTCCGAGAAATCACCAGCAACAGGAAGCTTATACTGATTCCCCTGAAACGCTTTTACCATTAAAAACAATCCAAACAATTAAGCTAAGTGGAGGTAGAATCAGAACAGAAACAATCGTCCCAATCACTGGTATGACATTTAATACAAGACTAGCAATGAAGAAAGCTCCGAAAACCACAATCGACTGCATCGCATGAAAACGGACAAACTTGTTTTCTTTTTCAATTAACAAGAAGATAATGCCTGTTACAAATCCCAGCACATAGGTCAACAGTCCTGCGACATTTTCCTCCAAGCCGCTAGACGTTTTTCGTGGAGTTGGCGTCATTTTTTCAGGATTATTTCCTGCATCCACTACAATACCTCCTTCACCTATTAAATTCAGAATATTTTATTAATTAATTTTATCAAAAGCAGGATTTTAAAGGTAGTATACGAAAGTATACTACTTAGACAAATTTCGAGTAATCTTTTATAGCGGAGTGTGATACGGATGATCCTTCCAGATAACCCCAATCATGAGCAAAGTCAGTTGAAGGCTTTTCCATTTAATATTACGAGAGAAAAAGAATTAGCTACTTTCTCTCATTTACTAGATCAAAGGGGAAGCGGTATTCTGTCAGTTTATGGCCAACCAGGAACCGGGAAAAGCGAGTTAATGACTCATTATCAACAAGAAGCGACGGAGCGGGGCGTCGTATTCTATCTTGTCAATGCGCACTATTCAAAGGCCGAACCAGCCGCTTTTCTTCAACTATTGCTCGATCAGATGGGCGCTTCTAATTTATACATATCCCCACTAGAAGCCATTCACATGCACATGCAACATTTGGAGAAACAGGGCATACGTTTTGTCATTGCGATTGATTCGTACGAACGATTTGAAAAGTTAGATGAGTGGTTCAGGCAATCCTTTCTTCCATCCTTACCTTCTTCGAGCATCCTCATTTTCTGCGGACGTAAGCAGCTAAATGCTTCTTGGAGAGCATCCATCTGGTACCCGTTTATCATAATGATTGAATTAAAAGGATTCAGCATAGGTCAATTCGATTCTGCTTTTCAAACACTTAAGCCCGAGCTAACAAAGCTAGCCTGGGAATTTTCAAGTGGTAATCCTTATGCGCTATCACTATGTGTTCAAAAATTAAACGAAACACAAGAATGGAATAAGCAAGATGAGCAAAAAATTTATCGTACTGTTGTAAATGAATGGCTTAGTGAACTTAAAGATGATCACCTCCTTCCTTACATAGAAGTAGCCTCTATCGGGCGCTACCTCCAACAGGAAAAACTTGAGGTTATGCTTGATCGGACCATACCGCGTAAAGATTTCGAAGCGCTCGTCTCCCTGTCCTTTTTCGAAGAAACCGAATCCGGTTGGCAGTTAAATACGCTTTTCCAACGCGCGATGCGAGATGATCTGAGAAGGAGAAAGCCCTCCTATTATCATCAGCTCTGGAAACGCGCTTTGCTCTACTGTCGTTCCTTTTTTGATTACGATCGACTAATGGATTCTAATGAAATTAGCGAGTTTTTCTATTTGCTAGGAGAACCGATGATGCGATCGACGCTATTTAATCACGAGAAGCTATCAACATACACAATGACTTCAGCTAGTCAGAATGATTGGCATGAGATTCTTCCATATGTTGAAAGTAGTAGTGTTTTAAATGAAGAGATGGATTCATCGTTCGGAAATGAACCAGACAGTCAGGCGTTTCCCTATACCGGTTCAAAGGCCTCCAATCAACAGGAATCATCTTTTATGACAAAAGAAATGATTGAGTCTGTGGGCATTCAACATGTGAAGTTGCTACGACAAAGAGATGGCATTGTAAAAGGAATGGCGTTCTTAATTCCAATTCAATCAAGTACGCTTAGAAAATTGCAGAGTAGTCCCGTAACGAGAAGTTATTTCAAGAGGCTGCCTCTCGCGGAAGAAAAGCGCATTCTTTCTAAAGATGCCCCATCTGGGTGGGTCATTCGATACCTTGGCGTGAAAAGTCCAAAACAAATGGAAGATCGAAAAGCACTACTTTATCACCTTCTTCCTCTCGTGCTGACCGAAGGGATTCTTGTTGCATCGACGCCCCTTCCGTTCTATCAAGATTTATTAGAACAGTTTCGTTTTCATGAAATACCAGAAGCGATGCATTTTGACTATGGTCCAGATCGACCTTCTAAAACCTATGAACTTGATTTACGACATGCTCGCCTTTCTCACTATCTTGAAACATTTGCAAGTGCTCTTGGGGTAAACCTAACTGAGACGCCCCACCATTCCTACCAATTCACCGCACGTGAACAGGAAGTTGTTTCTCTTGTTATTCAAGGTTACTCAAACGCTAAGCTGGCTCAATCACTTTCTTTAAGTGAAGTCACCATTAAAAAGCATCTGAGCCGTATTTATGAAAAAACCGGAGTGAAAAATCGTACTCAACTTACCCGTGTTATGCTTGAGAGAAAATAAGGGGGACGCGCCTGCCCCCGCAACTTTAAAGAGGTGAAGCTATGAAGCAAACAAAAGTCTATCTCGTTCGCCATGCGCACTCAACTTATTCACCTGATGAATATGGTAGGGAGCTATCCGAAGCTGGCCGAAGCGATGTAAAGTTATTAACGCAACAGATGATGGAGAGGCATGTTGACGTGATCCTATCTAGCCCCTACAAGCGAGCGATTCAAACAGTAGAAGGCATCGCTCAGCATCACAACAAGGAAATCCAGATCATGGAAGCATTTAAAGAACGAACGCTTGCTGGAAGACCGGTTGAACATTTTCAAGAAGCCATTGAAGCCGTGTGGCGTGATGAAACATATGCTCATCCAGGTGGTGAATCCAATCATGAGGCGCGCTTACGCGGTATCGACGCACTGGAGGAAATACGTAACGCCTATCAAGGACAAAGCATTGCTATTGGAACGCATGGGAACTTAATGGTATTAATGATGAGCCATTTTGATCAACAGTACGATGTCACGTTCTGGCGTAGCCTTGATATGCCTGACGTTTATTGTTTGACGTTTGAAGGCGAGACGTTGGTAAATGTCGAGAGAATATGGAAAAGAACAAACTAAAACGACGGCAGGCCGTCGTTTTTTTATGAGAATCAGCTAATTCAATAATCCTTCTTCCTTAAGCTTCTCTTCCACGCTACCTGTAATGTTACGGTTTTCCGCATGTTCCGGCCCCTTTCCGTGGAAGTCCTCGCTGCAGTGTGATTGCGTTAAGTAAAAAGCATTATAAAGTAAGCGCCGATCCGCTATAGTAATGCCGCTATTTGGGAAGAGGTACGTACATTTTGTCTCGATAGGGGTGCGCTTATCTTTTTGATCAACGTAATAAAACTCATCCGTCACTGCTCCATACTCCATATCTTCCGTAGAGGTTAAATAGGTCCCATCTTGATCGTAAGGAATGACGGTAAATCCTTTTTCTTTTTTCAACTTTGGAGCGCCTTCAACGTTATAAACCACAATCAATTTCCCTTCAAACCCTTCTGGAACAAGATGAATCGTATCGGTTGTCTCATGTTGAACCGTTGTAGCCTGCGATGAACAAGAAGCCATCACGATGATTACGAGACTTATAACAAGCAGCCTGAACCAATACATTCGCTTCCCCCCTGACCATTTATACCCTTTTTCTTTTCGACGGTGACTGTCTCACTTCCTTCATTTTTACGGGTAGGGAAAGGTCATTCACATTTATTTTGAAGGATACGCTTTAACCATTTTTCCGAAGCTAAGAGCCTCGAAATCAAAAAACCCGCTTCCTAATCGAAGCGGGTTTTCTCCATTCTTATACAGCAATATCTTTTTCAATGGCATTCGAATCGTTAAACTTCTCATGATTAAACTTACCAAGAATACGAGACGTGAGCGTACCAGATGTCATCGCACCGTTTACGTTAAGCGCCGTACGTCCCATATCAATAAGCGGCTCAACTGAAATAAGAAGTCCTGCTAAGTAAACCGGTAAGTTCATTGAAGAAAGGACAATTAAGGCTGCAAACGTGGCGCCGCCACCAACACCTGCTACACCAAATGAACTAATGCCTACGATTAGCACAAGCTGAATTAAAAATCCTGGACTTAGTGGATCGATGCCAACTGTTGGAGCAATCATAACCGCAAGCATCGCAGGATAGATGCCCGCACATCCGTTTTGACCGATCGTAGCGCCAAACGAAGCAGACATGTTCGCTGTCCCTTCATCCACACCAAGGCTATTTTTCTGTGCAGAAATATTTAACGGAATTGTCCCTGCACTAGAGCGTGAAGTAAAAGCAAATGTAAGAACAGGCAATACTTTTTTCAAATACGTGAGTGGATTTAATCCGCCTGTCGCAATGAGAATCAAATGAATAATAAACATCACAAGTAACGCAAGATAGGATGCGAGAACGAATTTTCCAAGTTCGAGAATACCTGCTACGTTCGTCTGTGCCACCGTGGTTGCCATCAAGCCCATGATGCCAAAAGGCGTTAAACGAAGAACAAGCGTAACGATACGCATGACGATAGCATAAACAGCATTAACACCTTTCGTAAAAACAGCCGCCTGCTCTGGATTTTTCCTTCGAACTCCAAGTGCCGCAATCCCAACGATGGCGGAGAAAATAACGACTGCAATTGTAGAAGTTGGGCGAGCCCCAGTCATATCTTCAAACGGATTCGCTGGGATAAAAGCAAGAATCTTATCCGGCGTACTCATATCTTTTACACTACCAAGCGTTTCTTCAAGATAACTTCCTCGGTCCTGCTCTGCCTGCCCCGCTTCAATTTGCTCGGCATTTAAGTCAAAAATAAGCGAGCTTCCAACGCCTACAATAGCTGCAACCATTGCAGTAGAGACTAGAATACCAATAATCCAACCTGACATCTTTCCAAGCTCTGACGTTTTTTCAAGATTTGTAATGGATTGGATAATAGAAACCATCACAAGTGGAATAACAATCATCATGAGTAAGCGTACATAACCGCTACCGACAATGCTATACCAATCGGATGTTTGACTCACAATCTCAGAACTAGCCCCAAACGCAATTTGCAAGTAAACCCCAAGCGCTACACCGAAACCTAATCCGGCAAAAACCCGTTTGCTAAAAGACACATGCTTCTGCTGCATCTTAATTAATACACCAATAAGAACTAGTAAAATGGCAATATTCACAATAACTAAGAATGTATCCATACTGAATTCCCCCTTATTTTTTTATCTTTTTGGACAAACTTTATAATCCTTATAAGTTTAGTCGGCATTAATCTAAAATACTACCATATTGTGGCACTGTCAAGCGAATAGTGCCTCTGAATAGTTGAATAGTGCCTGTCACTCCCCGTTATTTGTCGAATGGGGAAAAGGCTGAGAAAATCTCCTTCTTAAGGAGGAGATGAAAACCGAACTGCTGGCCGGTTTATTTCGTTTCGATGCGGCGTAGAATGAAAGTAACAAAAGAAACGAAGGAGGTGCTCACCATGGAAAACATTTACGTACTTGAACAAGAAATCATTAATCGCCGCTAGATCCAACACCACTTAAGGAGGAGTTTCCATGACAATCTTATTGCTTATCAAAAATGTTTTTAAAACGAATACACATGAGCAACAGCACTTACGTGACCACCATAACCGACACCTTGATCTTCTCGCAAATCCGATATACTATAGCTAATCCCCTGGATGTTGAGCGTAAACAGCCAGGGGACTTTTTTCTGGATTTTAAAGAGATCTTACTCAGGTTAACGTCAGTTGCAAAGCTTCTAATCCGTGAATGGCCTCAACGACATCGCTTTTCAAAATAGGGGAAGCCGCTGGAAAGTGAATCGACTCGCCTTCTTTCGTGGCGTATTCGGCAATGACCAAACCGACACCCTCCACACTTTCTGATGCAATCCCAAGTGACTCAAGTGAGAGCGGCAATCCAATTTGCTCATAGAAAGAAAACAGTCCCCTTACTTCCGTCCACTCTCCTTCCAGTACAAGCTGCACTAAAATACCGTACGCCACCTTTTCACCGTGAAGAAAGGAATGTGTTTTCTCAATGTGCGTTAACCCATTATGAATCGAGTGCGCTCCAGCAATTCGTCCGTAGCGATCACCGAGTCCACCCACCATTCCACCTGATAAAAGATTCGTTTCAACGACCCGGATGAATGCATCGCTCAAATAGCCTTTTTGCTGATCTTGAACCGCTTGATCACCGTCCTTCACAAGTACATCGCGGCAGCTTTTAGCTACCTCATAGGCTAATTGTACAGAGACAGGAACTGGCGTAACTCTTTCAATTAAGGCTCTCGCTTCATACCATTTGGCAAGCGTGTCACCAATTCCCGCTCGTAAATAAGCGATCGGCGAACGCAAAAGAATTTCAGGCTCTACAAGAACAAGATATGTACTTCTTGGAAAAATAGTATACGTAATAAATTCGCCTTCATCGGTATATTTCACACTAAGTGGGGTCGTAGCAGCACAAGTAGAAGCAAGCGTCGGCACGAGCGCCACGTCTTTATTCACTTTATTCCCAACCGCTTTTGCGACATCAAGCACTTTCCCTCCGCCTACTCCAAGGATGACATCGGCATGATGAATTCGCGCTAATTCCGCTTGTCTTGCAATTTCTGATTCGGAGCACTCCCCACTATACGTGGAATAAGCCGTATGAAATTCAGACAAATCCGGAAAGTAATCTTGAGCCGCTTCCCAAGAACGATTTCCTGAAATAACAAACACTTTTTGAAATCGCCCTTCCTGAAGCAGCCGCGGTAACTCTTGAAGAACACCCGGTCGACATTCATAATGTCCTGGGGTTGCTCGAACTTGTATCGGTTCCATTTTATTCCTCCTAAGGTTGCTGAATCCACTCTTTGTTTCGTTTCGGTCTTTTAATGAAGAAACTCCTACTAACGATAGTGAGAGAAAGGGGATCCTACGCTTGTCGATTTGCATGTAGCGTTCCTTCATCTCCACTTGATAATTAAAAAAACTTCCTGTTCAACTTATCAAGCTGCCATACTCTTAATCCTTTTTCAATCGAGCCGATAAACTATTCCCAAACGACTGCAGTCCTTGCACGAGAACAATAAGCAGAAAGACGGTCACGTACATGACATCAACTTCATACCTCAAGTGTCCATAGCGGTAAGCAAGATCTCCAAGACCACCTGCACCAACAAGACCAGCCATAGCCGTTGCGCCAATTAACCCGATCGTGGCAATCGTTAACCCAAGCACAATCGAGGAGCGCGATTCTCTGACAAGTACATGCCAAATAATGTGCCTCGTTTTGACGCCCATCGCTTCATACGCTTCCACAACACCGCGATCCACTTCAAGTAAGGCGGACTCCATCAGCCTTGCAATGTAAGGCGCTGTAAAAACAACGAGCGGGACAATGACGCCTTTTACACCGATTGTTGTGCCTGCAATCATTTTCGTAAACGGTAATATGAAAAAAAGTAGAATAATGAAGGGAATCGATCGAATCACATTGATAACCGCATTTAGTAAGCGAAAAAGAACCTTGTTCTCAAGTGCTTTTCCAGGTCGTGTTAATACGAGCAAAATGCCTAGGGGAAGCCCGATTAATACCGAGATCAGGAGGGAGATCCCCACCATCTGAAACGTTTCGATAATGGCTTTCCAAATATCTGCTCCCCATAGGTCGAGGAATTCTGAAATTTTAGCTGACATGTGCCTCCACCTCCTGAACATAACCTTCGACAACAACGCCACTTTCTTCTAGAAAGGCGACAGCTCGATTCGTTTCATCCGCATTCCCTTCCAAATGAACAACAAGTCTGCCAAACGGCTGATCTTTTAACTGCGTAATATTTCCGGCTAAAATGGACGGATATACATCAAACTTTTTACTAACATGAGCAAGAGCAGGACTTCCAGAGCGCTCGCCAATAAAAGAAAGATTTACGATCTGACCGCTTTCTTTCAAATTCGCCACAACTGACTCTGGCAACTCATCTTGAAAGAGCGACTGTACAAATCGTTTTGCTGTGGATGTGGCCGGTTGACTAAAGATATCAACCACTCTGCCTTGCTCGATTACCTTCCCATTCTCCATGACGGCCACTTCATGACAAATTTTCTGCACAACGTGCATTTCGTGGGTAATGAGTAATATGGTAATGCCAAAATCACGATTAATTTGTTCCAACAGGGCTAAAATGGATTCGGTTGTATCAGGGTCAAGCGCACTTGTTGCTTCATCGCATAAAAGAACTTCCGGCTCGTGAGCAAGCGCACGTGCAATGGCGACGCGTTGTTTTTGACCTCCTGAGAGCTGGGAAGGATAAGCATCACGCTTATCCGCGAGCCCAACAATCTCTAAATATTTAGCCACCCGATTTTCAATTTCTTTTTTCGGTACGCCCGTTAGCTTAAGCGGAATCGCAATGTTTTGATGCACGGTCCCCGTTTTTAACAAATTAAACGATTGAAAGATCATTCCAATTCGCTGTCTCGTTTTCTGCAGCTTACCAGTTGATAAGGAAGTGAGCTCAATATCGTTTATAAACACTTTTCCATCCGTCGGTCGCTCTAAGAGGTTCACCATACGGACAAGCGTACTTTTACCAGCACCGCTATACCCGATCACCCCATAGATGCTCCCTTTCTCAACCTGTAACGACACATCATCGACGGCTTTTGTGACCGTCTCGCCACTCTTATACGTTTTCGTTATGTTTTCTAATCGAATCATCTCGCTCACTCCTCTTTCGAATCACCAGGATGCTACTACTGATCCGTTAAATTCGTCCTGGATAAACTGCTTCACTTCATCTGACTGATAGTAGTCTACTAGCTTTTGAATCCGCTCATCATCTTTATTTTCCGTTTTCGTCGCGATGACGTTCACCCACGGAGAATCTTCCGGCTCCATTTCTAGCGAATCTTCTTTCGGAACACGGCCACTTTCCATCGCAAAGTTCGTATTAATCGCCGCAATCGCAAGCTCACCTAGCTGTCTCGGAATTTGTGATGCTTCTAGAGGCACAAACTCAAGATTATAAGGATTTTTCTCAATGTCTTTAATCGTCGCTTCAACGCCAACTCCGTCTTTTAATTCAATAATGCCCGCTTCCTCAAATAGCATTAGTGCTCTCGGCTCACCAGTTGAGTGGTTTGGCAACCCTACTTTGTCACCCTCCTGCAGTTCATCAAGACTCTTATATTTATCGGAGTAAATACCCATTGGAAAATTAATCGTTGTCGCTACTTTCGAAAGCTCTAGGCCACGTTCTTTCACAAAGTCATTTAAATACGGTTCATGTTGATACACGTTTGCATCTAGTTCACCTTCATCAAGCGCCGTGTTAGGCATCACGTAATCATTAAACGCAATGACTTCAATCTCAAACCCATCTTCTGCCGCGACTTCCTTCACTTTGTTCATCACATCTTCATGTGGTCCAGCGGTTACCCCAACTTTGAGTGGACCATCTTCTGAATCCCCAGAAGCTTCGTTTCCTGAACATGCTGCCAAAAAGACTAATAACAGCGCACCAAGTAAATAAAATGATTTCTTCATCCGTCAATCTCCTCCTGTAGTATGTAATCATGTAAAGCGTTTTAGCATTAAAACTTAAAAGCACAAAATTCCCTTTAGCGGTCGATCCCTCCCAATAAAAAAACTCCCTCTGTATGAGACAGAGAGAGTTGAGTGATTTTGAATGACAAATCAGCCGTACTTGAACTCCCTCTCATCTTTCAAACGATTCCTCGTTTGCTGGAATTAGCACCTTTCTCACGAACTGAGATGGTTGCCGGGCGTCATAGGGCCAGTCCCTCTGCCACTCTTGATAAGAGTTTTCAATATTATTTAACTATTTTCAATAGTATAGTATCTTTCTGTGAGGGCGTCAAGGGCAGATCAAGAAAAACCGCGAGTGCCTGTCACTGCCCGGTATTTGTCGAATCGCCACCTCCGTGTTGATCGAACCAGTTACCGAGATGCTTTAGCCTTTCGACCCGCAGCTCTGGATGTCCACTACGAGATAAATGATGGTCTGAATCTGGGAATCTCACAAACATCGTATCCTTTCCACGATGTTTCAGCGCGATATACAACTGCTCTCCCTGCTCAATGGGGCAGCGATGATCGTTCTCACTATGCAGAATCAGAAGTGGTGTTTCAATCTGATCAACGTATTTTAATGGAGAATGATGCCACAGTATGTCCGGATTCTCATCGAGATCACTTCCTACTTCCCACTTTGTAAAGAAATACCCGATGTCACTTACCCCATAAAAGCTCTGCCAGTTTGAAATCGATCGTTGTGTTACAGCTGCTTTAAAGCGATCCGTTTTTCCAACAATCCAGTTTGTCATAAAGCCTCCGTAGCTACCTCCTGTTACATAGAGCCGGTCTTCATCGATGAAGGAATAATTCTTCAAAGAAACATCAACGCCTGCCATCATATCATCATAATCTCCACCGCCATAATCGCCACGACAGCCGTTAACGAACTCTTGCCCATACCCCTGACTACCACGAGGGTTCGTATAAAGAACAACATACCCTTTCGATGCAAGAAGCTGAAATTCAAACATAAACGAATTTCCATACATCATATGTGGGCCACCATGAATTTCGAGAATAAGAGGATATCTTCCTTCCTCTTTAAACCCAGCTGGTCGCATGATCCAACCTTGAATTTCTAAACCGTCTTTCCCTGAGTAGGTAAAGCTTTCTGGTGACGCGAGCTCCAATCGTTGTAGAATTTCATCATTTGATTGAGAAATACGCTCCTCATTGACTCGATCATCATGAAACGAAAGCGTATAAATGTCCCCAATCTGAACAGGATCACTAATCGCAACAGCCGCTTCATTTGTCTTCGGTAAGTAGTGAAAAGCGTAGAAGTGCCTGTCACTACCCGTTATTTGTCGAACCGTGCCAGTCATGTCAGCGCAGTAAATTCCGGTATTTCCTTTTTCACTCGCTAAGAAATAGACTTCCGTTCCATCTTCATTCCATACTGCCCCTGGCGAAGCGCCTCCCCAGTGCATATCTGAAATTAACACATCCGAGCACTCCAAATCTGCGGATTCTGTTAAACACGTAAACTCGTTCTTCTCTACATCTACAGTCCACACTTTATTTAAAGTAGCCCCCTCATGCAGAAAGAAATGCCCGATGAAGGAGAGCGTCTTTCCATCCGGTGACCACTTCGGTGCTTCAAAACTTCCTCCTTCACTGTTCAATTGCTTCGGTTCTCCCTTATCTTCTCCTAATCGTTGCACGAATAGATCCGATCGCATATAAGATTCCTGTTCTTCATAGCGATTTCGCACATAAGCAATCGCTTGACCATCTGGTGACCAGCTAAGGTTGGAATGATTAAAAGGCGCATCCGTTAGCCATTCGATTTTCTGTCCACCAGAAGGTACGTCAATCATTACAACCTGCATATGATACCCATCCAGGAATCCAACACCATCAGATTTATACTGCAAGTCAGTTACAACAAGCGGCTTTCGTCCCTTCTCTTTCTCTTCTTCTTTTTTATCTTTACTTAAAATGAGCAAAGAAGTACCATCTGGCCTCCAAACTGGAGCTGATACGCCACCCTTCAAATCGGTTAGCTGGCGTGCTTCACCACCATCCGTTGAGATCAGCCAAATTTGATTTTCTCCTGATCGATCAGAAACAAAGGCAATCGTCTTCCCGTCTGGTGACCAGCGCGGAGAATGGTCTTTCTTTTCTCCACCTGCGGCTGTCCAATCATGTTCAATTCGAGTATCCCGGTTCACGATGACGAGGTTAGAGGTATATTCTTTTTCCTCATTTATCACTTTTTTTACATAAACAACGTAGCTTCCATCAGGCGATAGCTGGGGGTCACCAACAAAGGTAAAGTCATATAAAAGCTCTGCCATCTGATCGTGTTTTTCCACTTCTTTTTCAATTTCCTTCTTCAAGTGCTCCACTTCCTTTCTTCTCTCATTTCTACTTCCATTAAATAGGTGTAACTCCTGCTTGTTCAGTCTTACAGGCACTCTTGATTTCAAAAAAACTTTCAAAAGTTCCTGACCTATTTCGTTCCCCAAAAGATTCCTCCCAGAAAACAAGAACGTGCATTCCTGTTTTAACTCATTTCCTCTGAACCACCGCTCATTTTCATACCAAAACCACATCGGTTTTTAGAGATATATCTCAAATCGGTATTTGAATGATCTCATTATGAGATATATAATAGAATTAACAAATTGAAAGCGGTTACCAAAATTAAAAACCCGCTTAAAATACCAGGGAGGATTTACAATGAGCCAGCAAGCACGAAACCAATTTATTGATCTTTTGTGCGACAAAACGACAATGAACAGAGAAGACGTTCTTAAGATGTCAGATGCGGAAGTAGAATATTTTCACTGGCTCTACTTTGATGAATCACCAGCGGACTTAATGATGTAAATAGACGTTCACAGCCCCTGCAGGAAAAATCCTGCAGGGGCTGTTTTGGTAGGTACAATAGAAAAAAACGTCCAATGCAAGAATGCTCTCACACTGGACGTTTTTGTTGTTAACTAATCTTTAGCCAAAATTACTTCTTCACTTTCTGAATCGGAGCATGTTCCTTCATTCCAGTATACAAACCGATTAAACCATGTTTGGGAGAATCATAACTCAATAAATGATAATCTATGAAGTTCACGTATTTTAGTGCCCCTGTCGTCTTCGTTGAGGCAGCGTAACGGACGCGACGCTCATAAGGAAAAGGCCTGACCTTCCTCATGAAAGGAAATGTTTGATATAAAATAGAAAGCGTCCGAACAACTCTCGTCCACGTTTTATGTTGCCGAGCATCGTCCTTTAATCGCAAAAAATCAATGTGTTCACCACTCACATAAAGCATTTGCAAAAGATCCAAATAACACTTAAAGGAATCAAAATTATGACGCCATGCATGAAGACACATTAAATAAAAAGTATGATAGGCAGAAAGTTCATAAACAAAGTTATACCCATCTAACGGAGTGGACTCCTCCCAGAACTCTTTAACCTCAAGGGTCGATGTATCTTCTTTCAAAATACCCCAATGGACTTCAACACAGATTGGAACCGGAGATCCTGGTAGTTCCTTGATTAAAGAACAATGAAAGTGTCCAAGTAAGGCTTCCTCTTCTAAAGAAAAACCCAATTTCTTAATACAGTCTGTTGCTTTATGAATATCTGAACGATTGACCAATAGATCAATATCAGATGTTGGACGCGCACCAGTGTGACCGAAGTAACTTTCTGAAAAAAACACCCCTTTTAACGGAATGACTTCAATACCCATCTTATCGAGAGCTCGAATGATCTTTTCTGTCTGATGCTTGATAAAAATATTCTTAAAAAGGGTTTGAGTATGAGCTTCTCTTAAGTACTCTTGAAAAAAAGAGGGTGTTTGATTAATAAGGCCTCGGTCTTTCAAGAGCATATAAAGTTGGGGTGCAATAGAAGAGAGTCGATCAAGGTTCATCACTTTTCCATAAAAATTTTCGTCTGTCGGTAAAGTAGCTTGATGGTCATATAGAGAACGAAAAAGTTCAATCACCAATGTCAAAATCACCCTTTCATGTGCTAGGAAATTGCTGTTTTTTCTTCAGAAAAGTGATGACCATTCAGTTTTTGATAGAGGGGACAGCTACGAAGTAATTGTTCATGTGTTCCACTTTGAACAACTTTTCCATCATCCATTACAATAATGAGATCGGCATGTTCAACAGTAGAAAGTCGATGCGCAATCACGATCGTTGTTCGTCCTTCCATTAATTGATCTAATGCTTCTTTTACGTAATGTTCCGTTTCATTATCCAATGCTGATGTTGCTTCATCCAACAAAAGAATGGGAGAATCTTTTAAAATAGCTCTAGCAATAGAAATTCTTTGTTTCTGACCTCCAGATAGCTTTACTCCTCGCTCACCAATTTCCGTTTGATAGCCATCAGGTAAGGAACAAATAAACTCATGGATACATGCTTGACTTGCGGCCCGAAACATTGCAATGTCTGATATCCCAGGACGAGCCAGTTGCAGGTTGTCTTGAATGGATCCTCCAAATAAAAACGTTTCTTGAGGTACATGAGCAATCATACTTCGTAATTCAGAGATTGAATACTCACTTGTCCCCTGTTGATCAATCTGAATCCCCCCATTTTGTGGACGATAAAAACCCTGTAATAGATTGAATAAGGTCGTCTTTCCCGCACCACTTGGTCCTACAAGAGCAATGACCTTGCCAGCTGGAATCGTCAGGTTAAAATCTTCAAATATTTTCTTATGATCATCGTATTGAAACGTTATATTCTTAAATTGAATAGCATTGACGACATCTTTCCTACGAGAAGATGGGCCTGACAGTTCATCCGTATCAATAGGCTGATCTAATACATTGAAAACCCTCTCTAATGCTGAAACGGAACGTTGGAAACCCGCCCATTGTCCAGCAAGTCCTGTTAATGGATAAACGAGATGGTTGACGAGATTAATAAACATAATAAGAGCACCAACCGTCATTACCGAAGTTGAAACGTAATAAGCACCAATACAGAGACTCATCATAAATGACAGCGAACCAACCAATTGTCCCCCAGCATAATACCATCCCTGCAGTTTTGCATTTTCGACTTCAAGTCCGTAAAGATCTTCATTTTGCTTTCGATACTTAGAATAAATTGATTTCTCGAGCGTAAAAGCACGAATAACTTGAAAACCATGAAACGTTTCATTTTGTAGCGTACTAATTTTGCCAACTAGATGATGAATCTTTCTACCATTTTTCCTTAATAAAAGGCCAAACACGACTCCTCCAATCAGTGCAACAGGAGCAATGAAGATACTAATAAGAGAAAGAGTCCAATTAAGTTGTACTAGAAAAGTAAAAACAGCTAAGTAAATGAGTGGCAGACGAATTAAATTAATCAGATTATAGCCGATGACACCATCAATGTTATGAACATCATTACTAAAATGAGATAAAAGCTCACCAGAATGCATACTAGAAGCACTTGATGGGGGCAATCTTAAAATATGATGAAACAGATAGTTTTTCACATCTCGTTTAACTGCATTAGTTGCCGCTGTTTCAAAATAAATATCAAGGAAAGAAGCTACGATACTGATGAAAATTAACCCTGCCCCTACAGGAACAAGCCATCGTATTCTATCAAAATCACTTTGGATCGCAGCATCTGTGATGTTTCCAAAAAACCAGGCAAACATAATCGTTAAGGCAATATCCAGCAACATTAAACCCAATAAAATAACATAAGCTCTCTTATGTTTTAAAACAAAGGGTTTTAACATTCTAGCCGTTCTCACAAAGTCTTTCATTGAAAAATATTGTTTAAATAACATTTTTATTTTTAAATAATGAGATGGATCCATCTTCTTCACTCCAAAAAAGCAACTAATTTCGTTGAACCCGTTTGTTTAAGTAGTGCCTTAGCAAACCTGAGAGAAATGGAAAAGATTGAATAAGCTTCCCCCATAAACGAGCATAAAAATGATCCATGCGCAGGGTGAATTTCTTTTTCTTAATGCAGACAAGCTTCCCTACAATAGCTGAATCAAGAACCGGGTCATCTGTGCCGAGATTGGTGTCTCCTTTGAACGTATAATAGAAATTTTCACCTATTCGTTCTGTACGGCACAAACGATGTCCCACTAACTGGCCTGACAAAGAATAGAAAAGAGCAATATCTCCTATTTTGAATAAAGAAGGCTCCCACTCAACAAACCGGCATAGATTCGTCTTCCTGAATAAGAGGAAACATACTGTTCCCTTTCGCAGGAATTTCAAGACTGCCATTCTCCCGAACTAATTGCTTTAAAACAGAAAAGGTTTCCTGATTAACTAACATGATGAACTAATTCACACTGAACAAGATCCATAATAAACTCTTCAATTTCTCCCTCATTAGGCTGCTCATCTTCTGGGAACTCTTCATGTATGGCCTTCAGGATCGAATCAATCGTTTGTTCTTTATGCAACAGTGACCAACAAAATCCACCCACTTCATTCAACTTCGTAACCGTGTAGTTATCCGTATTTAAAACCACATATTCATCATCAAGTTTCGTAACATCATAACTTTTATTTTGGACGTATCGTTTCATTAAGAAATCAACTCCCAGAACGTATTATTCTTTTGAAAATGAAGATCGTAAACTGGAACAGTGTACACAAGCTTCTGCAATTTTTGAAAAATGTTTCTTGTTTCTTCCTCACAATGTTCCCAA
>NZ_JAIUKZ010000016.1 GCF_020165985.1 Bacillus sp. RAR_GA_16
ACTTATTGAAATGCAAGACTATTGAATATTTACAAGTTAACCTGGATGAGTCTACTATGTTTTTGACTAAAAAAAACATAGTTAAATGCTGTCCAATGTGCATAAAAAAACTACTGCATCACAAACTTTTTTTGGAATTTAAGTATAGTTAATATCTGCCTAGAACACAAAAACTATTTAATTGATCGATGTCAGAATTGTGATAGGAGCTTTTCCATGTATTCTTTATTTCAAGGGAAATGCGTTTATTGTAAATTTGAAATTGCAAATTCTAACATTGAAATTCTTGAGGAAAACTCTCTAGATATTCAGGCACAAAAATATTTCATGGAAGGGTTCCTTAATAAAGAAAAAAAGGGTTCTATGAAAACTTGGATTTTATAGGATATATACGTCACGGCAAAGTGATTAGGATGAGAGGATTTCTCTAATTACATTTTGTTGTATTTTTATCAACCTTTATCCAGAAAATGTAAGGAGGGAGCTCAATTATGAGACTCCCGTTTTTTAATAGAGCTCTTTGTTAGCTTTTAAGAAGATGTCGAAAAAGAAATGGAGCGAATAAGGAGAAAAGCAGCACACTAAGTGTGATTCCACCATCCAATTGATTGAAAGATTTCTTCGGGGCTCACAAACGTGTATCCTAAATAGGATAAAAACAAAAGCCCTTGTAGAGACTTCAACGTTTTCGCTTCGGCTTCATCCTTCTCGGCTACAAGTCTTTCATCAATCTCAGAAACCATCCATTGAGGATGCTTTCTTATTTTCATCAGTTTAAGAGAGCTTGCGAGTGCTGCACTGAAAGGAATTAGCGATAGCGCTAAAAAGGCTTTGTTGTTAATAAAAAAGGTGCCTGTTGTTTCCAATGCTACCCAGGTGGCAAAAAGGACTAAACTAACAAATAGCGTCACCCAAATCATTAATTTTGTTTCCTTAACGAGCTTTTCCACACTCATGGATCATTCCTCCCAGAATAAATCATCTAACGTTTTATTTAAGGCTTTGCATATCGCTGTACACAATTTAAGGCTTGGGTTATAGTTGCCACTTTCAATTAAATTAATCGTTTGCCTTGTCACGCCAACCATTGCTGCTAATTTTTCTTGAGAAACATCAGCTTCCACACGAGCAATCTTTATTTTTTTGTTTTTCAATAAGCATCAGCTCCTCTTCTTGTTCTCAGTATATTATGCAGCACCTTACAAAATGTCACTTATAAATGACATTTTGTAAGGTGCTGCTTCAGATCGTTTGTAGGAGGGTTCGTGTCTTTGGATGTTGAATATATTAGTTGAGTCTATTTAGTGGGGAAGCATGAAAATAGCTCGACTGATATTAATCATACTTGGGGGACAAACATGGTAAAGTTCGAATTAGAAAATTGCATTACGAATAAGGAAGAGTTGAGAACGCTAGTCGGGGAGCCGAGTGAAAGGGCTAAGAATAAAGTGATTTCTCATATAGATGAAAACTGTAGAAATTACTTAGCGATGTCGCCATTTCTCATGATGGCGACATCAGATTCAGAAGGAAATTGCGATAGTTCACCAAGAGGAGATGCTCCTGGGTTTGTTCAAGTTATGGATGATCAGTGGCTCGTTATACCTGAACGGCCTGGAAATAAGCGATTGGACTCAATATTGAACATTCTCTCAAATCCAAGCGTTGGATTAATCTTTCTGATTCCTGGGTTAGAAGAAACGTTACGAATAAACGGGCAGGCGACGATCATTAAAGATGAAAAAGTCCTTAAGGAAATGCATGTAGGTGGAAAAGTACCCCTTCTCGGTATCGCTGTAAAAGTAGAGCAGTGCTTTATTCATTGTGCAAAAGCATTTAAGCGATCCAAACTTTGGGATAACGAGTCATGGCCGACTAAAGAAGTATTGCCAAAACCGGCAAAGATTTTAGCTGAGCATACGAATTTACCAGGAATGACGGAAGAAAAGGTTGCGGAAGGTTTAAGGGAAAGTTATAGCAAAAGAATGTATTAAGTTATAGATATGGATGGTAAAGGTTAAATGGAGGCGAGCGATTGATAAATTTCGGGGAGGAGCATGGGGAATGGAAACCACTGTTTCAAAATCAGATGTTCGTGGTACGGCTTCAGGAGTCATGTTTATGGCTTTTTTTGGCACGGTGTGGGCAGATGTTGGGAATCGGCGGTTTACAGGAATTACGTTCGGTATGGTTGTTGCTTTTAGCCATATTGATTGGTGCTACTTTATTTTTTTCTGGGGTTGCCTTAATTAGGGCCTCTCGAAACTTATCCAATACGACTTCATTCACGAATAAGAATGTGTATAAGTGGTTCAATCTTGTTTTTATAACCGAATTTCTTCTTATCTTTTTAGCTGCCTACGTATGTCAGTCCACTGGACATTTTGATTGGTTTTTCCCAATCATGGCGGTAATTGTTGGTCTCCATTTCCTTCCACTCGCCTATCTTTTCCAGGTGAAAGCATATTATTATACAGGAACGCTTATTGCTTTACTCGCCATTGTAACGATGCTTTTTGTCCCTATGTATGTGACAATAGGAGGCTATCAGATTAACACATGGTGGGCATTAGTTGGCTTTGGTTCAATGTTGATCCTTTGGATTACGAGCGCGATGATCCTTTCGATGGGAAGAATGTTGCTTAGAGTGTCAAGGAACAGCCGGAAAAACTAAAAAAGAGGAGGGGATGCATGATTCAGTCATCCCTCTCCTCTTTTTATTGGTTATTAGTGATCAGTGATTTTCTAAACCACACTGTTCTTAATGGAATTCGAATCACTGACATCGGCATCGACGACGTAGCTGATTGGAATGTACACAGCGGTCACATCACCATTTTCCTCTCCAAATCCTTGGTTTCGTTTGGTTGATAAGAACACGTCGGCTTGTTGGGTTGCAGAAAAGTTAATCATGGAATTCCTTTCCACAATGTTGACTTTAAAGCCTAACAAGTTGATGACAGTAGGTGCAAAGATCATGCTGCCTCATCCTCTCTGTCTTACAGGTATTTGGGTGCGTTTGGATCCATTATGCTTGGCATATCAATTCCATCCCGATCATCGACAACACTTCTTGTTCCAAAGAAGCCGCTGTCATCCCCAAAATTTTGTCCATAACCTTGATTTTTCTTATCTGTGTTATTCCAGTCTGCCAGGAAGTTTTGCCCTACATTGACCGCTGAAGCATTTTCAAAGGAATTAATCTTAAACATGAAAATATTAATAACTATAGAAGGTGAACTCAATTTTTAACCCCTCCTCTGGTTAGAAATATATGTTTCCCTCATCACTTTATGAGCTTCGAATGGATTGGGAGGTGAGAATGTTGGATCCTGAACGCCTCAAACAATGGATGGAAATGGCGAAAAGCTTTCAAGGAAATGATTTTTGGTCGAGTATCTTTGATAATGATCACCCTGGAAACATGATGAGTCCATTTACGGATACGGGGAAGGGGAACCAAACACAACCGCAACCATCTCATCCTTTGCAGCCTTCCTCGAAAAGCGTGTATCCAAAAGTGGATATCTATATGAGTAACTATGAAATCGTCCTTGTGTTTGAGCTCCCCGGTGTAAGAAAAGGAGATCTTGATCTTGCGATTTCCGGTCGACATATCATCATCAAAGGAATAGTGAAATCGGACAACAAAGATATTCGAGTCGTTCAAACGGAACGGTTTTATGGACAGTTTGAGCGAACAATTGAACTCCCAGAACCTGCTGATGAAACAAGTGTGAGCGCGGTTTTTCAGGAAGGACTATTAGAAGTGACTTATCCACGGATTCAAAGGGAACAGAATAAAATCAATATTAAGTAGGTAGCGATTTACTTAACAGCAGTGGAATCATCAAGGTCTGAGTCATTTACGACATAACCTGGATTCACAAAGACGCACTGATCTGCATTATGAGCGCCGAACCCCTGATTTTTTTTCACAGAAGAGTAGACCCCGATTCGTTGAGTGGAAGAGAACGATAGGTTAGACAAATTATTAATCTGATTGATTTTTAGATAAGGCATGTTTATTTGGGTGGACTTGAACTTCATCTTCTTTCCTCCTTTTCATTCATTTTTGGACAACCCCAACATAGGTATTAAAAGAGGGGTTATTTTAACCTATATGCGAAGAGGGAAAAGGCCATTCATAAGTGATGAGGAATAGGGTGTTACGATGGCGATGAAATCCTTTTTTAAATTTATAATCACAGGTAGTAAAGAAATGGATGAGATGAAGAAAAAAGTAGCTCAGCTACAGGAAGAAGTGAAGAAAAAGGAAGAAGGAGATTCGCTTCATGTTGAGCATATAACGATTGAGAAACTCATTATTGAAAAGCTAGAATACCAAAATAACTTTGGTGCGCTCGGAATTAAAGAGTTAAGTGGTAAGTTAAATATAGGTGCAAATTATGATCATTTGCCCCTTAAAAATTTGCCAGAAATGCCGGAAGAATTCACCCCAATTGAAATAAAAGATCAAAAAGGAACGCCTCCTTCTAAGGAAGCGCCTCCACCGACACCAAAATATGAGATTAGAGGGAGAAAGTAGACGTGGTTGTGTGAGGTTCGTTTTTCAGAGAAGCGTTTATTTGCCAAAATATCGTTATATTGTCCAAAACTGAAAGTTATTGGCCAAATCCAAAATTTATTGGCCAAAATCAATTTATATTGGCTAAAACACAAAAAAGTTGAGCGCTGTGCCCAACTTTTTGTGTTTTAATGGAGCGTTCCTTGACTTGGTACAGGCGCATAGCTTTGGAGCATGAGCTGCATATCCTGTTGAGATAGTTGAGGAACTTGATAGTAAGAATGCTTATTTTGGTAAAGAAAAATTTCGTAACTTAACTCAACCAGGTTTGGTACACTGTCGCTCACTAAGCGTCGTAAAATGGGATTTGTCATTTCAAGAGCGGTCATTGTGAATAAAGAAGCGAGTGATTTTGTGTGACCTAACATATAAGCCGTTAACCCTTTGTCAGAGAGGTCATTGACAGACTGGTTTGGTTTTTTCGGTTGGCATGGTTTAAGGCCATACACAACCTCATTCGATTGTTGCATTGTATATTGTCCTGTTGGAACACTTGGATCCTGTCCGGTTTGAAAGCTCTGAACAATTGTATTATACATAGTGGTGACGAACTGAGATTGATGTTGGAGGATGCTCTTTAATTCAGGATCCTGGACATGTTGTTCGTACATTTGATAGTGATCCAATAAATTGATGATGCCGGCAATCACCTCATGAGCATCGAATAATTCGTGGCCACCATGATTGGTGTTGGTCATGTTTTGCATAGGCTGCTGTGCATGTGGCATTCCCTGATTTTGTTGATTTGGTCTTTGTTGCTGCATCCTTATTCCTCCTTTTTCGTTTCGAAAAGCTTCAGAAAAAAGCAGAACTCCTTCTAAATAGAATCCTTGAGAGAGATTTCTATGGCAAAAAATTGGCTTCCTTAGTGAAGAAACACAATGCTTATCTTCTGCTTTACGGATGAATTTATACAGGCGACTGGAATGAATTGCTTACTCCAATTGAGAATGGTTTGATCTAAACTGTCAAAAACTGAATAGATCGGACTATGCGCAAAATAGGAGGAACGACTTTGAAACCATTAGATAGTGATTTTTCTAACGTTCATCTTCCGTTTACGAGTAGGAATAACGGTAAGGGGCAAGAGGTGTGTAGCGATCTTTATTATTGGACGAACCAGATTGTAAATATTTGTTTATACGGTGATACCAATGCAGGTGAGTGGGTGCTGATTGATTGTGGTATGCCTCATTCAAAGCAGGCCATTATGGAGGTTGCTGCAGAAAGGTTTGGACATTCAAAAAAACCTAAAGCGATTGTATTGACACATGGTCACTTTGATCATGTGGGGTCACTTGAGCCTTTGCTAGAAGAGTGGGATGTACCGGTTTATGCTCACAAAAACGAACTTCCTTATTTGAGTGGAGAACTGGATTATCCAAAGGGAGATCCGAAAGCGGACGGTGGATTAGTTAGCGAGCTTTCTCCCTTATACCCCCATCATGGAATTGACATTTCACCTAACCTGTCTGCTCTACCAGCCAATGGTGAAATTCCGTACATGAAGGACTGGACCTGGGTCCATACACCTGGACATACGCCTGGACATATTTCTCTTTACCGCAAAAAAGATGGTGTCTTGATTGCGGGTGATGCCTTTGTCACCGTGAAGCAAGAATCCTTGTATCGGGTGGTTCTTCAGCAGAAGGAAATTAGCGGCCCTCCAAAGTACTTTACGATGGATTGGGAAGATGCAAGACAGTCTGTAGCTAAGCTTGCTGATTTACATCCTATCCTAGCCATAACGGGGCATGGAGAAGAAATGGAAGGGGAAGAGCTAGAGGCGTCTTTAAAAAGGTTAGTCAATCACTATGATCAAATTGCTTTACCGGCGAATTATAAACGACATTAAGAGAAGCAGCTTTCTGCTTCTCTTGTTTACGTTTTACACGGGAGTTCACGTTTCGTTCAGATACTTAAGTGGAAAATAATAGGGAGATCAGTAGCGAAATCATGTACCTAGGAGGAAGCGCTATGTCCAACCATAAAAGCATGCCAAAAGATAAAGGGTTAGATCACACGTTAAGTGTATTGAGGGAAGGGTATGAATTTATTCTTAATCGAAGCAATAAGTATGACTCTAACATTTTTGAAACGAAGGTACTGGGAGAGAAAACGATCTGTCTTACTGGGAAAGAAGCAGCAGAACTTTTTTACGACAATACTAAATTTATGAGAAGTGGGGCTGCTCCTAAACACGTTCAAAAAACACTATTTGGTGAAAACGGCGTTCAGGCACTGGATGGGGAAGAACATAAGCATCGGAAGGCGATGTTTATGTCACTGATGACGAGCGATGCGCTTCATGAAATAGCTACATTAACGAAGAAGCATTTAGATGCGTTTGCGGCTCAATGGGAAACGAAAGAGAAGATTCTCGTCTATGAAGAGGCAAAGAAAGTTTTAACGCATGTGGCTTGTGAATGGACAGGCGTTCCCCTTGAAGATGAAGAGGTTGAACTGCGAACAAATCAACTTGCAGATATGTTTGAATCTGCTGCTTCAATCGGGCCGGAATACTGGAAAGGACGGAAATCGCGAAATGCAGGGGAAGAGTGGATGGAGGAGCTTGTTCAAAAGGTGAGGGATGGAGAGGTGAATCCTCCAACTCATCGTGCCCTCAGTCAGTTTTCCAATCACCGTGATTTAAACGGAGAGTTGTTAGACAAGCATGTTGTAGCCGTAGAACTTCTAAATTTATTGCGCCCGATTGTCGCGATCTCTGTCTATATGAGTTTCACTGTTCTAGCCATGATTGAGCATCCAGGACAAGTGCCGCCATTAAGAAGTGGGAAGGAAGCAGAGGGGACGCAATTCTTTATTCAGGAAGTTCGCCGGTACTATCCTTTCTTTCCTTTTGCTGGTGCGAGAGTAAAAGAGGATTTTACGTGGGAGGGCTATGAATTTGAAGAAGAAACACTGACTCTTCTTGATTTGTATGGCACCAATCATCATCCTGATTTGTGGAAGGATCCAAATAAATTCAATCCAGAGCGATTTGAATCGTGGCAGGGAAGCCCATTTGATTTTATTCCTCAAGGCGGCGGAGAGTTCGACATTGGCCATCGTTGTGCAGGAGAATGGTTAACGCTGGATGTATTAAAAGAAACGCTGAGCTACTTCGTAAATGAGCTAACCTTTGAAGTTCCGGAGCAAGATCTTTCGTATAGTATGTCTGAAATGCCAAGTTTGCCGAAAAGTGGCGTTCAATTAACCCAAATTGTTCGTCAACATAACTAACAGTAAAGGGAGACCGGTGTGGTCTCCCTTTTTTTTATCTACTGTTTTTCCTCAGCATAACTAGCCAAAACAACAGCAACTTCATCTTCAATATCTTTAATGTCATCCTCTTCAACATATTGATTCAGCATAATGGAGAAAACAAGGCTGTTGTCCACATAACCTGAAAGCGAAGAGACGCCAGTTAAGGAACCCGTTTTCGCATGAACAACTTGTTCAGCAGCGGTATCCCTCATGCGATAACGAAGCGTGCCGCCTTCAAAGCGATCGGCATCTCCCGCAATGGGAAGTGAATAGTGAAATTCTTCAAACCAGTTTTTCGTTTGGATGCGGTACAGGTAGTCGGACAGCTGATTTGGTTTTATTAACGAAACGTGGGAAATACCCGATCCATCTCTTAGTCGCATTTCCTCCGAATCCAATCCAACCTCTTCCAGGAAATCGTTCATCACTTCCAATCCAGCTTCCCAGCTGCCTTCTTTCTTTTTCACTTTTCCCATTTCTTTTACTAATAGTTCTGCGTGGCCGTTATTACTTAGCTTCATGAAAGGAATAAGAAGCTCCGATAGCGGCATGGATTTCTTTTCAATGAGGAGTGATGCGTCATCAGGTGTTTTTTGAAGCAGCATGTCGCCTTTAAATTGAATTCCCTCTTCTTTAAGAGATTGCTTCATTAAACTAAGCGCATATTCCGCTGGGTTCCACACTGCAATCCACTCGCGCTTACGCGATGCATCCACAGGTAGTCTCCTTCAACTAAGATCGTATTTGAACCATGTTCACGGGTGATGCTTAAATCCGCATCCTCGTCTGCACTGACCGTTTTCGCGCGATTCTGTACGTTGACATCAGATGAAGGAGATAGACGAACATCAACAGGGTCTCCAGGGTTCTTGCCCGGATAGGCTTCTACGATAATCGTACCGGCATCATAATCCTCATTTGGTGAAGCGGTTAAGGCAGAAACTTTGGCACCATAGTAGTTATCTTCATCAGACCAGGAGAGATCTTGAGACAAAGCTTCATCTTCATACCAGCTGTTATCTCCAATCAAATCGCCTTTTATTTTATGTATACCTTTTTCTTTTAGCGAGTTTGCGAGTTCATCGAAATCTTCCTTGAGGAGAGTAGGGTCGCCTTTTCCTTTGAGATATAGGTTCCCTTTCAAAAATTTGTTTTTAACTGTGCCATCCGTTAAAAGTTCAGTTGTGAAACGGTAATCAGGTCCCAACGTTTCAAGGGCAGCACCAGCCGTAAATAATTTCATATTCGAGGCTGGAGTAAGGCGCGTTTCACCGTAGTTCTCATAAATCATTTCTCCAGAGTTTGCTGATCGGACGCTTATGCCGGCGATCGCCCCATCTAGACGTTCATCAGAGAGGATCTCATTCAGCTGTGTGGATAAAGTACTATTCGTTTTATCAGCACTTACATTCTGGTTTGATGATAAAGGGGGAAGGACTAGGAGGGTGAGCAGTAAAATGATCAGACCGGTTTTCCATGTTTGCTTCAATTCATCAGCTCCTCTTTTTTAGTATGATCCATTCACCTATTCCCTAAATAGGTTGTTTAGACAAGCTCACCTCCCGTTATATTATCTGAATATTCTATACAAACCTTCGCCTTACATATTAATATCCCTTTGATTAAAAGAAAGTTGAATCTTTTTACACATCGATCAAGAAGAGAAGTAGTTCATTTATCCTATGCGAGCAGAATAGAAAAAAGCAGCTGCATGATTGCAGCTGCGCTTCTTAATAGACCTTATCACCATTGAATATAGAGTTCTTTACGACAACGTAATCGACTGTACGAATAGATTCTAGCTTATCTCCGCCAGAGTATGAAATGGCTGACTGTAAATCCTGTTCCATTTCAGTAAGCGTGTCTTGAAGACTCCCTTTGTGTTCCACAAACATTTTTTTGCCTTCCACATTTTTCTTCTCGCCTTTTTGAAATTCAGAAGCTGATTCCAAAGTACTCTTTGTATCGCTTGCCGTCGCGTTCAACTGTTTCACCAGGAGATTCTTCATGTCCTGCAAAAAGTGAGCCGATCATGACCATGGAAGCACCAAAGCGTACGGATTTTGCGATATCGCCATGCGTGCGAATGCCGCCATCTGCGATAATCGGCTTCGTTGCTGCTTTTGCACACCAGCGAAGTGCCGCTAACTGCCAGCCTCCCGTGCCAAAACCGGTTTTGATTTTTGTAATACACACTTTTCCTGGACCAATTCCAACCTTCGTTGCGTCGGCACCAGCGTGCTCCAGCTCGCGGACTGCTTCCGGTGTACCAACATTTCCGGCAATGACAAAGCTTTCTGGTAAGTGGCGTTTAATGTGCCCAATCATTTCAATGACGGCATTTGAATGACCGTGCGCAATGTCAATCGTAATATAATCTGGAGTAAGCCCCTGTTCTTTTAGCTGTTCGATAAACGCGTATTCCTCGTCTTTTACCCCAACGCTAATCGATGTGATTAGTTCACGTGCCTTCATATCTTGAATAAAAGCAATTCGGTTTTCTGGCTCAAAACGATGCATTACATAGAAATAGCCTTTCTCAGCTAGGGAAACAGCAATGGTTTCATCGATAATTGTCTGCATATTCGCAGGTACAACTGGTAATTTAAATGTATGCTTGCCAAGTGTAACGGAAGTATCACACTCGGATCGACTGTTTACGACACATTTAGCGGGAATTAGTTGGATATCTTCATAATCAAACACGTTTTCCATGACAATCACTCCTAAAAACGAATAATACGTTTTGTTTTTATTATAAACGTTCGTCCATTTGATAATTTACAGTAATTTCTTATGGTTGTCAAAGTTTTTTTTAGTATCTTCTTTTATCCTCTAATTAAAAATGGAAGGGATTTCATCCATGTTTATGGAAAAGTAAAGAAGGAAGAATGAAGGAGATGATGGGATGAAGCAGTCATTGCTTCGAATTGGTTCGACTTATTTACCAGTTTCCAATGTTGAACAAGCTACAGATTGGTATGTTTCGAATCTACATGCGGAGCTTAGCTATCAAGATCAGGATAAAGCGATTTTAAATATGGCGAATCAAAGCTTTTTTCTAGTTAAAGCCCAAGAAACGGAATGTGCGAATTTTTTCAACCATGAAGGAAAAGAACACTTTTCATTAACGTTTGAAGTGGACGGTCTTCAGGAGCTTGAAATGCTTCGAGAAGAATTTGTGGCAAAAAAGATGAAGGTTGGTGAATTAGAAAACAGAGGACATGCTGGTAGAAACTTTGTTTTCTATGATCTCGATGGCAACATGTTTGATGTTTGGAGTGAAATCAGTCCGGAATTCAAAGAACGTTATCTTGTCCCAGATCCGATTAATGAGGAGCCGGCGAATTGATGGAACGTAATGTTCACATCGAAACGTTGGGTCAGCTTCATCTTGTCGGCATAAGAGTTCGCTGTCCGGGAGAAGCGTATGTATTGAAGATTCCGTTAGTGGCGAAACAGTTGGATGAAAGAAAAAAAGAGATTGCCCATGTCTTAAATCTCCCTTATCAAATTGGTGCCTTTGTCGTAGAGACTTCTTCTGAAGAAGAGGAGGGATATTGGGTTTGCTACCAAGTCAAAAAAATAGAGAATGTTCCTGATGGGATGGTTGCAATAACAGTTCCTTCTCAAAGCTATGCGGTGATGAAGCATCAGGGATCGAACAAGAATATTTTACATACGTATGAAGAACTTCACCATTGGATCGAAAAGAGCGGTTCAAAGAGGAAATTAGGCGCCTGGCACCTTGAACGCTTTTATCATTATGAAGATACTGAACAGATTGAGGTGGATCTGTTGGACACCATTCAGGATAAATCAAAGGAGATGATGTGATGATTCGTATAGGTAGCGTATTTATTCCAGTTACAGATCTTGAAAAGGCAACGGCATGGTATGAAGAAAATCTCGGCGTTAAGAAAATCGAGGGCTGGGGAGAAGGCGTTGGCAAGGGAGCGGGCTTCTACTTTCCGAACGGTCCAACTCAGCTTGGTCTTGTTCAGGTTGAGACAAGCCAACCGGCGGAGTTTCGCGTGCAAAACGAACAAAAGAATAGTTACTTTAATTTTCTTGTAGATGACATTTATGCCTTTTACCACGATTTAAAATGTGAAGGGGTTAAAACCTCTGAAATGGAAACGTTTGGAGGGATGACCTGTTTCGACTTTTATGACCTTGATGGAAATCCATTTAGTGTTGTTAATGAAGTGAAAGATTCTCCGTTCCATTCAGATCAAGTTAAGAAACGGCAGAAGGAGGTACGTTAATGGCAACCGAGCTTTGGATGAACTTGCCTGTAAAGGATTTGGAAAAGTCGAAAGCTTTTTTTCACGACATTGGTTTTTCAGTGCAATCGATTGGAGATGGGGTGCAGGTTGCTGTGGAGGGATCGAAAGTGATGCTCTTTCCTGCGGCCAGATTTGAAACATTTGCGCATCATCAGGTAGCTGATTTAAGGAACGGGACAGAAGTTCTTTTCTCAATCGGAGCCGAGAGTCGGGAAGAGGTCGATGAATTGGTGGACAAGGTTGAACGAGCGGGTGGAACAATTTTCGCAAAACCAGGGTTAACGGATGGCTGGCTCTATGGGATGGGGTTTATTGATTTAGATGGTCACCGGTGGAATGCCCTGCATATGGATATGGAGAAAATGCCGTAAAGGTAGCTTGAGCTACCTTTTTTTTCATTCTATGAAACTTCATGCTATGTTTTTCGTAGATAGTAGTAGAGAGTAATATGGAGGGATTCGATGAAGAAAGGTCAATGGCTAATGTTAATGTTTATTTTTCTCTTAGCAGCTGGCTGTTCAAGCGGGGAAGCGAGCAATCAAGCGATTAAAACGGTTGGTGACGTTCAGTCATCATCTCTATTAAACGATAGCGGTACATATGTAGGAAATAATTCCGATGTTCTTGCGTTACTGAGTCACTTGCCAGGTGGGGAAACAGTAGGAACGTTAAATCTATCAGATGAAAAGATTGCTGTGACTTATGAAGCAAAAGGCAACATTTCGGAGGAAGCTTTTCAAAACTATTGGTTCTCGGGCAACCAAAATAGAGAGGAAACGCTGTTTTATAATGCGATTTATCTCAATTTACTTGTCCCACATGCAAGAGGTTATGAGTTTCATGTTCAAGAAGAAACGATGAGTATGACGCGAGATGAGATAAGAATGGTCCTTTCAGATGAATTTACTGATCTTCCTAGTGAGGATGAGCTGATGAACGAGGAAATCGTCAGAGAGTTTATCACAACTCATGAGGAGAAGATCGAAAAGATGGCGAACCACTATGAGGACTATTTAAATGAAAAGTAAAAACGGTTCGAGAAAATGGATTTTTTTATGGCTTTTGATTCCAGTAGGAATATGTTTTCTAATAGGCGTCCCCTCCTACTTCAACCATCAAGTGATTGAAACGGCAGTGGATGGATGTGAAAAGATAGGAGGAGAAGTGAACTTGGAAAAGGATATCCTAGCTTTTCATTGGAGCTTCTCATGTGAAAAAGATTAAGGAAGGAGAATGAAGCATGCCAACCTGTACGCATTGTGGCTACACGTGGCGGTGGAGGGAAGCGATGCGGCTCGTTTATCGTCAAAAGGCGATATGTCCTAACTGTCATGAAAAACAATTTCTTTCTGCAAAATCGCGAAAAAGATCTAGTTATACATCTATGCTCGTTTTGATTCCATTAGGGATTACATCGATCTACAACCTATCATTGTGGTTTTATTTAGGTTTTTCATTTGTGATTCTTGTGCTGATTCTTCTTCTGTCTCCATATTACTATTCGTTAAGTAATGAAGAAGAACCGCTTTGGTGAAGTCATACAAACATACATCTATACATACGGGAGAGGTCGCCATGAAAAATGGCGACCTTTTTTGTTGATCTATCATCCTTAGCTTCACCTTTTTTTAACACTATTAATGAGATGAAAATAGGGTAGTTTATAAACAAAAGAAGCAAAGATTTAGAGGGGGAGGGAAAAGTGAAAAAGACTTTGTACCGAGGAATGATTGGTATGCTGAATGCCAGGAGTTTAGGCCGACTGCTTCATAAAATGAGCCGAACGTCATTCAGCAGGAGGTTGATTCCTCTCTACGTGAAAATATTTAACATCCAAACAGACGAGCTGGACCAACAGTTGAAGGAGTTTCCGTCATTAGAAGCATTTTTTATCAGAAGACTTAAATCTGGCTCGCGTTCTTTTCATGGAAGAGATATTGCCAGTCCTGTAGATGCGAAATTGGAACAATTTGGTGAGGTGGATGATACGTTAATTAAGGTGAAAGGGATATCCTATTCAATTGAGGACTTACTGCAGGATGATGAAATGATTGCTCGTTACAGGCATGGGCTCTTCCTTGTGTTGTACCTTAGTCCAAAAGATTATCATCGCATCCACGCTCCTACTGATGCTACTATAGGAAAACAGTATGAGCTTGGTGGAAAGTCCTTTCCAGTCAATCAAATGGGTTTGACTCTAGGAAAGTCACCACTCTCGACAAACTACCGCATTGTGTCAGAATTGAAACAAGAAGATGGTATGTTTCTTGCTCTCGTAAAAGTGGGAGCGATGTGGGTCAATACGATCGAATTAACACACCCTGCATCTCAAGTGAAAAAAGGAGAAGAAATCGGTTTTTTTCGTTTTGGCTCTACTGTGGTACTCTTGTTTGAAAAGGATAAAGTCCATTTACATCCAAATTTAAAAGAACAAGCGACTATTAAAGCTGGCGAAACCGTAGCAAGTGAACTACTCCCACCACTTACCACCCTAACGGGTTGCTTGAAGTGGGGGCTTCTTGGGTAATCGCCACTTTTATCAGCTGACGAAATTGACCAAGCTAACCCTCTTGTTCCAAAAGTTTATCTTTTTATCAGGCACTTGCTAATAAGCGAATGCCTTCTTTTTTGATATTAAGTGCTGAATTGTAATCTCTATCGATATTTAGACCACACGTGCACTGATAAGTTCGCTCTGATAGTTTGATTTCTTTTACTGAACCACATTTCGAGCAAGTTTTTGTGGATGGGAACCATTTGTCTATTTTGATAAGTTGTTTCCCTTGTTCTTTTAGTTTGTATTGTAAGAAAGAGGTAAACATTCCCCAACCATTATCGGCAACACTTTTTCCAAACTTTAATGCTTGCGACATCCCTTTCATATCCAAATCTTCCATCACTACAGCATCAAAATGAGTCACTAATTTTTTGGATGTATGGTGAAGAAAGTTTTTGCGTTGATTGGCGACTTTCTCTTGGATTTTGGCAACTCTGATACGTTGCTTATTCCAATTCGAAGAGCCTTTCTTTTTTCGAGAAAGTTTGCGCTGTTCTTTTGCTAATTTATCAAGCATTTGGCGATAAAATTTAGGGTAATTGGCTTTCTCACCCTCACTATCAACAAACAACCCATCCATCGCAAAATCTAACCCAATTACTTCTTTGATTTCTTTGGTCTCGATTTCCTTCTCATACTCTGTCAGAATAGAAAGATAGTATTTTCCTGATGCCGTGATCGATAGGGTGCAAGATTTGATTTTGTGCACGAAAGGTATTTCTCGATGTTGTTTGATTTTGACCTTTTTTAGTTTAGGTAACTTGATATGACCATCCAACAACTCGATATTACCGTTTACGACATTTGTTGTGTAGCTTTGTCTGTGTCGCTTGCTTTTGAATTTCGGAAACTTGGCATTCCCTTTGAAGAAGGCTTTATATGCCTTATCTAAATTTAATTGTGCGTTTGCCAATGCTAGTGAGTCTACTTCCTTTAGCCATTCATACTCTTTTTTGTACTTGGCAGGGGTAGGGTGTTTTACGGATTTCAATGCTTCTTTATCATCTTTTAGGTTTTCATAGGCTTCTTTTCGTTCAGCTAACATTTTGTTGTAAACAAAGCGAACACAACCAAAGGTTTTACGGATCATCAAAGACTGTTCATCTGTTGGATATATTCTGAATTTGTATGCTTTATTCTGTTTAGCCATATCAAATCACCTCACTTTACCCCTTGATTTTCGATGTATTTTTTAACCACCTCAATAGGCGAACCACCAGTGGTCAACAAACAAAAACTTCTTGACCAAAACATTTCTTTCCATAGTTTCTTTCGCACAAAAGGAAATTCTTTTTTGATCAGTCTTGAGCTGGCACTTTTATAGGCATTTATAAACTTTGATAGTTCGGTATTAGGATGGGCTTTGAACAGAATATGAACGTGGTCAAAATCGTGGTTCCATTCGACCAGTGTGATGTTGTATTTCTCACCCAAGGATACAAACTTTTCCTTCGAATAAGCTGAAATGGTGTCATCAATGACTTTCCTTCTATATTTCACAACCAATACCAAATGGTAATACATCAAGAACACTGAATGGTTATTACTATCTAAATTCACTTTTATATCAGTCCTCATACGTAATAAGACTGATTATACCATATGGAGACAAGAAGGCAGAAACTTGTGAGCTGTCCCCCAACCGAAATTCATCTCCCCCTTACCGCTGGGCTACGCCCTTCACACGCTTGAAGAGGGAGACTTCTTTCGGCAGTTCGTTAAAACGATTGCTGAAATGGAGGATTGCTGATGTCTAAAAGGAGTTTTAGATCGAGTGCGTGCTAGTAAATGATCGAAAATTTCTCAAACTTTCTCCTATCCTTTTTTTACAAAATATAGTAAACTATAACATGGACTGTAAAACATGAACGACTTCGATCGCGTTGGATACATAAGTTGATCAAATAATTGTAGGGTTGCTTAGGATAACAATGTTCAGCCACTCCTTACGATCCAATTAGAGAACACTCTTTAAATCTACTTCTGTTTCTACTACATTCATGAAGGAAGGGAAGCGTTGAAATTGCCTATACAATGTTACACACGATCAAATCTTCTAGCTCTCATTGATCAGAAAAAAGTGGTTTTAACATCAAAAGTGTTAGCACATGGATTTACACATAAACAAACCATTATGGCTAGTCAAGAGCTTGATAAACTCCTCAATCGCTATCAATTTGGACAGTATGAAGGAAGTCGATCGAGTTATTTAGCTTAACGACGTAGAGTATCGTTTGATTCATTTGATCGACACCTTTAATAGAAAAAAAGAGCCAGGAAGCATGCTATGCTTCCTGGCTCTTTTCGGTGTGACGTTTATATTAAGCGTGAGCTCCAAGCAAAGCATCGTTTGCTGAAACATACTCATATCCAAGATCTCTTGCTACAGCTTCATACGTGATCGAGCCGTTCGCTACGTTCAATCCTTTTTCAAGAGCTGGATTGCTTTGAATTGCAGCTGTTGCGCCTTTATTTGCAATTTGAAGCGCATATGGAATCGTCACGTTTGTTAAAGCGATCGTAGACGTTCTAGGAACAGCACCTGGCATGTTGGCTACCGCGTAATGCACAACGCCGTGCTTCTCGTATGTTGGGTTATCGTGGGTTGTAATGTGATCAACTGTTTCGATGATTCCACCCTGGTCAATCGCAACATCAACAAGAACAGATCCTGGTGTCATGCTCTTCACCATTTCTTCTGTCACAAGCTTCGGTGCTTTTGCTCCTGGAATTAATACCGCTCCTACAACAAGATCTGCTTCCTTAACCGCTTGAGCGATGTTAAGTGGATTCGACATAAGCGTGTTAATCGCATTTCCGAAAATGTCATCAAGCTGACGAAGGCGTTCAGCGCTTAAGTCAAGAATCGTTACGTCTGCTCCTAGACCCATGGCGATTTTAGCAGCGTTTGTGCCAACAACACCACCACCGATAATCGTTACTTTGCCACGTTTTACGCCCGGAACGCCGCCCAGCAGAATGCCTTTTCCGCCTTTTGGTTTTTCAAGAATTTGTGCGCCGATTTGGGAAGCCATACGACCTGCTACTTCACTCATTGGGGTAAGAAGTGGCAGTGTGCCACGATCGACAACTGTTTCATAAGCGATTGCGGTGACGCCGCTGTCTTTCAGCGCTTTTGTTAATTCAGGTTCTGCTGCTAAGTGAAGGTAAGTGAAAAGAATAAGTCCTTCGCGGAAATAAGCATATTCAGAAGATAGTGGTTCTTTTACTTTCATCACCATTTCTTGATTCCAAACGGATGCAGCATCCGTCGCGATTGTAGCGCCAGCTTCGCGATAGTCCATATCCTCGAAACCGCTTCCAATTCCTGCTTCTGTTTCAACCGTTACGTGATGACCAGCCTTTGTTAGTGCGATAACGCCTGCTGGTGTGATGGCTACGCGATTCTCATTATTTTTAATTTCCTTTGGAATACCAATATACATGATTTCATCCCCTTAGACATTGTTTATGATCAAGTACCTCCGATTATAGACGTCCTTTTTTCATTTCACATTGTGAAAATAAGAGAAAAAGAAAGAGGGTGTTTGTGTAATTACACAAACACCCTATGATTTCAATTGTTCGATTTTTAAATCGAGAAAAAGGGTCACTTTTTG
Source organism: Bacillus sp. RAR_GA_16 (assembly GCF_020165985.1). Lineage (GTDB taxonomy): Bacteria > Bacillota > Bacilli > Bacillales > Guptibacillaceae > Guptibacillus. The sequence goes on from NZ_JAIUKZ010000016.1 coordinate 18,322, forward strand.
ATTCGCGTCTTTTAAATCAAGGTTTGCCACGTCAGCAATGCGTCTCAGGCGATAATTCAACGTATTTGTATGAACATGGAGGACTTGAGCGGCAACTTTCACATTGCTATCGTGTTGCAGATAAGTCTCAAGCGTTTCCAGTAGCTGCGTATGATGAAGGCGATCATAGTGCTTTAGTTTTTCGATATAGATGTTTTGAACAAACTGACGCTCTTTATAGAGGAGGTCTATGAATTGATAAATGCCAAGCTCCTGATAGCTGTAGATGGCTTTCACTTCTTCTTTAAAACGTTCTTTAACCGAAAGCACATGCAGGGCTTCACGATAGCTGTCTTTAATTGAAAGAGGGCTTTGATAGAGCGTTCCGGCTCCCCCTTTTAACGTATCCACACCGAGGCGATTACTAATTTTTCCAACAAAAATTTGAACAAAATGACTAAGCTGATCAGCTGAATGGTGCTGATCTGAGGGACGAACAAGCAAAATGAGCTGGTTTTGATCAAGGGTACTATAGATTAGCTCAATTTGATGGGAAGCTTGAATGTAATAATTCATATGTCTCTCTAGTGATTGTTGAATTTCATCCCTAAATTCAAAAATGACGATCGCCATCTCACCAGTCAATTTAAGCTGATACATGGATGCTTGCTTTTGAAGATCCTCTTCTTTTGTATAGTGACCAGTGAGTAGTTTCCAGAAAAACTCGCGATGTCCTTCTTCCGACTGGCGCTTCTTGATGTCCAATTTTAATATCTGGTTCTTAACGACTTTTGCTGCTTTCTTAAGAAGGGCTAGTTCCTCCTGTGTGACTTCCCAATTCAATTGGGCCCAAATAAAACCGAGAAGTTCCTCATTTTTTCGAACTGAAATGGCCACTCGTTGACCAAGCCCCACCTCTGGAATTGCCGGGATAATTACAGGATCATCACTTTCAAAAAGCTGTGGAATGACGCCTTTTTTCCAGAGGCTTTTGATCACTTCTTCCGGTACTTTCCGCTTCATGATGGTGGCAATACGCGCAGGATCCACATTTTCATCATGCGAACTATAGGCGAGAATGCGATGATCCGAATCTTCTATCGTAACCGGGCAGCCGAGGTTTTCTCGAATGCAGTCGGCTAAATCTTCTAATGTACGGAATGGCCCCTGAAAAGGGTTATGACTTTCACGATCGGTATTCATCTTCTACCACTCCTTTCTTAGTCTCATTACTTGTTTCTTACCGTCTGATTAAAAGTATACAAGAAAATCAGGGCGTTTGTGGGATTTCACAAAGAGAAGTTAAGAAATTGTTAAGGTTTACAAAGGAAAGGAGGGACAATTTTCGTTTAAAAGAGAAATAATGACAAAAATAAAAACATTTTATTAAAGGTTCATCATTATTAACTTTTAAAAATAAATAGTATGACATAATTTAATTAATGTGTTATTCTAAAAATCGAATCTAGTAGGGAGGCGATCGGTAAATGGTGGAGCAAAGTGCAATTCGTTGGTTTCATGAAATTGGAAAAGAGGATATTGCCCTTGTTGGAGGAAAAGGGGCCAATCTAGGAGAGCTCACACAGAGTGGTGTGCACGTACCGCCTGGTTTCTGTGTAACGGCTGAAGCCTATACAGCGTTTATTACGGAACGAGAACTCGACCAATCCATTCTTCAAAAAATGAAAACGCTTGATTATGAAAATAATGATCAGCTCAATGAAGTAAGTGCTGAAATTAGAGAATGGATTTTGCAGACGGATATGCTTGAGTCGTTGGAAGTCGAAATTCGAAATGCCTATGCAGCGTTTAGTCAGGATCTTGACGTAGAGGATCCGTTCGTCGCTGTGCGCAGCTCGGCAACAGCTGAAGATCTTCCGGAAGCGTCTTTTGCAGGGCAACAGGATACATATCTTGAGATTTCTGGAATCACTGCGCTTCTTTATCACATTAAGAAATGCTGGGCATCCTTATGGACTGCACGAGCCATTTACTATCGCGAAAAACAGCAGTTCAACCATTTTGATGTCTCCCTTTGTGCGGTTGTTCAATTGATGGTGAATAGTGAAAAATCAGGTGTTATTTTTACAGCGAATCCGATTACAGGTGAACGAGAGCAGATGATGATAAATGCGAGTTGGGGACTTGGGGAAGCGGTTGTGTCTGGGATGGTTTCACCAGATGAGTATATCGTTGATAAAAGATCGTTTAAATTAATCGAAAAGCACGTAGCCGAAAAGAAAGTGCTAGTCGTAAAGAAAGCAAACGCAATCGGAACGGATACGGTGGCGGTGAAAGAATATTTAGGTGAGGAACACGTGAACCAACAGTGCTTAACACAAGCTGAAATCGCTCATCTTTCACGCGACGCGGTTCGAATTGAAGAACTGTATCAAACGCCGCAGGATATTGAGTGGGGTCTTGACTGCCAAACAAATGAACTCTACATTCTACAAGCTCGTCCAATAACAACGCTTAAAGAGGAGGAAACAAAAGTGGTTGAAAAGGTAGAAACACCAAAGAAGATGCTCGTTCGAGGATTAGCTGCTTCACCTGGGTCTGCGAGTGGAAAAGTCCGCAAAATTAAAGATATTAGTGAAGTTTCTCTTGTTGAAGAAGGTGATATTCTTGTGACGATTATGACCAATCCTGATATGATCCCTGCTATGAAAAAAGCAGCGGCCCTCGTGACAGATGAAGGTGGACGTACGTGTCATGCTGCTATCGTCTCTCGGGAATTTGGTATTCCGTGTATTGTAGGCTCTTCAATTGCGACAGATGTGTTAATGGATGGCATGGAAGTAACGGTTGATGCGACTCGTGGAGTTGTGTATGAAGGCATTCTAGAAGATGCTGAACCAGTGAAAAAGAAAAAAGCGACGAACGAAGTGATTCAAAATAACGATGGCTTCAATGAAGCGCTTCTTCATCAGCTTGCACCGATTACCGGAACAAAAGTTTATATGAATCTTGGCGAGCCAGATCTGATTAACAAATACAAACACTTGCCGTTTGATGGCATTGGCTTAATGCGAACGGAATTTATCTTTTCAAATATCGGTATTCACCCGATGCATTTGTTAAAAACCGGACAGGAAGAGATGTTTATTGAAAAAATGTCCGAAGGAATCACGAAGGTGGCGCAGGATATCTATCCAAAGCCAATGGTCGTTCGCTTGAGTGACTTCCGCTCTAACGAATTTCGAGGACTCATTGGTGGAGATGAAGTAGAGCCAGTTGAAGCAAACCCGATGATCGGTTGGCGCGGGGTGTCTCGTTACATCTCACCTCAATACGAAGAAGGCTTTCGTCTAGAATGTCGAGCGATTAAAAAAGTTCGTGATGAGTATGGTTTAATAAACGTTTGGACGATGCTTCCGTTCGTTCGCACAACGTGGGAAGTCGAGAAAGTGAAGAAGATTATGGCAGAAGAAGGACTAATTCAAAATCAAGAATTTAAGATTTGGATTATGGCGGAAGTGCCATCTGTCATTTTTGAAGCGGAGGAATTCGCACAGCTTGTGGATGGCTTCAGCATCGGAAGCAATGATTTAACACAGCTTATTCTAGGATCTGACCGTGATTCTGGTATTTTAAACAGCATGGGCTACTTTGATGAGCGCAACCCTTCTGTAAAACGAGCGATTAAACAGCTGATTCACGGGGCGCATAAGTATGGTAAAACCGTCTCGATTTGTGGACAGGGGCCGTCGACTTACCCTGAATTCACGGAGTTCCTCATTCAAGAGGGCATTGATAGCATAAGCATTAATCCAGACACAGTGGCAGCGACTAGAAGATCGGTTGCGTCTGTGGAGCAGCGGATGATTTTAAATAAAATTAGAGGTTAAGCATTTACACCGGGTAAACGTCCTGGTATTATATAACAAAATCAAGAGCGATGATGAGAAGAGTAGATGATGAGGCCTTACACAGAGAGCTCCGATAGCTGAAAAGGAGTTAAGGTAACATCATTGAACCAAACCTCTGAGCTTTACATCGGAACCGAACGTGGCGATGGTGTAACGGGAGCTCCCGTTAACGAGCTATGGTATAAGCAGCTTCTGCCGTACCTGATAAGAGTCATGTGGCGACACATGACTGAACCGGGGTGGCACCGCGATAAGCAATCTCGCCCCCGGGACTAAACGTCCTGGGGGTGAGATTTTTTATTGGTTCAAAAACTTATCGCGAACGGAGCTGATTTGTCATGAAGCGTTTTAGTGCTATTCAAAAGAACGACCTACTGTTGCTTCTATCAATGGGGTTTACAAATATCGGCGGATGGGTTTATCATATTGCCCTGAATCTCATCCTATTAGATCAAACAGGTTCAGCCCTCGCTGTAACTGGCCTATATTTACTTAAGCCGCTAGCAACGCTGTTCACAAATCCATGGGCGGGCAGCTTGATTGATCGCATGAACAAACGAAGGCTTATGATTTTGGTGAACATTGCGCAGGCATTGGTCATGTTTCTTCTCCCACTACTCTCTAGTTTATGGGCGATTTATGCGCTTGTTTTTCTGATTAACATGGGTAGCTCGATTTTTCATCCAACATCAATGACATACATGACGAAGCTTGTTCCGAAAGAAAGGCGCATCCGTTTTAATTCCCTTCGTAGTTTGGTCGATTCAGGTGCATTTGTCATCGGACCAGCGATTGCTGGTGTGTTATTTATCATCGGAACGCCAACCAATGCCATTAACCTTAACGCTGGAGCACTATTCCTTGCTGGCCTGCTGTTTTTATTGCTACCTGATGTAGAAACAGGAAGCATGAATCGCTCAGGTACGATTTCATTTCAAATCATGAAAGAAGATTGGCGCATTGTCTACACGTTTAGCCGAAATGCGATATTTGTTATTTTGATTTACTTTCTAGTGAGTGCAGTTGGCATCATGAGCTGGGGAGTAGATTCCCTTGAAGCAAGCTTCGCTACAGATGTTCTTCATCTGGCAAACACGGAATATGGATTTCTCGTAAGCATTGCTGGAATTGGAGTTCTACTAGGAGCCATTCTCAATGCCGTTATGGCAGAAAAGGGAGAACCGCTTTCCTTAATAGGAGGCGGAGCGATCGTGCTTTCCGTTGGTTATCTAGTATTTGCTTTATCGTCGTCCTTTCAGTTAGCTGCGATCGGCTGCTTTGTTCTTTCCTTTTCTCTTTCTTTCATGAATACTGGTTTCTACACTTTTTATCAAAACAATATTCCCGTTGACGTCATGGGGAGGATTGGCAGTTTGTTCGAATGGATTGAGTCGGTTTTTGTGATCGTTGTGATGGTCGGCTGCGGTATAGCTGCAGAACTCATATCGATACGATTTAGCGTGATCGTAGGCTCAAGTGTGATGCTACTCTTTGCTGTCCTTCTTGTTGGCGTTATTATGGTCAAACGAACGAGTATGAGGTCCAACACAGAACTGGCTAAATAGTAGCCATGACCCGAATGTTTTTTTAATCAAAAACTACAATTAAAAACCGATCAAAAGTACAAATGTCAAGGCAGAAACTCTGTCTTGACTTTAGTGTGAATATTGTTTCTATTCTTGCTGGGAAAGTTCATGGAATATCCAAAACTGTCTCCAAGTTGGCATTGAAATCAACTTAGGTGTTTTTCATAATGGAACTATGCTGTTGAGGAATGTGATGGTATTCACATATTTCATCATGTGATTTCTATCTGATTCGGATAAATCATGCTGCTCACAGAAATAAACAATGGAGGATCGATATGAAAAAAATAGTCGTATTAACGATTGCATGTCTACTAACGTTTGGGAATTTAACTTACGCCCATACTGGAATAGAAAGTTCTAACCCAGAGGATGGAAGTACGATCACAGAGGAGTTAAACAAAGTAACGCTCACGTTTGAAACAGAAATTGAGGAAACAAGCTCATTTGAATTACAAAATGCAAGTGGTCAAACGGTAGCTGTTGATAACATCACTGTTGAAAACAATACGATGACTGGGACGTTTGATCAGCCCATTGAAAACGGAGATTATGAAGCGACGTGGAAAATCATCGGAGTTGATGGACATCCGATTGAAGGAACGTTTTCTTTTTCAGTAGACGCGCCTGAATCTGAACTGGCGGAAGAAGAGTCAACTTCTGAAGAAGCAACAGACGATTCAGAAGAAAAAGATACACAAGTACAAGCGGATAAAGAAGAAACAAAGGCAGATACGGCTGAAGAGGAAAGTTCTAACGGGGCGGTAATTGGAATCGTTATTGCTGTCCTAGTCATCGTACTCATTGGAAGTGTCTTGTTGATGAGGAGAAAAAAATAATCCATGTTGATTCTAACAGTGATCAGTGAAGCGCTGCTTTATATTAGCTTCGCACTACTGATCGCGGATTATCTTTTCTCATTTATTTCTCCTAATAAAAAGCCGTTGATTCATGTTCCTAAAAAAATCCGTCTTTTGGCTGCTGGAGGGATTGCGCTTTTTTCCTTCATGCCGATATTCGATTTACTTCTTTATTTATATGAGGACTATGGAATAAGACAGGCACTGTCCTCGGTACTAGTTACATTTAAAGTGGGGCAGGCCTGGAGTTTTACAGTTCTACTGTCCATTATTTTAAGCCTTTATATCCTTTTTGTTGATGATGGACAGGAGAAGAGATACCCAATCATCGGTCTTGTTCTTCTTCTGTTTCTCATTTTTGGCCTTGGGTGGGCGAGCCATTCAAGCTCTCTTCATCCAGTTAAAGGATTCATTATTCACACGATACACTTTACGGCTGTTGTTACGTGGGTAGGATTGCTATTCGTGATAAGTTGGTTTTCAAAAAACGCGGCAAACTGGACGAGATTTTTGAAATGGTTTCATCCAACCGCAATCTTTTGTTTCACGGTAGTAGGGGTCACAGGTCTGTTGTTGATGCAGTTTGTTATTCCATTAGCTGATTATCCTGATACTTGGATGGTTTCTTACGGTCAAAGCTTATTGATCAAACACTTGCTCATTGTTCCACTGCTTGGATACGCCTTTCTGAATGGCGTTATCATGAAGAAAAAGCTTAAAGAGAGCAGCGTATTTGATCCTAGACCGTGGACAAAAGTAGAATCTGTAGTGGTGTTACTCATTTTTGCCGCAACCGGTGCGATGAGTCACTCTTCACCTCCAAACAATCTTGCTTCTCTCATTAGCCTTGAAGGTGTATCTCCGCTGTTTAAGCTATTTACAAACGGCTTAGTTTCACCAGGTGCTTCTGTTGAATTAGTGGTAAACGGGAATGCACTGTTGCTTGGCACTTTAGCAGTAGTGTTTATAGTGGTGATGATTGCTGGGTTTATGAAAAAGATGCCACCACTTTTTTCGTTTCTAATGAGCGTCTTGTTTATCATATCAGGCTATTTAGCGTTGCTACAAAGTGTTCAAATGCTGTAATGAAGAAACCCCCGAGAGTAATACTCTCGGGGGTTTCCTATTTTCGCTATAATTGCTCTGTTTTTTTGGATTTAGCGGGAAAACGGTTGAATGAAGAAGCGCGCGTTGAAAAGGGTTAACGTAAGAAGAACTAAATCTTAAAAAGCTTATTATCGAGTAGAAGTACTTTATCCGTCGTTTGGTGAGCTTGTTTTTTCGTATGCTCAACAAGGTCATAAATGAGTGGACTGCACTTTTTAGCTCCTTTGATGAGGAGCGGCACCCCGAGAGCATCGATGCCAAGCCCTCGAGAAAGGCCTCCTCCTATTGACATAACGAACGGTACGGTTGGTGATGTGTTTGAGAGGATAATTTGATCCTCTACTTGAAAATGTTCAAAAAGCATCATTGTCATGTCGTATAGGGCCGGCACAATGAGTTTTGACGACTTTTTGCCGATTGTAAACACTTTATGCCCATCTGCATCTTGGCCGTGGAAAAGAAGGTGCCCTGCATCCTTTTTCGTTAGTTTGTTAAAATAAGGCACAGCAAGGACTTCTTCACTCGTCAATGGAAGAGAAGAGGGCTTCAAAAGCTGTAAATGAAAAGCAGCTGCTAGTGATGTGGTATGTGTTCCGCCATAATCATGGTAGATGTAAATCATAGGCTCATCCCTGTAATTGAATTTTACTAATAAGTATGACCTAATTACTTGGGAAACATTCGGCGAATGAGATTTAAGCAGCGCCAACTAACCATAATACAAAAGGTACGGTAAGGATACTGGCAAGAGTCGTTAAAAGCGTACTATATGAAACAAGCTGCGGTTCTGTATTGAATTCAAGAGAATACATTGTTGTGTTAGCAGCAGTTGGCATGGATGAAAGCACGACTAAAATGCTACTAAGTAGAGGGTTTAAACCAAGTAACATCGTGAGAAACAGAGCGATGATCGGAGAAACAATCATTCTGATGGAAAAAATCGTAGATAAATCGCTCCATCTGACACTTCCTCTAGTGAGAGAAGCGAGCTGCATGCCGAGTACAATCATAATGGTTGGAATCGTAGCATCTGCAACTAGATTGACGGCTTGCATAACAAATTCTGGGACATTGAAACCAGTCATCTTTACAATGATGCCGAGAAGGACAGCATGATTAATGGGCATCCGAGAGATTTTTAGAAGAGAATCCTTAAGGCTATGCGTTCCTGTGCTACTTCCTTTCGATGCATAATATAGTCCGACTGTATTCATGAGTAATGACTGAATGACCATCATAATAATGGCATAGTGGACGCCCTCTTCACCATATGCAAATAAAATAATCGGTACTCCATAGTTACCGCTATTCATGAAAACGGAAGAAAGAATCATAGCAGCAGATTTTGTGCGTTTCAGTGCTTTGATTTTAGAGATGATTGTAACAATGAGAATTAATAGTATCATTAAAAGCAAGCAGAATATCAGGATATAAGCATAATCCATGGTTATATCGTTTGTATAAAAGGTTTGAAAAGCGAGAAACGGATACATTAAATAAAGAGCAGAAGTCGAAATCGATTTACGATCAAATCCGATTTTCTTCTGTCCAATATAACCGATCGCAAAAATGATAAAAGCGGGTATAACAATTAAAATAACGTTAATGATTCTCACCACATTTGCTTTTTAGTTTTGTGTTAAATAAACGAAGTGAACTCCCACTATCTGTGATAGATAGTGGGAGTTCTTTACTGTATAAGGTAATCAAGCGAGAAAGGGTATGATTAACCCTGCTAACAAGAGAATTAAGGCTCCACCGAGACGGGATGATATTTGAGCAAATGGCATCAGTTCCATTCTTCTTGAAGCAGATAGAACGGCTACATCCCCTGTTCCCCCCATATTCGCCATACATAATCCTGCTGTGATGGCTGCCTCAATCGGATAGAAGCCAACTAACTTACCGATTAAACCGGCACCGATAATGGCGCCAAGAACGACACCGAATACGGTAAGAATGTATTGCAGGGTAAGAGCTTCAAGTACTGTGTTTAGATCTGTATAAGCAATTCCAATGCCGAACAATAGCGCTAGTGTCCAGTTACTTGCGACGAATTTATACCACTGGCTTGCGCCGTCGATTACATTCTTTGGAATGATGTCTGCTATTTTAGCAATCGCGACAACAATAATCATAAGCGCATAGGGGTGTAAAGGAATGAAATCTCCAAGTAATCCACCAATGGCAAAGAACGTAATAGCGGCAAGTAGCCCAATCCCCATTTTTTGAATATCGTAGGTTTGTTTTTCTTCTTTATATTGAAAGCCTTTTATTAATTGACCATTACCAGTAAGAGAAGGAACTTTGTTACCGAGTAAGTTAAGCATGCTAGCAAGGACTATCGCAAATACGTTACCAAGTGCAAGTGCAGGGACGAGCATGGAAATATAATATGCCGGATCATTGCCCATTAACTCGGAATACACCTGACTCATCGGAACAGCACCAGCGCCCATGCCACCACCCATAATTGGCATTGTGATAACGAGGATCGCGTCTCTTAAAGAAAAGCCTACAAGAGAACCCAATAAACCAGCTACAACAATTGCACCAACAACGGCTCCCATAATAGGTAAGAAGTAGCGCAGACCAACCTTTACGAGAATTTTCTTGTTCATTCCAAGGATACTCCCGGTTATGAGGGCAGCGATATAAAAGTTTAAAAACCCGCCATCTTTCATGAATGTTGTCATCGTTGTTACAGATGATTCAGGTAACCAGCCTTCATAAACAAGGAAAGCGGCACCGAAGATGGCGATAATAGCGCCACCTCCGAGGTAGGTTTTAACAATTGGCGTATGATCACCAATCCAACCTAGTAATTCACCAAGCACAATCATAATCAGCAAACTACCGATCATACCGCCTGGAAGATTTCCAGTATAGAGGCTAGTAAGCGTAATAGCCGTAAATATGCCAAACCATAGCATAGGGAGACCAAAAATTTTAATGGATTTCTTTTCCTGACTTATGTTTTCAGACGAGGGATCAGGTTGCTTCTCATAATTTAACTCTTTAGCAGCTTGCGCCAATTTGTTCACTCCTTTTTTAATGCGTTATCAATACAGTAACGAAGTAACCGCTTTCATTAATTGTTTTCATCATAAAATAATTAACAGAAAATTCACATGTTATGTAATTATTAATAGTTATGTAATTAAAAAAAGCAACTAATGAAGTTGCTTTTAAAGGTAATGGCGAATGATCCATTGTTTTTCGGGATTAATCTCATATTGGTAAATAGGACGCCCCACACCATAAGTTAAGGTTTCTTTTAAATATCCAATATTACTTAGAAACTTTAAATATTTTCTAACAGATACCCTTGAAATGTCGGTAGTTGTAGCAATTTCATCTGTAGAAAACTGAGTAGCTTTTCTTGAAAGAATGGTCGTGTTAATCATTTCAAGTGTGTTTTTTGATAAACCTTTAGGTAAAGAACGATCTTCTAAAGGAGGATGAACTTCTTCATGAACGGGATATGTGGACCGGAGCATGTGATCAAGTTCTTTTTGGTTCATCTGTTCTTTAGCGTTTAGCTTGTAGTATTTCTTTTTATAGTTTAAAAGCGCTTCTTTAAACCGATCGAATTCAAAAGGCTTAATGAGATAGTCAATGGCGCCAAGCCTTAATGCCTGTTGAATTTGATTGATTTCAGAAGCAGCTGTTACCAAAATAACATCCACATCCCGATTTTGTTTTCGCACTTCCTTCAGAAATTCGATACCAGTCACGCCGGGCATATAGACATCTAGAAGAACGAGGTCAATTTGTGTAGTCGCTAATGTTGATAATGCTTCTTTCGCTGATTTTGCAAGGTGAGCTGGTATAAAACCATCCATTTGCTCAATGTACCTCTTGTTCAATTGTGCAACCATTGGATCATCTTCTACTATCAAAACCTGAATCATCATAAACCATCCCCCTGATCATAAGGAACAATGATCGTAAATGTCGTTCCTTCACCTAAAACAGAATCTACGTCGATTGAACCACCTAATTTATCAATGCTTTGTCTAGTAAGGAACAGGCCAAATCCCCTATGTCTGCCGTCTTTCGAAGTGTGCCCTTTCAAAAATATGTCTTCCAGTTTGTCTTCAGGAATCCCTTCTCCAGTATCAATGATTGTCATACTTAATAAGTCATCAATATAAGAGAAGATCATGCGGATTTCTTGCTTTGTACTTGTAGAAACACTATCGATCGCATTATCAATAATGTTACCAAGGATAGTAATTAGTTCATGTGTGATTTTAGGATGACCAGCCTGTGGAATCTCTGTTTCAAAATCGATTGTCATGGTAACGTGTGATTCTCGAGCGTAGCTCATTTTCCCAATGATAAAACCCGCGAATATTGGATCTTTAATGAACTTTGTTACATTACCAATTTCGTCTGCTTGATGATCAACCAATTTGCTAATAAATTGAGTAACCTCTTCATAATCTTCCATTTTGATTAAACCGAGTAGAACTTGCAATTGATTCTTAAATTCATGAGATTGCGCTCGTAAAGTATCTGCGTACATCTGTACACCGGTTAGTTGCTCTGCTAATTGATTGACTTCAGTTTTATCTCTAAACGTGGCGATGGCCCCAACAACTTGACCATTCACAATGAGAGGAACACGATTTGTAATAATTGAGACACCATTAATCAACTGTTCTTGATCTAATTCTGCTTCTCGTGACAGAAGGATATCTTCAAGCCTTGTCCCTGGCAAGAAATCGCTGATTTTCATTCCTAGAGGATCGGATTTCTTCAAGCTAGCCTGTGTGAAAATGCGTCGTGCTGACTTATTCACTAAGATAATCGTACCGGTTCGATCAATCGCGATAATCCCTTCATGCACGGAATGTAACATGGTATTTCGTTCTTCGTGTATACGAGCAATCGCATATGGTTCTAACCCAAATAGGCTGTTTTTTATATAGCGTGCTAATAAAAATGCTCCAAGAATTCCGATAAATACCCCAACCGTTGAACCGATGAGAATTTTCCTGTGACTCTGTTGGATGGATGCTGTAACAGCTTCTAACGAAATACCAACTGCCACAGCACCGATTTGCTTCTGGTTATTATCGTAAATCGGTGTGAACGCACGTAATGATTTACCCAACGTACCAGTTGATCTGGATATGTATTCTTCTCCATTAAGTGCCCTGAGTTCATCGCCACCTACAAAATGTTTTCCTATTTTTTGAACATCAGGATGTGATTTGCGTATACCTTCCATATCCATTACCACAACAAAGAGGACATCAGAAGCTTGTTGAATGTTAGTGGTATATTCCTGTATGCTTATTTCTTCCTCAGGTACATCTGTTAAGCCATCTTTCACAATTTTAGATTCCGCAATCGTTCTGGAGACGGTAATCGCTTTATCCTCTAATTGATTTTCAATCGTTTCACTCGTTGTATTTGTAATTAATAAATCCGTTATCAAGAGCGACAGGGTGACTACCGTACATACAAAGATAATGATAATGGTACTTAATTTAAAGCGGTACTTTTGCATCGTTTTCACCTCAAGGTAAACAAAGGGCTTTAACTCTAGTGTAGTTGTTTATAGAGAAAATGAACATATGTCGTTATACAATATAACTCAAAAAACCGCTCAGTCGCTTGACTGAGCGGTTAAATCAAAAAGTTTGTTTTACGCATTCACTGACTTAGGTTGATGCCGATTGTTCCGAATCGGTGCTTCATTCGTTTGAGCTTGTTCAGGCGCACTCTTTTTCACAAAGAATGAAAGTCCAAGAGCGACAATTGACAGAATCAGAATGACAAGAAAGGCGATGTTTACGCCATAAATATCAGGGCGTGAGATCGCCGGCTGTTGTTGAGCCGTTTGCGCGGTTGTTGTCATAACCGTCACGAGTATCGCTGTACCAATCGATGCGGCAATTTGACGCATGGTATTGTTCATGGCAGCCCCATGTGGAATGAGGTGCTTCGGCAATTGATTAAGCCCAGCCGTTGTGACCGGCATCATCACCATGGATAATCCAAACATTCGAATGGCATACATGACCGTTAAGAATGTCATGGATGTTGCTGTATCGAGAAATGAAAAACCGAACGTTGCTACACTGACAATAGTTAGACCAACAATCGCAAGCAAGCGTGCACCAATTTTATCAAAAATTCGTCCTGTTATCGGGGACATAAACGCCGTAATGACAGCCCCAGGAAGAAGGACAAGCCCAGATTCAAATGCGGTAAAGTCTCTCATGTTTTGCATATAAAGTGGAATTAATGTTTCTGAACCGATTAATCCAAGAAACATGAGCATTCCAATAATGGTGGCAATGGTAAAGATTTTATCTTTAAACACGCGAAACTCTAGCATCGGCTGTGAAAGACGTAGCTGTCTTAAAATGAATGCTGTTAGCGTAACAACACCAACGATTAGCACAAGGATCGTTCTCATATTGTCCCAGCCGAGGTTTCCTGCGCTCGTAAACGCATAAAGCAAACCACCAAATCCAATCGATGAAAGAATAATCGAGATCGGATCGACTTTGGGAAATGTGAGCTCTGTGACATTCTTCATCGTGAAGCGTGCAACGGTAATAATGACAATCGCAAGCGGAAGCATCGCCCAAAATAAAACACGCCATGAATAGTTCGCTGTAATCCAGCCGGATAGGGCAGGACCAATGGCCGGTGCGAATGACATCACAAGCCCGATGTAACCCATCGCGGTACCGCGTTTATTTACTGGAAAGATCATGAGAAAAACAGTTTGCATGAGGGGCATCATCACCCCTGCGCCTGCTGATTGAACGACTCGTCCAATCAGCAAGACGCCGAAATTCGGGGCAAACCCGCCAATGACCGTTCCGACTGAGAAAATACTCATCGCTGAAATAAAAAGTTGTCTTGTTGTAAATCGTTCAAGTAGAAAAGCACTAATCGGTATCATAATGCCGTTCACAAGCATAAAGACGGTTGTCAGCCATTGGGCAGTATTCGCTGTAATGTTCATTTCCTCCATGATCGGTGGAATCGCCGTAATCATAAGAGTCTGGTTTAAAATTGTAATAAACGCTCCGGCAAGTAGAAGCGCTGCAATCAACACTTTATTGTATGGTTTCGTGGACACGATAGGACTCCTCTCGTAATCTCCAATAATCGTTTGTTATCTAGTCAAGGTTACTTAGTTGAGTTGGTTTCCCCTCAATCAATTACCAAATTATACGCTCATCATTGTCTCGTGACAAACGTCTTGTTTATAAATTTTGAGCGAATCTCGAGCGAAAACGGTTCCATATAATGGTATGATTTTAGTGTTGGATCTCATTTGTTTTAGAATGATTCTCGTTAGCTAATAAATGAGGAATTTGGCCAATATATCCCGGTTTTGGCCAATAAAACGGCGATTTGGCTCATAAATCTCAATTTTAGCCAATATCGCTCCCGCATAGCAGCTCTCAACAAAAAGAAAGGGTGTAGTTATGGAGAAAGTGATACGAAATGAAGAGGATTTGTTGCAACTACTCGATCAACTGCTAGAAGAAGAGAAGCCGATCAACTGGAATGCGTTTTATTCTGATCGAGAGCGGAAGGTTCCATTTTTCGTCCAACTACCGGATGAAAACCTTGTTAGGTATTTTCAAAATAAGTCTTTCACACCTAATAAAGTACTTGAACTCGGCTGTGGGAATGGACGTAATGCGATTTACTTTGCTCAACAAGGCTGCGATGTCGATGCGATCGATGCCTCAAGAGAAGCTCTCAATTGGGCGAGAGAGGAAGCGGCCAAAAGGCAAGTGCATGTAAATTTCATTGAAGAAAATCTATTTGAACTTTCGCTCACCCCACATACATATGATTTTGTTTATGACTCAGGTTGCTTCCATCATATCGCGCCGCATCGCCGGATGAGCTATGTTTCACTTGTGAAGCAAGCGTTAAAGCCAGGAGGGGAATTTGCGTTAACTTGTTTTGTTGAGAATGGCGCATTAGGAGGTGCCACGCTTTCGGATCTAGAAGTATATCAAAAGCGGAGTCTTCAAGGTGGCCTTGGGTTCACTGAAGAGAAGCTGCTCGCCATTTTTGAACAGGATTTCGATCCAGTTGAAGTGACAGAAATGAAACAAATGGATTCTGTAAGCGGCACGTTTGGCGTAAGTGGTCTCTTAACTGCACGATTTAGACTTCGGAGTAGGTAATAAGGGGTGTGGAAGTAATGAGAAAAGTGGAAGTTCAGAACTTTAAAGAGATTTGGCGTGAACTTTTTTTATTAGAAGCAAAGAAAATTGAGCACGTTTTTGGTGAGAATATGATTGAAATTCATCATATTGGAAGTACGGCGGTTGAAGGCTTAAAAGCGAAGCCGGTTATCGATCTGTTGCCTGTTGTGGAAGATCTCAGTCTAGTGGATGAAAAAAATGGTGACATGAAAGAACTGGGATATGAAGCACTTGGGGAATATGGTTTACCTGGACGCCGCTTCTTCCGAAAAGGGGGAGATCAGCGTTCGCATCATGTGCACCTCTATGAAAAAGGACATCCGGATATTGACCGGCACGTAGCCTTTCGGGACTACTTAATGGTGCATGAGGAAGATCGCATTCGCTATGGCGAGAAGAAAGCCGAGTTAGCGGAGCAGTTCCCTTATGAGATGGAAGCTTACATTGAAGGAAAGGATTCACTTGTTAAGGAAATTGAAGCCAAAGCGATTGAGTGGTATAAGTAGGGGATACGTAAGAAAGAACGCCGGATTCGTCCGGCGTTCTTTGATTAAGGCTGATAAATTTTTCCATTGGCATCCATATAAATCGTGTGAAGGATGGTTCGTTCAAACGCTTCGCCCTTCGTGGTCTTACCATTAACATCAACCATAATGTGATAAACGCCTTCTCCAGCATGTTTAATGGGGAAGGATGACAGTGAGTTCAATTCTTCTTGGGAGAGTTTCTTTTGCTTCGTTTTGCCATTTTTACTATATTGAATCACGATCGATCCTTCAATCGATTTCTGATCAATCTTTGCTTGATTGACCTTAAGCTTCACTTCTTTACCATGGCTCATCTCCATCTGTAAATCCTCGTTCAGCTCACTTTCATAAGCGACTTGCATGAGATAACTCTCTTTCTTTGGCTGTTTCACTTTTAGCTTCCATGTACCAGCAGCCGGGGTGTTCACTTTCATTTTGTGATGAAAAGCACCTTCAAACATACCATTATCTTGGGAGGTGTTTGTTACGGTATACGTTTTTTGATCAGGTCCTTGGAGCGTAATCACAGAATCTTTGTTTTGACTCATCCAATCAATGGCGATGCTTTTTGTGTTTGGTTCGATTTGTATTTTTTCTACTTTGGTCCCGTTAAATTCGCCGCCTCTAATGAGAACGCTGGCTTCTTCTGGTTGGGCAGTTGCAGTTGCTTGTAATGAAGTGAGCGGTGAAAAGGCAGGGACTGACTGAGTTAAATAAGGTTCGAATAAGTTAAGCGTTGCGCTTCCTGTTCGAATGGAAGAATGATCCCAATTGCCAACGCGAATCTCATTTCCATAAGGGAGCCTTGAACTAGATACCGTAACCGCTCCGTCATTCGGACCATACGACCTTAAATACAACCCGCCCCAGTAGAGCGCGCCGCCAAAACTCCCCCAACTCGTGCCACCAAATGTATAATAAGGCGTGGCAGTAGCATTCGGTTTCGAATCAGTTACGGAGCGAAAGTAGCTCATGTAGCCAGTCTGGAGCGAATAAGTTGCGTCATTCCGATTTCCAATAATGGCAGCTAACCATCCGGCCCAGCTACTGTGCGCCAGATCGGCAAGCTGTGATCCCTTGTGAGGCGTGGAGAGCGTAATCACTTTATCCACATACTGCTGAGCATTAGCGTGAACGATGGCCGCCTGGGCATCCACTCCGCCTTTACTGTGCGTCACAAGAATGACTTTCTTTCCAAAATAAGCATTCATTTCTTTCAGTTTGCTAGCTAGCAGCTGTCCGTTATCCCACATGTTTTTTGTCGGATATAAATCAATGTAAGCCGTTTGGTAGTTCTTGCTGTATGTAAGTTCATCCATGTCGTTTTGATCAATCCATGTTTTCGAAGAGCTGTTTAATCCGTGGACAAATACAAGTGGAAGAGAGCCAGGCTTAACAGACGTGGGTTCATCGCCAATGTACCATTCCCCGGGTGTTCCGGTTGCATCACCTTTCCCTATGATACCGGCTTGTGCATCTTGAGCAAATGGGGGAGCAAGAAGGAACAGAAACACCAAAAGGGAGACGAAGCACTTTTTCATAAAACCCTCCTATTGATAATGTGTCTTGTCACCTTTCAACTATATGAATATTCTGTTAATTTAACAAGGAACCTTTTCACTAACTTTCTCAGTCGGTGACTAGGTCAATCGAACGGGTATGGACGTTTATTCGACGTGTTTCTATAAAGTTTTTACAAACGTTTCTTTTTTCTATCAAAAGGTATGTCAACGGTACTACTACTACAAAAACGATCCAGACTTGTGAGGTCTGAATCGCACATTTGACTTTATTCTTTTAGCCCATTCTTTTCAATAATGGCATCCGAAAGGCGCAGCTGTTCAGCTACCTTCTCGATCTCTTGTTCACATTTTTCAACAGTTACTTTCTTTTCACTAGAAACGTTATAGCACGTGCCGTTTCCAGCTTCTTCGGTTAAATCAGCTTCGTAATAATAATCTTTATAACGAAAAGACCCATCTCGAAAGGCAGTTAAATTAGATTCGTCATCAAGAAGAGAGCTTCCCATCATATACGGCATATCCAGATTTAAAATGTCTAATATCGTTGGGGCGATGTCGATTTGTCCACCGTTTTCTTTCACCACCTGCCCCTTGCTGACATTCGGTTGCTTTATAAAAAGTGGCACTTGACGATCAAGTTCAAACGCATCTACAGCACTTTCAACATTTGCTTCTTTTCTCATTTCACTTCCTTCGTTCGTCAAGCCGCTATCATGGTCACCGTAGAAAATGATAAGGGAGTCTTTCCACATGCCTTTCTGCTTTAATTCATCAACCATTTGCCCCACGGCCTGATCTACATAATAAACCGTTTGATAATACCGTTTTAACATCGGGTCTTCATATCCTGATAAATCCAGCTGTCGTTCGTCTTTCGGTATCTCATATGGTGTGTGACTCGTTAACGCCACCATGAAAGAAAAGTAAGGTTCTTTTAACGTCTCCATATGTTCAATGGATGTCGTAAGAAAGTTTTTATCGTTTAAAGCCATTCCGATTTTTTTCTTGTCTGGGTAGTCTTCGTTGCTAAAGAAGTGATTGAATCCAATATTTTCGTACACTTTATCACGATTCCAGAACCCTTTGTCATACGCATGCATCGCCGCTGTGTCATAACCATTCTCTTTTAGCAGCTCTGGTAATGAACCAAATTCATTTTCCGGAAAACGTGTATAAACGGATCCAGATTTCAATGGATAGAGAGACGTGTTTGTAATAAATTCCGCATCAGATGTTCTTCCCTCATGCGTTTGATGATAAAACGAAGAGAAGTACAGCGTTTCCTCTTTTAACTGATTTAAATTTGGGGTAAGTTCTTTTCCATTGATTTTCTGTCCGATGAGTGATCCTTGAAACGATTCCAATTGAATCAGGAGGATATTTGGTTTCTTAGGAGAACCTCCTGTGTTTTCGGAAGCCTTTTTCTCAAGCATTTTCTGTTGGCTCGCGGTTAAACCCTCTTCACGATCAAGTGCTGCAACTACACCTCGCCAAAGATCCACGCCGTGATAGCCCCAAAAGCCAAGCTGATAATAATCACGCATATCTGAAATGGAGTGCGTCACAAGCCACTGATCATCTTTAATGGCGCTATAGGTTAACGGTGTAGCAAACAAAACGATTCCAATCAGAAAAGTGGCACCCGACGTCATCCTTCTCTTTTTCTTCGTGACTTCAAACGTGTACTTTCTTGTGAAAATAAGGATTAAAAGAAAAATGACCACATCAGCGAAAAGAAAGAAATCCTGGAAACGGATCAGGGCCATAAATCCTCCGCCAACATCACTCATCTGTAGCATTTGTGAAAGAAGAGAAACAGAGAGCATATCCTCAAAGTAACGATAGTACCAGAGGTCGGATATTAAGAGAAGACTATGTAAAAACAAAAGCGTCAGCCATATCCAACGGCGTTTTCTCCATTGTATGAGAAGTGTCCAGCTTGATAAAAGCAGCATGCCGGCAAGATTCATAAGGAGAAACTCAAATGGAAACGCCGTATGTGTATAGATGCTAAATAGCACGAATTTTAGAATGCCTAAAAGTAAATAGAGCGCATAACCAAAAAATATCATCGGATCCTCCTAACGTCTGTCATCATGATCGACTGTTCTTTACCCTTAAATGCACAGGAAGGAACGTTAGAATGTGTTGATTGTGTATTTTTTCCAACAAAAGTAATGTGCCTACGTTTTTTTGAAAATCTTTCACTATAATAGAAAGTAATAAAGACGGGAGGGGATCACATGACACTTTCTTTACCGTTACAGGAAATCGCGTGGAAACGGATCATATTCTTTCTATTTATTATCATTGTACCGAATTATCTCGTGATGCAAACACAAGTGGTTGGCCCGATTGATGATCGAGTAGGTATTGGAACGGCTCTTGATCTAGGCGTTATTTTACCATTGTTACTTTATTTCTTTGGGTTTCGAAAAAGAGTTTCATGGGTTCTATTATGTGGTTTTATCTTCTGTGGCGTATTGCTTGCCAATTGGATGATCCCTTCTCATGCGGACGCTCACCTTACCTATTTCAACGCAATGGTCGTTGTTCTGGAAATAGGTGTCATCGCTTTTGAGCTCATTCTATTTCTTGCCATTCTTAAAAGGATCCCCTTATTAATGGAGAACTATCAAACGGAGAAGAGGGTGCATTATCATTTTCTTCTAAGCTTTTCACGAGCGATTCAACAAACATTTGTCTTTAAGAATAAAAAATGGAATCAGTTCGGTTTATTCCTTCGGGTGATAGCGACGGATATTGCCGCCGTCTATTACAGTTTCATTAGCTGGAAAAGAAAAAGACCGGTAGCACCAGATTCGTTTACATTCCATAAAGATGGTGGCTATCTCGGCGTCTTTTACATGCTTGTTCATGCCATGGTCATCGAAGTGATTGCCGTGCATGTGATGGTGGCACAGTACAGTCATGTTGCCGCCTGGATCGTAACCATCTTTGATGTCTACGCTTTACTCTTCATTATCTCGGATTACCAGGCGATCCGTCTGTCCCCTGTCATTCTTAGTAAAGAGGGCATTCATTTTCAAAAGGGTATCCGGCAATATGGATTTATCGAGTGGTGTGCAGTAAAGGGGATAACGGAAAACAAGAGATCTCCTGAAGAAGTGAAACAGGATCGAGGAAGTGTTGAGCTTGCGCTTCATGGCCTTGAACGTGAACAAGTCCCTTTCGTGATTGAACTCAATCGCCCGGTCGTGATCAATCAAGCTTTTGGGTTTAAGAAAAGCATTGAGAAGGTGTATGTAAAAATGGATGAGCCGTATGCGTTTCGAGATAGCGTACACCTCTATCTGGATGCGTTCAAAAAATAGCGTTACAAAGAACTGGAAACTGGGAATACCCTCCAAAAGGAGTGGGTCCGATGGCTTTTGACTATGATCTCGATTTTGACAATATTAACTTTCGAGAACAACCGGAAATGTACCGCGTTGGTCGTGGGGAGCAGGGAGTTCTGATGGTAGAGCCTTACAAAAGTGAAATTCTCCCACACTGGCGTTTTAAAACACCTGAGATCGCGAAAGAATCATCAGAGAAAATTTATCAAATGTTTCGCGAGTATCAGGAAAACGATGACTTTGTGGGAATGGATATGGCGCGGAAATTTATTCAAATGGGCTATACGAGAGCTCGCCGCTATGCGAACTACAAAGGTGGGAAGAAATACGATCGCGACGGGGACGTGAATGAGCGCGATATTGATGAAGAAAAGGCTGAATCAGCGAGGATATTTGAAGAGAAGTGGAAAATTGTAAGGACCGATGAAGCTTATTTAGAGAAGAAGAAAGAGCATCAGAAGAAATATGGGTAACGCCATCTTTTTTCCTTTCCAAAATACTTTCTGATACCAATATAGGAAACAAAAAGGAAAAGCATTGGGTCAATAGGATCCGGAGAATGCAAATATGTCATGATTTGAAACGTTGACCTTTTTCATTCGTATATCAAGTAACGGATCAAAAATAGGAGGGATTCATTTGAAGCTGAAAACGATTTTGTTTGCTATTGTCTTACTAGGATTAGTGATCGGGTTATTTCAATCCAGTTCCTTTAATGAGACAGTCGCCTGGATCGTTTTAGGTATGTGCGGCATTCTGGGAGTAGTGACGTTTGGACAACCAGTAAAGAACTTATTCAAAAATGAGAAAAGATAATTGTTACTTCTGAAAATGGATCAGTTGTAGATGTTCATTGACGAGCGAGCCTTTAGCGTTATTTCTAAAGGCTCGTTTTTATTTATGAGAAAGTTTCCATGTCTTTACCATAAGTGAGTTGATTAAATAAATTCCTGTTTTACTATTTTTCTTCAAATCTAGTATTGTGTGAAGCAATAATTTAAGGTAGTGTATATGGAAATATCTGAAAAAGGGAGGTTCGTTTTTACTAGAAATAGAAGAACAGTTATTGGAATAGGAGAGGCAGAAGATGAGATTTAGAGACTTCCACAAAAACATTAAAATACGCTTGATTGAAAACTTTATTAGTCGCTTTATCGGTAGTATGATTTTTCCGTTTATGTCGATTTACTTGGCCGTTCACTTTGGGGCAAAGGTAGCAGGTCTCCTATTATTAGTGAATGTGTTTATCGGGATCGGCATTAACTTTCTTGGCGGTTATTTCGCAGACCAATTTGGTCGAAAGAAAGTGATGCTGTTTGCAGAAACGCTTCGTTTTCTTGCCTTTTTCACCATGATGATCTGCAATTCACCGTGGTTTGAATCAGCAGCCATTACTTTTGCGATGATGACAATCAACAGCATTTGTTGGGGGCTTGCGGGTCCTGCGAACCAGGCGATGCTGATTGATGTTAGTACCCCGCCGCAGCGAAAGCTGATGTATTCCATTTCGTATTGGGCGAATAACCTTTCGATCGCCGTCGGGGGAATATTAGGTGCTTTTCTATTTAAAGATTATTTATTTGAGCTTTTCCTTTCTCTCAGTATAGCAGCGGCAGTGACAGCCTTTTTAGTTGCTTTCTTCATTGATGAAAGTCACAAGCCGATCGTAGAAGAGCTTAAGCCAGCTCAACATGTGATGCAATTATTATCGACTTATAAACGTGTGTTTCAAGATCGGCTGTTTGTCCTTTTCACGATCGCCGGTGTTCTGATACTTTCAATGGAATTTCAACTAACGAATTACATAGGCATTCGTTTAAGTGAAGAAATGCCTACTCAGCAATTTCTTCTGTGGGAGTTTGATGGCGTTCAAACAATGGGGTTCTTAAGAAGTGAGAACACCATTATGGTTGTGATTCTTATGCTATTTGTGACGAGAATTCCACATTCCTTACAAGATAAATCCGTCCTCGTTTGGAGCTGCTTTTTCTTTACGATCGGATATGGTGTACTCGCGTATTCCAATAGCTTAACGCTTCTTTTTCTGATGATGGCGGTACTCACAATTGGTGAAGTATTCCGCGTACCTGTAGAGCAATCGTACATGGCAGCTATTCCTCCAGATGATGCAAGGAGCTCTTATATGGCATTTGGTGGGCTAAAGTTCAACCTATCAATGCTTGTTGCATCTGTAACGGTTTCGCTAGGTGCAATCTTTTCCTCACTATTAATGGCGATCGTGATTACGAGTATTGGGTTAATTGGTACCCTGATTTTCTTCATGATCTCTCCTGAATTAGATGCGAGAAAAGAGCAGGCGGAATTACGTGAGGCCGGATAATGTTTGAGAAGGTGAAAGGATATTCTGCCTTGCTTTATCATGTTTAAATTAGTAAGGTAAAGCGATATGATTTGCATTCAAAGAAATTACATAATAAACTTTAAGTATGAAAATACCATACCAACCACCAATTGAAAGTATTACCTATACAAAAGTTCTTCAAGCGTTGAGTGAACCAAATAGGGTTAAAATTATTCGCTGTTTAAGTGAGAGTGGTGAGAATAATTGTACAGCTTATACAATTAAACTTATGCTTCCAAAGTCCACAGTCTCACATCATATTAAAGTATTAAGGGAGGCGGGTTTAATACAGGCAAGAGTGCAGGGGAAAGAGCACTTTTACTCCTTACGTAAAAGTGAAATTGAGCATAAATTTCCTGGATTATTAGACTCTGTCATTCAAGTGAATGAAGAAGACATTTAGAGAGAACCAAAAAATGGTTCTCTCTTTTTTATGCTTAAATGATTGCTTTTTAAAATATGAGTTGATAATATAATAACAGTTCGATGGTTTTTGAACTATTAAACTGAAATATTTGGAGGCAATAAAATGAATAACATTCTCGTAATTAATGCACATGAATACTATCCTTTTGCAAAAGGACAGTTAAATCAAACATTATTTGATGAGATCGTCAAAAAATTATCGAATAAATATGACGTAAAAACCACGGTTATTCAAGATGGTTATGACGTTAAATCGGAGCAAGAAAAATTCAAGTGGGCAGATGTTGTCGTATTTCAAACACCAATTTATTGGTTTAGTGTTCCTGGAGCGACAAAAAAATATATGGATGAAGTATATGAGCATGGTGTATTCTTCGGAGGACCAGGGGAATACGGTGAAGGTGGTTTGATGACTGGAACGAAATACATGTTTTCAACAACTTGGAATGCACCTGAAGATACCTATGGTAATCCAGACAAGTTTTTTAAAGGAAAAGACCTAGAAGAAGCAATTGATCATTTGCATAACACACAAAAATTTATTGGGATGGAACCTTTGAAGAGTTTTGGAGCACATGATGTGATTAAAAATCCTGATATTGATAAATATCTAAATGATCTTCGTAAACATTTAAATGAAGTATTTGGAGTCTAATAAATTCATAACCCTAAATTAAGAGTCTGTTTTAAAGCAGATTCTTTTTTTTTGCTTCTATTTTGGTCTAATTATGAGAAAACACTGACAATCATTTCCTGGAAAATTTATAATATAGTTATCAAATCCAAGGAGATGATGAAGCTGACGAATAGACCTGAAGTGATTATCAATGTATTTGCATCAATGGATGGTAGAATGACAACAGCACCGGGACATAATGTGATGGAATGGACGTTGCACGGAGTGGATGGTCATGCGAATGATGAAGCGCATAAGCTGTATGATGCATTGAATTGTGATGCGCTCGTATCTGGAAGTGAAAGTTTAATGGTTTGGAGTTCAGATTGGGTTGAACTTGAAAATCCGATTACAACCCCTCAGAAATCAAAGGCTTATATTGTTTTTGATGGAAGAGGTCGGATGGATTGGGCGCAAACTGAAGGGTTACTTGTGGTCACAAGAGAGAATGTAAGTCCTACTTATATCGAGCAGTTAGAGAAGAAAGGAATTACATACCTGAAAGCAGGATCTGGAGAAAAAATTGATGTGAAGCTTGCCCTTGAACAGCTGTATGACATGGGGTTTCGACGCCTTGGTATAAGCGGGGGAGGAACGATGAATGGTGCTTTCTTACGAGCGGGTGTTGTTGATGAAATTAGCGTGGTCCTTGCGCCGTTAGCGATCGGGGGAAAGACGACGCCAACCCTTTTTGACGGTGAAAATCTAGATTCCATTCAACAAGCTGTACCGCTTAAACTGATAGAGGCAAAACCAATAGGGGACGCCGTTTGGCTATATTATCGGGTAAAAAAGAATTAACGATCTCATTCCTCGAAGAAAATTCGAGGATTTTTTCTTTCACACCTTTAGGGAAGTTCAAAAAGGTGGTAACATATGGAAAGGGTTGGTTTCGATTAAAGTTAGAAAGGAGGTAATCGATGCTTTCTAACTACATGAATCTACGTATGAAAGAAGATTCCTTCTTAAAAAGTCAAAGAAGGGAATACAGCCTTTATCAAGATAAGCGTATTATTGGTAGGATAGAAGAAATGAAAACTTCTTTAGAGTTGAAGAATCAATTACTAAATGTAATCAATCTCCATGCTGTCTCAAGTAAGCATTTTGTCGTGAGGGATGTAGATGGAGAAGTCATGGCACAACTTAAAAAAGCCAGAGGTTTCAATAAGGACGTAGAGGTTTTCGGTGCTGATGGTAGCTTACTTGCGGTTCTAAAACAAAAGTTAGGATTGAAAAGCCAGACGATTTTGGCTCAATCACCTAATGGTAAGACTTGTGCAAAAGCGATAGGTGAAAATGATTCCCTTCACTTAACCGTTAAAGATGAAACGAATGAAGTCATTGCCACTATTCACAAAAAGTCAACTCAGGGAACATTAAAAGATTCCTTGTTTTCTAGTGGGGAGTATCAGCTGCAGCACATAAAATCTCCGAATTCATTCGATCAAATCACCCTGATCGGAATGGCTGTCGTTTTAAATGATCAATTACATAACGCATAAAAGTTTCGCTAAATAAGGGATGAAATTGGAGATTTTCTCATGACCAAAACAAAATGGGTATTGGTGTTTCTAGCAGTAATGGACTTCCTTCTGATCACAATGGCTCTCATGGACTACTTTTTTTTATTTTTGAAACCAACAGGGATACTCATCCCACTCATCATTCATGTTGTTGTCTTCACGGTGATTGGCTTTCGCTCGCCTCGTATTCCGAAGTGGATGACCATTACTGTCATTGCAATAGGTGTTTTCTTCATATTTATCTCCAGTGTGTTACTTATGTTCACCCACTACAGCTACAAAACGATTCACTCACAATCGCTTCAGTCGCTTACGATCGAATATCGAGATTTTACGCTTGGAGAAACGACCTATCTTTACCACTTTTATCAAACGAAATTTGGAATCATTGGCAAACGCCTGGAGGATGAATCCATTCGCATGGTCGTTCAAGGTGTCAACAACCCGGGATATGATGCAGAAACGGCACTTGGTTTAGAAAATGCTGAATGGATCGGAAGTCACACCGTCCGTTTTCAAACAGTGGAAGGAACAAAGGAAATTCATCTCAGCTCTTCTTCCGACTCCTCGTCTACCTCGCCAGAAGTGACTGGCTCGCTGATCGAGGACTTTATGAAAAAGGTGGATAACAAGGAGGATGGCGAGATGATAAACGTAAATGGGTATGAATTGGTCGTTCGCTATGATGAGCCCTCAGGTGAAAGCTGGATTGACGTATCCAGTGATTATAGTGATGGCGTTATTCCGAATCAACAATGTACACGCATTGTACCAAATGAAGAGCGTGGCTATTACATGTTAGAAGAGTGTACGCATCGATGGGAATATGAATTGTATCCTTTAGAAAATGGAAACAAGGAGTGATCATTATGCTTCGTTTACTTGAAAATGTACAAGAAGCGTCCGTATTACTTTTACTAATTTGTGCCTTTTTTTACTATCGGCACTTAAAGAAAACGAAGCGCCAGAGGAAGCTCTCTATGCTAGAACAATCTATGCTTCTTCTCACACCGCTTGCCTATCTCCTTTGGGCAGGAAGTTATTTATTAATGATTCTCGATAAAGCATAAAAAGAAGCCACATCATGATTCGAGATGATGTGGCTTTGGTTTGTTATCGTCTTAATTTTTGTAGCAAATGAAGGATCTCAATATAGAGCCATACGAGCGTTACCATTAATCCAAAAGCACCGTACCATTCGAGATGTTTAGGGGCTCCGCGATTTGCGCCGTTTTCAATAAAATCAAAATCCAGCACAAGATTGAGCGCTGCGATGGCAACAATGAACAAGCTAATCCCGATCCCAACAAGTCCGTTTGAGTGGAGATAAGGAACATTGGCATTTAAGAATAGATTAAGTCCGAGATCAATGATGTACACCACAAAAATCGCCAGTGTGGCGGAGACGATCATTAAGCGGAAGTTTTTCGTAACTTTAATAATGCGAGCGGCATATAAGAATAAGAGAACGCCCATTACGGAGAAGGTGAGCGCAGCGGCCTGAATGACGATGCCGGGGTATCGTGATTCCAACATAGCGGAGATGCCGCCAATCGCAAATCCTTCAAGCGTAGCATAAATGGGTCCTGTAATCGGTGCAGCCCGGTGAAAAAAGGCGGTAATGAGGGCAAAGATCAATCCTCCTATTGCGCCAATGACCATCATGGTATAAATATCTTCCCCTTGTGCATAGCGATACCACGTATAAATGGAAGAACCAAGTAAGAAAAGAAATAAGAAGAACGTTTTGGCGACTGTTCCGCCAATTGTCATCGCTTCTCCTTGATCGCGTGTTCTGTTAAATGTGTCGTTCTTTAAAACGGGATTTCCGCTTCGCATCATATTCACTTCATCCTTTTTCTAATAGTAGGTACATTATGATAAGTATGTTCCCAAATTTCATTCTATCCTAACTTACGATAAAGGGTTTTGGGAAGTTTCAGGAAGTTTTTTCCTCATTAGGACATGAGGGATGCCATCTTCCATAAAAACGTCTGAACACGTTTCGTAGCCAAGCTTGTGATAAAAGCCCTCTGCTTGAACTTGACCGTGGAGCTTCACATTCGTTATGCCTTTCTTCAAGGCGAGCTCTTCAAGCTTATGTACAATTAAGTTCCCAATTCCTAACTTGCGATGGGAAGCGAGTATGCAGATGCGTTCGAATTTCCCTACACCTTCTACAATGCGCCATCTAGCTGTACCAACTGCTTGGTCCTCATCCAAAACGAGAATGTGTTCAGCCGTTTCAAGCGTATCGAATTCATCATATTCTTCCTCTTCAGGTGTTCCTTGTTCATCAATAAAAACGTCTTTTCGAATACGAAAAGCTTCCTCTAACGCTTCTTCTGTTTCAATTCTTACGGCGATCATAATTTTGTTGCCTCCTCGATTCCAAGTCTATAGGTTGAGTATAATCATTCTGCATGACCTCTGTAAATGTAGAAGTATTTTAAGAAAGGCTAAATACGCGTATATTTACAAGGGAAATCGTGCATTCCTTATTATACAAGGAGTGTGGATGATGGTCTTTAATATCATTGCTGCGTTTTTAATTCCATGGATTGCTGGTAGTTATCTTGTGAAGAAAGATTTTAGGCTTTTTCTATTAATTGCCCCTTTTGCCGCGTTTGTAGCAGTTATATTTGATGTGCTTGGCTTTCATTTTGAGTTTTGGCGTATTGATCCTGAGTATGATACGGAGCCAATTGCAGCAATGCCCATGTATTTTGGAATTTATCCCATTTTAGCTGGCTATTTGTTTCTAACCCTGGAACGACGAAGCTTTCACCCGCTCGTTGTCATCCTATTCTTCTCATTAGTCACAACAATCATTGAAGGAACAGGGGTTTGGATTGATCTCGTGCATTACTCCAACGGATGGACCATTTACTGGACATATGTTTCGTATTTTCTTGCCTATGTTGTATGCTACGGCTATTATCGTTTACTTAGAAAAGTTGTTCCGTTATAACCACAAAAGCCCTTCCTCGTTAAAGGAAGGGCTTTGCATATCCATTAAGTTAGCTGAACCTTAAGCTCCTCAAGTCCACGCAATAAAAACATATTCCGCCATTTTGGATCTTCAGCCAGCTGGATGGAAGGAAAGGCGGCGAGTAACTTTTGGTAGGCAATCTTTCCTTCCAACCTAGCAAGAGGCGCGCCGAGGCAGAAGTGAATGCCGTATCCAAAGGCAATATGCGGATTTGGCTTGCGGGTGATATCGAACTGGTTGGGGTTCTTGAATTTCTTTTCATCGCGGTTGGCTGATGAAATGGATGCCAGAACCATATCTCCTCTTTTTAGCTGAATCCCTTTAAATTCAAAATCCTCTTCTGCCCAGCGAGCAGTAGAAAAGTCGACGGGACTATAATAACGAAGCGCTTCTTCGATGGCCCCTTCTGTTAACGAAAAGTCATTTTGCAGTAACTTCAGCTGATCAGGATGTTCGAAGAGCGCAAGCATGCCATTTCCAATCAAGTTAACCGTTGTTTCATGCCCCGCAATAATCAAGAGAAAGACCATTGAATAGAGCTCATCGGAACTTAATTTCTCTCCATCTTCTTCATGCTTAATCAGATTAGAGATTAAGTCATCTTGTGGATGTGCTTTTCTTTTTTCAAAAAGAGAGGTGAGATACTCGGTGAACTCCCGAACATCATTCATGAATTCACCTTCCAGGTTATCGGAGGCGGAAACGATGGAGTTTGACCACTTTCTAAATTTGTCACGGTCTTCTGCAGGAACTCCCAGCAACTCAGAGATCACGATAATCGGCAGTGGGAAGGCGAAATCGTCGATTAAGTCAACATTGCCTTCTTTTTGCTTCATTTCATCAATTAATTGATCAGCGATTGCTTCAATTCGTGGGGTTAGTTCTTTAATTGCTTTTGGATTAAAACCAGGTTGCACAAGTTTTCGTAACCGCGTGTGATCGGGTGGATCGACATCGAGCATCATGTGATGAAATATTTTTGTTTCGAGAGGCTCATTCTCCGTACGGGCGCTTTTTGAAAACAATTTCGATTGATCTTTTATAAAGGAAGGACGTTTTAGCAGTTCGAGAACATCCTCATAGGATGCCACAAGCCAGGTGTTGTTTCCATTCGAATTCCCGAGTGATGTTATGGGCTCGTTTTGGCGCAAGTTTTCATAATAGTCATATGCGCCTTCTTTAAAGTTCGATTGATAGACGGCTTCAACAGATTGCATACGATCTTCCTCCTTTAAAGTTCTCACTATAACTGACTGGTCAGTCAACACACTTAGTATAGAGGAAAAGGAAATGTTTCTCAACAAACAGTATGAATTGTCACACTTTCCTACGATTTCATATAGAAGACGTTTTCATTGTGGCGAAAAGGAAACAGTGAATTGGAAGATATTGTTGAGGAAAGAGAGGCGTTTTACAATAGTACTATAAAATGTGAAACATTGAACATGTGATTGGAGATGGAGGAGATGGAAAAAGAAACGATTGAAAAAATCTGTGAAAGTGCGGAATCTAAACGAAACCTGCTAAAGACGAGTATGCCGCATTATTTGCTTCGCGCGATGTTAGCAGGAGCATACATAGGGTTTGCATTAGTATTAAGCTTTACAGTTGGACAGTTTTTCTATGAAGTCCATTCACCGGCCACCTATGTGATGACGGCGCTGTTTTTTGGTATCGCGTTTATCCTCATTGTTTATGGAGGAGGGGAACTGTTCACATCCAATACGATGTATCTAACAATAAGTACTATGAAGAAAGTAACGTCATGGAAAGAAACGCTTCTCATTTGGCTGACGTGCTATGGGGGGAATGTTCTTGGAATCCTGTTCTTTACGTTATTGCTTTATTTTAGTGGTGTTTTTCAAACCATTCGAGCAGACCATTTACTCTTAACTGTCGCAGAAAAGAAAATGACGCTTCCAACTTCGTATTTGTTTTTTAGGGCCATTTTCGCCAATTGGCTCGTGTGCCTGGCGGTGTGGTTACCTCTTCGAGTGAAAGGAGATACGGCAAAGATGATCATCATGATGCTTCTCGTATTCACTTTTTTCACATCAGGTTACGAACATAGTATTGCAAACATCGCTGTTTTTCTTATTTCATTCACTTCTCCACATCCTGAGATGGTCAATCTGGCAGGTTTTTTTCACAATCTTATTCCGGTTACACTTGGCAACATTGTAGGTGGAGGATTCTTTGTAGGCATGCTGTTTCTTTTCTTGAATGAACCTATAAAAAGGAAGGGAATCCAAACAAAACCAGATTTAATCGCTTTCACCAAAATATTTCATGATAAATTGTAAAAATTCAGTTTTTCTTGTTGGAACGTGGCGATAAGAGTGGTAGTTTAATTATAAGGAGAGATGCTCCTCTCTTCTCTCATTCAGGAGAGGAAGTGGCCGACGCTCAATGAGTCAACAGCTATTAAGCAAATACACAAAAGTTTTGTATCAGGCAATGGTAGCGATTCAATTCATTAAGCAGCATCAAAAAAAGTGTGATATACGACAAATCTCCATACTGACAGGCTTTTCAGAAGAAGCCATATTGGAGGCGATGGAATTTGGAGAATATGAACAGCGTCATCGGCACGGAAAAGCTCGTTAACAAACGATTTGGATGAGAAGGAGAGTGAGCGTCCTCCTACTGGAGGGAATGTTTTCCGTCAAAGCGTATAAGCTAATGGAAGGAGGAGTTACTATCAGAAACTGATTGTAACTCTTTTTTTGATGAGGAAGAGGGGAAGAGGCTAATGGAAACTCCGATCTATTCGACTGAGCGGGTGACTTTACGAAAAATGGTGCCAGAAGACGAGGATACACTACTCGCTTTATTTACAGATAAAGAAGTGATGAAATATTACCCGTCCTGTAAAAATCGAGAGGAGACCGTAAAATGGATCAATTGGACGTTGCACCAGTATAAAGGCTATGGGTTTGGCATGTGGATCGTCGAAGATAGAACGAGTGGTCAATTTCTAGGACAGTGTGGACTCGTTCTTCAAAAAATGGTTCACGGTGTTGAGGTGGAATTAGGCTATCTTTTTGCAAAACGACATTGGGGGAAAGGCTATGCGACGGAAGCAGCTTTCGCATGTAAGAAATATGCCTTCTCCGAATTAGGTCTTTCCAGGCTTATCTCATTAATTGATCCACAAAATAAAGCTTCGCTAAACGTAGCGAAGCGAATTGGTATGACCTATGAACGTACGGTAACCAAGTGGAACAAGAAGCTTGATCTTTATTCCTGTCATTAGGCGGCAGGTAAATTAGCCTCTTCCTGCCTGAAAAGCAGGATAAAGTTTCATTCCACCATCGGCAAATAGCGTAATACCAGTCACATAGCTCGCTTCATCAGAGGCGAGAAAGGCAGCGATGGAGGCGATTTGAGCTGGATCTCCAATTTCTTTCATAGGGATCATCGAAAGCACGTCTTTCTTTGTCTTAGGATCTGAAAACTTTTCTGCATTAATTGGTGTATTAATGGCGCCAGGTCCAATGTTATTCACACGAATCCCGTATGGGGCGTATTCAAGAGCAAGCGTTTGAGTTAGCATCTTCATTCCGCCTTTGCTGGAAGCGTAATGCACAAAGTGTGGCCATGGGACAACCTCATGAACGCTTGACATATTAATGATGGAGCCTTTGATTTGATGTTCGAGCATATAGTTAATCGCTTTTGTTGAGCCGAGAAACGTTCCGGAGAGGTTGACGGATATCACGTTATTCCAATCCTCTAACGTCATTTGATGAGAAGGAATTTCCTTTTGTATCCCTGCGTTATTCATCATCACATTCAGTGTTCCAAAATTCTCATGAGCTGCAGTGATTAACCTTTCTACTTCAGCTTCTTTCGAAACATCTGCTTGCACGGCTATTGCCTCTCCGCCAGAGCGTTTGATTTCTTCGACGACTTTTGTAGCCTCGTCTTCTTTGGATAAATAGTTGACGACAACTTTCATCCCCTCAGCACCAAATCGAATGGCAATTGCTTTGCCAAGACCAGAAGCGGCGCCAGTAACGATCGCCACTTTTCCCTTTAACTCTTTATAGACCATTTCAGAAACCTCCCTACTTTTTCGTAAAGCCGAGCATTACGCCACCAATAATAATTAAGATTGATCCTAGAATGACAAAGATCAGCTGTTTCTTTGTTTTTCGTTCACCTAAGAGGAAAATCCCTCCGAGAGTGGAGATAATAATTCCTGTTTGAGAGAGCGAAAAGCTTGTCGCCGTCCCGACGCGAGGAATTGATAGAAGAAGTGCAAGATTTCCACTTGCCCACATGAGACCTGGGATCCCGTTTCGAAGCGTATATTTGTTAAATGGCTTGTGATGAAGGCTTTGAGCGAGTGCGCCAACAACCATACCGACTGCTTGCGGAAGAATCGCCGTCCATCCATCAATGGAAAACCATCTGATAATGACGACATAGCCTACATATCCAGCAGTTGATATGAGTAAAATCGTAAATCCCTTAGCTAAATCACTTTTTCCTTCTGCTTCATTTTCTTCTGATTTTTCATAAGACGTGAAAATGACCCCGGCTACAATAAGAACAAGCGCACCAATTCCAATCGTAAGTTTCGTGGTGGAAGACCACTCGCCAAATGCAATGACTCCGAACAATGATGTTCCGACAAGCTGAAGTCCAGTAGAAATAGGTAGTGTTTTAGATACACCAAGAAAAGCGACGGCTTTAAATTGATTCATTTGGCCAACAGACCAGAATAACCCTGAAATAAAGCCCACAACCAAGGCAGCCGTAGTGAATTGAGGTGTCGTGAAAAAGTACACCACAATGGAAAAGAGTAGGGCTCCAATGGTTGTTCCGACGACCTGGTTGTAAGGTTCACCGCCAAGCTTAGTACTAACGAGAAGAATACTTCCCCACATGACTGCTGGGATAAGTGCAATTAGAATTTCGATCAAATTAACCACCTGCTTGTCTTAAAAAAATGGGCTAGCCCTATTAACGTCTCACTTTATTCCTGTTTTTATCCGTATGTTGGATAGGAAGGGGGCGATCTGAAAAGCTGACAATAAAATACATATAGAAAATAAAGAGGACTTCCGACATAAAGAAAAGAATTTTTTACTATGACTAACTTACTAATTTCAAAAGTGTGGTGATGCTTTCAATGCTGTTAACTGCAAAAAATCTACTTCTAAATCTCTTGCTTGTTTTTGCCCCGCTTAGTATCATTCAGATTCCTATACTTGCTGAAGCACACAAACTTTTTGAAAAAATCCTCAGGATGGTTATTGACATTATTTCCAGGCGTCGCCATTATTCTATGTATGGTCTATCCTGTTGTCGTGGATGATAATTTTATCTTGGATTTTAGAAGAATTCCTTTCATTCTTGGTGCCCTTTACGGAGGAAAGTGGGTAGCACTCGCTTATTTATTTGTCACACTTGCCTACCGATTTACACTGGGAGGGACGGGCTTTTATTCAACTTTGTTATCCTTTACACTTCTTGCCTTTGTTGCCTCCTACGTCTCGCCGAAATTTGTTCAATCAAGTTTGAAGAAAAAACTTCTTATTGCTCTCAGTCTTGATTTAATGGTAGGCGTATCCTCTACTGTTATCTCACTCACTTTTTTTGAAACGCAAATTCTTACTTCCTCCTGGATTCTTTTTAATTTTACTAGCTCTATGGGGGTGCTACTTGCCACGCTGGTGTATGAAGTTTTTCTAAATCAGTTCAAATTGTTGCAGACGGTGATGGAAGGTCAGAAATTAGAAGTTGTCAGTCATCTCGCTGCAAGTATTTCCCACGAAGTTCGAAATCCCTTAACCGTTAGTAGAGGATTTCTACAGCTGATCGAGAGTGATCTCGAAAACAAACAGACAAAAGAATATATGGAATTAGCGATTAATGAACTTGATCGTGCGACAGAAATTATTAATGACTATTTAACCTTCGCCAAGCCGTTTCCTGAAGACATAGAAGAAATTGATCTTGCAAGTGAAATTGCCTATAGCGTTGGGGTGATAACCCCCCTTGCCACGTTAAAAGATGTAACCATTACAACCAAAATTGATATCCCACCTATTATGATTCAATCAGAGAAGCGAAAATTTCAGCAGTGCTTAATGAATATTTTTAAAAATGCGATTGAGGCCATGCCTGACGGTGGGACGCTGAATGTTGAAGTTGAAAGAGAGAAAACAAAACTAACCGTTAGCATATCAGATACGGGGATTGGGATGACGGAAGAGCAGCTAAGTCGGATGGGGCAGCCGTTTTTTACAACAAAAGAAAAGGGAACAGGTCTTGGCATGATGGTATCGCACAGCATTGTTCAAGCGATGAATGGGGAAATCATATATGCTAGTACGCCCGGTGTGGGGACAACCGTACACCTTGTATTTGAAATATAATAATGAAATCAGCATAAATGCGAAACCTTTTAGGAAGGTATTCGTAACTAATAGAAGAAACGAATGGAGGCTAATTTCATGAAAAAGTTTTACAAATCGACAACTAACAAGCAACTTTCCGGTGTTCTCGGAGGAGCAAGCGAAATCTTTAACATTGATGCAAGCATTCTAAGAATTGCCTATTTTGCACTATCGATCTTTACTTCAGGCATATTTGTACTCATCTATATTGCAGCAGCGATCATCTTGCCAACGGATCAGGAAGTGCAAAAAAATCAGTAAAGGCACGTACGGAGGTTAACATGAAGAATGGATTCTACAATGTCGTGGCCATGTTTAGCTCCTTTTTACTATTTTGTGCAGGGCTAATTTCCTTATTTGGATGGATCGTGTTATTCTCAACGACACTATCTGTGATCTTTGCAGTTTCTGGCTTTTTGGGTGTTCTGACAAATAGTTGGCAGTTAAAAAAGTATATGAAGCAAAGCAGATCCGATCACTCGTAAGTAACGTCATTTATGATTGTGCCGGATGAAAAAGAGCGATGCACCTCGAGAGGCATCGCTCTTTCGTTTCGAACTAAGAATTTGAATCTCACACGTAACTAGGATTCACTTTTACTACGGGTTTTGCCCATAATAAAGCTCACAATTAGCACCAAAATAATTGCTCCTATGATAGCAGGGATGATGCTGAATCCACCAAGATCTGGTCCCCAGCTTCCAAGTATAAGCGTACCTAGCCACGCACCCACAAAACCAGCAATAATATTTCCAATAATTCCACCTGGAACATCGCGACCCGTAATGGCACCAGCAAGCCAACCAATGATACCACCAATGATTAAACTCCAAATAAATCCGATCGGAAACACCTCCTAATGACAAAATCTTTCTGTATTGTTTTATCCTATAAAAGGTTTTCTATTCATAATCGGATAGCCATTGAAAAAAGCCGTATCTGATCCAAAGGATTAAGATACGGCTTTCATTAGGCAATCACAGATGAACCATTAATCTCTAGATACAATTGCTTCTGAAGAAATAGCCTGCGCAAGGTTAGAAGTTATCCGTACTTCACCAAAATCAATGCCAAGTTGAACGGCAGTCTGAGCAATTTCAGGACGAATCCCAGATAAGGTTGCTGTTACTCCAATTAACTTAAGGCCAGTAATCAATTGGAAAATTTGCTGTGCGACTCTTGTATCAACGAGGTAGACTCCAGATAAATCAATAAAAAGGTGATCGACTCGTTTCGTTGTACAACCTTCGAGCGTGTTCTCGAAAATAGCCGTTGCGCGATCTGAATCGATGTCACCAACGAGGGGAAGAAGTGCTTTTCCATCTGGAAGATCAATCAGCGGTGAGCTCAGTTCATTGATGGTTTGCTGTTGTTCTTCGATTTTGGCAGTTAAATGATTCGACTTTTCTTCAACAACACGAGTCATCACTACGTCAATCGCTTCAATAATGGCAAGCTTCCAAATGTCCAGGCTTTTTTGTGAGACAAGATTTTCAGTCGTTCTTGAATACTCTTCGATAAAGTCCATGTATTGTTCACGGGTCCGTTGGAATTCTCTCATAATCAAATGAGTCGGAGTATTCAAATGTTCGGGATCACGTCCTACTTCTTTCACCCAGTCATCGAATTCATTAAAAAAGGCGCCTTTTTCCATAATGAAAATTTTGCATAAGTGCTGATGAAACTCTAAGTTTTGTGCCTTTAACCCTCGAATAACCTCCGGATCAGTAGACGCATAGACACCCGTTCCGCTCTTGTCGAGTGACGCATACCAATCTTCCGTGAGCTGTTCCGCTTTTGTTAATAAAAATTGATGAAGTTCCTTGTTACGTTGCATACAAATATGCTCCTCTCGATACCTGAATTCGTTCTTTATTTAGTAGTGTGTATCATTTCATCCACTCGTATCATGGAAGTCTCCATAATGTTGGCATCTGTTGGATCGGAACAATATGATGGCGATAGGAATGTAATTAGCTTTACAACTATTATAAAACTATTATAACAAGGTTTGACACGATCCACGAACTTAATTATCTATTTGTACATAACAATTGTGTAACATCCCGATAATAGTAGAGTTGAAAAACGATGGAAGGGTAACTGCAAAATAAAAAAGAGGAAAGAATGACCTTCCTCAATGATAATTCGATCGAGTATTAAGAAACGCGAGGATAGTGGCCTTTGATTAGGGTTAAGCAAAGTTTAGTTATGGCCACAGAAAGGTGCTTTTCTTTCATAAGAATCGTTGGAGAAGACCATATTAATTGAAAAAGTTGCGTCATAATTCTCTCATGATTAGTAGGATCAGTTCCTGTCTTGGTAAGAAGGTGTGAGAGGTGACGATGATATGTATCGTACAATTCATTCAAAGAATCTTTATCTTGATCGACGAGTCGTTGAATCATCCTTTGTTGATTATGCATGCCGTTTCTCCTTATTTTGGTAGTAATTTCTTATTTCCACTAGCAGAACTGTTTTAAACTCATAATTCTCGAATTAAAGATATTTATGCTCAAACTTGATCTATTTAACTGAATTTTCTTGCTTCTAAAAGGATCGCTTTGATATAGTTGAAAATGGAGATGAAAGGAAAGGGGATTAGGAACATGTGTGGAGATATCTTGTCATAGTTCAACAGCATAGCCTATTTCAAATAAGGGGATAGGTCTGTTAATGAAACTAGTACAGGTTCATCACGTTCATGATTGATAAATGATTTGGACAGTGGTTTAGTAGATTCTGTCCTTGTTTCCATCTCCTTTCATAAGTGTACGGGTGTCCCTATAAACGGGAGGAAGTTAAAATGAATGATGCAAAGAAAATTGCGATTATAACAGGTGCCAGTCGCCCCAATGGGATAGGCGCTGCGATTTGTCGTGAGTTAGCTCGGGAAGGGTTCCATATATTTTTCACTCATTTTTCGCCATATGATTTTAAAACTGGCTACAACGATGCAGAAAAGAACTGGGCTAAGAGCTTTGAGAATGAGTTAAGGGAACATGGTGTGAACGTGGAATCAATGGAGCTGGATTTAAGTAAAAGGGATGCACCGGAAAGACTTTTGGAGCGCGTTCAACACATGACGGGACAGCTTTCAATTTTAGTGAACAACGCCACACATTGCGTAGAAATGAGTCATGAACAATTAACTTCAGATGTCCTTGATGAACATTATGCGGTGAATGTCAGAGGGACGTGTATGCTATCTGTAGCAATTGCGAGGCACCTTAAGAAAAAGGCTTCTAATGGGCGAATCATCAATTTCGTTTCCGGCCAGGATAAAAGTCCTCAGCCGGGAAACCTGCCCTATATAACGACGAAAGGAGCAATCTCTGCTTTTACAACGTCATTCGCAACTGAGGTCGCTTCTCATCATATAACGGTTAATGCGATTGACCCTGGTCCGACAAATTCTGGCTATATGGATCATGCAACGCAGGACTTCTTAAGATCAAAATTTCCTACGGGGAGAATTGGAACGCCGGAAGATGCAGCACGGTTAGTGAACTTCCTAGCCAGTGATGCAGCGAGTTGGATCACAGGACAGATTATTCATTCAGACGGTGGTTTTCGCGATTGAAGAGAAGAATGGAAGAAAGCGTGCTGACATGACGTCAGCACGCTTTCTTTTTTAGAATAATACGTAGGAAACAACGATATACAGTAAGGCCATGACGAGCGATGGGGCAGCATAGCGCCATGAACTACGGACAGTTGATGGGCGAAGGAGCAAGTACAAAATCACAATGGTCATCAACAACCCAAGGCTTGCGATAAAAATATGAGACAGATCAACCGCTGCAAGGATCGGCCCTTCACGATAGAGCACATCCGTAAGTGCGAGAAGTTGAATATTGAACAGGTTACTACCAAGGATTGAACCAATTGCCATATTGTAGTTTGCTAGTTTAAAAGCTGCGAGAACTGTGACAAGTTCTGGTAGAGAAGTGGAGGCGGCAATTAAAAAGCTACCGACAAAGCTTGCATTCATACCTGTCACTTCTGCAAGGCGGTCACCTGTAATGGATAGAATGCTACCTGAAACAAAAACAATCAACGCGGCAACAATAAATCCAATCACTGCCGTACGAAGCGAAAGATCTTTTGTAGGAACATCTTCTTCTTCACCCTCATCCTCCGAAATGCTTTTCATTGAAAGCACATATAAGAGAACAATGATCATCATTTCGATTCCAACACCAAAGATGGAAATCGTTCCTGGTAATAATAACGCGACAATGAGAATGGCGAGAAATAGAAGACCAACGAGAGCAGAAGGCACATGCGCTTTCGTGTTCACCTTCTGATACAATCTGCGTCTTCGATAAATGACATCCACAACCGCTAGAATTAATAGATTAAAGACATTACTTCCGAGCATATTACCGACTGCAATATCTGGATTATCGATATAAACAGCTGTTAGACTCGTTGTTAACTCAGGTAAAGACGTTGCCCCTGCAATTAAGAATGTTCCAACAACCGCTCCACTTAAAGATGACTTCTTGCTAATGACATCTCCGAACTGATTCAGGTAAATAGCGGCCCCGACAACTACAGCTGCTGCCAAAAGAAAGATGAGAATAATCATGTCGTACTCCTCTCCGCCAGCGCATACAAAAAACCCTGGCACAACAAAATTGTACCAAGGTCTTGCGTACTAAAAACTTAGCCCGATGAACCAGGTATTTCCATACCGTATTGATGATTCATCAGCCGTTACCGGTCGCTACTCCCCTTGTTACGATAACTATAGCTTGGTTTAAATTTAAAGTCAATTAATAAGGGGCAAGCTTTAGTAAGGATCAGACGGCTGGCTTCTTTCTTCTGCGTTTTCGACTGCCCTATCCATTTTCTCCTCAGTAGATGTGAGAAGTTTTTTCAGCTCTTCGGTAACGCGCTTTCCATAATCTTGATCGCATTCCGTTAACATCGAGAG
The DNA here is from genome assembly GCF_020165985.1 of Bacillus sp. RAR_GA_16. Classification (GTDB taxonomy): domain Bacteria; phylum Bacillota; class Bacilli; order Bacillales; family Guptibacillaceae; genus Guptibacillus. Next base: position 58,667 of record NZ_JAIUKZ010000016.1, read on the forward strand.
CATGCGATCTTGGATTTCTTTGCGACAATCACCAAGCGCAATGGCAAGATTGGAGACCAAATCATCCCGCTCCCAATCCTTCATTCGTCGGTAGGTTTCACCCGCTTGACCGAAATTGTTTTCTCTCGATATTTTCTTACGTTGAAGCTGGCCCTCTACATGTGGTTCATATTCTTTCCCGGGATTAACGGCCTCTTTTAATCCCCCAATCAAGGAAGGTTCATAATTGACATGTGGGTTTTGGTGCTGACCATAATCCTGTCTAAAATCCATTTGGCCTGCACTTTCATTCGTAGCCACATGCTTTGCTGGCTTATTAATCGGCAGTTGTAAATAGTTTGATCCCACACGGTAGCGCTGCGTATCCGAATAGGAATACGTTCGTCCTTGAAGGAGCTTATCGTCAGAGAAATCAAGCCCATCTACCAAAACGCCCGTACCAAACGCTGCTTGTTCCACTTCAGCAAAGTAGTTTTCTGGATTGCGGTTGAGAACCATTTTACCAACCTTGTGCCAAGGAACATCCTCTTTGTACCAGAGTTTTGTCGGGTCGAGGGGATCGAAATCGAGTTCAGGGTGTTCGCCATCCTCCATAATCTGAACGTAAAGCTCCCATTCTGGATATTGACCATTTTCAATTGCTTCATAAAGGTCCTGAGTGGCATGGTTAAAGTTTGTTGACTGAATGTGACCGGCCTCTTTTTGAGTGAGGTTTCGAATGCCCTGTACAGGCTCCCAGTGATACTTTACTAGAACGGCTTTTCCTTCTTTGTTTACCCATTTATAAGCATGTACGCCAGAACCCTGCATATGCCGGAAGTTCGCTGGGATGCCCCACGGTGAAAATAGAAAGGTCACCATCTGCATGGATTCAGGTGTCTGGCAGAGAAAATCAAACATGCGCTCCATGTCTTGCCGGTTTGTTACGGGATCTGGTTTAAAGGAATGCACCATATCAGGAAATTTAAGCGGATCACGGATAAAGAAAATCTTTAGATTGTTTCCGACCAAATCCCAGTTGCCGTCTTCTGTGTAGAATTTAACCGCAAATCCTCTAGGATCACGTAGGGTTTCAGGTGAATGGGTTCCATGCACCACTGTCGAAAATCTGACGAAAACAGGGGTTTGTTTGCCAACTTCAGTAAATACCTTGGCACGTGTATAGTTTGCGATTGGCTCTTCTCCTACTTTTCCATAGGATTCGAAGTACCCATGCGCTCCTGCACCACGGGCATGCACAACGCGTTCAGGAGTACGTTCACGATCAAAATGGCTAATTTTTTCAAGGAAATCGTAGTTTTCAAGGGTGGTCGGGCCGCGGTTTCCAACTGTCCGTACATTTTGATTATCCGTGACAGGGTGCCCCTGCCGGTTGGTTAGTGTTTCATCGCGTTTTTCATTCGATTGGTTTGGATCTTTGTTCATGGCAAATCCTCCTTCTCTATATCGTTCAAATTATCCCCAAAGAAACGTTCCTTATACTGTTTATATAGTGAAATTTTGGATGGGAATTTGTTTCAAATGAAACCTTTGCATCTTTTTAATCGTAGAAAAACAAAGCGACTGACTATGAAAGGAGAAACAGGAAATGCTTGAAATCATTTTAACGATTGTTTTTGTAATCGTTTTTATAATAGGGATGATTGTTCAGATTAGACGAAGAAAACGAGCGGGCTTAACTGGAGTAAAATCAGCTATATCTCCTATCTGTTTTATGATAAGTGCAGCTTTTAACCCATTGGGATACTGGTTCGGTTTTCTTGGATTAATTAGCTTGTTAGGTTCGATGTTATTTCTTTTTCTAGGGGCTTATTATTTGAAAGAGATGCAAGTATCAGGTGAAAAGGGGCGACTGAACAACTATAAGGGAGAACAAAAAGGATGAAGTACATAAAAGTGATGCTAGTGTTAGTCGCGTTCATGGCGACTAGTAGCATTGTTTGGTTAGGATTTACGGATGGTCATGAAGCGTTGTTTCGACTCTGTATGAGTATTGCAGTGTTTACCTCACTTTGTTTTATTTATATAGAAGAAAAAAAGGGAAAGAAAAGGACCACGCTATTCTTTCTAGGGCTTAGCCTTATTTCGATTGCGGTTGGGATTGTTCAAATCGTTGGAAAAGGATAGTAATGTAAATAAACCATAAAAACACCTTCAACAGAAAAGGTGTTTTTGCGTTAAGGTAGTTTAGTGATCCAGTAATGAAAGGAGTTGTTTTAACGGCTCCGAAACCCATTTGCGCTTCTGATAGACAATTTGCATATGCATGTTAAGGTCAAGTTGGTGAAATGGGACAACGGTCAATCGACCATGTTGAATCTCTCGTTCGACCGCTATGCGAGGGAGTAGCGCAATACCAAGACCATCCGCTACACATTGTTTGATCGCTTCTAGGCTGCTAAATGAAATAATGGAGGTTGCTTGAATGCTTTCATTCTTAAGCATTTGTTCGAAAAGCACCCGATAGGAACAACCTTCTTCGGTTAAAATGAACGTTTCCTGTTCTAGGTTTTTTAGTTCTAATGAAGCATCATATTTGGTGAATGGATGGGCGGGAGAAGCGATCATCACCAATTCTTCTTCACGGATGGGGATGACGTTTAAATCTGAATGACTTTGTAAGCGATCCAATAAAATGGTGACATCGTATGTGCCGTCGATTGTGCCACCGATCAAATTTTGACACTGTCCCGATTCAAGGCGAATACGCAATTCCGGATGTTTTTCCTTAAGGGCTTTAATATAAGGAGTGATGTAATAGGCGGCAACCGTTTCACCTGTTCCGATTCGAAGGGTTCCCTTTAAGTTGGTATCTCTGCGAAGCTGTGCATCTGCTTCATCTAATAACGTGATAACCTCAAGCACATAGGCATGCAGCTGCTCTCCCGGTTGCGTTAATCTCATTTTCCTTCCCACTCGCTCAAATAGTTTTACTTGATAATGCTCTTCTAACTTTTTAATTTGAGCCGTCACACTAGATTGGGCATACCCAAGTGCTTCAGCGGTTTGTGTATAGCTTCCTGATTTAACGACCTCGTGGAATGTGTAGAAATAACTTATATCCATGTGGTACCTCCATCGATATTTTCGATCATTGCTATCGAATATTATAGATAACATTGATGGTTTGGGCAATGATATAATGCCACTATCTGAATAAAGATGAAGAGTATGCTGAATGCTTACATAAAGGAGATTTGGTTATGAAGATCTTAGCGTTATTAGGCAGTACGAGGAAAAATGGAAATTCGCAATATTTAACTGAGACCATTCTTGAGGGAACAGATCACACAATTGTCTCCCTTGCTGATAAACAAATCAATGCCATTATTGATGAGCGCCATTCTGAAGCTGGTTTTTCACCAGTTGACGATGATTATGAAGAAGTGCTTGATCTTTTGTTATCCCATGATGTTCTCATCTTTTCGACGCCACTCTATTGGTATGGCATGAGCGGGCCAATGAAGAACTTTTTTGATCGCTGGTCGCAATACCTTCGTGATGAGAAGTTAAATTTAAAAGAAGAGCTAACGAAGAAAAAAGCGTATGTGGTTGTGACAGGTGGGAGCAGTGCAAAAGTAAAAGGTTTGCCGCTCATTCAGCAGTTTAACTACATTTTTGAATTTGTGAACATGGAATTTGTAGATTATGTGATCGGTGCAGGTGTGAAACCAGGTGAGATAAAGGAAGACAAGTTAGCTTTAGAAAAAGCAAAGCAGTGGCGAGAAGAATTGAAGAGAAAATAGGCTATAAAAAGGACGATACCAAAGTGGTTTCGTCCTTTTTTTTAGTGCGCATTTTGAAATTGTTGATCGATTTCTCGCAATTGGTCATAGGATTCTTTTAAATCATCAGGAAGCAGTTTACGACCTTGTTCCCAGGCGTTGTTTTCAATTTCGGCGAGTAGTTCCTGCTGGACTTCTTCCTCTTCATACATCAGGATGCGAAGGTCATGGCGGTGCTTCTTAAAGTCTAAGTAATAGCCAATTTCGTGATACAGCAGGATCAAAGCGATGTTTTCTTCTGTTTCTTTTAATTTAAAATTTACTTTTGCCTGATAGCCGTTCATTTGTAAGTAATTAAACTTGATTGTATTGGTTGAGACGTTATAGCTCATTGGAGCCTTTAGTTCGTTGTTAAATTCATAGTTGATTGATAACTGATGCTCTTCTAATGTATCTTTAATCATCTTTTCGATGTCCCATATATATAACATGTTTTTATCACAGTCCTTTTAATAGTTCACTTTGATCTAGCGTTCAACCCTATATTTTAAAGGAATCTTCTTATTACGGCTACCTTTAGCTATCATTAAGAATTAAATCTATTAAACTTTGCTTCTTTTAATCAACATACATCATTTTCACATCATTATCCCATATTTTTGAGAAGTTTATTCGGTATCGTGTGAATAGAAGGGTTGAATTGTTAGAAAGGGTGAAAGTAGATGAAAAAGAGTGTAACACTATCGTTATTCGTTGCTTCTTTGCTGGTTCTTGGGGCATGTCAAAATTCAGAACAGGAGGCTGAATCAGATACTGCTGTGAGGGAGGGGGATGAAATAAACTTTTCTTTGGAAGAAATGAATGATTTCTACGTTGGAGAAACGTTAAATGATCAGTCTCTTATCCATTCCTTTATTCCGGAAAATACAAATAAGTCACCGGTTATTATGGTGCCAGGCCTTGGATTAGGCGCTTCGATTTATGAAAGCACGCCAGATGAGCGCAATGGATGGGCCTATGATTTTGTAGCTGACGGTTATCCAGTTTATACGGTTGATACATCTGATCTCGCGAGTGCAGGTCTTTCTGAAGAAGAAGCTGAAGCAACATTGTCAAAATGGGATTCGGAATCGATTTGGTCTCGCTGGGGGCTAGGTTCTGCGCCAGGAGAGCCTTATGAGGATGGCCAATTCCCTGCTGATCAATTTGATCAATTTTACTCCTCCATTCCAATGCAAATCAAACTAACGAGTAATGATTCTTCAAGCGAAGCTACTGGAAAAACAGGCAGTAGATCGGGAAGCGGGGATGAAGGCGGTAAGAGTAGTGGGGGGAACAGTCAGGAAGTTGAAAATATGATTGAGCTTTTAGAAGAAACCGGTCCTTCGATTCTTCTTGTTCACTCCATGGGCGGTGAGATTGGTTATGAGGTTGCTCGTCAACGTCCTGATCTTGTAAAGGGTCTTGTTGCGATTGAACCGGTCGGATCGCCAACAGATGAATCTGAAGTGAAATACATTTATGAAGACATTCCATATCTCGGTGTTTATGGCGATTATCTTGAATCAAGAAATCAGGTTTCCCGTCTTGAAGCTGTGCAGACAACCTCTAAGATTATTAAAGACAACGGAGGCACGTCAGATGTTATCGAATTAACCGAAGAAGGAATCAATGGAAATTCACACCTGATGATGATGGATCAAAATAGTGATGTGATCGCAGGGAAAATTACGGATTGGCTTGATTCAGCTATTCAGTAATTAAAAAAAGAGACGTTCCAACTGGAACGTCTCTTTCATGATTTAGAGAAAGATGAAGTAAAGAATAAATAAGCCACCGAGCGTATACATAATCGGGTGAACTTGCTTCCATTCCTTTTTCGCAATCATCGCAAAAGGATAAAGAATAAAGCCAAGGGCAATTCCTGTTGCAACACTAAACGTAAGGGGCATCATAATGATTGTCACAAATGCTGGAATCACGACTTCTAACCGACTCCAATCAATTTGCTTTACTTCCGTTGCCATTAAGGCACCTACAATGATCAACGCAGGAGCCGTTACTTCAGGTGTGATGACACCGAGGATTGGTGAGAAGAACAGCGCGATGAAGAAACACGTAGAGATGATAACGGATGTGAAGCCTGTACGACCACCAACAGCAACGCCAGCAGATGATTCAACGAAAGAGGCGGTAGTTGATGTCCCAAAGAATCGCTCCGACAACGCCAGATGTTGAATCAGCAAGTAGCGCACGTCCTGCATTTGGAATTTCATTATTTTTCATAAGACCAGCTTGACTGGCGACTGCGATAAGAGCACCTGCTGTGTCGAAGAAAGCAACGAATAAGAATGTAAAAATAACAGCTAGAATTTCAGGTGTAAAAATATCGCCTAAATGTTGAAAGACGACCCCAAATGTGGGCTCAAGGCTTGGTACCTGTCCAACTACCGAAGTAGGAACTTGCACAAGGCCAATGATCATCCCAATGATTGTTGTAATGACAATTCCGTAAAAAATGCCGCCGCGAATGCCACGAACTAGCATCATGAGCGTAATGATAAATCCGAAAGCAGCTAACGCGGTTGTCGGCGTTGTAAGCTGTCCGATGGAGATGAACGTTTCTTCATTTCCAACGACAATTCCTGCATTTTTTAGACCAACAAACGCAATAAAGAATCCAATCCCGGCGGCAATAGCATGCTTCAGATCTTTCGGGATGACGTTAATAATTTTCTCGCGAATTTTAAGTAAGCTAAGAATCATAAAGATAATACCGGCAATAAACACGCCAGTTAGAGCAATCTCCCAATCAATTCCCATCCCAATGACGACGGAGAAGGTGAAGAAAGAGTTAAGCCCCATACTTGGTGCGATACCTACAGGGAAGTTAGCGAGTAGTCCAATAAGCAAGGAGCCAACAATCGCAGATAAGGCAGTGGCGGTAAAGAGCGCTCCTTTATCAATGCCAGCTTCACTTAGGATAATCGGATTAACAACTAATATATAAGCCATGGATAAAAAGGTTGTGATCCCGGCTAATGTTTCCTTACGATAATTTGTTTCCCGTTCAGCGAACTGGAAGAAGTTTTTCATGGTAGACCCTCCTGATTCAAATAAAAAAACTCTGGCCAGAGACCAGAGCATCATCACAAGGAAATATGAAAAACTTCATAAATCCTTGTAGACAAGCCATTTGCGGTAGCTGGTAGAAACGTTCAGGCCCTATTCCTGAACTTATACAAGGTTTAGTCATATGATAAATTTATAACGAGAATCATAACAATGAAAAAAAGACCGGTCAATCGTTTTTGATAATGTCTTAGTATTCATTGTTTTCTAATTTGCATTACAAATATAAAAATAAATAGGGAAATGTTAAAAAATATGTAATTTGTGAGAATACGAAACGCTAGAGCCTATTTTATGGTAATGTAAATATAAGACAAATATAAAGGGAGAGCGCTATGTTGCTGCAGAACCTAGAAAACGAAATTCAGACGTTGCGAATGGTGCTTTATGATCTGGGACAAGAAGTAGATGACTACTCAAGCGGGAAAATTCTCCTGTTGAGTAAACGATTAGACGAAAAAATTATTCAGTATCAGAAACTAAAAAAATACAAGTGCCATCATTGAGTACACTTTTCATAAAACGTAAAAAGGAGCATCCCCGTATTTAGAGGATGCTCCTTTTTATGTCGTTCTATTTATTCATGTAGCGATCAACTTCCCATTGACTAACCATTAGGGAATACTCGATCCATTCTTTTTCTTTTTCTTCGATATACACTTTAGAAGTATGGTCACCTAGCGCTTCCATAACAACTTTATCTTCACGAAGTGACTTGATCGCTTCCTTCAAGTTTGTAGGAAGGGTTGGCACGTCATCTGTGTCCACTTCATAAAGGTTACGTGTTTCTGGTGCACCAGCATCTAGGTCGTGACGGATACCTTCAAGACCTGCATGAATAACAGCAGCAAGGGTTAGGTAAGGATTTGCTGTTGGATCCGGGTTACGAATCTCAAAGCGAGTACCCATTCCGCGCGTTGTAGGAACGCGAATCATACAGCTACGGTTAGAGTGAGACCAAGCTACACTAACAGGAGCTTCGTAACCAGGAACAAGACGCTTATAAGAGTTCACGTTCGGGTTCGTGATAGCAGCAAGACCATTAGCATGAGAAAGAATCCCAGCCATGAATTGTTTCATTGTTTTAGAAATGCCATCTGGATCATTTTCATCGTAAAATGCGCTATCGCCTTCAGTAAAGAGGGAAAGGTGACAGTGCATACCAGATCCATTTTCACCAGCGATTGGCTTCGGCATGAACGTAGCGTGGTAGTCATGGCTAGTCGCAACGTCTTTTACAACGTTCTTAAACGTTTGAATGTTGTCAGCCGCTTTAATCACACTATCGAAACGGAAGTTAATTTCATGCTGTCCTTGCGCTACTTCGTGGTGGGAAGCTTCCATTTCAAAACCGAATTTCTTAAGCGTACGAACGATATCACGACGTACCTGATCACCTTTATCTTTAGGAGAAGCATCGAAATAACCTGCACGGTCATTCATTTTACGGATCGGGTAACCATCTTTATCTAGTTTGAAAAGGAAGAACTCTGGTTCTGGACCAACGTTAACGGTATAGCCCATATCTTCTGCTTCCTTCATTGCTCTTTTCAAAATATAGCGAGGGTCACCTTCAAATGGCTCCCCATCTGGCGTATGAATGTCGCAAATAAAGCGAGCGATACAATCCTGATCAACAGCGTCCGGTAGGACTTTGAACGTTTCAAGGTCAGGGAAGAGATACATATCACTTTCCTGAATATCAGAGAAACCAGCAATGGAAGAGCTGTCAAACATGGCTTCGTTATTCATTACACTTTCCAATTCTTCAATTGGAAGTTCAACGTTCTTTGTTTCCCCAAGCATGTCCGTAAATTCAAGACGAATAAATTCGACTTTCTTTTCTTTAGCTTCCTTCATGATGTCCTGTTGAATACTATTCTTTGTTAATGTCATGGATTAACTAACCTCACCTTTAAATTTTTTGTTAGTGTTCATTCTAATGATATTTACAGATAATTGTGTTTTTATGTAAGAATTCCTAACATAAAAGTTAAACACGAAATGAAGACTTGAATATGTGTGTATTAATAACCTTAGTGAGAAAGGAATAAACCACTTTTTCTCAGGTTATTTTTTCTGATAAAAACTGAAAACGCTAACAATGTGCGGTGAATAGGGATTTTAGCAATGTGAAATAAGGAATGCAGTGTAGACAAGATGAAGGGATGATGCTATCATTCTAAATGATAATGAATCTCAATATCATTTAGGGGGTGCATAAGATGAAAAATAAAAAGGGCATTTCTTTTATTCTGATGCTAATGCTCGTTCTTATACTTGCTGCTTGCGGTAATGAGAACGAAAAGAGTGAATCGAGTGAAGGTAGTGAAGAGATGAAAACCTTCACCTTACCAGATGGACAGGAGTTTGACATACCAAAAAATCCAGAGCGAATCGTAGCAACAGATTATGTAGGTTATTTCCTGGCGCTTGGGATGACACCAGTAGGGGCACCGGATCAATTTGTTCTAGATAATCCTTACTTTACCGAAGAACAAATTGCGGATATTGACGATATCGGCACGCCGCCCTCCGTTGAAAAAGTGACCTCACTAGATCCAGATCTCATAGTAGTAACGGATCAAGAACAATATGATTTGCTTTCAAAAATTGCACCAACTGTGCTGCTGCCGTTTGGAACGTATGATTCACTTGATAAAGAAGTGACGGCTATGGGAGAAATGGTAGGAAAAGAAGAAGAAGCCAAAGAGTGGATCGAGCAATTTGATAAAAAAGCAGCAGCTGCACGGGAAGAGTTAGACGGTGTCATTGGTGAAGATGAGACGGTCGGCATATATGAAGTGCAAACTAAAGATTTCTATGTATTTGGAGATAACTTTGGGCGCGGTGGTCAGGTGATCTATGATGCCCTTGAGTTAAAAGCACCTGAGAAGATTCAAAAAGACGTGATTGAAGGAGACAACTGGAAAAAGATCTCACTTGAAGTCTTACCTGAATACCAGGCAGATCATATGTTTTATACCGAGTATGCCGCTGAGGATAATCAAGATGTCCTAAAGGAAACGAAAGAAAGTGCCCTATGGCAAAATCTTGATGCTGTGAAGAATGGTCATCTATATGAAATGAAGTTTGAAAACATGTATTACTACGACCCAATCGCAGTAGAAGGACAGCTTGACCTGATCGTTAACACGTTAAAAGAAAATAATAAGTAAATAAGAAGTCCTGGTGCCAGGCACCAGGACTGTTTTTCACTACATAAAGCAAGGAGTCATCACATGTCAAAGAATGCGGAACAGATGGCAAGCACAATAGAAAATCAGCTCGCTGTTCAATCGAGACCTGTTATGGCAATGGTCATTCTTGTGGTAGGAAGTGTGGGACTGATTTTAACTCTTGGGTTATCGATCGCGCTTGGGGCTGCAGATATTCAATTAATGACGGTCTGGAAAGCGATTTTTCAATTTGATACCACCTCAACAGAGCATTCAATCATTCGTGAGTTTCGAATGCCTCGATCCGTTGCCGACATTTTAATTGGTGCAAGTTTTGCCGTTGCGGGTGCCATCATGCAGGGAGTGACGCGAAATCCACTAGCTGATTCAGGATTGCTTGGGTTAAATGCAGGAGCAACCTTGATGATTGCTCTTTGTTTTGCCTTTTTCCCGGGTCTTTCCTATACAAATCTGATGCTCTTTTCATTTGTGGGTGCGGGCATTGGCGCTGTACTCGTATTTGGTATCGGTTCTCTTTCACGAAATGGTCCATCACCTATTCGTCTCGTTCTAGCAGGGGCTGCGGTAAGTGCTCTTTTTACAGCAGTTAGTGAAGGGATTGCCATTCATTTTCAACTTTCACAGAACCTAGCCTTTTGGTTTGCAGGCGGAACAGCTGGATTGAAATGGCCACAAATCCAGCTGTTGTTGCCCTGGGTAATCATTGCCCTCATCGTGGCCCTCTTGCTTTCCAAATCCATTTCATTACTTAGTCTTGGAGAAGATGTTGCCGTTGGTCTCGGGCAACGGACGGGGTTAATCAAAGTGCTTGCTGCAGTTGTAGTGCTCGTACTTGCGGGAGCGGCCGTGTCAGCAGTTGGTCCGATTGGGTTTGTTGGGCTTGTAATTCCTCATATTGCGAGATTTCTTGTCGGGGTCGATTATCGCTGGATTGTTCCATGTTCGGCGGTTCTTGGTGGATTATTTATGATCGTGGCCGACATGGGAGCTAGGCTGATTAATGCACCATATGAAACGCCGATTGGAGCCATCTTTGCCCTTGTCGGTGTGCCCTTCTTTCTTTACGTAGCAAGACGTGAAGGGAGGGAGCTGTGATGAATGTCGACTCTTTATTTGACGTTCAGCGGAAAAGGAACCGCAGGCGCTATGTAATCATGGGAATCTTTCTTTTGCTTATCATCACGACCTTTTTTATTAGCTTGAACACGGGGTTAACGAAATTGAGTCCTAGTGAAGTAATCGGAACATTATTTGGCAGTGGAACGGAAAAGCAGTCGTTAATCTTGTTTGAATTTCGTTTGCCTCGGATCGTGATCGCCATTCTTGTCGGTGCGGGCTTAGCGGTATCTGGCTGTATCCTTCAAGGCGTTTCCCGTAACGCTCTGGCAGATCCGGGCATACTTGGGATCAATAGTGGTGCTGCTTTAATGGTTGTCCTGTTTGTTTCTTTTTTTCCGAAAACAACGGATGCTCCGATTTTACTGATGCCGTTTCTAGCGTTAATTGGCGGGTGTGTGACGGCTGTTATAATTTATGCACTGTCTTATAGCAAAAAGGAAGGGTTAATGCCACAGCGATTAATTCTAAATGGAATTGCGGTCGCAGCAGGAATCAGTGCGCTGATTACGATCTTAACGCTGCGAATGGATCCTTTTGATTATCAGTTTATTGCGGTTTGGCTTGCAGGAAAAATCTGGGGAACAACCTGGGTACATGTTCTTACACTATTACCCTGGATTCTGATTTTATTTACGATAATCTTCTACAAAGCACGAATGTTAGATGGATTGAGTTTTGGTGAAAAGCTTGCGACTGGTATGGGCGTAAAAGTAGAGAAAGAGCGTTTTCTGCTCCTCGGTGCTTCAGTGGCACTTGCATCTGCTTGTGTATCGGTGAGTGGAGGCATAGGGTTTGTTGGTCTTGTTGGTCCACATCTTGCACGACAGCTGGTCGGAAATCATCACCGATTCCTTTTACCATTGTCGGCTCTTGCTGGCGCTCTCGTTCTTTTAGTTGCGGATACGATTGGTCGAACGATTCTTGCACCATCTGAAATTCATGCGGGTATTATGGTGGCGATCATTGGCGCCCCATACTTTTTATATTTACTTGCTAGATCAAAGGCTTAGGAGGCGAACGATGTGAAAAATGAAATCTATGATGTCACCATCATTGGCGGAGGTCCCATCGGGTTATTTACGGCTTTTTATAGCGGCATGCGCGAACTTAAGACGAAAGTGATTGAATATCTTCCACACGTTGGTGGCAAAGTGACCTACTTTTATCCAGAGAAAATTCTACGAGATATTGGGGCGATTCCTAACATCTCCGGAACAGACTTGATCAAACAGCTTGAACAACAGGCGAGCACATTTGAACCTACAATGGTTTTTGGAGAAAGAGTAGATGATCTTGAGCGAGCAAACGATGGTACCTTTATTCTCACAAGTCATAATGGTGAGCGGCATTATACGCGTACCGTTATTCTGGCGATTGGACATGGAACGCTTGGCGTAAAAAAGCTTCCGGTTGATGGCGCCGAGCATTTTGAAGGGACGAACCTACATTATGCGGTTAATCGAGTCGAGGCTTTTAAAGGCAAGCACGTGATGATTTCTGGAGGAGGCGATTCGGCTATCGATTGGGCAAATCGCCTTGCACTGATTGCGGACCAAGTAACAATCGTTCATCGAAAAGAGGCATTTAGTGGCCATGAAAGTAGTATTACAGAGATGCATCGTTCTGAAACGAATGTAAGATGTTCCTGTTATGTCTCTGATCTGATTGGTAAGGAATACATTGAAAAAGTTGTTTTAACCCATGTTGATACTGGCGAAAAAGAGGAACTAGAAATTGATGCCCTTCTTGTCAATCATGGCTTTGATCTCGACATAGGAGGCATCCAACACTGGGGAATGACAACAAGTGAGGGCAAAATTGTAACGGATGACAAAATGCAAACAAGTATACCTGGCGTTTTTGCAGTCGGAGATATTGTCACTTATCCGCATCGATTAACGCTAATTGCGGGTGGTCTTGCGGAAGGCCCAAAAGCGCTAAACAGTGCGAAAGCATTCCTTGACCCTGAAGCAGACGCTATGGCAATGTATTCGACACATCACAAAGAATTCGTAGAGATCTAATCGGAAGGAGTGAGTCGGATGATTCATACAGAAGACCTAAAAATCGGTTATCAGGAAACCATTATTGTCGATCAGTTAAATCTAGCGATCCCTGAGGGAAAGATAACAGCTCTAGTAGGTGCGAACGGTTCAGGAAAATCGACCATTTTAAAAACCCTATCTCGATTAATGAAACCCAAGAGTGGCACAGTTTATTTGGACGGAAGGGCCATTCATGAGCAGAAGACTCGCGATCTAGCAAAAGAATTAGCGATTCTTCCTCAAAATCCGACGGCTCCTGAAGGGTTAACCGTCCTTGAGCTTGTCACATATGGGCGCTTTCCACATCAAAAAGGGTTGAAAGCACTCACGATAGAAGATAAAGAAAAGATTGCCTGGGCAATTGAAATGACAGGGATTACTGATTATGTGAACCGTCCGATTGATCAACTATCAGGTGGGCAGCGCCAGCGTGCCTGGATTGCGATGGCTCTAGCTCAGGATACGAAAATTCTTTTTTTAGATGAGCCAACAACCTTTCTCGATATGGCGCATCAGCTTGAGGTGCTTGAACTCTTGCAAAAGTTAAATGTTCAAGAGAAGCGAACGATTGTCATGGTCGTGCATGATTTAAATCATGCGAGTCGTTACGCCGGTCATATCGTGGCAATTAAGAAAGGGAAAGTGATGAAAACGGGAACGCCATTGGAAGTGATGAAGTCCGACTTATTGGAAGAAGTGTTTGGTGTTCGAAGCGATATTATTTACGATCCTCGATCAGGCCAGCCGCTTTGCTTGCCGTATGGGTTATGTACCGAACCAGTCTATGCAATGTCGCATTAACCTGCTCCTTATGTTGGAGCAGGTTTTTTTGTAAAAGGAGCAAGCGATCTTTTAGCGAATACGTAAAGAAGCTTTAGTTGGAGGAGGACCTCATGATTAAGGAAATGAGAACGAAAAAACAATGGCGTGAAGCTTTTAAAGTGATGCAAGAGCTTCGCAATCATTTAGACGAGAAGACTTACCTTGTATTAGTCGAAGAAGCTCATCAGAAAGACATGTATCGCCTCTATGCGCTTTATGATGAAGGGGAGCTTGTTGCTGTTACCGGCTTCAAGCCAATGATTACGCTCTATTATGGGAGATCTGTCTGGGTCTGCGATCTCGTCACGAGCAAAAAGCATCGTTCAAAAGGCTACGGGGAAAAGCTTTTAACGTTTGTTGAGGACTGGGCTCGAGAAAACGGCTATCAATCTGTGGCCCTTTCTTCTGGGGTTCAAAAGAAAGAAGCCCACCGTTTCTACAAAGAAAAGATGTCTTATGACCAGGTTAGCTTTGTATTTAAAAAGGGATTTTCTTCGTAGAAGCATGATCTTAACCGATAGCTTTCATCAGGTGCTATACTTGGTGCAAGACAAATGAAGGATGTGTCGTATACGTGAGAAAACTAGGGCAAACAGATTATGAGATTTCGCCAATTGGACTTGGAACGTGGCAATTCAGTCAAGGAAGCGGCTTAATCGGCAGTTATTTTTCAACCATTTCAGAAAAAGATATGGACGCAATCGTCAAAATGAGCCTTGATGGTGGCATTAACTGGTTCGATACAGCAGAGGCTTACGGAAAAGGTAAATCAGAAGAAGCGTTATCGGGTGCATTGAAAAGGCTCGGGGTTAATGAACAGGATGCCCTTATTGCGACAAAATGGTGGCCACTCCTTCGTACGGCAGGCTCTATTTCAAGCACGATTCAAAAGCGGAAGGATGCCTTGAACGGTCGTCGTATTGATCTGTATCAAGTTCACCAACCCTTCTCCTTTTCTTCTCCTGAAAAGGAAATGAAGGAAATGGCTTCTCTCGTTAAAGCAGGGCATATTGGTGCTGTCGGTGTGAGTAACTTTAATCGAGATAAAATGGATCGAGCCATTCAAGAGTTAAAACATCATAATCTGCCACTTGCATCCAATCAAATGAAGTATAGCTTACTTGATCGACGGATTGAAACGAACGGAGTGCTGGATCTTGCTAAGCAAAATGGCGTGACGATTATTGCGTATTCCCCGCTTGAACAGGGAATTTTAACAGGAAAGTTTCATCAAAATCCTGAGCTTGTAGCAAACCTCTCCGGTCCCCGGAAGCACATGTCTCTATTCAAGCCACAGGGATTAGCCAAAACCCTGCCGTTAATTAATGTATTAAAAGAAATTGGTCATTCTTACGGTGTGGGAGCCGGTCAAGTTGCGTTAAACTGGCTCGTTCATTTCCATGATCAGACGGTTGTGGCGATCCCTGGCGCGTCGAAGTTAAAACATGCCGAAGATAATGTGAAAGTGCTTGGTTTTAAATTAACAAGAGATGAAATGAATCGAATTGATGAGGAATCAAGGAAAGTAGCGAAAATGTAAGGACGAGATGAACCGCAATTGTTTGCGGTTTTTTCTGTATCCTTTGGAACGATTGATCGATTCAATCGTATAAGGACTAAGATGAAAGAAGGGAGAGGACGAGTATGGAAAAACGACCGCGAATTGACATTGAAAAAAGCTGGCTTCAGAAAGTGTTCGATCTTGTTGGGTTCACGTTTCTGTTACTTGGCTTTGTGTACATTTTATTAGAATGGTCCAATGTTCCAAGCCGTGTCCCCATTCACTTTAACGTAAGGGGAGAAAGCGATTTATGGGGTCCAAAATCTTCACTAATCATCCTTCCATTAACGGGCGTCATTTTGTGGTTTGCTTTAGGACTGCTTGAGCGCTATCCGCATGTTTACAACTATGTGGTTAAAATCACAAAAGGAAACGCAGAAATTCAATATCGAAGTGCAGTGGTACTCATTCGGTTTCTTAAAAATGCCATTGCGATGATGTTTGCTTATTTGTCGGTTATAAGCGTACAAATTGCAAAGGGATTGGAAAATACGTCGCAGGAGTGGGTGCTTCCGATTTTTCTTACTGCCATTTTTGGGGCGATTATCGTTTACCTATTCCGTTCAATCCGTTGGAGATAAAAGGGGAGGGCAAGTAAAGCGCATACACAAAAAAAGAGGTGAACACTTGATGAATTTTCGCAGGAATTCAAAAAAAAATCTGCAGAAATTGCCCTTCTGTGTATGGTATAGTGGAGATGAAGTTTAAACTAATTACATACGTGTGTAATCGATACAGTTTTCGAGTGAGGTGGCCTTGATGGAGTTTCAAGGTTAGCCGAACCAATCGGGATAAACGAAAGATAAAGGAGCTACGCTATGCTACGCCAAGAAGAAGATGTGAAAGTGTTCGCTTTGAACTCAAATCCAGAGTTGGCTCAAGAGATTGTTGAGACACTTGGAATTCAAGTTGGAAATTGTTCCGTTAAACGTTTCAGTGACGGTGAGATCCACATGAACGTTGAGGAAAGCATCCGTGGCTGTGATACTTACTTAGTTCAATCAATCGCAGGCTCAGGAAACGATTACCTTATGGAACTCTTGATCATGATTGATGCACTCAAACGAGCATCTGCTCGAACAATCAATGTCGTTTTACCTTATTATGGGTATGCGAGACAGGATCGTAAAACAGGACCTAGACAGCCCATTACGGCAAAATTGATTGCCAACATGTTGGAGCGTTCAGGCGCAACGCGTGTACTAACAATTGATCTTCATGCGAATCAAATTGAAGGGTTCTTTAATATTCCAGTGGATCAGGTTTCAGGCATTCCGATCTTAGCTGAATATTTCGAGAAGAAGAATTTGGAAGATGTGGTGGTTGTGGCACCAGACAATAGCAGTGCGCTTCGTGCTCGTAAGCTCGGATCCTTGCTTGATGCGCCAATTGCCTTAATTGATCGTCGTTCCTATGATACAGGTGAACCATCAACAGTAAACGTCATTGGGGATGTACGTGGAAAAACAGCCATTATCATCGATGATATGATTGATACGGGTAAAAATGTAACGTTCACTTCACGTATTCTAGAAGAAAACGGCGTGAAGGAAGTTTACGCTACCTTTACACATCCCGTACTTTCTGGTCATGCAACGGAGGAAATTGCGGAGTCTTCGATTAAAGAAGTGGTTGTAACAAACACGATTGCTCTTCCAGAAGCTGATGATCTTGAGAAAATTACCGTTCTTTCCATCGCGCCTCTATTGGCGGAAGCGATTCGGATTGTTCAAGAAAAGCTATCCATTAGTCAAATTCGATAACATTTTAAAGGGAACTGTTAACGCAGTTCTCTTTTTTTGATGGATGGAGGAGGTGGCAAATATGGAGTGACTCAGGATGGTGAGTCACTTCCGTCATCGATTTGAATTAAGCTTGCCTGTATGATGTAGCGATCTGGTGCTGAACCGAGGTAATCAAACGGGTAACACGTTGTGAGTGTCAGGGTGGGGGAGTTTTTTTCGACAATGACGCTCCGATCCTGTTCATCTGTAATCCAGGTTTTCCGAATTTGATATTCATAAGTCGTGTCATCTAATGTCACGTAGAGGCGGTCCCCATTTTTGAGCTGATCGAGACCGTCAAAAACTGTATCGCGATGACCTGCAAGTGCCGTGTGACCTGCTTCCTCAGGTAAGGTTGTGAAATCCGTGTCATACATGCCAACGCCCTGTTTTAGCGTCTGTTCATCCGTTCCCCAGTAGATTGGGTAAAGGTATCCTAAAGCTGGTATTGTTAATTCGCCGATTTCTTCTCCTATTTTGAAATCCAACGGTGCTTTTGATGAGATCACATCACTCGTTTGAACCACTTCTCGATTAACGGTTTTTTGATAATCGGTATCTTTCCAGTCTTTTGAAATCGCCTGCGCTTTTTTAGGTTCGAAGGTGGCGGCGTTTTTTTGACTCCACCATTCATAGCCGCTCCAACCTGACAGAAGGATACCAATGACAATGAGGAGTAAGCTGAGTTTCTTTATCACCATTCATCACCTTCTTTATAAATGGAGATAGGCGCAAAACGCCTATCTCGTTGGGATGGTATGTGTCTTATGAATGAACGCGTCTTTTTAATAGAAGAAGTGAGCCAAATGCAGCGATGGCAAGTCCAAGTACCATATATAATGGATAGCTTGTCGCTGTATCCGCCATTTCAGCGCCTTCTTCTGCAGAGTCTGAAGAGCTATCTTCTTCGCTTGTCATTTCATCATCTGAAGATGCACTGTCGTCGCTAGCAGCGGCTTCTTCATCAGAGGAATCGGTGCCACTGTAAGAAGAATCCTCACATGCTTGTCCATCATTATCGCGATCAAGGTCGCTCGGATCCTCATCAGGGTTATTGCTTTCATAATAATTTTGCGCTTCTTCTTGAGTAGAGAAGTCATCGCAATTCTTATCATCATCCGCATACCCGACATTCGAAAAGCCAAATACCAATAAGAAAGTTGCCAACAAAGATACGAGCTTTTTCATCTTCTTCCTCCCCGGATTAAGTATTTTTTTGCCATCCCTTGTTATATGGTAACAGCTACCATTGGAAAGGTCATGTAATTTGTCAGAATAAATAGAATAAAGAGAATATATTACTACAGTTAGAAAATAAGTTTCACAAGAGAGAGAGCAGAAAGGTTTTTTTATTTTTGAGGAAGAGATTGATCCAAAAGAGAATGGTTTCCGTTAGCTACATATAAAGAGAAGAAGTGGATGGGAGAGAGAGTAGATGAAAAAAAGCGCAGTTGCCGTAGGACTTGCCTGTTTCGTAGCGCTTGGTGCATGTTCAGGACCAGGGGAGAGTACTACAAATGGATCAGAGAAAGCAAGTAATGAAGAGATGAGCAGTACAAGCGTTAACGGCAGCGCAGGCAGTGCGGTAGAGAAGGAAGGAGATGGGGCAGAAAAAACGGTTGATGGTGGAATTAAGATAATGATTTCAGAAGCTCAGTCAGACGAGGGTGAACATGAGGATGGCCATGGTCATGGAGGTCATGTAAGCATCTCACTTAAGAATGATGAGATGGATTCCCGCTGTTCTGATGACGACCGTAACCGAATCGGAGCAGCCACTTACTGAAGCAAATGTGCGTTTTGAATACTGGAAAGAGGGAGAGGAGAAGCATACCTACACAGATACGGAAGAGAACAGTGAAGGGATGTATGAGGGAACCACAGAAATGTCCGATCCAGGAACGTACAAGCTGAAAGTTCATGTAGAGAAGGGGGAAGAGCTTCATACACATAAACCATATGTGCTTGAAGTCGCGGAGAAATAAGGATATCGAAAAAAGGCGCGGTGGAGTTTTCACTCCACCGCGCCTTTTTTTCGACATTTTATGAGCTTTATCGGGTGGTGCCAGGCACCATTAAAGCACTTGATCAATGGCGTAAGCGACGCCGTGCTCGGTGTAGTCTTTCGTCACCCAGTTTGCGGCTTCTTTGACGAGATCTTGCGCATTGCCCATGGCAACGCCGAAACCAGCTTCACGAATCATCGCGATGTCGTTCATGCTATCGCCAACGGCCATGACGTTTTCCATCGAAAGATCAAGCCATTCGCATACTTTCATCAAGGCAGCAGCTTTATTTACGCCTGCCGGATTGATTTCAAGGTTTGTTGGGCTTGAGTTTGTTACTTCCAAAGCTTCGTTCGCCATCACTTCATCTGCAATTACTTTGCGGACATGATCATCTTTAATATCAAAACCAAACTTCAGCCAATTGTAATCATTGATTTCACGTTCAAAAGGCTTTTGTGTATTAAATACGCCTTCTGTTGTAGAAGACCAAAAATACACGTCATGCTTTTCTTTTAATTCCCATAAACGCTCGACAAGCTGATGATCCAAATGCGTACTGTCGACTAGGTTAAGTTCTTGATCATAAATTTGTCCGCCGTTTACTGTCACGAGGTAGGCAGAATGACCAAGCTGTTCGGCGATATCACGACAGAAAGGCAAAGAACGTCCAGTGCTTAACACAACGTGAATGCCCTTTTCTTTTGCGCGTTGAACTGCCGCTTCATTTTCCTCTGACACCTCTCCATCATGATTGACAAGTGTGCCATCCATATCTAATGCGATTAGTTTAATCTCTTTTTCCATCTCTACCACTCCTATTTTTCGCTCTCTCTATTTTAAACTAAATTGATATCGAACTGTAGTATTTGCAACTTGGAACATTTTTCAGATTTACCGATTATATCACACATTCTAGCAAAGGGTTTTTGTCGTTCGTAAGAGAGTGAGAAGAGTCCAAAATTCACAGACAATTTCATCCCTAAAAAAAATGAGAAGAAATTCCCCGAAATAAGTTTTACTGTTTTTCATGTGAGGAAGTGAAAAAGTGGACCGCATCACCAATTTGGTGAAGCGCCTCATAAGCTGAGGAATTATAAATACCAAAGAGGTGAAAGATCATGAATCCGGAACAGATTGGATTCGCATTGTTGTATATCGGGGTTTTTCTATTAATAGGGAAAATGATCCGTTTAAAAGTAAAAGTGCTACAGAACTTATTTCTTCCTTCTTCCATAATAGGTGGATTTGTCGCATTGCTTCTCGGGCCTCAGGTGCTCGGGAAAATCATGCTAAATTTCGTCTCAGAAGACCATTTTTTAGCGAATGGGATTATGACAGGAACCATTATCGAAGTATGGTCGGCATTGCCTGGATTAATGATTAATGTTGTGTTTGCATCTCTATTTCTTGGAGCCACCATGCCAAAGCTACACGATATTTGGACATTTGGGGGTCCGCAGCTAGCCTTCGGTTGGGCGATTGGCTGGGGGCAATATGTGATCGGTTTACTTGTCGCCATTTTAATCTTAACTCCCTTTTTCGATATACCTGCTATGGCTGGGGCGCTGATTGAAGTTGCATTCGAAGGTGGGCACGGGACAGCAGCTGGAATGGCAAGTACATTTGAGGAGCTCGGATTTGAAGAAGCGTTTGATCTGGCGATTGGCCTTGCCACAGTCGGTGTTTTATCAGGTGTCGTATTCGGTATCATTCTCATTAACTGGGCGGTTCGTAGAGGGAAAACGAAAGTCATTAAGGACGTTAACGGGTTCTCTGAACTACGTAAGCAGGGGATTATGGAATACCAGAATCGTGAACCTGCAGGTAAAATGACAACGCGCCCTGAGTCGATTGAACCTCTATCTTTTCACCTGGCGATTGTCATGCTTGCAATTCTAATCGGTTGGCTCATTCTTCAAGGGTTAATTGGTCTTGAAAGTATAACGATTACAAACTGGACGGGGTCAAGCTTTATGAAATACATCCCACTATTCCCGATCGCGATGTTCGGCGGGATTATTCTCCAAATCTTCTTTAGCAAGAAAGATAAGTATAACCTTGTCGATCGCCGCATGATTAATCGAATTCAAGGGCTAGCGCTAGATGTGTTAATCATCACCGCAATTGCTACCGTCTCTCTTGATGTCATTGGTGAGTATCTTGTGCCATTCTTAATTCTTGCCGTGGCCGGAATCAGCTGGAATTTATTCGGTTTTCTTATCCTTGCCCCGAAGATTATTCCAGACTACTGGTTTGAACGAGGTATTGGTGATTTTGGTCAGTCGATGGGCGTGACAGCAACGGGTTTGCTTCTCATGCGTATCGTCGATCCCGAGAATGAATCGCCTGCATTTGAAGCATTTGGTTACAAGCAGCTTGTCTACGAACCTTTCCTTGGAGGTGGACTTGTCACCGCACTATCTGTTCCATTTATTGTTCAATTTGGTGCGGTTGCTGGGTTGATTTTTGCAAGTGTAATGGTCATTATTGGCATTATTTCTGGTCTTTTCTATTTTGGTAAAGGAAAGCATATAAAAAATAACTAAAACATGACGCCATTTCTGCTTTCAGGAATGGTGTTTTCATTTGGGAGTTGTGATTCTTTCAGGCAGCTATCTTTCCTACCAATTGTTTTTTTATAAATCTCGTGAATCTATGAAACGTAACACACTTCACATCGTCCTATTTATTGAAAGTTCAGTTTGATAGGAGTGGATGCCGTGTTGAAAAAACTTAGCGATTTTTTTCATTATGAAATGGTCATTTTAGTTATTCCCGTCCTTGTCTTTGGTCATGTTAAGTGGAACCTTTCTCTCTACCTTTGTTTCGCGCTTTTTGGATTAAGCGTCGGACTGTATTACTTTTTTAAAAAAGCGGAAGGAAAAAGAATAGATAAAAAGGAAAAAGTAGAGTGAGGTCCTTTCCTCAAGATCATATAAAACAAAGGGGGATTTGGTTGAGTACACCGGAACTGAGTCATGAAGATTTAAAACTGACAGAATTAAGCTATGTGAAAATAAATGCACTTCTTCTATTCATGATTGTCCCGCTATCGATTATTGGCTATTTTTTATCTGTGTCGAACGAAGAGATGTTTTTCGTCTATGAATGGTCGCTTGTCATTCTTCTTTTGGTTTCGTTTTTCCTTGCCATAGCTACACTTTTTATTTATAAAAGTTCTTATAAATGGCTTTCTTACTCGATTTTAGCGTTTGACCTTCAATTTGCTGTGTTTGGGTTATTTATAGGACCTTACACGTTTTTTGAACTCTTTTCTGTTTATTATGTTTGTTCACTCCTCGCGCTAATCGCTTTTATCGCAACTCTTAAGAAAGTGGGCGCTTTTCGTTTTCTTATCGTATTGTTTTTATTCGTAACAGGTCTTTTAACCGTTTATATGGCGTTTCTTCAAAGTCTGTGGGGGACAAATTGGATGTAAGGTTCAGAAAGGGTGGTAGGTAAAAAATGGCGACAGCAAAAGAGACGTTTCTAAGAGCGTTCAATGAAGCATTCTTGAGTGGCGATCGAGATGCAGTCCTCGCGAGTGTAACGGAGGATGTGCAATGGCATCTAATTGGTGAAGAGAAGATCGAAGGAAAGGGGGCGTTTGAAGAAGCGTTGAATCGTATGCACCAACATAACAATGTGACCCTAAGTATCGACACCATTATCACCCATGGTGTTACGGCAGCAGTTGAAGGGAAATTTCATGTGAATACGGAGCAAGGTGAAAAAATCTATGCCTTTTGTGATACGTACCGCTTTAACAAACACAAAGATGGGATGATTAAGCAAATTCATTCTTTTATCATTGAAGAGAAAAAGGGGTTTTGAAGTAGATGTTGAACAAAACATGGGTGAACTATTTGATCGGGGGCTTACTACTCTTATCATCCGCGAGATCTTTAGATTCGCTCATTCATAAAGAGTACGGATTATTAGGGTTCAATTTCATTTCGTTTATCGGATGTCTCCTAGCAGGTTGCTATTATTTCTATGAAGGCTATTGTCTTTATAAGAAAAATCGTGGTGAAACGATTTAAATTAGTCTAGTAAAATAGTACAAAATTCGACCTTATTTATTAGAATCTTCTAAACTATTGTTTAAACTTTGTAAAAATCGGTTAAACTGTAATTAATCGCATAGAAAACGTAGAAGCGTTTCTATTAATATGAATGGAGGATGGGATGATGGAGAATCGAAAAGTCTACCAAAATCAGATTTCGGAAAAGAGACAGGAAATAGTATCTCAACTACTCGAACACATCAATGCTTCCAGTATCGAACAGAAACAGGATACCTTAAAGAAAGAAATTGATCAGGCTCTCGATTGTCGCGACCGTGAAGCGTTTATGCAGTTAACCGATCGCCTCAATTCACTCACATAATGAAAAAGTTGGCATATATGTTAAACCGCTTGCTTATAATCTAGTATTCACACACTCAGGAGGAGATGTTGATGCTAGATTTAGCGGCGGTTTTTTATGTTGTGATGGATTGGGTTAGCGAAAACAAAGGGTACAAGCTCCAATCCGTCTTTCTTTTCGGTGGACTTGGGATATCATTTGCGACGTATTTTCTCTGGTTTCTGAAAAAAGGCTATAAAACGGTTGGAAGCGTCAAGAATGGATGAGTTAAGTGCCTGTTTCTCGTGTGGGACAAGGGGAATTCCGCGATAATTTCCATAATCCCGCGAAACAGATGATGAATTCCGCGAAAACATCCAGTAATTCCGCGAAAAACAATATTATTCCGCGAAACGAAAAAAAGACACCCTGAGGGGCATCTTTAGAAAGGGACTGTGATGGATTTGCCCTTCGTGAGCGTTTCTCCAGTTGGATCGAACACATCACTTGTGTGAATCGTCATTGACTCAAGATTCTTAAGGTCAGTCGTATTCAGAACAAAACCAAGCTGACCAATTCTTTCTTCGCCAGGCTCATAATCTCCGTATAGGTTCTCCAGATAAAAATCATCGTCGAATCCTTTTTTCTCTCCGTCACTCGTTTTAAGCGCTGAAACTGGCGCGAAATTCACCGCTTGATCTGACGTATTCTTCACGTTGACGCGAATCTTTACATAGTTAAATGTGGTTTCATCGTTGGAATAGCCATGGAAAAAGTCGATTAAGTCAGGAGAAGGAGAGTAGGACATCACCTTCACATCTGAAACGGTCAATGCGATATCGCCAATCGGCGTTTTTTCATTAGTATCAGATTTTGCTTTTAATGTAATCGATCCATCTGCATCCTGATAAGACTGGCCGACTTTAGTGAGTGAACTGTCGTCAGGAGCCTGAGGACTATCGATTACTTCTGTTTGTTGTTTGTGCTCCGCTTGTGCTTCAGACTTTTTCGTATCCGTTGCATTCTCCGTTTGTGAACTAGCTTGTTGATTGGCATTGTTTGCAGCACAGCCACCTAGAAAAAGTGACGCTGAAAGTAAGGAGATTGTGATGAGGTATTTCATGGGAATTGTCCTCCTATTAAAGAAAAGTCCCGCTGCTAATAGAAGCAACGGGGAAATATGACTTACTTGTCTTTCTTATGATCGTCGTCTTTCTTGTGATCCTTACCGTGGTCTTTTTCGTTAAGAAGATCCATCACCATTTGACCGGTTTCATTGTTATCATGCAGGCCAGCAAACTTTTCTGATTGTGGACCGTACGCATAGACATTCACGTCAACGCCAGTATGTCCGCCTGTTGTCCAGCCCGTTCCTGAACGAAGGTCGAAGATTTTTTCAATGGCGTTGTCAATTTCAACAACGTCGTTTGTTTCAGTGGCTTTTTCGACAGAAGCGATTTCTTCCGATGTTAACTCAAGATCGATGTTTTCCGTTAGTGTCTTTTCTACATCTGCGCCGTCAGCGATCTGTGCTGCCATGTAATCAGGCGTCTTTTTCGCTGCTTTAAGTGGTGCTGGATCCCATTTGTATTCACCGTCACGACCCATAGCGAAACCACCAGTAGAATGGTCAGCAGTTGTCACAACGAGTGTATGCTTGTCCTTTTTCGCAAATTCAATTGCGGCAGCGTATGCTTTCTCGAAATCTTCCATTTCACTCATGGCTGCGACAACATCGTTATCATGCCCAGCCCAGTCAATTTGGCTTCCTTCTACCATAAGGAAGAAACCGTCTTTGTCGTCACTCAAACGCTCAAGCGCAGCATCCGTCATATCTTCGAGAGAAGGCGTATCTTCTGTACGATCGATTGCTTTATCCATTCCTTTTGGAGCGAAGAGGCCAAGGATCTGTTCGTTATCGTCTTTTGCGAGTTCATCCTTTGATGTTACATAGCTATAGCCGTCTTCTTGGAATTCTTCCGTTAGGTTGCGGTCAGAACGTTCAAAGTAAGAAGTTCCTCCACCAAGCATAACGTCTACTTTATGTTCGCCATTAATCATTTCATCATAGTAATCGTCAGCAATGTCATTGTAGTTATTGCGTGACTCATCATGAGCACCAAATGATGCTGGTGTGGCATGGTTAATTTGGGAAGTGGAAACAAGTCCTGTTGCTTTTTCATTTTCTTTTGCTTCTTCAAGAACGGTCTTTACTTCGTTTTTATCCAAATCTACTGAAATCGCGCCGTTATATGTTTTGATTCCTGCCGCCATCGCTGTTCCGGCTGCAGCAGAGTCCGTGACACTTTCTTCAGGATCCCATGAATACGTTTCTTGCGCGCCGACTAAATACTTATCGAAAGCTGTTTTCTCCATGTATGGTGTTGACTTATCATCCATATAAGAACGGTAAGCTGTTGTATAGCCCGGCCCCATGCCATCGCCAATTAAGAAAATAACATTTTCGATTTCATTTTTCTCGTGCTTGCTTTTTTCCGATTTTGCTTCTGTATCAGTACCGATCCCTGCAAAACCAGCCACAGCTAATGATGAAATGACAGCGAATGGAATCAGCTTCTTTTTTGTATTTTTACTAAACAATTGAAGTTCCCCCTTGTTCGTTTTTTCTCACAAATCAAAGTCTAACGGATAGATTTGAAGTGAATGTTAATAGATTGTAAGGATACTTTTAAGATAAAAAGGTCGATTGTCACAGTCGAAAATGAGTAGTCTTTCACGAAAGAAGCGTCTTTTTGAAAATAGGGTCGTCGATTGATTCTATTAATGAGCGTAATGATAACGCCTTCATTCTGCAAGTGATTTAAGCGAAAATAGGAAAAAGGAGCGAGGAGAGAGGAGGTGTCTAGCTTTTGGAAACTCATTTTGATGGCTATTCTCATACGACCTTTTTCATAGAAGGAGGCACGAGGTGTCTTGAGAAGACAATCCTTCTATTAAGCTGTTAAAATTATCAGTATAGTAAAAAAAAGGGGAGATTCGTTTGGACTTACTCATGAATGATTCCGTTATTTATGAATTTAACAAAGCACATCAACCTGTAAAAATCGTACCTTCTGGGACCAGCATTGAAATCGTGACGTATGATTGCTTTGAAAATCAGCTTCAGACGGAGGAAGATGAAATTACGGGAATTGACTGGAATCGAGTCAATCCGGCAACCGGGCCCATTTATGTGAAAGATGCAGAACCGGGTGATGTCCTGAAGGTTTCGATTGAAAAGCTTGAAATCGGAGATCAAGGTGTCATGGTAGTTGGACCGGACCTTGGTGTGATGGGGCACCGTCTAAAGGAAATGGAGTCCAAACTTATGCCAATTCAAGATGGGGTTGCGCGTTTTAATGATATTCGCATCCCGTTAAACCCGATGATTGGCGTAATTGGCGTCGCACCTGAAGGCGATGGTGTTTCGTGTGGCACACCGGGTGCGCACGGCGGAAATATGGATAATAAGATGATTACAGAGGGGGCTGTGCTCTATTTTCCAGTCTTTGCAGATGGCGCTCTGTTTGGATTAGGTGATTTCCATGCAGCGATGGGGGATGGTGAAGTGAGCGTTTCAGGAATTGAAGTCCCTGGTAAAGCAACAGTAAAGCTTGATGTGATCAAAGGGGAGTCACTCGTTCAGCCGATGCTAGAGAACGCTGAAGTGGTTACCCAAATTGCGTCAGCAGCGACGCTTGATGAAGCAGTCAAACTTGCGACAGAACTCATGATTGATCGCGTTGTCGAGAAAACCGGAATGTCTGTGGGTGAAGCTACGATGCTTATGAGTGCCGTTGGCCAGGTGGAAGTCTGTCAGGTTGTTGATCCCTTAATGACGGCCAGATTCGTTGTACCAAAATGGTTGGAGCAGCAGCTAGGCGTTCGCCTCATCTAATTCGACATATGCTGACATCGTTCGGGTGGTGCCTGTCACTCGCATGAGATATACTTGGTAGCACGGAGCACGGTCAGAGCACGGTGCCTGTCACTTGTCGAACTAACTGGAGGAATAAAGCATGATTCGTTTTGGAGTAGTTGGAACAAATAAGATTACGGATAATTTTCTTGAGGGGGCGAATGAGCTTAACGATTTTAAGCTTACGGCGGTCTATTCTCGAACGGAGGAGAAAGCGCGGGCATTTGCTGAGAAGCATGGGGCAGAGGCGACGTTTACGAGTCTTGAAGAAATGGCAAACAGCGCGTTAATTGATGCGGTCTACATCGCAAGTCCCAATTCGCTACACGCGGAGCAGTCCATCGTTTTCATGAATGCAGGGAAACACGTGCTTTGTGAGAAACCGATGGCATCTAATCAGCATGAGGTGGCGCAAATGGTCGAGGCTGCGTCAAAAAACGGTGTTCTCCTTATGGAAGCGATGAAATCTACTGTCATGCCAAACATGCAAATGGTACGAGAGAACCTTCCTAAAATCGGTCAAATTCGCCGCTTTGTCGCGAACTATGGTCAATATTCTTCGCGCTATGATGCTTACAAAGAAGGCACCGTCCTAAATGCATTTAACCCGGAGTTCTCAAATGGATCCCTAATGGACATCGGCGTATACGGCGTTTATCCTGTCGTGTCCATGCTTGGGATGCCAGAGTCGATTAAAGCAGAAGGTATCATGCTTGAGTCTGGCGTTGATGGAGAAGGCAGTATTTTACTGAAGTATGAAGACAAAGAAGCGGTCATCATGTACTCAAAGATCACAGATTCCCACCTCCCGTCAGAAATTCAAGGAGAAAAGGGCAGTATTTTAATCGATAAAATTGGTTCTCCGATGGATGTGAAAATTCACTATCGTGATGGATCGGTTGAAGACCTATCACAGCCGCAGTCTCATACGATGATGTATGAAGCAAAAGAATTTATTAAACTTATTCAGGAGGAGAAGAGTCAGTCTGTGATTAACTCGCATGAAAATTCTCTCCGTTCAATTAAAGTAATGGATGAAGCGCGAAAGCAAATTGGCGTCATTTTTCCAGCCGATCGATAAAAACATTCTAGCCGTCACATGATGTCCGTGTGACGGCTTTTTTTGAGTTCTCTAGTACCAAAAGAAAGAGTAAGCCTTTTCATCTAGCCCGTTTGAACTAGTTTCAAACGGGTACGGTATTAATAGAGTTGAAAAAATGGAGGGATGAAATTGGCTAGTAAATATGGAGAAGTCGTACAAGAATCGTTAAATGCCTTACTGGAGGACGAATCGTTTTTACCAAATTTCAAGGATGAAGATCGTGAGAACGCGTTCAAGTCGCTTGAATCGATTCTTTCAACTCCGAACCAAATTCAAAAATCCTTTCTTCGGGTCCCACTAGAAAGTGGGAAAATTTTACGAATTCCTGCTTTCCGTGTTCAGCATAATAATGCAGTTGGCCCTTATAAAGGTGGTATTCGTTTTCATGAATCGGTTGAGGAAGATGAAGTGATCAATTTAGCGACGTTAATGACGCTAAAGAATGCGCTTCATGACGTGCCTTTTGGTGGAGGGAAAGGCGGAGTGGTCATTAATCCACGCGAGTTTTCGGAAAAAGAACTACATACAATTTCAAAAACGTACGTGCAAAATTTTTGTGACATTCTTGGTCCAGACAAAGATATTCCAGCACCAGATGTAGGAACGGGCGAACGAGAGATGGACTGGATGATGGGAGAATATAAAAGCATCCATCAAGGACGTCCTTACCGCGGGAGCTTTACTGGAAAAAGTCAGGTGAACGGTGGTTCACTTGGTCGTAGAGAAGCGACAGGGAAAGGCGTTTATTATACGCTTCGCTACATGCTTCATAACTTCGTTAAGGAGAATGAGGAGTGGTTTAAGAAAAACGACAATCGCTTTGCGAAAACAGCGCTTGAGCATTCGAACCGTCAGTTAACGATCGGAATTCAAGGTTTTGGGAATGTTGGCTCCGTTGCGGCGCTTGAATCGTATAATTGCAGCTACCTGGATACAAAGGTAGTCGCAGTAAGTGATCGTAACGTGACGCTCTACAATGGTGATGGTCTTGATATAAAGGCGCTAATTGAGTATACGTCTGATCATAAAGGCGACTTGCCGACTACGGAAGACGCCTTGAGCGAGCATAACATCAAGGCAGACATCCAGGACCGGGCAGATGTCCTTTATTTAGATACAGACGTGCTTATTTTAGCTGCGCTTGAAGATCAAATTCATGAGGATAACGTCGACAAAGTCAAAGCGCGTATGATTGTGGAAGGGGCGAACGGTCCAATTACGCTTGGCGCGGACCGGAAGCTAAGCGAGGATGGGGTTCTCGTTATTCCAGATATTCTCGCAAACGCAGGTGGTGTCATCGTTTCTTATTTTGAGTGGCTTCAAGGAAGGGAAACTCAGTTTTATAGTGAAGAAGAAGTCTTTTCACTTCTCTTTAAAAAAATGAAGGAGACGATGGACGAAATTTATCCCCAGTTTTTCAGTGATCCTTTCGCGCTCAGACAGAATTGCTATATCCATACGGTAATGAAGCTTTCAAATATTCTTTATCGGCATGGTAAGCTCTATTGAACGAAAAGCCCTCTCCGGACAGGAGAGGGCTTTCTATATGGACTTTAAGAAGCAGGAAGCTTTTCTTTAAACTCTGTCATCTTCATGACAGTTTCGTCAAGTAACTCGTTCATTTTACCCGTATCCGGTTCATCTTTCTTGCCTTCATCGATGAGTGGATAAAGACTTTCTTCAATGTCTTTATACTCATCTGGGAATTCTTGCTCTACTTGAGCTTCCATCTTGTCCCAATTTTCCTCAAGGGTCATGGTCTGTTCATTAATGGCGCCGATATCGTCGCTACTGTTCTCAAGTGTCGCTTTCAGTTCATCAAGGTTTGTTAACGCCGTATCCACGCCAACATCAAGGTCGATTGTTTCCTCTGATCCGCTATCGGTGCTTGAATCGTTCATTCCTTCGTTCGTACCTTCATTTTCTGAAGCGGTGTTCTCTTCCATGCTCGAGTTATTGGAGGTATGCGTACTATTGTTATCCTCTGTACCATTTGATCCACAACCTGCTAGAAGAGATCCTGATAGAAGGCAGGAAGCAAGAAGAATAGGGAATTTCTTTTCCAACAATATCCACTCCTTTCAGTTACAATTATCGGTTCCCAGTAAGCGTTTTATTCAAACGAAGGCAAAAGTCATGTTTTTCGATAATAAGAAGAGAAGGAGGCAGATTGTCTTAGGACCATTTGAGCGTTAACGCGTTTTTCTAACAAAAAGATAAGAAACGAAAATGATGGCCATCACTCCGAAACTAATCAATAATCCGATCCGTTCACTTTCTTGAAAGGCAGCGCCACTAATGGCTAGGAAGATAAGAACGATCCCTAGATAGGAAGTGAAGGGTGCGCCAATCATTTTAAAATAGCGCTTCTTTGAAGGCGTCTCAATATACTGCTTGCGATTTTTGATTTGAGAAGCCAGGATGACGACCCAGTTTAGAATTAACATAATCCCGGCTGCCGTCGTTAAATATTCATACACTTTATCAGGTAAAACATAGGAAACCATAATCATGAGACTGAGGGCGATTGCATTCACGCCTAATGCGCGTATTGCGACTCCCTTTTTTGTGTGATGATCTAGGGCTTTAGGGGCGTCACCTGCATGGCTTAGCGAAACAAGTACTTTTGTAATTGAAAAAAGGGCGCCAACCATGGTAGAAAAAGCGGCAGTGATTAAAATAATTGTAAAAATCGATCCGAGTAAAGGGAGTTGAAATTGAGAAAGCGCCGTTACAAATGGACTTTCATCTTCGCTAATGATTGACCAGGAAACCATATAGAGTATAAAGAAAATGGATAAGAGGTATAGGGTGGTCAGCGCGATAACGGTGGCAAGACCTGCTTTAGGTGTTTCATCTTTATGTTTCAGTTCATTAGACATCAGTCCAACTACGGCTATGCCCCCAAATGAAAACAGTACAAAAATCATCGCGGACCATGTGCCCATTAGTCCGTTCGGGAATAACGGGGTAAAACTTGATTCTGTCTGCCCTGCGGATGGGGGAGTAGCGATGCCGAATAAGAAGAGTAGTCCAAATCCAATGAATCCAATAAGGGTGGCTAATTTCACAACAGCAAACAAGGATTCTAACGTGCTGAAATTGTTTACTCCTAGGAGGTTAATGCCGATCCCAAGTGCTGAATAGAGGATCATAAACATCCAGAGTGGGACTTCCGGGAACCAGTACTGGGTGAAAAGACCAAGCGCCGTAATTTCACTAGCCATGATGAGAAGGCCAGAAACCCAGTACATCCATCCACTCATAAAGCCCATTGAATGACCAAATGCCATTTGTGCATACTTTCTAAATGAACCTGTTTCCTGGTCATGAACCGACATTTCTGCAAGGGCACTAAATACTAGAAAGGCGATAAGGCCGGCGATAAGATAATTGATGAGAACAGACGGGCCCGCTCGTTCGATTGAAAGTCCCGTTCCGAGAAAGAACCCAGCCCCGATAATTGAACCAATGCCAATCAGGGTAAGTTGCCACCAATGAAGCTTATGATCTTCTCCTTTTTTGACTTTCTTCTCTTGCGTGCGCTGAACCGTTTGCTGCACAATGTGTTCATTTCTCATACAAGTTCACCATCTTTCCTCGTAATCATGTTAAAGCGTCTACCTACTATCTTGAGAAGGAAACTGTTATAATATCCATCAACGCAACAAAATGTGACAAAATTCGGGAGGTGACAGGCACCGTGATGAAAGCAGTTCAAGTAATGGGCTATGGTGATGTGGATCAATTAGAAGTGGTAGAACGGGATATTCCTGTTCCGAAAGAGAATGAGGTACTTGTTAAGGTCAAGGCATGCGCCATTAACAATACGGAAATTTGGATGCGCGAAGGGGCGTATGGAACAGGAACAAAATCGGGGTGGCGTCCAGAAGGCGTTGAGTTCCCTAGAACGCCGGGTTCAGATATTACGGGGACCATCGAGAAAGTTGGTCAGCAGGTAGGCGAAGAGATGATCGGAAAGAATGTTGTGCTCTTCCCGTTTACTTCGAGCGGAGAAGCGGGATCCGAACATATTTCAGAGGATATGTCGTTCATTGGATCTGAGTATGACGGTGGGTATGCCGAGTATGTGGTGTGGCCAGCAGAACTTTGCTATGAAATGCCTCTACCAGACTTCACTAAGAGCGCCGTATTCTCTGTAAGTGGAATGACAGCGTGGCATATGGTGGAACAAATACAGCCGAAACCTGGTGAGACCGTTATGGTAACAGGAGCAAACGGCGGAGTAGGATCGTTGAACGTTCAAATCGCTTCACGCGTTTTTGGCGCTAACGTGATTGCCATAGTCGGTGATCTTGCGTTAGAAGATCAGCTGAAGAAGCTTGGGGCCACGCATGTGCTCTCTTATAAATCGGATCAGCTTGCTGAAGAAATCCTTAAAGCGAACGGTGGACCAATTGACTCGGTATTAGATGTCGTCGGAGATGCGCTGTTTTCAACTTCGCTTCATGTTTTAAAGAAAGGCGGTAAGTTTTGTACGTCTGGCTCTGCTGGAGGACAAAAAACAGAGCTTGATTTTAGGACAATGTACTTAAAACACATTACCCTCTATGGCTCTGTATTAGGCACAAGAGAAGAATTCAAACGAATGCTTGACGCGATCGCTGAAGGGAAAATCACTCCTGTGATTGACCGCACGTTTCCATTAGAACAAGCGAGAGAAGCGCAACTGTATTTTAAAAAAGCGGGCAAATTAGGGAAAATTGTGCTACTTCCTGAAGAATAAGTCGTTCACTCATTGACACCTATTTCCTAGCGAGAGATAGGTGTTTTTTAGTGTAGAAAAGCACATCACAATTTTCAGGGAAATACAGGAATAAACCCTGCACCTCGCGAATAAGTAAGGTATAAAATCATAGAGGTGATGGTGTGAAGAAAAGGGGTTTCTTCAAACTTTACTCGTTGCTCTGTCTAGTTAGTGTTTTTGGGTATTCCTACTGGGCCACTTCTTGGACGGCGAGTCAATTACCTACTTTGCCGGATTGGAAAAGCCATCTTATTTTTACACCGGGCACGGTTGTGGCATCGAAAGATATCTATGAAATTGACATGTTTTTGTACGCATTTAAAGTGGCGCCACTTATGACAGGAGTATGTCTGCTATCCGTCTGTTTCATTGTTGGCCTGTTGGTTTACTCTGTGAAAAAACAGCTGTCTTATGTTGGTGCTAAAAAGATAACGAGTTCCTGAACAGAAAAGAGCAATTCCGCGCTTCTAAAAAACCAGCTAAAAAAGAAAAAGCACGCCCGCTATGGAAAGGGGCGTGCTTTTTCTAATGAAAGGAATGTTAAACCCAACCCATACCTCTTACCAGCTGTGCAACTGCAAACGTAACGCCAATGGCAATCACAGTTGGAATTAGGAAGGCTACAAATGTCCACTTGTAGCTTTTTGTTTCTTTATAGATGTTGATTAACGTGGTACCACATGGGTAGTGAAGCAAAGAGAATAACATCATATTAAGCGCCGTTAACCACGTCCAACCTTGATCAAGAAAGATGTTTTTTAAGTCAGCCAGGTTGTCGACTTCAAGCATAGATCCAGTGGAGAGATAGCCCATTAACAGAATCGGTAATACAACTTCATTTGCAGGCAAACCGAGAATAAACGCAAGCATAATATAGCCATCTAATCCGAGTGATTGAGCGAACGGGTCGAGAAAATTTACTCCGTACATAAAGATGCTCGTGTCACCTATATAGATGTTGGCAAATATCCAGGTGAGGATACCAGCAGGTGCAGCGATTTTGATCGCTCTCATCAGAACGGCATAGGATTTATTCAGGGAGGATCGGACGATCGTATCAAAAAACTTTGGTCGACGATACGGTGGTAGCTCTAACGTATAGTGCGTTGGGACGCCCTTAAGCATGGTTTTAGATAGGACCCAAGACACAGCAAACGTAACGAAAATACCGAAAATCACGATGCCAACAATGACGCCAGAGGAGACGAGCGTCTTCATTCCACCTGTAAAACCAGCTGCCATGAAAAGAGAAGCAAGTACGATGAGTGTACCCCAACGACCGTTACAAGGGACGAAATTGTTTGTTAAGATGGCGAGCATCCGTTCACGAGGAGATTCGATAATACGAGTGGACAAGACAGCTGCTGCATTACAACCGAAGCCCATCGCCATCGTGAGGGACTGCTTCCCATGCGCCCCCACTTTTTTAAATAGCCGATCCATATTGAACGCAACGCGAGGTAAATACCCGTAGCTTTCAAGTAACGCAAACGTTGGAAAAAAGATCGCCATTGGTGGGAGCATGACACTAATCACCCATGTTGTTCCTCGATACAATCCAAGAACGAGCACGCCATGCAGCCAGTCGGGTGAATTCAATGCAAAGAAAGCCATGGAAATATAGTCTTCTAACCACGTAAAGAAGCTTGCGAGCATAGAGGACGGTACGTTTGCACCTGCGATGGTTAAGTAAAAAATAAGGCCGAGCATCGCCAGCATGATGGGAAAGCCCCAGATTGGTGAAGTGAAAACGGCGTCTAATCGCTCCGTTTTTTTATCTTCTTTGCTCTTTGTAAAGCGGACGGTTTTCTGACAGATTTGCTGACTTGTTTGATATAAACTTGAGACCACTTCATCTCTAAGAGAAGAGGTTGAAAGCTCATTGGCTTGATTTAGAAGTTCTCTAAATGACTGCCGCTCGTTTTCTGAACTGTATTCCACGTTGATTCCTCCTCCTGGTGCATTCTCTTTTGGATTTCATCTAATAAAGACGTATCACCATCAAGAAGTCTGAGGGCGATCCACCTTGATGGAAAGCGATCTCCTACAAGTTTTTTCACATTCGGTTCAAGTTGGCTAATTTTTTCTTCCGTTTCTTCATTGTATTGAATGGCGTAGGGAGTCGTACTGATTTCTCCACGGATCATTCGGTCGATCGTATCTAATAGAGCAGGGAACCCTGTTTTATTACGAGCAGATATTTTTAATACAGGGACCCCAAGCTGTCGCATCAGTTTCAATTCGTCAATTTCAATTCCACGTTTTTTCGCTTCATCGATTAAATTCACACAAACAATCACGTTAGAAGTCATTTCCATTACTTGTAGAGCAAGATTTAAATTTCGTTCAAGTGAGGTGGCGTCAAGTACGACAAGAGTGACATGAGGTTTCTCGAACACAATGTAATTTCTCGCAACCTCTTCATCAGTTGAATTCGAATAGAGAGAATAGGTTCCTGGTAAGTCGATTAGTCGATATGTGCTTTTCTTATAATGAACGGATCCTTCAGCGAGGCTCACGGTTTTACCTGCCCAGTTGCCCGTATGTTGTTTCAGACCTGTTAGAGCATTGAATAGTGTGCTTTTCCCAGTGTTCGGATTTCCAGCGAGCGCGATCCGATAGACTTCATTCGTTGTCATCTTGTATCAACTCCCCGGTGATTTTTATGCTTTCTTCTTTTCGAAGTGCAATGGTTGTATGGCTCACGCGAAAGGCAATCGGATCTCCAAGTGGACTTTTCTTCAATACATCAACGATGGCGCCAGGAACAAATCCTAAATCGAGAAGTCTTCTTCTCATCACTCCCTCAATGGCAACCTCTTTAATGCGGATGCGATCTCCTTTATTCCCTTCATATAAGTTCATTAGTTGTCCTCCGTTTACTCTTTTAACTCTTGTCTACACTTTTTCCTTAGGGCAAAATTGATAATTACATCGTATGTAACAACTGAGGCATTTGTCAATGGTTTTTATTTATTCTGCAAGAATAGTTTGATCTTTCTTACTTTTATGAATGTCATACGTTATATGTGAAAAGTATTATTTTGTGTTTCACCGGTAAATGAAACGGGTATCATCATTCGAGTAAATTCGAGCGAATTCGGGTGGTGACAGGCACTCGCAAGTCGGCTTTTGTCGATTTAGATTTGCCGGGATTGGACATAGTAAGACAGACAGAAGATTTATGAGGAGGCAAATCAGCTATGATTAGTATTATTGTGGGTCTCGCTCTCTTAATGCTCCTCGCATACCTTGGGTGGTCCATTATTTGGATTGCACCATTGGTATCTGGGATAGTAGCATTGTTGAGCGGCATGAATATTCTCGAATCCTATACAGGGACGTATATGGAAGGTTTCGTTGATTTCGCAAAAGCGTATTTCCCGATTTTCTTATTTGGAGCGATTTTTGGGAAGTTAATGGAGGACACAGGGGCAGCGCAGTCTGTTGCTTATAAAATCTCAAACTTAATCGGAGAGAAACGTGCGATTCTTGGGATGTTGATCTCGGCAGCGATTCTTACATACGGAGGCGTTAGTCTCTTTGTTGTTGTATTCGCCGTTTATCCACTCGCGGTTGCAATGTTCCGCCAGGCAAACGTATCAAGAAAGCTACTCCCGTCTACGTTTGTTTTAGGAGCTTTTACATTTACGATGACGGCTCTCCCGGGAACACCACAGATCCAAAACATTATCCCGATTAATACGTTTAAAACGTCGACGATGGCAGCGCCGATTCTTGGGATTGTCGCTGGTTTAATTATGGCAGTTGGGGGTTATTTTTATCTGAAGTTCCGTGAGAAGCAGCTCACGAAAAATGGTGAGGAATTTACGGAGCCTAAGGGATCAAACGAAGTAAAAAGTATTAATGAAGATGAACTTCCGAACTGGATTCTATCTGTGATTCCACTAATTGCTGTTGTTGTGACACTAAATGCGTTTGAAAACTTAAGCATTTTAATTGCGCTTGGTATCGGCATTTTGCTCATCATGCTCTTTAATATTAAAAATTACAAGCAATTCATTAAAGCGATTAATGGAGGCGCATCAGGCTCTGTTATGGCAACAATTAATACGAGTGCTGCCGTTGGTTTCGGTTCTGTCGTGACAGCTTCACCTGGTTTTGAAGCTGTAAAAGACCTGATCTTTGCGATTCCACTTAGCCCGTATTTTTCAGAAGCCTTTGCTGTTCAGCTTTTAGCAATGATTACAGGCTCAGCTTCTGGTGGTATGGGAATTGCGCTTGAAGCGCTCGGTAGCGAATACTATGACATTGCGATCAGTAACAACCTTAGTTTAGAAGCGTTCCACCGTATCACGGCCGTGGCTTCTGGGGCATCGATTCTCCCGCATAACGGCGCGCTTTTAACGCTATTTACGGTAACAGGACTAACACATAAAGATTCATATAAAGACGTTTTCGTCGTTGGACTAATCATACCGATGATTGCCACAATCGCTATTATTTTCTTGGCGATGATGGGCATCAACTAAATAACCTAAACAAAGAAAATCCCCCGCTCTTCCTTTTATAAAAGGAAGAGCGGGGGATTTTTTTACTGAGCTGTATAACCACCATCGATGACAGCGGCTTGACCTGTAATACTTTTCGCTTTCTCGCTAACAAGGAAAATGGAGTAGTCGGCCACTTCTTGCACCTGGATTAAACGCTTCTGAGGAACAAGTGGATAAATGACTTGTTCTAGGGCTTTCTCTTTTTCGATATTGCGCGTTTTCGCAAGGTCCTCGAGCTGATTCTGAACAAGAGGAGTGTCAACGTAACCCGGGCAGATGGCATTGACGGTAATGCCGTGATCTGCGCCTTCAAGTGCGGCTACCTTTGTAAGACCAATAACCCCGTGCTTTGCACTGTTGTAGCCGGCTTTACCAGCAAAACCAATAAGCCCATTGATGGAAGCCATGTTCAGAATACGACCATATCCTTGTTCCTTCATGATTGGAAAAGCGTATTTAATTCCATAGAAAGGCCCCTTAAGCATAATATCAAGGATTAGTCCGTACTTCTCACTTGGAAACTCTTCAATAGGGGCGACATGCTGGATTCCTGCATTGTTAATAAGGATATCGATTCGGCCAAATTTCCTGACCGTTTCTTCAATCGCGTTCTTTACATCTTCTTCTTTCGCAACGTTCGCCACAACACCTTCAACGGTATAGCCTTGAGACGTTAAGCTTTCCACTGACTCTTTTAGCGTGTCCTCATTAATGTCATTAAGCATGACCTTCGCGCCAGCCTTCGCAAACTCAGTTGCAATCTCAAGTCCGATACCTTGACCAGAGCCGGTTATTAATGCACATTTACCTTCAAGCATCGTTGTTTCCTCCTTAAGTATAAGTAACTCAGCTCTTAGGATACCCAATTCGGCTCAAGATATTTCGACTTTATTCGTCCTATATCGGGTGGTGACAGGCACCATCAACCATCACCAACAAAAAGGCCCTCTCCCCAAAGGGGAGAGGGCCTAACAACTTATTTGATGATTTTCTGATCTCTTGCCATTTCTTTCGCTACTTTAGGTGCGAGCCAAATCATTGGCAGAAGGATTAGCGAGACTGGAACAGCAGTTACGACAATAAAGTTCTGTAACTGGGTAATACCACTGTCTCCTGTAATAAGAAGGATAACAGCAACAGTTCCCATCAGAATGGCCCAGAAGACGCGAAGCCATCTTTGTGGATCGCCTTCACCTGTAACGGCCATGGCAATCGTATAAGACATGGAGTCACTTGTTGTAACAACGAACAGAATCGTTAGAATCAAGAACAGTGGTGAAACGATGCTTGCAAGCGGGAATTGTTCAGTAATGGCGAACATGGCCGCAGGATTACCAGCTGCATTCAAGGCTTCTGAAATGGAACCTGGATTTGAAAGTTCAAAGAAGATTCCTGATCCGCCAAGTACCGTAAACCAGAACGTTGAGATAACCGGTGCGAAGATCGAAACAGCAATAATAATGTCTCGAATCGTACGTCCTCGTGAAATACGACTAACGAGAATCGCCATCATCGGACCGTATCCGATGAACCAGCCCCAGAAGAAGACTGTCCAGAATGAAAGCCAACCGGTATCACCGCGGAAAGTACTCATTGTAACAAATTGATCAACATATACACCAAATCCAGAGATAAAGTGATTAAAGATAAAGCCGCCAGGACCGAAGATTACGATAAAGATCATAAGTCCAATCGCAAGACGAACGTTAAAGCTACTTAAATATTGAATTCCTTTGTACAGTCCTGTAACTGCTGAAATGGTTGAAACCACTACGACGGCTAAAATAATCGAGAATTGCGTGCTGAATTGATTTGGAATGCCGAAGATTTCCTGTAAACCATAGCTAGCTTGTAATCCTAAGAATCCAATTGGTCCAATTGTACCTGCAGCAACCGCGATCACGGAAAACGCATCAATTAGAGTACCAAACCAGCTGTGACGCAGTTTTTCACCGAAAATCGGATAGAGAAGCGTACGCGGCTTCATTGGCATGCCTTTATGGTAATGACCGTACATCATCACGACGGCACTAATTGTACCTAGAATTGCCCAGGCAAGGAAACCCCAGTGCATGAAACTTTGCGCAAGTGCGGTATCAATCGCACCTTGAGTTCCAGCTTCAATGCCTTTTCCATCTTGAGAAGGGGGAACAGTTAGGAAGTGGTACATCGGTTCAGCCGCTGCCCAAAACACACCGCCACCAGCAAGGAGCGTCGCCATGATAATGGATAACCACTTATAAAGACTAAGCTCTGGTTTCTCCATCCCACCTAATTTTATTTTTCCATATTTAGAGAATGCTAATCCAATTCCTACAAAGAATGTTGCTAGCATCAACACTTGCCAGAATGCTCCAAAATATTTCGCAGACCAGGCAAAGCTTGAGCTAACCATATTTTCGACCAATGAAATATCAAAAAGTGCAAGAACCACGAAGAGGATCAATACCCCACCGCTTATACCAAAGACGGGCCAATCAATACGCCCAGTTTCTTTATTGTTCATAAAAGACTCCTTTAATCGCTTTTTAAACACAATTACTTACTCTATCACTACCGTTAGTATGGTGTAAAGAGAGAAGTTTTAATCTGCTTCATACCTGAATAATTTTAAAGAACTATTTCAGGTAATCGATTCCATTAACCTCCTTTTTTGTATAATAAAGTCGAATTAAGTCGAAATTGTGATTTCAATTTTAAATACCCCATGTAAATAAAATGAAACCGGAAAGAATGAGGCATTCTTTCCGGTTTCGACATCGCTTCTTATGTGGATCGTTCATCGTAACCATTATTTTGACCAGTAGCCATCTTCCAAATGATAACCGAGCCGCTTCATTCTAAAATAATAAGCTCCGAGAAGTAGTACAAAACTAAAGAAAAAGTTAATCATTGCGAGGATTAGTGATGATAGTAAACCTGAATTGTTACCAACATAATGAGTGATGAAGAAAAAAATAAACCCAGGGATGCCTACAATCCAAGGATGTTTCTTCATATTGAATTTGCGATCAGTAGGCGTAAGAAATTTTTCATCCGACTGTTTGATGGTGCTCCTTGAAATGTAGGCTAGAAGAATGAGGAGGAGTAAGGAAATTGGAAATCCGAAGGTAAATCCTAAATAGTAAAAGGCTAGGAAGGCTCCGCCGAAAAGAATGAACATAAACAGAAATGACAATAGAAATTCCTTGCCGGGCGAGCGGGCTTTTTTCTTTAGCATGAGACTACCTCCTGTTTTCATTCTTAATTTTTACGACGCCAGAATTTCCATAGATAGAGCATGAAATAAAATGTAAGGATGCCTAGAATCATTGAGAAATTTTCGGATGAAAAAATGGGTTGATTATTCTTAATGGAGAGTAAGGAAAGCACAGCCATTCCCACTATGATGACGAGAATAAATTTCATTGTCTTTTCCATCATCTTCTACCTTTCTAAATACTTAATAAATACCTGATAACAGGGCATAATAAACCAAATTTTTACACAGAAAAGCCCGCGTAGGCGATTTACGCAGGGGGATGAGGCGGACATTTTTACTCATTAAACGCCACATAAAATGGTTGATGTTCTTCATCTAAGCAATACTCCATCCGCTGGCGAAAATTTTTCCAGGTGACCATATGAAGCGCTTTTTCGGTGGGAAAGAAGCCAACTTCAAGGCTCTCTGAAGAGGTTGTCAGTTCACCGCCAACATAGTTAGCGAGAAAAAGGTTATTCGAAATAGAGGATTTCACGTTTTGAAAAACGCCGCAGAATTTAATGATTTCGATATCAGCACCGGATTCTTCTTTCGCTTCTCGAATGGCGGCGTTATGTAATGATTCTCCTTCTTCGACCTGACCGCCTGGGAATTCCCATCCTCTGCGCGGACCCTTAATTAAAAGGATTTCCTTCTCTTCATTTAAAATAATCGTGGCTGCTGAAAGAATATGTTTTGGCGGGTGATATGAGTGGGGTTCGGCAGTGGATGCGAGAAAATCCTGGCTACTTTCAAGATACAGATTGCCGATTTCTTCTCTACGTTCCTTCGCCTTCTGGTGTAGGTTGCTTTTTCGAATCTGTTGTTCAATTTCTTCATAGTGATCACGACTTTCATATTGCCAGGTAGCCGTAATTTCATTCTTGTTCTCATTGACCCAACGACCTACCAATTTCGCACCGTGTTTTAACTGATTTGGATAAAGATAAGTATGGAAAAAATCGTTGAATTCATCTAGTTTTTCAGGTTGAATGGTGTAAGTTTTTCTTCGATAAATCATGTGCAGTCTCTCTCCATTTCAAAAAAAAGTGTCGTTATCATACTATTGTGTCAAATTATTAATGTTTTGACAATTTCCACTTCATCCGCATTAATAGCGGTTTTGGTTTCACACC
The DNA here is from genome assembly GCF_020165985.1 of Bacillus sp. RAR_GA_16. Lineage (GTDB taxonomy): Bacteria > Bacillota > Bacilli > Bacillales > Guptibacillaceae > Guptibacillus. The sequence goes on from NZ_JAIUKZ010000016.1 coordinate 101,091, forward strand.
TGTAAGATAAACCTAGCTTCATATTCATTCAAAGGAGAGAATAACATGCCAGAATTACATGGACGAGTCATCTTAATCACCGGCGGTAATCGAGGACAGGGAAAAGCAATTGCCGAGCATCTTGTTTCGTTAGGAGCAAAAGTGGTGATTGGCGCACGTCTCTATGAAAATGCACAGAAAGTGGCAAGTGTGATGGGAGCTTATCCTGTGCAATTGGATGTGACAAAAGAAGCGCATTGGAAAGAAGCGATTGAGGAGATTCAATCCGAATTCGGTCAGCTTGATGCGCTTGTGAACAATGCCGGAATATTAAAACGAAAGCCATTTACTGATTTATCGGTAGAGGAATATCAAGAGTTGATTGAGGTGAATCAGCTCGGAGTATTTATGGGGATGCAAGCCGTCGTTCCATTAATGGAAAAACAGCGAAAAGGGGCGATTGTGAATAACGTTTCAATCTCAGCATTTGCTCCCATCGGTCAGTCTGCCGCTTATGCCGCTACGAAAGCAGCTGTTGTCGCGATGTCTAAAGCAGCGGCAATCGAATTAGGCCCTAAAGGGATTCGAGTAAACATGATTCACCCGGGAGGAGTTGAGACGGAGATGGCGACACAAGGGAAGGGTGTGCCAGATTTTTACGAGACGATTCCGCTCGGTCGTATTGGAAAACCTGTGGAAATCGCGAGAGCCGTGGCCTTTCTTGTATCGGATGAAAGCTCTTATTGTACGGGCACAGAGATTGTGATTGATGGAGGTATGACGCTCGGATCAGCTGATGTGTAAGAACTATAGTGGTAGAAGCAGGGCGTTTTCTTTGCTTTTTTGCAAAGCTAGAAGTTAGAATGAGGAACTGGGACTGAAATAAAATGTTCGGTCTTCTATTGCATGAGATTCGCGAATTTGAAGGTAAAAGACGAGAGGGAAGTTACCGGATAAGGAGCTCATCTCGTTATACACAAAATAGAATACCATCGAAAAGGTAGCAATGATCTGAACAAATAGCGTCAGACATAAGCCGAAAAGGAGAAAGAATCCTTTTCGGCTTTTTTTGTGTCTTTACAGCTGGCTTGAATGGTAGCAGGAAAATGAAATGGAGGTTTACAATGTTTACTTTAAGTGATATCCCTATGTTTTTTGTGAATTTCTTTATTATTCTACCAATCGTGACATTGGTGCATGAAGCAGGGCATGTACTAGTGGCGAGACTATTTGGAGGAAGGATAAAATTTTGTATTGGGACAGGGAAAAAGATGTTTGATATTGGTCCATTGGAGGTGCGGAAAAAGTACTTCATGGAAGGATGGTGTCAGTATGATAAGTTAACGTATGATAAAACGTGGGCTCATGTATCGATTTATCTAGCAGGGAGTTTATTTAATCTGATTCTTATTCTAGTCATTAACTATCTCATTCTAACCGATGTCTTACCTAAAGCGCTTGTCTTTAGACAGTTTGTGTATTTTTCGTTCTACTTCATTTTCTTTTCTTTAATGCCATACAAAAACGAAGATGGGAAACCAAGTGACGGGATGGCCATCTATGACGTCATTCGATACGGTAAAGCAGAAGATCCGATCGACTAAGTTCGACAGAAAGCGGGCGGTGCCAGGCACCGCTTCCGCTCACTTTTCTTCATAGAACGTGATGCGATTTAGAAAGGGATCTGTGACGGTCATTTCGATGGTTTTCCAGGAGGTATGCCTCATGCCTGGGTTGGCGTAGGCGTACTCTTTTTGTGATAGTGTATGATGATAGTCTTCGACGTTATCTAGCTTTACGCGGATCGAGCTTCCAGGTGAAGCATCACCATGGTGTTCCGTTAAATGAATCAAGGCGTTATGAAACGAGACTTGAATATATTCGGGCATATTTTCTTCATACTGATGTCGCCAATCAATCGTAAATCCTAAGAAATCCCGATAAAAGTCAGTGGCTTTTTCCGTGTCAAAGATGCGAAAAATCGGTGTAATCATGAGTAGAAAGAACCTGCCTTTCCTTCATAGTTTTCAGCCCGTTTGATTCATCAATGTGAAACAATCCGACAAGAGTGACTAGCGTACATTCATCATATAACGAATCCACCTCTATAAAAAGGGTATCTGTAAAAAAAAGGGTGAAGAAGTTTCGATAATGCAAACACCCTAAGAAATCATCAACAAAAAAAGAGTTCGGAAGAGTTCCGAACTCCTAAACTGCGATATTATCCGATCGCTTCCTCTTTTTCAATGTCGGCTTCGTTCTCCCTTTCATCCTCTATCCAGGCGTCTGCATTGTGAATGCCTAGCTTAGTAGGATTAAAAACAGGGTTTTTTCCTTGTTTTCGCTGATTTTCATAGTCTTTTAACACCTTGAAAGCAATCTTTCCTAATAAGCCAATCGCTATTAAATTAATCACTGTCATCAGGGCCATAAAGAGATCGGCCATTTTCCATACGAGACTTAAGCTTGAAATCGACCCAATCAGCACAAATGCCATCGTAGCGAGACGGAAAACAAACAGCGTTCTTTTGCTTTCTTTAATAAACTCAATATTCGTTTCACCATAGTAGTAGGAGCCAATAATTGAACTGAATGCGAATAAGAAAATGGCTACGGAAATAAAGATTCCTGACCATCCACCAATATGGGCGTTCAGTGAGTTTTGAAGTAATTCAATCCCTGTCACCTCACCAGTACGAAACACAGGAGCTAGTAAGATAATAAAAGCAGTCGATGAACAAACGAGAATCGTATCAACAAACACACCAAGGGATTGAATGAGTCCCTGTTTCGCTGGGTGTGAGGTAGTAGAAGTTGCCGCCGCATTTGGCGCGCTACCCATACCGGCTTCATTTGAAAATAATCCTCGCTTTACCCCATTCATAATCGCAGCACCAATTGCTCCACCTAGAGCTTGTTCAAATCCGAAGGCACTTCCTACGATGAGGGCTACAATTGATGGTAGTTCTGCCAGGTTCATCAGCAGAACAAACAGGGCAATGGCAATATAGAGAATCGCCATCACTGGTACGATGACACTTGATAGGTTTGCAATGCGATGCACGCCACCGAAGATGACAACGCCAGTTAAAGCCGTCATGATGCTACCGATAACGAATGGATCTATACCAAAGGCATTTTCAAACGCTAGTGCAATCGTATTACTTTGAACCGAATTGAAGATAAGGCCAAATGTAATGGCAATCAAAACGGCAAAGATAATTCCTAACCATCTTGCTTTCAAACCTTTTTCAATATAATAAGCGGGACCACCTCGAAAGGATTTGTCACCTTTCACCTTGTAAACCTGAGCAAGGGTACTTTCAATAAAAGCTGTCGCTCCACCAAGCAGGGCAACCATCCACATCCAGAAAACTGCTCCTGGACCACCAAGCGTGATCGCCACGGCAACGCCTGCCAAGTTCCCTGTACCAATCCGCGTAGCGGCACCGACACAGAAAGATTTAAAAGGAGAAATGTTTTTCGCTCCATCCTTATAATCAGGTTTTTCGCCTAATACGCGAAACATTTCGCCAAAAAACCGGAATTGAACAAATCGCGAAGCAATCGTGAAGTAGATACCAAGTCCAAGTAATCCGGCGATAAGAACGTAACTCCAAAGAATGTTGTTTGAACCATCAATGATACTCGTAAGAAATGCTTCCATAGGCTGAACCGCTCCTCTAGTTGTTATTTGATTAATTTTTCTGAAAATTTACTGCTAGTTATCATTATACACAGATTCGACAAATTAACAATCTATTTCGACAAATTACAACATTTATACAATTTGTAGTAATCCTTACCAGTCGCACTTTTTTGCACATAAAAAAGAATCGCTTCATTAAAAATGAAGCGATCCTCATAAATAAACTGTCTATTTAATTGGCTCATTTAGCTGATTGATCTCATAAGCAGCCCTCAGCCCTGACTCAATGGCACCTTCCATCCATCCGTGAAAAGAAGAAGTATGCTCTCCTGCAAAATGGAGCTTTCCTTCCGGCTGTTTGATGATGTCACCAAGGTTGTTTTCTTGTCCCGGAGTGAAAAGAGTGAAGCAGCCGGCAGAATAAGGGTTATGACTCCAATTAAAGGGAACGGCTTTGATAAATGCTGTATACACTTCGTTTCCATAGATTTTGGCTAGATCTTTAAGTAGAATACGAGTTAGTTCATCTTTCGGTAAACTCCCCCAGAGCACAGCGTCTTCTCCCCAACTGTAGCTGGCTAATAGAGCGGCTGATCCATTTGATCCAATGCCTTCTCCTGGAACATAACTGAACCGAACGGGTAAATCCGTCAGCGCATTTCCAACGTTGTTTTTCTCCCAAAAGCGGTAGCTAAATTCAATGCCAATTTTAACGGCTGGAACATTGATTAATTCACGGATCGCCTGCCATTTTTTAAATGAGACGGAATGATACGGCGCAATATCAATAAATTGAAGAACGGAGAAGGGGATCGCGACAATCGCAACGTCTCCTTTTACGCGGAATCTTTCTTGTGTTTTGGGATTCAGCGTTGTCACACTTACACCACGGTCTGATTGCTTGATTTTAGTCACTTTTTGATTTAGGAAAATATGATGCTTTAGTTCTTCTACGAATGAATAAGGTAAGCGGTCGTTCCCCCCATCAATTTGATGGAACGTGACTTTTTTGCTGAAAATCGGATAAATAATGTCCGTTAAAATATCGGTAAACGCGAACTCTGGAAATCCTTCAATGCCAAGCATGACACCGATCGAACGAATCGCATTAAGGGATAAGGGTTTCCCGAGGGGATTGTAGTGGAGAAATTCTCCCATTGAATATTCCCCGTACTTGGCTACGAGCTCTTCTTTTTCTTCTTTCGTACTCGCTTTATAAAGGTCGATAAATGGCTGGGTGGCTTCAAGAAAAAGTTCTGTCGCCGTTTTTCCTTTTTCGCTTTCATTCACTGGAAAGCCAAGAATGTCTGGATTCTTTTCATACTCTCCCTTTGTTGTTAGCACATTGTTAACAAAAAGAAGATCTCTCGGGGAGGAGTTTAAAAATGGGTGTAGGGGAAGGTGGAAATGTCGAATGTACTCATGAACAAGAGCATGATTGTCTGGAATTCTCATAGCGCCAGCATCCATGTACTGGTTGAACGAGAACGGCTTACGTATCGTATACACTCGCCCGCCTATGCGGTCATTGCCTTCTAGTAGTGTTACCTGATGGCCACTTCGTTTTAGTAGTGAGCCCGCTACAAGTCCTGACAGTCCAGCGCCAATAATAATAACGTGTTTTGGAGAACTTTTTCCTGGTAAACCATTTCGGATAAGTGTAAGTAAATCTTCTGGATAGCGTAAGGAAGAAAATGGGGTGGCCATGTTTGGATTGCCTCCTTGTCTCGTAAACGTCCTTAATCACCAGAATAAGGATTCACCTTAATAATCTATGTCTCACAAAAAAAGGATATGAAATGTGAAATTTTTTGTTCAATACCGGAGAGACTGGTTTGAAAGAAGAACCGTTTTCTGGGCGTAAACATAAACTACAAAAAACAAAACAGATGCGGGACGGATTTGTCTTAAAGGAGGAAGGAAATGAGCCGGAATAAGCCTCTACCCTCACTGTTGACGCGGTGTAAAAAGCCGAATTTTCTTCTCTTGATCGATCAGCCATCTGATGGCGATCAATCGGATGATATGAAAAATCGCTTTTTGCAAGAACTTTTACTGAACGGATTTGAATTTCAAAATCATTATGTTGGCAGCTCCGCCTGCTCCCCTAGTAAAATGACGCTTTATACAGGTCAGTATCCTTCCCTGCATGGCGTAAGGCAAACGAGGGGTTCTCATCAAATGCAGTTAAGCGCAACCGTTCCTATAATGGAAGATTACTTTCGAAAAGCAGGCTATCAAACGTTTTGGAAAGAACTCGCCGCCGACCAAGCGAGTGATGAAGCTAATCAACGAATAGCGTCACTAAATAAGGAGGATATGGTATGTGCGAAGGACGTTGAAGGGCTGCTTGAAAAGCTTGATCTAGAAGAAAGGGAAGGGTCACACCAATGGGTGATTTTTAGCTCGTTTCGTTCAGGACAACGTTACGGTGAAATGATGAACGTATTTCAGAAGTTGAAGAAGACGGCTGTTTACCAGAATACGATCGTTCTGTATACCTCGATTATAGGGCAGAGTGAAAACCAGGATGCAACAAACCGAAACAACGTTTATGAGAAATATATTCACGTACCTATGATCATTCACAGTCCTGCGCTTATTCATGGTCAAAAGCGTACAGCGATGCTCACAAGTCATGTCGATATTTTACCAACGATGTTAGGCCTTGCGGGGATTGATGAGGAAGAGATTCACACGTTGCTAAGTGTGGATGCTGCTGACGTTCGTCCGCTTGTTGGAAGAGATCTGACGCCCCTCCTTCTTGGGAGAAAGCGATTTTATCGAGCAAACGAACCGCTTTATTTTATGACAGATGAAGAAGAAAAGTTAGACCTTAAAGATGCTGGAGAATTAGTTGAAACGGTGGTACAGCCGAATCATATTGAAGCTGTAGTGACTACCTTGCGTACTGGAGAAAAGAATGAGCAGGAAGTGTGGAAATACGCGCGCTACTTTGATGATCCTCAATTTTGGAGAATGCCATGCGTGTCAGATGTGATCGTGACGCAAGAGAAGGATGCGTCACCTGGAGCAGAGGAACGATTACCGAAATGGATCACCTTAACGAAAACTTCTCCCACTCCAGATGAATTTCAATTATTTAACCTTACTCGTGATCCATTAGAAGAAAAGAACCTGGCTACAGCAGAATTTGAAACGAGTGAAACGAAAGCAATCGGAAAGGTATTATCGCTCATCTTAGAAGAGCAACATCGTCAGAAACGATTGCGATCTAGGGGAAGTGATCCAGGGAACGTCGCTATTTGAGTTTTTTGCTAGGTGAGATGAGAGTAGGAGAAAGAATAAGAATAGAAAATATCGAAAGCGGAAGCGCTCCTGCGCTTCCGCTTTCGACTTTTTGTGACATATAACGGGTGGTGACAGGCACCGCTACGAACTAGGTCTTAATGCTTATCTTTTAGCTAAATGAACCTCTTGAAATAGTTGCGAAAACACCTTTAATTATATCTTTATACCTATGTAAAAGTAATTAAATGGATTATATACGTGATAAAAGACACGCACCGAAAAGTTCCATACGCACCGCGAAGTAATAATTTTCTCGCTTTATTATTCGATTTTATTAGTTCTATACTATGAAAGAAATCGAAGCAGCTAGAAAGGTGTGAAGATACATGAAAAACATTCTACTTATCAATGGACATGAGTATTTTCCGAAGTCGAAAGGTGAGTTGAACCAAACGATTTTTAAGGAATGGAAAGAGGTGCTCTCCTCAGACTATGAAGTGAAAACAACAATCGTCGATGAAGAATACGATGTTGATCAAGAAATCGAGAAGTGGCAGTGGGCTGATGTAATCATCATGCAAACGCCGATTTACTGGTTCAGTATCCCAGGTAACTTTAAGAAATACATCGATCGCGTCTATATGGACAAGATCTTCTTCATTGGCTCAGATCGCTATGGTCAGGGCGGAATGTTTACAGATAAGAAATACATGTTCTCTCTTACATGGAACGCACCAGAGGCAGCGTTTGGAAATGAACAGAGCTTCTTTGAAGGACGAGATCTTGATCAAGCGATCGATCACCTTCACAAGATGAACCAATATATCGGTATGCGTCCGCTACCAACTTACTCGATTCACAATGTGATGAAGGAAACAAATATGGCGCACTATAAAACGAAACTACACGATCATTATCGCGAAGTGTTTGGTAAATAAAACACGGTTTCCACAACGGGATGGTTTAAAATTCATTTTTCGGGAAAACCATAAATGGACATTTGAAAGGAGCATTAACATGACTGTACAAACAAAAACATTAAACAACAATATTGAAATGCCTGAATTAGGTTACGGCGTATTCCGCGTTGAACAAGGTCAAGAATTGGTTGAAGCTGTGAAAACAGCAATTAAGAAAGGCTATCGTAGCATTGATACAGCAGCAATCTACGGTAACGAGGAAAGTGTTGGTCAGGGTGTCAATGAAGCGATTAAGGAAGGTCTTGTCACAAGAGAAGAGCTTTTCATTACTTCAAAAGTATGGAACGATGGCCTTACTTACGATGAAACAATTGAAGCGTATGAAACAAGTCTTTCTAAACTAGGTCTTGACTACCTCGATCTTTACTTGATTCACTGGCCTGGCGATAACAAATACCAGGAACCGTGGAAAGCACTTGAAACACTCTATAAAGAAAAACGCGTACGTGCGATTGGCGTAAGTAACTTCCAGGTTAACCACCTTGAAGATCTTCGCAAAAACTTTGAAATTACACCTGTGATTAACCAAATCGAGTTCCACCCGCGTTTAACACAGGAAGAAGTAAGAACGTATTGCGAAGAACACAACATTCAAGTGGAAGCATGGTCACCACTTATGGCAGGGGAATTGTTAGATAACGAAACAATCGCAGGAATTGCAGAGAAATATAACAAGTCCGTAGCGCAAGTGATTCTTCGCTGGGATCTGCAACATAACGTGATTACCATTCCAAAATCAATGAACGACAAGCGCATTGAAGCAAATATCGATCTTTTCGATTTTGAACTCACATCAGAAGAAATGAAGCAGCTTGATGCATTGAACGACAATGCTCGTAGCGGCCCTCATCCTGATGAATTTGATTTTAAAATGTAAGATCTTTGAAGAAGGGCTGCATCCTGATGCAGTCCTTCTTTTTGAATACGCAAGCCGGTCCACCATGGGACCGGCTTTTTTCGTTCTTAAAAATTTATTTCCCCCACAATGCCCCTTTTTCCACTTTTCAATCGATATATAGGGTGAAAGGAGGTGATCAGCATGGCAACCTCATCCCTAATGGAAACGCAGCTTCGCATGGTACTTGAAGTAGGCGTGGACGAAAACGGTAAATCGATTTTCCGCAGCAAGAACTTCAACAACGTGGAAACATCCGCAACGCCTGATGCGCTTTTCGCAGTCGCACTAGCGCTAGCACCGCTTCAGCAGCACAATTTGTTCGCAGTTGAGCGCAATGATTCGTCTGATCTTCAGGCGTAATTAGTTCCTAAATGATGAAGAAAGGAGGAAAACCGACATGGCAAAAACACTCGAACTTCAGTTCAACACGCGTGACAATAAGCCGTTCTCAATTACGTTAAGCGATCCAGTGGAGCCCGTGAATCCAGCTGCAATTGCTGCTGCGATGGATACGCTTCTTGCACAAAACTGTTTTACAACAAGCGGAGGAGACCTTGTTTCGAAGAAAGGCGCTCGTATCATTGAGCGCAATGAGAACGACATCATCATCGGTTAATGGATTGAAAAGAGGAAGGGCACTTGTCCTTCCTCTTTAGCAAGGCAACTAAACGAACGGGGAGGGTAACCGAATGGAGTCCTGGATGTCTCTCATCAGCGATGTTGGCTTTCCAGTTGTGGTGACGCTTTACTTGCTACACCGCATTGAGCAGAAGCTCGATACGCTGAACGATACCATACTGCAGCTGCCAGATCATTTAAACGCTCGAGGTTCGAATCAAAAAACAGGGTGATCTCTGTAAAAAAGAAGAGAGGGTTCGCTAAGTGAGTCCTCTCTACCATACATAAGCCTCATTCAATTTCATATCGATCAGCGGCTTCCTAACTCTCTTTTTAAATTCGGAGATGGTGAGGTTTCTTTCAGTGCGTCGCTAATCAGAACGTGGAATGCCTACCACACGTTTGAAAACAAAACTTGTCAGGTGAGCTGAAGCCGATGCAGAAAATTCAGCGTTCTCCATCAAACACAGTTCCCGGTTTCTGTGGTGAGAAGCTATGGCGTGAACGGCCGTTAACGGTTCGGGTAGGTAACCAGGCGTACTACGGTACGGTAGCAGCGCGCAGATGGCGCACATTGGGCTGGTTTGATGTGTAGAAAGCGTGCTTGTTGAAGAAATTCAAGCGTTCAAATCGGGTGATACGGTGGAAACCTCAGAAGGTCTCAGTATACTTCAGTCGAAAGAACGGCTACTTTTACAGCGCTGATGTTTTTTGTCAGCGCTGTAAAGGTAGTCATTCTCTGTCCAATGTTTCCTATCTGATCTAGTGCCTTCAGTGGTTGAGGAGCACAAGAGGCCTCGAGCACAAAAGCAAAGGCACAAGAGAGCTTAAGGAAAAAAAGATGAAGAAAGAGAATGATGGGGAAATGGGTAGGGGGTTAGGGAAAGCGGGTCAGAGTTTGACGTTAGGTTTTGACCTGAAGCAGCGCATGCAATTCGACATCAAATAACACAAATCGGGTGGTGACAGGCACTATTACCTATTAAAGAAGCTGATCCACCAACATCCTAAATTCCTCTGCAATCTCTTTATTCGCACTATAATAAAACGTATTTCGCTCATCTCGAATATGAATATTCACTAATCCAGCAGCCCCTCTTAAAATGGAAAGGTGATGGTGGATATTGCCTTTTGCCATCCCAATTTCAGAAACTATTTCAGTGAAAGTATGAGGTGTGTGAGACAGAAATTCGAGGATTCTTAATCTCTTTTCATCCCCAAGTGCTTTCGTAAAACGAAGAAGCTCATTTCGTTCATTGTTGGGATTTTTCACTGAATAAGTAATATAAAGCGTATCTTTCAAATGATCGATCAATGCCATCGGTTGAATGTGCAGGGAGGGAATCAAGCAAACGTTCTGAACTGTTTTTGACTCAACGATAAAACGACTTGCTTCTAAAACCACTTTTTCTCCTGCTTCTTCTTCCAGCATCTTTCGTTTACTCTCTGCCTCAGCCGTTAATCGCTCCAAAACTCCCTCATTCTGAAACTTAAAATACTCCTCATTCCATTCTTTTAACAGCTTAATCGACCGATCTCGCTGCTCTAGCAAATTGGTAGGCAACGTCATCTTCTCGTCGAGCGAAGAGGCAATCCGCTCAAACAATTCCCCAGCTGACATCTGTTCCAACCATTCAAAAAAAGTATCGATGTCATGTTGATAAGGCGATTGTTCAATGAAAAGCACGAGTAAATCTTCAAAGAACAGGTTCTCTTTGGAAACAATCGCTTCTTTCAAATCAGGGGAAAGCAATTTTTCTACTTCGCCTGGCCACTTGGAACTAAGATCTAAGTATTTCATCAGAGTTTGTCTTTTATATAGGGAAAAGCTTACTAATAGCTCGTGTACTGGGGAGGCTAGCACACTAATGTTATAGGACATTTTTGTTCCTCCGATCATTTCACTTTCATATTAGCTTATCATAATCTGTTCTAATTGATAATAATCGAAAAATTTATAATTAACTCATTGACTGATAAATATAGTTCAATTAATATTGAACTAACCAAACGGTGGGAGGTTTTTACAATAACGTTCGTGGAACTGCAAAGACAGGTAATTGCTCTCGTAGAAAAGAAAGCCACTAAAGAAGCCTTTTCGTTAATGGAACATGCAAAAGAAAAGTTTCCTCAGAAGCGTGACCGCTTAGGCCATTGGATCGCTAGTTTGTATGTGTTAGAAGGGAAACATCAGGAAGCACTAGCCGAATTGCAAGAGGTGATCGAGCATGGCTTATGGTGGAATCCGGAAATTTTAGCAACAGATCCAGATTTAAGTACCCTGAAACCTTATGCTGAATTCAATACGATTTTGCTAGAATGCCAGCGGATGTATGAAGCGGAAAAAGAAGTTGCCCATGCTCATTACAGTACTCTAGGTAACGAGGAGGCAGAGACGGTTCTCTTTCCACTGCACTGGAAAGGATCGAATAGCGAAGAGTTTTCGAAGCAGTGGTCTGATCCGAAAATCACGAACCATTACTTTATGGGTTTTCCTCAATCTTCTCAGCTTTTTAGCTACCAGTGCTATGCATGGGATGATGAAACAATCGCAAGGAATGATGTTAGTAGTACCTATCAATCATTCATTCAAAAGCATCCTCTCTCTCGAAAAAGTATTATCATTGCGGGTGCTTCACAAGGCGGGAATATCGCGACTCAAATGAGTTTGCGAGCTGACGTCGAGGCGTTTCACCATTTTATTGCCATCGTTCCAGCTTTTAACCTAGCGTCACTGAAAGAAACGCTCACAAAACAGCGAGATTATCATGCTAGAGGCTGCATCATTACGGGAGATCAGGATCCTTTTTATGAGACAGTATTGGAGGCGGTTCAACTGTTTGAAGCCTATCACATCCCTTGCAAACTAATTGTAAAAGAAGGGATGGGTCACGTCTTCCCAACTGATTTCCCAGATGTGTTAGAAGAAGCGGTTCGCTATGTGACAGAGCAAAGGCTAGCTGGAAAATGAAACCAAATCGCTATAGGGATCGTACTAGTAAGAGAGTGTGAAAATTGAAAAGGGGAGATTGGTAATGAAGTCAGGCTTATTTTCAAAGCCCTACTGGATCGTCAATTTGCTCGGCCTCTTACTGTTTGTCCTCATCGGCATGATCCTTGTTAAGAACGATGAGCTTACGGCATTTACCATCGTGGCAGTTTGCTATGGATTTATGATGTTTATAGGGAATTCGCTTTACCGTTCCAACCGAAAGTGAGAGGCTCAACTTTTAAAAAAGGTGTTTGTTACTAAATGAAAAAAAGCTGGGTCCTATCAATAGTCCTCACGATCGGAATCATCTTCCTATTAATGATCTCAACCTCTAAAAACATTTTAGAAGAACTGAAGCTCGGGCTCGATCTACAAGGTGGCTTTGAGATCCTTTATGAAGTACAGGATCCTTACGAAAAGAGTAGCGCATCAAAGGAAGAGCTCGTGTCGCAAACGGCTTCTCTCATTAGCGATCGTCTTAATGTACTTGGAATCAGTGAGCCAGTAATGACGATAGAAGATGAAGATCGCATTCGTGTTCAGGTGCCAGGGGTGAAGGATCAGGAGGAAGCGCGTGAGTTTATTTCCATAGGAGGAAACATTTCAATACGAGATACAGCTAACAATCTTGTGTTCTCTTCATCGGATTTCTCTTCTGTTGGGTTGGAACAATCGACGGCGGATACAGCTCAGGTTGTTACAATTGACTTTAGCGATGCGATTAATCTAAGGGAAGTCTCACAAAAGTATGAAAAGCAACACCTTGTTGTCTGGCTAGATTACGTGAAGGGAGACGCCTATCAAGAGGAGAAAAATAAAGAAGATTCAAAGATTATTTTTGATGGTAGATTAGTGAAAGCATTATCAAATGAAGGAGGAATGGCACTCTCTAGCGATTTTTCTCCTGAGGAAGCAAAGCTGCTATCAAAAGCGCTTATCACGGGCAATCTCCCTGCTCCATTAGAAGAAATTTCTTCTCATTCTGTCAGCAGTCAGCTTGGTGAACAGGCGTTAAAAAATACGATGAAAGCTGGCGTTCTAGGAATCTCTCTAGTCTTCCTGTTCATGATCTGGCGCTATCGCTGGCTTGGGCTGCTTTCAATCATCTGTATGGTCAGTTATCTTTACCTCGCGATCGGTATTTTCGTTTTTATGGAAGGAGTTCTTACGTTAACAGGGCTTGCCGCCTTCATTCTTGGTCTCGGTATGGCAGTTGATGCAACCATTCTTACGTTTGAGCGCCTGAAAGAATATGAAACACCTGCTCCATCGTTAAAGAAGATCATGTTTGCTTCAAATCGTACCTTTACGACGATAGCTGATGCGCATCTTACCACGTTAATTGCTGCAGCAGGGCTATTTCTTTTTGGAGTCGGTAGTGTGAAGGGATTCGCGACCATGCTCTTAATCAGCGTGATTGCAGGATTCTTAACATGCTATGTTTTATTAAGACTTCTTCTCTATCTAATCGGTGAAGCGAGAGTCGGCGAATGGTATTCTAGTCATCATAAATAAGAAAAAAGTCCCCCAGTATTACTGGGAAGACTTTGTTTCTTCCTGATCGTCCTCATCGTCCTCATCATCAGCCTCAACTTGCAGCACTTCACCGCTCATCCCATCAATTTCAACCTCTGTTTCAACAGAATCTGTTTGGATATCAAACTCATAAACGATCGTTCCGTTTTCTTTCTCTACCTCTTTTTCAGTGACATCTCCTTCCACTTCTTCCTTTGCAATCTTTTCCGCTTCCGCTTCTGAAATCTTCGCTTCTTCCATTAGTTTGCTTTCATTGTTGCTGGCTGAAGCAAGCGCGTTCTCCATTCCATCTGTTCCCTGATAGAGAAAAACTCCTCCTGCAAGTCCTAGTGCAGTACCACCAACGATAAGTGTTTTTTTGAATTTCATGCTGTTTCCTCCTTTGTTTTTGTATGACATCCTCTATGATAAGGAAACAATCTAATAAAAAAAGGACAGAAGCATGAGAAAAAAATGAGCATTCTCTCATGAAATTCTCATTTTTCTATTGAAGTTAGGGTAGGTACAATAAAAGAAAGAGGTGAGAAACGTGGAGAAAGAGTCCATTCTTATTGTGGAAGATGAAGTGAATGTTATTCAATTTATGAAGTTAGAGCTTGAACACGAAGGATACGAGGTAACTACGGCGAAAGATGGAGAGGAAGCAATGGCTCGATTTCAGGAAAAGGAGTGGAGCGTCATTCTTCTTGATTGGATGCTTCCTAAGCTTGATGGCCTAGAAGTGTGCAGGCGTATTCGTAAATCAAGTCAGGTACCCATTATCATCCTAACCGCAAGAGATTATGTCGGGGATAAAATTCTTGGACTGGATCGTGGGGCAGATGATTACATTACGAAGCCATTTGAAATCGAAGAACTGCTCGCAAGGATTCGGGCGGTGTTAAGACGGGTGCGAACAGGTGAGAAAGAAGAGGAAGATAAGCTCATTGTTGAGAATCTTGAAGTGAATTTGAAAAGTCGTCGCGTCACTCGTGAGGGTAACGAGATTGAACTGACGCAGCGAGAATTTGATTTGCTTGTTTTTCTGATGAAGCATGAAGGAGAGGCACTCAGTCGTGAATGGCTTCTTTCCGCTGTTTGGGGGTATGATTTCGCTGGAGAAACCAATGTTGTCGACGTTTACATTCGCTATCTACGAAACAAATTGGATCGACATTACGAACCAACGCTTATTCATACCGTGAGAGGAATTGGCTATATCCTTCGTTCCTCATAAAGTTAGGAATGGGAGGTTTACGTATATGAGAAATCAACAAAGTCAGTCGCTACTAAAACAATTTACCTCCTGGTATGTGTGGCAATTCATTACCGCTTTAGTCATCATTGGTCTTGTTGTTCTTAGCGCAATTGGTTTTTTCTTACTTGAAGGAACGCAGGATGAGGTTGAGGTGATTGAAGAACAGCTACTCAAGATCACGGACGAAAGCGATATTCAGCAGGCGCTCGAAGAGGTTCTTTATCCTGATAACTCGGATTATGAAGTTGAAATACAGAAGGATGGAGAAATTCTTGCACAGTCAGGAGATGAGGAAGAACTTGATCTAAGCGATGAATGGAATGTCCCGATATGGAATCAGTATAGTTGGTACAAAGAAGAAGGGTTATTTTATAAACAGGATGCAACGTTTTCGAATGGCGTCATCCATATAAAAGTTCCGCTCGAAGATGAGCTTGAATTTCTTCAGCTGATCTTTATTGTTCTTCTCGTTACAGGACTGGCTAGCATTCTTCTAGGGTCCGTTCTTATCTACCAATTTACAAAAAGTAGGCTGCGTCCGCTTCTGAAGATTACAACTGAAGTAAGTCGTATGGAAGGATCGTCCGATTTACAAAAGCGGATTTCAGAACCCGACAATCCGAAAGAACTAAAGGAGCTTGCGAGTACGTTTAACCAGCTCCTACAACAGTTGGAGGAACAATTTGAAAAAGAAAAACGGTTTGTCTCAAATGCTTCCCATGAATTAAGAACGCCGTTAACGTCATTTCGCGGACACTTAAATTTAATCAAAAGATGGGGGAAAGATGATCCTGCGGTTTTGGAATCATCGCTACAAGCATTGGATGATGAAAGTAGCCGCATGAAACACATTTTAGAGCAGATGCTTACTATTGCAAGAAATGAGCATCAGAAAACAACGCTCGAAAAGATGGATCTAACAGAAATTGTGGATCATGTCGTCGGTCAATTTGAATCTCGTTTACATGTGCCCATTACCGCTCACCTTGAACATATTGAGGTGTCAGGTGATCGTGAACAGCTTAGACAAGTGGTGGTTATTTTATTGGAAAATGCTCAGAGATACACAATGGAAGGCAGGATTACCGTTGATTTAAAAGAGATCGAAGACAGGGTGACGTTAAAAATCTCAGATACAGGCATTGGTATTCCACGTAACGAGCTTCCGAAGATTTTTTCTCGCTTTTACCGTGTAGACAAAAACCGTTCACGAGAAACAGGGGGAACGGGACTTGGTCTGTCGATCGCGAAGGAATTCGTCGAGAATCATCATGGCACGATTGAAGTAGCAAGTGAAGAAGGGATCGGAAGTACCTTTACTGTATCATTACCCACGATGTTAAGTGAAAGCTGACGCGTCGTCTGGCTAGTTGGATAGGAGAAATTAATCTGTAGTTTTGGATAAATATGTTAAAATAATTCCGAGTACATTCTGTAGGAAATTTCTCGAGAGGAGTTGGAGAAGTGTCAATCTTTCTAGCCCTATTGCCATTACTTTTTTGGATAGGCGTTGCGGTAGCTATCATTTATTTCATCGTTAGAAAAGTAAAACGATCACGAAGAGCGCTTGAAGAACGTATTGAAGTTTTGGAACGAAATCAAGCGGAGGTAAAAGAGAAGAGTGAATTTTAAGAACCTGTATTGAAAGAAGAGAAGACAAAACGGCCGCCTACATGATCATGAGCGCTGCATTTATGCTCATAAGCTTTCTCTCTTGAGAGGAAGCTTTTTCACATCTATTCGCAACTGATCAAAAGAAGGTGCCTCCCCCTCTTTATCGAAACAGTATAATGGATACTTACAACTCCACAAGGAGGTAACCAATGAAAGGAAAACAGGCCCTTATCATTGTTGATGTTCAGAAAGCATTCGAGGATCCAAAATGGGGTGAGCGAAACAACCCTCAAGCAGAAGAAAAGATACGAAAGCTGTTAGACATCTGGAGAGCGAACGGAGATCACGTTATTTTTATTCAACATCGTTCAGATGACCCATCGTCTGTTTTCTACCACGGCCAACAAGGATACGAAATCAAGGACATTGTGAAGCCTGAGCCAGGAGAAACCATTTTCACGAAAAAAGTAAACAGTGCTTTTATCGGGACGAATCTAGAAACCTATCTTCATGAACATGCCTTAACTGAAGTGGTGATCACAGGGCTCACGACGCCACACTGCGTGTCGACCACAACGAGAATGAGTGGTAATTTAGGGTTTCAAACGTACTTAATCTCAGACGCAACCGCAGCGTATGGCTTAACCGATCAAACTGGTCACTACTATGATCCTGAACAGGTACATGCGCTCACATTAGCAACCTTACATAAAGAATTTGCGACAGTCGTAACGACGGAAGAGCTGTTGCGGCTAAGGAGTTATGGAAATGCTGATCACACGCCATCGTCCAACGGGTAAGCAAGAGATTGAGAATATGCTCTACCACTATAACCTCCGTCACTTCCCAGAGGATTTGCATAATCGATACGAAGAATTGAATTTGTATTTGCAGGATGAACAAAATGTCATTCGCGGTGGGCTGCTTGCCGAAATTTGTTGGAACTGGCTTGAAATTCATACGCTTATGGTGGATGAGGAACTTCGACATAATGGCTATGGTCATAAGCTCTTGGAAGAGGCTGAAAGAATCGCTCGTCAAAAAGAGTGTGATTTTATAAAGGTGGATACCTTAAGTTTTCAGGCGCTCTCTTTCTATGAAAAGCATGGATATAAGGTATATGGTCACCTTGAAGGAGTAGGACGAGAATTTGAACACTATTATTTGAAGAAAGACTTGGAGAGGTGAAGCGAGTGAGTGCTTTTCCGATTGAAACGCCTTATTTTACGTTTCATAGATTGAAAGTAGGCGTTTACGCGGCTATTGCGAAAGAAGGACAGGGAGCCTGGAGCAATGCAGGGGTTGTAGACCTTGGAGAAGAGCTGGTTATCTTTGATGCTTTCTCAACACCTGCAGCGGCATGTGCATTAAGGAAATTAGCAGAGCAAGTCACAGGAAAAGAAACGCGGTACCTGTTGAACAGCCACTATCATGGCGATCATGTTTTTGGTAACCAGGCTTTTGAGGATGCGGTGATTATTTCCACAGCCACTACACGCGAATTAAGCAAAACTCACCATGTGATTGGTAACCTTGAAGCGGAGCAGGAAGAGACAAAGCAGTATTTAGAAGCGTTAAAGAAACAAATGGGAGTGGCCAAAACCCCCGCGCAACACACCAGCTTATCCAATCAATATAATGAAATGGCGAAAGTATTGGCTGCGCTACCTGAACTTAAGATCGTTCTACCCACTCTTACCTTTGAAAAGAAACTGACGCTACACGGGTCTGCACGGAAGGTGGAGTTCATTTGTTTAGGCGGTGCTCATACTCCAAGTGACGCTTTTTTATACTTACCGGATGACAGGATTGCCTTTATGGGAGATCTTGTGACAGAAGAACTCCATGTTCCTATTGTTCATCCCGAGAGTTTCGTATCGATATTAAACGAAGTAATAAAATTAGAAGTGGAGACAATTCTTCCAGGTCACGGAAAGATTAGTGGAACCTCCCTATTCGAAACACAGAAAAACTACATATCTTATTTGATTGGCGAAACAAATAAAGCGCTAAAAGAAGAAACTGATTTAGACGATTTCATAGCTCATTTCCAATTGGCTCCTTCCTACCAAAATTGGAAAGGCATAAAGGGAGTCGAAGGGAATTTATCAGTGCTCTATCAGTACTATCACGATTAGAAAGGTGTTTTCATGATTAAAGGAATCAATCATATCTTATTTTCGGTATCAAACCTTGAGCGATCAATCGCTTTTTATCAGAATGTGTTTGATGCAAAATTACTTGTAAAAGGAAGACGAACCGCCTACTTTGATTTGAAGGGTCTATGGCTTGCGCTTAATGAGGAGAAGGACATTCCGAGGAATGAGATTGAGCAGTCTTATACGCATATGGCGTTTACGATTGAAGAAGAAGACATGGAGAAAGTGACACAGAAACTAAAGGATCTTCACGTGAACATTCTCGAAGGTCGAGAGCGAAATAAACGTGACAAGCAATCGATTTACTTTACTGATCCGGATGGTCACAAGTTCGAGTTTCACACCGGAACGTTAGAAGATCGGTTGAATTATTATCGCGAAGAAAAACAACAGATGACTTTTTTTGAAACATAAATCTTGGTCTTGAAGGTGTAGGTGTGGTCTAGTATGAAAATGGATGCAATTCCAAATCTCCCATGGATCCAAAAAGGCGATCATGTTGGCGAAATCATTGCCAATGCCGTTATCCATTCGCGCGTTTCTTTAGAGGATGGTGATATTTTGTGTGTCGCTTCAAAAGTCATTTCAACCGCTGAAGGACGAGAAGTTGCGCTCAGTGATATTACGGCTGGGGAAGTCGCCGAACGTATCCATACAAAAGTCTCAAGGAAAGACGTACGAGTGATTCAAAAAATGATTGATGTAACAGAAGATCCTTCAGGTCATAAACTTGAAGTTTTTCATGATTATATCGGCGCCTGGTTACCGAACGGAATGCGTTTAACGAGTGCAGGAATCGATCAAATTGATGCCGAAACCATCATGCTTTTGCCTGAAGACGCTGATAAAAGTGCCAGGGAGATTGGAGAAACGATCCAACGAATGTGTAACGTGACGGTAGGTGTTGTGATAACCGATAGTGATGGTCGAATCGAAAAGAAGGGAGCCACTCAGATTGCGATTGGTTTGTACGGCGTTCCGGCTTTAAGAAAAAGTGAGGCAATCGATTCACAAACAGGTGAAGTGAAGCAATCTGTGGAAACGTTTTGTGACCTGCTGGCTGGTGCAGCTGCTCTCATTATGGGACAGCGTGGAACAAACAGGCCGGTCGTTAAAATTAGCGGTGTCGCCTATCCATTTAATGCTGAAAACACGATTCGAGATTCGCTTAGTAGGACGCCGAACTAAATCCTATAAAGAGCGGGCTACGTGTTGGAACTTGCCAGATTTACTGGTTTAGTAACTCCTTAAAGAGGAATATACAGTACATGGAACGGGGTCGTTCGCGTAACGATGTCAAGTTACTCCAGGATAACACAGGAGGCAATACTATGAACGTATTAAAAGAGCAATATGAGTTAGTGAAACAAACGCGGAAGGTTCTCTTTCATTTTTGCGAAAAAATCGATCAAGAAGATTATCGGAAAGAAGTAGATGGGTACGGCTGGGGCTCCATTCGTAACCTTCATGTCCATGTCGCCGAATGCTATCAAAGCTGGAATCGGTCGCTTTGCTCTTGAAACTGGCGAACCTAAAGTGAAAGCATCAGATGTGACAGACGTAAATGAAATGAGAACGATATTTGAACGAGTCGATCAGCTTGTTTTTCGTTTTCTAGACGAATATGATGAGCGCTTTGATGAGAAGATCAGTCGCAAAGTATCCTGGCAGGAAGAGGAAGAAGAACTTTCGCCACTCTGGTTACTAACACATACCATTACCCATGAGTTTCATCATAAAGGCCAAATTGTGACGCTTGCAAGAGCACTTGGTTATGAGCCGGTTGACACGGACCTGTTAACTCCCTCTGATATTAATTGTTATTTAGACTATCCTGAGAAGGGTTAGTTATTATTAGATACACAAAAGACGACTTCCCAAAGAGTCGTCTTTTTAAATGCAACATTTCCTTATTATTGGAAAATGATCGGACGCATAATGAAATAAATGGTAAAATTAAGGTAGGGAGGAGAGGTGCCATGAAATGGATAGCAATTGTATTCCTATGTTTGGTTGGGAGTGTTTTACTTGGTATCTCCATTGAAAGCTTTGGAGAAGCAGGCAATTTGGTTATGCGTTTTGTAGGAATTATGAGTTTAATCGCATGTTTCCGTGTAGCGACACAGCATAAAAATACGGTTAAGGAGAAATGAGATGATTATAGGGGCGAGTGTGCATGTAGGGGATCTTATCTTTCAACTTGTTTCATTTGTCTTCCTACTTGGGGTGATCGCAGGAGTGGTGTTTTTAATCCTAAGTTTGAAAAAGAGAAACTCGAAATTAGATTCTGTTGAACAAAAGGTCGATCAACTCTTAGAAAGGAACAAATCCCAGTCTGATTGATGGGAGGAATGGCGTATGCTACATAAGGGCTTAGAAGGTGTTTTTCTACTGATTTTAACATTGTTACTCATCAATGATTATTTTCCAATGGGTGGTGTAAATGACCTCTTCCCCCAAAGGATTCTTTACTGGTTACTAATTGGAACTGTTCTTGTGCTTGCCCTTGTTAAAACGACGAATAATGAGAGTGAAAAAAGTTCATTTCAGTGGCACCTTTTTTTCCTAATCTATGTTTTTCTCCTTATCGCTTGCCTGGAATGGGCTGGTGGGGAGTCGACAGTGGGGATTTCCTGGAAAGATCCCCTTTTCTGGATGGTTTCCTTTATCGCACTCATTCAACTAGGGATTCAGTGGAAAAAGATGAGGCGGGAAAAGTTCTATGGGGAGGGATGATATGAAAAAAACACAAATGATCATAGCGGTCCCTCCCAGTCTTCTCCTAATCATTTCTTTGATAACCAGCTACAAAGCGGGGCTTTTTATCGCGATGGCTGGTCTTTTTGTTGCCCTTTTGCTGAGGCAAATTCGACGATGGAAATATGGGGCGATTCTCGACCATCCGAGTCGACGGTATGATGGAGAAGTAGAAGAAGAAATTGATGATGGAAATTCTGAGGAATAGGATCTGAGTGCTGGAGGTGGTTAAATGAGTCAAAAGCAGAGATTGATCCTAGGTGTCGGAATCGGTGTTGCGCTAGCAATTGGTTTTAATATTGGAAAAGCCGTGACTAATCACACAGTCATAAGTATGGTGATTGCTTTAGCTGCGGGGTTACTGGCCAGAGTGGTTGGTCAGCTTATCATTAAAAAATGAGCTTAAGGAGCTGAGGATGAAAGGGAATAGATGGTCAAAGAAGAGTGGAAAGATTGTAAGAGGGCTGATTTATGCTGCGCTCTTTATCGGAGCCATTCAATTTTGGTTTGATCGAGATCCTTTTAATGATGACATAGGTTGGGGATTTTTACTCATGTTTTGGTTCATTCGAATGGTCCATAGCGGGATAAGAAATCTGAGCGATGGCCACCCAAATCGTGCGATGTTCGATTTCGGCTTGGCGATTATGAGTGGTCTAGCTGTTTTGGCAGTATGGACGACTTATTTCATCGGTTTCTAAGCATGGTGCAAAAGATGGAGACTAATCCATTCTTACCCTTTTCTGTTTGGTTTCGCTTACAAATGTTTACACTTATTTCTCCGGTGGTATCTCAATAAAACAGCACAATTAATCATTATTCAAGCTAAAAGGAGAGATACATCGTGAGCCAAAACGGACAACCAAAACAAACACAGTCAGAGCAACCAGGTATTGAATCGCAAATGACACCTAGACCGGATCAACCGCATGAGTACATAGGCAGCCACAAGCTTGAGAACAAAGTGGCGCTCATCACAGGGGGCGACAGTGGCATTGGTCGCGCGGTTGCGATCGCTTATGCGAAAGAAGGCGCAAATGTCGCGATCAACTATCTTGAGAAAGAACAAAGTGATGCGGACGAAACGAAAAAGCTCATTGAAAATGAAGGAGTGAAGTGCCTTCAGATTCCTGGTGATGTGTCAGAAGAGAAAGAGTGTAAGGATCTGATCGACAAAACGCTTGATCACTTTGGAAAGCTCGACATCCTTGTAAATAACGCAGCGATTCAGTTTCCAACAGAAAGCATTGAAGATATTTCTTACGAGCAGTGGGATCAAACGTTTAAAACAAATGTGTATTCCGTTTTCAATATGACGAAGTACGCGGTTCCGCATCTGGAAAAAGGAAGCTCGATTATTAATACAACGTCGATTAATCCATATACAGGAAATAAAGTATTAATTGACTATACATCAACAAAAGGTGCCATTGTGGCGTTTACACGTAGTATGGCAGCGAACCTTGTGGATAAAGGCATTCGAGTGAATATGGTAGCGCCGGGACCAATCTGGACTCCACTTATCCCATCAACGTTTGATGAAGATGCCGTTGCGGAATTTGGAACAGACAATCCGATGGGACGTCCAGGTCAGCCGTCTGAATTGTTCGGTCCATACGTCTTACTGGCGTCTGATGACGGTTCTTACATGACTGGCCAGTGCATTCACGTGAACGGCGGAGACTTTATGTCATCCTGATCGCAATACGTGGCCGGGTTGACCGTCAGAATGGCCGTTTATTGGCCAAAAACGAAATTTATTGGCCAAACTGAGAATATATTGGCCAAATTCGAGATATATTGGCTAAACTCACTATTTATTGGCCAAATTGCTATCCCTTCATTTAACCGCTCGCTCATGAACGCGTCATTCATGAGTGAGCGGTTTTTTCAATAGAAGAAACAATTGTATTCCCTTCAATAAAACTCTATAATTGATAATGGATCTCAATTATAACTAGTTCAATTTATTCCAAAGTGGGGGAGGTTATGAGGTGCTCAAACGCTTCTTTTCGTATTACCGGCCATACAAATGGCTATTTATTCTTGATTTTGTTTCCGCTATCATTGTCGGCGTGCTTGAGCTTGCTTTTCCGCTTGCGGTGAATCAGGTAATCGATCGTTTATTGCCAGAGGGAGATTGGGGAATTATTCTTCTTGCCTGCGCGGGGCTGCTCTTGATTTACTTATTAAATACGTGTCTCCATTTTATTGTGACATACTGGGGGCATAAGCTAGGGATTAACATTGAAACCGATATGCGCCAGAAGCTATTCACTCATATGCAGAAGCTATCATTTGGTTACTATGATAATAGTAAAACCGGTCACAGCATCTCACGATTAACGAAGGACCTTGAGGAAATAGGCGAAGTAGCCCATCACGGACCAGAAGACGTTTTTGTAGCGGTGATGACGCTTTTTGGCTCATTTGGTTTAATGCTGATGATCAATTGGAAGCTGGCTATTCTCTCGTTTGTTGTCATTCCACTTCTTATTATTCTCGCGATCTACTTTAATAAAAAGATGACAAAAACGTTCCGTCGCATGTTTCAGGATGTCGCTGAAATCAACTCCCGCGTAGAGGATAGCATCGGAGGAATTCGCGTTGTTCAGGCCTTTGCAAACGAACGTCATGAGCAAGAGAAGTTTCGTCAAAACAATGAAAGCTATCGATTGACGAAACTGCAATCATATAAAATTATGGCGCAAAATGTGATGTCAAACTATCTCCTCATGCGCGTTGTCACGCTGTTTACGCTGTTGTTTGGAACGTTTTTTGTGATTTCTGGTGAACTAACTTACGGTGAATTTGTAGCGTTTATTTTATTATCCAATATTCTCATTGGCCCCATTCAGAAGATTAATGCTGTGATTGAAAGCTATCCGAAAGGCATTGCTGGATTTAAGCGGTATACCGAGATCATTGATACTGCCCCTGATATTCAAGATTCTGAAGATGCGATTGAGATGCCACTGAGCGGAGAGATTCACTATCAAAATGTCTCCTTTGGCTATGAAGGGTATGCGCCGGTGTTAGAGAACATTAGTCTATCGATTCAGCCAGGAGAAACGGTGGCGTTCGTTGGGCCGTCTGGCGCTGGGAAAACGACGCTATGTAGCCTGCTTCCCCGTTTCTATGAAATTCATGACGGCGCGATCACCATCAATGGAATTGATCTAAGAGAGCTGAAGCTTTCGTCTCTTAGAAGTCAGATTGGCATTGTGCAGCAGGATGTTTTTCTATTCTCCGGCACGTTTCGAGAAAACATTGCTTACGGAAATTTGACAGCAAGCGATGATGAGATCCTCGAAGCGGCTAAGAAAGCAAAGCTTGATGAGTTTATCTATAGTCAGCCAGAAGGATTGGATACGGTCATTGGTGAGAGAGGTGTGAAGCTTTCAGGCGGACAAAAGCAGCGCCTTGCGATTGCGCGTATGTTCTTGAAAAACCCACCGATCCTCATTCTGGACGAGGCCACTTCAGCGCTCGACACTGAAACAGAAGTTGCGATTCAAAAGTCACTAGAAGAATTGACGGAAGGGCGTACAACATTGGTAATCGCACACCGTTTAGCGACAATCAAAAATGCTGATCGTATTATGGTCGTGACGAAAGAAGGAATTGCTGAGCAGGGCAATCATGCTGAGTTAATAGAATCGAGCGGTATTTATAGTCGACTGCATAAAGCACAGTTTGGATGATCAAAAAACGGTTCCTTTACAAAGGGGAATCGTTTTTATTTTTCCAAAAGAAATCATATCGATTGTATTGGGTATGATGGTTTGCTAGAATCAAATGAACGTGTAACTAGAGAACAGAAAGGTGTCACCATTTATGCTGCATAACCCAACAGGAAAAGAACGATTTGGACTCGCTTTACTGCTAGGAATGCTCGGGATCATGGGTCCATTAAATATTGATATGTACCTCCCGAGTTTTCCAGGAATTGCGAGTGATTTAAGTGCGAGCGCATCGCTTGTACAGCTTAGTTTAACAACTTGTCTTATTGGACTTGCGGTTGGACAGATTGTGATAGGTCCTTATAGTGATGCACAGGGACGACGTAAGCCATTATTGATTTTTATTTTTTTATTTGCGGTTGCCTCCATTCTATGTGCAGTGGCACCGAACATTCTAACCCTTATTATTGCCCGTTTCCTTCAGGGCTTTACAGCTTCAGCGGGAGTTGTGCTCTCTCGTGCAGTGGTTCGTGATGTATTCAGCGGGCGAGAGCTAACAAAGTTTTTTGCACTACTGATGGTTATCAATGCAACAGCGCCGATGATCGCGCCGATCGCAGGTGGAGGAATTTTACTTCTGCCATTTGCGACATGGAATACAATCTTTTATTTCCTTGGGATTCTGGGACTCATTATCGTAACGGTCATTGGCCTCAAACTACCAGAAACGTTACCACCAGAGAAAAGGTTGCCAAGCTCAATTAGCCAATCGGTGCGTACGATGGGAAGTCTTCTAAAAGACCGCTCCTTTATCGGATACGCGTTAACAATTGGATTTGTTCATGGCGGTAGCTTCGCCTATGTGTCCGGAACACCTTTCGTTTATCAAGGTATTTATAACGTATCTCCACAGGTGTTTAGTATTTTATTCGGCATTAACGGTCTTGCGATTATTTCAGGTAGCTTTATGATCGGTAAGTTAAGTGCATATTTTCATGAAAGAAGCTTGCTTCGTACCGCAGTGATCACCGCGGTATCGGCTACCTCATTCCTACTCGTCATGACGATCATTGAAGGACCGCTCGCAACGCTTGTGATTCCGATCTTTATCTACATGACAGCTATGGGGATGGTTCTCACAAGTACATTCACCCTTGCAATGGAAAAACAGGGTCATCGAGCAGGTAGTGCTAGTGCCGTACTTGGCATGCTGCCACTGCTGTTCGGTTCAATGGTGTCACCGCTTGTCGGACTTGATGAATCAACGGCTGTACCAATGGGGGCGATATTGTTTACAACGTCTTCAATCGGTGCGATTACCTTCTTTACGTTAACGAAAAAGAATAACGTTACTGCGAAGTGACTTCCCTGTTGGGAGGTCACTTTTTTAATAGAAAAATAGATTCTCTGCAACCATCCTTTGTTCTTCTCGTCATAACAAGTAAAAGGCATGGGAGGGGCTTTATGAAAAAAATTCTTCATTTAGTGATCATCGCGTTTAGCATTATCGTGATTGGTAGCTTTGCAAGCCTGTTTCAGAATGGAATGAACGTCAGCTTCCCTTTCTTTCTGGATCAGGTAGTCGATCATGTAAAAAGCTTAATCAACCCAACGCAATTAACGTATGAATCTCCCGTAGGTAGTGGAGTGGAACGTTCGATCTTTCCGCTTATGTTTGAATACTATGGCTACTCCCTGTTTATTTTGCTTAGTGGATTTAGTTTATCGCTTCTTTCAGCACTGCTGCTTACCTATTTCACTTTTTTAGTTCCCCCATCCATTCGAATTGGAATAAAGAGAACAGTAGGTGTTTTAGAAGCGATTCCCAGACATTTTAGTGATAGTCATCGTTCAGCTAAGCTTTATTGCCTTTTATCGAGAGACTGGGATTCTCATATTTGAAGTGGTCGGCGCCTTTAAAAGACCCATTGTATTACCGCTTCTCACATTTGCAATTTTACCGTCTTTCTTTCTCTACCGTATGATGCTTCTCATGTTTGAAGATGAATTAACAAAGTCATACATTGAACTTGCGATGGGCAAGGGGTTAACGCAGGGGAGGATTTTATGGAAACATGTGACACGGAACTGTCTTTTAAGTGTCGTGAATCACTCGAAAGCGATAATACTGCTATTGCTAACAAATCTTGTGATGCTTGAGGTGATTTATAATTTGTATGGCATCACGTGGTTTATGATTAACCACATGTCGGGGCAAATTGTGACCTTTGGTATCCTCATGATTTTTCTACCACTGTACTTGCTAGAAGCCTTAGCGAAGCGATGGATTACTCACCTAACGGGAGAGGAGGTGCCGAGTTAAGTGAAAGCCATGGTAAAGAATAAGCGGTTTCTGATAGGCGGTAGCTTTATCATCCTCATTGTCATTTCCAGTCTGGTGTATAGCATCGTATTCGATAATCACATCCCAGTTGCGAGCATTACGACGGATGAGAATGGAACAATTACTGGGAAGCCTCCTTATGCTCCCTGGGAACATCCTCCGTTCGGGACCGATCACGTTTCACGAGATTTGTTTTTTATTCTATTAATTGGCGCGAAATACACACTTGGTCTTGCGTTTGGGATTGCACTGATTCGATTTATTTTTTCCAGTGTGGCAGGCATTTTTCTGCAGCTTTACTTTCCCTCTTTCCTTCAAAAAGGGAAATCGTGGTTTGAAGGGTTTTATTATTTTCCAGCTTCGATCTTAGCGTATCTTTGTCTCTTTTTTATTTTAAGAGAGGATGGCTATGGGGATGGCTTCTCGACTACGTTTACGGAACGCGTCATCTTTGAAATGATCGTCCTCATCGTGATTGGCATTCCGATTATCTTACTCAACGTGTCGAAAGAAGTAGCGATTCTGCAAAGAAAGGAATTTATCGATAGTGTCAAAGTGTTAGGAGGGAGCAGGTGGCATCTATTAAAAGTTCACCTGATGCCGTATCTTCGCCCACAGCTTTTCTTACTATTCGTTCGTGAAGTGATCCTGGTTTTGCTTCTTCTTGCGCATTTAGGCATCTTAAATCTTTTATTTGGAGGGGCCCAACTAAAAACAGACATGTTTGATAAAGCGGCATATGTTTCCTTATCGAGTGAATGGTCAGGGTTGATTGGCACGAATTTTCGTTTTCTTTATACGAGTTATTATTGGATCCCGCTTGTACCCATTCTTTGTTTTACGCTAGCGATATTGGCATTTAAGCTAATGGTGGAAGGAATGGAATCCGTACTTGAAACCCAGCAGATCGAAAGGAATCGAGTTGATGAAAAAGGGGAACGAAGCGTGGACGTTCCACGAAAAAAGGAAGCGTTTGATTCTTTATAAGGTTATCGGTGAGCAGTGTGTTTTCGAGAAAAAAAGGCAAATCAGATCGCCCATCACCTCTCTGCCTTTGCCTTGTTTGATTTCATTTCGGTTGGAAATGGAGTTTGCTGTGACTCCTTTTCTCTTTCATTCGATTCATTAGCGGTTTTGTACCGTTGCTGCTGTCGATAGCCATACGTGGACGAAAGAACGACTTCCTCATTTTCAAGTGCAGAACCAAGCGCGCCAATAATAATTGAGATACTCGTTGCTGTCCATGTGATGTAGAAATAGTTATCGTAACCAACGGGTCCGGATAATTGCGATTCTAACAATCCCATTGGAATAAAGGCTAGAACGGCTAAGCCAAACATGAAGAATAGAATGACGTAATAGATTCCAATGGTGACGAGTAGTGTTAAAATCGTAGCGAAGTTATAAAGTTTTCGAAGGTATTCCGCGCGATTCTGTCTTGGTTTTTCCCATAAATTATGAGCCATGACAATCCAACCAACCATTAATAAGGATGACACGATCATCAGCATAAACATTCTCCAAAGTCCGTAACTGTTGCTTAACTGCCAGAGAGTGGGGAAAACAAGCGCATAAGAGCCAGTCGCAAATGCAAAAATTATCACCTTTTTAAAAGCAGGGAAAATGGCCCATGGGCGATTGGCCCGAACCATGCCGGTTAAGATACGTAATGCCCCACTGATACGAGATTTGACAATATACTGTACGTCAATGGTGGAGTCTTCCCCCTTCGTCACACGTTTAATCGGGGATAACCGTTCAACGCTTCCTTTTTTGAAAAGTTGTTTCGATCCTTTGTCTTTCAACTCCTCGTTCTGTTGGTTACTTTTCTCTTGTACCCGTTGTTGTGCCTTTTCGCGATCTTTTTCAGGACTTCCGTAGTACATTTCATTAACAAGTTGAAGAATCGATTGCCGAATTCGTTTCACCATCGGAGTGGATCCCAAACCAGGAAGGCTGATTATCGCTACTTTTTTATTAGTAGACGCTTCGGCTAAAATGGGGTGCTTTCCATCAAAGAAGGGGAGGTCCGTTAAACAGACAATATAATCCCAGCCTTCGTTTTCTTTCCTTTGACACCCCGCTTCTAATACTTCTTCTGGTTCTTCTGTAACGCCAGTGAGTGGGTCTACTCTTGAATCGACAAGCCAATCACATTCATCTCTCACGTAGTAGCGCAGTAATTTGGGTAACTCACCGCTTAATTGTTCACTCAGTTTTTTCGGATATCCTGGTGGGGTGACCAAACCAACCGATAAGGTTTCTTGACTCACTTTCTTTTCCTCCTAAACCAATAATTATGATAAAAAATAGATTCCCTATTTTAGCGGGGTAAAACTGATTTTTTTATCGAAAATGAGTGGAATCAATCTTGAGTTTATTTCCACTATTTGAAATAATTGGAGGTGCGAAGGGGGCTTTACTTTGTTACCCATTATTGATGCGCTCGTCCCAACTTTCATCGCGTTCGGTTTTCCAATCGTTGCGATGATCATCGGTTACCTTAGGTTTTCGAAGTCGGAGCAAAAAGAAGTGAGAGAAACGTTTCTAACTCTAAAAACTCTTTTTTCAATCGGATTCGTCGGTATAGGTCTTTTCCTTATCTCAATAGGAGACGCCCTCACCTTAAACAGCGTAAAGATCATTGGCCTTCTATTTCTCCTTCCGGGCACAGTCTTTACTGCAGGAATGATTGGTAAAAGGAACAAAATAAAAGGAATGATCACGTTGGTGTTGATAGCAGGTGTTATTTATTTGTGGGGAGTACCATTGTAAGGAGGAGAGGGAATGAAGCAAAAAAACTATCTGTATGCGAGTCTGGTCTGTTTTGTCCTGCTTGCTGGGGCCATTACATATAACATTCTTCATAACGAAGACGCCTATCTTGGTTATACCGGATTAGGTGATTCGATTGAACTGACAGATGATGACAGCCAAGTCTATTTTTCTTATTACCAGGATGGGGAAGAATCGATCTATCGAGCTAATTCAAATGGTGATGCAGTCAAACAAATCACACAGCCGGATGATGAAAGGCACCGGAAGCCGGTCTTATCGCCAGATGGGAAGAACTTGCTCTATCTATCTGAGAATGAGGATCGGATTCAATCTTTATACATAGCGGATTTGAATGGTGAGCATCAAAAGAAACTAACGGATGATACGGTTCATGTGGCAGAAGCGGTTTTTTCAGATGATCAGATTTACTATGTCGGTATGCCAGCGGAGGCTGTAGGGAAAGCAGAAGGAGAAACAAAGGAAGGATTCGATCTTCATTCAGTCGGATTAGACGGAGAGAATGATCAGAAGTTAACCGATGAAGATCATTTTACAATGAACCATCTCGCTAGCTCGGATGATGGTTCTGCGATCTATTACACGTTATTTAATGGCAATGATGATAAAATTTATGCTTATAACGTAGAGAATGGTAAAGAAACAAGGGCTGATTGGGTACCGTCTGAGGTGGGCGCGGTTTACGATTGGAATTATGATGAAGCGAAGAGCGCGTTCGCCTTCACAAACGTGTCCGATGAATCTGAAAATAGTTCGTTATTCAAATATGAACTTTACTATCGAGATTTGAATGAAGGAGAGACGAAACAGCTTACGACATTAGAATCTTCTGTCGTATCACCAGAATTCTTCCATCAGTCTAACAAAATCGCGTTTCTTGAGTATACAAATTGGGCCAACCACCCAGAAGAGTACGTGCTAAAAACCGTGGATGTTGCGTCGAAGGAAGTTAAGGAAGTGAGCATGGATCTTCCGGGATCAACAAATAGTCAGTGGGTTAGAAAAACGCTGAACGTGGTGACAAGTTCAATCGCGATTGCCGTCTACTATACCGTCTTACTTAGTCTGTTAACCATCTACTACTATAAAAAATCAGGAAAGCGATATCGAACGGGCCTCGTAAGTATCCTACTAGCCGTTGCTGTATTTCTTAGTAGTATTCTCGTTGCTATGTTGTCGGACCCCTGGGCTGGTATTGCGCTTGGTATTCTTGCGGTTGGCATGTTGCCAAGTAGTGTCATTGCCCTCCTCGTAGGGTTGATTATCGGCAGATTAGAAAAGACAACGCAAGAAGAGGCCGTCTCCAGAAGATAAGGAGCGGCCACTTTTTATGAAGTGCTGACAACTTCGATGCAGCCCTTTTCATCGACCCAGAGGCCAATGATGTTAACGGGAAATCCCCACGCTCTCACGACCTGAGTAGAAGTGGCGATGTCTTGAAAGTGCTCGTATTTGCTAACGGGGTTCGCGGCACAATCAAAATGGCCAACAACGGCAATGACGCGAGAAGCGTGAGCGCTTAACGACACCAGCGTCTTCTCTCTTAGTAGAGTAATCTCGTCTACAGGTCCGCGAGCGAGCACCCGGTCCATTCCAGGTTCCGTGATTAGGTCAACATAATCAAGATGATAATGAGTATTTAACCACTGTGTCACTGGAAGCTGGGTTCGGCCATCAATGCAATTTAAAGCAGTTCCAAATCGTTTGTTCATTTGTCACCTTCACTTATGTTCAAAGTGGTTTATTCGATTAATGGTACGCACTGTGATGAAAGTGATGTTTTTGAGAATGTGTTCCATGCCGGTATTCATAGCCCGGGTAATGACTGGCATGCCCATGATGGAAGCTATAACCGGGAAAATAGCTGCCATGTCGATGATAGGAGCGGCACCCGGGATAGCTCCCTTGCCCAGAATGATCAAATGACTTTTGCAACGTCTCTTCCCTCCTCACTGTACGATAGTGTATGAGTAGGAGGAGAGGGACGTATAGGCAGTCAACTGTGTTAAAATGAAGCAAGCAAATGAAAAAGGACCGGGATAACATGGAGCGTAAAATCAACAACAACCTTATAAAGGAAATGTGCGGAGATCTCTCTTTTAAAAAGGGAGAAGCTTATTTTCATTCAGATAAAGTATCGTTTCTTCACAAATCTTCAGGGAAATATGAAGCGACGGTTCATGGGGTCGAAGATTTTCATGTCACAATCAAAACAGATCACAATGGACACCTCCAGGCAGCGTGTAGCTGCCCGTCACTCGCAACTTTTCAAAAGGATTGTCAGCATATTGCAGCCGTTTTAATTGCCATTCAGCATGTTCAACAGAATGGAACTAATGGACAGAATGGTCTAGGCGAGAACTTTATGACGCTTTTCACTGAAAAGCCTACTCAATCGAGTGGCCAGCAACGCTATTTTGAAAAGCGAAAGGTGCTAGATGTCATCTTTACGTTTAAATCCGTTTCGATGAGCGATCAGAATTTGCTGGGGATTGAGGTCGCGATTGATCAAGTCAAAGTACCGTTTATTCGTGACTTTTTACGTGATGTGAATGGCGGGCGAATCAGTGAGGTCTCACCATGGGTGATGTATAACCCAGAGATTCACTGTTTTTCAAACGAAGCAGACGCCATTCTTCATCATCTCATCCGTGTCGCTCGTGATGAATCCGCTTTTCTAGAATCGATTTTGCATGATGATGGAAATCGGTCTGACATGCTAATGGTTTCGCCATCTTCCTGGAGTAGTTTGCTTCCTTTAGTAACTGGCTCGGCTCGTGTGGAACATAATGGAACGCTGTACAATCATTTAAAGGTAGGAGGCGATTCCCTTCCCCTTCGTTTTCTGGTCGACAGGGGAGAAGAGAACTGTCAGATTACGATCAAAGGATTTGATCGGTTGACGGTTTTGGACGCGTATCAATCGATATTAGTTCAGGGGACGTTCTTCCAGCTAGAACGACGCGAGTTTAATCGGATCGTTGAATTAAAGCGCATGCTTCCGCCAGGGACCAATCAAATCCCAATTTCCTTCGATCAAATGGATCATTTTCTTGAAAAGGTCGTACCGGATTTGAAGCGAATGGGACATGTGGAGCTTTCAAGAGCGTTCCGTGAAACGTTTATGAAAACGCCGCTAAAAGCTCGTCTTTATCTTGATCGGTTAAAAAACAGGCTGCTGGCAGGGCTCGAATTTCAATATGATGAAGTGGTCATCCAGCCGCTAGAACGGCGAGACGTTCCAGGTTCGACGATCATTCGAGATATTGAGAAAGAAGAAGAAATTTTAAACATGATGGAAGAAAGCGGATTTTCAAAAACAGACGGCGGCTATATGATGCAAAATGAGGCGCTTGAATATGAATTTCTTTATCATACCGTTCCAAAACTTGAATCGATTTTGAAGCTTTACGCGACTACGGCCGTTCGAAATCGTCTCGTTCGGAAAAAGAACTATCCGAAAATCAACGTAAAGCTGAAGAAACGCGAGCGGACGAATTGGTTAGAATTTCAGTTTGACATGGATGGAATCTCTGACAATCAAGTTCGCGAAATCTTAGCAGCACTAGAAGAAAAGCGCAAATACTATCGTCTTCGAAACGGCTCACTCTTATCCCTTGAAACGAAAGAAATGGAAGAAATGCATGAGTTTCTCACATCTGTTCCACCACAAGAACCGTTTGAGCCTTATTTCTCCATTCCGGTTACGAAAAGTGCCAGTCTAATGGGGGCTATTGAAACGAACAACCTCTTTCAAGCAGACGAATCGTTTCGCGCTTTTCTAGCTACTTTGCGCCATCCACATCCAGAAGCGTTTCCTGTGCCAGCTTCGTTAGGACACGTGCTTCGCGATTACCAGGTAGAGGGCTATCAGTGGATGAAAACACTAGCGAGTTACGGATTTGGCGGAGTACTAGCGGATGATATGGGACTTGGTAAAACGTTGCAAAGCCTGACATTTATCGTATCGGAGCTGGAAGTCATTCGGACCCAGCGTAAACCTGTGTTGATTGTTTGTCCTTCTTCCCTTACGTATAACTGGTTCAATGAGATAAAGAAGTTTGCGCCGGAGATTCAGGCGCTGATCATTGACGGCAACCAGGCAAGGCGAGCAAAGCTTCAAAAGAGGGGAAGTGCAATGGATGTCATCATTACGTCCTATCCACTTCTTCGGCGTGATGGCAACTGGTATGAAAAGCAAAGGTTCCATACAGCGTTTTTTGATGAGGCTCAAGCGTTCAAAAACCCATCAACACTAACAGCTCGTTCTGTTAAGAAAATCAAAGCAGACTACCGATTTGGTTTAACGGGAACACCGGTTGAAAACGCCATTGAAGAGCTATGGTCACTTTATCACGTTGTTTTTCCGGAGCTTTTTAAAGGCATAAAAGCATACAGCAACTTAACAAAGAAAACAATTGCGAGAAGAGTACAACCCTTTCTACTGAGGAGAATGAAAGAAGATGTGCTGGCAGAACTTCCAGAAAAGCTCGAGTCACTGGAGTTAACGGAACTTTTACCTGAACAGAAGAAGTTATACGCGGCATACCTGGCAAAACTAAGAACCGATACGTTAAAGCATCTTGACCGTGATACGATTCGTAAAAATCGTATTAAGATTCTAGCAGGGTTAACGCGGCTCAGACAGATTTGCTGTCATCCTGCCCTTTTCGTCGAAGGTTACAAAGGAAGTTCGGCGAAATTCGAACAGCTACTTGAAATAATTGAAGATTCAAGACGCTCTGGGAGAAGAATGCTGATCTTTTCACAATTTACGAAAATGCTTGATCTAATTAGAAGAGAGCTTGCCACAAGAGGGCAAAGCTATTTCTACCTTGATGGCGAAACACCTGCTGAAGAACGGGTGGAGACATGCAATCGGTTTAACAACGGCGAACGTCATGTGTTTCTGATTTCTCTAAAAGCAGGTGGAACTGGTTTGAATTTAACGGGCGCAGATACGGTCGTTCTCTATGATCTTTGGTGGAATCCAGCTGTGGAAGAACAAGCGGCAGACCGTACGCATCGCATTGGTCAGGAGAAAGTGGTCAACGTGATGAAGCTAGTCGCCCGTGGTACGATTGAAGAAAAAATGAACGATCTTCAGGAAAAAAAGCGCGAGCTCATTTCAGCTTTAATTGATCCGGAAGAAAAAGCGAAGTCCGCCTTAACAGAAGAGGATATTCGTGAGATTTTAACAGATTCCTAACCGAAATATTTAAAGAGCCTGGAGTGAAAACTTCTTCAGGCTCTTTAAATATTTCAATTTCCAACCTTGAATAAAAACAATTTCTTCCATCAGGTTTTACGTTCGGAATGAGAGGGAATTGGGGTCTTAAAATGTGAGATTTGGTGGAGGTTAGGAAAATGAACGGAGTCGCCGTTGGTCAAAAAATTCAGTGCAAGTCCGAATATACACCTCTTAAAAATGTGCTGGTTGTAAAGCCATCTTTTATGAGGATTACAGAAATAATCAATGAAACTCAAAAGCATTATGAAAATACCAATATCAACATTCCTCTTGCCTTAGAGCAACACGAGGCGTTTGCGAAGGTATTAGAGGAAAACGGTGTTACGGTTCGTGAACTTCAAACGGATACGAGTCTTCCTGAACAAGTGTTTACAAGGGACATTGGTTTTACGATTCACAACGAACTTTTCGTTGCTACGATGAATGAACGAGTACGTCAATCGGAAGTTAATCATTTAATCTCTTATCTTGAAGAAAATGGCATCCTATACCAGAAAGGATTACCAGATTCAATCGAAGGTGGTGACGTTATTGTAGATGGTTCAACTGTATGGGTTGGAAAGAGTGGGCGAACATCACAAGCAGCGATTCAAGAACTCCAGATGCGTTTACCTTCTTACAAAGTGGAAGGCTTATCGTTAAGAAAAGATATTCTTCACTTAGATTGTGTGTTTAATATCATTAGTGAGAAAGTCGCGCTCGTTTATCCAGCTGCTTTTACAAAGGATGATTTAAGAAAGTTGGAAGAATCGCTTTCAACTAATCGATGTTTCAGAAGAAGAGCAGTTCTATATGGGGCCAAATGTGCTTTCGATCGGGAATCGGAAAATTGTCAGCCTTTCACAGAATAGCCGATTAAACCGCATCTTAACGGCAGAGGGCTTTCAGGTCTTGCCGGTGGATTTCTCAGAGATCATTAAATCGGGAGGATCCTTTCGCTGTTGTACACTTCCGCTAGAACGAGGCTGAATTTACTAGCGAACATTTCAATCATCGTGTCATGCGCATTTTAGCTAACATAAAGGAGAGGTGAAGATGTTAAAAACCGAAAGTCGCTATTTGTTAACGAAAGAGGATCTTGAAACACGTGAAGATCTTCCTGCATGGTTAAAGACAGAATATGAGACATTCAGTAAATTAGTAACGGACCCAACATTTCCTTGTTTCTTTGGTCGAACCGCTCAGCTTAAAGGTGAGCTACGCTATGCTTACATTGAGCACAACGATTGGTCTCATTTACCGGAAGCTGTCGAAAGTTTTCTAAGCCTTTTTCAGAAGCCAACAAAAATTAGACACGGCTTGTTTATTTTCGTGGAGCCAGAAAGCGGCGAAAAGTCGATTGAAGACTATCGCTCCTCTTTCTGGGAGATTCTTCAGTATTTACATAATCACGATCGCTTTCCGTGGCCGAGCGATGCACCAAAAGATCCAGAGCACTACTTATGGGATTTTCACTTTGCTGGAGAACCGATCTTCACCTTTGGGAATGCGCCAGCTTACAAGCAGCGTAAAACAAGAAATCTTGGAAATAGCCTCATTCTAGGTTTTCAACCTCGCGCCATTTTTCAGGGTCTCGAGGGTACTGAAAAAGGAGGCATCATGTCACGAGAAAAAGTTCGGGCTCGTGTCGAGGCATGGGATCAACTTCCTAAGCACCCGGATATCAGTCACTTCGGCGATCCAACCCACAATGAATGGAAGCAGTCGTTTATTGGAGATGACGTGACACCAATTGAAGGGAAATGTCCCTTTCTTCATCAAAATCGTTGAAGCTAGAATTTCATTAGGATAAAGACTTAATACCTGAGTGGGAGAAGCCCTGCTCAGGTTTTATTTGGATTTGATGAAAAAGAAGTTCTAAGGATTGATTGAGAATGGCTCATTTTAAAATGACTGGTGGAATATTATGTTAAAATAAAACGTAAGCGCGCGCTAGTGAGAAGCTCCGGTAAACGTTTTCTGAAAAATGGCTCCTACCTGTAAGGTGAACCAACGATGGTTTTTCCCTGGGAGGTACTCTGATGAAGGGTCAAAAGAAAAAGGACTTCTTTAAAATACAGAATGTGTATAGGCAAAAAGTACGAGAAAAAAGAGAGAATCCTTCACCAACTGAAGAACTAAAAAGCATTCTTCTGATTCTGTTCACGTTAATTCTTATGAAGTGGCTATTTGGATTTATTTGATAGTGAGAAATGGAGGATACATTGAATACAACCATTACCATCCAACCGTATTCTACGGATTATCAGAAGCAGGTGATTGCGCTTATTCTTCACATCCAACAGAAGGAATTTCA
Source organism: Bacillus sp. RAR_GA_16 (assembly GCF_020165985.1). GTDB lineage: Bacteria > Bacillota > Bacilli > Bacillales > Guptibacillaceae > Guptibacillus. The sequence goes on from NZ_JAIUKZ010000016.1 coordinate 139,132, forward strand.
AATTCCTATTAGTGAAGAAGATCAGCCAGATTTGTATCGCATACCAGAGATTTATCAGAGCAGGAAAGGGAACTTCTGGATCGCAAAAGTCGACCAGCAGGTTATTGGAACGATTGGCTTATTGGATATTGGTAACAATGAACTCGCTCTTAGAAAAATGTTCGTTGATGAAACATACAGAGGAAAGACGTTTCAAGTTGCATCTACTCTTTTACAACAAGCCATGCAATGGTCGAAGGATCAATGCATTCAGCGCATTTTGCTAGGAACGACTGCACAGTTTCCCGCAGCCCATCGCTTTTACGAAAAAAATAGATTTGAAAAAATTAGTGAAAAGGATTTACCTGAATCGTTTCCTGTCATGAAAGTAGATACCTTTTTTTATCGTTTAGATCTGTAGAGTAGTAGAGGAGGCTTTTTAGTTGAACGAATTATTGAAAGGGTTACCACATTTTGAAACAAAACATCTTTATTTACGCAAAATTAACGTAGATGATCTTTCTGATATGTTTGACTATGGCTCGAATGCGAACGTTTCGAAGCACGTAAGCTGGGACACGCACAAGTCGCTCGCAGATACAAAAACTTTCATGGAAATCATAGTAGACGGATATGAGCAGGGGACAAAAGCACTGTGGGGGCTAGAGCTGAAAGCGACCGGTAAACTTGTGGGAACAATTGATTTTGTTACCATTCAAGTACGACATCGAAAAGCAGAAATCGGCTATGTGCTTTCAGAGGAATGCTGGGGGAAAGGTTATATGACGGAAGCAGCTGAGCGAATCATTTCATTTGGTTTTGAAGCGCTACAGTTAGAACGCATCCAGGCTCGATGCTTCGTGGAAAATCACGGTTCAGAGCGTGTCATGGAAAAGGTCGGCATGTCGTTCGAAGGGATTATGAGAAACGCCATGTTTGCGAAGGAGAAGTTTCATGACTTGAAAATGTATGCGCTTGTTTCTGAGGACTATTTTCGTAGTAAATAGGGGGATTCAAGAATGAGGTAGGATGCTTAAAGACTTGGAATCGAGATAACAGCTAAAATGGAAACGGAAGGAACGTATGTAGATAGGATATCAATAGCCAGAATGGAGGAGAAGTATGCCAGTTTTTTTGATTAGTTTCTTTTCAGCCGTAATCCTATTCATGACTGTTTATTCGATCATTAAGGCTTTAAAGATAGCCTTAAAAAGAGATGAGATATCAAAAAGAAAATATAGACTTATGATGGCTTCATCAATTTTTATTGGTACTTTCATAGCGGTAGTTTTACCTTTTGGATATGAAAGACTTTTTGTTGCTATTCTGTAAAGCTTTTTTTAAATCGCTTAGAAGGTTAGCGTTTGGGGGATATTTAAATGTCTCGTAAGTTACCCATTTATGGTCTAGGATTGCAAATGGTATTCTTTCTACTCTTTTTTAGTGCGTTATTATCCAAAATGAACTATGTCATTGGTGCAGGCCTCTGTTTAATCCTGGGATTTTTAAGTATAACTCTTGGATTGTTTTCAGTTAAACATGGAAACCGTTTATTTCTTTGTGTCATTGTAATCATTATTGGAACTTTGATTATCGGGTTTACTATATTTGCCTACTTCTTAGGTGAGGGTGGTTACCCACCATTGATTAGAATTTCATTTTGATAATTATTTTATAAGGAATTTCCTCAATTATTTCGGAGTGTATCAAAAAAAAGATATGTTCCTTTTTAATATAAGAGATGGATCTCACAGAATTAATTTGAAATAATTGGTATTGAAGTGTTGGGCAGATGAGGGGGAAATGTATGAGTGAGCAAATTCAATCATTAAATGAAGTTGTTGAACTAGAAGATCAATTGACCTTAGTTTATCAAGAACCTGAAGAATACTTTCACTATTATTCAATTTATTATGGACAAAAATATGCAGATTACTTCTTTAGAAGGTCTTTGGAAGTAATGAAAGAAGTCGTATCCATTTTTGACTGCGGGTATTTCATTATGCACGATGAAAAAATCATTGGCGGTGTATTTATAAAACCTAATTTCATGGCGGATTTATTTGTTGCACCTCCATATAAGGATTATGAAGGGTTAGTCCAGAAGCTTTTAAATCACTTAAAGAAGATATCTAATACCGAAGAAAAGATGATTGTAAGAGATGTAGTCGAAAAACATGTTACAAGTTATGAACAAAGTGGATGCCAGGTGAATGAAGTGAATTATTGGATGATTCGCCCAACACAACCCATAAAGGCTATACTTCCTGGAGGGTATCTCTCTAAACCGGTTTTAGAAGAAAATATTGCCGATATAGTCAATTTAATTATGGAGTCTTATAGTGCTAATTCAGCTTATAAACAAATCGGAACGAAAGAAGACTATACGAATCATGTAAGAGAGTTTATTGAAATATACCAAACTAATAAAATCATGGATGAGTGTTCAAGAGTTATTGTAGAACAGTGCACAAACAAGATAGTGGGTGTGTGTCTGCATATGGAATTTGAAAACTATCCTCTTATCATGAGTTTGGCTGTACACCCTGAGCATCAACATAAAGGTCTTGGACGCTTTTTGTTAAAGCATTCTATAAACATATCGAGTAAAGAATACCCGGCTACTCGTTTGTCTGTAATTAAAGGTAATCCAGCAATTCAGCTTTATGAAGATCTTGGATTCATAAAGAATAAAACTTTAGCTGACATGTACGTAGTAAATTGAAGCAAGGCATCATACAAAATGATCATTTAACTATCTCGGAGCTTTTGTTGAAAATAACGTAAGTGCTTTTTACAGATATAGTTCAGGGAGAGCGGTGTTGATAGGAGGGATAATGTGGGGATGGGCGGAATGAGTATAGCATTAATTTCTCTAGTTCCAATCATTCTAATACTAGTTGCCATACTTCTTATAATGAGAAAAAGAAGATAACTTTTAGAAGAATTATTCCATCTTTCATAAACTAGTCTGGTGCTGATTAATTTAAAGACACATCGCCGAACAGGTCGGCCATGTGTCTTTAGTTATCTTTTATGAATTTTTCTTAGAAACCATCAAAATTTGCTGGGTATTTAGCTGTATGCCATAGGCTGTTCGACTGTATGGCGTCTTCTGTAGATGCTTAATAATAAACCGACAGCAGCCATTTCAAGTAGTATATGCGACCCGCCGAAACTCATGAAAGGCATGGGTGCGGCTGGTAACCCTGATAAACCGAGGTTCATAAGGATGTTTAGGATGAACTGAACGGAGAATGTGGCTGCTAGACCGATAGTAAGAAGTCGTCCATAGGAATAAACCATGTTCCTGCCTGTACTAATGATTCTCCAGATGAAATAGGCAATCAACGTGAACACGATGATTGCGGACAACCAACCGAATGTGTAGATGGTGTACGAAAGGATGAAATCTGTATGGACTTCTGACATGAGTCCGGGAGTGAACTGTAAAGCACTTCCTATGAAGTTTGCATCTCCCAAAGTCAAACCAGCATACGTGTTAGGAAATGTCGACGTATCTGCTTGGGCGAAAAAACGAGCCATCGGCAAAATGGATAATGGTACAGAAACGGATAAAACTTGCTTGATGCTGGCGCTAGACACGGACATCATCGTAATGGACACCATCAGGCTGATGAATGTGGCAGCCACTGCCCCAGTCGTTGAAAGCAAAAGGATCGGTACAGCAAGAATCCCTACTCCAATCCAGAAGTTTCGGATATTATTCCAATTCCAGGCGTGAAAGATTCCCGCAAAGGATAAGGCTAAGAGGTATGGAGTGATTTCTGTGAAATTGATAAAGGCAAAGCCGATATTTAAAAATGGGATGCCATCGACCCGGACACCGAGAAAGAGGGTTAATGAAAGGATGAATAACGTCCCTGCATAAATGCGGATCGAATGCTTTGCCAGTTTTCTATAATCACATTTGAATACGACTAGCATGAGCAGAAGACCAGCTAAGTAGAAAACCAGGCTTTTATTGAATACCTTCATTTCATGAAGCGCCGTAATGGTCGAATGAACTTGCAGGTAGTACATAACAAGAAGTCCGAACAGAGAAACCGCGAGAACGGGAAGGATGGTTTGTACATCCAGCGGTGCTTTATGCGTCTTGTTCAACTGCTTCCCTAATACTTTGTCATCACCTATATGCTTCATTGCCTCATTTACAGCCTCTTCTTCAGAAAATCCCCTGCGCATGGCATCCTCTTTAAGTTCTTGAAGATGATCGCCTATCTCGAGCTTGATGTGATCATGGACATCCTTATTCTTGATCCGCTTACACAACCTATCAATATAAACTTCGAATTTCTTATCTATTCCCATGCGCTTTTCTCTCCATGAAGTACTTGGTCTACTGCATTTTTAAAAACGGACCATTCCTCTTGTTTTTCTTGAATGAGTTCTCTTCCTGATTCATTCAACTTGTAATATTTCCTCTTTCTCTTTCCAGTCCCTTCCCCCCAGAAGGAGACAATCAGTCCTTTTTTCTCAAGGGTGTGAAGAATAGGGTAGATCGTTCCTTCCTTGAAGCTGAAAATACCGTCAGACTTTAATTCCAGCTCTTTGATGATTTCATATCCATACCTTGGCTTCGTGTTCAGCAAGCTTAAAATCAGTGTGGTGGTACTCCCTTTAAGCAGCTCTTTACTAACTTTCATAGATACCTTTCCTCCTTATGCATAGTAAATCTATGCATAGTAATTATATGTGTATTGTATCCTGCCTGACTAACCCTGTCAATGTGCGGTTAACGGGAAAAGTTCTTGCGTAGAGAGATTGATTGAAAGGGTGTTTTGTAGATTTAAAGGTGAAATAAATCTCGCATCATTATGATCGTTTAACTAACTGGCATGTGGTTAATATGAAATAAAAGATTGAGTTGTACTCAATGCTTTGAAATAATTGGCATTAAAGATACTGCCAGTAGTCTTGAATCATTCTTAAATAAAATATTTTCCAAAACTCATAAAAGGAAGTGTGCAATATTGGTTAGTGAAAGTAAAGTCAATATTTTCGCATTAAATAATGCGTTAATTAAGGATATCAATAAGACAAATGATCATTTTCAGCTATATGGCAGAGTTGTCCCCAGCTTACAATCAGGAAAGTGGTCTTATAAAGAGGTTCTTTTCGATGAAACGAGGGAAACACGTTTTCCAGATGACAAACTTGATTGGAGCCAATATATAAACCGAGAGGATAAAACCTTGTTATTAGCTTATATGAATAACACTTGCATAGGACAAATTAGAATAATTAAGGAATGGAATCGCTTCTGTTATATTGAAAACATTGCGATTAAAAAAGATTATCGAGGCAGTGGAGTTGGAAAGTTGCTCTTAAATAGAGCGGAAGAGTGGGCAAAACAAAGAAAACTTATAGGAATGTCCTTGGAAGCTCAAGATGATAATCTTGGTGCATGCAGATTTTATGCGAAACAAGGATTTATACTAGGTGGAGTTGACACACTAAAGCAATCATATAATCCTAACATTGAAACCACTTTGTACTGGTACAAATTATTTAAGTAATGTGGGCTTATTAGTAATAAGATGAGCTCTTTTTTTTGGTGAGAAAAAGATGGATTTATAAGTACTGTTTTGAAATAATTGGTATAAAGCATGTAACTAAGATTGGATGCTAATAAAACGATTCTATTGCTTTAGGAGGATATTTAATTGGATACCAAAAAACTAGATTTAATGATTTTATTAACCATGACCATTGCAGTTCCGGTATGTACAATCTTACCGTCACTTGGAATATTTCCAGATGCTATATTGTACTTCGTTTTACCAGTAGGAATTATTTTCTGCCTCATCGGAGTAATGGCTTCTGTCATGAGGATACGAAGAAGTGGTTGGAAACAATCATAGTGTCTACTAATTCTCTTTAATTGAAGAGCTAGTAAAAAAATTATTATCGGATAGTACAAAAAATAAACCAACTAGGTGAGGGTTAATCGATGGAATTTCTGTTAGGACTGGCTAAATGACTATTTTGGCGTTTCGTATCATGTTGTAGACGTATCATAAAAGAAAAAATGGCTAAACAAGGAGCTATTCTTCAAGAAGGAGAATCGTTTCTTTAGTAAACTTTTAGATGCAAGCTGTAAAGCCCCCGAAGATGTATTAATACCGAAGTGATGGTGGTCAGCATTGTAGATCAGACTAAAAATGATTGGAGGTATGAAGATGGATAGTAACAATTCGGTTCTTAATCTTATCACTGACCCACATGAACTGGAGAGGATGTATCGAACAGACCCGAAAGCTTTTAAAAAGTCCTTTTCATACGCATGGGAACTACATCCAGATTCTCAGGTGCTTAGGGTTTGGCATGAAAGATTGCATTTCAAGGAGACAGCAACTAAAGAGAAACCTTCCTTGTATCAAAAAGGTTTCTTAGTCATGGCCCTTTTAGCTATTCTGGCAGGGGTAAGCACCAGGATCATTTTCCATTTTGTCGAGCAGGAAGCAATCGCTCCGATTAACCTCGCTTTTGGTATCATTCCCTTTATTGCTGCCTACTTTGTATATCATAATAAGCCGAAAAGAAGCATTATTTATTCCCTTTCAGCATTGTTCATCATTTCCGGATTTTATCTTAATATGCTGCCAATCAATTTTAAGGATAGTATCATCCTTGTTTATTTACATCTTCCTATTTTCTTATGGGTATTGGTAGGGATTTCTTTCACAGGAAACGACTATCTAAAAGGTTCGAAAAGATTAGCCTATCTTAAATTTAATTTAGAATTTGGAATACTCTACGCCAGCCTGGCATTCAGCGGAATGGTGCTAGCCGTATTAACCATGCAGTTATTCAGCTTTGTTGGCCTGGATATAGAAGATTTCTATTTTAGTAATATTGTTTTATTTGGTGCTGCGGCTCTTGCAATCGTCGCTACTTACTTAGTATTCATGAATCTTAAACTTGCGAAAAACATCACCCCTTATATAGCAAAGATATTTAGCCCCCTTGTCCTGCTTACCTTGTTGGTCTATCTTGTAACGGTTTTGGGAGTGGGGGAAAATCCATTCGTGGATCGCGATTTCTTGATCGCTTTCAACGGAATTCTCCTTGGTGTATTAGCCGTTACCATATTTTCCATTACTGAAAGAGATTCAGACGAGAAAAAGAACATTTCAGATTATATTCATGTTGCCTTGATTGTCCTTGCGCTCATCATCGACAGTGTGGCTTTGTCAGCAATTGTGTTCAGGCTTTCTTCTTTTGGAATGACTCCCAATCGACTGGCTGTTTTAGGAGTGAATATTTTGATCTGGGTTAATCTAATTTGGATTATGTTCTCCTATATGCGCTTTTTACAAAATAAATCTGAACTTTCGACGATCCAAGATTCGGTTACAAAGTATTTGCCGGTCTATGGACTTTGGGCAGCGTTCGTTACATTTACTTTTCCAATGATCTTTCTTTAGACAGCACTGCATGGAGTCTATTATAAAGTATAGCATTTGTAAGAACTAATGAAGGGACTATGTCTCGTATCGAATGATCATCTTCCTATAAAAAAAGGGTGAATCGCAGCTACCACTTTTAAAAATCTTAGCTTATCTTTCATAAGATAGGCTTTTTTTAAATTACTAAATGATGTTTATCAAGTTATTGAATAAAAGAGCTTATTCGTCATAAGCTCTTTTCATAATGGAATAAAAATTGAATTATTCTCACTAATTTGAAATAATTGGATTTAAGAAATAGAAGAATGACGCACCAATCTGGCAAGGTGTTGTTTGCGAGGTGAAGTATGAGTGAAGAAAGTGTAAGAAAAGTAAGGCGTTTTCTAGTCTATCTCGCCATTCTAATGATTGCAGTTGCTTTGTCTTATATCCTGGTGTACCCACTTGGATATTCACCGCTTGGCTATGAAACGTTTAACACAAAAGACGACTTAGTCGTTTTGCAGTCTGATAACGTAATAGGGCTAGAAGAAGAACGGGTGACCTATGTACCGCAAGAAGGAGAAGAATGGACGATTGGGTATCTGAAGGATCTCATTCAGCAACTACGAACTCAGTATTTTTTCTTTTTTACATCGGTGTTCATCGCTCTATTATGGGGAGCATTCGATCTTATGAGAAAAAAATCATGGCGGCGCGTTTTGATTCAGGGCTGTCTATACGTTTTTGTTCCGACAGTATCTTTAGTCACACAAGTGAATAAAATAAAAGACGTTTTGAACCATGCGATTTAAACGAAGTTAGGTATTTGCCTTTATGAGTGGTGTTTTTATCGAACATTGCGGCGGGAGGGGTTTTTTGAAAAAAGTGATCGGTAAATCTATTGTTGCAGCTCTTTTGATCGGACTAATTGTATGGGCAGCTAGTGCATTGTTTTCTTTTTCGTATGTTAATTGGAGTTTTCTTATTGGCATCGGATTATCAGTCATCCTTTATTTATTTAATAGCAGTGGGGGAGTTCTATCAAATGTCACGAATTTTGAAGCGAGTCAAGCGGGAGGAAAAGTCCAAAGTGATCGTGAAATGAAAGTGAATGTAGGAGTCGTGTTTTATGGTTCCGTCCTCTATACCATGATGAGTTTGATTTTGACGATCATTGCTTTCTATTAAGCGCGATTAAAACGTTAGGAGTGAGAGTATAGTTGAGTATACAAAATAGCACGGTAATTAGGAAAGAAAACGATGCAACATACCTTGAAATCTTTCAGGACATCGTCGACCTGATGCATCGTGATTACGCAGGTTGTAACGATAAGGCGGATTGGGATCAACCGGTCTTTAATCAGGTCAATGAAATCGATGATGCTACATTTGTTCATCTCGTGCAAAGTTATTTGTTGGACTTTAAGGATTTACATATTGGATTTACGGATCTTCAACAGAAAAAAAGAGATGTAGGATTTACGGTAAGACGGTTTGAGGACGATCTCTATGTTACTTCTTCACCAAACGATGTACGCTTCCAGACTGGTGATAAGATCGTTACGCTAGATGGAAGTGGTATTTCAGAAATAGCGAAGAAATATGAAAAAGAGCTTCGAACGACAATTCATGAAAGACAAAAGTGGGAACCGGTGTTGCTAGACTTTAAAGTAGCGGAAATCGAATCGAAACGAGGCGATAAGTACTCGTTAGAATTACGTACATACGAGCCGATTCCATACAAACCAGAATATAAGATGGAAGAATTACAGAAAGATATCCTTTATATGAAGGTAACGGATTTTATGAATCATGATGCGATTCATCAATTGATCCGTGACCACAAAGAGAGTCTATCAACCTATCCTTTTTTCATTATTGACGTGCGACTGAATAGAGGGGGGAGTGACCTTGCTTATTTTGAACTGTTGCCTTATCTATTCGAAGGAGAAAAAATAGACATTGGTGAGTTATTAAATGAAACCATTTTGACGAACTGTACGGAACGAAATGTAAGGTTACGGATTCAAATGCTTGAAGGGGCATTGACTTCAATCGAGGATGAAGGAACGCGCCGTCAGGTTTATATGATGATCAAGGAATTAAGGAATCATCGAGGAGAGGGGTTTGTTGAACTTAACTTATCCGAATTAGAAGAGGACCTTGTCTTTGACACAAAGCCTGGACCGAGAAAGGTAATCATTCTATCAGATGTTTACTGTGGAAGTTCTGGTGATTCCTTTGTTGAGACGTGTAAGCATTCATCAAAAGTTACTGTCGTAGGCAGGCCTACTTTAGGAATGAATGACTACGCAAACGTCGCATTTGAAGTGTGGAATAATCGATTTCAACTGATGTATCCTACCACAAAGTCTTCTCGTGTTGATGAAGGGCAAGGGATGAGTGATAAAGGGATACAACCGGATATTTATGTGCCCTGGACTCCCGCTCATCTACAACAAGATGTTGATTTGAATAGGGCCATTCAGGAGATTGTTAGGGAAGAAACGGAGGACGGAGGCGGAAGATGAAGCGAATTTTGGTTCTGTTAGGAATTGCCTTGTTGCTTGGGGCCTGTGGAAATGAAGAAAGGGATGGAGCGAAAAGCGACACCTCGTTGGTGATTGAACCTGCTGATTTATCTGAGCGGGAGCAAGCGATCGTCAATCAAATGGGGGTTGATTATCAAACGTTTTATACCCTTGATGGTGAAATCAATGAGGGAGAGGTACTCGAAGCTTCAATTGATGTGTACGAAAATGGAGAAGGAAAAAGGGTGATTTCTTCGGTTTCAAATCCTGACGGAAACGAATTCAATCAGTCTCTTCACTCCTTTCAGCTCCTAATGGAAGAAAAAGAATCGTTCTTCACTCTCGGAGAACCGAGCGGATATGCGAGAGGGACTGAATTTCTACCAGATGACCTTGAAAGTTATAGCTTTGTTAGTCTAGAAGATAACGTCACAATGAAGAAAGGCGAACCCGTTTATTTGGCTTATCTCGTTGGAACAAGTCAAAGTGAATTATCAACAGAGGTTAATGAAAATAAGACAGCGTTACCGAAATCCGTTCAAGAGGCTGAATATGCCGTTGTGTTCAAACTGGAAATAAAGAATGAGCAATAGAAAGACTGTAAGAGCTTATCTGTAACAAGATAGGCTTTTTTTAGTGGGCATGTCGAACGAAACGTACATTCACACATTCAGTGTCATGAACCTCATGTATTTTTACCTATAGATGGAAACACTAAAATTCAGGTTAATGTCCTTCTTTTCGGGGTAGGAGTTAGAAGGATTAAAAACTCTTAAGGATTGAATGGTGATACTATGGGGCTCCTTTACTATATAAAAAAATATTTGAAGATGTCGAGACGACAACGAAAAAGTGAACTGCAATCTACGATCTGGTTTATGCCATTTTGGTATATTGTTGGAGCCGTTTGTCTATCGCTTTTAACGTATTATCTCGATTATGTCGTTGATGTTAGTTTGTACCTGCCAATTGGAATTGGTTTCAGCGGACAGACCTTGCAGGTGCTTCTTAGTGCACTCGTAGGAGGGGTGCTGACTTTAAGTGCCTTCACATTGAACTCTTTGCTTGTTGCTTTGACGACATTCAGCGGCCAGTTCTCTTCTAAAATGCTCGTCAACTTTGTCAGTGATCGAGCGACGCAGCACGTCCTTGGTATCTTTAATGGAAGTTTCATTTATGTGCTCTTAAACTTTTTATACGTGACACATGGTGAAGAAGAATATGTTGTGGCAACACCCGTTTTATCCATTTTAACTGCGATTACAGCTGCGATCACATTTATTTATTTTATCAATCACACTGCCACATGGATGCAAGTCCATAACATTAGTTTTAATATGAACGCCAGGTCAAAATTGGTGCAAGCGTCGCTTGAGGAGGAATTAAAGCCTTACCATTCTGAGAAGAAAATCGAGAAGGAAGACGTTCCTTTAGAATCAAAAGGGAAGGTGATAAAAACCAATCAATCGGGTTATCTGCAAGTCGCCGACTTTTCAAAATTGATTCAACAAGCAACCAAAGACAACGTTCTCTTAAGGTTCGATGTTCGAATTGGAGATTTTGTGATCGCGGGAACTCCGCTTATTACGTATTGGGAATATGAGCAAGTGATGAACCCTGACCATTACCTCAAGTACATTGAAATTGGAATAAAGCAAACTGAAATTCAGGATCTTGAATACGGGCTCATCAAGCTTGCGGAAGTAGCGGTGAAGGCGTTAGGCCATCATGATCCTCTGACCGTCACAAATACAATTCATCAAATTGCGGATTTGTTAAAAAGCATCGGGCAGACAAAGAATTTTTCCCCGTATCTGTTTGATTTAGACCAGGAGCTACGGATCATATTAAACCAAAGAGATTTTGGTTATTATCTTCACAAAGGGTTTGGCTCAATTCGGGAATATGCAAACCAGAACTCAACCATTATTACCGCGCTTTTAACAATGGTCGCTCAGCTGAGTAAAACGATGGATCAAGAAGCCCACAAGGATCTGTGGGAATTTGCCCGTCAAACGATTCTAGGTTTCGATAACTATAGTCTGTATGAAAATGATTGCCTCTACATTTTAGAACCGTTATCAGAGCTTGCAAAACAGACGGATAATGAAGAAGACTACCTTTTTCTGTTGGAATACATGCTTCAGCGCGTTAGTTCTAAGAGTGCTTCGAAGATCCCGTCTTCTTAATATAAAAATACACTATTGAATCCCAAGAGCCTATCTCCAGAAAATAGGCTCTTTTTTTATGAAAGAAAATATTGAGTTCTTTCCTTTCCTTTGAAATAATTGGTAACGGGAGGGGGATGTTGATTTGGGGGCAAGATGGATGGAGAATATTCTGCTAGTGGTCCTTCTTATGATAAGTGGCATCTATTTTTCTGATTATCTCACCGTTCTTTATCATCATTTCTTAACCTTCCTGCTGCTCTTCTACATCTATATAGAGGATGCGAACGATTCTTTTCTTTATTAAATGACTTAAGAGGACGGGAAACCATCATGAACAAAATAGCGATTATCGGATCCGGCGGCTCAGGAAAATCCACGCTTGCAAGACAAATGGGAAAAAAGCGAAACATCCCGGTTTGGCACTTAGATCGTTTACTATGGAAACCGAATTGGACACCGACGACGAAAGAAGAGCAGGTGACCATTCAGACAACGTTAGTGAAGGGAGAGCAATGGATTATTGATGGAAATTACAACGGCACGATGGCGCTTAGGTTAGAGGCGGCTGATACCATCATCTTTCTGGATCAATCAAGGTGGATATGTTCCTATCGTGTTTTTAAAAGAATGGTGACCTATCGTAACCGAACAAGACCGGATATGAAAGAAGGCTGTACAGAGAGACTGAACCTTACGTTCCTGAAATGGATTTGGGATTACCCTAAAAAGAAGAAGCCGATGGTTTTAGCAAAGCTAGAACAGCTCCCGAAGGATAAGAACATTATTATTTTAAGGACCCGACAGGAAGTAAAACGTTTTTTGGAAAGTACATAGAAAGAACAAACAGATGGATAGAAAGTTGGTTGTTGTATGAAAAAAAATCAGAAACTTTTAATCGGAATGGTCACAAGTGCTCTACTACTGTCTGCTTGTGGGAATTCAACTGCGGATAGCTCTAGTGCTGCAGAGGAAAATCAATCGCAGGGAGAGAACCAATCGCAAGAGCAGTCTACTTCAAATGAAAAAGCAGGAGACGCTAATCTGTCTGCTTCCAATAGTACTAGCGCTAACGAAAGCAGCACGAAGGCAGAAGAAAGTGAAACGAATGAAGAGCAGGCTGAGGCAGAAACGAAAGAGGAAACCTCATCAGAAAATGAAGAAAGTTTGAAGGAAGAATACCTTGAGAAGTTGAATCAAGCTACAAAGGAATTAGAAGAAAAGAAAAATAATTTAGAAGATGATTCTACTTATGCGATGAAAAATATGGAAGGAGAGCGCTTTGATGTATTGGATGGTTTATTAAATGAGATCTATGGCGTTCTAGAAAAGCAACTTCCGGCAGAAGAAATGGAAGCGTTAAGACAGGAACAACGAGAATGGATCGACTACCGTGATAAGACTGCCAAAAAGGCTTCTTTAAAATATGAAGGCGGTACGATGGAGCAATTAGAATACGTTGCGGTCGAGAACGATCTTACGGAAAAAAGATGTTATGAGTTAGTGAAAAACTATATGAAATAACGTGAAGGAGGACTGAGCCGATGGCTAAGCGAGGCGACTTATCTACTGAGGAAAGGAATACACTACTTCAAACCTTAAAAAAGCGTTTTGAGAAAAACCAGGATCGTCATAAAGAGATGGAATGGGCGAGTGTCGAGGATAGGCTGTTAAGTTATCCTGAAAAATTATGGTCACTTCATGAAATGGAGCAGACTGGTGGAGAACCGGATGTCGTCGGTTTTAGTGAAAATGGAGAAATGCTATTTTATGATTGCTCACCCGAAAGTCCAAAAGGGCGGAGAAGTGTGTGCTACGATCGAGAAGCGCTGGAATCGAGAAAAAAGTTTAAGCCTGAAAATAACGCGATGGATATGGCAAGTGCTATGGGAATCGCGATATTAACAGAAGAAGAATACCGAGCGTTACAAAAGCTTGGCGAGTTTGATCTAAAGACATCAAGCTGGGTGCAAACGCCTGAAGAGATCCGAAAGCTTGGCGGTGCGCTGTTTGGCGATCGTCGTTTTGGACATGTATTTATTTATCATAATGGAGCAGAGTCTTACTACGCTGCTAGAGGCTTTAGAGGTTCGTTAAAAGTGTAAAGGTAAAGAGATTAAGAACGATTATAACCAAGAAACGGGTGCGAGTGAATGGATCATTCACTCGCCAGTAAGGGGATATCTTATGAGTAAGACGCTGCTACATATGGAAGGACTAATCGTTTTGGCTGGTTCTGTTTATGGCTATGCTTTAATCGACGGCAGCTGGGGGTTATTTTTTCTTTTGTTATTCCTGCCTGACCTCGTTATGCTAGGGTATTTGCTTAACATAGAAACAGGTGCATGGATTTATAACCTCGGACACGCCTACGTTATTCCGCTTCTCCTTCTAATGTTAAGTATAGGGTTGAAACAAGACACCCTCTTCACAGTAAGCCTTATTTGGCTCGCGCATATTGGCATGGATCGAATGCTCGGCTATGGCTTAAAATATCCAACGGATTTTAAGGATACCCATCTACAAAAAGTGTAACTTATAGATTGAAAATAGCGATGGTTTCCGTTAATGAACATGGTCATTTCGCTTATCAATAAACAGCGAACCATCTTTCTGGATTTCTGCATAAAACACATCGGAAACAGACTGAATACCTTTGGCATGAATTTGTTGGAGTAGCCAGTCCTCATCGACATTCATTTCGTCTAAAGATTGATGGTTCAGTTGACCATCCTCTATCAAGGGAGCAGAGATCGGGTAGATCTTTTGGGTTTTTGAAGTGATCCCCTGATCGCCTTTGGTGAGTGATTGCTTGTTTTCTTTTTTTAAGACCGATAGCGTTCCGTCCGTTTCAAAAATGGCATAGTCTACATCTTTTAGAGAAAAGACATTCTTTTTTCGTAGTAAAAGATTTAGTGCATCTAGATCAAGACGAAGTTTGCGAAGCTCCTTCTCCATAATTTCTCCATTGCGAACCACGATTTTTGGGCTTCCTTCTACTCCTATTCGAAACGATTTCGACTTCAAATCACCATATCCCATCAGAATGGTGAAAGCCGTCCACGCGATAAGAGCGATCACACCATTTCTCACACTTAACGAGGATTCGATCGCAAGTGAGGCGCCTAATGTTCCAAGCGCAATCGAAGAAACGAAGTTAAAAAAGGTCATTTGTGAGATTTCTTTTCTTCCCATAAGCCTCGTTAATAAAAGCAATATGATAAATGATAGAGCCAGACGTAATAGTAATTCAACAACACCCATATTTGTGCTCCTTTCGGTAAAGCGAGTCTTTTTAGCGTGTGTTGATTTTCAGAAATTCATTCTCATCATCCTAATGAAACAAATCACCCTTCAAAATCGTATATAAAATATGGAAGAATAAGAATTTTGTGTATTTTAATGGTGAGTTCAGTGTGGACATTTTAGCTCTAATTGGCGTACTCCTTGCTTCTGGAATAGCCATCTTTTTGACCGTTTCCTATTCCAATAAAGCCTATCATCGTTTTTTGCATGCGAACAAAGGGCTAAATCAAAACACCGTTTTGTGAAATGCCCTCGTTGTCGCACGTTGAATAAGAGAAGCAGGAATCAACAGTGCAAGCAATGTTACACGGCGTTCTAATGCGTCGAAGGAGAGGGGAAGAGATGAAGAAAAAACGAACAATGGCAGCGTATATGGGGACCGTCTTGTCTGTCCTTTTCTTTATTGCCTTAACCGTAGACCCATTTCGAGAATGGATTTTTCAATTTCTTTCAGAAAAAGAAGTAAAGATTTCAAACATGCTGTTCAACCCATTCACCTACTTGTTACTTTTCTTTCTATTTTCCTTTGGATTAAGTATGGCAAGCTTTTCAAGAAAAGCGCCAATGGCCATGAAGTACTTATGTGCCGCTATCAATACAGTAGGCATAATCGTCGTAGGGTTTATCGTCTTTATGGGCATCGTCTTATAATTTCAACTTAGAGGGAGAGGGCTTTGTATGCAATTGTTTCATTATCACTGGTGGACGCCGAAAGTAGAAGAGATGGAGAAGGCTTATCACGATTTAGGATTTGAAACGGTTCAACGAGTGGGACGATTGAATGGAGAAATGCAAACGTTTACCCCTCCAATGGAGTGGGAGGATTTTAGAGAAAAAGACATCACATTTCGTATTATTGAAATGGTGAAAGGGCAAACAAACATCACATTTGGACATGGAAAGTGAGATGTATTTGATCATATAGGCTTCCTGGTCAGTGAAGAAGAGTATGTTGAAGTGATTCGAAGAGCAGAACACTTAAAGTGGCGAGTTCGTGAAGGGGAGCGAAGAACCATCATTATGACACCATGGAAATGGAGAGTGGAATTGCAAAAAAGAAGGGATGTGGTGAAGGATCAAATGGAGACGCTCCTTACATCCATGAAGATTCAACTCCCTTTCACTAATCATCCTGAACAAATTGGAACGCTATTAAATCTTGAAACGCTACATAACAACGGGGAAACAGTAACCTTAGGAAATGATCAATGGAACATCGAATTATGTGCTAACGAACAAACGCGTTTAGCTATAGCCTCTTTCAGTAAAGATCATTTCCAATTGATTGATCCTGTTGGTACACACCTCATTTGCAACTAGAGTTAGTTCTCGTTACGAGTCTTGATTAATGGAAATGAGAAAATTATCAGGGAGTGGAATGATGAACATGGTGGTTGGTGCAATTTTGTTCATCATTAGAATTAGCTTGTTAGTAATTGATCGTTCTACAAATACGTGAGTAATCATTTATCGTCTTACCGAGGTGACCGTAATGAAAAAAATTGTCCTTATCGTCTCTGTCCTGTTTCTATTTTTAATTCTACTTACTCTTGGTTCCTATAACCCATTCTTTGAATTTAATGAAGAACAGGGGTTAAAAGAATTTGTAACGAGTGATCATCAATTTAGAGGGGAAGACATTGTCGAACTGGATTACCGTGGCTCGGATACTTATTATGTTCAAACGAAAGAGGACGATCAGGTGAAGCATTATATTGTGATGAGGTACGCGACATCTATGATGAATGGTCATTGGAAAGTGTTTGAGCAAACTTCTATTGAAAATCAATATTGATTTCTTGAGAGGGGTACGTGATTGAACGCGTTGTGGGGACAGTTTCTGTTTATTTTACTAGCTTTTTCTATCGTTTATACTGCTAGCGAAAAGATCTTGAGAAAGTGGCTTCACGTAGATAAGAAAAAGTTATTTTCTTATAACCATGTGAATAGAACGCATGGAAAGATTGATTGGACCATTCGGAGCAGTTTTATGTTATTACTCATCATTAGCCTGTTTTATAATATTGATCGTATTCCTGATGAGCCGAACTGGTATTTTCAAACGCCCATCATCATATTTGCCTATATCGTAGTTTCAGAAACGGTAACGGCGATTATGGAAAAGCGCCATGCACCGAATAAAAATGATTATCTCTTCACTTTAATTCAATTAGGGATGATTGTCATTTTTTCTCTTATCGTTTATTTCATCTATTTGAATCCCCTCATTTAAAATAATGTTGAAAATATTCATTGAAGATCAATGGTGCTTGACCGATAAACAAGGAGATGATTGTGTGATCGCGATTGAAAAAGCTTTACCTGAACATGTAAGTGGCATCTCAGACGTTTGTTCTAAAGGATATCGACACACCTATAAAGAAACGCATTCAACCGAATACATCGAGCGTATGGTACGAGAATTTTACAACCAGGATCGAATTCTTAACGAAGTAAAACACACCAGCAGAGAATGGAATGGATGGTTTGTCGCGCTTGATGAAAACAAGGTAGTAGGAGCGATTGGTGGTGGCATGACTGGGTTAGAAAAAGCAGAGGTGTTTGTGCTTTATTTAGATCCAAGTCGAAAGCGAGAAAGGATTGGCTCGAGACTTTTAAATGAGTTAACAAACGAGCAAGTACAACGAGGAGCAAGTGAACAGTGGGTTTCTGTCTCGAAAGGGAACTTGAAGGGAATCCCTTTTTATGAAGCGGTCGGCTTTACTGCGCAGTCTGAACAGGAGAGCTACCAGAACCTTGAAGAAGAGGCATACAAGTCGATTCGTTACCGTCGTTCCTTATAAAATTGAAAACGCGACTAACTGTCGCGTTTTTCTGCTATCCTCTTAACAGATTTTTGAAAAACAGCATCGTTTCGAGTTCATCTTCCCGATCTTGAAAAAGCTTTAGCTGCTTTCCTACTGCCACCGCAAATTCAACATAACCGTTGCCTTCTGCAGTGATCAGGTTTTCACATACGGTTACATCGGCTTTGCTTTTCAGTTCTGGACGAAAGAAGGCAGGGAACTCTGAGAGCTCAATGGAGGTTGAATACTCCCGATTTCTTAAGACAGAGCTTGCTCCTAGTAAAGTGGAGGCGCCACAAATCGCAGCAATCCACTTATTTTGTTCATCAAATTCCTTAATCAGGGAAAGTAATCTCTTATCATGAATCAGTGGCTCAGGATCGCCACCTGGAAGAATGAGAATATCGTAATCTTGAACACGACATCGATCAACCGTTTGATTGACTTTAATCGTAAAATTTCCACTATGGGTCACTTCGCTTGTTAAAGCGGTCGTTTCAATTTCCACATTTGTTACACTAAAGATGTAGGAAAGTGTGCTAATTTCCCAGTCCACATATCCATCGTACAGAAAGAATAAGGCTTTCACTGCAGATTCCCCCTTTATAAAATAGCCTTTATGTTAGAATTTTAGCATAACTTTGAATGGAAGATGCTTGTTCCTTTGAATGAATGACGTATGAAATAACAATAAGAAAGGCGGCTAAATCGTGTATTGGTGCATAGCACTTTTTGATGAACAGACAGAAACAAAGGTAAAGGAGATTTGGAGGGAGCTTAAAGAACAAGATCTTTCTTATTATATCGATGAAGTAAAAGATGGCCGACCTCATATTACGCTTGCGAGTTATGAGCAGTTAGATAAGAAAGATTACATAAGGAAAATAGAGGCTTTCTATGATGATGCAGAAAAAATAGAGATTACCTTAAATACTGTGAGTTCATTCTTAAATGTTGGAACGATTTTTTTAGCTCCTACCGTAACCGAAAAATTACTTTCGCTTCATTCCGCTCATCACCATTATTTTGAAGCGTTCAATGGAAGTGCAAATTCCTTATATTTTCCTGGTCAGTGGATTCCACACTGCACGGTCGCCAATCAGCTTAAGCCTGATGATTTAGCGAATGTGTTTCAGTATTGCTTTCAAGAAGTGAAGCCGATCGTTGGACACATTGCAGGTGTGGCGCTGATTGAATTAAAGGAGGAGGACGAGGAAGGGATGGATGCCCCCGTCATTTATACGAAGGATTTTAAAAAGTGAAAAGGATATCCACCGGTTTAGGGGATATCCATTTATACTTAATGGCGGCTTAAACCCTGACTTCTAATTGAAGATCTCGTACTTCTCGTTTGTAAATGGTAGGATTGATTTCTTCTGCGAGAACGCATCCCATTCTTTTGTAGAAGCTCTGTGTTTCAACGGAGGGATGAGCCCCGATATAGAGTTTAGCAACGCCTAGTTGCTTTGCAGTCTTTTTCGCTTCATTGAAAAGACGACGTCCGATCCCCATTCGTCGAGATGGGAAGGACGTATGGAGATAGGAAAGTTCACGATATGTGGAACACTCTCCAAAGGTTTCAGGCTCAATCACAGCAAAACCTAGCACATCCTTTTCTCGTTGTGCTAGGATCACCACGCCTCCCTGAGCAATTGTTGATTTAAAGTGAGTAACAATTTCGCGTTTTCGTTCCAACGTCCAATCATCCTCAAAACGCTCCTCTTTCTTCAACAAGCGATTCGAATCCACTACCATCACCTGAGTTGTTTCCTGCTTTCGCTCGAATGAATCTAAGATCTCATCACTGAAATTGACAGAGGTTAAAGCTTGAATATTGACCATGGCATGTTACTCCTTTATAGGCAGTGTATGGCTTCAAAGTAAGATCGAAAAAAGGATGCCCCATTCGCCTTACGCAGAAGGGGCATCCTTTGTCTTAAAATTCTTCGTAAGTAGCAGGATCCTGGTCATTTATACGACCATCGGGACGAGTTAATTCGGCCATCATCGCCATTTCAACTTCGGTTAATTCAAAATCAAAAATGGAGAGATTTTCACGCTGTCTTTCTGGAGATGAAGATTTCGGTATCGGAATGGCACCTAATTGGTAATGCCAGCGCAGAATAATCTGGGAAACCGATTTGTTGTGCTGCTCCGCAATCTGGGTAATCGTTTCATTATCCAAAATATCATTCACTCGTGCTAATGGACTCCAGGATTCTGTTTTAATATTATTTTGTTCATGATATCTTCTTTGCTCTTCCTGGTTAAAGAATGGATGGAGTTCAATTTGATTGATGCTTGGTTTCACACCTGTTTCATTTTCCAATTGTTCGAGGTGCTCTGGGAGGAAGTTACACACGCCAATAGAACGAATTAACCCCCATTTTTTAGCGTCAATTAAAGCCTGCCACGCTTCCACAAAATGACCTTGTTTCGGGTTTGGCCAGTGAATCAGGTATAAATCATAGTAATCTAAGTTGGCGCGATAAAGTGATTCCTGAATAGCCGTTACAGCTTTATCATATTCCTGATAGCGTCCAGGTAATTTCGAGGTGATGCGTAATTCGTTTCTTGGAATTGTACTACGACGAATGGCTTCACCAACCGTACCTTCGTTTTCATAATTATACGCGGTATCGATGAGACGATAGCCAACATCAATGGCGCTTGTTATCCCCGTCGCCCCATTATTGCCGTTTAGCTTATAAGTTCCGAATCCAATCGCTGGTAGTGTAAGACCATCATTTAACGTCATTTCTGGAATTGTTTGCTTCATTTTCGCTCATTCCTTTCAAGAGTTCAGTACTCTACTCTAGTACCTCGTTAGAGAGATTGTAAACATATGTAAGCGCGACTAGTTTGAGAAAGAGCCTACAGGAAAGTAAGCTCTATGTTCGAATCGATGCGAGGTCACGCTATCGCATCATTTTCGCTTTTTCCCTACAGTCTATATGAGGATCAGGAGGAGTGAGTCCTCTTCGAAGGATTTCGGAAGTTAACATTTCGATAAATTCTTCATCTAATTCAAGTCTATAAGCATCACAATACGCAATAAATAACTCCTGATTTGTTAGAAACATCATATTCGTAACCTCCTTGAATGTTGGTGTGATTGGAACGATCAAAGAAGTGCTGCTCACTTTTGATAGGAAGCATAGTCCAAGTAATGAAGCAGTATTTTCTTTCCGTTTAATCGCTTGTCCAAATACGCAGCAAACAAGGAAGTGCAGTAAGCATCAAAGGTTGTCCCTACATGTTTTTGTAGTTCAATAATGGCTTTCCGACTCGTCCGTTTCGGACGAAAGGTACGTTCAGTGGTCATCGCGGTATAACTATCAATCACGCGGAGCAACTTTACGGCAAATGGTAGTTGTTCAGATCGCAAGTGATAAGGATACCCTGAACCATCAGCATTTCCGTGGTGATATAAAATTAATGCAGGTTCAAACTCAATCTCTTGATAGTCACTTAATAAGTCTAAACCAAGTTCCGGGTGCTGTTCGATTTCTGTTTTCTCAGCAAATGTGAGTGGTCCACTCTTTTGAAGAAGTTCTGCTGGGACTAGTAGCTTACCGATGTCGTGTAACAGAATGGACTGGAGGATGATTGGTTGTAAGAATGAATGGAGCTGAGCGTGCAAACAGAAATCAATAAAATAGCTTGTGGATTGAACTGAGTGGTGATAACTTTCGGCATCATGACGCCGAAGAAGTTCCATCAATTGCAGAGATGGATTAGAAAATAAGTGAGCGTGCCCGAGTAATGTACACTTTTGCATGTTCATTCTCCTTTTAAGGAGCCGGTTGCACTACTTGCTCCCTATCATTCAAGTGCCCAGGTTAAAATGATAGTTCATCGCTTCTCATTTTTAGTGTGATTCATTGGGATAAGGAACTGAAATTCCTTATTTAATCAATACCATAAAAAGACGAAATTGTTAACCGTTTAATTGGTGAATTTACATTAAATATGAGCTGTTTTTCTCCTTGTAATTATAGAAGAAGATAAACTTGGAACTTAACCTTATTGGGCAACACCGAAATAAGAGATAGAGCTTTTCGAGGTAAAAAAAACCATATTTCCCAATACAAAATTATCCATCTGTAAGATATGCTTTTTATATACTCATTTGGTAATTTGCAAGTGAGAAAAATACATATTGAGGAGGAGAAAGAATGAAAAAGCTCGCAAAGTTTGCAACGATTTCATTTGTTTCAGTTGGTTTACTAGCTGGAGCAGCGCAGGTAGGGACACCGACAGTTGAAGCGAAGGGTCCAGTGGTGAATGCACCTGATAGATGCATCGGACCATTTTATTATACAGTGAAGTATGGAGATACGTTATCAGATATTGCCTATAGATACGGATTAACAACAAGCTATCTTGCATCTATCAATAATATTTCTAACCCAAATCAAATCTATGTTGGACAAGCATTAAAAGTCTATAATTGCAAATAGCTTAAGGAAAAGAGCTTACTGATGCCGATCAGGAAGCTCTTTTTTTCTAATATAACTAATCACTAACAGGAGAAGAGGAATACCGAGAACAAAGAAATAGCTTGCCATTGCATGATACTTCGAGAGAGTTGGTACTGTAAAAGAGCTGTGTGGAAAAAGAGATAAGCCAAGTATTAACAATGTGGTGATGATGATGGACCACGTGGCTTCCTTTCGTTTTGTCAGGATCTTAACGCCTTCAGATGAAATGTACAAATAGGATCCAAAGGAAGTTAAGACGGACACAGTCCAAATGGACAGGAACAGGAGATCAATTCGATCAACAATAAGAAATGAGATACCCTTTAACATATAGACGGTAGGATCTTGAATGGTTTTAAATTGCTGTGGACTAAAAAAGACATAGGTGGCAAGGGTAATGAAGCAGTAGAAACACGTGACGCTAATGTTGGAGATGGTTAAGCTTATGAGCGCAGACTTCCCTTTTTGTTGTAAATAAGGGAAAACAAAAAGGGCCATTTCAAACCCAATCATTGAAAAAAAACCTTCCGGGGTTGCTTTTAGAATTGGACCAATTCCATTCTCACCGATCGGTAGGATATAACGTATATCAGAAAATCGGAGCGTAATCAAAATCATTACTATAAGAGGTACAACAAAAACGGTAACAAATTGATCGAACCGACCAAGTACTTTAACTCGTCCTGATACAAGGTATGCTCCGGATATCGAAAGCAGTAGTAAGATAATAATGGATGGCGTTTTAGGGAGAATCCAGGTTCGGATCGATATTTGGAAAAGCTGCAGCACGAGAATAGCGGTTAATCCCGCAAATAAAATATAGCCGATCGAAATCAATGTTCCGAACAACCGACCGACAATTTTAGGGGCATATTCATAGAGTGTTAATGTTGGAAATCGTTTGCTTAGAAAGTAAATGACAAAAATAACGCCTTGAAAGCCGATCCCAGCTAATAAAATCGCAATCCATCCATCTTTACCAGCAGAAGAGTGAAGGGTAGCAGGCAAAGAAAGAATCCCTACACCTACTTGCGTTTGGAAAATGATAAAAAGAAATTCAACTGAACCGATTTTCTTGCTCGTTTTCATTTCGATAGCCATCTCCGTTCGTCCCGCGCTTACTACTACTATCTCCACCATCATGCAAAACATGCGATTTAACTAAGGTACCCCTTTTCTCGTTTTCTATATATTTAGAAAATAATGGATTTGCTTGCCGGTGAAATGGGTATTAAAAAATAGATTTTACTTTTGAAGGAGGAGAGAACGTGGAAGAAGCGACGATTTCTTTTTATGAATCAAAAGGGAGATTACTTCTATTAACGATTGGAAGCTTGTTATTTGGGGGAGCGGGTGTCTACTTTTCCTATGTACTATTTCAAGAAGGTAGTTTCTTCATTGCATTGATTATGCTCATTTGCGGTGGCTTTTTTCTCTTCTTTTTCACCATGCATGCGAAGAAATTGATAACAGGTGAACCTCATGTCGTGATGACTCCAGAGTTTTTACAGCTTTATGTGGTTCCATCAGAGAAAATCAACTTTCGATGGGAAGACATTGAAGGCTGTATTCCTTATCAGATCCAAAATAATACATTTATTGGTCTTGTCTTAGAAGATGAAGAGCGATACGCAAGCTACATGCCCAAAAAGGTAGCAAAGCTTTCTCGCATGAGTGTTAGAATGGGCTATCCGCAATACAATATTGTTTTTTCTCATTTAAAGGAAAAGGAGCTTCTTCTTGAAGAGTTAGAAAAAAGAGTGGGGATTCTCGAAATCGTTGAAGAAGATGAGCAGGACGATAAGCATTACAATGATGAAAGAGCATGAAAACAAATTCTATGCCCTTTCTGACAGCTTAATAAAGAGATCGGTCAATAATTTAGCAGCATAAATGACGAATAAATAGGCAGCCAATAAGACGAACCAGTTCGTATATAGCTCAAATAAGTGTAAGCCAATTAACAGCGGTTTAAAGAGAAATGTAAATGCAATGGCTGAAAGCGATCCATATAGCCAGTAATTTTTCTCCTTATTTAGGCACCACTGATAGAGGAAAATCATGTAAACTGGAATGAAAGAAGCGTCGATACTAACGCTTGATGGCAGTTGTGGGATGGCGATATAAGGATAATCCCACCAGGATTTTCGTACTCCTAAAGCGTCTAAATAGGCAGCGAGAACGTGAACGGAAAAACCAAAAAAACCGAGAAGAAAGATTTTCTTACGGTCAATAAACAGAAACAGTACGATCAAAGGAATAATGAGCATTGCTAAGATGACCCAGAATTGCCACGTGCTATAGTCAGAGAACTGGCGCCAGTACTCAATTGTCGTACTCTCCAGTTCCTTTTTTAACGATACGATGTGTTCAAATTGCTTCTCCCGATCCATGTTGATGACCTCCTTTACAGGTAGTATTTAACGACTGAAGACTCTCTATTACAGATTAAAGAAACTTTTACATATGAAAAGGAAAGTCTTGAATCAATGGAGAATTAAGGTTCTAAAGTTCTTTTATGAGGTGATAAGATGGTGCGTACAGCGAAGCAGGTGTTTGTTAATTTACCAGTGAAGGATCTGGAGAGGTCCATCACATTTTTCAAGGAGTTAGGATTTGAATTTAATCCGCAATTTACTGATAAAAATGCTACTTGTATGATTCTTAATGAAAATACATTTGTGATGCTCCTCGTTGAAGAGTTCTTTCAAACCTTTACGGACAAAGAGCTTGTGAACGCAAATTCTTCAACAGAGGTGATTATGGCGCTATCAGCTGAAAGTCGCGAAGAAGTGGATGAAATTGTCCGCCAGGCGATCATTGCTGGTGGAAAGCCCGCAAATGACGTTATGGACCATGGCTTCATGTATAGCTGGAGCTTCCAGGATGTTGATGGGCATTTATGGGAAGTGATGCATATGGGCGAATTGAAGGAGGATAAGTAGACAAAGAAAAACCTCATCCCTTTTATGAGAGGGATGAGGTTGATTTACTATTCAGCCACAACAAATTCGAAGTTACCTTCAAATTTAACATCTTTGCCAAGCAAGAAACCGCCAGTTTCAATAGCTGCATTGTAAGTCATGCCATAGGCTTCACGATTGATTTTACCCGAAACATCAAAGCCGGCAACAGTGCTTCCATCTAATGGGCTCTTCGATTTACCGTTATATTCAACAGTAAAGGTTTCTTCTTTCGTAACTCCTTTTATTGTAAAGTCGCCTGTAACGACATATTCTTCATCAGATTTCTTCGTAATAGACTTACTCACAAACACCATGTTTGGATACTGATCTGCTTCAAAGAAATCGCCAGATCGAAGGTGGGCGTCACGGTCTTCATTACCTGTATTGATTGATTTTACTGAAATGGTAACTTTAATGCTGGCAGCTGTAAGATCATTTAGATCGCCATTGAAATCCACGTTAAAGTTTGTGAATTCCCCTTTTGCTTTTGAAACCATCATATGCTTAATTTGAAAATCTAAACTGCTGTGAACCTGATCGAGTGTTAAAGTTGTCATAATAAAATTCCTCCTCAAAAATGTGCTTTTTAGTATGAATTAAAGATATCTCATTTTTATCTTGAAGTCAAGATATTTAATTTCGAGATATTTGTCGAAGAAACCACCGTATCCTGGATCGAATACGGTGGGGGAATGGCTAATTGGCGACCTTTTCTTCGACAACGATTTCATGCTTGCGCTGCTTTTTTGATTTTCTAAAATAAAGCAGTTCATAAAACACGGGGACAATCACGAGTGTCAGTACCGTAGCACCTGAAAGACCCCCAATAACGACAACGGCAAGAGATTTTGATACAAGACTGCCATCTTCAGAATGACCAAACAAAAGTGGTAGCATCGCACAAATGGTGGCGATCGCTGTCATGATGACCGGACGAAGACGTGTGCTACAAGCTTCCATAATGGCGTCACGAATGATCATCGTTTCTTCATTTTGTTTCACGCGATCGATTAACACGATGGCGTTTGTGACTACAATGCCGATGAGCATTAATGCGCCAATTAGTGCGGTAGCATCTGCCGGTACACCGGAAATGAGTAGACCTAGTACGGCTCCAATAGAGGCTAGTGGAAGCGTCATAAGAATCGCAAGTGGTGCACGAAGTGTTTTAAAGGTTAGCACCATAATTAAGTACACGATCAGGATGGACGCTAACATCGTGATGCCAAGGTCTTTAAAGTCATCTGCCTGCTGCTGTGAAGCACCGCCTGTATCAAGCGTAATGCTACTCGGCAAATCAAGATCATTTACTTTTTTATCAATGTTTTGCGCAATGACCGAAAGTTCTTCAGGCGTGACTTCGGCCGTAATTCTCGCATACAAATCACCATCTTTATGAAGCACCGTGCTTGGCTTCTCATCCTTTGTAATCGATGCAACTTGAGAAAGTGGCACCACACCATTCGAGGTTGTGAGCGTTAAATCATTTAGCTCAGAAAGAGAATCGGGGTCAATTCCCGCATTAAGAAAGACAGGCGTTTGTTGCTCATTTAGCTCAATTGCACCAATCGGCTGTGGGCTGATTAAGCTTTGGATTTGCATGGCTGTTTGTTGAGCATTGGCTTTTTCGGTATTCACTTGAACCGTGTAGACAGGGGATGTTTTATCCTGGTTGCTTGAAACTTTTTGAACACCGTCTACCTCTTTCATTGCTTCCATTAGCTGATCAGAAGCAGCGAGGATTTCATTCGCATTGTTGCCGACCACATCATACGTAATCGAGGAATTGGAAGATCCGCCAAACATGGAAGAAGGACTCGCTTCAATCGTGACGTTCTTTTCATCCTTTTTCGCTTCATTTACTTGATCGATAAATTTCTCCGCATCGGCGTCTTCTTTCATAATGAAGGTGTAGGAAACGGTATCTGGATCGCTTACCTGGCCGTACTGGGCATCCGCTTCACTTGATCCATATTGCGTAATCATATGATCATAGCCTTCAAAGTCAGCAAGCGTTTGTTCAAAATCCACCATACGATCTTGCTTCGTTTCTTCAGGAGTGGCGCTTGGGAAGACCATGCTGACAGATACCATGGAAGCATCATTTGCTCCTGTAGCGGCTTTTGGCATTGTCATGTAAAGAGCAATCGAGCCACCGAAGACGAGAACTGCTAGCAAAATAGGGACGAATTTATGATTGAGCGACCAGCGTAAGACGCTAAGGTAACGATCAGGCGTTTTGTGTGCTGGTAAGGTTGTGTTCTTTAACATCACTCTGCTTAATAGAGGCACAACGGTTAAAGCAACAAGTAAGGAAGCAAGGAGAGAATACGTTACCGTAAGTCCAAATGGTAGTAAAAAGGCTTTAAGCGAGCCGTTTACAAGTCCCATTGGTAAAAATACCGCAACGGTAATCAGTGTGGATGATGTTATCGCTCGTGACACTTCTTTTGTCGCTTCGATCACCATTTGTTTGGATAGTTTCTCATTCTGACTGCGCCTAAAAATGTTCTCTACGACAACAATACTATCATCGACGAGACGTCCAACCGCAACAGCCACTCCTCCTAGCGTTAAGATGTTTAATGTTACCCCAGATAGCCAGAGAAGGAGGAGCGTAATGGCGAGGGACAGCGGAATCGAAATGGCCGTAATGAGAGTTGGTTTAAATTTCCGAAGAAATAAGAGAATCACAAGCGTTGCAAACAGGGCACCAAGCCCAACTTCTCGCGCCATGCTTGTAACGGAATTTTTCACCATGTCACCTGTTGTAAAAAGCGTCGTCGCTTCAACGCCAGGATAGTCTTTATTGATGGCTTTGACCGTTTCTTCTACTTCATTTCCAGCGGTAACCGCACTCGCGTCACTTTCTTTGAATAGAACAACCGCGACAGCTTCTTTTCCATCAACACGAGCAATCATGTCTTCTGATTTAACCTCCTCTACAGAGGCAATATCTTTCAGTTGAACGCTTGGCGCATCTGGTATTTGGAGAGGAATCGACAAATTCTCAAGTGCGTCAATCGATGTCAGATTATCCGTTACGGTAATTGTGCTTTTTTGACCGTCAATGTCACTACTACCGGCAGTGGCTGAAACGTTTTGTCCCTGAAGAACACCCATTACAGCATTGACCGGAATTTGTAGCTTTGTGAGCTTCTTTTCATCTAAATTAATTTGGATACGAGAACCACTATCGCCAACAATACTTGCGGCAGATAAACTTTCCTCATTTTCAAACAGTGGTTTAAATGTTTCATTCACTTGATCCATATTTGCCTTCGTTAACCCATCCTCAAACGTAATGGACACTTGACCAACTGGAATCATTGTTGTATTTAACTGAGATACTTGAGGCTTTCCAACGCCTTCAGGAAATGAAAGCGGAGAAAGAGCGTCTTGCACATTGTTTTTCGCTTCTTTCATATTCGTTTTCGAATCAAAGTTAATGACGATCTGCGAAAATCCTTCCCCAGTCGTAGAAAGGACGGACGTTTTCCCGTTGATCGATGCCACAGCTTGCTCTACAGGCTCTGTCACAGAAGATGTCATTGATCCTGCGTCATATCCCTGGCCTAATGTGACGACCGTTACCTGCGGATTATCCGCTTCCGGCAAAAATTCCATTGGTAATAGAAAGTAGCTCACAATTCCGACTAACAGAGTAATGATAATAAATAAGGTCATCGCTGCTTTGTTTCGAAAAGCCCAATTCGTTAATGAAGTCATACCGTTTCCCCCGGTTCCCTTAATATAGTGAGGACGCATACGTCCCCGTTCATACTCAATTTACTGTATTTACTTGGAAACCACAGCAGTCCCCGGTCCAAAGTTTATCTAGGTCTCGAGACGTAGATGACGGTCGGGGCTGCTGTACTACAAAGCTCATTGTACGCGAGGGGTTACGAACATATGCTTAACGCATTGTCTTTCGGTCTTGGCTAATAAAAGGGAATTTTGGACAATATAATCACAGTTTGGACAATAAATTTCGATTTTGGCCAATAACATCATTTTTTAGCCAATATCTCACCTCATGGGCGATAATCGCACACAGAAAAAAGCCCATTTTCAGAAAAATGAGGTTAGTACTTTAGTAATAGGGTAATAACATATAGTCCACGTTGAAAATACTTATACAATACGGATGAACTTGCATACATGCGAGAGAATACGAGAAGGAGGCAATCCTATTGGACAAATGGATGAAATTTCTTGAGGTGAACGCACCACGAATCTTTGATTTGGCTATCGAGCACACGATTTTAGTGGGACTCGCTATATTAGTGGCGTTAATAATCGGCGTTCCGCTTGGCATTTATTTAACGACAAATGATTATTTAGCAGAGACCGTGTTACAGATTGCTTCTGTGATGCTCACCATTCCGAGTATTGCTTTATTCGGGATCATGATTCCGGTCTTTTCGATCATTAATCAGGGAATTGGCTTTGTGCCAGCATTCGTTGCGCTTGTGCTCTATTCGCAGCTCCCGATTATACGCAATACATATACCGCGATTAAAAATGTTAGTCCGGAAATGAGAGATGCGGCGAAAGGACTTGGCATGAAAACAAGTCAGCGCCTGCTTCGTGTCGAAATTCCAAATGCTTTTCCGATTATCATGGCAGGCATTCGAACGGCCGTTGTTTTGAACATCGGAATTGGCGTTATTGCGGCTTATATTGGCGCAGGTGGACTTGGCGTTCTGATTACACAGGGCATTTCTCGTGGAGATAACTATTTAATCATAAGTGGCTCCATTGCGGTTGCCATTTTAGCAATGATTGCAGATGGCATTTTACTATTGATTCAAAAAATCTATACACCCAAAAGCATTGCGAACTAAGGAGTGAGGTGAAGAAATGATTACATTTGATCATACAACAAAAACTTATGAAGGCGGCGTTACCGCTGTAAACGGCGTGGACTTTACGGTAGATAAAGGAAACATCGTCGTATTATTAGGACCATCTGGGTGTGGGAAGACGACATTGCTTCGCATGGTGAATCGTCTGGAAACGATTTCGGATGGGAGCATCACCATTGATGGGCAAGATTCAATGTCCCTCAATCAGATTGAGTTACGTAGAAAAATTGGCTATGTTATTCAAAGTAATGGGCTTTTTCCAAACATGACGATTGAAGAGAACGTGATGATTGTACCCGATTTATTAGGATGGAAAAAGAAGGAGAAGCGCGAGCGTTTTAACAAATTGATGGAAATGATCGGGCTAAGCGGAGAGAAATTTGGAAAACGCTATCCTCATGAGCTTTCCGGAGGACAGCAACAGCGAATTGGGGTTATACGTGCATTAGCTGCTGACCCACCTGTTATGCTGATGGATGAGCCGTTCGGGGCGCTTGATCCAATCATTCGGGAAAAGATTCAAGATGAATTCTTACAAATTCAGCGTGAAGTGAAGAAAACGATTCTTTTTGTAAGTCATGACATTGACGAGGCGATCAAAATGGCCGACAAAATCGTGCTGTTACGTGGTGGAGAAGTGATGCAATACGATACGCCATCAGAGATGCTCGTTCGTCCTAAAAACGAATTTGTACGGGAATTCTTTGGCAAAGACCGCGCGATTAAAAGCTTAAGCCTTCATACGATTAAAGACCTGCAAGAGGTTATTGGGCTAGTGAATATAGATGATACGATTGAAGATACGATCACGATTCATGTTCGACACGATTTACGGAATACGTTATCGATGCTCCTTAATCAAGAAGCAGATCAGGTGATTGTCGTGGATGATGATCAAAATCGACTTGGTGCGATTACAATTGATCTTGTTCAAAAATACCTTCATTTTGAAATCAAGGCAAAGCCTACCCTGGTACAGAAAGGGTGAGGAAATGAATAAGAAAAAAGTTATGAGTCGGATTGTCAGTTTTCTCGTCTATGCGCTCGTTGCCGTGTTCTTTATTTGGGCAATTAGCAATAGCTATTTTGACTATATTTTTAGCCAGTCAGGTACGTTTCTTCACTTATTGAAGCAGCACCTGCAGCTCGTTCTCGTTTCTTCACTTTTAGCTGTCGTTGTCGCTCTACCAGTCGGTATACTCGTAACGCGTAGAAGCTTTCGACGAGCAGAGTGGATCGTTTCAAATACGGTGAATCTTGGTCAAACCATTCCAAGTTTAGCTGTGCTTGCCCTTATGATTAGTATTTTAGGAATTGGCTTTAAAACGGCTGTATTTGCGCTGTTTATTTACTCACTGCTCCCGATGTATCGCAATACAGTTGCAGGGATTGATTCAATTGATGAGAATTTAATCGACGCCGCAAGAGGGATGGGGATGAAGCCAATCCAAATTCTGTTTCGAATTGAATTACCGAACGCATCGTATTCCATTCTTGCAGGTATTCGAACAGCCGTTGTCTTAAATATTGGTACGGCAGCTCTCGCCTATGTTGTTGGAGGCGGCGGACTTGGCGTATGGATCTTTACAGGAATTCAGCTGTTTGATAATGGCTACTTAATTTCAGGTGCCATTCCAGTTACCTTATTAGCGATTTTTGTTGATTACTTGCTTCGATTGCTTGAGCGTAAGATCGTTCCAAAAGGTTCTAAGCCACCACAAGAAACGTAGAAAGGAGAGACGGGTTTTTATGAAAAATAAGCTGTTACGAATCATCGGAATCATTCTCATCCTTTCCATGCTCGCTTCGTGTTCAAGTGTAGGTATTGGGGGAAAACAGATTTCCGTTGGAGGTAAAAATTTCACCGAGCAATATTTACTTTCTGAAATGACCGCTTTTCTTCTAAAGGAGGAAGGCTTTAATGTTAAGCAAATGAACAACCTGGGGAGTACAGTTGTCCGTAAAGCACTTGAAAATAGCCAGGTTGATATGATGTGGGAATATACGGGTACCGCCCTCATTACATACATGGGCGAAGAGCCCATTGCCGATCCAGAAGCAGCCTTTGAAAAGGTAAAGGAATTGGATGCGAAAAACAATGATATCCACTGGATGAACATGTCGAACGTGAACAACACGTATGCCCTTGCGATGAGAAAAGAGCAGGCGAACGAGCTAGGCATTGAATCAATTAGTGATCTCGCTAAGTACGTAAATGAACATCCCGGCGAGCTATCAATGGCATCCGATGCGGAATTTGCCAATCGTCCTGATGGTTTACCGGGAGTTGAAGAAACATACGGCTTTGAATTTGGTTCAAATCAAATCAAACTCATGGATCTTGGTCTCACTCAGCGATCTCTTGATAACGAACAGGTTGATGTATCGGTCGCATTTGAAACGGATGCAACGATCGTTGAGTATGATCTTGTAACACTGAAAGACGACAAATCGTTCTTCCCACCATATCGTGCAGCGGTAAGCATTAACGAGGATGTCTATGAAAAGTATCCAGAAGTTGAAGAAATCACAGCGCGTTTAGGAGAAAAGCTAAACAGTGACATTATGCGCGAATTGAATTACAAAGTTGACATTGAAGGAAACAGTGTTTCGGTTGTGGCGCATGATTGGCTCGTGGAAAATGGATTGTTAGAAGAATAAATGATCATTTTGAAATGTCCTGTGAATTGGTGCAGGGCATTTTTTTAGCTAAATGAGAGAAGGTTTGATTTACTTATTATGGTATTCTAGGGAGAGGAGAATCTTCTTAAATCGGGCAGGATAGTTGAAGACTCAGTTTCGAGATAAATGCACAATGCATTACGTTTTCTGACTAAATACTTATAATACTGAATAAAAAGAATTGTGATACTATTGAGTTTGTGATTTACATATTTTTGTAAGGGGGATTAGGTTTGGATACAACACAACAAAACAGTACCGCATGGGATCAGAAGGTAGAGGAAGGTTCTAGATACACTAAACTTGTAAGCACTGAAATTATTGAAAAAGCTAAAAATGACGATTGGGGAATAACTGTAACTACTGAAAAAACTGTACCTAGAAAATGGTTTCCTAAATCATTAAAGGGTTTGAAAATTCTTTGTTTAGCTTCTGGTGGCGGGCAACAGGCACCGGTACTTGCTGCAGCAGGAGCCGATGTTACGGTAACTGACATTTCCAAAAAACAGCTAGAACAAGATCAGAAAGTTGCAAAGAGGGACAACCTTTCCTTAACGACTTTACAAGGAGATATGGTAGACCTCAGTGATTTTAATGATGAGTCTTTTGATATTATCGTAAATCCGGTTTCTAACCTGTTCGTTAAAGATGTACATCTTGTTTGGAAAGAGACATACAGAGTATTAAAGAGTAAAGGTGTA
This sequence comes from Bacillus sp. RAR_GA_16, assembly GCF_020165985.1. Taxonomy (GTDB): domain Bacteria; phylum Bacillota; class Bacilli; order Bacillales; family Guptibacillaceae; genus Guptibacillus. Next base: position 173,039 of record NZ_JAIUKZ010000016.1, read on the forward strand.
CTAATTACTGGATTCACAAACCCACTTTTATGGATTTTTGACGATGAGGAAGAAAGAAAAGGTAATCTTGATGTAAAGAACTCTATACCTTCTTCCACTCTAGATTATCTACCAGAAGGTGACGTAGAAAAATACATCCAATCAAATCAAACGATTGAGTATGCCCATACTCTAGAAGATCAAATTCAAGGTCAAATTGATGCTGGCTTTGCAATTACTGGATTCTATGAAGATGATTTCGGTGGCACAAGAATATTGGACAACCATATAAAAACATTTATCGCTACCAGAGCTGTAAAGTTATAAGAGACAGATATTCTTTTTTTATAAGTCTCTATATAGATAGATAGTGACTTACATATTATTTCTTGAATTTTAGTATTCAAGTTTATCGGAGCGATTATTCATTAAGAATAGTCGCCTTTTCTTTAATAAAGAATGGGGAAAAGATTGTTGAAGACTCAGTTTCAAAACATTAGCTTGTATGAAACTAAATTGGATGGATTTCGTAGGTTTATTAGGAAAGGGGGCTTACTTATTTTGAAAAAAACTAACTTGGCCAAACTTATTTCAAATGGTGATTTTGAAGAAGCTAGGGTTATTAAACACGAAATGGATATGGATGAATTTGCAAATGAAATAATGGTAATAGCATTTGAAGAAAAAGATATTAGTGTTTATACATTCATTTATTACCTTCTAAGCAGTGAAGAAGATAGTAGGTTACATCGTATAGCTTGTAACCTCATGTGTCATGTTTTTAAAGACTATAAAGGCGCATACAAATCAGGATTATTCCATACAAGAAGGGCAATAGAACTTTCTCCTAATTATCTAGCTTATAGAGAGATGTTATTATTCTTTGGTTCAATTCCCAATAAACTAATTTCAAATCAAGAACTGAAAGAAGTATGTGCATTCATTTTAAGCAAAGATCCTAATAACGAGGCTGTGAAAGCATTCCAAAGTTTTAAAAGTCATAAAGTGTAGAAGTTTGTCTTGAAGTCTAGTCTTCCACAAACTCGGAGCTTATCTTTAATAAGATAGGCTCTTTTTACCTTAAAAAGATTGAGTTATGTAGGGGGGGTTGAAATAATTGGTATTAGAGGTTTGAGTAGCAGATTATAGATTACATAATAAATGTTCTGGTAGTAATTTTAATGTTGTTGGATAA
>NZ_JAIUKZ010000004.1 GCF_020165985.1 Bacillus sp. RAR_GA_16
AGTGATTTTTATGAACTTCTCGGCAAGTTGAATAAGGAGAATGGGATTACGTTGTTACTCGTGACACACGATATCGGAACGATTACGGATAAAGTGACGCACGTTGCTTGTCTAAACAAAACGCTTCATTTTCATGGAGAGACAAATGAATTTGAACAGTTTAATGAACGTGAATTATCAGGATTTTATGGCCATCATGTTCACGTACTAAGTCACGATCATGATCATGGGGGCATATAGAAAATGATTCAAGCTTTATGGAAATTTGAGTTTTTACAGAACGCCTTTATGGCCGGTATCTTAATCGGAGTTATTGCACCACTACTTGGCGTATTTATAGTGGTGAGAAGACAAGCATTAATCGCTGATGCCTTATCGCATATCACCCTTGCTGGGATTGCTGCTAGTCTGCTTCTTGGCAAGTATTTCACATTTTGGCAAGGCGTTAACCCTGTTTATATGGGGATGGGTTTTTCAGCGGCTGGTTCGTTATTTATTGAGCAGCTTCGAAAAGTCTATAAGCATTTTGAAGAGCTAGCTATCCCAATTACCCTTTCTGGAGGGATTGGTCTTGGTGTTGTTTTTTTATCATTAGCGGATGGTTTTAATTCGGATCTTTTTAATTATTTATTTGGAAGTGTAATTGCGATTAGTCGAAGTGATTTAATGGCTGTTGCGATCATTACAGTTATTGTTGTTATGATTGTAACGCTTCTATATAAAGAATTGTTTTTCCTTTCCTTTGATGAAGAACAAGCCACCGTATCAGGTGTAAGAGCAAAATGGATTCATTTTATTTTTATTTTACTCGTAGCTTTTGTGATCGCGGTTTCTATGCAAATCGTAGGCGTCCTCCTGGTTTCTGCTTTAATGACCCTTCCTGTTGCGGCTAGCATTCGTATAGCGAGAGGGTTTAAGCAGACGATTGCGTATTCAATTATTTTTGGTGAGGTAGCTGTTCTAGGTGGCCTCATTTTGGCTTATTATCTTGATATTGCGCCAGGTGGCACAATTGTATTACTATCAGCATTTATTTTACTAATTGTTCTCTTGTTCAAGCGTATGAAACAATGGAAATCTTAACATAATGAGGTGGAAGTATGAATGTCTCTACAGCATTGCGTATTCTAAAAAATGAAGGCTATAAATATACGGAGAAGCGCGAAGATCTTGTTACGTTATTTGCGAAAGAGAAGAGATACCTCTCAGCAAGGGACGTCCTAAACCATATGCAGAGAAGTTATCCTGGGATGAGCGTGGATACGATTTACCGAAATTTAACGTTATTTACCGATCTAACTATTTTAGAAGAGACGGAGTGGAATGGTGAAAAGCGCTATCGTCTTAGCTGTTCAACTAACAGCCATCATCATCATCTCATTTGCTTGGATTGCGGTAAAACAAGACATATTGAGTCGTGTCCTATGGAAGATATTCCAGTAGGGGACACAGGGTTTGAAGTAACCGGGCATAAATTTGAAGTGTATGGACGTTGTGGTGACTGTCAGTCGCAATAAAAAGGGTAGAGCTTATGCTCTACCCTTTTTGTTGTATTGTTGAATCCAATGGCGTGCTTCAAGCCATGTATCTAATCGGGCAACATTGAGAGGTACATTTCCTCGATTATAAGGTGTATTAAAAAGTATAACAGGTATCTGACATTCTTCTGCAATATCACAGGCGTTATCATACTTGTCTTCGAAAAATACATCGACCTGATGCTTTTTTATGGCGTCGATTTTATCATGTTTTCCTATAAGTTCAATGTGATGGAACGGAATAGCATTCTCAGTAAACCAATTTTTTGTAGTGTCTAGAAGGTGGTTTCCTCGTGCACTAATATAAAAAAGGTCATAATTCCCTTCCCAGGCTTCTAGAGTTGGATGAGCATCATCCGCGATCAAAGCGTTAGCGTATATGATTTGCTCGTTGACTTTTAACCAATCAAAGAATTCTTGATGGCCAATGCCAAGAATATTCGCAAGATTATACTCTGTTAGATCGTCAAGAGACAATTGCTTGTTAAAAGATGAGTTTAAATAGGGAAGGAAGGTTTTAGGACTTGTAACTGTTCCATCGATATCAAGTCCGAGTCTTTTGATTGTCATGATAAAACCCCTTTTAGTTATTTCTTTTCTTATCATAACATAGAAGTGAGGAACTATAGTTGGAAGGATCTAACTTAAAATAGTGAACATAATCTATCCCATCCTTACAAACACTAAGCATGCTCCATAACAAGGCAAAGTGAGGGATGTATATGACAGAAGACAGACAAGATGAGGATCTGGACCTAATTGAGGAGCGAGAAGTACGCGCTGATGAAGAGGATTACTCTGAAGAAGCAGCAGCGGAAGTAGCTCCCGGTGTGATGGACCGTCCTTATTTGCAGTCGCCTGAAAATGAACGTCCAACTTCTGAAGAGCATCATGAACACTTTGAAGCTAAAAGGCAGGAACAGGAGAAAACGGGAGTAGGTATTGGTGTAGCAGCGCTTGCTTTATCCGTTATTTCACTGTTCATTCTTCCCGTCATTCTTGGAGCAGCGGGAATTGTCGTTGGATTCGTTGCTAGGAGAAAGGGACTGACAACGCTAGGCTCATGGGCAATAGGTGTCGGTGCCGCTTCAATGATTATCAGCTTATTCTTCGCGCCGTTCTTTTAGTTGAAGACCTTTATAGAAAAGCCAGGCACTCATGAGTGCCTGGCTTTTCCTGTCTAGAATAGAAGGGTTTTAGGAGTTAGCTTCTGCTTTCTCTTTTTCTTCTTCCATTTTCTTGTAATGTTCTTCAGCTATTTTGTCAACTTCCTTTTTCAGTTCCTCAACCATTGTTTCTTCAGGAACCTTGCGGATGATTTCTCCGTGGCGGAAAAGAAGACCTTCACCACGAGCCCCGGCAATACCAATGTCTGCTTCACGTGCTTCTCCTGGACCGTTTACGGCGCAGCCAAGCACAGCTACTTTAATCGGTGCTTTAATTGTTGAAATGTACTCTTCGACTTCATTCGCAATCGAAATTAAGTCAATTTCAATACGCCCGCAAGTTGGACATGAAATTAATGTTGCAGCATTCGCAGCGAGACCAAATGATTTAAGAAGTTCTCTAGCCACTTTTACTTCTTCAACTGGGTCGGCACTTAGTGATATACGCGCTGTGTTACCAATACCTTTTGAAAGGATAACGCCTAGACCAGCAGCACTTTTTACTGTACCTGCAAATAGCGTACCCGATTCTGTAATTCCAAGGTGAAGAGGATAATCAAACGAACGTGCTGCAAGCTCATAAGCCTCTGTCGCTAGTTGTACATCAGAAGCCTTCATGGAAACAATGATATCGTAAAAATCAAGATCTTCAAGGATCTTAATATGGTGAAGGGCACTTTCAAGCATGCCTTCAGCAGTTGGATAGCCATATTTCTCAAGAATTTTACGCTCAAGTGAACCAGCATTTACACCGATTCGAATCGGAATCCCTTTTTCTTTAGCCGCTTTTACTACTGCTTCAACTTTTTCACGGCGTCCAATGTTACCAGGGTTAATTCGGATTTTGTCAGCTCCACCCTCAATTGCTTTAAGAGCTAACTTGTAGTTGAAGTGAATATCCACGACAAGCGGGATATTGATTCTTTTTTTGATTTCTGGGATCGCATCTGCTGCTCGGTCATCAGGACAAGCAACGCGTACGATCTGGCAACCCGCTTCTTCTAAACGATTAATTTCAGCAACAGTGGCTTCAACATCGTGTGTTTTAGTGGTTGTCATACTTTGAATAATAACTTCATTGTTACCGCCTATTGTTAAAGGACCTACTTTAACAGGTCTTGTTTTACTACGGTGGGTAATTTCATTCATGCGAAAATCGCTCCTTTTACATGTAGGATTGCTTACCTCATGATGTAGATCGCTTTTATATGCTCCCTTAGTAGGGAATAAGACTCATCTATAATACTATCCCATTGTAGCAACTTTACAGAGCTATTGACAAGAAATAATCACTGAGCAGATGTTTTGGAATAAGTTGGTATTTTATATTCTTTTCCTATTTGAATTTTAGTAGGGTGAATTTGATTCAATGTTTCAAAATCATGGACAATCTCTTCAATCGACACAGGAACCGAACCGTTTGCTTCTTCCACTAGAGAAAGAACTGTGTCACCTGCGTTGATCTGGTAGACCACATAAGGAGCAGATTCTTGTTGGGTAGTGATCACTTCTGCAGCTTCAGACTCCACGCTTCGTTTGGGGAGGGTACCGGTAGTTAAATCATAATAAGTAGTATGAAGAATAAGGAGAAAAAGGATTCCCATTAGTATTTTTTTCATTGCTCACACCACCCCTTCAGCTTCTTTTCTTTCTATAAAGATATGCTTGTCCTTCCATGATATGCCAGGTTTCTTAATGAATGATCTTTTCTTTCCAACCAGTGTCGAGTAGAATACAAGGAGATGAGAAGTTTGAAATTCTCATCAAGCAAGCCTTATGTTAAAAAGGAGATCAAAACATGTTTAAAAAAGTATTGCCATTTTTTCTGTCGATGTTGTTGATCATGTCTCTTGTGCCAATAGTATCGTTCGCAGATGCTAGCGTTGGTGATGTCATTGTGACACTTGGTGAAGATTTGTCAGAAGGCCAAAAGCAAACGTTATTAGAAGAAATGAATGCGCCTGAAGATGTTATGACTGTCACTGTTTCAAACGAAGAAGAGCATAAATACCTTGGTAACTATATTAGTAAAGCCTTAATTGGAACACGTGCCTTATCTTCCTCTTCGATTACAATTGGTGAAAAAAATGCTGGATTAAGCGTTGAAACGAAAAATATCAATTGGGTTACAGATGAGATGTATGCAAATGCTTTAATTACAGCAGGAGTGAAAGATGCAGATATTTATGTGACAGCCCCAACGGAAGTGTCCGGTACGGCAGCATTAACCGGTTTAATTAAAGCATACGAGTTAAGCTCAGATGAAGCGATTCCCGAGGAGCAAAAGCAAGTCGCAAATGAAGAACTTGTGACAACGGCAAAATTAAGTGACAGCATTGGTGCTGATAAAGCAACAGAGCTAATGACGAAGATAAAAGATGACATTGCTTCAAATCCACCTGAAACGGAAGAAGATTTGAAGACGAGGATTAAACAAATTGCGAGTGATTCAGGAATTGAACTAACTCAAGAAGAGCTCGACGGCCTGGTCGCCTTATTTAATCGTATGAAGAACCTGGATATCGACTGGGATCAAATGAAAAGTCAACTAGAAAACGCTCGAGAGAATTTAGATGAGTTCTTAAATAAAGATGAAACACAATCCTTTATTCAAAAAATAATTGATTTCTTTATTGCGCTTATCGATGGCATAAAAGGGGTATTTCAATCGTAAAGTGACAGTGGACTGAAACTTTCTTCCTATATATACGTATAAGAAGGGGAAGGAAAAGGAGGGAGCGAGGATGGAAGTTCTATCTTTGCCGGCAGTTGGTTTTCTTGTCGTCTTACTTAGCGTGCTTTTCTTATTTGGAGAGTTGCTTGTTCGAGTAAAAGGAATATTTGGATTGATTGGAATCCTAATGCTTACTTTCTATTTTAGTTTTCATTTAACATCCCTATCTTCTATGTTCTGGATGGGACTTGTCTTTGCGGTTGGACTCGGGTTGGTCATCTTGGATGGCAAATTATTAAATGATGGAACGTTTGGATTGATCGGCTTATTGATGATGGTAACGGCTGTGGCAATCCCTTCTCCAACATTTCTGTATGGACTGCTTGTATCGTGTGGGTTTTTAATTGGTACAGTAGCTGCATTCCTATTTTTGAAGGTGTTTCCTGCCAGGTCAATGTGGACGAAAATGACGTTAAAGGACCGTCTCAGCAGCGAAATGGGTTACAATTCAATGAATGCAGAGTATAAAGGGTTAGTAGGCGAAACGGCCATCGCGATTACACCATTTCGGCCGAGCGGAACAATTGAAATGAATGAAAAAAAGTATAGTGCCATTTCAGCAGGAAGTTGGATCGACAAAGATACGATGGTTGTGGTTACATCAGTAGATGGAACGCGTATTGTCGTAGAAGAAAAGAAAGAAAGCAGACGGCACCCAATCTAAAAAGTGAGCCTCGAGTCATAGATTCGGGGTTTTTTTCATACATTTATCTAATCCGTTTATCCCGATCTCTAAACTAGGGTTGACAGATTGTTTGATAATAGTTAAGATTTAGAAAATAACTTATCAAGAGAGACCGAGGGACTGGCCCTATGACGTCCAGCAACCTGCCTGCGAGGCAAGGTGCTACTTCCAGCAAAATGGAGTCCATTTTGGAAGATAAGCTGAATCAAGGTAACTTGGTCTGTCTTTCCAATTTGGGAAGGCTTTTTTAGTTGTTTAGCCTCTCCTATAGATTACGAAAAGTAAGGGAGGTTGCAAGATGGGGAGCAAGGAGCAGAACTTTTCAGACGTTGCAGCGCGTATTGAACGAATGCTAAGCACGTTAAAGTATGGATCGATTACACTTGTTATACAGGATGGAAAAGTCATTCAACTTGAAAGAAATGAAAAAGAGCGACTTTAATCGTAGCGCTGACTAGAGAAACTAGAGGCGGTTCTAACCAGTTTGGTTAGGACTGCCTCTTTTTTAGGATAAGGTAATTGGAATAGGAGGTTATGTAATGGAATGGTTATATGATAGCTGGTCAGGTGAAGAGCCGGAATTCAATCAGCATTCAAATACAAAGGGAGCATTAGAGGTGCTAGGTTGGGCTTATCAAACTTACAAAGAGGATATCGTCTATGCATGTAGTTTCGGTGTGGAAGGTGTTGTTCTCATTGATCTAATATCACAAGTGAATGAGACGGCTGAGATTGTATTTTTAGATACAGGTCTCCATTTTGAAGAAACGTATCAGTTGATTGAGAAAGTAAAAGCAAAATATCCAAAGCTTCGGATAAAAATGAAGCAGCCAGATGAGTCGGTCCAAGAACAGGCATTAAGTAAAGGAGAAGCGCTTTGGGAGCGTGATCCAGGTCAATGTTGTAACTTACGTAAAATTGTTCCATTACATGAAGAACTCGATGGCGTAAGCGCCTGGATATCAGGCTTAAGAAGAGAACAGTCTCCTCTTAGGCAAAAAACAAATTATTTAAATCGTGATGAGAAATTCAAGGCGATCAAGGTTTGTCCACTCATTCACTGGACTTGGAAAGAAGTTTGGCGCTACGTGTATGAGAAGGACTTACCATACAATCCTCTTCATGATCGAGGATATCCGAGTATTGGCTGTTCTGTATGCACGGAGAGTGTATTGGATGGAAGTGATTCTAGAGCCGGGAGATGGGCAAATCAAGAGAAAACAGAATGTGGCTTGCATCTTGATTCGGCATCAAGCCGATGACGACTTTTGTTATTATCGTGGCGCTATTTTTTGCTATGAATATTGGAGCAAGTGGAGCTGCGGCATCCATGGGCGTGGCTTATGGAGCAGGAGCAATTAAAAATAGATATACGGCATTAGGAGTATGTGCAATTGGCATTGTAGCCGGAGCGACTTTTGGCGGAGGAAATGTCATTAGGACGATGGGGAGTGAAATTATCCCATCTTCCGTTCTTAGTTTAAAGGTAATCCTCATTATTTTTATAGCGGCTACAACTGCACTCTTTTTAGCAAATATGATGGGGATCCCTTTATCAACCAGCGAGGTGACTGTTGGTTCGGTGGTAGGAGTAGGGATTGCTTACCGTGCATTGTTCTTTCCAAATATTTTGGTCATTATGCTCTTGTGGATCGTCATCCCTGTTATTGCCTTTTTAGCAGCTTTAGTAGTAGGAAAAGGATTAGTCGTTGTGAAAAGGCATTTCAAACTAACTTCACAATGGAAAAAAATCCTTTCCATCGTTTTAATTTTAGCTGGTTTTCTTGAGGCTTTCTCAGCTGGAATGAATAATGTGGCGAATGCGGTTGGTCCCCTTGTCGGAGCGGGGATTCTATCTCTTTCGCATGGAGCTGTATTAGGAGGAGCATTTGTGGCGCTTGGTGCACTCGTATTTGGAAAACGCGTACTGGAAACGAATGGCTACCGCATTACTCGTTTTTCTTTAGGTGAAGGCTGTGCAATATCGAGTACGAGCGCTGGACTTGTCATAGGTGCTTCGTTATTCGGAATTCCAGTTCCACTTACACAAATCACCACTTCTTCAATCATTGGAATTGGAACGGCGAAAGATGGTTTTCAACTTTGGCAAAAAGATGTGATTACAAGGATGTTAAAGGTGTGGGCTGTTTCACCAGTTTTTTCATTAGTCATTTCTTACAGTATGATCAAACTTTTTCTAGAAAGTGATTTATATACGTTAATTGTCATCGGCAGCGTTATCCTTGCGACAGTTGGATCAGGAAGTTTAATTCGATCGATTCGCACGCAAAAAAGAACGTTACAAGAAAAAGAAAGTTTATAATTTACTTTATTTTGGAGGGATTCTTATGACAACCATTCATGCACACGGTGGTAAGTTAATAAATCGTTTTAACCCGGATAAAAACTTAAATGAAATTCATAAAGAAATTGAATTAGATAAAACCGCTTTGAGTGATCTCGAATTAATCGGAACTGGGGGTTATAGTCCATTAATTGGATTCATGAATGAAGATGATTACATTTCTGTGGTTCATAAGCTTAAATTAAGTAACGGTTTACCGTGGAGTATTCCGATTACGTTACCAGTGACAGATGATGCCGCAGAAAAAATAGTGATTGGGGATGAAGTGAAACTCATAAGCGAAGGAACTGTGTATGGAACTGTTACCGTAGAATCCATCTATAAACCAGATAAGGTTGTAGAGGCAAAACAGGTTTATTTAACAGAGGACAGCGATCATCCGGGCGTGAAAAAAGTCTATGATCGGCCTAACGTGTATATTGGTGGACCTATTACGCTCACTAAAAGAAGTGAAAAGGGACAATTTGATCGCTATCATTTTGATCCAGCTGAAACAAGAGCATATTTTGAAGAGCAAGGCTGGAAAACAGTGGTTGGCTTTCAAACACGAAATCCGGTTCACCGGGCTCATGAATATATCCAAAAAACCGCGCTTGAAACGGTAGATGGGCTATTCTTAAACCCACTTGTAGGTGAAACAAAGTCTGATGATATTCCAGCAGAAATCCGAATGGAAAGCTATGAAGTCTTGCTTGAAAATTATTATCCTGATGATCGTGTTCACTTGGGTGTTTTTCCAGCTGCGATGCGCTATGCCGGACCAAGAGAAGCCATTTTTCATGCACTTGTTCGCAAAAACTTTGGGTGCACACACTTTATTGTAGGAAGAGATCATGCTGGTGTAGGTGATTATTATGGCACGTATGATGCACAGAAGATCTTCAGTCGATTTACAAGTGAAGAATTGGGAATTACACCGCTCTTTTTTGAACATAGTTTTTACTGCAAAAAGTGCGATAGCATGGCTTCAGCGAAGACGTGTCCTCATGGGAAGGAACATCACGTGATTCTATCAGGTACGAAAGTACGGGCACTTTTACGAAATGGTGAACAACCTCCTGCAACGTTCAGTCGTCCTGAGGTAGTTGAGATACTGATTAAAGGAATGAGCAAAAAAGCAGTGAAAGCATAAGGAGGAGATTCAGGATGACGGACAACAATCATTTAACATGGCACAATACAGTGGTAACGAAAGAAATGAGACAGAAGAGAAACCAGCACAAAAGTGCTGTTCTCTTCTTTACAGGATTGTCAGGGTCAGGGAAATCAACGTTAGCGAATGATGTTTCAAGAAAGCTACACGAATTAAACGTTCAAAGCTATGTGCTTGACGGAGATAATATTAGACAAGGATTAAATAAAGATCTTGGTTTTAAAGAAGAAGATCGGAAAGAAAATATAAGACGCATTGGAGAGGTCTCAAAGTTACTTGTTGATAGCGGTCAATTTGCAATCACTGCTTTTATTTCTCCTTTCCAGAGTGATCGACAAGTTGTGCGTGAACTTCTCTCAAAAGATGAGTTTATTGAAGTGTACGTAAAGTGCCCCTTAAACGAATGTGAACTTCGAGATCCTAAAGGTTTGTATAAAAAAGCGCGCAATGGAGAAATTCCTCATTTTACAGGAGTGTCTTCTCCCTATGAAGAACCTATTAATCCTGAACTGATCGTTGATACGTACAGTGAAACGAGAGAAAAATGTGCAGAAATCGTTCTTTCTTATTTAGAGAATCATCAGTTGATTACACCCAAAGTATTCAATCAAGCGTAAATCGTAAGGTTTCAGGAAATAAAACGCGTTGTCGAGGAGGAAATGAAATGGGGAAAGTATTCCTAGTTGGAGCAGGGCCTGGTGACATTGATCTAATTACAGTAAAAGGTGTTAAATGCATCGAGCAAGCAGATGTTATACTTTATGATCGCCTCATTAACAAAGAACTATTAGAGTATGCTAGGGAAGGCGTTGAGCTAATTTATTGTGGGAAGCTACCGGATTACCACACGCTAAAACAGGAAACCATCAATCGTTTTCTTGTGAAGCATGCGCTAAAAGGGAAAGTCGTCACAAGACTAAAAGGAGGTGATCCCTATGTGTATGGTCGAGGTGGTGAAGAAGCTGAAGCCCTTTCAAAACACGGCATTCCTTTTGAAATCGTACCGGGCATTACTTCAGGGATTGCAGCTCCAGCATATGCGGGCATACCAGTCACTCATCGCGAATTAAGTTCAACTTTTGCTTTTGTAACAGGCCATCGTAAAGAGGGTGAAGAGGAAGAATTACGTTGGGAGAGCCTCGCAAAGGGAATCGATACACTTGCGATTTATATGGGAGTGAAAAATTTACCTTATATTTGCAAAATGCTCTTAAAGTATGGAAGGGATAAAGAGACTCCCGTCGCCCTCGTTCATTGGGGCACTACGCAAACACAACAAACCGTTACAGGGACGCTTGAGACGATCATAGAAGACGTAAAGAAGGCGGAAATACAAAATCCAAGCATGATTGTCGTAGGGGAAGTTGTTAACTTAAGGTCGAAATTGAAATGGTTTGAGAAATCTTCTGAAGATCAACAAGTGGCGAAGACGGTTGTTAGCGCATTATAAGTATAGGAGTTGAGTGATCATGAAAGCTGTTCTCTATATTTGTCATGGAAGTCGAGTGAAAGAGGGAAGAAACCAAGCGGTAGAATTCGTTAGAAAGTGCAAAGAAGAACTTTCTTATCCCATTCAAGAAACCTGCTTTCTTGAGCTTTCAGAACCTAATATTTATGAGGGCATCACCACATGTATCCAACAAGGTGCAAAAGAAATTGTCGTAGTCCCTGTTTTACTACTGGCAGCAACTCATGTAAAAAAGGATATTCCAAACGAAGTAGAACGTATTTCTGGAGAATTTCCGTGGATCACTTTTCACATTGGTCGTCCTTTAGGCATCCATGATAAGCTGATCTCTGTCATTGAAGAAAGAGTAAGCGAAACAGGTATCCTCGTTCGAAAGGATGCGAGCGCCATACTTGTAGGGAGGGGGAGTAGCGATTCTGATACACGAATCGACATCAATGAAATCGCTAATCGAATTTTCGAGAAGATGACGTTTCAAAGTGTATCTGTGTGCTATCTTGCAGCAGCGAATCCAACCTTTGATGAAGGAATTAAACAAGCAAAAAAAGGGTCAAACAGTCAGGTGTTTGTCATTCCATATCTTTTGTTTACGGGTATATTAATGAAAGAAATGGAACATAAAATAAGTCGACTTGAAAAAGACGGTCCCGATTTTTACCTGTGTCACTACCTTGGCTACCACGATCTATTGAAAGATGTATTGAAAGAAAGGGTTATAGAAGCATTTGAGACGGGGGTCACCATATGAGCGAGTATCCCGTTTCATTAAATTTAACAGGGAAAAGTGTCGTTATAGTGGGGGGAGGTCGTATCGCCCTAAGAAAGATCAGAGGTTTACTTGGGAGTGGTGCGATTCTTACAGTAGTAAGTCCTGAAATGAAGGAAGACATCAAGAACCTAGTAAATACCGACAATCTCTCTATTGTTGAACGGGAAGTTAGAGCAAGTGATTTACAAGACGCATTTTTAATTATTGTAGCGACTAATTCGATTGAAGTGAATGAATTTGTCATTCATCAAGCAAGAGACAATCAGCTAGTGAATGCTTCTCATCAGGCGGATCGTGGGAACGTGTCATTACCAGCTACGCTAAAACGAGGGAGACTGATCATTTCTATTTTTACAGGAGGAGCCAGTCCACTTCTAGCAAGAAAAATCCGAGATGATCTCTCGTTAAAGTATGATGAGTCATATAGCCAACGTTTGGAGTATTTATATGAAAAACGGCTGGCCATTAAGTGCAAAAACATAGGCGAAAGTGAAAAGAGAAGAGAGTTAGCAAAAGCTCTGAATCATGCATTAAACGACGTACCAGAAATGGATTAGTCTAACCTTATACATAAATGGATTGTCAAGATGTCGATATAATAAGAAAAGAGGAGCCCAGGCTCCTCTTTTTCTTTCTTATAAAACATTAAAGTATCTTCCTTCTGGATGGGCAAAAACCATGGCAGTAACAGAAGCTTCTGGTTCCATCATACACCCATCTGTTAGTTCTACCCCAATATCTTCAGGCTGGATCAGTTTAAAAAGTTTTTTCTGGTCGTCTAGCTCAGGGCAAGCGGGGTAGCCAAAAGAAAAGCGCTGTCCCTGGTATTTAGCTGAAAAGCGATTTTGCATTGTAAAATCGGTTGGATCAGGAAAGCCCCATTTATCACGCATCAATTGATGAACGTGTTCGGCAAGACCTTCAGCTGTTTCAAGCGCAAGGGCTTGTAAAGCATGACTTTCGAGATAGTTCCCATGATTTTTCAACGCTACTGAACGCTCTCGAATACCTCTTCCGGCTGTAACCGCAAAAAATCCAACGTAGTCCATCTCGCCACTTGATACTGAACGAAGGTAATCGGCAAGACACAAGAAAGGCTCTTTTTGTTGACGGGGAAATGAAAATCGTTCAATGATCGTTTGATGATCAAGAGGCGAGTAAATGATGACGTCATCTCCATCAGATTGTGCTGGGAAGAACTGATATTTTGCTGAAGGTTGTATCCAACTTTCAGTTTTGGCGCGTGTTAAAAGTTGATCGACTACATTTTTTAAATGAACGGCTTTCTCGTTTTTTTCTGCAAGTAGTCTAGATACCTTTCCTTTCAGGCCAAGGTGATGGCCAATTAGCATTTGCATATTGATGTATGGTTCGATGTGTGCAACCGAGTGGTTTCTTAATACATGAGGTTCTAAATCATATGGTTGATAAACGCGTACATCAGTCGATACAGTAGAAACTGGTTTAATGGCAACCGCTGTCCCCCCATTTGAAATTGGTTTTGGTTGCAGCTCAGAAGAAGCTTTTTTCATCGCGTGTTCTTCCACGAGTTTTCTTTTTTCTTCTTCGTTACTTAACTGATTTGAAAGGGCTAACCCTTCCATAGCGTCTTTTGCATAGAAAACAGGCCCATCATATTCAGCAGATATTTTATTGTCAGTAAATTTTCGCGATAGGGCAGCACCTCCTACCATAATCGGTATCGAGATTTTAGCTTGCTTCATATCTTGAGCTGTTAACACCATTTGCTGAGCAGACTTAACGAGTAATCCCGAAAGACCAACAAAGTCTGGTTGGTGGTCTTGAACCTGTTTAATAAGGTCTGTTGGTGTAACCTTGATGCCAAGATCAACGACTTCGAAACCATTATTGCTTAAAATAATTTCGACCAGGTTCTTACCAATATCGTGCACGTCACCTTTTACAGTCGCTAGAAGTACTTTTCCTTTAGAGCTTGAGGAATCTTCTTTTTCCATATGAGGTTCAAGGAAAGCGACAGAAGCTTTCATGACTTCGGCACTTTGGAGCACCTCGGCAACAATTAATTGATTATCATTAAACAACTTTCCAACTTCTGCCATCCCTTTCATTAGCGGACCATTAATGATTTGGAGCGGTGTTTCATATTGAACCAAAGCTTTTTCTAAATCTGAAAGAAGTCCTTCTTTTGTACCTTCAACAACATATAAGGCAAGACGTTCCGGAAGCGTGAGCGTGGAAGTTTGCACGTTACTTTCTTTCTTTTTCCCTCGATAGAATGCAGTGAAATCTGCTAATGTCTGATCATTTGTTTGAAAAAGGAGCTCGTCGGCAAGTTGTACTTCCTTATCAGAAATAGAAGCGTATCTTTCGAGCTTTTCAGTATTCACGATCGCATAATCTAATCCGGCTTTTGTACAGTGGTACAAGTAGGCGGCGTTTAGTACTTCTCTTCCTACTGGAGGAAGACCGAATGAGACGTTGCTGATGCCAAGGATTGTCTGGCATTCGGGCAATTCCGATTTAATAAGTCGTATACCCTCAATTGTTTCGGAAGCTGATCCAATGTATTGCTCATCACCAGTACCAATTGGGAAGACAAGAGGGTCAAAAATAATATCGGATGCGTTAAGTCCATATTTAAAAACGAGTAAGTCATGAGAGCGTTTTGCGATTTCAAGCTTGCGTTCTGCTGTAACCGCCATGCCGGTTTCATCAATCGTCCCAACGACAATAGCTGCGCCGTACTTATGGATGAGCGGAACGACAGCTTCAAAACGTTCTTCACCGTCTTCTAGGTTAATGGAATTAATGATCGCTTTCCCTTGTGAATAAGAGAGGGCCTTTTCGATAACGGCATCATCTGTAGAATCGATGATGAGTGGAGTTTTTACCTTATTTACAACATATTTCATAAAATTCTCTACATCTCTAAGTTCATCACTGTCTGGATTTGCGAGACAAATATCGATGACCTGTGCACCTTTTTTTACTTGTGAACGAGCAATCTCAGACGCTTCTTCAAATTTTTCTTCTGCTATGAGACGTTTGAATTTACGTGATCCTATCACATTTGTTCGCTCTCCAACGAGTACAGGTCTGGTGCTTTCATCGTAAATAAAAGGTTCAATTCCAGAAATCGCATGAGGATGACTCGCAGGAGCTTTTCTGGGTTGTAGTGCACTTACAGCTTCGGAAATGGCTTTGATATGAGCAGGAGTTGTTCCACAACAGCCTCCGACAACGTTTAGCCAACCTTTTTCAGCAAAGCCATAAATTTTAGCTGCTAAGCTTTCAGGCGTTTCGTGGTAATTTCCTTCTTCGTCAGGAAGGCCCGCATTGGGGTAGCAACTTACTGAAGTTGTAGCAAGATCAGAAAGGGAGCGGAGATGATCTCTCATGAATTCTGGCCCTGTTGCACAATTTAGCCCAACGACTGCTGGATTCATATGTTCAAGCGATAAATAAAATGCCTCAATGCTTTGACCAGCGAGTGTTGTGCCCATCGGTTCAATTGTTCCCGAGATCATTAAAGGAACGGTCTTGTCTAATTCTTCAAAAGCTCTTGAAATACCAATATAAGCAGCTTTAACGTTAAGCATATCCTGACTTGTTTCAATTAATAGAAGATCGACGCCTCCGTTCAGTAAGCCCTTAGCTTGCAAGGCATATGAATTCGAAAGTGATTCAAAAGTCGTTCCCCCAGTGACCGATAATGTTTTGGTAGTTGGTCCCATGGCACCAGCAACGAACCTGGGTTTAGCTAGCGTTGTTACTTTAGTAGCAGCCTCTTTAGCAAGCTTTGCCGAGGTGTAGTTTAGCTTTTCTGCAAGATGACCGAGATTATATTCATCTAAGACAAGATCAGTTGCTCCAAAGGTATTTGTTTCAATAATATCTGCGCCAGAGGCTAAGTACTCGTCATGAATAGAGGAGATAAGATCTGGCCTTGTTAGGGATAAGTATTCATTACAGCCTTCATATTCTTCACCACCAAAATCAGTAGCTGTTAGATTAGCCTGTTGAATCATTGTTCCCATTGCTCCATCAAGAACAAGGATTCTTTTTGTAAGTAGATCTTCAAATGAGGTGTAGGCCATTTCGATTCTTCCTTTCTTCTTCAAGGCGAGTTTTTTCATTAATATATCTCGTTAATTCTACTGTTAATTCATAACGTAAAAAGGGGGTAATTAAATAGATACCGTTAAATAAATCGAATGCAGCATCAATTAATGACTTTGCAATCGCAATGCCTTCATAAAGTGATTCTGTGGGATCTTTAGCGTTTAACATGCGATTGCGAATGGAATCTGATAGTTTAATTCCTGGTACTTCATTATGGAGAAATTCAGCGTTTCGATAGCTTGTAAGCGGCATGATTCCAATGTAAATGGGACAAGTTAAATGTTTTGTCGCTTCGTAGACTTCTCGTAACTGTTCTTCATTGTAAATGGGCTGACTGATAAAATAATCCGCTCCACACTGCTGTTTCTTTTCAAGTCGTTCGACAGCTCGATCGAGATGTCGTACGTTTGGATTAAAGGCAGCTGCTATTGAAAATGAAGTTTTAATTCCAAGCGATTTACCAGAATAAGAACGTCCTTGATTAAATTGTTTCATTAAACGAATAAGGTCAAATGATGAGACGTCGTAAACAGAAGTAGCACCAGGAAAATCGCCAATTTTAGTAGGATCACCCGTTACGGCAAGAACCTGATTGATCCCCAAGGTATGGAGCCCCATTAAATGAGATTGTAACCCGATTAAATTCCGATCACGACAGGCAACATGCACGAGTGGTCGAACGTTATGGTGTGCTTTAATCGTTGAAGCCATTGCCGTGTTGCAAATTCGCGGTGAGGCAAGTGAATTATCAGCAAGTGTAATCGCATCAACGCCAACTTCTTGTAGCGCCTTCGTTCCCTCAAGATATTTAGCAATGGATAATTTCTTCGGAGGATCAAGCTCAACGATAACAGATCGCTGTTTTTTTGCTATCTCATGTAAGTGAGGAAGCCTTTCTTCCTCAAAATCGATGATCCCAGCCTCTTTTTCGTTAACGGTTACTTCTTTTTTTGTAATCGGTTTTAGACCTTTTAGTGCTTTAGCCGCCGAAGCTATATGCTCAGGTGTTGTGCCGCAGCACCCACCAATAAGTCTAACGCCTTGTTGACGTAGAGCTTCTGCACTTTGCTTGAAATAGTCTGGCGCGGTAGGATAAACCAGCCGCCCCTCTTCATAGTCTGGTAAACTCGCGTTAGGATAGGCAGAAAGAAAACGATTTGAGAGAGGGACCTGTTCTAATGATTGAATCATGTGATACGGGCCGAGTCGGCAATTAACGCCTGTGACATCAGCTCCGGCATTCTCGAGCTGTTTTAAAGCGCCAGCAAGAGACGTTCCATTTTGCAGAATGCCTGGCTCATGCATTGAAACCTGTGCAATTAAAGGAAGATTTGTTTCCTTTCGAGCTATTTCAAGTACAGTCATAATCTCTTCTAAATCGTAATACGTTTCCAATAAAATACCATCGACTCCCGCTAATAGAAGACAAAATAGCTGTTCTCTAAAACTACGCTTGATTTCATCTAGAGGCGTTGACGTATTAATCCCCCGTATTCCTCCTATTGTCCCAAGAACGTAAGTAGCGTCTGTCGCAGCCTTTCGAGCGAGTTTAACCCCTTCTGTATTAATCTCTTTTACTAAATCTTCAAGACCATATCTCGCTAGCTTGCTATAGTTCGCGCCGTAAGTATTAGTTTGAATGACATCTGAACCGGCATGAACATAAGCTTGATGAACATTTAATACTTGGTCCGGATGTGACAGGTTCAGCGCTTCAAAACATTGGTCGATGCCGTATGAGTAAAGAAGCGTTCCCATCGCACCGTCTCCAATCAAAATTTTGTGTTCTAGATCTTCGAGTAAGCTCATCCTTTGGCACCTCCGGCTGTAGGAGCGTAAAGTTTAGTAATGGCAGCGAATCCTTGTTTAAAGTCTTGAAGCAAGTCATCAGCATTTTCAAGACCCACGGATAAGCGTAACAAGCCATCTGTAATACCACGCTTGTTTCGTTCGGCAGCTGACATTGATGCATGAGACATTCTCGCTGGATAAGAGAGAATCGATTCAACCGCACCAAGACTAACAGCGTAAACTGGCAGTTCCACGTGATTTGTAAATAGTCGAACCGCGTTTTCATCAGGTAGTCGAAAAGAAAGAACAGCCCCTGGACCTGCTGCCTGGTAAAGGTGAGTCGAATGTCCCTGGTGGAAAGAAAATCCAGGATAGTACACCTCTTCTACAAGCGGCTCTTTAAGGAGTGCATGGGCAAGTCGGAAAGCAGACCTTGAAGATTGCTCGAGACGACAATGCAACGTTTTTAATCCCCGAAGAACTAACCAGGAATCATGGGCACTTAAAATAGAACCAAATGAGTTTTGTAAAAAAGCGAGTTTTTCACCTAGCACTTCATCTTTAACTACGGCAAGACCAGCAACCACATCACTGTGCCCTGCAATAAACTTTGTCGCACTATGAAGAACGATATCAGCACCGAGTTCCAGCGGTCTTTGGAGGGCAGGTGTCATGAAGGTGTTATCAACGAATGTTAAACAATGATTCGCTTTCGCTAATTTAACAACGGCTTGAATGTCAGTGACTTTAAGTAACGGATTTGAAGGTGTCTCAATGTAGATTACTTTTGTATTGGATTGAATCCCACTCGCCACTTGATTAAGATCAGTCATATCAACGAAAGTATGACTAATGCCAAATCTCCCCAGAACATCGTGGATCATCCGATACGTACCGCCATAAACATCTTCTGAAATCAGGACATGGTCATTTTGTGAGAGGAGCATAAAAGAAGTAGCAATAGCAGCCATACCCGAAGCAAATGCAAACCCTCTAACGCCACATTCAAGATCTGCAATCGTCTCTTCTAAAGCTTCACGAGTAGGGTTGCCAGAGCGACTGTAATCATATTTTCCAGGTTGATCAAAATCTATTTGATGAAAGGTGGATGCTTGTTGAATGGGAACACTAACAGCACCTGTGTTTTTATCAAATTTATGATCGTTGTGAAGAAGTTTGGTTTGAAATGTATATGAATTAGTCGTCATGTCGCACACCATCCTCTTTGAAAATTGCTAGCGCTTGATCCAAATCGCTAACTAAATCGTTAATTTCTTCAATCCCTACCGAAAATCTTAACAACCGATTGCAAACACCTTTTTCCAGTCTGATGTTTTCTGGGATATCGGCGTGGGTTTGTGTGGCTGGATAAGTAATAAAGCTCTCAACGCCTCCAAGACTTTCTGCAAAGGTAATCAGCTTCAAGTTCCTTAGAAAAGGATCGACCCATTCTTCCGACTGTAATCTAAATGAAAGCATCCCGCCTTTTTCAGGGTAGAAAATATCTGTTATGGCTTCATGTTTCGTTAAGTACGCTGCGACTGCTTTGGCATTTTCCTCATGCTGCTTTAGTCGGAGAGGTAATGTTTTCATACCTCGAATGAGCAGCCATGAGTCGAAAGGGGAAAGAACCGCTCCGGCACCGTTTTGATACTGTTCAATATCAGCACACAGGTTATTACCTTTGGCAATGATAAGACCTGCGAGCACGTCATTATGACCCCCAAGGTATTTCGTAGCACTGTGGATAACGATATCAGCTCCCAGTAGGAGAGGATTTTGGAGAAGGGGAGTGAAGAGCGTATTGTCCACGATAGTCAGTAAATTGTATGTTTTGGCAATGGATACGATTTTTTCAACATCTGTTATTTTCATTAGCGGATTTGAAGGGTTTTCGATAAAAATGGCCCTTGTTGACTGCTTTATCAATGGTGAAATCGTCTCGATATGTTGGCTATCGAAATAAGTGAACGATAAGTTGAAATGCTTTTCAGCGTGGGCGAATAATCGATAGGTGCCTCCATAGAGGTCATCTGAAACGAGAATATGATCACCGCTATTAAAAAGTGAGATAATCGCTTGAATGGCTGACATCCCAGAACTAAAGGCGAAACCTTGATCCCCGTGTTCGAGTTTAGCTACAGCAGACTCGAGAATTGAACGAGTTGGGTTTTTCGTCCTCGAATAGTCAAAACCTGTGGATTCGCCAATCCCTTCATGTCTATAGGAAGTAGAGAAATAAACGGGAGGATTCACGGCCCCTGTGATGGGATCTGATTTATTACCTAACTGTGCAAGTAACGTATGATAATGGTTATTTGACATAATCAATCTCCTTTTCTATAAGTAAGGGCAATAAAAAAAAGCCCTCTATAAGAAGAAGACTTTGGTTGCTCTTCTTCTTATCTTCCAAGTTGAGTTCAACTTGCTGGAATTAGCACCTTTCCAGAAAAATATCCGGTGGTTGCTGAAGCTTCATTGGGCCAGTCCCTCTGCTTCTCTTGATAAGAATTGAAAGTATATGGAATTTTGTTGTGTCGCTTTTTTCATAATCTACATCACTTTAAAGCGAATTGCAAGTGATTTGAGGAAATAATCAAAATTTTTCTTCAGATGAATCGTTTGGCCGTTCGTTTGTGACGCGCTTTTTTGGAAGAGGGATTTCTTTAATTGTTAGGTATAGTAGCATGATTGCGACAAACCAGTAGAGAAGAAATCCAAATGGTACAGTTGTTTTTATTAAAGCCATAATCGTAAAAAATAAGGTTGGGATCGTAACCGAATAAACGGATAGAATCCAAAGCTGTTTATAAGAGGCTTTTCTGCTGACAAGAGACTTTAGCAATAACCCAATTGTTGCTAATACGGTAATTCCAATAAATTTGAGACCTGTCTGGAATAAATAGACTACAAAGATTAAGAGTGGGATAAAAATAGGCAACAAATCATCCAGATTGTTAGTGAGTTCATTAACATCTTGTTTCGTAAACGTCATTGAGCTGAAATTACTGTAATCAAACTCCTGCCTAGTTCCCGTGTCCATGACGATGATTCGATCTTTTAGGAAGGCTATAGCTGAATCATATGAATCCATATCATCAGGTTTAATTTCACCTGTTGCATCAAAAATAAATGTTTTCTCATCTTCGTCTTTTATGAGTGGGTCTGACTGCTCGCTTGATAAGGAGCCATCTTCTAACGTGAAGTCAGGTAATTCTGACATATGTGCTTTTAGATTTTCGTAAGCATCTGTAAACGAAACGGCAGTCATGATGCCTATCGGTACGGATGATAGAAGCATAAGGAGAAAGACATACAAGATTGGTTTTCCTAGTTTTTGAAACCGAAACCGCGCCATCATTTTAGGCGAGAATAGGCTATAATAAAGCTGTTTAAAAATGTTCAAATAAAGAATCTCCTTTCTAGGTGAGTGAAGTTTATCCCCTCATCCAGTTTATCTTATAAAAGGAGAAGGGAACAATAAACTTACTGAAACTTTCTTGAAATAAAGTTGGTTCATCCATAATATCTTTACAATTCTATATTAACTCTTTACAAAGAGGGTAGCGATGTAGATAATAGACAAGGGACTTTGTTGAGTATTGTCGAAAAAAATAAAACATGGTGCAAGGGGTTGAAATGATGGAACTCAACGTTCAGGAGATGATCTTTCAGTTTGTGGGAGGTCTTGGTATTTTCCTGTTTGGACTAAAGTATATGGGAGATGGCCTTCAACGATCAGCAGGTGATCGATTAAGAGACATTCTTGATCGCTTCACGACGAACCCATTTATGGGCGTACTCGCCGGGATCATTGTTACGATTCTCATCCAAAGTAGTTCAGGAACAACGGTTTTAACAGTCGGTCTTGTTAACGCAGGATTTATGACTCTAAAGCAAGCGATTGGCGTTGTAATGGGAGCAAACATTGGAACAACTGTTACAGCATTTATTATTGGTTTTCCTATTAAAGATTACGCCCTGCCAATCATTGCGATCGGTTCACTATTAATTTTCTTCTTTAAAAACAAGAAAATTAATTATGCAGGACAAATTGTATTTGGTTTTGGAGCGTTATTCTTTGGACTTGAATTAATGAGTACAGGTATGAAACCACTTCGTACTCTCGAAGCTTTCCATGAACTCACATTGAGCATGAGTTCGAACCCATTATTAGGCGTTGTAATTGGGACAGTATTTACAGTGATTGTTCAAAGTTCCAGTGCAACAATCGGTGTATTACAAGGGCTTTATTCGCAGAATGCGATGGATATTCAAGCTGCGTTACCAGTTTTGTTTGGAGATAACATTGGAACAACAATTACAGCAGTTCTTGCTTCGATCGGTGCCTCTGTTGCAGCTCGACGCACAGCGCTGACTCACGTTATTTTTAATTTAATTGGTACGGCGATATTTTTAATCTTCTTGTTCGCCTATACACCATTTATTGAGTTTCTTAGAGATTCGTTAAATTTGACACCAGAAATGACAATTGCATTCGGACACGGTATCTTTAATATTACGAATACAGTGATACAATTCCCATTCATTGCTGGGCTTGCATTTCTTGTTACGAAAATTATACCTGGTGATGATGCAACGATTGAATATAAACCAAAACACCTGGATCCAGTATTCATTGAGCGTTCTCCTTCGGTCGCATTAGGACAGGCCAAAGAAGAAGTAATTCGAATGAGTGAATTTGCTTATAAAGGTGTTAAGGAAGCGTCTAACTATCTAATATCCAAAAGTCAAAAGAGCGCAGAAAAAACGGCTCAGTATGAAGAAGCGATTAACAATCTAGATAATAAGATTACAGACTACCTCATTCAGCTATCAGCAACTTCTCTATCTGGAGATGAATCAACACGACACGGTATGTTAATGGACTCTGTTCGAGATATCGAGCGTATTGGTGATCACATGGAGAATGTTGTAGAACTGGTTGATTATCAAATCAGCAACAAAGTGAAAATGACGGACGTTGCCATGAAAGACCTTGATGAAATGTTTAATCTGACACTTTCTGCACTTAATGAAGCTTTTGATGCCCTCGATAAATGGGATGTAGCTAAGGCGCAGGAAGTTGTGAAGCTTGAAGATAAGATTGACAAAATGGAAAGAACACTTCGTAAGCAGCATATCCTTCGTCTAAATGAAGGGGAATGCACTGGAAGTGCTGGAATCGTTTTTGTTGATATCATTAGTAACCTAGAGCGTATTGGTGATCATGCGGTGAATATCGCAGAAGCTGTTATTGGAGAAGAATAACCATTGGAAGCAGAGGGAAAAGGAAACCTCTGCTTCTTTTTATTTTTGTAGAGAATTTTTATATGATTATATAGAAGGTAATTAGAAAATCCGATAAAATAGACTAAAGTTGAGGAGGATGAAGGTATGGATATTCTAATTTGGGCACTGATCATTGTGTCATTTACGATTGCGTTTATCGGTTTAATTTATCCAATCATTCCAGCGGTCCTATTTATTTATGTTGGTTTTGTTTTGTATGGTATTTTTTATGCTTTTGATTCATTGACTGTTTCTTTCTGGGTCATTCAGGTATTACTTACTCTTTTATTATTCGTGGCAGATTATGCGAGTAATTTATTTGGTGTCAAAAAGTATGGAGGATCGAAAGCAGCGATTTGGGGGAGTACAATCGGTTTGTTGATTGGCCCGTTCATTATTCCATTCGCTGGGATTATTCTTGGACCTTTTATAGGAGCGGTGGTAGCAGAGTTACTGATTCATCGAAAACCATTCAAAGAGTCTGTACAAGTTGGAGTAGGATCTTTGCTCGGTTTTCTTGGTGGTGCAGTAATGAAAGGCGTGCTACAAGCCATAATGATCATTGTATTTTTAGTCTATGTTTTGTAGTTATTGCTGGTAAAATAAATGAGTGGTATAGTGTTTCTATCATTGTTTTTAAATACTTTGCAATTTAATTTTAAAAACGTATTGACGCTTCTTTAAAATATATGGTATATTAGTTCTTGTCGTTAAGAGATATTCCACAGTAGCTCAGTGGTAGAGCTATCGGCTGTTAACCGATCGGTCGTAGGTTCGAATCCTACCTGTGGAGCCATATGGCGGTGTAGCTCAGCTGGCTAGAGCGTACGGTTCATACCCGTGAGGTCGGGGGTTCGATCCCCTCCGCCGCTACCATTAATTTTAACGATACAACATGGCGGTTGTGGCGAAGTGGTTAACGCACCGGATTGTGATTCCGGCATTCGTGGGTTCAATTCCCATCAGCCGCCCCACTTATTACATAAGGACCCTTAGCTCAGCTGGTTAGAGCTGACGGCTCATAACCGTCCGGTCGCAGGTTCGAGTCCTGCAGGGTCCACCAAATGCATATCGGAGGAATACCCAAGTCTGGCTGAAGGGATCGGTCTTGAAAACCGACAGGGGCTTAGTCGCCCGCGGGGGTTCGAATCCCTCTTCCTCCTCCATTTTTCTAAAAATGGTTTGCGAGAAAAGGTGCAGCATCATAACATTCATATTATCGCGGGGTGGAGCAACGAGCGTTACATCAATGAATCAACATCGAGTTGTTTCGACGGATACGCATCGAAGCATTGCCTTGTAGAGGAAGAAACAGTGCACAGCATAGTGAAGCAGGTGTAGCATCATTAGATTTATATTATCGCGGGGTGGAGCAGTTCGGTAGCTCGTTGGGCTCATAACCCAAAGGTCGCAGGTTCAAATCCTGCCCCCGCAACCAAAAATTTACCTGCGTCGAATATGCTTCTTGTTAAATTTTTATTGTAGTCCCTTTAGGGGCAACCTAAACTCATAACTAGGTTTTATTGCAATTAAACGTAATAGCACAATACATAAATAGAAATAAAATGTCTCAAATACTCGTTATACATATTGGCTCTGTAGCTCAGTCGGTAGAGCAGAGGACTGAAAATCCTCGTGTCGGCGGTTCGATTCCGTCCGGAGCCACCACTCAATAAAGATCCCACTCGTCATGACATGGCGAGTTTTTTTGTGTTTTCTCTGTTCATATGTTTAATTCCATTGTTCGTGGGGAAACTTTACTTGTGTTGCGGTAATTCAAAGGTTTATTATTTGAAAACCCATGAAAAATCTGCTAGTGTAAACTTGTGACGACATCATGTTCAAGTGGCAATGAACGTTGCCCTGACAGCAAGTTACATATTAATTTAAGGAGGAGATTCACAATGGCTAAATTTGAACTACCAGAACTACCTTACGACTACAATGCACTAGAACCACACATCGACGAAGAAACAATGAAGATCCACCACGACAAGCACCACAACGCATATGTAACAAAATTAAACGGTGCGCTTGAAGGTCACGAGGAGCATGTATCAAAAAGCTTGGAAGATCTTCTTGGCAATCTAGATGCACTTCCTGAAGGCATTCGCACTGCTGTACGTAACAATGGTGGCGGACACGCGAACCACTCACTTTTCTGGCAACTTCTAAGCCCTAACGGCGGTGGAGAGCCATCTGGTGATCTAAGCGAAGCGATTAAAAAGAAATTTGGTAGCTTTGAAAGCTTTAAAGAAGAATTTGCTAATGCTGCTGCTGGCCGATTTGGTTCAGGTTGGGCTTGGCTAGTAGTAAAAGGCGGAGAGCTTGAAGTAACAAGCACACCTAACCAAGATACTCCAGTTATGGAAGGTGTTACACCGATCCTTGGCCTAGACGTTTGGGAGCATGCTTACTACCTTAAGTATCAAAACAAACGCCCAGATTACATTAGTGCATTTTGGAATGTTGTTAACTGGGATGAAGTTGCTAAGCGCTACGAAGCAGCTAAATAATACGATTGAGGAAAACCCCCTGGCAGAAATGCCAGGGGGTTTCTTATTATTATTCAATCAATGTATAGATTGGTCCAAAAAAATCTAATAGATAATTGATTAAAAAATCGGTGAAGCTACACCCATTTTCAAAATCGTTAGGTGAACAAAGAAGGATTTGTTTGTCTGAGATGGTTATTGAGATCGGTTCATTTTGATAGTTGACCGTCAAATAGTGTGTCGTTTTATTTATGAAGTAAGCATTTTCCTCTTTACTTACCGCGAATTCAATGCGGTGAAGTAGCTCATCACGAAGCTTTTCATTAAGATCGTCCGTTCGATATAGAAAATAATACATAACAGTCCCCTTTTAAACATAGTTTATCCTTTTTGATTCGTCCGCATAACGAGCAGGAATTAAGTCAAAATAAGGGTGGATGAAAAAAGGGGAGTTTCAGATGAAAGTGATAAAACATATGATCGGTGAGATAGAAGTAACAAGGGATTTATTGTTATTGCTAACAATCGGTGGTTTATATGCTCTAAGCATCGCACTTTCAAATACGTTTGTGAATGTGTATTTGTGGAAGCAGTCTGGAGAGTTTGCGGATATCGGTATATACAATCTTGCCGCTGTGATTAGCCAGCCATTAACCTTTATCCTTGCGGGAAGATGGGCGAAGAAAATGGACAGAGTGATCGTCTTAAGAATTGGTGTCATCTTTCTAGCTCTATTTTATATAACTGTTCTTTCATTAGGTCAGAATGCGAGTCATTTGCTGGTCTTACTTGGCGCCCTACTTGGAATTGGATTTGGTTTTTATTGGCTGGCCTTCAATGTGTTAACATTTGAGATTACGGAGCCAGAAACCAGGGATTTTTTTAATGGCTTTCTCGGTTTACTTACCTCATTTGCAGGTATGATTGGTCCGATATTTGCCGGTGTCATCATTTCAAGTCTTGAGGCATTTACAGGATATAAAGTGATTTTTGGCGTATCGCTTGCGTTGTTTTTTGCCGCTGTTATTTTAAGCTTTTTTCTTGAACGTCGTTCTGCGAAAGGGAATTTTTCTTTTACGCGAATTTTTCAAGAAAGAAAAGTTAATACCGATTGGCTAAATATCTTGCACGCTCATTTTTTTCAAGGAATACGAGAAGGCACCTTTATTTTTATTATTGTAGTCCTCGTTTTTATTACGACAGAGAGTGAATTAGCGATCGGAACATTTGGACTCGTGAATTCTGCAGTATCTTTTTTAGCCTACTATTTGGCTACGCGTCTTATAAAGCCGAGGTTCCGTAAAAAAGCCATTTTATATGGTGGGCTCATTCTCTATGCATCAGTTTTCCTGCTCGTCACAGATTTAACGTTTGCCCGATTGTTAACGTATGGCGTGTGTATTTCTCTTGCTTATCCACTTCTACTTGTTCCGTACATTTCACTTACGTATGACGTCATTGGTAAGGCATGGAATGCTGCAGAAATGCGCATTGAGTATATTGTTGTTCGAGAGGTTTACTTAAACCTAGGACGGATTGTTTCCATTCTCTTGTTTCTGTTAACAGTGAAGCTGTTTAACGATGAAAAAAGCATTCCCATCTTATTGTTAATTGTCGGAGCAGGGCATACATTTATTTATCTGTTTGTGAGAAGGCTACAAGCAACTTCTGCAACGATACCTGACCCTTCTCCTGACCAGTTACAATAGCTCATTAGTCCCTTTACTTTTTTATGATCACTAAGTATAGTAAGGAGAAGAGAGATCAGAGACACCTGTCTGGAACAGGTGTCTATATTTGTTTGAGGGAAGGGAGTCTACCGTGAAAGCTAAGAAAAAGAAAAATCATGTACCTTTTAGGCTAAATATATTGTTTTTATCTGTATTCCTTTTGTTTTCTACTTTAATTCTTCGACTTGGTGTTATTCAGATCGTAAATGGAGAAGAATACGAGCGTGTTTCTGAACAAACTGAGAACGTGACGGCAGAATCAACTGCACCTCGTGGGAAAATGTATGACCGTTATGGACGAGTTCTTGTCGATAATAATCCAGAGTTTGCGCTTACATATATTCGCACACAAAATACAAAACAAGCAGAAAGACTCGAATTAGCACGAAAATTAGCAGGTTATATCGATAAAGATACAGATGATATCATCGATCGAGACCTTAAAGATTATTGGATCGTTACGAATCCAGATAAGGCGAAGAAAAAATTGACTGATAAAGAATGGGAAGAATTGGAGACGAGTGAAGCGTATCAACTCCAGATCGACCGCAT
This sequence comes from Bacillus sp. RAR_GA_16, assembly GCF_020165985.1. Lineage (GTDB taxonomy): Bacteria > Bacillota > Bacilli > Bacillales > Guptibacillaceae > Guptibacillus. Next base: position 27,843 of record NZ_JAIUKZ010000004.1, read on the forward strand.
CACTGATAATGACTTAGACGCGATAAAAAACAATCCGGAAGAGTTAGAAGTGGCAGCGATAAAAAGGGCAATGGATACTGGATATGCTTTATCATCTCAAACAATCAAAATCGGTTTGACAGAGGATGAAATTGCAAAGATCAGTGAAAATCTTGGTTCGTTACCGGGTATCGAAATACAAGCTGATGCCACTCGAGAATATCCTTATGGAGATACGTTGCAAACTATTTTTGGCAGAGTAGGGCCAATCCCTAAAGATGAACTGAATTATTTTGGGTTAAGAGATTATGATCGAAACGATAAAGTTGGGATCAGCTATCTGGAAAAAGAATATGAAGAATATTTAAAAGGGCAAAAAGAAAAGCAAACCTACGTCACAGATAAATCTGGTGAACCAATAGGTGAACCAAAGGTAATTGAAGGACAAAGAGGAAATGATTTGGTTCTTTCACTAGATATTGACCTTCAAAAAGAAGTCGAGAAAATTCTTGATGAGGAGCTTAGCGATGCGAGGCAATATGGAGCATCGAGAGGCTATGTTGTCATGATGGATCCAAATACCGGTGAAATCCTTTCGCTAGCAGGTAAAGAATATAGCAATGGGAAGTTCAAAGACCGTACTTTTGGAGTGATTGGGGATTCGTATGCCATGGGGTCGACTGTTAAGGGAGCAACGGTGTTAACAGGTTATCAGTATGGCGTTATTCAGCCTAATTCAACCCTTGTGGACGAAGTATTATACTTTAAAGACGAAGGTAAAAAGTCATCCTATACAGCTAATGCGATGGGGCCAATTTCAGACCTTGTTGCATTACAACGATCTTCAAACGTTTATATGTGGAAAGTTGCCATGGAAATGGCTGGCTATGATTATGCTCCTTACGAAAGTAGCAGTTATGACCCGAAAGCCTATGATGAACTAAAAGAATCCTTCTCTCAGTTTGGGCTAGGTGTGAAAACAGGGGTTGACTTACCTGGGGAAAGTGCAGGATTAAATGGTGGTCTGAGTGAGTTTGGGAAAATTCTTGATTTTGCAATAGGACAGTATGATACCTATACGCCTATGCAAATGGCTCAATATACTTCTACTATTGCTAATGGAGGGTATCGCATTGAACCTCATATTCTAAAAGAAGTTCATGAACCTTCTGAAAAAGATGGCTTGTCTAATACCATTCTTTTTCAAAATACCCCTCAAGTCCTAAATAAAATAAAAATGAGTGAAGACGAAGTTGCACATGTTCAAAAGGGGATGTGGATGGTAATGAATACAGCAAACGGTACTGCGGGTACACATTATCCATATTTCCAAAGTGATGATTATCAAGCAGCAGGAAAAACTGGTACTGCACAAATTGGGGATGGCTATAATTTAACCCTTGTCGGTTATGCCCCTTATAACAACCCTGAAGTAGCAATTTCGGTTGTTATTCCAGAAGTGAATGATTCCTCATCTGGTTATGTAAATAAAAAAATTGGTGGACGTGTCTTGGATGCTTATTTCGATTTAAAAGAAGAAGCAAAGAAACCAATTGGATACAAAGAAGATGCTGAATAAAAAACCGCCTCCGAGCGGTTTTTTATTTTTATATAAGGACCTGAGTAATGACCTGTCCATTTCTGCAATAGACTAGTGTAGGAGCTGGATAGGGGGGGAGCAAGATGCCAAGACACTTAGTGATTGGAAACGGTCAACTGCTTATTAATATGGATCAGTTTCTTCAAATTCGAGATATTTACTATCCTTATGTGGGACAACAAAATCATGTTCAAGGTCACGCCAACCGAATTGGCGTTTGGGTTGATGGGAAATTCTCATGGCTTCACTCATCGGAATGGGATATTCGACCAAATTACGATCTAGACACACTCGTTACGTATAGCACTGCGGTGCATCCTCATCTTGGAATTAAACTTGTTTTTGAAGAAGGCGTTCATCAACGCGAAATGTTAATGATTCGTAAAATTACGATATTTAATCTAGAAAATCAAAGTCGCGATGTAAGACTTTTCTTTCATCAAGATTTAAATATTTACGAAACAGAAGTGGGAGACACAGCCTATTATTGTCCAGAAACAAAGGCAGTCATCCACTACAAACGCTATCGGTATTTTTTATTTAACGGCGAAATAGATGGAGCAGGTATCAAACAATATACAACCGGTGTGAAACGCTTTCAAGCTGCCGAGGGAACTTGGCGAGATGCTGAGGATGGCCATCTTCATGAAAACCCAATTGCGCAAGGGTCAGTCGATAGTACCTTTTCACTTGAAACAAAACTTGAACCAAACTGTTCAAAAACCGCCTATTATTGGATGACAGTGGGGAGAACGAAAGAAGAAGTTAGTAGCATTCATGAATATGTAAGTGAGATTGGAACACAGTTAACTGTTGAAAAAATTCGAATGTACTGGAATCGTTGGGTAAATAAGTCGGTCTTACCAGAGACGGACCTAGGACCAGATCTTCTTTCACTTTATAAAAGAAGCTTATTAATTGTTCGTACTCAAACCAATCAGAATGGCACGATTATTGCAGCGAACGATTCAGATATTTTACATTACAATCGCGATCACTACAGCTATATGTGGCCAAGAGATGGTGCGCTCATAGCTTCTGCTATGTCTAAAGCCGGGTATCATGGCATGGTTACGAACTTTTATCGCTGCTGCGCAGAACTTCTTTCAAAAGAAGGCTATTTACATCATAAATACAATCCTGATGGCTCTGTAGGATCGAGCTGGCATCCCTACATCGATCGTTTGAAGCAACCTCAGCTTCCAATACAAGAAGATGAGACAGCTCTTGTTCTCTGGGCGTTCTGGGAACATTACCAATCAACAGGTGATATCGAGTTTGCTCAATCGCTTTATAAGTTTTTAGTACGGCCAGGCGCGAAGTTTCTACTACAATTCATGGATGAAACGCTTGATTTGCCTCTTCCTTCATACGATCTTTGGGAAGAAAGATTTGGTATTTTTAGTTTTACCGCTTCTGCCTGTTATGGTGGTCTAATGGCTGCTCATTCATTCGCCAGGCTGTTTGGCGAAGATGATCGTGCGGAGAGCTATTATAAAGGGGCAGAGCGAATTAAAAAGGGGATAGAAGTTCATTTGTATGACGAAACACGTTCCTGCTTTTTAAGAGGGCTTTATCGAAATAATGAAACGGGTGAGATAACCAAAGATTACACGATAGAAAGTAGCTTATTTGGTTTATTCGCATTCGGGGTTTTTTCTGCTGATGATCCTCGAATGGTTCGTACGATGGAGGAGATTGAAAATAGACTTTCTGTAAAAACAAGCATTGGCGGGGTAGCACGTTATGTGAGTGATTATTATTTTCAACAATCTCAAAATGTTGAAGAAGTGCCAGGTAATCCATGGGTGATTTGTACTCTATGGATCGCTAAATGGAAGATTTCGCTCGCTCAATCTCTGGAACAGCTACGCGAAGCGAAAACGCATATTAATTGGGTCTATCAACAGGCGCTATCTAGTGGTATACTACCAGAGCAAGTTCATCCTTATTCGGGGAAACCTCTGTCTGTCGCCCCGCTTACATGGTCACATGCCACATATGTTGATGTTGTGAAAGATTACCTTGAGAAATATGAAGCTCTTTCCTCAATAAAAACAACTTGATTGAAAGAGAATTGTTTGTTATCATAATGAAGTATGTTGTTAAATGAACAGTTTGATAGGATTTGGAGGGATATTCATGCGCGTACAAATTACATTGGCTTGCACTGAAACAGGCGATCGTAACTACATCACGACGAAGAACAAACGTACTAACCCTGATCGTCTTGAACTTAAAAAATACAGCCCAAGACTTAAAAAGCAGACGTTACATCGCGAAACTAAGTAAGCAGTAGGATATCCTACTGCTTTTTTATTTGCACATTTTCCCGTAGACTAGTAAGAGAGGAAATGAGGAGGAATGATGATGCAATCAAAACATGAGTGGCGAACGAAGATGAAATTGAAAATAAACGAAATTCGTGCTGAAGAAAAAGCACTTCTCGATCAACAAATTTTAAACCGTCTCTATACATATGAACCTTACACTACAGCAGAAACCATTGGGTTAACAGTTGCAATGAAAGGTGAAATAAATACAAAAGAAATTATTGAAAAAGCATGGACTGATGGCAAAAGAGTAGCAGTTCCAAAATGCGATCCCAAGACAAAACAGATGACCTTTCATTATCTAACAGAGTGGGATCAATTAGAGAAAGCGTATTTTGATTTGGACGAACCACGTCCTGATCAAACAGCGCTATGTCCTCCTGAGGAAATAGATCTATTGCTTGTACCAGGACTTATTTTTGATCGGCATGGCTTTAGAATCGGATTTGGCGGAGGCTACTATGATCGATACTTGAAGAAATATGCAAACTCAACTGTTTCCCTTGCATATGAATTTCAAGTTGTAGAAAAAGTGCCAACCGAATCGTTTGATATTCCCGTAGAAGCGATTATTACAAATGAACAAACTGTTAACATAATATGATTATTTATTTTTTTATTAGTGCTCTGACAGGTTTTCTAGGTTACAAAGTTCAAGCGCTTTCGAAAAAAGGTGCGCTAGCTGCTACGGGCGTTGGGTGTATGATCGCGCTTGGCTTTGCCTGGAAGGGACTTTTACTTCTCGGTATCTTTTTTCTATCTTCCACGATTTGGAGTAAATATCAATCGGAACAAAAACATGGTATCGATGAAATTGTAGAAAAGGGTTCATCGAGAGATCAGTATCAGGTTCTTGCCAATGGAGGGGTGGCTGCTTTAGCTGGATTGATGATGGTCATTTTTCCTAAAGAGGTATGGACGTTAATTTTGTTAAGTGCGATTGCCACTTCTAATTCTGATACGTGGGCATCTGAACTTGGTGTTCTTTCATCACGAAAACCACTTCATATAAAAACACTAAAAATCGTTCCAGCAGGCACTTCTGGCGCAGTAAGTATGCTGGGGATCGTGGCGTCTTTTCTTGGATCGGGTTTAATTGGTGTAGTCGGTTCTTTCGTTTTTAACCTCTCCTATCAAGCGGCAGCTGTTGTGACGTTTGCTGGTTTTGTCGGTTGTTTAAGCGATACGCTGATTGGAGCAACCATACAGGAGGAGTTTCAGTGTCCAGAATGTGGAAAAAGAACTGAGCGCCGCACTCATTGTGGGAAGCAAACGGTTAAACTTACTGGCATAAAAGGTTTTAATAATGATGTAGTTAATTTCGTTTCTTCAGTAATTGGGGGTCTTATAGGAGGTGCATGGTTATTATGAGAATAATAGGTATCTTGCTTGCAGGAGGAGAGTCTCGAAGATTTGGATCACCAAAAGCATTTGCGGTTTTTCACAATAAACCTTTTTATCAAGTGGTACTTCATCAACTCAATCCTGTTATAGATGAAGCGATCATTGTTACGAAAGCGAATTTACTAGAGAAATTCAATTTGGAGACAGCTAGAAATATGAAAGTAATGAAAGATGAGGAAGCTTTTCAGGGAATGGGGCCGCTAGCAGGCATTTATACTGGGATGACTCATACGAATGGGGATTATTATTTTACAGTAGCTTGTGATATGCCGTTAGTAACGGAAGGGTTATTCTCTCTTCTAATAGAAGAATTGAATAACCACCCTACTGCTGTGGCGGTCGTACCTGTCAGTAATGGCAGACGCCAGCCTCTTTGTGCGATTTACCATGCTTCATGTCAACCAATTATTGAACAACTTCTTCTAACAGGGAGAAGAAGAATGAATGATCTCCTCGAATCTATTGATACACTTTATGTCGATGTTGAGAAATACAAAAATCAATTTTTAAATGTAAATACTAGAGAAGAGCATAACCTAGTTCAAAAAGGAGACAGATTAAATGGGTGACTTCAAAAGATATTCTAGACAAATGCTTTTTGCTCCTATAGGCGAAGAAGGGCAAAAGAATTTCAGTCAATCACGTGCCATTATTGTTGGGATGGGGGCACTTGGCACCGCTATAGCGAATCACCTTGTTCGCGCAGGATTTGGTTATATAAGGATTGTCGATCGTGATTATGTCGAGCAAAGTAATCTTCAAAGGCAGATGTTATTTGATGAAGAGGATGTGGCTGCAGCGTTACCGAAAACAATTGCAGCAAAAAAGAAACTAGAAAAAATGAACTCCTCAGTTGAAATTGATGCAATGGTAGTGGATGTTAACGCAAGTAATGTAAGTAAGCTAATAGAAGATGTAGACTTTGTTATGGATGGCACAGATAATTTTTCAACTCGATTTCTTCTGAATGATGCTTGTTTCAAATATAATATTCCGTTCGTTTATGGTGGTGCAGTTAGTTCAAGAGGAATGACAGCACTATTTGTCCCTGGTGAAACACCGTGCCTTCGTTGCTTTATTCAGGGGGGAGAAGGAACGACAGGTGAGACTTGTGACACAATCGGTGTGATCTCTCCTATCGTAGATATTATTGCATCGTATCAGGTAACGGAGGTTATGAAATATATAGCGGGTAATCGTGAGAAGCTTCATAGAAGCTTAATCACAATGGATATATGGCACAATCATAGCTATGCAATGAAATTTTCATCACCCAAACAAGGATGTCCAACTTGTCAAACAAATGAGTATCCATCATTAAAAGGTGGAGCAAAGCAGGATATCACCTCACTGTGTGGGAGAGAAACGATTCAAATCCAGTTAGAAAGTCACTTTGATTTAAAAGAATGGGCATTAAAGCTAGAAAAAACGTCAAAAGTGAAGAAAACCCCCTTCTTACTTAAAGCACAACTTGAAGAAGGAGAAAGACTCGTGCTATTCCCAGATGGACGGGTACTGATTCAAGGAACAGAAGATAGTGGTAGAGCAAAAGCACTTTATGCAAGGTATATTGGTATGTAAAAAAGCAGCAGCCCTGTGGCTGGTGCTTTTTTACATCTCCATTCTTATTCTTGACATGCCTCAGATTCAATTATAGAATAACAATGTTACTTAAACGCACAAAAGCATAAAAGTACAAAAGCGAAGATTCAGACAAGTAGCTTCTTTAGAAGAGCAGCAGTAGAGATCTGGTGGTTGCTGTAAACCAGAGCGTCTAAAAGTGAAATTACATCTGATGAGCGAAGTACGCGGCGTCCTCCCGTTAAGGGGGATATAAGTGGGCAGTTAAGGCTGTCAAAAAGGGTGGTACCGCGAAGAAATTCGTCCCTTCAACTGATGAAGGGCTTTTTTTAATGGAAAAATAAAGATAGAGCAAAACTAAGGTGCGAGAGAATATAGATTGAGGGAGAGAAAGATCATGAAAAAAATATCATTTCCAATGGCGCTAGTTGTCATTGCGCTATTAATGAGCTGGATGTTGTTTAGTATTATTGGCTTAAAAGTAGAACCGCATATTCCTCTTCTTGCTGGGGTAGTAGGAATGGGGGTTTTGGGATTGCTTCTTGGTATGAAGTGGGAAGAGATCGAGAAGGCTTTACTACAAAGTATTACGACGGGATTAAAACCAATTCTTATTCTTTTTGTTGTAGGAATGATGATCGCTGTGTGGATGCAGAGTGGTACGGTCCCGACATTATTGTACGGAGGCCTTCGATTTATCCAACCTGAGTGGTTTCTCATCAGTGCGTTGGTGGTGACGATTATTGTATCGACTTTTACAGGCAGTTCATTTACGACAATTGGTACGATTGGGGTAGCAATGATGGGAATTGGAGCAGCAATGGGCGTTAATCCTGCTCTTGCAGCTGGAGCAGTTATTTCCGGTGCATGTTTCGGTGATAAGATGTCACCACTCTCGGACACAACTAACTTTGCTCCAGCAGTAGCAAGAGTAGACTTATTTACCCATATTCGACATATGATGCAAACAACGATTCCAGCTATTATTGTAACGATTATTTTCTTTTTTATTATGAGTAAAAATTTGTCATCTTCCGTTAAACCAGATGATCTTAACGAAGCGATGATGGTCCTGCAAAATGAATTTACAATATCGTTATGGACGTTAGCTCCCCCCTTAATCGTGCTTGTACTTGCAGTAAAAAGGGTGCCAGTTCTCGTCACTTTATTTGCTGGATTACTTGCAGGAATTATTGTGGCCATGCTAACACAAGGGATCTATTCGGCAACTTCTATTATCGGAACAATGCAAAACGGATTTGCTAGCGAAACACCTAGCGAGCTTGTCAATGGAATTGTTAATAGAGGTGGACTTCAATCAATGATGTGGAGTGTATCGCTCATTATTTTAGCACTTGCACTTGGAGGCGTACTTCAGGCAATGGGAATCATTCAATCGCTCATGAGCGGCTTAACAAAGCTTTTAAATAGGCGCGGTCATTTGATTTCAGCCACAGCAACATCTGCTATTGGAGTGAATTTGTTAACCGGTGAACAGTATTTATCTATTCTACTTCCTGGTCAAACGTTTGAGCCTTTTTATGACAAAGCCGGCATTGATCGTAAATTTCTATCACGAACGCTCGAAGATGCGGGTACACTTGTCAATCCACTAATACCTTGGGGTGTTTCCGGCGCTTTTTTTGCAGAAACACTTGGTGTATCGGTACTTGCTTACTTGCCTTTTGCACTCTTCTTATGGCTCTCACCACTATTCACCGTTATCCTTGGCTATTGGAATAACAAGAAAATCGAAGTGACAGTTCCAAAAACGCACGGATAAAAACGGGATTACCTGCAAACAGTAGAAGTATAGTACAGTTTCAGGAGGAATATGATGAAAATAACGAAGGTACTTGTTCTCTTATCTTTAGTAGTCGTCATGTATGAATACCGCTATCGATTGTTAAATGGTTTGCTGGGAGTTGCGGTTATTAGGCGCTTTGTCGTCGGCAACTCGTTAAAATTCCCAGGTGTACGAAACAAACTTTTCAGTTCGTTTTTATCATAACCTCTACCTTATAGGGTGGAGGTTTTTTCTTTCTTCTAAAAATAGAAAAGAGTAAAATAAGAAGAAATGAATGTGATGATGATTATTCAATCAGATTGGGGGCGCTTCAAGTTGAAGTACACACACATCTATTTTGATTTAGATAATACCCTTTACGATCATGAAAAAGCTTTTAAAAAAACGATTCTACATTGTGCGGAAACCATGTTGCATAAAAAAAGCTCTTCTCTTTCCGTTCATAAATGGTTCACTGTTTTCAAATCGAATTGTGATCAATTTTGGGAGTACTATGAAAAGGGAGAATGGTCAAGAGAACGATATCAAGTTAGTCGCTTCTGTCAAACGAACGAATTTTTTGATCTACCATGCTCTGAAAAAGAGGCCTTAGAGTTTCAAGAAGAATACCAATCAAAAGTGGCCACTTTCGCAGAGCTATATAACGGGAGTGCCTCTCTTTTAACCATATTAAAAGAGAAAGGAATTGAACTAGGCATTATTACGAACGGTGGGAAGGAAACCCAAACAGCAAAGATAGAGGCTCTACAGTTGTTTCAATGGATTCCTAGGGAAAACATCTATATTTCTGAAGCTATTGGAATGGAAAAACCGGGAACGTCTATTTTTCACTACGTTCATGATCGTTCTGGTCGTTATCTCTACATAGGTGATACCTTTGAGCATGATATCAACCCTGCATTGAAAGCTGGGTTTGATGCAATTTATTTTAATTCCAGAAACGAAAAAGTGGAGCTTCCAAATGAAGTCCACGAAATCGATTCTTATGATGAATTAAAGCAACTATTAGTTGTTTAACAAAAAACTTTCCTTTATTGCGCTGCCGGATTTTTACCTTCTAACAAAGGTTCATTAAGGTATTGAATCAATTCAACGTTTTTCCCGCTTTTTGTTTGAAAAAGGATAAGCAGATAAGGCGATTCTTTATGAAGGAGGATGACGGGAATCGTACTTCCAATCGGTGTTTCAGTAGAACCATTAGGAAGCAAGATGCCGAGGAAGTAGTTTTTGTATAAACCTTCCCAGATTCCTCCAATGGCATCGATGGTTTGTTTCCGGGATAAACCCGGAAGTGCCTCATTTTGATAGTGAATTAATGAACTGAGTGGCAATATGGTGTAGTCTTCTGGATGTAGATTGTATTCAGCGACCATTGATTTAAAAACCATTTGCGCTTGCTGATCCATCGCATGATCAAGAATATATTGCCACTCTTTCTCTTCATCACTTGTCGCTTCTTTGAAGGATTCAAGTGGTGTCATAGGGGAATCGATCACGTATAGCTGGTTATAGCTCATTTTTTGAGCGCTTTTAATCACATCATTTGGGTAGTGAATTTCTCCATAATGGTAAGTAAGGGCTTCGTAATGACCACTATCTTCACTCGTAATTTCTTTTTTTTGCCGAATCGTTGCGGTATTTTCCTTCCAAGTGGACATAGAATCGATTAGACGTCCCTCTTCATAAAGAAAGGATAAATCTTGACGTAGGTACGCCGTTTCTGAAAGAGTTGACTCAGTCTTCCAGTTCAAGGTGTATTCATCTTCATCTTCCTGCGTTAAAATAGTGAGAGATGTACTAGCTGAATCAAATGAGACATCCGGATCGGGAGGGAAGTAAGTAAATGATTCCCTTACAGGATTGCCACTAGTATTAACAAGGATGAGCGCAAAAAAACCAATCATACCAAGCATGATAACGTAGTGAATTCTTTTGATCATCCGGAACCCTCCGATTCAATAAGCTTGTCATCATATGTATGAGGAAGAAAATCAAAATATGAAGACCGTTTTATTCCAAAAGAAAGCTAATTTGAGAGGATGGTAGCTATGAAAGATTTGTTTCATGCAGAGAAACTTCTACAAACAACCAAAGAATTAGTCAGTATTCCAAGTCCATCAGGATATACAGATGAAGTGATTAGTTGGGTGGAAGGTAGGATGCAAGAACTTGGAGTAGAAACGAAACGAAATCATAAAGGTGGACTAATTGCTTCGATTGAAGGTACTGATTCTTCTCGACAGCGTATGTTAACCGCTCACGTCGATACTCTTGGAGCTATGGTAAAAGAAATTAAGAACGATGGTCGTCTTCGTTTATCTTTAATAGGTGGTTTTCGGTTTAATGCAATTGAGGGCGAATACTGTGAAATCATTACCGGGGATGGTAAGCGTTTTACTGGTACAATCCTACTGCATCAGACGTCTGTTCACGTTTATAAAAATAATGGTGAGATCAAAAGAGATGAACAAAATATGGAAGTGCGCTTGGATGAACGAGTGACTAACGCTGAAGACGTGAAGAAATTAGGCATTCGCGTTGGCGATTTTACTTCTTTTGACCCTCGGGTACAGCTAACAGATAGTGGCTTTATTAAGTCAAGGCATTTAGATGATAAAGCAAGTGTTGCACTGCTTCTAGCAAATATCGAGAAATTGAAGGAAGAAAACAAAACGCTACCTTACACGACTCATTTTCTAATTTCCAATAACGAAGAAATAGGATACGGAGGAAATTCAAATATTCCTGAAGAAACGGTTGAATACATAGCTGTGGATATGGGAGCGCTTGGGGATGGGCAATCGTCAGATGAGTATACCGTGTCCATTTGTGCAAAAGATTCAAGTGGTCCTTATCATTTTCGACTAAGAGAGCATTTGGTCAATCTTGCGGAGGAACATCATATTGAGTACAAGCTTGACATTTATCCCTACTATGGATCAGATGCTTCCGCGGCAATCCGCGCTGGTGTTGATGTTCGCCATGCACTAATTGGACCAGGGAATCGATGCTTCCCACGCTTATGAGCGCACACATCAGGATTCGATGCTACATACGGCTCATCTTATTTATCGCTATCTTTTATCCCCGATGATCGATTAAAGTTAAAGCCAGCCTTTTTCTAAAAGAAGGCTGGCTTTTCATTGCCCAAAGATTTGATAGGTATGTATCGATAGGAATTGGTGAATGATGGAAATGAGGAGGGGGACCTATGTCTCAAAAAGAAATCATTCATCCAGTTAGTCATTCATTTGAAAAAAATATAGACTTTCTTCATAAAGAATTAGGAGTCGGTAAAAGCTTTGATGTGATTCAACTTGATTTGGATTATGCAGGTCGTAAAATGGCCATGTTCTTAATTGATGGTTTTGTAAAAGACGACATTTTACATTATTTAATGAAGTTGTTATCCAGACTTGAGCCCGAGCAGCTTGAACCCGATCCGCTCGAAAAACTCATGAAAGTGCATATTCCATACGTTGAAATTGATCGGCAGAAAGATCTAGATGTGGTAATGGATCTTGTCCTATCAGGTCCGACAGCTCTTGTAGTGGAAGGCATGAGTGAAGTCATCATGATTGATGCAAGAACATATCCTGTTCGTGGACCACAGGAGCCTGACTTAGAGCGTGTAACAAGAGGGGCTAGAGATGGATTTGTTGAAACGATTGTATTTAACACCTCACTGACGAGGAGAAGAGTGAGGGATAAAACGTTAAGAATGGAATATATGCAAGTTGGTAGAAGGTCTAAAACAGACATATGTATTAGTTACATTGAGGATATAGCAGACCCTGAAATAGTAAAAAGAATTAAGAACTCTCTTAGTAACATTGATACTGATGGATTACCGATGGGGGAAAAAACGATTGAGGAGTTTATTTGTGGACGACATTTCAATCCGTATCCTCTTGTAAGGTATACAGAACGACCAGATACTGCTGCTATTCATTTATACGAAGGTCATGTTCTCATTTATGTAGATGGCTCTCCTAGTGTACTGATAACGCCAACGACATTTTGGCATCACTTGCAACATGCCGAGGAATATCGCCAAAAGCCACTTGTAGGTGCCTACTTAAGACTAGTTCGCTTCATTGCTGTATGGATTGGTATTTTTATCTTGCCGCTATGGTATTTATTTGCTACAAATCCAAGGTTACTGGGATCAAATATGCAATTCATTGGTGTGGATCAAGGGGGAACCTTACCCCTTTTTGTTCAATTTTTACTGATTGAGATAGGTATCGATATCCTTCGAATGGCGACGATTCATACCCCTACCTCTTTAGCGACAGCGCTCGGGCTAGTATCGGCTATTTTAATTGGCCAAGTAGCGGTAGAGGTTGGTTTATTCATTAATGAAGTCATTTTATATCTAGCCCTTGCCGCTTTAGGAACTTTTGCTACGCCGTCATATGAGTTAAGCCTTGCCAATCGACTATTTCGTTTACTATTACTTGTTTTAACAGCCGCTTTTGGAGTGATCGGATTTGTTGTTGGTTTTACACTGTGGATGCTGTTGTTATTGCGTACAAAGTCTTTTCATATTCCATACCTATGGCCGTTTATCCCGTTTTCCTATCGAGCGTTTCGAGATGTGATTTTTCGCTCGCCAATGCCTCTTAAAAATCGAAGACCTACTGTGCTTCATCCGAAAGATCCAGATCGTTAAAGGACACATTCTTTACTAAGAATGTGTCCTTTTTGTGCGTATTGATTTTTTTTAAGGCTGTGGCTTGCTATAATAATAATGGTGAGGAAAATGAAAACATTTTACGATATTCAGCAACTATTAAAACGCTATGGCATGATTATTTATACGGGTAGTAGACTTGGTGACCTTGAGTTAATGGAAGATGAGGTACAAGAATTATATGAAATGAAAATGATTGAAAAAGAAGATTACCTTGTCGCCAGAATGATTTTACGAAATGAATCCAACAAGGAGAGAGACAAACATGAATGAAACGATCGAAACAATGTTCGCTCATCGATCAATACGAGCGTTTAAAGATAAGCCATTATCAGAAGAGCAAATACATACACTGGTTAAGGCAGCGCAATCTGCTTCTACGTCAAGCTATATTCAGGCATATTCCATTATAGGTGTGAAAGATAAGGAGAAGAAGAAGCAATTAGCAGAACTAGCAGGTGGACAGAGTTATGTCGAAAAGAATGGTCATTTCTTCGTATTCTGTGCTGACTTTAATCGCCATCAAGCTACTTCAGAAATGCACGGAACCGATGTGACAGAGACAGTTCAATCAACTGAAAAATTTATGGTAGGATTAATTGATGCGGCTCTTGCAGCGCAAAATGCAAGTATAGCTGCTGAATCAATGGGTCTAGGTATTTGTTATATTGGGGGAATTCGAAATGATCTTGAAAAAGTAAATGATTTGCTGAACTTACCTCAATATGTGGTACCACTATTCGGACTTTGCGTGGGGTATCCGGATCAGGAACCAGACGTGAAACCGCGGTTGCCTCTAGAAAACATTTATCATGTTGATGAATACGAACAGAATGAGGAAGTTTTTAAAGAGGAATTAATGAAATATGATAATGTCATTTCAACATATTATAACGAGCGCACCGCCGGGCAGCGTACAGGGGGATGGACCACGATGATGGCTCATAAGTTAACGACTCCTGTTCGTACGTATATGAAGAAATTTCTAGAAAACAAAGGCTTCCCGTTAAAGTAAAGTCAAGAGTGAGAAAGGTGGATGATGATGAAAGAAGAAAAATGGTTAATAGGTGTTGATCTTGGAGGAACAACAATCAAACTTGCCTTCCTGGATTTTTACGGAGAAATTAAAGAGAAGTGGGAAATTCCAACAGATAAATCGGAAGCGGGTCGTCACATTACCATGCATATCGCGAAGGCAATTGACGATAAAATGGAAGAAGTGGGCTTAAGCAAAGAAAAGTTCGCTGGAATTGGAATGGGAGCACCGGGATTCATTGAGATGGAAACAGGCTTTATTTACCATGCTGTGAATATCGGATGGCGAAACTTCCCCCTAAAAGACAAGCTAGAAGTTGAAACAGGTTTACCGGTTATCATTGATAATGATGCAAATATTGCAGCTCTTGGAGAAATGTGGCGAGGGGCTGGAGATGGTGCACGTGATTTGCTTTGTGTAACGCTTGGTACCGGAGTAGGCGGTGGTATTATTACAAATGGAACAATCATTCATGGTACGAACGGAATGGCTGGAGAGATTGGCCATATTACCTCCATCCCTGAAGGTGGTGCTTCGTGCAACTGTGGTAAAACCGGATGCCTTGAAACCGTGGCTTCTGCCACTGGTATCGTTCGTATTGCGATGGAGAACCTTAACTCTCATCAGGATAGCGTCCTTTATCATACATATAAGGAACAAAATCAACTTACTTCCCGCGACATTTTTGAGGCCGCTGAAGCAAGTGATGGTTATGCTGAAGAGGTAGTAAACAAGGTCACCTTCTATCTTGGATTAGCCATTGCTAATCTAGCGAATGCGTTAAACCCGTCTAAAATTGTCATTGGGGGAGGCGTTTCAAAAGCGGGAGATGCTTTATTGAAACCATTAAAAGACCAATTTGAAAAATATGCCTTACCTAGGGTGATGGAAGGTTCTGATTTTGCCATTGCAACACTTGGGAATGATGCCGGTGTAATCGGTGGGGCATGGTTAGTGAAAACAAAGATAGTGAAATAGTCCTAATTGTTCGCGTTTATTCCTAGTGTGGCAGGGGTAAAGAAGAGATCAGTGGAGTCTGATCTCTTCTTTTTTTATGATTTTTTTGCACAGATGAAACTTTTTGGACGACTTAATCGTTATTAATAACGGACGCACTAAATAGAATCAAAATATTGTTGAACGAAATACTAAAATAAGGACAAAAGTTAGTTGATTAAATTTCGAAAGCATACTATCATAGCGATTATGTATGGTCGTAGAAAGATATGGTAGCTTTTCCTTATATTCAACTAAGGAGGTACTAAGAAATCATGAAAAAGCTACAAAATAAGTATTCGTTTTTCCTCGTAGTAGCAGTTATGCTGTGGTTAAAAACGTATCTAGTGTATGAATTTGCATTTAACATTGAACCTGAAAATAAAATGGAAGGGTTTATCTTACTTTTAAACCCGATTAGTTCCGTCCTGCTATTCCTCGGTTTTGCATTATTTGCCTCACCTAAATATCGCAATAGAGTGTTACTAGTCATTGATTTCATTGGTTCATTTATTTTGTTTGCAAATGTCGTTTATTACCGTGAATTTACAGACTTCATTACAATACCACTACTTTTTCAGACGAATAACATGGGTGAACTTGGCAACAGTATCGCAGAGCTTGTAAGCGGGTATGATTTCTTATTGTTTTTAGATATCATTCTTCTCTCAGCTTACTTATTTGTGCGTAAGACAAAAAGTTATGCTGTTAAGAAAAAGGAAATCGCACTTGTATTTGCAAGCGCTATAGCTCTTTTTGCCATTAATGTCGGACTTGCTGAAACTGAGCGTCCACAACTTTTAACTCGGACGTTTGATCGTGAAATGCTTATCAAATATATCGGTACCTATAACTATCATGTTTATGATGCTGTTCTTCAATCGAAAGCAAAAGCACAGCGAGCCTTTGCTGATGGCAGTGAAATTGTCGATATTGAAAACTATGTGAAAGCGAACCATGTTGAACCAAACCCTAAAATGTTTGGTAAAGCAGAAGGTAAAAACATTATTCTCGTTTCACTAGAATCCACACAAAGCTTCGTGATAAACGAAGAGGTGGATGGAAAAGAGATAACGCCATTCCTTAACGATCTAATCGAAGAGAGTTATTATTTCCCTAACTTCTATCATCAAACAGCACAAGGGAAAACCTCTGATTCTGAGTTTATCTTAGAGAATTCTCTATATGGACTGCCGAGCGGAGCGGTGTTCTTTACGCATTCAGGAAACGAATATAATGCATCTCCAGAAATTTTGAGTGAAAATGGTTACTACAATGCCGTTTTCCATGCGAATAACAAAAGCTTCTGGAATCGTGATGTCATGTATGATTCTCTTAAGTATGATAAGTTCTATGACATCAATGATTTTACAGTCACGCCTGATAATTCAATCGGATGGGGATTAAAAGATGAATATTTCTTTGATCAATCCATCAAATATTTAGAAACGCTACCAGAACCTTACTATGCGAAATACATTACTCTTACGAATCATTTTCCATTTACACTTGAATCAGAAGATGAATATATTCCAGAGTGGACGTCAGATGATGGTACTGTCAATCGGTATTTCACCACTGTACGATATCAGGATGAAGCTGTTAAAAAATTCTTTGAGCGCATGAAAGAAGAAGGCCTCTATGAAGATTCAATCTTTGTTATGTATGGAGACCACTATGGAATCTCTGAGAACCATAATAAAGCAATGGGTGAGTTTCTAGGAAAAGACATTACGCCATTTGAATCGACTGAATTACAAAAAGTGCCTCTTATCATTCATATCCCTGGTCAAAAAGGGAAAGTGATGGAACAAGTCGGTGGACAAATAGATCTAAAGCCTACCATTATGCACCTTCTTGGAATTGAAACAAATGACATGATTAAGTTTGGTAATGATTTGTTCGCTGAAGAACAGGATAACTTCACCATTCTTCGTGATGGAAGTTTCATTACAGAAGAAAACCTATATACTAAAAATGTTTGTTATGATAAGGAAACTGGAGAAGAAACGGATAAAGCTGCCTGTGAACCATACATGGAGAAAGCAAAGACAGACCTCGCTTATTCAGATAAAATTGTTTACGGCGATCTTCTTCGTTTCTTAGGAAAGCATAATGGGGAACAAGAAGCTAAATTAGAAAAATAGAACATTTGAAAAACCACACTTTTTTAAAAAAAGTGTGGTTTTTTGCACTGTTAAATTAAAAGGGTTATGGTTTCGTAGATCTTGTTAATCGAAAACCTTTATCCACGAAGCATAGGAGTCCCTTCTTTGCTCATATCATTGTAAGAAGGATATGACATGTGGGAGGGTAAATGATGAAAATAAGAGTGAAAAGTGGGGACAGCCTTTGGAAATACAGCCGTGTTTTTCAGATACCGCTGCGCCTTATATTAGATAGTAACAACCTTGAAAATCCTGATCAATTAATGATTGGAGAGCAAATACAGATCCCTGGATATGTAACAAAAAGTTATACCATTAAAAAAGGGGATACATTATGGAAAATAGCGGGTTGGTATGGAGCACCTTTAGACGGTGTTTTATTGTTAAATGATCAAAATCCATTTTCACTAAATCCAGGTGAGAAAGTGAATATTCCCATTCGTGTCACATGGTCACTGATAAACCCTAATCAAAGTTATGATTATGGGACGCTTGTTAATGATATACGAAAAATACTTGGTGTCTACCCATTTATTAAGCAAGGACTTATAGGTGAGACAGTGATGGGAAAACCTATTCCCGAATTAGTGGTAGGAACTGGTGAGAAAAAAGTTCACATGAATGGCTCTTTTCACGCAAATGAGTGGTTAACAACGTCTTTGATCATGAAATTTGTCGATGATTATGCTCGTGAATTAACAAGTAGTCAGCAGCTTAGTGGTGTTTATCTTCCCACACTTTATGAATCCACTTCTTTGTCTCTCGTTCCAATGGTTAATCCAGACGGTGTCGATCTCGTTATCAATGGATTGCCTGAAGAGGAGCCATATCGCTCTTTAGCAAATGAAATTAATAATGGCAGTGACCAATTTAGTCGTTGGAAAGCGAACATTCGAGGGGTCGATTTAAATAATCAATACCCGGCAAAATGGGATATAGAAGCTGAGCGTAAACCCAAAAAACCTTCTCCAAGAAATTACCCGGGGAAGGCACCACTAACTGAGCCGGAAGCAATCGCTATTGCTGATTTAACTAAAAGAAAGAATTTTGACAGAGCGCTAGCATTCCATTCACAGGGGGAAGTAATCTTTTGGGGATTTGAAGGACTTGAACCTCCTGAGTCCGAAATTCTTGTAACAGAATTTTCTCGATTAAGCGGCTATATACCTATTCGGAATGTTGATAGTTTTGCAGGTTACAAGGATTGGTTTATACAGGATTTTAGAAAACCGGGTTTTACCGTTGAAATCGGCAAAGGTGAGAACCCTTTACCAGTTAGTCAATTTAACCAAATATATCAAGATACGATTGGCATCTTTCTGTCTTCACTGTATATATAGTAACCTTGAATTCTAAGAGCTTTTTTGTCATAATAAAAGTAATTTCATAATTTCTAAGACTAGGGGTGCCTTCATGTAAGGGAAGGCTGAGAAAAAGAAACCGTTATTTCTTTTACCCTTGAACCTGATCTGGTTGATACCAGCGTAGGGAAGTCGGTAGCGGTGTGTTTATACTACCTCCATTCCATACGCGGAATGGAGGTTTTTTCACGTTCTAGCGTCTTTTAACTCGTTTTATAGAAATGTGAAGTAAATTATAACGATATGGAGGAAGACAGTCATGAATCAGTTTCAACTATATGTGATTACAGGGGAAGAATTTCATCCAGGTCGAGATGTTGTTGACGTAATGGAGGAATCCATTCAGGGTGGAGCGGACATTATTCAGCTTCGTGATAAAACAAATTCAAAAAAAGTAGTGCTAGAAAAAGCACTAAAGTTAAGAGCATTAACAAAAAAGTACAGGATCCCGTTCATTGTGAATGATCATATTGATATCGCGTTAGCTGTTGATGCAGATGGTGTCCATTTAGGGCAAGATGATTTGCCTCTAGAAACGGCAAGAAGGATCATAGGACCAGATAAAATAATCGGAATTTCTACTCACCGTATTGAGGAAGCGCGTGCTGCAGAAACGGGAGGAGCTGATTACATCGGTGCGGGTCCAATTTTTCCGACTAATAGCAAAAGTGATGTGGTAGACCCTGTTACTACTGAATATATCAAGGAAGTGATTTCTGAGATTTCCATTCCATTTGTCGCGATTGGAGGTATAAAACTGCACAATGTTTCGGACGTATTACGTGCTGGCGCAAAGCGTATTTGTGTGATTAGTGAAGTGGTAGGAAGTGATGATGTGAAAGGCACATGTAAACAATTCCAGCACGCGATTACAAGTGAGGTGATTGAAAAGTGAGGTTGCAAATAAATGGCGAACAGCACGATCTTGATGTCGTTACGTTAAAGGATGTCGTGAATCATTTTGGTTTGCAAGAAGGGCTGGTTGTGACAGAGGTGGATGAAGTAATCATCGATCGATCGGACTGGAAAGATACGAAAGTGCAAGATGGAATGAACATCGAACTTGTTCATTTTGTAGGAGGAGGTTGAAGAAATGATGAATGCACTCACCATAGCAGGAAAACAATTATCATCGAGACTTTTTCTCGGTACAGGAAGATACCCTAATCCATTCGTTCAAAATAAGGCAATTGAGGCTTCGGAAGCAGAAGTGTTGACGTTCGCGATTCGAAGAGTGAATCTTTCTGCACCAGACGAAGATGCTATCCTTCAACATATAGAAAAGCCTTTTCAATACTTACCGAATACTTCAGGTGCATCCTCAGCAGAAGAAGCGATACGAATTGCCCGTTTAGCTAAAGCATCCGGACTTAGTGATTGGATTAAGATCGAAGTGAGCCAAGATGAAAAAATGCTCATTCCTGATCCTATCGAAACACTGAAAGCAACGGAAATCTTAGCAGAGGAAGGATTTATTGTATTGCCTTATACATCAGATGATCCCGCCCTTTGTTATCGATTGCAGGAGGCTGGAGCTGCGGCAGTGATGCCAGGAGGATCGCCCATAGGAACAGGTCTAGGTATTCTAAACCCTTATAATATTGAACGGATAACTGAGAAGCTTACAGTGCCAGTGATTGTAGATGCTGGCTTAGGAAGTGCTGCTGATGTTACACAAGCAATGGAACTAGGTGCAGATGGAGTGTTGCTAAATACAGCGATAGCCAAAGCTAGAAATCCAGTCATGATGGCAGAGTCCGTTAAGTATGCAATCCATGCAGGTAGATTGTCATATATGGCGGGGCGAATCCCTAAAAAGAAGTATGCGACGGCTAGTAGTCCAGTTCAAAATTAATGAAGGAGGGGCATCATGGCCAGAATTACAGTTATTGGCGGCGGGGTGATTGGTTTATCCATTGCGTTTGAATGTCGTAAGAGAGGGCACGAAGTTACTGTAGTCGAAGCGAAACGATGTGGTGGCCAGGCTTCTGGTGCAGCTGCGGGAATGCTAGCGCCTTATTCTGAAATTGAAGAAGATCCAGATGACTTCTTTAGACTATGTCAAAGAAGTTTACAACTTTTCCCCGAATGGCAAAAAGAAGTTAAACAACATTCAGCGATTGATTTTGAATACAACGAAAGTGGCAGTTTGTACTGTATTTATCATGAAGCCGATCGTCTTTCCCTTGAAACAAAACAAGCGTGGCAACAGAAGTTTCATGTTAAATCGAAGCTCTTAACTGCAGAAGAAGTGAGAGAGAAAGAACCAGAACTGTCTGAAGATGTAGTTGCGGCATTATGGTGTCCAGAAGAGACACATATTTATGCCCCTGGCTATGTGGCGGCGCTTTTACAAGCTTGCCGCAATTTAGGTGTACACGTCCTTGAAAATGCTGGAGAGGCAAAACTTGATACTGGGGCTGTGGTGACGAAGAATGAACGAATAGAGTGTGATGAGATCGTCCTTGCAACAGGAGCATGGTCTATGTATTGGGAAAACGAGCTTGGCTGTTCATTACCTATCTTTCCAATTCGTGGTCAAATTTGTGCCTATGATGCACCTGCATTAAATCACATCATTTTTACAAGTCAGGGTTACCTGGTGGCGAAAGCGAATGGTTCGGTCGTCGCTGGCGCCTCAGAGGATATAGCTGATTTCGATACAAACGTAACGGCGCATGGAATTGGCCGTCTAGAAAAATGGAGTAAGAAAGTGATGCCTGTTCTTAAAAAAATGGAACCCTTTCATAAATGGGCTGGTTTAAGACCAGCTACGCAAGATGGTTTCCCGCTAATTGGAAGGGTAGTAGAGAAAACAGGAATTATTTTGGCGACTGGCCATTATCGAAACGGTATTTTGCTGAGTCCAATTACGGCTAAAATTGTTGCTGATGAGATCGATCGGATTCCGCAGCAAGTCCCGATTGGCCAATTCAAACCGAATCGTTTCCAGTCTATTTAATAAGGAGAGGTTTTAATGTATAAAGCACTAACGATTGCTGGTTCAGATAGTGGAGGGGGAGCTGGTATTCAAGCTGATTTAAAAACATTTCAAGAACGAAATGTGTATGGCATGAGTGCAATTACGGCGCTTACATCTCAGAATACGCTTGGGGTACATCATGTATACCCCCAATCGATTGAAGCTGTTCAGTCGCAGCTAGACGCTGTCCTTTCCGATATTGGAACAGACGCTGCTAAGACGGGCATGCTTTTTTCAAGTGAAATTATTGTTGCGGTTTCGAACAAGATAAAAGAACATCACGTTTCAAATCTTGTTATTGATCCTGTCATGATCGCTAAAGGAGGGGCATCCCTTTTACAAAAAGAAGCGATACTGGCTATGAAAGAAAAGCTCTTTCCACTCGGAACTGTTATTACGCCGAATCTTCCTGAAGCAGCCGAACTACTAAAGTGTGAAGCAATTTCTTCTGTAAAGGAAATGGAGGAAGCAGCTAAAGCCCTACATAAAAGTGGGGCAAAGGCTGTTCTAATAAAAGGAGGGCATATGACGGGGGAACGCTCAATCGACGTTCTGTACGTAAATGATCGCTTTTATCATTATGAATCAAAGCGTATTGAGACGAAACATACACATGGCACAGGATGCACATTTTCCGCTTGTATTGCAGCTGAGCTTGCAAAAGGGAAGTCTATTCCAGAAGCAATTTCTTTTGCGAAAGAATTTATTACAACTGCGATTACCCATGCTACTCCGATAGGAAAAGGTATTGGACCTACGAACCATGCTGCTTTTCGAATAAAGCAGTCGCCCATAATGAAACCTTAACCCTGCCTTTGCAGGGTTTTTGTATGTGGAAAAGTTTGATTTCCGAATGAGGAGGGGAAAAATACATAGACTAAGCAATGGACTTTGAGAATGATGTTAAAGTGTTTAGAGTAAAGCAATCCGATTGTTAAGAAAGGAAGTTCAATGAAAAAACTAATCGAAGTAGATCATGTATCTAATGAACGGGTTAGCAATGTTCACTTTTCAATAATGGAAGGCAGTTTAACAACAATCATTGGACCTTCAGGTGCAGGGAAGAGTAGTTTGTTACTTCTGCTAAATAGACTAGAAGATCCGGATAAGGGAGAAATCCACTTTAAAGGGAAAAGTATTAGTGGTTTTCCTATATCTGAGCTGCGTCGAAACATTGGTATGGTTTTTCAACAGGCCCATTTATTTGATGGAACTGTAGAAGATAACTTAAAATTTGGTCCTTCCCTTCAAAAAAAATGGGAGCCGAATGAAGGAGTTAAATTATTGGAAAAAGTACAGCTTCCTGAGGAGTTTTTAACGAAAGAAGTAGAAAATTTATCCGGTGGTGAACAGCAGCGAGTGGCATTTGCAAGAACGCTTGCTAATGATCCTGAGGTATTATTGTTAGACGAAGTAACGAGTGCACTTGATATGCGGACGGTGGAGTTGATAGAAGAATTATTACATAAGCTCGTGAAAGAAGAAGGGAAGACGATTTTAATGATTACACATGATCTTAAGCAAGCAAAAAGACTTGGAAGCTACACCCTTTTTATGAATGAAGGGAAGGTTGAAGAGCAAGGAGAAACGACAAGCTTGTTTCAACACCCGAAAACTGATGCTTTAAAGCACTTTTTTGAAGGATAAGTTATGACAAATATATCGAACCTTTCTTTGCTTACAATGATTTTATTTGTCATGATTCCTGTGTCACTATCTTATTTATTCTCACTAGGGATCGGGAAGTCAGCTATCTGGTCTTCTATACGTGGCGTTGTTCAACTGTTTTTGATAGGATATGTTCTCACATTTCTGTTTTCAATGCCAGATTGGCAGGGAATAGGGTTGTGGGTAGCCGTTATGCTTGTTATTGCATCTCTTCAAGCAGCAAAGAGAGGAAAGGGCATTCCGTACGCTTTTCTCCTCTCACTCTCATCGCTTATTCTAATCGAAGTGTTTGTTTTGTCTCTCTGGATTCTATTTGATATTATCCCGTTTCAATCTGAACAGGTCATTCCGATGAGTGGAATGATTATTGGTAATAGCATGGTGGCAACAGGTCTTGCATTTGAAAGAATGAAGAACGAATTTCACGATAGTAAAGGAAAAATTCTTGCTGCACTGTCACTTGGAGCGAATGCTTCACAGGCTTCCCAAATGATTATTAGGAAAACGATTCGCGCTGCAATGATTCCAAACGTGGATTCTTTAAAGACAATCGGTCTTGTGCAATTACCTGGGATGATGACAGGATTAATACTTGGTGGGGCTTCGCCGATTGAAGCCATTCGCTATCAGATCGTGATTTCAATTAGTATCTTTTCATCTGTCTCCATCTGTGCGATGATTATTTCGTTAGTAACGTATCGGTTTTTCTTTAATCGGAAAATGCAGTTACTTGAAGGAAAGGGAGGAAGAAAGTAATGGCGATTGTAGATGTTACTGTTATACCAATTGGAACAGAGACACCAAGTGTTAGTAAGTATGTAGCCGATGTCCAGGAGGTTCTTGAAGCTTTTTCGGACCGCATTACCTATCGTTTAACACCTATGAGTACCCTTATTGAAGGTGATATTTCTGATCTCCTCGATGTTGTTAAAGCGATTCATGAGGCGCCTTTTCAAGCTGGCATCGAACGTGTAGCTACAAATTTAAGAATCGACGACCGTCGAGATAAAAAAGTGAGAATGGATGATAAACTCGAATCAGTTAAAAGACATTTAAAATAAATGTCCGCGTAATGAGCGTGTTTGTAGGATTAATCACTAAATTGGAGAATAAAAAAACAGCCGAAATGGCTGTTTTTTTAGTGGCCTCCGCCGCCACCAGAACCGAAAAGAATATCGATCATTGTAGCAACAGTAAAGGCGCCGAATACAAGTACTGTTAATCCTGCAAAGGCAAGGCCCATAAAGTTTTTTTCACGAAGAGATCGAAAAACGCCCCAAACGCAAAATAAAGTAACGATTGCAAAAATAACTGCTAATCCCATTTGGAATACCTCCCTATCCATGCACTCTTTATCAGTATACCCGTAAAATGGCTGTTGCATGGTTGAATCGTAAATTTTTTAAACTTTCTGGTATGTACAATAAGTCCTTTCTTATTTTAACCGTTTTCTTTTCGTTTGTCGAGGTGTTATTCGCTCCAAAATGTAAGTTCAATGTTGTATGCTCGAGCAATGCCTTCCATTAATTCAATGTGCATGCGATCAATAAAAAAGAGATTTTCATCCTTGCAAATGAGGTGTTCTTCCATTTGCAGAAGAGCCATTTCTCTCTGCTGGTTGTCTCCTTTCTGAATCATAAAGGAAGCAACCATTTCTTTATAGAGATAGGATTCATTATTTTGAGAAATGAATCCATAATCTGTAAAAGAGGGCTTTAATGCCGAAGATGGAGATAGGTGAATAAGCGGGTAAAAACCTTCAAGTACATCTTTTGATTGATAGTAGTTCTGAAGCGCATTTGCTTCTTCTTCAGTAGATAGGATGACTAGCTGTTTATCTCGATCCAACACTTTAGCTATTTCAGCTGTTTTCTTGACTAGTTGGGCAATAAAACCAGGGAGTTTATCAACAGGTGGTTTCATTTCAACGCCAAACACGATATTCAGTTGAAACATCTCCTTTTAATCCATCTTTTGTTTAGTGTAGAATAAGAAACATAATCTTTCAATGGAGGCGAACGTAATGAAGTGGAAACAAATGGCTGTTGGCCCTGTACAAGCAAATGCTGGGATCATCTGGAATGAAAGTAAGGAAGCTCTTCTTATTGATCCGGGAGCAGAAGGCGGTAGAATTAAGAGGAAAGTCGAGAGTCTTGAATTAAAACCATTGGCCATTCTATTAACCCATGCTCATTTTGATCATATTGGTGCCGTTGATTTATTAAGAGAAACTTATCAGGTACCGGTTTATCTACATACATACGAATCGAACTGGCTTTCAGATCCTTCTTTAAATGGATCAAAACTTTTCCCAGTTGTTGAAAACATTTCAAGTAAGCCTGCTGATCATCTCTTTGAGGGTGAAGGGGATATGAAAATTGGTTCATTCGAATTTACAGTGTTCGAGACGCCAGGGCACTCACCAGGGAGCGTATCGTTTTATTTCCAGGATGCGAATATTGTCTTTTCAGGTGACGCGCTTTTTGCAGGAAGTATAGGAAGAACAGACCTTCCAGGTGGAAATCAAAAACAATTGCTAAAGAGCATACATAATCGCCTTTTGGTACTACCAGAACATACTATCGTGGCGTCCGGACACGGACCTACTACAACAATTGAAACTGAAATGACTGAAAACCCATTTCTGAATGGCTTTTCTTTATAAAAAATGTCATTAAAACATGTCATCATCAATGAAATCGAACGTAGCTCTGAAGCATCGATTACTTTCGAACGGTTTATGGCCCTTTCTCTTTATCATCCACGATATGGCTATTACCAGAAAGATGGACCCAAAACTGGTATAAGTGGTGATTTCTTTACTTCAACAAGTGTTCATGACGTTTATCCTCGCGTATTGGCCAGAGCTTTTATAAATGAAATCCAGAACAACGAGTATGCTCCGGTCATTGTTGATGCGGGTTCAGGTGATGGGAAATTTATATCTTCCTTCCTTGATGAAGTAAAATTCCTGGACCATCAATTTTATAAAAAGTTACATTATTTTGTATTGGAGTCCAGTCCGTATCACCAGCAATTAATTACCGATCGTACAAAGCAACATCATGTACAAATCTATCCTTCGCTTTCTTCCATTAAAAAAGTGCTGCCGAAGTTAAATGGTATCCTATTCTCAAATGAATTGCTTGATGCGTTTCCTGTGCGTGTTATTGAAAAACAACAGGAACTGGTTGAGGTCTGTGTTGGTTTAGATGAGTGCAATTGTTTTACAGAGGTGTACATTCCCTGTACAGACCCTGCCATTCACAATTGGATCGCACGTCATGAGCTTCAAATGAGTGATGGGCAGCGAATCGAAATCCCTCTTGCCATGGGAAAATGGTTAGATGAAATTGGAAGCTGGTTAGATACTGGGAAGGTTATTACAGTAGATTACGGTTATACAAACGAAGAGTGGAAATCTCCTGAACGGAGAAGAGGGAGCCTAAGGGGATATAGAAATCATCAATTGATTGAGAATGTCTTGCAGTACCCAGGAGAGATGGATATCACCACTCACGTTCACATTGATGCGATCAAAAACATAGGTCTGAGTCACGGAATGAAGTGGGTAAGCTGTATGCCTCAGGGTGAATTTCTTTTAAAAGAGGGATTACTTCAATTTCTTCAGCCAACGAATCCGAATAACCCCTTTTCCAAAGAATACAAACAAAATCGGGCAATCAGGTGGCTTGCAGAGTCAAACCAATTTCTCGTCATGATCCAAGAAAAGCGCCATTGAAAAAAGACGATGTGTGAGCATCGTCTTTTTTCATTCCGATTAATGACCGCCTGATCCAGGCGTCATCATGAACACTGACCAGTAGGAAAAACCGACCATAAACAAAGTTAAGTATACACCAAAAATATACAAATAAGTACGTTCTGTTAAGTTTAAATAACTTAACGCTAAAAACATGCCGGCCTGGCCAAGGAACAGCAATCCCAATACAGGCATCTCACCAATGAAGCCCATGAGTGAGAAAATACCAGTCCAGAAAGCTAAAACTCGGTACATTCTAGGCATAAAAGTTCCTCCCTTGCTCGTTCATTCCCCATACATATCGTATTATATATGAGGTCTTGTGGAAAAGTAAATGCTAGTCTCATGGCAAAATAATGACTTTCCTTATTTAACCTTGAAAAGGGTTCCAATTTATTATCCCAAATCGTTCACAAAAATACAAATCTTTTTCTTGTACAATATTTGTTTAAGTGTTGTATAATGTGGGTAAAGTTAGTTATCAACGGAAAACGAATCGGGGAGGATTTCAATTGGAAGATAAATTATTGTTTTATACGTACCCAAGCTGCACATCTTGCAGAAAAACTAAAGCATGGTTAAAAGAAAATGGTGTTGATTTTGAAGAGCGTCATTTATTTAAAGATACACCTTCTATTGAAGAACTAAAAGAAATCATTACATTATCTACTGATGGTATCGAAGAAATTCTTGCAAGAAGAAGTAGCTCGTTCAAGAAATTAGATGTTGAAATTGACGATCTTACTCTCAGTGAAATGCTTGAGCTTATGCATAATGAACCAAAGTTATTAAGAAGACCAATTGTTACAAATGGAAAGAAATTAATTGTTGGCTATAACAAGTCAGGATTACAAAATCTAAAACAACGTAAAAAGAAACTTGCTGTTGTTTCTTAACTGGGCTAGCTGGATTCGAACCAGCGCATGACGGAATCAAAATCCGTTGCCTTACCGCTTGGCTATAGCCCATTAATTTCATGCACTAGTAGTATGAGCCGCGACTTAAAAACTTATACTTATTTTATAAGAAGGATGGAATGTCCGGTCAGTTAGCTGAATAAGATAACATCATAATCCATGTCACAGCGATATGCGGAAAAGTTTCTGCGTATCGCTTTTTCTTATTGTGTAGGCTCTGTTAGCTTTTATTGTT
Source organism: Bacillus sp. RAR_GA_16 (assembly GCF_020165985.1). Taxonomy (GTDB): domain Bacteria; phylum Bacillota; class Bacilli; order Bacillales; family Guptibacillaceae; genus Guptibacillus. The sequence goes on from NZ_JAIUKZ010000004.1 coordinate 56,370, forward strand.
GATTTCTCAATTTTTGGCGTGAATGAGCCAAACTCAACACCATTCCTTACTTAGCCATTGCGTAAATTGTTTAAACTGTGCGGGAAAAATCAAATCAAATACGTTATTCTAAAGAAGAATGGAGAAAGTAGGTGATAAGCGCAGTGAAAATCATCCTTTTAATTGGCGCTTCAGTTCTTCAGATATTGATGGTTATAATGTTCGTTATAAAACCATTCTGGTTGCTATTCTTGTTCGTTGGGTATGCGCTTTCACTTGGTTGCTTGATTTATTTACTATTAAAAGACCGAAGAAAAATGGAAGAGGAGGAACGAAATGATGATGATCGTCACTACTGATCACGTAGCAAACAAAACCATTAAAGAAGTCATTGGTTATGTGAGGGGATCTACTGTTCAATCGAAGCATGTCGGGAAGGATATCCTTGCAAGCCTTCGAACGATTGTAGGTGGAGAAATTACTGAATATACAGAAATGATGACAGAAGCAAGACAGCGGGCGATCGCGAGAATGGTAAGGGATGCTGAGGAGAAAGGAGCCAATGCAATTGTCGCTTTCAGATTACAATCGTCAGCGGTTATGTCAAATGCGTCAGAAATCATCGCCTATGGAACAGCGGTGGTGATTGAGTAATTAGCTTTCAGGCTTCAGATACCATCCTATGGGGGGCGAGTGCAAATGTGGGAACAGCGTTTTGTCCAAACAGAACGAGGTAGGTTTGAGGTATACGTAAAAGGAAATGGTCCACCGTTATGTGTGACGCATCTTTATTCTGAGTTTAACGAAAGTGGTGATTATTTCGCAGATGGATTTACGAAAGATCACACTGTATATTTAGTGAATCTAAAAGATGCAGGTAACTCTGATTCTGTAAGAGCGGCTTACGAATATTTTATGTTTGAAACAGTGTTTGATCTTGAAAGTATTCGTGAAGCACTTCAAATTAAAAGATGGGTATTTGCAGGGCATTCAACTGGAGGAATGCTCGGCTGTCTCTATGGGATTCATGCATCCCGTTCGCTCGATGCATTGTTGATGGTAGGGGCTGCTGCAAGGGAATATGCAACATCTTCTTCCGCTTGTATCTATCATATTGATCACCCTAACCATGAGATGATGCAACAATTTATTGAACGGTTAAAAGATCCGAATCTTGAGCAAAACAAACGACAAAAAATAGCCGAGGAGCGGACAAAACTTTCTCTCTATCGGCCAGATGACTATAGATCGTTTTTTTCAAAACCAATACATAAAAAAATGTCAGCAGCTCGAATGAATTTTTTTGCAAGAGAAATCTTGCAATTTGATGTAACAAAGCAGTTGCATGTCGTGAACACACCTACTTTTATTGCGTGTGGGCGATTTGATGTACAATGTCCACTTCCTTTTTCCGAAGAAATGGCCAATTTTATTCCTCTTGCACAATTAGTTATTTTTGAAGAAAGCAATCATTATCCATTTCTAGAAGAAAAAGTTTCGTTTGAATTAAGCGTACAGGAGTTTATGAAAAATAATCATATTATTTAGTCAAAAAAGATTATTGAAGAAGGATTTACCAGAAAGCTGGCGAATCCTTTTCTTTACGATTTTAAAATCGTGAAATTTGACGAAAGGAAGGTGTGTTTTTGCTAAATATAGAAGAAAAGGGAAAAGACATTATTAAACAAGCGATGGAAGTAGGGGCCTCAGATGTTCATTTTCACCCGAAAGAGAAAGGAGCATCCATCCAATTCCGCGTTGATAACCGTCTCTACGATGCACTATGGTTACCGATGGTCGTTGCTGAAAAGATACTGTCTCATTTTAAATTTCTGAGTGGAATGGATATTGGTGAAAAACGTCGTCCACAAAATGGTGCTATGGATATGATTCTCTACCCAAGAAAACTTCATCTTCGCCTTTCTACCATTCCAACCCCGTATCACGAAAGTCTTGTCATTCGTATTTTGCCACAAGATGAAACTCACTCCTTTAAAGAACTTTTTCTGTTTCCCTCCATTGCAAACCGACTTCTTCAAATTGTTAGCTGTAACAGTGGTTTATTTATGATTACAGGTCCTACTGGATCAGGTAAAACGACAACGATGTACTCCTTATTGCAAACGTTAAGCGTAAAGCGACATCGACGCGTCCTTACAATCGAAGATCCCATCGAAAAGAGAAATCCAGATTTTATCCAAATGGAAGTGAATGAAAAGGCTGGCCTTTCATATTATGAGGGTTTTAAAGCAGGTTTAAGGCATGATCCTGATATCCTTGTCGTTGGAGAGATACGCGATGAACAAACGGCTCAACTTGCAATAAGAGCTAGTATGACAGGTCATTTGGTTGTTTCCACCCTCCATACGGGAAGTACTTTAGAATGTATTCCAAGATTACTCGAATTCGGTATCCCGCTTCATAACATTACCCAGACGCTAAGAGGCGTTGCAACTCAGCGGTTAGTGCCTTTAAAGTGTCCTTACTGTGATGTATGTTCTCTTGAATGTCTTAAGCGGAGAACCCGTAGAAAACTCGCTGTTGTCGAAATCCTCGCAGGCCTGCATCTTCAGAAAGCCCTCGATTATCCTGAGCTTTTAACCATACCAGGTCAATCCACCATTAAAGACTATATTCTTAGAGCCTATGCTCTAGGCTATATTCAAAAGGAAACCGTTGAGAAGGAGTTGGGATTATTTAACCGTGAGACGATCCAAATGGAAGCTTGATCGAAAAGCAGATTTTCTTTGTCGGATAGGGAAGATGCTTGAAGAGGGGTATACGCTCTCAAAATGTCTGGAGATTTATGCTTTATATCAGAATGATCATATCAGGAGAAATATAGAATTGATTATTGCAAGGCTTAAAGGAGGAGATTCTTTTCATGATGTTTTAGCTGATTTTCAGTTTCCAGGAGATATATTATCTTACTTGTACATGTCTGAACAGCGTGATTTTGCGACAGGCATATCTGCATCTGGACAGTTAATGAAAACGAGAAGTGAATGGCAAAAACGCTTGCGGAGTACACTTGCTTACCCGATCTTTTTGTTTTGGATGACTGCCATTATGTTATTCGTTGTAGGAAAATATCTCTTGCCACAATTTAATGCCCTGTATGATACCCTCGATGTTCCTCTCCCTTTTATATCAAAATTTTTTATGGAACTTGTTCGGTTTATGCCTGCTATTGTGATAGGCTGTGTTTTGATTTCTATTGCGCTTTATCTTTCAACATTAATGAAAAATAAAAAAAGTTCTGCAGTACAGAAAATGATGATTTATAGTAAGGTCCCTTTCGTTAACCTCTTTATTCCTCTTTACCTCACCCATCATACTTCTCTTCACTTAGGTCTTTTACTTCAAAGTGGTCTTTCCATTGCGGAGGCTTTCTCACTTTTAACAAAGCAATCTCATTTTATTTTTTTTCAAGAAGAAGCGAAACGTGTATCTCTGTCGTTGATGCGTGGAGAGAAGTTAGAAGTTTTATTTAACCACACAAGTTTATATATTCCTGAGTTTAAAGAAATTTTAATGCATGGACAAGTAAGTGGCAATCTCGGAAAAGAGCTTATTCTATATGGGGAGGTGGTCGGAGAACGATTTGAAGAACTTGTGAAAAAAGGGTTTATGATTTTGCAGCCTGTTAGCTTTGTCGGTGTTGGGCTCGTTGTCATGTTGATGTTTATGTCAATCCTTATGCCTATGTTTTATTATTTGCAAAATATTTAAGGGGGAATTGGTTGATGAAATTAAGAAAATGGTTGCGCATCGTTAAACAAGAAAAAGGGTTTACGCTTATTGAAATGATGATTGTGATTATGATTATTTCGGTCCTTCTTCTAATTGCTGTACCAGGATTAACAAAAAATAACGAAGTAGTTGAAGACAAAAGTTGTGAGGCAACGATTAAAGTGGCTCAAACGCAGGTAGCTGCATACAAAGCAAATCTAAATAAACTTCCTGCCTCAATTGATGACCTAGCAGGAGAGGGGTATCTTGACATGGAAGAAACAACATGTCCTGGTGGAGAAACATTAACGATTGACAGTGAGGGAAAAGTAGCTTTAGCTGGTAGTGAATGAAACGATTTCCTTATTACCTAAATTCACTTGGTTATACCCTTATTGAAATGATGATGGTTCTTTCCGTTTTATCCCTTCTTTTAGCCTTAATTTTTCTTCATATTACACCTACGCAACATGCTTCCTCGACAAGACATTTCCTTGAAGATATTCAATCGGAATCTCAGGTATACGCAAGAATTGGCTTATGTGAACGGTTCATCTTATCGTTTTATCATATCGCCAAGTAAAGGGATTTATAACATTCAAAGTAATGCTTCTTCGATTGTAAGAACAAATCAAATTCCGGAACATATCACGATTGATGCAGGTACGATGGGTTACCAAATTGTTTTTGGAGGTAATGGAAATGTTCAAAAAGCAGGAACACTTTATTTGAAGACGGGTAAGGAGGAATACAAGCTTGTGGTACAGGTGGGGGCAGGTCGCTTCTATATTAAAAAGTTGTAAAGGCTATTCCTTGCTTGATGCTTTAATAGCCCTTTCTATTCTAACTGTTTTATCTTCGAGTGTATTGCCGCTATACACGCACCTTTACGGTGAACGCATTACAATTGATAAGCGAAAGCAGGCCGTTATCCTTCTTGATCATTATTGGAATGATCTCGTTTTAAATCGTACTTTACCACCTAAAGAAGAGATAGTGGAAGGCGTGGCTTTTTCGATTAAGGAATCTCCAACTCAGTTATGCGTTTCTTATAATGAGCAGAAAAAGAATGATAATGTTATTTGCAGAAGCTTGCCTCATGAAGAATGAAAAGGGGCTCACCTTACTTGAGCTGATGCTCACCTTAACGATTTTATTGGCTATTATTTGGGTAGTTCCTTTATTAATGAGCGCTGCTTTAAAAGAGTCAGGGAGAGATTTTCAACAAGAAGAAGCAAGCTTGTTTTTTCACTTGTTTTCTAAAGAAGTTCGGGAAGCCGCTCATGTAGCGTCTAGTAAAGGAAATATAGAAGTTACGAAAAAGGATGGAACAATGGTTAAGTATGAAATGTATGGCTCATCTATTCGCCGCCGCGTGAATAACACTGGTCATGAAATTGTCTTACAAGAAGTTCGGGGGTTTGTTATTGATATTTCAGGCAGTAAAGTCATGATCGAGGTGGAGCTGAATAATGGGAACAAAGAAAAACAGGTTTGTTTTCAAATGTCTTGAGCCTTTAAATGAGCGGGGTTACATGACCGCCATGATGATGCTAATCAGTACACTTCTGCTTGCGTTCGTTTTTCATTTATGTCAATTAACAGCAAACGAACGAGCATTTCTAGATCGTGAAGAGGAACAGTTCAAAAAGCAGTCCTTGCTCGTGCTAGGAATGAAAGATACAATTTCCTATATACAGAAAACGGGTGCAAAAACGACTGAGAAAACATTTAGTTATGAAGAAGGCACGATTCGTGCTACCATTCAGTCTTCTCCCTCAGAAATTGTTACCATTACATTAAGTGGAACAACGCGAAATGAAACGCCTATTTTTGCGGTGATCCAATACAATCAAACATTGCATGAAGTCGTAGAATGGAGTGAAGGATAAACATGAAAGCAATTTACTTAACAGGATTCATGGGTTCAGGGAAAACAACCGTCGCTGAAGCGTTATCGAAAGAGTTAGGCGTTCCTGCTATTGATACGGATGAGCATATCACAAAAATGCAGAACAAAACCATTTCAGCTATTTTTGAAGAGGAGGGCGAGAAAGCATTTCGAGCCTATGAAACCGCATCTCTCGAAAATCTGCCGTGTGAAAATATCATTATTAGCACGGGCGGTGGTATTGTCTTAAACGAAAAAAATCGTTCTTATATGAAACGGAAGGGGACATTGATTTATTTACATTGTGAACCTGATGAAATTGTGAAACGATTAGAAGATGATACGACAAGGCCAATTCTTGCTGGAGGTAACAAACAGAATAAAGTGGAGACGATCTTTGCTAAGCGACTGCCCTTATACCGTGAAGCGGAATACGAAATCGAAACGACGAATCGTACAGTGAAAGACATTGTAGCCGACATTTGTAGCATAATTGGTTAAAACGTATCACAATTGGGCACCCTTAATGAAGAAGACCATTATAAAAGGGTGATCAGAATGTCATCAAATGATCTTGTGAAATATATGACACAACAGGTTGTCTCATATATTGATCAGCCAAAAGAAGAAAGACAGCAGCAGCGCGCTGTAAAAAAAGCGAAAAAGCAACCATTTTTGTTTCGATGGTTTGGGATCATTCCAATGTCAGTATCCATGTTCATGAAGAAAAAGAAACGTGAAAGCTCGGACAGTTGAGTCCGAGCTTTTTTAAGTGGAATAAGGTTGTGATTCGATACCGGGAACAAGGTGAAAAATACCCCCATTAATAATTTCAGCAGTAATGGTTGGTTCATACTGCTTCCTTAGTGCCTCTTTTTCTACTTCATACCGTTGATCATTTGTATGACCCAGGTAAAATTGATCAAGAAGGTGTTGATCAGAAGCCCATCTCACTTTTGCCTCTTCCGCCCACTGAACATCCTCCTTTGCAAGCAGCATTTCAACGACTCCTTCAAGTCTTTTTAAGCCACTTTCAGGTTTAATGATAGGCGTAACTGTAAAAGCATAATCAGGGATTTTGGGAGTAAGTGATTTTTTAAGTAATAAACTGTGAAAATCATCGACTACCGCTCCACTAACAAGGTGGAGACCAAGTGAAAGAAGACGGTGTTTTTTTCTATCACATTGATACGAAATCTTTATATTAAGACCAAGCCACGGGTGAAGAGGATATTGCTGTTGAAAACTTGTTTGCACATCCTCATAAAGACGAATGGAGGAAGCGAGTTTTTTTGTGGATGAAAAGATTTGATGAAGTCTCGGCGCCCCGAAATGAACAAATTCCCCATTTTCTTCAACGTTTTGATTGGTAATTAACGTAAGCGTCATCGGTCGTGGAGTTCCACCAGTCTTTTCAAGATAGTGCCAATAAAACGGTCGGTTCATTAACTCTTTATCAAGTTCAATGGTCAGTTGAACATTCAGGAGGCCGGGTTTTTCTTGTAGGATGCGACAGTCATTTGCAAGAAAGTATGAGCGTAAATAATTATGAATATTTTCTTGATGCATCTGAATCCTCCTTTTGATAATTAATCAGTTCTTTCATGTTATCCATCTTAATGCGTATTTCACCCTCACTTTCGGAGTGAAGTAGAATATCAGAAATATGTTTTTCAATATCTCTCATTCCAAGTCGTGTTAAAATTTCATCTAATTGACCTATGACACTTTCAAACAATTGGATTTTTTCATATAGCAACGTAAGGATATGTTCCTCCACAGTATGTTTTGTAGCAAAATTATAAATGTGAACATCACCTTCTTGTCCAAGACGGTGTATTCGACCAATACGTTGCTCAATCCTCATAGGATTCCAAGGAAGATCATAGTTAATCACATGCTGACAAAATTGAAGGTTGATTCCTTCTCCACCAGCTTCTGTAGCGATAAGGACCTTTGCATGGTTTTTAAATAGCTCTTTCATCCAATCTTTTTTTCCGCGTTTAAATCCTCCTCGAAAAGGAACAGAGGTGATGCCATGCTCTTTCAAAAACCACTGTAAATAGAGCTGGGTGGCGCGATATTCCGTGAAAATGATGACTTTTCCTTCAATCGATTGAATTAATTCAAGTGCTTTTTGAGCTTTTGAATTTGTTGGAACACCTTCAATTTTCTTAATTAAGGAATGAATAAAGGTTTGTGTGTCCTCATCCAGAGTCTCTTTCTCAAGCATTTTTTTCAACGTCATATAGGCGGCTTCACGACTTGAACAAATTTCTCTTAACAGGGTAATGATGGAAAATTGGCTTCGGGTAGCAACCGGTTCTTTTTTCAACGCTTCAACTGAACGATAAAGATCTTCTTCTTCAGGTGAAAAAGTAATAGGAACAGTTTTTACAATGCGTTCTGGCCAATCCATTCCTGTATCTTCCCGACGGTTTCTTACCATTACTTTCTGTATGAGAGTACGAAGTCTCGCTTCGTCTTCTGGATTTTTTTCTTTGCTTTTGTAATCCTTTTCGAAATTTTCAAAGCTACCCAAATGTCCGGGCTTAAGTAATGATACCAGGTTAAAAACTTCATCAAGACGGTTTTGGACAGGTGTAGCTGTTAATAGAAGACAGAATTTCTTTGGGAGATGTTGCACAAATTCATAGTTTTTCGTTCGACTGTTTTTTAAACGATGCGCTTCATCGATAATCACCATGTCATATTGTTGTTCATAAACAATTGACCGATGTGGTTCTCTTTTTGCTGTATCGATTGAAGAAACGACAACATCACATTGATCCCAAACATAGCTTTTTCGTTGGACGACAGCAGGAATATAAAATTTTGTATTAAGTTCAATTGCCCATTGAGACACCAATGAAGCTGGGACAAGAATAAGTACTTTTTTAACTAATCCTCGAATCATATATTCTTTGATAATAAGACCAGCTTCGATCGTCTTTCCGAGACCAACTTCATCTGCTAGAATCGCTTTTCCATTCATCTCCTCAACAACTCGACGAGCTGCTTCAAGTTGATAGGGATGAGGTGTTAAATGAGGAAGGTGGGAAGGCGCTTGTAAGCCGGTAAATGATGGGATTGCTCGATGATGTTCCGCTTCTATTGCGAGTTTGAAAAGTTCCCAGTTAGCCCACGGTCCATCCTCATCGATTTGTTTGAGAAAGTGATTTGTCCACTCTTGATTGAATTGTAGTTCTGTCCTCAATTTGAAAACCCTTTCTGGTAAAGTGTCATTTACGAATGATATATGATTGATATATAATATTGTTCGTGTTTAGTGAATTAGTTAAAATACTTTTATTATTAAAAAGATTGTTGCCAACGCTACTGTGGTAGTGGTAGGATTGAAATCGAAAGCATTAATAGTATGATTCAATCGGTATCATCCAATACCTTAAAACTGAAAATAGGCGAATGAAAGCAAGAGGAGAGACTGCTAGATGCAGCGCCGAAGGAGCAAGCAAATTTGTGAATCTCTCAGGCAAAAAGACTCTTGCTAGACGCACCTCTGGAGAGAGCTTCTTAAGCCGCCAAAGATGTAATTCTCGCAAGATGCGAGAAGAAACTTTCAGGTCAAAAGGACAGAGAAAACGCGCTACTACTAGCGGGTTTCTCTGTCCTTTTTTAATGCTGTCATTCATATGGTTGTTTTTGAAACAATGGCTTATGAGATGGAATAGGTTGAAATGAATGTTTAGGAGGGAAAAACATGGAATTATTGAAAACACCGTTGTTTGAAACGTATAAGTCAATGGGGGCAAAAACGATTGACTTTGGTGGTTGGGCACTTCCTGTTCAATTTTCTAGTATTAAAGAGGAGCATGAAGCTGTTAGAACAAGAGCTGGTTTATTTGATGTCTCTCATATGGGAGAAATCAATGTTAAAGGTGAACATGCGCTTGAGTACCTTCAGAAAATGATGACAAATGATATAAGCAAACTTAAAGAAAATGGCGCTCAATATACTGCCATGTGCTATGAAGATGGTGGAACTGTAGATGATCTTCTTGTCTACAAGCATACAGAAGAGCATTATTTATTAGTTGTAAATGCCGCTAACACGGGTAAGGATTTTAACTGGCTGGAAAAGCATCTCATTGATGGTGTTTCACTTAACAATATTTCGCATGAGATGGCTCAATTAGCTATTCAGGGTCCGAAAGCTGAAGTGGTTTTGCAACGTCTCACTGATACTGACCTTTCATCAATTGGTTTCTTTCAATTCCAAAATAATGTCTCAATTGCAGATATTAGCACACTCGTTTCTCGAACGGGGTATACAGGTGAAGACGGTTTTGAGCTATATACCGCTTCAGAAGATGCTCCAGCACTTTGGGAAGCGATCCTTTCTGCGGGAGAACCTGAAAATATTTTGCCGTGTGGCCTGGGTGCGCGTGATACGCTCCGCTTTGAAGCGAAGCTGGCTCTTTATGGACAAGAATTAACAAAAGATATCTCTCCCCTTGAAGCGGGTATCGGTTTTGCTGTGAAAACAAATAAAGAGGCTAATTTTATTGGCAAATCAGCTCTCCTTCGCCAGCGTGAAAAAGGGCTGGAGAGAAAGTTGGTAGGGATTGAAATGATTGGGCGAGGCATCCCTCGGACGAACTATTCAGTTTATAATGGGGACCAATTGATCGGTGTGGTGACAACAGGGACACAATCCCCGACACTAAAGAAAAACGTTGGTCTAGCGCTCATTAAGAAAGAGTATACAGAAATAGATACTGAGGTTGAGGTGGAAATTCGCAATAAGCGTGTACAAGCAAAAGTTATTCCATCACCATTTTATAAGCGTCAGAAATAACCGGATACTGAGGAGGAGAGAACATATGAAACATCGCTACTTGCCAACAACTGATCAGGATAGGAAAGAAATGCTTGAAACGATAGGAGTGAACTCTGTTGATGCCCTTTTTGAAGATATCCCAGAATCCATACGTTTTAAAGGCGATCTAAAGGTAGAGAAACAATTATTTGAACCAGAATTGATACGTTACATGTCAAAGCTTGCATCTAAAAATGCTAATACGATGGAAAACGCATCTTTCCTTGGGGCAGGAGTATATGATCACGCGATTCCTTCTGTCGTTGACCACGTCATTCGTCGTTCTGAGTTCTATACGGCTTACACGCCATATCAACCTGAAATTTCTCAAGGCGAATTGCAAGCGATTTTTGAGTTTCAAACGATGATTAGTGAATTAACAGGAATGGAAGTAGCGAATTCTTCGATGTACGATGGTCCTACCGCTCTAGCAGAAGCGGGTCTATTAAGTGCTGGACAAACCAAAAAGAAAAAAATCATCGTGTCTAAAACGGTTCACCCAGAAGCACGTGCCGTCATTGAGACTTATGCAAGAGGTCAACGTTTAACAGTGGTTGAAGTTGATTCGAGCAATGGCGTTACTGATTTAGATAAGTTGAAGAATGAAATTGACGAACATACAGCGTGTGTTATGGTACAATATCCGAATTTCTTCGGCCAGCTTGAACCTTTACCTGAGATCGAAAAGCTTGTCCATGAGCAAAAAGCAATGTTTGTGGTGTCAAGTAACCCTCTTGCACTTGGTCGCTTGACTCCTCCTGGGGAGATGGGGGCAGATATTGTGGTAGGGGATTGTCAACCGTTTGGTATTCCTTCTCAATTCGGTGGTCCACACTGTGGCTATTTCGCTGTGACGAAGAAACTGATGAGAAAAGTACCGGGACGTTTAATTGGACAAACAACAGACGACAATGGGCAACGTGGTTTTGTTCTGACATTACAAGCGAGAGAACAGCATATCCGCAGGGATAAAGCGACATCGAATATTTGTTCAAACCAGGCATTGAATGCTCTTGCTTCCTCAGTCGCAATGAGTGCCCTTGGAAAGAAAGGCGTACGTGAAATGGCAGAGCAAAATATAAAAAAAGCTCATTATGCGAAAGCATGTCTTAAAGAAGCTGGTGTAGAGACGGTATTTAATGGCGTCTATTTCAATGAATTTGTCATTAAAGTTAATGGTCCAATCAAGGAATTAAATCGAAAGTTATTAACGAAAGGCATCATTGGCGGATATGATCTTGGACGTGACTATCCTGAACTTAAAAACCACATGCTTGTCGCAGTAACAGAGAATCGTACAAAAGCTGAAATTGAACAGTTTGCAGAAGAAGTGGGGGGAGCAAAATGAGTAAAGATCAGGCTTTAATATTTGAGCTAAGTGAACCAGGACGTATTTCATACAGTCTTCCTGAACTTGATGTTCCTGACATTGATCTAGACGCGTGGTTACCAGAAGAGTTCAATCGCAAAAACGAACCGGAGTTACCAGAAGTGTCGGAGCTACAGTTAATGCGTCACTATACTGCCTTATCGAAACGTAATCACGGTGTTGATTCTGGATTCTATCCGCTTGGATCATGCACGATGAAATATAACCCAAAGATTAACGAAGACGTGGCTAGGTATCCAGGTTTTGCTTTTGTTCATCCACTTCAAGAAGAGGAAACAGTTCAAGGCTCTTTAGAAATGATGTACAATCTTCAGGAAAACCTTGTTGCGGTAACAGGTATGGATGAGGTAACTCTCCAACCAGCAGCTGGGGCTCATGGGGAGTGGACAGGTTTAATGATGATTCGTGCCTATCATGAGGCGAATGGGGATTTTAATCGTACAAAAGTCATCGTGCCAGACTCTGCTCACGGAACAAATCCCGCTTCGGCCACCGTTGCTGGTTTTGAGGCGGTAACGGTAAAGTCAAATGAAAAAGGATTAGTTGATCTTGAAGATTTAAAGCGCGTTGTTAATCATGACACGGCAGCTCTTATGCTTACAAACCCGAATACACTTGGTCTTTTTGAAGAGCAAATTACCGAAATGGCGACAATTATTCATGATGCGGGTGGAAAACTCTACTATGACGGTGCGAATATGAATGCCATTATGGGGGCAGCTAGACCAGGAGATATGGGCTTTGATGTCGTACATTTAAATCTACACAAAACCTTTACTGGACCACATGGAGGGGGAGGACCAGGTTCAGGACCTGTGGGAGTTAAGTCAGATCTCATCCCATACCTTCCAAAACCAGTTCTTGTTAAAGAGAATGATGCCTATCGTTTTGATTATGATCGTCCTCAATCGATTGGAAGAGTCAAACCTTATTATGGAAACTTCGGGATTAACGTTCGTGCTTATACGTATATTCGTACAATGGGACCACAAGGGCTGAAGCAAGTATCCGAGAACGCGGTACTGAACGCAAATTATATGATGAGACGTCTTCAAGATGCATTTTTTTTACCGTATGAACAGCACTGTAAGCACGAATTTGTTATTTCTGGTAAGAAACAAAAGAAACTTGGTGTTCGTACGTTAGATATGGCCAAGCGTTTGCTTGATTTTGGGTATCATCCACCAACCATTTATTTCCCGATCAATGTCGAAGAGTGTATGATGATTGAACCGACAGAAACAGAGTCAAAGGAAACGCTTGATGAATTTTGTGATGTACTGCTTCAAATTGCCAAAGAAGCAGAAGATAACCCTGAAATTGTACAGGAAGCTCCTCATACAACCGTAATTGGTCGACTTGATGAAACGACAGCAGCGAGAAAACCAATATTACGATACCAAAAAGCGTAAATTACCTCTCTGATCATTTATTTCGTAAAACAACTATTTTTCGATAATAAAAAAGCAGCTGCGTTGCAGCTGCTTTTTACTTCTTCTTTACTTTTCCGCCCCATTTTTTGAAGCCGCCTTTTAACTGATAAAGGTCCTTAATCCCGTGTTTTCTAAGGATGCTTGCAGCACGAGCTACAATAATTCCATTGTAATCATACATATAGACTGGCTTGTCTTTGCGGATTTCTTTAATACGCATTTTAAGTTGACTAACAGGAATATTTCTTGCGCCGAGAATATGGCCATTATCAAATTCATTTGGTTCACGAACATCAATCAGCTGGGCTTTACGGTACCCTGCGCGGAATTCTTCCTCCGTTAACGTTTTCAAATTCCTTTTCTGTATGTAGCGAGTAATGACAACATACACAATGATCGCGACAAGTATTGCGATAATCCATTCCATATACTTTGTTACACCCTTTCAAGTAAAATCGACAACCTTAAGTTTACACGTCTTTGCAGATTTCCGCAAAAGAAAAAAGAATTTCCGTGCAATTAATTAAGGGCAAATAAAAGGTTTCCTCCTTTTTCTAGCACACAAGACGAGAGTAGGAGTCTCTAAAGGGGCGATCTTCCTTTTGAAAAAAATTGAGAGTGTTCATTGGTCATCCATTTTCACCTCTGCTAGAATAGGAGAAGTGTTAGAAACAAACTGTGATAAAGGAGTACCGATAATGAAGCAATGGGCATTTATTGATTCGGGAGAACGTTCTCCAGCATATAACATGGCACTAGATGAAGCGTTGTTGAAATGGCACAGTGAAGGGAGCATACCCCCAGTCATACGATTTTACGGGTGGAATCCTCCAACCCTATCAATCGGTTATTTCCAACGTATTGAAAAAGATATAAATATGGAAGCCGTAGAGAACTATGGGTTGGGCTTTGTGAGAAGACCTACAGGTGGAAGAGCTGTTCTTCATGACAAAGAGGTTACATACAGCGTTATTGTATCTGAAGATTATCCTGATATGCCAACTACAGTAAGGGAAGCATATCGCGTTATTTCAGAAGGCTTATTGATTGGTTTTCAACAACTTGGATTAAATGCTTACTTCTCTGTTCCGGAAACTGAGGAAGAGAAAGAGGAGCTTCGGGCTCCAAGGTCTGGTGTGTGCTTTGATTCTCCTTCTTACTATGAACTTGTTGTTGAAGGAAGGAAAGTAGCCGGAAGCGCTCAAACACGTCAGAAGGGCGTCATTCTCCAACACGGCTCGATCTTATTAGATATCGATGAAGATAAATTGTTTGATTGCTTCAAATTTAAAAACGATCGTATACGAGAACGAATGCAAAGAGGGTTTCGAAAAAAAGCAGTTGCCATTAACGCTCTTCGAGATACACCTGTATCCATTCAAGAAGCGGTAAAAGCTTTCTATGATGGGTTTCAAAAAGGACTTGATATTGAGCTAGTTCCTTTTGAATTATCATCAGAACAAGAAGCTTACGTAACCCAATTAGCGGAAGAAAAGTATGCAAGTAAGGAATGGAACTTTAGCAAATGAGCACCTTCGATGGGTGCTTTTTCCTATTGACTAAATAGGAACAGATGTTCTATAGTTATTTTCGGTGAAAGAAGTGAATTGTTTTTTTCTTAAAAGATAATTTAGATTGAAAGACAGAATGTGGATAAATGTGCAATAGACAAAATTCTTCTTTTTTCTCTGTTCTCGTAATTCAATCTTGGATTATCGGGTGAAACCTCTAAAATTCACTCGATTTGAAAGTTGACAAATCGATAAAACATTCGTTGTTTTACTATATGTAGTATTGGGTAAAGAATTCTGAACACTATATATGGTTAAAAATGATTGTCTGCATGATGGACATGTGCTACTATTAATCAAGACGATTTAGAACAGTTACATACATCTAGAGTTGCTCTTATATGTATAATGTCGAAACGGAGGGGTTTATATGACAATACAAACCAATGAAAAAAGAAGGTCCATTAACATTGAACAGTTGAATAAAGATATTGAGATGTTCGCGCAAGTGCATCCTATTACAGAAGAAATGCACCTAAGTCACAAAGGTGTAAGTCGTCTTGTCATGCTAGAATCGCTATGCCTTTAAAGATACAGAGAAAAAAACATTACAAAAAGGTGATTTCGTTGTTTTAACCATAAAGGAAGATCCGAAATTTCCAGCTCGGGGTCTCGGATACATTGAACAACTAGATCTAGCATCAAAGAAGGCAACTGTTGCTGTTCATGAAGACTACGTAGGCGTACTAGATACAGAAGAAGAGAGAGAATCTGGACTGATTGTGCGTTCATTGGACGTTATTGAAAAGCCTCTAGAAGTTTATTATGAGCAAATTGCACGCCGGAATGCTCGTGGCTTAGCAGACGTGGAGAAGACGGATGGGGAAAAGAAATATTGGGAAGAACGTTTTTATAATGAACTTTCTTCGATGAATTTTGTTCCTGCCGGTAGAGTACTGTATGGTGCAGGAGCGGATACCGAAGTAACGTATTTTAATTGCTATGTAATGCCTTTCCCTCAGGATTCAAGAGAAGGCATCTCTGAACACCGCAAACAAGTAATGGAAATTATGAGTCGCGGCGGCGGTGTTGGAACAAATGGATCAACGCTTCGTCCGAGAAATACTCTTGCTAGAGGGGTTAATGGAAAGTCATCAGGATCTGTATCGTGGCTTGATGATATTGCAAAGCTTACACATCTTGTCGAGCAAGGTGGGTCACGTCGCGGTGCTCAGATGATTATGCTTGCTGATTGGCATCCAGATATTATTGAATTTATTATTTCAAAAATGCAAAATCCACGTATTCTTCGTTTTCTTGTAGAAAACACAAAAGACGAGCAAATTAAGAAACTTGCGGAAGATAAATTGAAATTCACACCTCTTTCAGATGCTGAAAGATCCATGTATCAAAGTATTTTAAATTATCGGAGTATTCCTGGTACAGGTGGTTTTGAAGAAAAAGTAATGCAGGATGCACAGGAAAAGTTAGCGACCGGCGGCACGTACTCGGTTCATAATCCGGACTTCTTAACTGGGGCAAATATTTCTGTTTGTCTTACGAAAGATTTCATGGATGCAGTCGAAAAAGATGCTGAGTATGAACTACGTTTTCCTGATGTAGAAAATTACACAAAAGAACAAATGAGTTTCTATAATGAGAACTGGCATGAATCAGGTGATGTCCGTGATTGGGAAAAACAAGGTTTCCCTGTAAGAACGTATCGTAAAGTTCAGGCAAAAGAGCTATGGGAATCTAATTAATATTTGTGCAACATACTCGGCAGAACCTGGTATTTTCTTTATTGATAATGCAAATGAAAAAACGAACGCTACATCTTACGGACAAAAAGTGGTTGCAACCAACCCTTGTGGAGAGCAACCGTTAGCGCCTTATTCCGTTTGTAACCTGGCAGCTGTGAACCTTGCTGAAATGGCAAATAAGGAAACGAAAACAGTTGATTTTGATAAATTGAGAGAAACTGTTGAAGTAGGCGTAAGAATGCAAGATAACGTTATTGATGCAACGCCTTATTTCTTGAAAGAAAACGAAAAACAAGCACTTGGTGAACGCCGTGTGGGTCTAGGAGTAATGGGGCTTCACGATTTATTAATCTATTGCGAAACAGTGTATGGCTCAGAAGAAGGAAATAAATTAACTGATCAAATATTTGAAACAATTGCTACTACGGCTTATCGTGCTTCAGTTGATTTAGCTAAGGAGAAAGGCAGTTTCCCGTTCCTTGAAGGTGAAACAACAGAAGAAACAAATAGGTTACGTGAAGCTTTTGTTAACACTGGTTATATGCAACAAATGCCGAATGACTTACGAGACAGCATTATGGATTACGGCATTCGTAACTCACACCTCCTAACTGTAGCCCCAACAGGAAGCACAGGAACGATGGTAGGAGTTTCGACTGGTCTTGAACCATATTTCTCATTCTCCTACTTCCGTAGTGGTCGCCTTGGAAAGTTCATTGAAGTGAAGGCAGATATTCTTGCCGAATACTATGAGAAAAACCCAGAAGCCGATCCAGAAAAGCTTCCTGAATGGTTTGTTTCTGCAATGGAGCTTGCTCCTGAAGATCATGCCGATACACAATGTGTTATTCAGCGCTGGGTTGACAGCTCGATCTCTAAAACAGTAAACGCACCGAAAGGATATACGGTAAAGCAAGTCGAAGCTGTATATGAGCGTCTATATAATGGAGGGGCTAAGGGTGGAACGGTTTATGTAGATGGTAGCCGAGATTCCCAAGTTCTAACCCTTAAAGCAGAGGAAAATTCATTCGAGCAGCTTGAATTTGAAGATGGTATGCAGGAAAAGAAACAAGTGGTTCTTGTCGATACAATTACGGATCTACGTTCAACTGACGTGACAATTGGCTCAGAAGTAGGCAATACGTGTCCAGTTTGTCGAAAAGGACAAGTAAAAGAAATTGGCGGCTGTAATACGTGCGATAATTGTAGCGCCCAATTAAAGTGCGGGCTTTAAGATTGAAGAGTGAAGGATAAACGTTTTCCGTTTATCCTTCATCTTTTTGTTAGAACCCATTAAGTCATTTAGCAAGAAGAGACTCTTAATAAAAGCACATGGAACCTTTCCTTGTATCCGCCCATACTATGGTGTATGCTTTTATTAACTGGCTTAAATGGAATAAAAGATGGAGGGAATCCAATGGCCACTACTCCAAGTATGGAAGATTATATTGAACGTATTTATGCACTAATAGACGGAAAAGGGTATGCTCGCGTATCAGACATTGCGGAAGCACTAGAGGTACATCCCTCCTCGGTAACGAAAATGATTCAAAAATTAGATAAAGGTAAATATGTCGTTTACGAAAAGTATCGCGGCTTTATGCTTACTCCCAAAGGGAAAAAGCTAGGGAAGCGACTCGTTGATCGCCATGCTTTGCTTGAACAGTTTCTGGGTGTTATCGGGGTTAATGAAGAGAACATATATGAAGATGTTGAAGGCATTGAACATCATTTAAGCTGGGACGCGATTGATCGAATTGGAGATTTAGTACAATATTTCGAAGAAACGAATGTCCGAGTGGATGAACTAAGAGAAGTTCAGCGAAAAAATGAAGAAGCTCACGAGGAACAATCCGAGGTGTAATCGGATTGTTCCTTTTTTTATGACTCCAATCGGGACTTTGTCTATATGACGTAATTTTATCTTTTTTGTACTAAATCTTACCTTATAAGATTAGGCTTTAATAAGGTCGGAAGGAGGTAAGATCTTGCATATTGACGGAGTGTTTTCAGGTGGGGGCGTAAAAGGAATTGCTCTTGTTGGAGCCCTTCAAGCAGTAGAGAAGAAAGGTCTTGCATTTAAAAGAACAGCCGGAACGAGTGCAGGTGCTCTAATTGCAGCCTTGATAATGGCGGGATATAACGGTAGTGAATTAGAAAGTACGTTACTTGATACTGACTTGACGTCGTTGTTGGAGAAAAACTCAGGTTTTACCTTTCCGCTACTTCGTTGGCTGATGTTATATTGGAATCTTGGTCTTTATTCAGGAAAAGACTTAGAAGCGTGGGTTGAGGAGTTATTGAAAAGAAAGGGCATTCTAACATTTGGTGATTTGCCTGAAGGTTCACTTAAAATAATTGTTTCTGATATTACAAAAGGAAGGCTTGTCGTATTACCGGATGACCTTGCTCAATATGGATTTGTACCAGAACGGTTCTCTGTAGCTAAGGCAGTGCGAATGAGCGCGAGCTTACCTTTTTTCTTTAAGCCCCAGCCTCTATATTCAATCAATGGAAAAAAACATTATATGGTCGATGGTGGGATATTAAGTAATTTTCCTTTGTGGGTATTTCAGCCACCCGACAATAACAAACCACTTAGACCTGTATTGGGTTTTCAATTGAGCGCTAATTTTAATCAAATGAATGAAAATCACATTTCAAATGCTGTTGACATGTATCAGGCTCTCTTTGAAACCATGAAACGAGCACATGATGCACGTTATATTGATGAGCAAAAAGCCCAAAATATTGTTTTTATCCCCATTAATCAAGACCTAACGACAGCTTTTAAATTAGAGAGACAAGGACAGAAAAAATTAATCATGTTAGGAAAGGAGCGTACTTCTCAGTTTCTCAATACGTGGAGGAAAATGCCTGAAATAAAAAGAAAGGGTGGTTGACGACAACCACCCTTTCTTTTATTTCGTAATCATTATCTTACATTTAATCAGTGCCGATGCTAAAAACGAAACCTTCTACGTGGTTTTAGCACAGCAACCATTTTTTAAAATAGAGCCCTGTTTTTCTTCTTCCCTTTACGACCTTCAATAACGGTGAAAGGATTTTGTTTCTTATCTTCCTGTAATGAACGCTTTCTAGGCGTAAGTCGTTTGGAAGGAATGACCCTCAAGTGGGAGGCATTTCTTCTAGGTGTAGCTTTCTTCTTTTTTAATTTTGAAGATTGCTTTGCAGCTCTTTGGTAGGCATTTGATTGGGGCCCCATTTTTTTTGCCATTAATTTTTTGGCAATAAAGATAATCACAACGGCAATGGCGGCAGTGATAAGAAGCTGCTTGAAAAGTCCGCTCGGATCTGTGAATATTTTCCACAAAAATCCAATGGCTGCAAGACCAATTACTAAATAAATCAGAGGTTGAACAACACGGCGCGACAAATGATTCACCTCCTGTTCATCTTTACACAACTTTAGTGCTTGAATCATCTTCCTCTCGTACTTTATCTCGAGAAAGTAGTTCGTTAAATGAGTGGAATCGCTACATCTACTTGCTTATCATCAGGGTTTTTAGTCGTTAAGAGCTGGACCCATAATCCTGGATAACCAAGTGCTTTCAGTACTGGAATGTCTCTCACTTTATTCGTTAGTTGAAGAACTTCAAAAGAGACACCAAGGACAACCGGTATTAATGCTACACGATATAGTAACCTAACCCATAATGGGTCAGTGGGAACTAATAGATAGATAAATACGCCAATCACTACTGTAAAAAGAATAAAGCTACTTCCGCATCGGTAATGGAGTCGTGATTGTTTCTGAACATTTTCAATTGTAATCGGTAATCCTGCTTCATAAGCATTGATTACTTTATGTTCAGCACCATGGTATTGAAAAACTCTTTTAACGATGGGTGTGAGCGAAATAAAGTAAATGTAGCCAAGCAATAGAATTAGCTTAATAAAACCTTCAATTAAGTTCTGAACCACGTGTCCAGGAAAAATGAATTCTAGTGAAGCTGCAGCAAGTGCAGGTAACAATGTGAAAATGGTTTTCACAAAAGCAAATGAAATAACGCCTATGGCAGCTGCACCTAATAAGAGAGTTAGTTTCGAAGGTTCTTCCTTACCAAGAACCTCCTCATCTTCACTGGGATCGACATCATAACGCTCGCTAGAGAAGTTCAAATGCTTTGTTCCATTTCCGCTAGCATCAATAATCGCAACGACTCCACGAATGAAAGGAATTTTTTTAAGTTTTGTTCGAATCGGTTTCGGCTGCTTCGGGACTTCAAGGTAATCGATTGAGCCATCCTTTCGCCGAATAGCAGTTACAGATGTATGCTTCCCTTGAAACATGACACCTTCTACAACCGCCTGCCCGCCATATGCAGGCTTATTTGTATCAGACAATATCTCTCACCAACCTATAAGAAGTAGAATGTTTTGAAACGATTATACTCTAACAAATGTACTTTATACCATTCTACAAGAAATAGGCAAAAACCTCTAGATAAGAGATGATAATATTCATTTTCCCCAACGCTAGCGATTTTAATCTTTTCAATACACAAATTTTCTAATAAATAATTTTATCTTCATCAGGAAAAGCTAGGTGCGAGGTGAATGGAATGGAAAAAGAAAAGCAACTGGACTCGAAGGAGAACGAGCGACTTGAACAAAACAAGCAAGAACAGCCTCTTTCTTTTACATCAAAGATCGTAACGATAGGAATTGCGGGAGGGCTGTTTTGGGGGTTAATTGGTTACCTCACTTATTTATTTAAATTCACAAAAATACCGCCTTCATTAATACTATCTCCATGGGCGCTTGGAGAATGGAAAAACGAGCAGCTTGGACAATGGATAGGTATTCTTTCAATAGGGCTAATTTCAATCCTTGTCGCTTTTTTGTATAAAGTCACGCTTGTGAAAATCAATAATATGCTTGCAGGACTTGCATATGGAATCGTGTTATGGGTAATTGTTTTCTATTTACTTAACCCGATGTTCATTGACCTTCCAACCATTACGAAGCTTGATCGCAATACGATTATTACAACACTCTGTTTGTACTTACTGTATGGTGTGTTTATAGGGTATTCGATTTCGTTTGAATATCACGAGAATCAACAGAAGCTCACTTCCTATTCAAACAAATGAAGCTATGGTAGAATGTTCATGGAACATTCTCTTTTTTTTACACGACATAGGAGTCAGTTGGTTATTAATTATTTGATTAGGGAGACTTGCATGAAAACATTTTATGTCATTAATGGACCTAATTTAAATCGTCTTGGAAAACGTGAGCCTGGCATTTATGGAAGTGAAACGCTTGAAACATTAGAGCAACGATTGTCTCAATTAGCTAGCGAAAATGAGGCTACTGTTATCTTTCATCAATCCAACCATGAAGGCGAGATTATTGATTGGATTCATGAAGCAGAGAATGCATCAGGAATTATTTTAAATCCAGGAGCCTTCACACATTATAGTTATGCCATACGTGATGCCATTGCTAGTGTTCCGACTCAAGTTGTAGAGGTGCACATATCAAATGTACATAAGCGGGAGTCATTTCGACATACGTCTGTCATTTCACCTGTTACGGAAGGCCAAATTGTTGGATTTGGATTAAAGGGTTATGAACTAGCATTGCAGTCATTTTTATAATTCTAAAGGAGGACGAAGTTGTGAAACGTATTGAGAATCTACGTCAGTCATTTAAAGAGTATGATATTGATGCGATGTTAATTACCTCAGCAAGCAATCGCAGATATATTTCGCAGTTCACCGGAAGCTCAGGAGTTGTCCTAATAACTGAGAAAGAAGCAAAGTTTATAACAGACTTTCGCTATGTTGATCAGGCACAGGAGCAAGCAAAGGGATTTGAGATTGTACAACACAAGGGTCCTATTGTAGAAGAAGTTGCAAAGTTAGCTAATGCACTAGGAGTAAAGAAGCTAGGTTTTGAAGAAACGCAAGTTACATACCAGATCTTTAAAGCATATGAAGCCAAAGTTGAAGCTAGTCTTGTACCTATCAATGGCCTTCTTGAAAAGCATCGTATGATTAAAGATTCTAGTGAATTAAACGTATTGAAAGAAGCTACTGAAATAGCAGATGCTGCTTTTCAACATATTACAAACTATATCAGAACGGGTATTACAGAGCTTGACGTATCCAACGAGCTTGAGTTTTTTATGAGAAAAAATGGCGCAACCTCATCTTCTTTTGATATTATAGTTGCGTCGGGTATTCGCTCAAGCCTTCCCCACGGTGTTGCAAGTGATAAAGTCATTGGAAAGAACGAACTAATCACCCTTGATTTTGGCGCTTATTATAAAGGGTATTGTTCTGATATAACACGTACAGTAGCTGTTGGAGATCCTGGAGAAGAGCTAAAAGGTGTTTACCACACGGTTCTTGAAGCTCAGCTAAAGGCAATGGAAGAAATTAAACCTGGAATGAGCGGCAAAGAAGCAGATGCAATATCTAGGGATCTCATTGCTGCAAAAGGTTATGGTGACTACTTTGGTCATACATTGGGGCATGGTGTTGGCCTCGAAGTACACGAAGGCCCAGCGCTTTCAACAAAATCTGATACAGTGTTAGAACCGGGTATGGTTGTTACCGTTGAACCAGGTATTTACCTCTCTGGTAAGGGCGGAGTACGAATAGAAGATGATACAGTCATCACCGAGACAGGAAATGAGACATTGTCTCATTCCACTAAGGAATTGCTAATTCTCGGCGAATAATGAAAGTGAGGGACTACTTATGATTTCTGTTAACGATTTAAAAACTGGTCTTACGATTGAAGTGGATAATGGGATCTGGACAGTAATGGAATTTCAGCACGTAAAACCTGGTAAAGGAGCAGCTTTCGTAAGAACAAAGCTACGCAACCTACGTACGGGTGGAATTCAAGAAAAAACGTTCCGTGCTGGAGAAAAAGTTTCAAAAGCTCATATCGAAAATCGTAAAATGCAATATCTTTATGCAAGTGGAGATATGCACACATTTATGGATACAACAACATATGAGCAAGTGGAACTTCCTACAGAACAAATTAATTATGAACTTAAATTCTTGAAGGAAAACATGGAAATTTCAATTCGCACATATGGTGAAGAAACAATTGGTGTGGAATTACCGAACACCGTTGAACTCGTAGTTACTGAAACTGAACCTGGTATCAAAGGAGATACAGCATCAGGGGGTACCAAGCCAGCAACTGTTGAAACTGGTTTAACCGTTCAGGTACCTTTCTTTGTAAACCAGGGAGATGTTCTCATTGTCGATACTTCTAAAGGTGAATATGTATCTAGAGGTTAATCATTGTAAAACCGCTCTGTTAGAGCGGTTTTTTTGTTGAATAAAATGAGTGATTACTCACTTTACAACCGATAATCTCATGCTATAATAAAGTGAGTAATCACTCATTTGGAGGGATCATATGAAAAATTTTCCTGTTCAAGCTCACGTAACCAAACGATATGGCCATTCAACGATTCTTGACGATATTAAATTGACACTTAACAAAGGCGAGATATTTGGCTTACTTGGACCATCAGGATCTGGAAAGACCACATTTGTGAAATTGTTGTGCGGCATTGAAGAAGTTACTGAAGGTAAGGTATTTGTACTGGAAACGCAGATGCCTAATCTTAATGTCATGAAGCGGATAGGTTACATGGCACAAGCAGACGCTTTATATGGTGAATTAACCGCTTATGAGAACTTGGAGTTTTTTGCAACTCTTAGCGGGGTAAGTCGAGCTGAGCAAAAAGCTCGCATTTTATCTGCAATGAAGCTAGTTGATTTAGAAAAAGAACTAAAAAAAAGAGTAGAAGAATTTTCAGGAGGTATGAAACGTCGTTTATCACTTGCAATCGCATTATTACACGATCCTGAAATTCTCATACTAGATGAACCAACTGTTGGAATCGATCCTTCCTTGAGGCAAAAGATTTGGGACACATTCGAAGAATTGCGACGCAAGGGGGTTCTGATTCTTGTAACGACTCATGTCATGGACGAAGCTGAGAGATGTTCAAGACTTGGGATGATAAGGGGTGGCCACTTGATTGCTGTAGGTACGCCGGACGAATTAAAAAAACAAACGAATTCAAAAACAATTGAGCAAGCCTTTCTATCGTATGGGGGGCAAACAAATGAGAATTAGTGCAGTAGTAAAACGTATATTGAGGCAATTTATTCATGACAAACGAACAATGGCCTTAATGATTGTTGCCCCTATCATTATTTTAACGATGTTATCCCTAGTGTTTAACGGAGAAGATCTTGAGTTGAAAATTGGGGTTCTAAATATACCTGATCAGCTGGTTGAGAAGATGGAGCAACATGCCGTTGTTAAAAATGTTCCTTCAGAAGATGCGATTGAGTCGCTATTAAAAGAAGATTATGATGCAGTATTTGTTTTTAATAAAGAAGAAAAGAAGCTATATCTTGAAGGGAGTAATCCTTCGATTAATCGAGCAGTCATTGAACTTGTTAAAAATACTGCAACGAACAGTGACGAAAAAGTGAATATGACAATCTTTTATTTATTTGGGTCCGATGACATGACATCATTTGATCATTTCGGTCCGGTGCTAGTTGGTTTCTTTATTTTCTTTTTTGTATTCTTAATTGCGGGTGTTTCTTTCTTAAGAGAGCGAACACAAGGTACGCTAGAACGTGTATTAGCTAGTCCTATTAAAAGGTGGGAGCTCGTCATTGGGTATGTGATCGGTTTTGGATTGTTTACAATGGTTCAATCAGCGATCATTGCTCTATATAGTGTGTACGTCATTGATTTGAAGATGGAAGGCTCATTCTTTTATGTGTTACTTATTACTCTCATGCTAGCATTAAGTGCATTAACGTTAGGTATTTTACTTTCATCCTTTGCTAAGAATGAGTTGCAAATGATTCAATTTATACCACTTGTTGTTGTACCACAAATCTTTTTTTCTGGATTATTTAACCTTGATACGATCTCAAAATATTTAAGTTGGATTGGACCTTTAACTCCTTTGTATTATGGAGCAGATGCTCTCAGAAATGTTATGATTAAAGGAGAAGGACTAACAGAATTGTGGATGGATTTACTTGTTTTATTTGGTTTTTCGATTACTTTTGTGGTTTTAAACATCTATGCACTAAAAAAACACCGACGGATATAGAATCAGGGGGAGCTTATGAAAAAGACAGAAGACGGCACAGATTGGCTTTTTGATGAAGAGGTGAACGAGTCTGGTGATTTAACAGAGAAACAAAAACGTATCGTGAAAGCGGCCGTTGAAATGTTCCAGGAAAAAGGGTTCTCAGCTTCCTCCACAAGCGAAATTGCTAGGCGAGCGGGCGTAGCAGAAGGCACAATATTTCGGCATTATCGTACAAAAAAAGATTTATTGCTCGCGATTGTTACTCCGGTTATGAGTCATCTTGTCGCTCCTTTCATCGTAAAAGATTTAGACAAAGTATTGAAATCAGATTATGAGCATTACGAAGATTTCCTTAGAGCTGTTGTGAAAAATAGGCAGACATTCATTCGCAAACATCTCCCGATTGTTAAAATTCTCATTCAGGAAATTCCTTTTCATGAAGAACTTCGCACGCAATTTATTGAGCATATTGCAAAGGACTTGTTTGATCGGTTTGAAAAAGTGATCATACATTTTCAAAAGAAAGGCGAGCTAATTGAGATCCCCCCTTCCTCTGCAATTAGACTTTCCATTACAGCTATTCTAGGTTTCTTTCTTGCAAGATACATTATGATACCTGAACACGAATGGGAAGATGACAAAGAGATCGAACTGACAGTTCAATTTATATTAAATGGTTTAAAAGCACAATGACCACCCACCAGTTGGGTGGTTTTTTTTGTTTATACACACGAGCCCTCCATCCCCCTTCTGAAATATAGAATGTCATCATAAGTTGTACAAACAATCTTTGGAGGTTTAAGATGATTCATTCCGTTCTTGTGATGGGGTTACTTCGCCTTTTATCTGGTGTAATTGAGCTGATCTCAGCCATTTTAATTCTTATTATTCATGATCTTAAAACAGCTATGATCATTAATGCAGCTTTAGCCATCGTTGGCCCCGTTATACTCGTTACAACGATGACAGTCGGTCTAATCGGTCTAGCTGGAGATCTATCAATTTTGAAAATTCTTTTGATTTTGGTAGGTGTAGGATTTATTTTAATTGGCACTCTGTCATAGATTTGATAGAGACATAATTCAATCTTAATAGGAATAGTAGTGTAGAGAGAAACAAGCCTGGAGAGGAGGGACATTCGTGGAAGAAGCTCTTCGCGTGCTTCCGGAAAATGTAAAGAAGATACTGCAAGAATACACCGACATAGAAAAATCGACGATTGAAGAAATTCGAATGCGCATCAACCGTCCGCTTGAAATAATGATAAACGGTAAGCCGGATTTTCCTCTCCTAAACGGACAAACGTACTTTATTTCAAAAGATGATGCTTCCCAAATGATAAATAAACTTAGTCATTATTCATTGTATGCGCTAGAAGAAGAGTTGAAAAAAGGATTTGTGACGATTGAAGGTGGACATCGCGTCGGCCTTGCAGGAAAAGTGATTACATTAAATGGGAATGTTAAAGCGATTCGCGACATTGCCTCATTTAACGTAAGAATTGCAAAACAAAAGCTTGGAATAGCTGTACCGCTTATATCATATCTTTATGCAGGGGGATGGACCAATACAATAATCTTAGGACCGCCACAGTCCGGTAAAACGACAATGCTTCGTGACTTAACTCGAATTATGGCTGAAGGCGATAACGTGAGAAGAATTCCATCAGCCAAAGTGGGTATTGTTGATGAACGATCTGAAATTGCTGGTTGTGTTTTAGGAATTCCCCAACATCGACTAGGTGACCGTGTTGATGTTTTGGATGCTTGTCCTAAAGCAGAAGGAATGATGATGATGATCCGATCAATGAGTCCAGAAATATTGATCGTTGATGAAATTGGTCGAAAAGAAGATAGTGAAGCCATATTTGAAGCGATAAATGCAGGAATTAAGCTTGTTGTCACTGTTCACGGAACGAGTATAGAAGATTTGCACCGTAGGCCAAGTATGCAAGGTTTAATCAACTCCGGATCTTTTGAAAGAATAGTCGAACTGTCACGGAAAGATGGTCCAGGAACGATTCATGCGATCAAAGATAAAACAGGTAAGGAAATTCGACGTAAAAAGGTGATCTAGCATGAAGCTACTAGGTGCAGTGCTCATTATGTTAGCAAGTACATGGGCTGGTGTGGAATGGTCAAGAACAGTTAGCGAACGATCACGGCAGTTGCGACAGTTAAAGGCAGCACTTCAATCGCTGGAAGCAGAAATTGTCTATGGCATGACGCCACTAAGCGTTGCCTGTAGTCACATTTGTAGACAGGTAGGTCATCCTGTTTCCTGGTTTTTTGATTCATTTAGGAAAAAGCTCGATGCTGGCCAAGGGACAGCTTATGAAGCCTGGATGCAAAGCATGGAAGAGGTTTGGAAGTATACGGCTTTTAAACAAGAAGAGAAGGAAGTCATGAAACAACTTGGTGCCACGATAGGACAACACGATCGAGAACATGAACAAAAGCAAATTAAACTTGCCTTGATTCATTTGGAAAGAGAAGAACAAGAAGCGAGAGACAATCAAATGAAGTATGAGCGGATGTTTAAGAGTCTTGGGGTTCTTGGGGGGATTCTTCTTGTCATACTATTGATTTAGTCATTGGGAGGAAACAGAAATGAATCATGATGTAAACACAATATTCCAAATTGCAGGTATCGGCATCATTGTAGCCATGCTTCATACCATTCTCAAGCAAATGGGGAAAGAGGAGTACGCCCATTGGGTTACGTTAATTGGTTTTATTGTTGTCCTTTATATGGTGATCACCATCATTGATGATCTTTTCCAGAAAATACGAGGGGTTTTCCTTTTTCAGGGTTAGGGGGTGAATGCGATTGATATTTTACAAATCGTTGGATTGGGATTAATCGCTACCTTCCTTGTTATTGTTGTAAAAGAACAAAAGCCTGTGTTTGCCTTTACGATTACGGTTTTCACAGGCGCTTTGATTTTTCTTTATTTAATTGGAGAGATCCAACACATTATTCAAATGCTGGAAAGTTTGGCCTCAAAAGCAAATGTTGAGATTGTCTATGTTGAAACGGTATTAAAAATAATTGGAATTGCTTATATAGCAGAATTTGGCGCACAAATTGTAAGAGATGCTGGCCAAGGCGCGATTGCTTCGAAAATTGAGCTTGCAGGTAAACTGTTAATCTTAGCGATGGCGATCCCAATTCTTACACTTATTATCGAAACGGTACTTAAACTTTTACCATCATAAGAGGGAGGAAGAGGACGTGCCTCACATACAAAAAACAATGCTGATGTTGCTATTCCTCTGCTTCACCCTTATGCAGGTACCCACCACAACACAAGCACAGGGAGAAGAAGACGAGCCAATCTCTACCCAAATTGTAGACAAGCAGTTAAATACACTCGGATTACAAGACATTCAAACTTACTGGGACGAAGTGATTAAGGAATATGGAGGTTTTTTACCTGAAAGTCAAAAAGGATCTTTCATGGAATTTGTGAAAGGAGAAAAACAACTTTCTCTAAAAGCATACTTATTGGGCTTACTAAAATTTCTTTTTCACGAGCTGCTTGTTCACGGAAAATTACTTGGAAGCTTAATTTTGTTAACAATCTTCAGTATTCTGCTGCAAAATATGCAAAATGCCTTCGAACATAAAGCAGTGAGCACCGTAGCATATGGCATTATTTATATGGTCTTAATTATCCTTGCACTTAATAGTTTTCATGTAGCCATTCAGTATACAGAAACCGCCATTGCGAACATGATGAGTTTTCTTCTAGCGTTAATTCCCCTACTGTTAGCTTTGATCGCTTCAGTTGGTGGTGTAGCTTCTGTCGCATTTTTTCATCCGATCGTCTTATTTTTAGTGAATACAGGAGGATTATTGATACAAAAATTTGTCCTACCGATGCTTTTTTTATCGGCCGTTCTTGCGATTGTAAGTACAATAAGTGATCAATATAAAGTAACCCAGTTATCTAATTTAATACGGAATATCGCGATCGGTACGCTCGGAGTATTTTTTGCAGTTTTTTTAGGTGTTATCTCTGTGCAGGGCGCATCAACTGCTGTAGCAGATGGTGTGACAATTCGAGCGGCTAAATTTGTAACAGGTAATTTTATTCCAGTTGTAGGAAGGATGTTTACTGACGCAACGGATACTGTACTTAGCGCATCAGTACTCTTGAAAAATACGGTAGGACTAGCTGGTGTAGTGATCTTACTAATGATCTGTGCCTTTCCCGCAATAAAAGTCCTATCGTTAGTGCTGATTTATAACATTGCAGCAGCAGTCATTCAACCATTAGGTGGTGGGCCGATTATTCAGTCGCTTAATGTGATATCCAAAAGCATTTTATTCATTTTTGCTGCTCTTGCTATCGTATCACTAATGTTTTTTTTAGCGGTAACAATTATCATAGCATCTGGAAATATCACCTTAATGGTGCGTTAGGAGGTGTGAAATGGCCATTATTACAGACTGGATCACAAATATTATTGTGCTTATTTTACTTGCTACTGTGCTTGAGTTACTGTTGCCAAATTCGAATATGCAACGATATGTCAAAATGGTCATTGGCTTAATGTTAATGGCTGTTATTCTATCGCCAATTCTAACGATTTTCACAAAAGATTTTGATTCCATGTTAAGGTCTGCTGCTCTGACAGATTCGACTCCGGATGTAAGGATGGAAAATCAGATAGAATCAAAGAAAAGTGAAATACAAGCATCCAATGCTGCATATATTGAAGAACAAATGGCTGTCCAAATGAAAAGCCAGGTTGAAAAGGAGTTGAGAGACCAGTTTAATCTTGAAATCACGCACGTAGGGCTTGAGTTACAAGATGGAGAGGGAGAAAAGAATATTGAACAAATTGCAGTAACGGTAAGCAAAGCAGTAGAATCGGGTGTTAAAGAAATTGAAGCAGTAACGGTATCAACTGAAATGGAGGAAGAGGAAAGTAAAGCAACAGATGCACGGTCAAAGAAAGTCGCTTATTTTCTAGCTGATAAATGGGGGTTGTATCCAAACCAGGTTGGCGTTCAGGTGAAAGGAGGAGAGTAGGAACGTGGATGAAAAACCAACAAGCTGGCTAGCTCAATTAAAGAAACCGAAGAAGAAAAAAGGAATTCCAATTTATTATTTGATTATTGCTGCAGGCATTGGCATTATCTTCATGTTTTCCGGCAGTTTCTTCTCGACACCTGATCCTGGCCAGGATGTATTTAATGAACAGGGAAGCTCTTCGGAAAGTGAAGAAGTTTTTAGCCAAAAAAAGTCAAGTCCATCGACAATGTCAGAATATGAAAATATGTATGAAACTCAATTGAAGGAAGCGCTAGATGAAGTGGCGGGAGTATCGGATGCCACAGTCATTGTTAATTTAGATTCTACCGAGCAAAAAGTTGTTGAGAAAAACAGCACTTCTACTGATAAATATACTTATGAATCTCCAAATGATGGAGGATCAAGAAAAATTGAAGAACAATCAAGTGATGACCAAGTTGTTATTGTTCAAAATGATAATGGTCAGGGGCCGATCGTAGTCAGCACGAAGAAGCCTGTTGTAAGAGGTGTTGTTGTTGTGGCAGTCGGAGCAGAAAACATGGAAGTGAAAAAAATGATCGTTGACGCAGTGACGAGACTACTTGATGTGAAAAGTCATCGAGTGATGGTTTTGCCGAAAAAACTAAAGGGGGAATCATAAATGGTCTTAAAAAAGCAAACGGTATGGTTGTTAACAATGTTAAGTTTAATTATTGTTCTCTCAGCTTATTATATTATGACACCTGGTACGGATAATGTTGCATTTGTAGGAGATCAAGAAGAACAAAGCGAGGAAGGCGTAAAAGGAGAGGAAGCGAAAGAAACGACCGGTGTTGAAGATGAATCTGTTTCAATGAATGTTTCAGGAGACGAAGTCTTTGCTGCACTGAGACTTGAGATTCAAGAGCAGCGAGATGCTGCGATTGAAGACTATACAGCTGTCATTGCAAGTGAAGCTTCTGCAGACTTGAGAAATGAAGCGCACGAACAGCGTCAAGAATTAATGGCGTTATCTCAAAAAGAATCTGTTTTAGAAAATGTGATAAAATCAGAAGGATATAGTGATGCAGTTGTTTATACCCTTGATGACGAAAAAGTAAGAGTCATAGTTAAAGCGGATCAGTTATCAAATGAAGAAGCGAATAATATTATGGTGCTTGCAGAAGAGCAGCTAGGCGATGGTCATCGGATAGCGGTAGAATTTCAACCAGCGGCAAAATAGAGATGGGGGAGTTACTCCATCTCTTTTTTTATTAGCGCTAAAAAATTAGTGGTGAAAACGATTTCTTTATTTGTTACTCTTAATGGAGAAGGGTCTTCAGTGTTGCCTTCTACCAAGTAACCGTAAGATATGATATGATGAATAGGCTTAGGACCAGCTGTTAGATAATGGTCTTAATTCTGAGGTTTGATGGATTGTCCGTTTTATGGGAGATACTAATGATCATTCTTATTATGCTATAATCGCTATAAGTTGGAGTGTGTCTTCTAAACAGAAAACCTCCTTACTATTAAAATTAGCAAAAAGACGACAGGGAGTGGAAATCTTGTTAAAAGTTCAAGAAATTCGCGAATTGATCAAACTAATTGATCAATCAAGCATTGATGAATTTGAATATGAAAGTGATGGATCTAAGATCGTATTAAAGAAAAATGAAGTGCAATATGCTGAAGCACCCGTTCAACAGCCTGTGCAACAAACCATTGCACAACAGCCTGTTGAGTCTACTCAACCAGCTTCTTCACCTGTAAAAGAGGAGCCTGTAGCAGTTGAAAAAGAAGAAAAACAGGATGACTCATTACATAAAATTGAATCGCCAATGGTTGGAACCTTCTATGCACGTCCAAATCCTGAATCAGAGCTTTACGTGAAAACGGGAGAGAAAGTTTCTGAAGATAGCGTAGTCTGCATCATTGAGGCAATGAAGCTCTTTAATGAAATAGAAGCAGAGGTAAATGGAGAAATCGTTGAAATGCTAGTTGAAGATGGTCAGCTAGTGGAATACGGACAACCTCTGTTCTTAGTGAAAGCATAGGTGATGATGTTATGGAGATTAAGAAAGTACTTGTAGCCAATCGAGGAGAAATCGCTGTTCGCATTATTCGTGCTTGTGAAGAACTTGGCATTGAAACAGTAGCTGTGTATTCTCAAGCTGATAAAGAAGCCCTGCACGTTAGGCTAGCAGATGAGGCCTATTGTATAGGACCAACTGCTTCAAAAGACAGCTATCTAAATTTCACCAATATCATGAGTATTGCAACGGTAACCGGTGTTGATGCGATTCATCCTGGTTATGGATTTCTTTCGGAAAATGCAGACTTTGCAGAGTTATGTAGAGAATGTAATATTACGTTCATTGGACCAAGTCCTGAGGCGATAAGTCGGATGGGTACAAAGGACGTTGCTAGAACAACAATGAAGGAAGCCGGGGTTCCGATTGTACCTGGTTCAGAGGGCATCGTGAAGGATGCAGATGAAGCGGTAGCTCTAGCGAATGAAATGGGATACCCAGTTATTATTAAAGCAACTGCTGGCGGTGGAGGTAAAGGGATTCGAATTGCTAAGGATGAAAACGAATTAGTAAAAGGAATCAATATTACCCAGCAAGAAGCATCCACGGCATTTGGAAATCCTGGTGTTTATATTGAGAAATTCATCGAGGATTTTCGCCATGTAGAAATCCAGGTCCTTGCTGATAATCATGGCAATGCGATCCATCTTGGTGAGCGAGATTGCTCAATTCAAAGACGTTTGCAGAAGCTTGTAGAGGAAACCCCTTCCCCGGCTCTTGATGAATCAATCAGAAAGAAAATGGGTGATGCTGCCGTTCGTGCTGCGAAAGCCGTCCAATATTCAGGTGCAGGAACTGTAGAGTTTATTTTTGAGCCAACAGGGAATTTTTATTTTATGGAAATGAATACTCGTATTCAAGTTGAGCATCCTGTGACAGAAATGGTAACAGGTATTGATTTGATTAAAGAGCAAATACGAGCGGCTTCTGATGAAACGTTACGTTATACACAGGAAGATGTCACATTTAAAGGGTGGGCGATTGAATGTCGTATCAATGCTGAAGACCCTGACAAGAAATTCATGCCATCTCCTGGGAAGGTTGAAATGTATCTTCCACCAGGTGGGTTAGGAGTTCGTGTAGACTCGGCTGTCTATCCTGGCTATGATATTTTGCCTTTCTATGATTCCATGGTTGCAAAGCTTATAACTTACGCTGATACAAGAGAAGAAGCGATTGCTAGAATGAAACGTGCTCTTGGAGAGTTTGTCGTGGAAGGTGTAAAAACGACTATTCCGTTCCATATGCGTTTAATGAATCATGAGAAATTTGTGAGTGGCGACTTTAATACAAAGTTTCTTGAGAAGTATGATTTAACAGAACAATCAATGAATTCTAAGTGAGGTGTTCAAAATGAATGAACTTCAATCATTTGAAATGGAAGAGCACGATACTGGGCTTGGAAAAGTCGAAATATCACCAGAAGTTATTGAAGTAATCGGTAGCATTGCTGCTTCAGAAGTTGATGGCGTCGCAGAAATGAGAGGGAATTTTGCTTCAGGTGTTGTCGAACGCTTTGGGCGAAAGGATCACCGAAAAGGTGTTAAGGTAGAGCTTGATGAGGACGGAATTATCCTTGATGCTTACGTTGTAGTGAGCTATGGTTTATCCATTCCAGAAGTGTGTGAAAAGGTGCAGGAAAATATTCGACAGGCGCTTCTTACAATGACTGCATTAGAAATTAGCGCGGTGAATGTGAGCGTTGTTGGAATTACCTTTGATAAAAAAGAATCGGAAAACGAAGAATAAGCAGCGGGGCACGTCCCCTCTGCTTATTTTTTTGCTTCCTTTCGGAAGGGATACCAACCAATTTTACTTAAGCGCGTATGATTCACAATCGTTATCAAGTATATGAAAACAATTGGACATTGCAAAACCTGTATTTGTCCTCTACAATATGCTATTATTTATGGGTATAGCAATATAAGCGTAAAGGGAGTATAGCAATGAAAAGAAGACATGCAAGAGAAAAAGCCATCCAGGTATTGTTTCAAATAGATGTAACAGACACCGATCCACGTGAAGCCCTGCACCACGTTTTAAATGAGGGAGAAGGTGACGAGTTTCTATCTGAGCTTGTCTTCGGAACGCTTGAGAATCTCGAAAAGATTGATGCAGTCATTAAAGAGAACCTTGTTAATTGGACCTTTAGCCGAATTGGTAATGTAGATCGTTCAGTTCTTCGAATGGCTACCTATGAAATGGTAATGAGAGAAGATATTCCAGTCAATGTTAGTTTGAATGAAGCAGTTGAACTAGCAAAATTGTTCGGTGGAGAAGAATCGGGACGTTTTGTGAATGGAGTCCTCTCTAAAATCATGCAAAAAAGCTAATATCATTAGGAGGGGATCGGTGTGCAAGCGGATCGCTATATATCGGTTACAGCTCTTACGAGACATGTGAAGCGGATGATCGATAATGAACCAGCACTTCAAGATGTCTGGTTGCGTGGTGAATTGTCGAATGTGAAGCTTCACAATCGAGGGCATCTTTATTTTACTGTGAAAGATGATAAATCGCGTGTTCAGGCAGTGATGTTCGCAGGAAACAATCGTCATATGAAATTCAAGCCGGAAAATGGCATGAAAGTTCTTATTCGAGGTGAAATTTCTGTATTTGAACCGTACGGTCAATATCAGTTGTACGCTAAAGAAATGCAGCCTGATGGAATTGGAAATCTGTATTTAGCTTATGAAGAATTGAAACGAAAACTCGAATTTGAAGGATTGTTTTCAGAAACCCTCAAAAAGCAAATTCCGCGCTTTCCTACTGAAATTGGTGTTATTACTTCTCCAACTGGAGCAGCTATTCGAGATATTTTCACCACCATTAAAAGACGTTATCCTGCTGCAAGGATAACGGTGTTTCCCGTTCTTGTTCAGGGAAATCGGGCAAAAGGATCAATTGTTCAGGCCATTGAGATGGCGAATGCAATGAAAATGATCGATGTGTTGATTGTTGGGCGTGGTGGTGGATCAATAGAAGAATTATGGGCATTTAACGAAGAGGAAGTTGCTAGAAGTATAGCGAATTCTAAAGTTCCGATTATATCAGCCGTTGGTCATGAAACGGACTTTACAATTGCAGATTTTGTATCAGACTTAAGAGCACCAACGCCAACTGGGGCAGCTGAATTAGCAGTGCCTAGCGTAGTGGAATTGAAAGAGCGGGTTGACCAAAGAGTACATAGACTGATGAGAGTCATGCAAGAGAAGTTAGCTACCGATCGCGATCGATTGTCAAATCTACAAAAATCATATGCATTTCGTTATCCTGACCAATTATTGAAGCAAAAGGAACAGGAGCTCGATTTACAAGTAGAACGGTTGCATCGAAACATGAAGCGAATGCTTTCTTATACAACAGAGCGAGTTGAGCGTAATCATAAGCAGTTAATGAAACAACATCCACAAAAACTTCTTAAAGAGGCAAACCAAGAGCTTGGAGAGCTTAAAAACTCTTTAACGAAAGAGATGCAACGTGTTTTAAATGGGAAACAACGTGATTTTTCACTTGCTGCGGGAAAATTGAACGCTTTAAGTCCATTAAAAGTAATGGAACGTGGATATAGCCTCGCATATAAAGAAGAAGAACTCATTAAATCTGTTCATCAGGTTCAACCTGGAGATGTGTTAAAACTTGAAATGACAGATGGAAAAATTGATTGCCATGTATGGGGATTAGAGGAGAGTGATTCGAATGGAAAAGAATGAAAACGTAACTTTTGAAGAAGCGATGGAAAAATTAGAACAAATTGTTGGGGCATTGGAAGAAGGAAATGTCCCTCTTGAAAAGGCCATTTCTCTGTTTCAAGAAGGCATGAATTTATCAAATGTATGCCATGAAAAGCTGCAATCTGTTGAAGGGAAAATGGATCAAATTGTGGAAGAAAACGGTGAAATCAAGCGTTTTTCTGTGCAGGAGGATGAAGCGTGACTTCAGATCTCAGTTCCTATATGAATGAATGCAAGCAATTGTTGGACGAAGAACTTCCCGTCTACATTGAACGTCTTGAAATGCCAGAATCCTTAAAGGAAGCAATGTTGTATTCCATTCATGCAGGTGGAAAGCGAATACGTCCAATCTTGTTGCTTGCTACGGTAGAAGCCTTTGGTCAATCGACTAAGGAAGCCATTCCAGTGGCATGTGCGGTTGAAATGATCCATACGTACTCACTCA
Source organism: Bacillus sp. RAR_GA_16 (assembly GCF_020165985.1). Lineage (GTDB taxonomy): Bacteria > Bacillota > Bacilli > Bacillales > Guptibacillaceae > Guptibacillus. The sequence continues at coordinate 93,310 of NZ_JAIUKZ010000004.1, forward strand.
TTCATGATGATTTGCCTGCAATGGATAATGATGATTTACGTCGAGGAAAACCGACAAACCATATCGTATTTGGGGAAGCTACGGCCATTCTTGCTGGAGATGCATTATTAACTCAGAGTTTCGAGCTTATTGCAGATTCCAATTTAGCAAGTGAACAAAAAGTTGATCTCATTAAACTGTTATCACATGCTGCTGGTCCATCCGGTATGGTTGGTGGACAAATGGCGGATTTAGATGGTGAAAAACAAGAATTAACATTAGAACAACTTGAGTACATTCATCATCATAAAACGGGCAAGCTGCTAGTTTTTTCTATTATGGCCGGGGCAATCATAGGTCATGCTACGGATGAACAACGAGAACATCTGCGTGCTTTCGGTGAACATATTGGCCTGTCTTTCCAAATTAGCGATGACATTCTAGATGTTGAAGGAGAAGAAGGCAAGATTGGGAAACTTCCTGGTAGTGATGAGAATAATGAAAAAAGTACTTATCCGAAGCTTCTCTCTTTAGAGGGAGCCAAAGAAAAACTCAACTATCATACAAATGAAGGTTTGGCTCATCTTGCTGCTGCTAACATCGAAACAAGTACCTTACAATCCATTGCGAGATTTATCGTAGAACGTGACCATTAACACATAATTGAGCATAAAAGGAATGTGTGGTATAATAAATTAAGACTGAGTGGTGCAGTATTCTAGTCAGTTCGCCATTTCTGAAGGCGGGCCTAAAAATCCGCCATAGGGCACATCGATGAAGTTCCTGGTGTTGGCTTGAGTCGCCCAGACTTGGGTCGATGCTGGGAGTTAAGGTCGCAGGGCGATCCACAAAGGCATGTGGGCGTTGACCCTGCTTCCGCGGAGGCCCATTCTTGTAGCAGAGCGGTTAACGCTGCCTGCTATGAATTGGGGTATGAACCTGTTTCAGCTGCATGGGAACGCAGTTGAACAGCGTAGCCTGCCTTGAGTGGAGCTAGAGGGGATTATGGATTATTGGAAATTTGCAGCTCGGCCGGCCGCTTTTTTCCTACCACCCATATGAAATCTGCTCTGCAAAAGAGGCTAGGAAATGTGTGGAACTGTTGAGGAAAACTCCTAGACTGTTCCGAGTGACACTTAAAGGGGATTATAGTGCGGACTAAGTGGTAATCCAGTCTAGCGCATGGTGACTACGCTAAGATTGATATAAAGGGAAACCGCCTGAACGGCGACGTTCAGGTATCAATCTGGGAAAACCTACTGGACCTAAGCCGCAGTCTTTACTCTTTAAGTGACCACTCTGCGATACATAATACAACAGGGGTATTCAATTAACAGGGAACAGGGGGAAACGAACTGACTCCTTGGGACCTGTTAGTTGGATACTTATTTTTATGTGATTATATAATGGACAAGGAGTAGATATGAAAGCTTCCGTATCAAAATCCATAAACTGGAGTTTAGCTATTGCCGTTATCACACTTGTGTTAGCGGCTATTTTTTCAATTATCTCAACAGCGGTATTAAGTGGGGTTTCCTGGGCAATTGGGATGAATCGTGGTTCTATTAATCGTTCTAATTGGGATATTCTTTGATACAATTGGGGTAGCTTCCACTGCCGCAAACGAAGTCCCGTTCCATGCAATGGCAGCAGAACGCCTTACTGGTGCGAAGCACGCAATCTTTGTGACACGTAACGCAGACCGCGTTGCAAGCTTCTGTAATGATGTAATCGGAGACATTTCGGGTATTATAAGCGGTACAGCCTCTGCAACCGTTGTCGTCCAATTGACACTTCAACTTGGACATAGCGACGGATCTTTGTTTCAATATATAATATCAGTCGTATTTACAAGCGTAGTCGCTGCATTAACGGTTGGTGGAAAAGCGCTCGGAAAAACGTTTGCCATCCACTTTTCTACAGGTATTATCTTTCAAGTTGGACGATTTTTATACTTTGTAGAAAAAACGTTTAAAATCAAGATGGTAGACAATCCATCCAAAAAGAAAAAGGGAAACCGTAAATCGAAATAAGAAGGGGAGGACATTCCCATGGATTTAGAAAAGATTGAAAATCCTAAGTTTCTAAAGAATTATGATATGAACGACATGACCGAGCTTGCTGAAGAAATTAGAAGTTTTTTAATTAACAAACTTTCCGAAACTGGTGGACATCTGGGGCCAAATCTAGGCGTAGTTGAACTGACAATAGTGCTTCATAAAATATATAATAGTCCAAAAGATAAATTTATTTGGGACGTTGGGCACCAGGCGTACGTGCATAAGATACTTACAGGACGAGCTTCGAGATTTGACACTCTCCGTAAATATAAAGGACTTTGTGGCTTTCCGAAACGAAATGAAAGTGAGCATGACGTCTGGGAAACAGGTCATAGTTCTACCTCGTTATCTGCAGCAATGGGGATGGCTGCTGCCCGTGATATGAAAGGGACAGATGAAAACGTTGTGGCCATTATTGGCGATGGGGCTCTTACAGGCGGGATGGCCCTAGAAGCGCTTAACCATATCGGCCACGAGCAAAAAGACATGCTTGTCATTTTAAATGATAATGAAATGTCCATTGCACCAAATGTGGGCGCACTTCATAACATCTTAGGAAAGCTTCGAACAGCCGGTAAATATCATAAAGCGAAAGAAGAGCTTGAGTATTTATTGAAGAAAATTCCTGCATTTGGAGGGGCCCTTGCTTCAACAGCAGAGCGTGTGAAAGATGCTTTGAAGTACTTATTGGTTTCAGGCATTTTCTTTGAGGAACTTGGATTTACTTATCTTGGACCGGTAGATGGTCATGATGTCGAAGCACTTATGGAAAACATTAAATATGCTAAGAAGACAAAGGGCCCAGTCCTTATTCACGTCCTAACGAAAAAAGGAAAAGGCTATCAACCTGCTGAAAGCGATCAAATTGGCGTTTGGCATGGGGTGAGTCCATACAAAATCGAAGCTGGGGAACAAATTAAACCAAAAGTTGCAGCACCTGGTTATAGTAAAGTCGTTAGTGAAACCGTGCGAAGGCTTGCTGAGGAAGATGATCGGATTTCAGTCATCACCCCTGCTATGACGGTAGGATCAAAATGGGAAGCATTTGAAAAGCAATTCCCAGAAAGGCTTTTTGATGTTGGTATTGCTGAACAGCATGCTACTACAATGGCCGCAGGGCTTGCAACTCAGGAGTTAAAACCGGTGTTATCGATCTATTCTACGTTTCTTCAAAGAGCGTATGACCAGCTTGTTCATGATGTTTGTAGACAAAACTTGAACGTTTTCCTGGCAATTGATCGTTCTGGACTTGTTGGAGCAGATGGTGAAACGCATCAGGGCGTTTTTGATATTTCTTTTCTCAGACACTTGCCAAACATGGTGCTCATGATGGCGAAAGATGAGAACGAATTACAACATATGGTTTATACTGGAATGAAGTACAACCAGGGGCCAATTGCGGTACGCTATCCTAGAGGAAATGGCATTGGTACAAAGATGGATCAGGAACTAAAAGAAATTCCAATTGGTAGTTGGGAAGTTATTCGTGAAGGTACAGATATTGCGTTATTATCATTTGGACCTACCCTCCAAGATCTGCTAAGTGCAGCTGAGAAGTTAGAAAAAGAGGGTGTTTCAGCTCGAGTGATCAATGCTCGATTCATAAAACCCCTCGATGAGAAAATGATTGCAGATCTTATGCATGAAGGAATACCAATGCTTACAGTTGAAGAAGCTATACTTCAAGGTGGATTTGGTAGTGCTATTCTAGAGTATGTCAATGATAGTGGCTATCAACATGGAAGTATTCAACGCATGGGAATTCCGGATGCTTATATTGAACACGGCAGTGTAGGTGAGTTATTAAAAGAGATTGGGTTAACTTCAGATGATATTGCTGAGAAAGCAAAGAAAATGATTCCAGCTAAACAAAAGAGGGCATAAAAAAGCATGGCAAAAAAAGAAAGACTGGATGTACTCCTTGTAAATCGAGGTTTAATTGATACGAGAGAAAAAGCAAAAAGAGCGATCATGGCAGGTCTTGTTTTTTCAGAGACGGAAAGAATGGACAAGCCAGGAATGAAAGTGTCCGAAGATATCCTTCTTCAAATTAAAGGAGATACGTTACGTTATGTTGGACGCGGCGGTTTGAAGTTAGAGAAGGCAATCGACGTCTTTTCTCTTGATCCGAAAAACAAAATCGTTTTAGATATTGGCTCTTCAACGGGCGGTTTTACCGACTGTGCTCTTCAGAATGGTGCTTCGCTCGTTTATGCACTTGATGTAGGCTATAATCAACTCGCATGGAAATTGCGTGTGGACGATCGCGTGGTAGTAAAAGAAAGAACGAATTTTCGATATGCAGTCAGAGAAGATTTTCAACAAGGACTTCCTGAGCTTGCCACAATTGATGTTTCGTTCATTTCTTTGAAATTGATCTTACCTGTTTTAAAAGAAATTTTAAAAGAAAATGGAGAGGTCATCGCGCTTGTCAAACCGCAATTTGAAGCAGGGCGTGGAGAAATAGGCAAAAAAGGTATTGTTCGTGATAAGAAAATTCACCATCGTGTACTGAAAGAAATGATGGATTTTGCTGAACGAGAAGGGTATAAAGTAAACGGCATATCCTATTCACCTATAACAGGTGGAGAAGGAAATATCGAATTTTTATTATATCTTGGTTGGAAACAGGAAGGTATTGTCGAAGATGTTCCTTCTCCTGAAGAAGTAGTTGAAGAAGCGCATCAGAAACTATAGAGGATACACGAGGTGTGTCCTTTTTCTCGTTCAACCTGACAGTGGAGATTTTGAAAGCAAACGAAGTTGCGAGTGAATATTTATGAGGGTCTATACAAATGAAGAATAGGGCTATATAATAAGGCTGTCAGATTTTACTTGCCGGAGGTTATACAATGAATAAAGGGCAACGCCATATCAAAATACGTGAAATGATTGCGAATCAAGATGTTGAAACACAGGACGAGCTTGTTTATTGTCTAAAAAGTGCAGGTTTTAATGTTACTCAAGCAACGGTTTCAAGAGATATTAAAGAGCTTCATCTTGTTAAAGTGCCAACAATCGATGGCAGGTATAAATACAGTCTGCCGGCAGAATCAGCGTTTTAATCCGCTTCAAAAATTAAAAAGAACTTTAACGGATGCATTTATTAGTATCGATCATGCGGATCATCTTATTGTTATGAAAACGCTTCCTGGAAATGCTAATGCCATTGGTGCGCTAATTGATAATCTCGACTGGGAAGAAATTATGGGCAATATCAGTGGTGATGATACGATTTTAATTATTTGTAAGAGTGCCGAAGCGGCTCCGATGTTATCACAACGTTTTATTGATATGCTGTAAAATAATGAATGAGGATCTTTGAAGGTGGGAGAATATGTTAGCGGAACTATCCATTCGTAATTTTGCGATCATAGAAGCGATAACCGTTTCATTTGAGCGTGGGTTAACCGTTCTTACTGGAGAAACAGGCGCTGGTAAATCCATTATTATTGATGCCATAGGGCTTTTAGTTGGTGGGAGAGGTTCAGCTGAATTTGTGCGTTATGGAACGAAGAAAGCAGAAATTGAAGGATTATTTCATATTGATACGAACCATCCAACAGTGAAAAAACTTGAAGATGTAGGAATTGAGTTTACAGATGACATGGTGGTATTACGACGTGACATCTCACATACTGGAAAGAGCATTTGCCGTGTTAATGGAAAGTTAGTTACCCTTGGTATTTTGCGAGAGATTGGTCAAACGCTTATTGATATCCATGGACAACATGAACATCAGGATTTAATGCAATCAGATAAGCATCTTACTTTACTGGATCAGTTTGGAGACCGATCCATTGGGCCAGCTCTCTTGGAATATAGGGAAGTTTTTCAAAGATACAATAAAATTCAGCAGCAAATGAAGAATCTAACTGAAAATGAACAGCAAATGGCACATAGACTTGATTTAATTCAATACCAACTTGAAGAAATCACGAAAGCAGAACTTTCTCCTAACGAAGATGAAGAATTAATGGAGGAGAAATTACGATTAGGTAACTTTGAAAAGTTATTTTCTGCGCTTCAGGATGTATATGATTCCCTTCATGGAGATAATAAAGGATTAGATTGGGTTGGACTTGCGATGTCACAGCTTGAATCAGTTGCGGATCTTGATGAGGAATTGCGGGGGTATCATGAAGAGGTCGCCAATCAATTCTATTTACTTGAAGAGACGGCAGGCAAATTAAATACATATCGAGATCAACTTGAGTTTGATCCTGCACGACTAGATTTTGTAGAAGAAAGACTAAACGAAATCCAAATATTAAAGCGGAAATACGGGGAATCGGTAGAAGAAATCTTAGAGTATGCGGCTTCGATTGAAGATGAAGTAGACGAGTTATTAAACAGGGAAGGCCGCGTAGACGAGCTACAGTCCGATTTAAAAGGCATTAAAGCCGATCTAACAGTAGAGGCTGATAATTTGACCGGTCTACGTAAAAAAGTAGCTGGAGAGCTTGTCGCATCCATTCATCATGAGCTTAGAGATCTTTATATGGAAAAAACTGAATTTGCGATTCATTTCAATGATCGTAATGAAAGCAAAAAAGATTTTTTTCACCGATCCGGACAAGATGATATTGACTTTATGATCTCGACCAATCCTGGTGAGCCGCTTAAAGAGCTTTCAAAAACGGCTTCTGGTGGAGAGTTATCCCGTATCATGTTAGCATTAAAGTCCATATTCTCAAAGCATCAGGGCATTACCTCCATTATATTTGATGAAGTAGATACCGGGGTAAGTGGAAGAGTGGCTCAAGCGATGGCGGAAAAAATTCAGCGCCTTTCTTCCGGATCCCAGGTACTTGTTATTACTCACCTTCCACAAGTAGCCGCTATGGCAGATCATCACCTTTATATTTCGAAAGAAGAAACCGGTGAAGGTCGAACGAAGACAAGTGTTGGAAATTTAAGTGATGATGAACAAATAGAAGAACTTGGAAGAATGATTGCTGGTGCTGAGATGACGGAGCTTACGAAGAAACATGCAAAAGAATTGCTGCATCAAGCAAACCAAATTAAATCATGATTTGAAATGCTATCCAACTCAGGGTAGCATTTTCATTTTTAGAGGTTATAATAACGGCGACTCAAGGCAAAATTATAGATACAGCCATGTTGGAGGTGTGAGCAAGAGCGAGGAGAGTGAAGGATTGAAGATAGAGATGTTTCGTAAGTTGTTGGGTTTAGTTCTCCTTGGATTTTTAGTCGGACTCGGCTTTTCAAAACCAGTACAATTATTTTTATCCATTCCAAATGAGATTATCATGTTTGAAGGAGATCAAACGAAAATTTCATCTGTTGTGCCTGCCGTTGCATCACTTGGAACCAATGAAGTAGCAAGTTTGGATCCACAGGGAAAGGAAATTGCAGTTAACGGCGAGAGAAGCGGTTCAGATATCCTTGATTTAGCTGTTGGAAAGATTCCTGTTAAGAAAGTTGATGTAAAAGTTCTTCCAGACTTTAAAGTGATCCCAGGCGGACAATCAATAGGGGTTAAGCTAAACACACGAGGTGTTCTAGTTGTAGGTCATCATTTGATTCACACGAATCAGGGGGAATCGGTCACCTGGAGAAATAGCAGACATTCAAGTAGGCGATATTATCACAAAGATAAATGGTCAAGCTGTACAAAAAATGAGTGACATTGGCTCGATTGTTAAGAAAGCTGGAAACAATGGTAACGCCTTAGAAGTAACGATTGTGAGAGAAAATCAAGAACTGAGTAAGAAATTGGTCCCGGTTAAAGATAAACAAAATGAAGCCTATCGAATTGGATTATATATCCGAGATTCTGCAGCAGGCGTTGGTACATTAACGTTTTATCATCCTGATTCGAAAAAATATGGTGCTCTTGGCCATGTGATTTCGGATATGGATACGAAGAAACCAATAGTCGTTAACCGTGGTGAGATATATCCTTCTTCTGTTACTTCAATTGAAAAAGGAAGTAATGGACATCCTGGTGAAAAGTTAGCAAGGTTTTCTAAAACAGATCAAAAACTTGGTACAATTACGCGAAATAGCCCATTTGGTATTTTTGGCGAGATGAATAAGGAAGTAAAAAAAGGCATGTATGATCAACCGATGCCAATTGCGCTTTCTCATCAAGTGAAAGAAGGACCTGCAAAAATATTGACGGTAGTAAAAGGTAGTGAGGTAAAGGAATATGATGTAGAAGTGATCAGTTCAATTCCTCAAAAGTTTCCTGCTACAAAAGGAATGGTTATTAAAGTAACGGATCCACAGTTATTAAAAGAAACCGGTGGTATTGTTCAAGGAATGAGTGGAAGTCCCATTATTCAAGATGGAAAAGTGATTGGAGCAGTTACACATGTGTTTGTAAATGATTCCACTTCAGGCTATGGCGTTCATATTGAATGGATGTTAGAAGAAGCCGGAATCAATATTTATGAAGAAAGTCGCAATGGGAAGCGAACAGCGAGCTAAAAAAGCTCAATGTTCGCTTTCTTTCGTTTTCAAACCATGATATACTTTGGATGAAGAAAATTCGACAAAATTGAAAGAGAATTCAGATAATGTAGTTATATGTAGTATATTGAAGGATATTCAAGATTAATGGAGAATTAATATTGTTTTTAAATGTTTTTAGAAATTTTAGAGGGAATTTATAACTTCCGTTGAATTTCTATACTACTACGGTAACCAAACTTGTGGAAGGAGAGACGGAGCCGTGCAAAAAATAAAAGTGTGCTTAGCTGATGACAATCGTGAATTGGTTAATTTGATTGAGGAATATATGTCACGACAAGAGGATATGGAGGTAGTCGGAACCGCTTCCAATGGGCAGGAATGCTTAGAAGTACTTGAAGATCAAGAGCCAGATGTGCTTGTGCTTGATATTATCATGCCACATCTAGACGGTCTTGCAGTTCTCGAACGACTAAGAGAAATGAATTACACGTGTAGTGTGATTATGCTTACTGCATTTGGTCAAGAAGATGTTACGAAGAAAGCTGTTGATTTAGGAGCATCTTACTTTATTCTAAAGCCGTTTGATATGGATAATTTAGCAAGTCACGTCAGACAGGTTAGTGGCAAGAAAACGACGTTTACAACTACAAATAGCGGATCGTATAAGCGACCGCAGCGAGAAAGTCGTCCAAGAAACCTTGATGCAAGCATCACGAGTATTATCCATGAGATTGGTGTGCCGGCACATATTAAAGGTTATATGTACTTAAGAGAAGCCATTACGATGGTTTATAATGACATTGAATTACTTGGATCGATCACAAAAGTGCTTTATCCTGATATTGCGAAAAAGTTTAATACGACTTCGTCTCGAGTTGAACGCGCGATTCGTCATGCGATTGAAGTTGCTTGGAGTAGAGGGAATGTAGAGTCAATCTCGAACTTATTTGGTTATACTGTAAGCATGTCGAAAGCAAAGCCGACCAATAGTGAATTCATTGCGATGGTCGCTGATAAACTACGGATTGAGCATAACATGGATAATTATTCTCATAGCAGATAAGCCTATTTTTACTTAATGCCTCTTTCATTTATGAAAAAAAGTTTATTATTTAACAAAACAAAGCCCCATTCTTTTGAATGGGGCTTTGTTTTTTGTTAAAACTACTGTTTTTTCGAAGAAAATCTTGGCTGTACTTTATTTCGTTTGCGATCTCTATAAAAAATAAATCCGCCAACGAAGGAAAGACCTGCGATAAGGAAGATGAGACCGAGAATAAATTGAACGACAAGAGAAGTGAACGGTGGATTTAACAACCCGAAAAGAACATCTCTCATTAATTTAATACCAATAACACCAATGATTCCGGGAATTAAGACAACAAGTAAAGCAACTAACCTCATTACTGGTGCACCCTTTCTACACATCACTAGTGCTATTGTAGCGAAGTCCGGAGGAAGTGTCTATGTATGTCAGCAACTAACAAAACAATGACGATAACCGTGCATGATTTGTCAAAAATAAAAAATAGCTGTATGATTAGTATGAAATATATTGCATGTATAGGGTGCAGGTGATGAAGAGTTGCGAACATGTATGATTGTAGGTGCTGGAAAAGGCGGAATGGCGCTTTTGGAGATATTGCAGGAAACCAAAATGATGGAAGTTATCGCAATGGTGGATTGTAACCAAGACGCACCTGGTATTCTAAAGGCTCGTAATAGTGGGATTGATGTGTTTGAAGACTGGAAAGTGGCATTAAAACATTTTGAAATCGATGTCATTGTAGAAGCTACTGGTGACGAAGCTGTTTTTGAAGAAATAAGAGACATGCGAGAAAAGCATACTGTTTTGATTCCTGGATCAGTAGCAAATATTGTTTTGAAGCTAATCGAAGAGAAAGAAGTGTTAATTGATACATTGCTTCATCAATCGAAGCAACAAGAAATTATTTTAGATTCGACCCATGATGGAATGATCGCAGTCAATGTCCTTGAGGAAGTAACGTTGTTTAATCGCAGTGCTGAGAAAATTACTGGGATTAGCAAGGAGGAAGCTGATGGAAAAGTAATTGGATCTCTGATGGCTTCTAGTATGCTCCCTCGAGTTCTTTCGTCTGGAAAAGCTGAAATTAACCAAGAGCAGCTACTACCAAATGGAAAGAAGATTATTACAACCAGGATACCGATGTTTGACGATGAAGGAAGCCGAATTGGCGCATTAGCTGTTTTTAAAGACATGACGGCAATCGAGCAAATGGCACAAGAGGTAACAAATTTAAAAAGTATTCAATCAATGCTTGAAGCCATTATACAATCATCCGACGAAGCCATTTCAGTTGTAGATGAAAACGGTAAAGGACTTATGATTAATCCAGCTTATACAAGGTTAACGGGTCTTACCCGTGAAGAGGTTATAGGCAAACCCGCAAATACGGATATTTCTGAAGGGGAAAGCATGCATATGCGTGTGCTTAGAACGAGAAAGCCAGTGCGCGGGGTGCAGATGAAAGTTGGTCCGAAAAGAAGAGAAGTTGTTGTCAATGTTTCGCCTGTTATTGTTGATGGACGTTTGAAAGGAAGTGTAGGGGTTATTCATGATATATCAGAATTACACTCTTTGAATAACCAATTACAACGAGCCAGACAAATTATTCGAACGTTAGAAGCAAAGTATTCCTTCGAAGATATTATAGGGAAATCAGATGAAATGACGTTTTCTGTTCAGCAAGCTAAACTAGCTGCCTCTACTCCAGCGACCGTTCTTCTTCGCGGGGAATCTGGTACAGGGAAAGAATTATTTGCGCATGCCATACATAATGCAAGTGATCGTAAATATAACAAATTTGTTAGGGTGAATTGCGCGGCGATTTCTGAATCCCTATTTGAAAGTGAACTTTTTGGTTATGAGGATGGAGCGTTTTCAGGTGCCAGGCAAGGTGGTAAACGAGGGCTTTTCGAGGAAGCGAACGGTGGAAGTATCTTTTTAGATGAAATTGGGGAAGTATCGTTAGGGACGCAGGCGAAACTCCTTCGCGTACTTCAGGAACGAGAAATAGTACGAGTAGGTGGGGCGAAGCCAATTTCAATTAATGTAAGAATCATCGCAGCAACGAATGCGAAGCTTGAAAAAAGAATAATCGATGGTTCGTTTAGGGAAGATTTATATTATCGATTAAATCGGCTGCCGATTCAAATAGCTCCACTGAGACAACGGAAAGAAGATATTGCGGCACTTGCGAAGCATTTACTTACAAAAATCAATCAAGATTATGGAAGAAATGTGAGAGGGATAACCCCGGCAGCAGTGGACTATTTAAAATCTTATGATTGGCCAGGTAACGTTAGGGAATTTGAGAACGTTTTGGGAAGAATTGTGATTCATATGGATGTTTCAGAAACGATGATCGATTTGCGCCACCTTCCTTCGTTATTAAGTGAAAAGAAAGATGCTGAACTGCTGTCTGTCGAACGAACACCTGATAAAATGCTATCTCAGTTAGTGGATGAATTTGAAAAGAAAACAATTCGACAGACGCTTGAACTTTATGAGGGAAATAAGACAGCGACAGCCAGAGCGTTAGGTGTCTCTCTTCGTAACCTGTATTATAAAATGGAGAAACACGGAATTGAAAAATCTAGCATGCAATAACTTGCGTGGTTTGCAAATTGTTGCATAGTTAATTCAACTCAAAACCCAGTCACATTAAGAAGTTAAAATTGGCACGGAACTTGCATAATAGTATGATGGCGTAAAAGGAGGACACCGATGAATCTAGAACAACTTGTGAATGATCTATCCAAACAGCCTAACAAAACAGTTGCCCTTGCTGCTGCTGCAGATAAAGGAGTGATTGAAGCAGTTCGTAAAGCGATTAACATGCAGCTTGCTTCATTCATCCTATACGGTGACGAGCACGAAATGAAACAAATGTTAGCCGATGAGGGATTAATTGAGTCACCATTCCTTCAAATTGTCCACGTGGAATCAGAGCAAGAGGCTTCAACATTGGCTGTTAAAGCAGTTAGAAATGGAGAGGCCGATGTGTTGATGAAAGGGATGGTCTCCACCTCAGTGATTTTAAAGGAAGTATTGAATAAAGAATATGGTTTGCGAAAAGGGAAAGTCCTTTCTCACGTAGCTGCTTTTGATATCGAAGGCTACGAGAGGCTAATTTTTGTAACAGATTCCGGCATGAATATTGAACCAGATTTAACGCAAAAGGTTGAAATTGTTAAGAATGCAGTTTCAATTGCAAGAAGCATTGGAATTGAGCAGCCCAAAGTTGTCCCGCTGGCTGCAGTAGAAGTCGTAAACCCTGCTATGCCAGCAACACTTGATGCTTCGGCCCTTACACAAATGAATAAAAGGGGCCAGATTTCTGACTGCTTAATTGATGGGCCACTAGCATTGGATAATGCTATTTCCGAAAGAGCAGCAGAACAAAAAGGAATACACAGTGAAGTAGCTGGAAAAGCAGACATTCTTCTTGTTCCTTCTATTGAAGTGGGGAATGCACTTTATAAATCACTCGTCTACTTTGCACAGGCAAAAGTAGGAGGAGTCATTGCAGGCGCTAAAGCACCGATTGTCTTAACTTCTCGAGCAGATAGTTCAGAAAGTAAAGTATATAGTATCGCACTCGCAGTAAGTTCAGCGAAATAATTTAAGAAGATAACAGAGAGGAAGATTACTTATGGAACTTTTTACTTATATGGAGAAATACGATTATGAACAAGTGGTTGTTTGTCAGGATAAAGCATCAGGATTAAAAGCAATTATTGCGATTCATGATACAACTCTTGGGCCAGCACTTGGTGGAACAAGAATGTGGACATACGCTTCTGAAGAAGCTGCATTTGAGGATGCACTTCGTCTAGCAAAAGGAATGACTTATAAGAATGCGGCTGCAGGTTTAAATCTTGGAGGAGGAAAAACGGTTATTATTGGGGATCCTCGCAAAGATAAAAATGAAGCCATGTTCCGAGCGTTTGGCCGTTACATTCAAGGACTAAACGGTCGATACATTACAGCTGAAGATGTGGGTACCACTGTTCAAGACATGGATACAATTCATGAAGAAACAGAATATGTAACTGGTATTTCACCTGCGTTTGGATCTTCAGGTAATCCGTCTCCCGTTACTGCTTATGGGGTTTATGTAGGAATGAAAGCAGCAGCGAAAGAAGCATTTGGTACTGATTCATTACAAGGGAAAACAGTAGCTGTTCAGGGTGTTGGGAATGTAGCGTATAACCTTTGCAAACACCTTCATGAAGAAGGAGCTTCTCTAGTCGTAACTGATATCAACAAAGAATCAGTTGATCGTGCTGTAACAGACTTTGGTGCAAAAGCAGTAGATCCGGATGATATTTATGATGTGGATTGCGATATTTTCGCTCCGTGTGCACTTGGTGCCATTATTAATGACGATACAATCAATAGAATTAAAGCAAAAGTGATTGCAGGTGCAGCAAACAATCAGCTTCGTGAAACCACACATGGGGATCAAATTCACGAAATGGGTATTGTTTATGCGCCGGACTATGTTATTAACGCTGGTGGCGTGATTAACGTTGCAGATGAGCTTTATGGCTATAATCGCGATCGTGCAATGAAACGTGTTGATGGAATTTATGACACGATTTCAAAAGTAATTGAGATTTCAAAACGCGATGGCATCCCAACATATGCTGCAGCAGACCGCCTTGCTGAAGAAAGAATTGAACAAATGAAGCAATCAAGAAGTCAATTCTTAATGAACTCTCAGCATATTTTAGGTCAGCGTAGATAAACGGAGGGTTCGGAGTGACAGATAACGTATATCGACTTCTCGTAATCAATCCTGGATCAACATCCACGAAAATAGGCGTTTTTGATAATGAACGTGCCGTATTTGAGAAATCATTACGGCACGATACAGATGAAATTAACCAGTTTAAATCCATCATTGATCAATATGAGTTTAGGAAGAACACAATCCTTGAAGCTTTAGATGAAGAAGATATTAACATTTCGAGACTGTCTGCTGTGGTAGGACGTGGAGGATTATTGCGCCCAATTGAAGGTGGAACGTATGCGGTTAATGAGCGTATGCTTGAAGATCTGCGTAATGGTTTTTCAGGTGAACATGCTTCCAATTTAGGGGGAATAATTGCTTTTGAAATTGCTGAACAGCTCAATATTCCCTCCTTTATAGTAGACCCTGTCGTTGTAGATGAATTGCAAGATGTTGCACGTCTTTCTGGAGTGCCAGAAATTGAACGCAAAAGTATTTTCCATGCTTTAAACCAAAAAGCAGTAGCAAGACGAGTGGCTTCTCAATTAAACAGTAAATATGAAGACCTTAACCTTATCGTCACTCATATGGGTGGCGGGATAACCGTTGGGGCCCATCGTAAAGGAAAAGTCGTGGATGTGAATAATGGGTTGCATGGTGAAGGGCCATTCTCACCAGAACGGGCTGGTACAGTTCCTGTTGGTGATCTTGTCGCGATGTGTTTTTCCGGAGAGTATTACGCTGATGAGATCATGAAGAAGCTTGTTGGACAAGCAGGGTACGTTGGTTATCTTGGTACAAACGATGCCGTGAAAGTTGAACAGCGAATTCATAATGGAGATGAGAAAGCGAAACTAATCTTCGATGCCATGGCGTATCAGGTAGCTAAAGAGATCGGGGCCGCGAGTGCTGTTCTGGCAGGAGAAGTGGATGCGATTGTTTTAACAGGTGGACTTGCCTATGGAAAACAATTTGTTTCTCAAATTACTGATCAGATCAAATGGATTGCTGATGTACTCGTTCACCCGGGTGAAAATGAGCTTCAGGCTCTTGCTGAAGGTGGATTGCGAGTGTTAAGAGAAGAAGAACAGGCGAAAGTTTACCCAGTTACTTCAATTGAATCGATCGTCTAGTCCTTGTGTGAAAATTGATGCGGGGCGTATCTTGTTTATGAAAAAAAGTGGAATAAAACGTTGGACAAAGGAGAATTTGAATGGCTGAAGAATATGATCTTGTCATAATGGGTGGAGGTACTGGAGGCTATGTAGCTGCCATTCGTGCTTCCCAGTTAGGTCTAAAAACGGCAATTGTTGAAAAACGTGAACTGGGTGGTACATGTTTGCATCGTGGCTGTATTCCAAGTAAAGCATTACTTCGCAGTGCTGAAGTTTATGCCACCGCGAAGCATGGCGAAAAATTTGGTGTCATGGCAAAGGAAATTGCATTAGACTTTAAAAAAGTTCAAGAACGAAAGCAAGGCATTGTTGATCAGCTTCATAATGGTGTAAAGCATCTTATGAAACAAGGAAAAATAGATGTGTTTGAAGGATTCGGTCGTATTCTTGGACCATCCATATTCTCTCCAATGCCTGGAACAGTTTCAGTTGAGATGAATAATGGGGAAGAAAATGAAATGTTGATTCCTAAAAACGTTATTATTGCAACTGGATCAAAACCACGTACGCTTCCAGGACTTGAGGTAGATGGCGAGTATGTGATGACTTCAGATGAAGCTCTTCGAATGGAAAGCCTCCCTAGTTCTATCATCATTGTTGGTGGTGGCGTCATAGGGATTGAATGGGCATCGATGCTTGTTGATTTTGGCGTAGAAGTTACTGTGCTCGAATATGCTGACCGCATTGTACCAACAGAAGACAAAGATATCTCTAAAGAAGCACACAAGCTTATGAAGAAAAAAGGTATTAAGTTGTTTACTGGTGCAAAAGTGATGGGTGATTCTTTAACAAAAGATCAGGGTGTCTCCATTCAAGCGGAACATGAGGGAGAAACAAAAACATTTACGGCAGATAAGATGCTTGTATCGGTAGGAAGAGAAGCAAACGTGAAAAACATCGGTCTTGAAAACACAACGATTGAAGTAGATAAAGGCGTCATCCAAACCAACGAATACTATCAAACAAAAGAATCTCATATTTATGCGATCGGTGATGTAATCGGTGGTATGCAGCTTGCGCATGTGGCTTCACATGAAGGGATTACAGCTGTAGAACATTTAGCGGATCAAGATCCTGAACCAATTGATTATACACAGGTCTCTAGTTGTATTTATAGCAGTCCAGAAATGGCAAGTGTTGGGTTAACCGAAGCCCAAGCAAAAGAAAAGGGACATAATGTGAAAATTGGTAAGTTTCCTTTTAAAGCCATTGGAAAAGCGCTTGTATTTGGTGAATCTGATGGGTTTGTGAAGATTGTAGCGGATGCAGATAATGAGGATCTTCTAGGTGTACATATGATTGGACCTCATGTAACGGATATGATTTCTGAAGCAGGTTTAGCAAAAGTTCTTGATGCTGCTTCATGGGAAGTAGCCCATACCATTCATCCTCACCCTACACTTTCAGAAGCAATCGGTGAAGCGGCACTTGCAGTCGATGGGAAAGCAATTCATTCTTAATAAAAGGTTTATTTAAGGAGGTTAAACATGATGGCTGAAAATCGTCATGAAGCATTAGGGCTTTCAGATGAAAGAGTTCTTAAAATGTTTGAAACAATGTTAATGGCTCGAAAGATAGATGAGCGCATGTGGTTACTTAACCGCGCTGGTAAAATTCCATTCGTTATTTCTTGTCAGGGTCAAGAAGCGGCACAGGTCGGATCTGCATTTGCAATGGATCCAGAGAAGGATTTTGTTGCACCATATTATCGTGATATGGGGGTAGTCCTTTCTTTTGGCATGACTGCAAAAGACTTAATGCTTTCAGGTTTTGCAAAAGCGGAAGATCCAAACTCAGCTGGTCGTCAAATGCCTGGTCACTTTGGTCAGAAGAAGAATAATATCATTACAGGTTCTTCACCTGTAACAACTCAAGTCCCTCATGCTGTTGGTTTTGCTCTAGCTGGCCGTATGGAAGGTAAAGACCTTGTTACATTCTGTTCGTTTGGTGAAGGATCATCTAATCAAGGTGATTTTCATGAAGCAGCGAACTTTGCAGGAGTGCATAAGTTACCCGTCTTATTTGTATGTGAAAATAATAAATACGCTATTTCCGTACCGGTTTCAAAGCAGTTAGCTTGTGAGAAAGTGTCTGATCGCGCGATTGGGTATGGTATGCCAGGCGTTACGGTTGATGGGAATGATCCTCTTGCCGTCTATGAAGCTGCAAAAGAAGCAGTAGAAAGAGGGCGTCGTGGAGATGGGCCAACATTAATTGAGACTGTTTCTTATCGTTTAACCCCACACTCAAGTGATGACGATGATCGCGCGTATCGCACACGTGAAGAAGTAGAAGAAGCGAAGAAAAAGGATGCTATCATTACGTTTGCGGCATATTTAAAAGAAGTTGGCGTTCTGACGGATGACATTGAGAAAGAAATTCATGAACGTGTTCAAAAAGAAGTAGATGAAGCTACAGAGTACGCAGAAAATGCGGATTATGCACCGGCTGAAGATGCAATGAAGCATGTATACGGAGAGTAAGGAGGAACCATTATGCCAGTTATTTCATATATTCAAGCGATAACCCAGGCCTTGAGAGAAGAAATGCAGCGAGACGAGAAAGTTTTTGTTCTAGGCGAGGATGTTGGTGTTCGCGGTGGTGTTTTCCGCGCAACAGACGGACTTTATGATGAGTTTGGTGAACACCGTGTCATTGATACACCACTTGCAGAGTCAGCCATTGCTGGTGTTGGCATTGGAGCTGCGATGTACGGAATGAGACCAGTTGCAGAAATGCAGTTTGCTGATTTCATTATGCCGGCTGTTAACCAAATCGTATCCGAAGCAGCTAAAATTCGTTACCGCTCAAACAACGATTGGAATTGTCCAATTACGATTCGTGCGCCTTATGGTGGAGGTGTGCATGGCGCACTTTATCATTCACAATCTGTTGAAGCGCTTTTCGCTAATGTTCCTGGACTTAAAATCGTGATGCCTTCAACTCCATATGATGCAAAAGGTTTGTTGAAAGCTGCCATTCGCGATAACGATCCGGTATTGTTTTTTGAGCATAAACGCGCGTATCGTTTGATCAAAGGCCAGGTACCTGAAGAAGAGTATACTCTTCCTATTGGTAAAGCGGATGTGAAACGTGAAGGTGACGATATTACTGTCATTACATACGGCTTAAGTGTTCACTTTGCTCTTCAAGCCGCAGAGAAGCTAGAAAAAGACGGTATTTCTGCACATGTTCTCGATCTTCGTACTGTTTATCCACTTGATCGTGAAGCAATCGTAGAAGCAGCCAAAAAGACTGGTAAAGTTCTTCTTGTCACGGAAGATAACAAAGAAGGAAGTATTATTAGTGAGGTTTCTGCGATTATTGCAGAAGAATGTCTTTTTGATCTTGATGCTCCAATTCAGCGCTTGGCAGGTCCAGATGTACCGGCTATGCCGTATTCTCCACCAATGGAGAAATACTTCATGTTGAATCCGGATAAAGTAGAAAAAGCGATGCGTGAACTAGCAGAATACTAAACGATCGGAAGAAGCGGAGGGTTTATTGTGGCAGTTGAAAAAATACTGATGCCTCAACTTGGAGAAAGTGTCACAGAAGGAACAATCGAAAAATGGCTCGTCGAAGTCGGTGATACGGTAAACAAATATGATCCAATTGCAGAGGTAAATACAGATAAAGTGAATGCGGAGGTTCCTTCATCGTATACGGGAGTCATTAAAGAACTTGTGGCTGAAGAAGGCGATACGATCGAAGTTGGTGAACTCGTTTGTTATATCGATGTTGAAGGTGGAGCTGCTAAAGAAGAGAAGCAGGATGAATCAACAGGTCAACAGGCGATTGAAAACATATCTGAAGAAAAGAAAGAGCAGAATGAGGATCAGCCGATGAAACGTCGCTACTCACCAGCTGTTCTTCGTATGTCACAAGAAAATAATATCGACCTTGAACAGATTACCGGCTCTGGTAAAGGTGGGCGTATTACACGAAAAGATATCCAGAAGGTAATTGACTCAGGCGAAATTCCAGCGCCGAAGCAAGTACAAACTCCTGCTGAAAACAAAAAAGAAGAGACACGTGAAGCGCCAAAAGCACCAAAAGCTCCAGCCAAATCAGTTCCAGAAACGAAAGGTACTGATGTTCCTGTTGCAGATGGTGACATTGAAATTCCAGTAACAGGCGTTCGCCGTGCCATCGCGAACAATATGCTTCGTAGTAAGCACGAAGCTCCGCACGCATGGACAATGGTGGAAGTTGACGTAACGAATCTTGTTGAGTATCGCAATGGAATAAAAGATGATTTCAAGAAGAAAGAAGGATATGGTTTAACGTTCTTTGCTTTTTTCGTGAAAGCTGTCGTAGAGGCACTCAAAGAATTCCCTCAAATGAATTCAATGTGGGCCGGCGATAAAATTGTTCAGAAAAAAGATATTAATATTTCGATTGCAGTTGGTACAGATGAGTCGCTTTTCGTTCCGGTTATCAAGAATGCAGATGAAAAGTCAATTAAAGGCATAGCTCGTGAAGTGAAAGAGCTAGCACAAAAAGCAAAAACAGGTAAGCTAAAAGGCGAGGAAATGCAGGGTGGAACGTTCACTGTGAATAATACTGGCTCATTTGGCTCTGTACAATCTATGGGCATTATTAATTATCCGCAAGCTGCAATTCTTCAAGTTGAGAGCATTGTGAAGCGTCCGGTCGTTATGAACAACGGTATGATTGCTGTACGTGATATGGTTAACCTTTGCCTTTCTCTTGATCATAGAGTACTTGATGGTATGATTTGCGGTAAGTTCCTTGCTCGAGTAAAAGAAAACCTAGAAACGATCTCAAAAGAAAATACTTCTGTCTATTAATATGAACAGCCATCTTAAAGGATGGCTGTTTTTTAAGATGGATGAAAGCGTTTCTTGGAAAAGTATCGTGATTCGCGATACAATAAGAAAGAAAGCGATTTGAATTAAGGGAGGAATATAGAATGTCAATGGATTTTAATCTATTTATGAACGACGTTGTGGCAACAGCTCGTGAAGAGATCAAAGCAGCAGGATATAAAGAATTAACCACACCTGAAGAGGTAGAAAAAGTTGTAACAAGCAAAGGTACAACGCTTGTGATGGTGAACTCTGTATGTGGCTGTGCAGGAGGCGTGGCACGTCCAGCTGCAAAGATGGCGATTACTAACGAGAAGACGCCTGACAATCTTGTAACGGTTTTTGCGGGACAGGATAAAGAAGCAACTGCAAAAGCGCGTTCATACTTTACTGGATTTGCGCCATCTTCACCTTCATTTGCTATTTTAAAAGATGGAGAAATCATTAATATGGTAGAACGTCATGAGATTGAAGGAAGTGACCCTGAAGAAGTTTCTGGCATGTTACAATATTTATTCAATAAATATTGCTAATCATGATAAATCAGCATTCGGCATTTTGCCGGGTGCTTTTTTTTATGCTCTATGCATGTAGTATTCATTCTCAAATTCATGACAGAAACGAAAATAAAGTGTTTTATTGTAATATTAACAGAATTAACTGAAAAAACTTACTTTTATTTATATAAAATTATATGAATAAAAATGTAGAATGTATATGGAATGTCTGGTATAGTGATTAATATACAAGAAAACGAATTATTATACATTTATCAGGGGGAATAAAAATGAAAAAAAATTGGTTCATCATCATCGCAGGATTATTTATGTTAATCGGACTTGCTGCGTGTGGCACTTCAAATGAAGGTGCAAAGAGTGGAGATGAAGGGGAATCAGGAAAAACACTTGTCATGGGAACTTCAGCTGATTATCCGCCATTTGAATATATTGATTCTGCTCAGGGAGAAGAGATTATCGGATTTGATGTGGATATCGCTAACTATATTGCAAAAGAGTTAGGTTATAACGTTGAAATCAAGGACATGGATTTTAGTGGACTTATTACGGCATTAAGTAGTGAGCGTGTCGATTTGGTACTTGCGGGAATGACACCTACAGATGAACGTAAGGAAAATGTAGATTTCTCAAATATTTATTATTCAGCTAACCACATGATCTTATCGTCAAAAGATAACGAAATGGTAAAGCCTGAAGATCTTGATGGAGCAAAGGTAGGGGTACAGCTCGGTTCCATTCAAGAAGACAAAGCTAACGAATTAAAAGATAGTGGTATTGATATGGAAATCATGACGCTAAATCGTATCCCAGAACTGATTCAAGAACTTAAATCAGGACGTTATGATGCCATTATTATTGAAGATACTGTCGCAAAAGGCTACTTAGAAAGTAATGACGATCTATCTGGTGAAAATCTTCCTAATACAGAAGAGGCGGGAATCAGCTGTCGCTTTCCCGAAAGATAGTGAGTTAACTGAAGAATTTAACGAAGTGATTAAAGAAATGAAAGACAATGGGAAGATGGACGAGCTTATTCAGAAATGGTTTGGTCAAGAGACAGTAGAATAACATCTTAGAAGAAAGGATGAAGAGGCATGAATTTGGATTTTGGTCAATTCGTGCCTAATATTCCATACATCCTGCAAGGAATATTGGTCACGTTAAAATTTGTTAGTGTTTCAGCAATCGTAGGGTTTGCACTTGGTACAATTCTCGCTTTATTTAAAATCGGACGAGTAAAGATTCTTAGTTGGGTAGCGGATGCTTATACATCTGTTTTCAGAGGTACCCCTCTTATTTTACAGCTATTATTATTTTATCATGCAACACCTCAGTTAACAGGGTATGATATTTCCGCTTTTGAAGCTGGAGTTCTCTCATTTGGATTAAATTCTGCGGCCTATATATCAGAGATAATACGCGCAGGAATTCGTGCGGTAGACAGTGGACAAAATGAAGCGGCAGCTGCCCTGGGCATACCATATCGACCAATGATGAAGGATATTATTTTGCCGCAGGCTATGAAAAACATTTTACCTGCCCTGATGAATGAGTTTATTACCTTAACAAAAGAATCTGCAATTGTCTCTGTTATTGGTGTATTTGATATCATGAGACGTAGTCAAATAGTGGCTGCTGAGAAATTCAAATACTTTGAACCTTTGCTGATCGCCGGAATCATTTACTATGTACTCGTTATGGTGTTAACCCTAGTAGGTAAATTAGTCGAAAGGAGAATGAGTCGGAGTGATTAAAGTAGAGAATCTTCACAAAAAATTTGGGAAAAATGAAGTGTTGAGTGGTATTCATACATCGATTCAAAAAGGTGAAGTAGTGGCGATCGTTGGGCCATCTGGATCTGGTAAGTCGACTCTTCTTCGCTGTATGAACCAACTCGAACAAGTAAGTTCAGGTACGATTTGGGTGAACGATAAACAACTAACGGACCCTTCAACTAATATTATGCAGTTACGTCAGTCGATTGGAATGGTGTTTCAACATTTTCATCTCTTTCCACATAAAACGGTGCTAGAAAACCTAATCTATGCACCGATGAAGGTGAAAGGGTTAAAGCGTAACATAGCTGAGAAAAAAGCTTATGAACTTCTTGAGCAAGTTGGTCTTTCGATAAAAGCAAATGAATACCCTAAACGATTGTCTGGCGGACAAAAGCAGCGTGTTGCTATTGCAAGGGCGCTAGCAATGGAGCCTGAATATATGTTGTTTGATGAGCCTACTTCTGCACTCGATCCAGAGATGGTGAACGAAGTACTTGATGTAATGAAGGATCTTGGCAAATCGGGAATGACAATGGTTATTGTGACACATGAAATGGCGTTCGCAAGAGAAGCGGCAGATCGGATTCTATTTTTAGATGGAGGAAAGCTTGTTGAGGATAGTGTACCTTCCGCATTTTTTAATAATCCTCAAACGGATCGAGCAAAAGCGTTTCTAGATAAAGTATTGTAAAGTGGACATTCGTGTTCACTTTTTTTGTCTTTAAATACAAAATCGGGCTTCCTATATAAGTATTATAAGAAAAATTATGATGAAAGCGTTCTTAAAATGAATTTAACTGTTCAATCAAGAGAAAATGGTTTAGACTCTGTTAATTGAAGGATATTAAAGAAGTAACTCTTTTTGTGGAAGGAAGAATCATTATTGAAAGTGAAAATTGGTTATCGGACATTAAAAACAGCAATAGGAACAGGGGTTGCCATCACAATAGCGCAGCTTTTCTCTCTAGATAACTATGTTTCGGCAGGTATTTTAACAATTCTTTGTATTAAACCTACAACTAAACGGTCATTTCGAAGTTCATGGGAACGATTTTTGGCTTGTTTACTTGGTATTGTATTTAGCGCGGTGTTTTTTGAAGGGATTGGTTATACGCCATTTAGCATTTCGCTATTGTTGCTTTTCTTTATTCCGGTAGTTGTTGCGATTAAGGCAACGGAAGGCGTTATTACAAGTTCAGTTATCATTCTCCATATTTACAATTTTAATAATGTGAGTTGGGAAATAGTGTGGAATGAAGTAGCGATTATTGTGATCGGAATAGGTGTGGCGCTTTTATTTAATTTGTATATGCCAAGTCTCGAAAAAGATTTAATGAAAATTAGAAAACAAATCGAAGAAAAATTTTCTTTAATTTTGATGGAATATGCGGTTTATCTTCGCGAAGGTGAAAGTAGCTGGGATGGGAAAGAGATTATCGAAGTAGAAGATTTACTTCAGCATGCGAAGAATCTTGCGCTTAAAGATATTGAAAACCATATGTTGCGTGATGATGATAAGTATTATGTTTATTTCAAAATGCGTGAAAAGCAGTTTGCCATCTTAGAGCGAGTCCTTCCTATAATTTCATCACTAGATCAAACGTATCTACATGGTCGCACAATGGCTGATTTTATGGAGAAGCTAAGTCGTTCTGTTAAACCGCAAAATACCGCGAATGTCTTCCTTGAAGAACTAGAAACGATGCGTGAAGAATTTAGAAATTCCCCATTGCCAGCCGATCGTGCCGAGTTTGAAACACGTTCAGCCCTTTTATATTTTTTAAATGAAGTTGAACAATACCTGTTATTAAAACGTTATTTTAAACCAGGGGCTTTTTCAAAAGCTGAATGAATTTGATAAATGGATGCATGATAGAGAGTAAAAGGAGTGAAACATTTTGGTTTCTCTCATGGTAACATTGTATTTGTCAGCATCCATTCTCTTCCCTTTCGGTACCCATCCAAATCCTGGAGATCCGTTTCTTATCGTAAATAAGAAGACGAATGAATTAGCATATGTGGATGAGAATAAAGTACAGCGTGTTTTATCTGTAGCCACAGGTAAAAGTGTCGATCAAACGCCAGAAGGTCTCTTTACGATAATTGTAAAAGCTGAAAATCCTTATTACAGAAAGAAAAATATTGAAGGTGGAGTGAAAGAAAATCCTCTTGGTACAAGGTGGATTGGTTTCGACGCAAAAGAAACCAATGGGCGGATTTACGGGGTCCATGGGACAAATCATCCGAATTCCATTGGTAAATATACAACTGCTGGGTGTATCCGTCTCTTAAATGAAGAAGTGGAAGCTCTCTTTGAACACATACCAGTAGGCGCTAAAATTCTTATTACCGCAAGTGATCAATCATTTGATGAATTGGCAAAAAAAGCTGGAGCGATAGAAAAACGCTTTGATGAGGATCAAAAAGAAGAAGCCGTCAATTGACAGCTTCTTTTTTTTTGATCGTTTATTGTCTTTCTTAATTGCTACTCAATAAAGGGTTCTAAAACAACATCGCTGTTGCTCCAGCAAATAAACTAAGAAGCAACGAAATAATCATAATATAAACGACGATCTTTGTAGCTTTACGAGGCATGAGAGTCCCTCCCAAAATAAGCATTCTATCGTTATTTTACATTGATTTGGTAGGTTGAACAAGGCAATCCTTTAGGAAACTGGAATGTATATCGACAAATTTTTCGGTTTTAGAAGGAAAACGCTTACTTTATCCAGAATGAGATATAAGTTAGACATCTAAATTTCACTTATATTCAAATAGCGTAAGACTACCAGGGAGGAATGGGGATGACGACAGAGAAGAAAGATTTTCAAACACAGTTTGAGGAGTGGAAAGCACTAACTGAAAAGCTAATTGAAAAATTTCCGGAGAAGAAAGAAGCCTTTAAGACAAGCTCTGGAATTGATATAGCTCGTCTAGGACATCCTGAAAGTTTGGATGAGAACTATATGGAGAAATTGGGATTACCAGGACAATATCCCTATACGAGAGGGATTCAACCAACGATGTATCGAGGTCGAACGTGGACAATGAGGCAGTATGCCGGGTTTGGATCGGCTGAAGAAACGAACCGACGCTTTCGGTATTTACTTGATCAAGGTCAAACTGGACTATCTGTTGCCTTCGATCTTCCTACACAGATCGGCTATGATTCGGACGATATGATGGCGAAGGGGGAAGTTGGTAAGGTTGGCGTCGCCATTGATTCACTCGATGATATGGAAGCGCTTTTACGAGATATTCCTCTTGATAAAGTTAGCACATCGATGACGATTAATGCACCTGCTTCTGTTTTGCTCGCAATGTATATTGTTGTTGCAGAAAAGCAGGGAGTGTCACAAGCACAAATTTCAGGAACAATCCAAAATGACATTTTAAAAGAATATATTGCTAGGGGGACATATATTTTTCCGCCTAAACCTTCGATGAGATTAATTACAGATATCTTTGCTTATTGTGCTGAGAACGTCCCGCGATGGAATACGATTAGTATATCTGGTTATCACATTAGAGAAGCAGGATCGACTGCAGCTCAGGAACTAGCATTTACGATTGCGAACGGCATTGCTTATGTTGATGCAGCAATTGAAGCGGGTTTAAAAGTTGATGATTTTGCGCCACGACTTGCGTTCTTTTTTAATGGACATAATCAATTTCTTGAAGAAGTTGCGAAATTTAGAGCAGCCAGAAGAATTTGGGCTAAGATTATGAAAGAACGCTACGGTGCAAAAAAAACGAAAAGCTTACAGCTACGCTTTCACACTCAAGTTGCTGGATCTACGTTAACAGCGCAGCAGCCGGATAACAATATTGTTCGGGTAACCATTCAAGCACTTGCAGCTGTTCTTGGAGGAACTCAGAGTCTTCATACAAATGCGAAGGATGAAGCCTTAGCGTTACCTACGGAAGATTCGGCACGGATAGCTCTTCGAACACAGCAAATTATTGCAAACGAAAGCGGCGTAACGGATACGGTTGATCCCCTTGGAGGTTCTTATTTTATAGAGAATTTAACTGATCAGTTGGAAACATATGTCTTTGAATACATTCGAAAGATTGATGATATGGGCGGGGCAGTATCCGCTGTTGAACAGGGGTATATGCAGAGAGAAATTCACCAGGCGGCATATGAGACGCAGAAGAAAATTGAGAGCGGTGAAGAAGTCGTCGTGGGAATGAATCAATACAAGTTAGATGATGAGCCTAAGCCGGAGTTACACCGTATTGATCCCGAGCTACAACGTAAACAAATCGAAAAGTTGGAGACCTTACGTACGAAAAGAGACCAACGTCGAGTGAGCGCTCGGTTGGAAGAATTAAGGGCTGGTGCTAAGGGAACGAGCAACTTAATGCCACTTATTATCAATTGTGTTCGAGATTATTGCACAGTGGGTGAAATCTGTGGGATCCTTCGGGAAGAATTTGGTGAATATACTGGAATCTAAACAAATGGGGAGTGGAGAAAGACATGAAGAAGATTCGCGTACTGATAGCAAAGCCCGGTCTTGACGGTCACGATCGAGGAGCTCTCGTTATTGCTCAAGCCCTTCGAGATTATGGAATGGAAGTCATCTATACAGGTTTAAGACAAACGCCACAACAAATCGTTGCTGCTGCCATTCAAGAAGATGTGGATGCCATTGGATTGTCCTGTTTGTCAGGAGCACATAACGAATTATTCCCTGAAATTGTTTCATTGTTAGAACAGCGTGAGGCGGGGGATATTATCGTTGTAGGAGGCGGGGTAATTCCCTGGGAGGACATCCCATTCTTAGAATCAAAAGGAATTCAAAAAGTATTTACCCCGGGAACTCCAACAAAAGACACGGCCATTTTTATAGAAAAAGCCGTGTATGAGCGAGATGGAATTGATCAGTCCATAAAAGAACCGCCTAAGAAAATTGATCATATCGGAATTGCTGTGTCTTCATTAGAAGAAGCGCTTCCCTTTTATGTGAATCAACTTCATTTGAAATTAGAAGCAATTGAAGAAGTAGTTTCAGAAGGTGTGAAGGTAGCGTTCTTGAAGATTGGCGAATCAAGGATTGAGCTACTAGAACCCATTGGAGATTCAAGTCCGATTGCTTCATTTATTCGTAAAAAAGGAGAAGGCATTCATCATATTGCGCTTGCAGCTGATCAAATTGAAGACAGGTTACATGAGCTTTCAAAAAATGGAGTGAAACTGATTCATGAAACGCCTGTGAAAGGTGCTGGTGGAGCGAATATTGCATTTCTGCATCCTAAATCAGCAGGAGGGGTACTATACGAACTTTGTAGTAAAGCGACGAAGGAGGCAGAATAATGGACATGTACGATAAAATCAATGAATTGTACGATCGGCGAAGAGAAGTAGAGCTTGGCGGTGGGGATGAACGTATAGCTAAACAACATGAAAAAGGTAAGTTAACAGCTCGGGAGCGAATTGACTTACTTGTAGACAAGGGGACGTTTGTTGAGCTTAATTCTTTCATTGAACACCGTTCATTGGATTTTGGAATGGCAGATTTAAAGGCGCCTGGCGAAGGGGTCGTGACAGGCTATGGGAAAGTGAATGGTCGTCCAATCTATCTTTTTGCACAGGATTTCACCGTTTTTGGAGGTGCCCTGGGTGAGATGCATGCCCAAAAAATAGCTCATGTGATGGATTTAGCAGCACGCAATGGTGCGCCAATTATCGGTCTGAATGACTCTGGAGGTGCGAGAATTCAAGAAGGTGTGGTATCATTGGATGGGTATGGACACATCTTTTACCGTAACGCGATCTATTCTGGAGTAGTTCCACAGATCTCGGTTATTATGGGTCCATGCGCAGGTGGAGCTGTCTATTCTCCTGCAATAACTGATTTTGTATTTATGGTAGAAGATACAAGCCAGATGTTTATTACTGGTCCCAAAGTAATTGAAACAGTTACACGTGAGAAGATTACAGCTGAGGACCTTGGTGGAGCAAAAGTCCATCGGTCCAAAAGTGGTAATGCCCACTTTACAGGCAAGACTGAAGAAGAAGTGCTTGCAAGCGTTCGCGATTTGATCAGTTATTTACCGTTAAATAACGAAGAGAAAAGTCCTATTATAAAAAGTGATGAACGCGATGATTTTTGTGCCGATCTTGCCGATCTTGTTCCATTTGATGCGACCAGGCCATATGATGTTAGAACGGTGATTGATGCAGTAGTAGATAAAGATTCATTTCTTGAAGTACAAAAATATTTTGCGAAAAACATTGTTATTGGTTTTGCAAGAATAAAAGGCGAGACAGTAGGAATGGTCTGCAATCAGCCCAAAGTAATGGCTGGTGGACTCGATATTGATTCTTCTGACAAGCTTTCACGCTTTATTCGGTTCTGTGATTCTTTTAATATTCCATTGATTACGTTTGAAGATGTTACAGGCTTTTTCCCAGGAATCAAACAGGAGCACGGTGGCATTATCCGTCATGGAGCTAAAATCCTTTATGCTTACTCAGAAGCAACCGTACCGAAAATTACGGTCATACTAAGAAAAGCATATGGTGGAGCTTATGTAGCTTTAAATTCCAAATCCATTGGAGCAGACCTCGTCTATGCCTGGCCAAATGCAGAAATTGCCGTGATGGGCCCAGAAGGCGCCGCCAACGTCATTTTTGCGAGAGAAATTAATGAGAGTGATGATCCAGAAGCAACAAGAGCCGCAAAGATTGAAGAATATCGTGAGAAGTTCGCGAACCCATACATAGCTGCTTCACGAGGGATGGTTGATGACGTCATCGATCCAAGAGAGACGAGAAAGAAGCTGATTGAAGCGCTCGAATTAATGCAGAATAAGAAGGAAGATCGTCCAAAGAAGAAGCACGGCAATATCCCGCTTTAAACCGAATTCTAGGAGGCATACATCATGATTAATGAACAAAGACTAGTTGACGAATTTTTAGAGCTCGTTCAAATCGATTCTGAAACGAAACATGAGAAGAAAATTGCTGCCATTTTAAAAGAAAAATTCACTTCGCTTGGTGTAGAAGTAGAAGAAGATGACGCTGCAGACAAAACGGAGCATGAGGCAGGAAATCTCATTTGCACGCTTAAAGGAACCGTTGAAAAAGCAGATCCAATTTATTTCACTTCCCATATGGATACAGTTGTACCAGGGAAAGGCGTTAAGCCAACGATCAAAGACGGATACGTTGTAACAGATGGAACAACCATTCTTGGAGCGGACGATAAAACAGGCTTGGCTGCTATGTTTGAAGCTATTCGCGTCTTAAAAGAGCAAAACATAGAACATGGGACGATTCAATTTATTATTACCGTCGGAGAAGAATCAGGGCTACAAGGTGCAAAAGTGCTTGACCCAGAGAAGCTAATTGCCAAATTTGGTTATGCGCTTGATAGTGACGGTGAAGTTGGTAAAATCATCACAGCTGCTCCAACGCAAGCAAAAATAAAAGCGACCATTTATGGGAAAACAGCTCATGCAGGGGTTGCACCAGAAAAAGGCGTTTCAGCGATTACAATGGCAGCTAAATCAATTGCGAAAATGCCGCTTGGCCGCTTAGATGATGAAACTACAGCCAATATTGGTCGATTTGAGGGTGGTTCTCAAACGAATATTGTTTGTGATTATGTGGAAGTACTAGCTGAAGCACGCTCACTCGTTCCTGAAAAAATGGAAGCGCAAGTCGAGAAAATGAAACAGGCTTTTGAAAAAACGGCTTCAGAAATGGGTGGTTCCGTAGATCTTGATATTAAGGTGATGTACCCTGGTTTCAAGTTTAATGATGGTGACTATGTTGTTGAAGTAGCAAAAAAAGCAATGGAAAAGATTGGCCGTTCTCCTGAACTATTAACAAGTGGTGGTGGAAGTGATGCCAATGTCATTGCGGGTCACGGCATTCCTACAGTCAACCTGGCTGTTGGTTATGAAGAAATTCATACTACAAATGAACGTATGCCTGTAAAAGAACTTGTAAAGGTATCTGAAGCAGTTGTTTCAATTATTAAAGAAGTTGCCAACGCATAAGTAAGAAAATGTTTAGAACATTGTCGGTTTTCGACAATGTTCTCTTTTTTGTTACAGCTACCTCCGTGGCAACACTTCTATATTATGTTAAAATAAATAGGTATAATGACAATTATTGAAGTGGAAGCGGTGTTAAAATGGACTCTATTCAAACTCACAAACTAATGAATTATATGCGTGGCACATATAAGGTTTTGGAAAATGAATGGCAAAAAAATGCGAGGGAAATTGGTCTAACGCAAGCTGAACAACATGTGATGTGGATCGTTTATTTGGAGGAAGAAGTAACGATTACAAAAATCTCAGAAATTGGCCTTTGGGACGTTTCAACGGTCATGCAGGTATTAAAACGTTTGAAAAACAAACGATTTGTTAAACTTGAAAAGAAAGCCAATGATCGACGAGTATCTTACGTGACCTTAACGGAAGAAGGGCAAACGAAAGTGGAAGCAAGTACTCAGTATTCTTATGCTGTCATGAATTACCTTGAAGAGTATCGGTCAAAATCAGTTGAAAATGCTGAATTTCTTGATGCGATGTACGAATTTCAAATGGAATTCAATCAGTACTTTCACGGAAGTGAATTTGTAAAATGGGTTGAAAGGAAGAAAGTACCGACTACGTAAGACAGGAGACCTCTCCTGTCTTTTTAGCATGAGTGACAGGCACTACCCGAATGAGGGCGAACGGTGTCGATTAAAGGGTTAAGGAGCTGTATGGAATGAAGCGGAGTGCAATGGGAAGAGGAAGAGTTATTTTTCATGTGGATATGAATAGTTTTTATGCGTCTGTGGAAGTCGCTCATAATCCAAAACTTCGAGGGAAGCCCCTTGCCATTGCCGGGAATGTAGAAGAAAGGCGAGGGAATCGTCGTGACGAGTAGCTATGAAGCGAGAAAGAAAGGTGTGAAAACAACGATGCCGGTTTGGGAAGCGAAGAAGCATTGTCCTGAACTACTTGTTATGCCGCCTAATTTTCCACTTTACCGGCAGACGTCTCTCCAGATCTTTGAACTATTAGAATCTTATACCCCCCTTGTGCAACCAGTTTCTATTGATGAAGGCTATTTAGACATTACAGAAGACTGTGGTGACAGGAATCCGATTGAGATTGCAAAGGAGATTCAAAGACGCATCCATGCTGAAATTGGTATTCCTTGTAGCATTGGAATTGCGCCGAATAAATTTCTAGCAAAGATGGCTTCAGATATGAAAAAACCGTTAGGGATTACCATCCTTCGTAAGCGAGAGCTAGATCAATTACTCTGGCCGCTTGATGTTGGTGAAATGCACGGAGTAGGAAAGAAAACGAAAGAAAAATTACTTGAGTTAAACATTAAAACCATTTATGACCTAGCTCATGCGAATGAACTCCAACTTGAAATGAAGCTAGGTATCAATGGCAAGCGGTTATATGAGCGTGCAAACGGTCGAGATGATCGACCTGTCGATCCAGATGCGATTGATGAGTTTAAGAGTGTTGGGAATTCCACCACGTTCCCCGAAGACCTTCTGGATCACCACCGAATCCATACCGCACTTACAAACTTATCTGATTCCGTTGCTAAGCGGATGTCTAAAAAGAATGTGTTAAGTTTTAATATACAGCTAACCATACGTTACAACGATCGAACAACCGTTACAAGAAGTAGAAAACTTCAAAACCCTATCTCGCAATCTTCAGATATCCTTGAGGCTGCTCAAGCTCTCTTTGAAAAGAATTGGTCAGGACAGCCGATTCGATTACTTGGCATCACAGGGCAGCAGCTTGTCAATCGAAAGGAGGCGACTGTTCAACTAGATTTATTTTCCTTTGAAGCAGACTCAAAACGAGAACAGTTGCAGAATACAATCGGTACGATTCGTTCGAAATATGGGGAAGGAGCGCTTCTTAAAGGAAATCAACTTGGTAAGGATGCAAGTCATAAATTACGAGATGAAAAGAGACGAGGAACAAGCCTTGATCGGGATTTTCTGTGGAAGTATAAGCAAGATAAAGAGTAAGTGATCCCTCGTCTAAAAAGGAGCTGTCAATATGAAGATCGTTGATAAGATGCAACTTGTTCAACATGAAATGAAGACAGTATTAATTGGAAAAGAAAAAACGATTGAGCTTGTAATGATTTGCTTGTTGAATAATGGCAATGTTTTATTAGAAGATGTTCCGGGCACTGGTAAAACCCTTCTTGCGAAATCCATGGCAGTCTTACTCGGTGGTCAATATAAACGAGTCCAATTCACTCCCGATGTATTACCTGGAGATGTAACGGGTATTGAGTTTTTTAATCCTAAATTGCAAGATTTTGAATTGCGTCCTGGCCCTGTGATGACGAACGTTTTGCTTGCAGATGAGATAAACCGTGCGACACCTAGAACGCAGTCGAGTTTATTAGAGGTAATGGAAGAAAAACAGGTAACGATTGAAGGAAAAACACTAAAGCTTCCGACTCCTTTTATTGTCATTGCCACTCAAAATCCTCTTGAATCGCAGGGAACTTTTTCATTACCAGAAGCCCAGATGGATCGTTTCTTTATGCAGATGCAAACAGGGTATCCAACTCCGGAAGAAGAGAAGCAAATGATTCAAATGATGAGAGTAACAAATCTATTCAATGATCTAAAGGCCATCTTTGAAGAGGGAGAAATAGAATGGTATCAAGAACAAGTGAAGCAAGTCGTACTTTCTGAAGTGATCGAGGATTATCTCTTAAGTATCATTCAAGCTACCAGAAACGGAGAATACATAAGTGTTGGCGTAAGCCCCAGAGGAACCATCGCCTTTATGAAAGCAGCACAGGGAAAAGCATTCATTGAAGGTAGGTCGTTTGTTACACCTGAAGATATTCAGTTCGTTGCGCCTTATGTTCTTAGTCATCGTCTTGTTTTGACGATGGAAGGAGCGATGCGTAAGACGAAACAAGCTGTACTTCAAGAGATTTTATCCCAAGTTGATGTTCCTGTAGAGTCAAAGGGAGTTATCCCAACATGAGGTGGGAATCTCACACCACACTCTCTTTATTTCTAACTTCTTTTTTAGGATTAAGTTGGATTTTGCTCATTGTTGCTTTCTATTTTCAATCGACTGAATTATTCCTAATTACGATTGCATCAATGGTTCTCGCCTATGGTACTCGTCTTTATTTAAAAAAAGCAGCTTCATCTGTTCAGATTGAAAATAAACGGCGAACAATTAAGCTTTTTAAAGGCGAACAAGAAACGCTCTCCTTTTCAATACAGAATCGAGGAAGATTGCCGATTTGGAACGGTGAGCTACGTTTTGCTCTTGAGCCTGTGCTCGATCTCTCTCATCTGGAAATGGTTCACAACACGAAAAACCTTCATTACTATTCCGTTCCTTTTTTTCTGAGAAAAGAGGAACAGAAGAATATTTCCTTTTCCATTCAGGCTCATCAAAGAGGGGCTACGCGAATTAGAAAACTTCAATATACAATAAAAGATCTCTTTGGCCTGGGTAGCCATGTATCAAGTCTTACCGATTTCTTTCAAACAGAAGTAGTGATTTATCCAGAGTTAAAAGAGGTAAAAGGTGTGGAGCAGCTTTCTACCTTTGAAATGGGGAACTTCGCCTATGAACATTCACTTTACGAAAACCTGTCTGCTCCAGCAGGAGCTCGTGAGTATGTGAGCACCGATCCGTTTAATCATATTCATTGGAAAGCTACAGCTAGGACGTCAGAGTTGAAAACGAAAGTTTACGAGCGTTCGATTGAAATGAGATGGGTTTTTATTCTAGACTTGTCGGTTAAAAGAAAGAACAGTCCCGGCCAGGTTTCCAATAATATGGAGGCATATATTAGCCAACTTGCTTTTCTTTGTACAGTTGCGACGAAGCGCGGGAATCGCATTTGAAATTCATATTAATTTAGACCCTGAAGGACCAGCCCCCTCTATGGTACTTGAAGCGGGCGAGGGGAATGCTCAATTAAGTAAAGCATTGGAGTTACTAGCTCGAATCGATGACACGAGACCACTTTTATCTTTTGATCGTATGAATGCATTGCTCAAAAAGCGACTAACACAGCGTTCTGTGTTAATCCGTTTAGGTGAACCAATACAACCAATAGAAGAAATGACCTTTTATCAGTTTTTGAAGAACAAAGGTCATGAATGCTATGATGTGATGCTATCGGATGGTCATGCGTATCTTAGTAGAATAGAAGGGATACAGGATAGATGATGAATTTCAAAGAACTTCCCCATCTCCTCTATTACATTTACGACATGTTTTTCGTGTATTTTCTTCTCATGTTCTTTTATTTGTATGAACAAACACTTCCGCCGATCTTACCTTTTCTTGTTCTTGTTGTTGGATGTGGCGGCTGCTTTTTTCTTGTTTATTTTAAAAATCGTGATCAAATCACGTTTGTGTGGGTATTCTTCTTATCCATCCTAACCTTTTTAGTCGGGATATTGTTAACTGTACCGCTTTTTTATGCCATTCTTCTTTCAATTACGATTGCGTGGCGTAGTTATGTCAACATGAGAGAAACGAGTCGGAATGATGATACGATACTATTTTTTATGAGCTTCGCGGGGGCTTTTTTATTTTTTTTGTTCAGTAATTCTACTGAACTAAGGCAGTTGGTTTTTCTATTTCCTCTCGTTCAATTTCTTTTGCTCCTCTTATGTAGAGCAGCAGTAGAGATAAGAAAAACAGGAGGGCCGCAACAAATAAAATGGGCAATGAGTTCGATCCTTCTATTGTTAGCCGTTTCTAGCAGTTTGTTTAGTCTTATCATTTGGATGAAAGAGCCTCTTATTAAGGTGATTTCTTATACGATTGGTGGAGTAGGATATGTCATTGGTTTGCCGATCTACTGGCTAACTTCACATCTTCCTACTCGCTCTACTCAAAATTCTCTTCTTTTAGATGGGAACAACCAAGTGGAAAGCCAACAAGAAAACAAGGAACAATTGGTAAATGAACAAAGTCTAGATCTGCCACTGGAGTTTATTTTCTATTCGTGCCTTACGATTTCATTACTCGTTCTTTTGTTTCTTCTTTATAAAAAAAGGCTTATGTTATCTCGCCTTCCTGTAAACTCCTTTGCGACTTTGACAAGTGAAATGTTGAAGACAAGCGAAGAAAAGAAAGTTAGACAAACAAAACCACCATCGAATCAGATAAGAAAGCAGCTTTTTAATTTAGAAATAAAAGCGATGAAATATGGGGTTGGACGTCAAAGAGGAGAAACATTAAGTGAATGGTTACGGAAAATCCCAGGGGAAACTGAGAGTAAGAATATGGTTCGAGACATATACATTAAGGAAAGATATGGGGAAAAACATCCTGATGGTGAGGAAGCTCTTCTATACAAACAGCATATGAAGAACCTTCATCAGGAATTAAGAAAGTATGCCTTACAAAAGCGGAAAGAAAACAAGAAGAAATAAATCAAAAATTAGGTGTGAAAGCAACGGAACGACCATATTGCCACTTCGATCATATAAGTATCCCCACACCGATCCAGCTAGCAATGCAGCGACAAGCAGAAGAAAAGCACCAGCATAGAGGTGGGCGCTCATATAGAGAAGCGCAGCGATTAAAATCGGATAGTTGATTTTACGTGTTTTTAGTTCCGTTTGGACAAGCCCTCTCCAAAATAGTTCTTCTCCTGGAATAATAATCAGAACTAGACTTATATAGTGCCAGGCTTTAACCGGTGCGACGAGCGTATAAAGTTCCTCAATCTGCGTTATAAATTGGGGGAATAGAGCAAGCATAAGGGTTTTACCTAATAAGAATACGAAATAAAGGAATACGCCGCTTAAGATTCCAATTAATAGTTGAAAGGGAGACGGTTTTTTCCATTTAACTTTTCGGAACGAAATCCCTCCAAGGAGAAGAAGAGAAAGAGTAAAGAGTGGCCAAAAAAGATCATTAAACAAATAGAAAGATAGGAATAATAGGGAATGTGAGAGAAGTAGTACAAAATAGAAT
The DNA here is from genome assembly GCF_020165985.1 of Bacillus sp. RAR_GA_16. Classification (GTDB taxonomy): domain Bacteria; phylum Bacillota; class Bacilli; order Bacillales; family Guptibacillaceae; genus Guptibacillus. The sequence continues at coordinate 129,850 of NZ_JAIUKZ010000004.1, forward strand.
GATTTGTTTGTAAGCATTATATTCAACTCCTGTATCAAATGCCTATTTACAGTGTAGCCGATCATTGAATGGTTTGCGACAAAGAAGTGGTTAGAAGGAGGAATGAAATGGAATTCACATTTCTAGGAACTGGGGCTGGTGTTCCTTCAACGAAACGAAACGTTAGTTCAACTGCTCTACGGTTGGATTCTGGAGAAGTTTGGTTGTTTGATTGCGGAGAAGCAACGCAGCATCAAATCCTTACATCTACCATTACCCTCAGTAAAGTGACCAAAATTTTCATTACACATTTACATGGTGATCATATATTCGGCCTGCCAGGCATTCTAGGAAGTCGTTCCTTTCAAGGCGGAGAGACGGAACTAAAGATATATGGCCCTAAAGGGCTTGCTCGTTTTATTAATACCGCCATGGAAATTAGCGGTACGTACCTTCGTTATCCGCTCCGTATGATAGAAGTAGAGGACGGTTTTCAGACGCAAGAGTCTGATATAAAGATTAAGGTAGCTTTACTGGAACATGGAATCGATAGTTTTGGTTATCGTTTAGAAGAAGCAGATAAGAACGGATCGTTAAATGTTGAAAAATTAAAATCACTTGGTGTTCAACCAGGTCCGATTTATCAAAAATTCAAGAAGGGAGAATCCATTACATTAGAAAATGGAAACGAGATTCATGCGAGGGACGTCATTGGTCCACCAATCAAAGGAAGGCATATCGTTTATTGTGGGGACACACGGTTCCTAAAAAAAACGATCAGTTTTGCAACAAATGCTGATCTTCTGATTCATGAAGCTACTTTTTCAGGTGAGAAGTCTTCGCTAGCATTCGAGTATTATCACTCCACAACGAAGGAAGCGGCTCAAATTGCTAAGGAGGCTTATGTAAAAAAACTGCTACTTAACCATATAAGTTCACGTTATCAAGATATTGATATGGAAGAACTTTTGTATGAAGCAAGAGCTGTTTTTGATAATACGGAGATCGTAGAAGATCATATGACAGTTCATCTACCATTAACAAAACCGAGCTCAAGATGAGCTCGGTTTTGTTCAAGGCTATGTCTTAATTCCAACCACGTTCATACTGTTTAGGTGCTTCTAGATCTGCCTCTAGTTCAGCTGCAGCAGTTCTCGCCCAGTAAGGATCTCTTAATAGTTCTCTCGCCAGCAAGACAAGATCAGCACGGTTGTTATGAATGATTTCTTCTGCCTGGAGAGGATGGGTAATTAATCCAACTGCTCCAGTGGCCACCTTCGCTTCGTTTCGAATTTGCTCAGCGTGTTTAACTTGATATCCAGGAAAGGCGTCGATACTCGCTGGTACAACTCCGCCTGTACTACAATCAATAAGATCAACACCTTGCTTTTTCATTTCGTTTGAAAAATATACGAAGTCTTCCATTGTATTGCCCTCTTCGTGATATTCTTCTGCAGAAATACGTACAAAAAGTGGGCCGTCCCAAACATCGTTCACTGCTGCAATGATTTCTTTAAGAAAACGATAGCGGTTTTCCTTTGAACCACCGTACTCATCCTCACGTTTGTTTGTTAAGGGAGATAGAAACTCGTTTATTAAATAACCGTGGGCACCGTGAAGTTCAATAACATCAAACCCTGCTTCGTTCGCTCGTCGTGCACCTTCTTTAAAGGCCACAATTGTTTCATTAATTTGTTCAACCGTCATTTCTTCAGGTGTTTTCATTTTTTCACTAAAAGGAATAGCTGAAGGCGCAATGATGGGGCCATCCAATACGGCTTTTCGGCCGGCATGGGCAAGTTGTATGCCTACTTTTGCTCCCTGCTCCTGAGAAAGCTGCACAATTTTCTTCAATCCTTCTATATGGTCGTCACTCCAAATGCCAAGGTCCTGTGGAGAGATGCGGCCCTGTTCGGTAACAGCTGCTGCTTCTGTAATAATCAAACCAGTTCCTCCTACAGCTCTTGAAGTATAGTGTGTGTAATGGAAGTCTGTTGCTTTGCCGTCCATCGCTTCACACGAATACATGCACATAGGGCTCATCACAATTCGGTTAGGAAATGTAACGTTTTTAATTGTATAAGGTGTAAATAATGCTGATGACATGCGATCTCTCCTTTATTACTTCTTTCGTGACCCTAAGTATAGCATGTACAAAATGAGAAGTCGCAAATCGTGCTTTACTTTGTTATTATGCTCCAAATCTGTTTCCACCAAGGTTTTTTTTGTTGAGAAATTTGCTTGTTATGCATGATATTTAGAGCAAGGTCTGGAACATCCGTCATTAAACCGTCCACTTCCAAATCGAGAAATTGTCTGATCCATTTTTCTTCGTTAACCGTGTAAGGGCGTACTTTTATACCGTGAGATCGAACGGTTTTAATAAGTGGTGCATGGATGGATTTGAAATGAGGATGAATAGCTTTTGCTTTTAGTTTTTTAGCGTATTGCCATGGTTCATGTAAATTTCCTTTATAAAGAGGTGCAGTTTCTAATTTAGACCATAATTTATGGACTTCAAGCAATCGTTCATGTTCAAAACTAGAAATCAGCGTGTTTTTATCAGAACGATATTTTTTTATCATCGGTATGGCTGTCTGTGCAAGAAGGTCATCATCTTCTCGGTAGTATTTTAATTCAATATTTAGCCACAAATCAGGATAATTGGAAGCGAAAGTCAATACTTCCTCCAAAGAAGGAATGCGTTCGTCTTGAAACTTTGGAGAAAACCAGCTGCCAGCGTCAAGGTTTTTAAGGTCGGCAAAAGTAGTATTGGTTACAATTCCTTTCCCAGAGGTGGTTCGCTTTAATGTGCGATCGTGAATGACAACCGGAATCCCGTCTTTTGACAGTTGGATATCAATTTCAATTCCTTCAGCTCCAAGCTCTACCGCCCGTTTATAAGCACTTAATGTATTCTCAGGACATTGTCGACTAGCGCCTCTATGAGCAAATATGATTGTCATGATTTTCCCCATTTCTTCTGGTCTTTTCAAGTTTTGTATGTATAAAATATGATAAAGTAAACTTCTATTCGAACCTTTTAGAAAACTTGTACCTTACCTAAATGGTCTTAAAATGGCTTAGGTGATGTGACGGAGAGTCGTTCATAAAAGTCCGTCTATGCCCATTTAACCTACCAAAAACAGGGGGATTTTGCAAAAAAAAAGAGAAGGGGCGATGAGATGGAGAAATGGCAATCAAAAGAAACGCTTATGTATTTGTTGTCGAGACTTGTCGAACATCAGAGTATTACAGGTTCTTACCCAGAGGTAGCACTTGCAGAATACATCCATCTTCAGCTTCAGGATTTAGACTATTTTAAAGAAAATCCACAAATGCTTGCTCTTCATCCAACAAGTGATGGTCGTTCTTTTGTTACAGGGCTCATAAAGAATGGTACAGCGAAGAAAACCGTTATTTTAATCAGTCATTTCGATGTAGTTGATGTAGAAGATTACGGACAATTAAAAAATCTTGCATTCAGTCCGTACGACTTAACAGAAGAAATATACAAGAATCTCGATAAAATGCCACTAGAAGTCCAGAATGATCTTGAGAATGGAGAGTGGGTGTTTGGTCGAGGTGTGATGGATATGAAAGCCGGAATTGCCTTGCAGATGAGCATGCTTGAAAAAGCAAATGCTGGTGAGTTTGATGGCAATCTTTTGTTTCTGACTGTTCCAGATGAAGAAGCCAATTCATTAGGGATGATCGAAGCTGTTCCAGTGCTCGTTGAAATGGCGAAACAACATGATCTCACTTATACAGCGTGTTTAAATTCTGAACCTGTTTTCACGAATTATCCTGGTGATCAAAATCTTTATGTTTATTCTGGATCAATTGGCAAGTTACTTCCTGGTTTTTTCTGTTATGGTCAAGAAACCCATGTTGGTGAGCCATTCTCTGGCTTAAATGCGAATTACATGGTGGCAGAAGTTACAAAAGAGTTAGAATTAAATGCTGATTTCTGTGAAGTCGTTGATGGAGAAGTAACCCCTCCGCCAACTAATTTAATGCAAAAGGATTTAAAAGAAGGCTATTCGGTTCAAATTCCACATGTAGGCGTCACGCTTTTTAATGTATTAGGGATGGAAAGTAGCATTCAACAAATTACGGATAAATTGATGAAGGCTGTAAAAACTGCTGCAAGGCGTATTGAACATCACTATTTAGAAAAAGCCACTGCTTTCTCAATGCTTCAAAGTTATGTTCCTGAGCCGTTTAAAGTGAATGTGTTAACCTATGAACAATTGCACCAACGGGCCGTGACGTTGTTCGGAGAAGCGGAGATTAAGCGTCGCCAGGATTACATCTCAGCAAATTATAAAGATCTTGGGGATCGAGATCTTTCCACTAGAATGGTCTTTGATCTCGCTGCGCTTTGTAAAGATGATGGGCCAATGATCGTTCTTTTCTATAACCCGCCATTCTACCCAGCCGTTTCTTCTCGTCATGATCCATTTATTCAGGAAACGATTCAACGTGTGATGGCTTATAGTGACACAAAGCATGATGTGATGTTAAAACCACAGCATTACTTTCCGGGGCTCTCAGATTTAAGCTTTGTTGGGTTAGAACGAACGAAGGAAACGATTCAGCCACTAATGAGCAATATGCCTTTATACGGACAATCTTACACATTACCACTCGATGCGCTTGAGCAATTGAAGGTTCCTGTTATGAATCTTGGACCAAAGGGAAGAGATGCGCATAAATGGACGGAACGACTCGAACTAACCTATTCTTTTGAAACATTACATGAAATGCTTCCATATACCATTAAACAACTTCTTAGATAAAGCGTTTTTCTTCTAAACAAAAAGGAAAGTTTGCTATCATATAAGAATCCAGTTGAAAAGGAGATTCTTTATGATAAAAACAGTTCGTCGGATTGGGCTAGTGCTATTTGCTTTCTTCTTTATTTTTGCGGGTATTGCACATTTCGTCCAGGGGGAAGGGTTTGTAGCAATGCTTCCTGAATGGGTACCGTTCCGCCTTGGCTTGATTTATGTAACAGGCGTTCTTGAAATTGTGTTAGCTATTTTGCTTCTTATTCCAACTACACGGAAGCAGGCACGATTTTGGACAGCAGTTTATTTGATTCTTATTTTCCCTGCTAATATTTATGCAGCGATTGCAGGAGTTCCAGCACCTGGACAGGAAGAAGCAAATAAAATGCTACTTTGGATTCGTTTACTATTCCAACCATTATTAATTTGGTGGGTGCTATGGGCTGCAAAACAAAAGAATCATTCACCGCGTTAGTGTTATAGAAAGTTCCTTCATGTTAGCTTCTTGTTTCATCATAGTATCTTATTAAATGGGAAGAATAATGACAAAACAAGTTCGTGAGGGGGAGACAGGTAGTGGAACAAGTAACCTTGAAAATTGATGGAATGACTGGCGATTATTGTGCAGCAGTTATTCGTAGCGCCCTACTAGAATCAGACGGTGTATCAGCTGTTGAAATTCATTGTAAAGAAGGAAATGCAGAGGTTACCTTTGATCCAAGCAAGGTATCTCGGTCTGCTTTGCAAGAAATAGTGGAAAACCAGGGATACGTCGTATCATAGAAAAACCAGCTGACTTGTCAGCTGGTTTTTAATAAGTGAGTGATATTAGAATGTGTGTGCAGCATCTTTCGCACGTGCAATTGCATTCTCTTTAATTTCTTCTGCTTTTTCTGGCATCGCGTTATGACCTTCAACAAACAGTCCTTCGTAGCTTGGAACGCCATAGAATTGCATCATTGTTGTAAAGTAGCGATGTCCCATCTCCATTTCAGCCGCAGGACCTTCTGAATATACCCCACCGCGCGCCTGAATGTGAATCGCTTTTTTATCGGTTAATAGACCAACTGGTCCATTTTCAGTATATTTAAAGGCTTTACCAGCTACTGAAACGGAGTCAAAATAAGCTTTCATTACTGGAGGGAAAGAGAAATTCCACAGTGGTGTGACGAATATATATTTATCAGCCTCAATAAATTCTTCACTTAATTCATTAAGACGCTGAACTTTTTCTTGCTCGCTAGCAGATAATTCTTCGAAACCTTTGCCCGACTGTAACTTACCCCAGCCGCTAAAAACATCCGCATCAATTTGAGGGATGTGCTCACGATAAAGGTCGAGGTGAACAACCTGATCGTTTTTATTCGCTTCTTTGTAAGTGTCGATAAAGGCTTTTCCTACTGCCATACTATAAGATTGTGTATCATCGTGTGGATGAGCTGTGATGTATAATACTTTTGCCATTTCAATATCCATTCCTTTCATGATGTGTGAATTTATCTCGAATTAAATTATTCTTAATTCAGGATAAATTATAAAGGAGGTTGATTCTGGTTTCAAGTATTTTGCTTACAAATATATTTCGTTAGGTGAAAGAGGAATAAAAAAAGCCTCGCTTTTAAGGCGAGGCTTAGCTTTTAGGCTGCTGATATGGATTACCGCTGAGGTTTTTTCTGACTTCATCTGTAAGGATAAAAGGTTGTTTTTTTTCAATAGGGGTTGAAGGGGGACTATAGCTTCCATCAAAATGAATGGGTTTACCAATCATTAGATCGCCTCCTTTTCTCGTATTATGTTTATTTTACTTTTAATTTCAAACAAATGGAAGGTATTCCATGATTTTAAAGGTGAAGTTCTTCTATTAAAAGAAAATGTGATATCTTTAAATTGTGAATCTTAATAACAGGTTTTAAATGATGTAAACTTAATTTAAGACGTCATTTGTTACGGTGTTTGTTAAAGGAGTTATTTTATGCACATTATATCAATTTTATTAGGGGTTTTATTTGTACTTAATCTTGGGTTTGCCGCTCTCGTTATTTTTCTTGAACGTAAAGATGCTGGTGCTACATGGGCCTGGCTAATGGTTTTGCTTTTTATCCCTCTTCTTGGGTTTGTGATGTACCTGGTGTTTGGTCAAAACCTCAGCAGAAGGCGGTTGTTTGACTGGGATAACATTAAGAAAGTAGGAATTGAGGATTTAATAGAGGAACAGGTTAGTGAAATAAAAAGCGGTATTTATCCATTTAGGCATGAAGAAATTGCACGACATAAGGACCTGATTTATATGCATCTCGTTAATGATGATGCAGTGCTAACGCAGGACAATGCGATTCACATTTTTTCAGACGGTAAAAAAAAGTTTGATTCTCTAATTGAGGATATTGGGCGTGCGAAGGATCATATTCATTTTCAATATTACATCTTCCAAAAAGATGAATTGGGAAAAAGAATTGTCAAAAAGCTCGCTCAAAAGGCGCAAGAAGGAGTAAAAGTTCGCCTTCTTTATGATGAGATGGGATCGCGAAAAACAAGGAAGCGATTTTTCAGGGAACTGATTGAAGCAGGCGGAGAAGTAGAGGTCTTTTTTCCCTCACGTATTCCTTATGTTAATACGCGACTGAATTACCGAAACCATCGTAAGCTTGTTATTATTGACGGTACTCTTGGCTATGTTGGTGGATTTAATGTCGGGGATGAGTATCTTGGATTAAACCCGAAGTTCGGATATTGGCGAGATACACACCTTCGCATCGAGGGAAGTGCAACTCTTGCGATGCAAACCAGGTTTTTGCTAGATTGGAATCATGCTGCACGAAATAAGGTAGGGTATGAAGCTTGCTATTTCCCAATCGTTGAACCAATAGGAAAAGCAGGGGTTCAAGTTGTGAGCAGTGGACCTGATTCCGAATGGGAACAGATTCAAGAATGGATATATTAAGTTGATTACCTCTGCCAAACAAACAATCTTTATCCAAACACCTTATTTTATACCTGATGCAAGCCTACTCGATGCACTTCGTATCGCAGCCCTTAGCGGTGTAGATGTTAGATTGATGATTCCGAATAAGCCTGACCATCCGTTTGTCTATTGGGCGACTTATTCCTACGTTGGCGAACTACTAAAAGCAGGGGCAAGAATATATATTTATCAAAATGGTTTTGTTCATGCAAAAACGATAACAGTTGATCGCGAAATTTCTTCGGTTGGAACTGCAAATATTGATGTGCGCAGTTTTCGATTGAATTTTGAAGTGAACGCCTTTATCTATGACGAACAAATATCTACTGAATTAGAGAATATTTTTATTGAAGATATGAAGAAAAGCGTGGAATTAACAGAAGAAGCCTATTTAGACAGGTCACTTTGGATTCGATTTAAAGAGTCGATTTCAAGGTTGCTGTCTCCTATTCTCTAAATATTTCCATCTTTCTTATCGAAAAGCGTGCTAACCGAGCACGCTTTTTTTCTATCATTTATTAGAAAATAAGCAGGCATTTCATGAAACGTTCTTTCTATTTCAGCCTATAGATGAAAAAGTTTGAATATATTTTCTAATAAGGAAAAAAGTCCTAATGATCCTATGTTATGATAGTTGGGAAGATCAGGAAATGAGTGGGGGAAGGCCTATGATTAAGGAAAAAATAAAAAAAACTCATGTGCCGTTTCGGCTGAATATTTTATTTCTATTTGTTTTTTTATTATTTTCAGTACTTATACTAAGACTTGGGATGATTCAAATTGTGCAGGGGGAAGATTTTGAAAGGATATCAGAGCAAACGGAAAATGTCACAGCAAAGTCTTCAGCTCCAAGAGGGAAAATGTATGACCGTTACGGACGAGTACTAGTCGATAATGAGCCAACATTTACGTTAACGTATATTCGAAATCAAAATACGACACAGCAAGAAAGACTTGAAGTGGCTCGTAAACTAGCTAGATTTATTGAAATGGATACGGATAAAGTCACAGAGCGCGATTTGAAAGATTTCTGGATTATCACTCGACCAGAAGAAGCTAAAGCGAAATTATCGGATGAAGAATGGGGAGAACTTGAATCCCAAAAGGCTTATCAGCTTCAAATTGATCGCATTAAGGAAGAAGATTCTTAAGGAAGTGACCAGTGATAAAGAAGAGATGAAAATTGCTGCAATCAAGCGACAAATGGATTCTGGGTATGCGCTTTCTTCTCAATCTATCAAAAAAGGATTAACTCGGGAAGAGATTGCACAGGTTAGTGAAAACCTTGAAGATTTACCCGGCGTCGATATATCTCCGGATGCTGAACGCGTCTATCCTTATAAGGAAACGATGGAAACGATGTTTGGTAATCTTGGACAAATTCCAAAAGAATCATTGGATGCCTATACAATGAAAGGCTACGATAATAACGATCTAGTAGGCATCAGTTATCTTGAGAAGCAATATGAAGATTTATTAAGAGGCCAGAAATCCATGAAGAAATATGTTACGGACAAATCAGGAAAGCCAATTGGTGAACCTGAAGTGATTCCAGGGAAAAGAGGGAATGACCTGGTTTTAACCGTCGATATTGATTTGCAACAGGAGCTTGAAACGATTCTTGAAGAAGAATTAAGAAAAGCAAGAGCGCGTGGGAACCCATATGCTGACCGTGCTTATGCGATTGGATTGGATCCAGAGACAGGTGAGGTATTAGCCTTCGGCGGAACGAAATATAGCTCTAAAGACAATGACTATGTTGAATATTCGTATGGAACTTTGTCAGAAGCATATGAAATGGGGTCAGCAGTAAAAGGGGCATCTGTATTAACAGGTTATGAAACGGGAGTAATTAGTCACGGCACGACCTTATTTGATACCCCAATTTCGATACCTGCTACCAATCAGAAGGCATCATATGCAAACCTAGGCTGGGTGAATGACGTTGAAGCGTTAGAAAGATCATCGAACGTCTATATGTTTCGGATTGCCATGATGATGGCAGGGTATGATTATGTTCCAAACACAAGTGGGATACCATGGGATCCAGATGCATATAATGAAGTTCGCTATCATTTTAATCAATTTGGACTTGGAAACAAGACAGGAATTGATATGCCGATTGAAACAACGGGAATCAATGGTGGCATTGAGCAAATTGGGAACCTGATGGACTTAATGATTGGCCAATTTGATACGTATACGCCTCTTCAGATGGCTCAATATATTTCAACGATTGCAAACGACGGGAAAAGAATTCAGCCCCATTTCTTAAAAGAAGTTCATGAAGCGTCCAATGTCGATGGCTTGTCGAATATAATTGTTGATCAGTTTGATACAAACGTGATGAATCGCATTCAAATGAGTCAAAGCGATATTAGCAGAGTCCAAAATGGATTATGGAGAGTGACAAATGCTAGTAACGGAACAGCAACGAAATATTTTAAGGGAACAGATTTTACTCATGCCGGTAAAACGGGTACTGCTGAAGTAAAGTTTGGTCCAAATAATAGCGTAGAAGGATTTAATTTAACGTTTGTAGGTTATGCCCCTTATGAAAATCCCGAAATTGCGTTAGCGGTTGTGGTTCCTAGCTTAAGTAGTGACAGAAATGAATCCGTAAACAAAGATATTGCTAGACGCTTATTTGAAGCTTATTTTGATCTTAAAGATGAACCAAAACCTTCAGCACCTATTGAAGAAGACGAATAACAAAGCAAAAAGCCTCACCGCCATAGGGTGAGGCTTTTCCTGTTTACCAAATTCCAAGAACATCTAACATCACGAATAGAATAAGAAGCGGTGCGACGAAACGGATAAGAAAATACCATGTTTCGAACAAGCCTTTCTTTAATCCACTTCCACGTTTCAATTCTTCATAAAGGGCAGATTTCTTCATTTTTAAAGGAACAAAGATGGAGATTAACAAAGCTCCGATCGGTAGAAGCACGTTACTCACCGCATAATCTGCTAAATCAAATATCGTTTTATTAAATAAGGTGAAATCGCTCAAAATACCGTATGAAAGAGCTGATGGAATGCCAACAGCGAAAATGGCAAGGCCAATGATCCATGCCCATTTTTTTCGTTTCATAAGGTCGCCTTTTGAAATAACCGATACTATAATTTCAAGCATTGAAAAAGCAGAAGTGAGAGCTGCAAACAAGAAAAGTATTAAGAAAGCAATGAAAAAGAGCATTCCAAAAGGTAACTGACCAAATACAGTTGGAAGCACATTAAATAAGAGAACGGGGCCAGCTCCAGCCTCAAGATCGAAAGCGAAAACTGCCGGGAAGATGGCTAAGCCAGCAAGAAGAACGATAAAAATGTTCATGACCACAATCGAGAGAGCAGATCGTGGTAAGCTTTGCGTTTTCGGTAAGTAAGAACTATACGTGACCATCACCGATACCCCGACGCTTAATGTGAAGAAAGATTGCCCCATTGCTTCTAGAATTGTTTGAGACGTTACTTTTGAGAAATCAGGTTGAAGCAAGAATAATATCCCTTCCATTGAACCTTCTAGTGTAACGGCTCGAATGACTAGAATAATGAAGAGAAGAAATAAAGCAGGCATCATGATTTTACTTGCCTGTTCAATCCCCTTTTCAACCCCTCTAGCTACGACGAAAATAGTTAAAATAATGAAAATAAACTGCGAGAAAATACTGATAAATGAATTTGAAATCGTTGCTCCAAATACTTGCGCGTATTCATCAGATGAAAGCCCGGTCAACTCTCCGGTCATGGCTTTATACAGATAAGCAATGATCCATCCCCCAATAACACTGTAAAAAGATAGTAAGATGAAAGAAGTAATCATCCCCATAATTCCAACACGATACCACTTAGATTCCGGTGATATCGTTTTATAGGAATCTACAGCGTTGCTTTGAGCAGTTCTTCCTATCGAAAATTCAGCTAGGAGAAGTGGAAGGCCAAGGATCAAAGTAAATAAGATAAAGATTAGAAAGAAAGCGCCACCTCCATTTTGACCTGCTGTGTACGGGAATTTCCATATGGCTCCAAGACCAATCGCTGATCCTGCTGCAGCGAGAATAAATCCAAGTCTTGAAGACCACTGTTCGTTTTGACTCATGTTGATGCTCCTTTCAATATTTATTGAATGCTAACTCCGTTATTCCACAAAAAAATCGCCCCTACGTTATCCGTAGGGACGATTGTTATCGCGGTACCACCCTGGTTGTGAGAAAACTCACCACTTCATTGTTTAACGATCTTCACCGTCTTTTGCAAGCGCAAAAGAAGCTCCAGAAATGAAATTCACGTCCTTTTGTATACCGATTCTCACCACCCATCGGCTCTCTTCAATAGGGAAAAGGTTGCTACTGGTTTTCCTTCAAAGCAGTTCAATATTTAGTAGAGTTATTCAATTTTTATCATGACCTATTGAAAGTGTCAACATAAATTTAAATATGGAAAAATTATCTGCTAAGCTAATCGTCTTTCTTCTCCTCTTCAAAATGAGCATCGATGGGTCCTTTTTGCTCTTTCTTTTTCTTACGGCGGATCGATTGTAAGATCTTTTTGTAGTTTAATGAAAACGTTTTTGGCTCATAATGTTCAGAAGCTCTAATATCAGCCGTAGAAGCACGCATAAACGACCAACCAAGCATAATCATGATGAAAAGAAGAGGGAAGCCACCAACGATACTTGCGGTTTGAAGAGTACCCAGTCCTCCAACAAACATGAGAACTAACGGCATCAGGCAAAGCGCGAATGCCCAAAACAGTCGGTTCCAACGCAACGGTTCATCTTTCACCTCTTTTTGAACAACTGAGGCTAAAATATATGAGCTTGAATCAAACGTAGTCGCAAGAAAAATAATCGCTAAGACGACAAAAATAAAAATCATAAACCATGATAAGGGGAGTTGGCCAATTGTTTCGATGATGGCTCTTGGTGCCCCTTCATCATTAAGAACCTTAATAACATCAAATTCTCCAGTTAACTGCATATGAAGTCCATAATTTCCGAGAATTCCAAAGAACAATAAACTTCCAAGAGTTCCGTAACTAATGGTTCCAAGAATCATTTGTTTGATGGAACGTCCTCTTGATATTTTGGCAACAAACAGGCCAACAAAAGGGGCGTAAACAAGCCACCATGCCCAGTAAAACACGGTCCAACTTTCAGGGAAGCCTGTTTTTTCGTATGGACCAAGAGCATTGAATGGTTCTGTCCACGTACTCATATGAAAGAAGTTATCCATCAACAAACCGACACTGTTGGTTGCCGTTTCAACGAGAAATCGGGTTGGACCAAAAAGTAATACAAAGAAAAGTAAAAAAATGGAGAGGATTAAGTTAATATCCGATAATACTTTAATTCCTTTTTTTAATCCTGAATAGGCACTTATGGCAAAAATGGCTGTTACAAGAATAAGGATTAGCGTTTTTAAGACCATTGTTACGCCAATGCCTGTGAGAGCGTTTATGCCTTCTGCAATCATTGGTGTACCAAGGGCAAGCGTTGTTCCTGCTCCCCCGAGCAGCCCAAACATAAATAGCACATCGATAATTGTTCCAAGAGGCCCATCGACTAAGTTGCCGATTAAGGGTCTTGTCGCTTCGCTTATTTTTAGAACTGGTTTTTTGCGTACGTAGTAAAAATACGCCATTGGTAAAGCGGGAAGCGTATAGATGGCCCATGCAATCGGACCCCAATGGAAGATTCCGTATGTACTTGCCCAAAGAATCGCTTCTTCCGTGCCAGGCTCTAACCCAAAAGGTGGACCCTGGTAGTAATAAGCCCATTCAATTGTGCCCCAGTATAAAATGCTTGAGCCAATTCCAGCACAGAAGAGCATCCCTGCCCAAGAAAAATTGTTGAATTCCGGCCGCTCGCCTTCTTCACCTAAGCGCACTCTTCCGTTATCACTAAAAGCGACATAGATTAAAAAGAAAAAGATACCGAGTCCAACTAGTAAATAGAGCACCCCGAATTCGGTAGTTACGAACGCATTCGCTTTGTTAACAAATTCCTTTCCACTTTCAGGAAAAAGCACAAGCGGAACGGTTACAAGAAGCAATAAACTCAAAGCACCTAAAAACGTAGGCAAATCAATTAAACGCTTATCCATAACCTTTTAAGCTCCTTTACAATAGCTAACTAAGCTTAGTTTCTAGCATGTCCATATTTTTATACAACCTTTTTATTCTTTGAGAGGGGCTAGATTTTGTTATACTATTGGAAGAGAATTTTTGATTAGAAGGTGATGACTATGGAGAAATTTACTGAAGATGTTGTTTCGATTATTAAAGGAATCCCTCCAGGCAGAGTTATGACTTATGGACAAATTGCAAAGTGTGCAGGAAAGACACGTGGAGCAAGACAAGTTGTGCGGGTTCTACACGCTATGAGTCAAAGGCATCAACTGCCGTGGCATCGTGTCATTAACTCGAAAGGCGAGATTGGCATACCAACAGAGGAAGGATATATCGATCAAAGGATGATGTTAGAAGGGGAAGGGATTGTTTTTCTTCCTAATTCAAAAATCGATTTAGCTGTCTATCGCTACAATCCACAGCTAAAAGAATAGAAGAATGGCCACCCTTTAAAAAAAGGTAGCCATTCTTTTTGTTCAAATGTTTCTATTTCACTTTAAAAAGGCTTCAATGTCATTAAGATAATGAGAATGAAGGCAGATGCATTCATCACATTTGTAAAAGGTGCCATTTGTTTGCCGAGTTGTTTGTACTCCTCTGGAAGCGTATCCCCATTCGCTTCTTGAAGAATCCTTATTGTACAATGATTTCGATTTCAGGGGTAAAAAGACCCACCTCTCTAATAAAAGAGAGGTGGGTTAATAGGAGAGACATGTTACTTGCTTTTTTCAATACATGAAATTAACCGTTTCTCAATATCATTACCAATTTCATTTAGATTTTCTTTACCGGTTAAGTTTAACAAAGTTGTCGGTTTTGGCATACCGATCTTTGTTTGCCCCTGATCTTCAAAAACAACGATTTTGCAAGGGAGAAAATAACCGACTAACTTATCTTCGTTTAGAACACGCTCTGCCTCTTTTGGATTACAAACCTCGAGGACGCGATAAGGGGTTTGGAAGTCCATTCCTTTTTCTTGCAACTTAGCGGACAGATCAAAATCCCATAAAACGCCGAATTTTTCTGTTTGCAGCTCATTACTTAAGTCAGAAACTGCCTGTTCAACTGTTTTAGAAGTTTCAACAGTATAATGGAAACTCATCGAACAAAACTCCTTTCCTTAACATTCTGTTTTCATTTATACCCTGCGTCGTATATTTTAAACGAAGAATCATTCATAAAAGCAAAATTGGCCGGTTTAAGTTCGGTACCAATACCGAACTTAAACCGGCCAAACAGCTGCATCATAAAAACGCTAACTTTTGAGATCACTATCATATCGTTTGTTCTATTTCTCTATTTTGTCATTTTAAATGCTGCGTTTAGCTGTCCGCGAATCATTTCATCTCTAATTTTATCTTTATCTTTCTGTTTTTCTTTCTTATAGAGTTTTTTAATTTCAAATGTTTGCATGCCGTCTTCAATTTGATTTGCGATGTCCATTAGTTTTTCTACATCCGTAAACGAGAATTTTCTCGTACCACCACCAGAACGGTCAGGTAGAATAAGGCCTCTTTCTTCATAGTAGCGGATCTTTCTCAAAGATAGCCCTGTTAATTCGCTGACTGATCCGATGGGCAAAACTTTTTTATCTTTGTATGACATCTCCAGTCACTCCCTATTCTCATATTCATAATGCAGCTACCGCTACATATACTATTGAAGTCTTCTAAACTGGCAATCTTGTATCATTATAGCATAGCCATCCATCATTGGTGGTTAAGATGTTAGAATACCTAACGTAAGTTATGCTGAGTGTATAAAGTTTGTGTGAGGAAAGGTCCCAAGGTCCTTGCGAGTATACGTGTAGGGTGTCAAAATAGAAAGGTGCAAACGGTTGTATTAGATACTAAGGAGGATGCAAGGATGGTATATAAGGAAACCGTTTTGATCACGAGTAAAGTTACGATGGCCTTCTTGATGGACTTTGTAAAAAGTGCAAACCTCTTTAGTAGTTACATTATAGTAGAGGTTGAAGGCAAACGATTAAATGCGAAGAGTATTTTAAGTATGGGGAGACTGACAGCTCATTTTGGACCAATGACCATTATTGCGACGGGACTAGATAGTGAAGAAGCTTTGATTCACTTAAAACAAATGTGTAAAGTTGTCCAGAAGAAGAGTGTATGAATAGAAATAGTGGGGTTCTATAAGGTTTTAATGTGTTTAGCCCGGACATTTTATGAGGTGTCCGGGCTATAAATATTAATTTTGTTTTTGGAAAATGTCTCCTAGCTCTTGTGAGCGATTCGTTGCATCTGTAATACAAGATAAAAGCGCTTCTTCAAAGTGAAACGCTTTGAGCGTTGTGATCCCTGCTTGAGTTGTTCCCCCGGAACTGGTAATTTTTTGTCTTAAAAGTTCTGCTGGCTGTTCCGTTTGACGAAGCATCATAGCAGCACCTTGAATGGTTTGTAAAATGAGTTCGCGTGCTACTTCCTCATCAAGTCCGTTTTGAATAGCGGCTTTTTCCATACACTCCACCATATAATAGAAATAGGCTGGACCGCTACCAGATAACCCTGTTACGGCATTCATCTTATCTTCTGATACCGGCACAACGCATCCAATCGTTTGAAACAGTCGCTTCGTAAACAGTAAATCGTTTTCGCTCGCAAACGCTCCGCCTGTAATAGCTGTTGCGGATAACCCTATCGTAGCCGATGTATTTGGCATCACTCGAACAATTGGAGTGGGAGTAGAGATTTTTTCTCCAATATACGTGGTTGTAATGCCCGCTAAGACAGAAATAATGAGATGGTTTCTATGAATATATGGTTGAATCTTACTTAAGGCATCTGGCGCGTCAGCTGGCTTCATAGCTAGAACAATTACTCTGTTTTGTTGTAACAATTCTTGAATATTTTGAGTAACATGTACCCGGTATGTTGTTTTTAATTCCTCAAGTCGCTGTGAATTGGTGCGATTCAGTAACATAATTTCGTTAGGTTCTACAAACTTTTCGGAAATCATTCCTTCGACAATGGCTTCTGTAATGGACCCGGCACCAATGAAGCCGATGGTGTTTCTTGTCATCATCCTCATCCTTTCCAAATAAAACGCCCACTCATCCTAAAGAAAAGGACGAATGGGCGTTATCCGTGGTACCACCTTATTTTTGATATCAAGATACGATATCCTCAAGTTCCTTATAACGTAGGAAGCGGCTGTATTTCTACAGCGGGCTCGAGGGTAGGTTCAAAGTGAGTAATGGGAAGGGACTTTTCAGCCAATGAATCCCTCTCTCTGTCACATACTGGCACTTCTATTAATCCCTTTCAAAGCCAATAAAGTCATTCTAATTTTACATAGTATGCTATGAAAATAAAAAATTGTCAACCTGAAATGTCGGAAAATTCGAATTAAATTATCTCGATATAATGACAAATAGAACGAACAGCGATAAAATAGAAGTAGGTGATGTAAAGAAAAGAAGAGGTGGCGGTCAATTTGAATCTAACGAAAGAAAAGGTACTGTCGATCACGGTTCCAACTCCATTTGCTGTGGGTCCGGTCAATTGTTTTTTGTTAAAAGGAGACGCCTTAACGCTGGTTGATACTGGTCCACGTACACCTGAAGCGCAGCTTGAACTTGAGAAGCAACTGAACAACTATGGGGTGGCTTTAAAAGATATTGAACAAGTCGTGCTCACGCATCATCATCCTGACCATATCGGCCTTGTTGGAAAAATGATGCAAAATGGCGTTAGCGTTATTGGGCATTGGAAGAACGATCGATGGTTACAGATGAGCGATTCTTTTTTGAAAGAAAATGAAGCATTTATGACAGGGATTTATCGTGAAGCTGGGGTTCCAGAACAATATTTCGATCATGTAAGTGATACACGAGGTTATCTTGCATATACAGACCGAGCAAAATGCGACCGGCATCTCTCAGAAGGAGATGACGTACCAGGCTGTAACGGGTGGACTGTGATGGAAACGCCTGGCCATGCCCAAAGTCATATTTCTTTATGGCATAAGGAGACGGGGATGATGATCGCGGGGGACCACCTCATTAAGAAAATTTCATCAAATCCCTTACTTGAACCTCCATATGTAAAAGGGACGGAGCGACCTAAGCCGCTACTTCAACAAAGAAGTTCTTATCGTAAAACGTTAGATGCTCATCTTGAGTATGTGTATACCGGTCATGGTGAGCCTATTCTCAGTCCGGACGAGTTGATTAAAGAACGTTTACATAAACAGGAAGAGCGTTCAGAAAAGGTGGCCTCCTATTTAAAGAATAAACCAATGACCGCTTTTGAAGTTTGTCAGCAATTATTTCCAGGCGTTTATAAGAAGCAAACAGGTCTTACTCTCTCTGAAACGATTGGACATCTTGATTATCTCGAGTCGGAACAGGTTATTGTGAAATTTAAAGAAAAAGAGAAAACGGTTTATCGATCACGATCGTAAGAGGTGAAAGAAATGAAAAATTTAAAGAACAAAGTCGTTCTGATTACTGGAGCATCAAGTGGAATAGGAAGACAATTAGCGATTGATTTAGCTAAAAAAGGAGCGAAACTCATTCTTGTCGCTCGCTCAGAAGAAAAGTTAATGGAAGTAAAGCGGTTCATTGAACAGAGCGGAGCTTATGCACCAGCAATATGGACAATTGATGTTGGAGACGGGGAGCGTGTCGATCATGTTCTGCCAATGCTTTTGGAAGAGATGCCTCCGGTGGATGTTTTAATTAATAATGCTGGGTTTGGAAAATTTGACGCATTTGTGGACGCCAATATGAAAGACATTGAAGCGATGTTTGATGTGAATGTCATTGGCCTCATGCGATTTACTTCGCATGTGCTACCAGGCATGATCGCTGCAGGGGCAGGGCACGTGGTCAATATCGCGTCTCAAGCAGGGAAGCTTGCTACACCGAAATCTTCTGGCTATTCAGCTTCAAAACATGCGGTACTTGGATTTTCGAATAGCTTGCGGATGGAAATGAAAGAACATAACATTCAAGTGACAACGGTGAATCCAGGTCCAATCAAAACAAACTTTTTTGAAACGGCCGATAGTAGTGGCACTTATACAAAGAACGTTGAAAAGATGATGCTCTCAGCAGAAAAAGTATCGGAGGAAATTATTTCTGCTATTGAAAAGGGCGCGCGTGAAGTGAATCTTCCGAAATGGATGAACGCCGGAGCTAAGCTTTATCACACGGCTCCAGGTCTTGTAGAAAAAGTAGCTGGAAAGTTTTTTGACCAAAAGTAAGGTTATTTAGAGAGCATCACAACGATGCTCTTTTTTTGTTCGTTCATGGTTTAAAGAATTGGTATTCTTCTGTTGTTTTGGAAAATAGTGTTGTCTCCAAAGAAGAAAGAAGTTTACACTTAATTATGACGCAATGCACAAGGGAAAACTGACAGGGGGAGAAAATGAAAAGGAAACCAATTTATGTTGAAATTCCAATTGAAGCGGAAATGGATGATTTATGGGATGCGTCTCAGCAACCAGATCAGCATGAACAGTGGGATTTGCGATTCACTTCTATCAACTACCTGCCGAAAGAAAATGAAAGTGATCCGCAATACTTTTCCTATAAAACAAACGTAGGGGTTGGACTCGTAGAAGGTTGGGGAAAAAGCGTTGGTGCGTTTAATGGCAAGGACGGATCACGAATATCTTCGTTGCATTTTGGTACTGACCAGCAGATTTCAATTATCTCGGAGGGGAAAGGTTATTGGAAATACATACCCGGTGAAAATGGGAAAGTAACGTTTTTAACTCAATATGATTATGAGACGCGTTTTGGAAGACTAGGTGATTTGATTGATGCGGCTATCTTTCGTCCGATGATTGGGTGGGGGACGGCCTTAAGTTTTGATGTCTTGAAGCGATGGCTAGAGAAAGGAGAATCACCCGCATCCCAATATGCCCTAGCTATTGGATGATCACGTTCATGTTTAGTTTCGTTTGGATGTATCAAGGGCTAGTTCCAAAAATATGGATGAAGCATCCTGAAGAGATTTCGATGGCAACGAATCTACTACCAGAAGCGATTGATGCTTCCTTAGTAGTCTTTGTAATGGGAATAGGCGAAATATTGTTTGGCTTGATCTGGTTGTTTTATCGAAAGAGGTACTGGTTATTTAAGCTGCAACTGATGGCTTTCCCTTTATTAACATTGTCAGCTATTTTAGCTGCGCCACGCGTCCTGACACATCCATTTAATCCTTTAACATTTAACATTAGTTTGTTCGTCTTATCGGTGATTGGAGTAAAGTTCAGTCGTGACATTCCAACAGCGAAAACTTGTAAGCGAAAGAGATAAGGAGCATCCTCATGTCGATTTATAAATACGCACTTGGTGACCAATTTGATCAACTTCATCCGATGCTGCAGAAAAGGTATTCGTTCTCAAAACAACAACATTTCTGTGGAACAGGAGTAATGAAGAGGATTTCCGGTGGTCCTCGTTGGCTCTATCCCTTATTTTATCTTGGTACAAAGGCAAAACTCCTTTTTCCTGAAAAAGGAACAAATATCCCCTTTCACATCAGAAATACGTGTCGAAGCGGGGCTGATGGAAAAGAACAGGTTCATTGGCAGCGTACGTTTTCTTTTGGGCCAAAGAAGCGTTACTTTAATGCGCTAATGACTCTTGATGAAGAAAGGCTGATCATAGAAGACTATTTAGGCGAACCTGCGTTACTCTATTCAGATCTTGCTTTTCAAGTAAATGGTGAAGATGGGAGTATAACGATTCAATCATTGAATCAGAGAATGGTACTTGGTCGAAAAGAAATCCCATTGCCGCGACTTTTTCAAGGTCTAGCAACTGTAACCGAACGTTACTTAGAAGATCGAGAAAGCTTTTATATTCACGTGACGGTAAAAAACCCTATTATTGGAACTGTTTTTTCGTATGAAGGAGAGTTTACAAGTGAGAACGAATCACAACGTTTTTCCGGTTAGCCAAATAAGAGGGAGGACAGTGGTTGGAGAAGAGATTCTGAAAGGAATTACGGATCATACTACTTTTTACAGTGGATTAGTAAGCGACATGAGCATGTATGAACCCCATCTTGAATGCCACGATCTTTCTCCAACAATTAAACATTTTTATGAACATACAACTGAATATAGACTGTTTGCTAGTGTGAAGTGGCATAGGTGGTTTAAACCACTGGCTATGATTTATCGCTTTTTTAGTAGGAGAATCCTTCAAATCAATCTTCCGTTATCAAGGAAGCAGGTCGAAATGACAGGAGATATTGTTTCGGTTAAAGAGCATATGGATGGAAGGCCACAACCGAGAGCCTGGGTAAGAAAAGTAAAGGGAGAAGTATGCTTTGTTGCCCTTTATTCGTGGCACAAAAAGGGAGATCGAACGTATATGAACATCGGATTACCGCTTCCATTTTCCACAATGACTGGTATTCTCGAATTAAATCCAGATGGAAGAAGTCTGGAGCTGTCTAGTAGAAAAAAACGCACTTCAACAGCCGATACAGGAACGTATTTATCAACGAAAAGCAAACAATTTTCACTACCAATTGATGAAGAATTTTTTGTTGAGCAGGTTGGGGAGGGGACTTTAAAGGCTCGGCACGAGATGAGGATTTTCTTTGTGCCCTTTTTAACGATTGAGTATAAAATTCGCCATAAAGCCTTAATGGAGTAGGTTCCGCCATGAAAGCCGTAGTTCCTACGGATGAACAATTCTGGTATCAACTCTAAGTAAATCATGAAGGGTAAGACTGAAAGAAAAAATGAGGTGACTAGATAGTGGATGAGAGAGTAAAAATATTTGATGAAAAGAGAAACCCAATGGGTGTCGCTTCACGAGATGAGGTACACCGAGTCGGGCACTGGCATGAAGTTTTTCAATGCTGGTTCGTTCGAAAAGAAGAAGGGTGTAAAAAAGTGTATTTGCAACTTCGAAGTTCTTTGAAAAAAGACTTTCCTGGTCTTTTTGATATTACTGCTGCCGGTCACTTAATGGAAGATGAATCAGTAAACGACGGTGTGAGAGAAATAGAGGAAGAACTTGGGGTCCACGTTTCTTACGAAGAGTTAGATCCTTTGCTTGTGATGAATACATCGATCAAGCAAAACGATTTTATTGATAATGAAATCGCAAATATTTTTCTTTTTGAATACGATCAATCGTTTGATGCATTTTATCTTCAAAAAGAAGAGGTTGCAGGAATCGTTCAGGTTGATTTTGATATGTTCTATGATTTTTGGATGGAAAAACAAACCGACCTCCATGTAGATGGATTTTGGTTTAATGCTAATGGGGAGCGAAAGAATCTGCAACAAAAAATAAGCAAACGTCATTTTGTTCCACATGAATCCTCTTATTATGAAACGATTGTTAAAGAAATGAAGAAATACTTCAGTTAAATAGAGAACCGTTGATGGGGATTACGTTAAACAAAAAGAAAAAGATGGGAAGTAGCCGAACATGAATCGAATGCCGTTGCCAGTTGTGACATTAAGAGAACTCTCTCTTTCAGATACAGAAAATCGCTATTTATGGTGTCTTGATCGAGAAGTGGCAAAGCATCTGAACATGCCGGAAAAATATCCCCCGTTTACTCGAGAAGAAACGAGCAGTTGGATTCAATTATGTATCGATCGAAAAAACGGATATGAACAGCGAGCGATTGTAACGGAAGAAGGAAAGCACATAGGGTGGATCGATTTAAAAAATATTGATCGATTGAATAGTCATGCTGAGCTAGGGATCGCCATCGGGGATAAACGCTATTGGGGGAAAGGATATGGCGTAAGCGCTATGAAAGCGATGCTCGAATGGGGTTTTACTGAATTGAACTTAAATAAGGTTTGGCTCAGAGTGGAAGTGGGTAATGAGAAGGCGATTAAGTCATACAAGCACAGTGGCTTTGTGGAAGAAGGTATCTTGCGAGAAGATCGCTACCGAAATGGATGTTACGTCGATCGACTAAGGATGAGTCTCTTAAGAGGAGAGTATCAAAATAGCACGTTGAAATAGTTGTTTAAAAATCTCATATTTAACCAATCTCTGAATTTTTTGCCTATTATTGTCATGTTTTGTGTTATACTATCCCTTGTATCATGATATTATTCTAGTTAACTTAAATTAATTGCTAAAGGAGAAGCTGCATGAATTGGTATTTGAAAGTATTAAAGAATTACGTGAATTTCCAGGGAAGAGCGAGACGTAAGGAATATTGGATGTTTACTCTTTTTAACATTATTATCTCAGTTGTCCTAACTCTAGTAGAGACGATGGCTGATCTTTCTCCATATTTAACGGGAATTTATTCTTTATTCATCCTTTTACCTGGCCTTGCTGTAACCGTTCGGAGATTGCATGATACAGGTCGAAGCGGCTGGTGGGTCTTGATTGGTCTTATTCCTCTTATTGGTAGTATTGTTATTCTTGTTTTCACTTGTCTTGAGAGTGAACGAGAAGAAAATCGATTCGGTTCGAATCCTAAAGCAGCTTAGTTTGTCGAACTTGAAAGAAAGACATTTCATTTAAACCGCTAATCCATTTGATTAGCGGTTTATCGTCTAGTTAGAATAGCTCCACCTTGATTATTCAACCGCATTGGAGAGATGATTGTGAACCCGATATTAATGGAAATTGAAACGTCTCTTGAGACAGAGCGATTAACGTTAAGAATGCCGCAGCCTGGTGATGGTAAAGTAGTCAATGAGGCGATTCAAACTTCGATCGACGAACTAAGACCTTGGTTAGGTTTTGCGCGTGTAACCCCAACTCCTGAAGAGACGGAAGTGAATACAAGAGAAGCGCATATTAAGTTCTTAAAACGTGAAAATTTAAGGTATCTCGTTTTCTTGAAAGAAACAGATGAGTTTGTAGGATCAACTGGTTTTCATAACATTGACTGGGATGTTCCGAAACTTGAAATTGGATATTGGATGGCGACGTGTCAGAGTGGCCATGGTTATATGACAGAGGCTGTTCAAAAGTTAACTCAATATGCTCATCAGGGTCTGGGATGTAGAAGAGTTGAGATTCAGTGTGATCGAGAGAACGAGCGGAGTCGGGCGATTCCTGAACGATTGGGGTATCTTCTTGAGGGGACGCTCAAAAATGATGATTTGTCTATTGATGGGAAGCACATAACGGATACTTGTATTTACTCAAGTACCATTTAAGTTGTTAAAAAAGCATGGCCGTTCGATCTTTGAGGATCGACTAGCCATGCTTTTTTGAAAAAATGGTTATTTAGCGCATGACACTTCCGCCTGAAATTTTTAAAGATTCTCCAACAATGTTTTCGGAGGCGTTTGATAAAAGATAGACGATACTGTTTGCTACTTCTTCAGGTTGTGTAATTCGACCTGAAGGCATCGCTTCTTCCACAGCTTTTAATTCTTCTTCAAAACTTTTATTTTCTCTTTTGCCTTTTGATGCGATGCTGTTTCTTCCCATTTCCGTATCAACAAACCCAGGACAGACGGCATTCACTCGAATACCATCTCGAATTGCCTCGTGTGCAAAGGACTGCGTAAAGCCGGTAATCGCAAATTTAGAAGCGCTATAGGCAGTGTTTCCAAAAGTTCCTCGAAGCCCTGATAGAGAAGAGAGGTTTACAATGGACCCTTTTTTCTTATTTTCACGCATTTTATTGTAAACGAGCTGGGTTAGTAAAACTGTTGAGAAGTAGTTTAGTTCCATTACCTTCCGAAGGTCTTCTTCTTGTAATTGATCAAGTGTATCGCCGCCGCCAATTCCAGCTGAGTTCACTAATCCGGTAATCGCTCCTCTTTCTTTTATCGCACTTTCAATTAAATTCGCGCGATCCTGTTCGTCGTTTAAGTCGGCTGGAAGAATGGTCACTTTAGCATCCGCAACTAACTTTTCACATTCGCTCTTTAACCCTTCTAATTTTTCTTTATTTCTTCCAGTGATCGTAATGGAAGCCCCTGCTTGGACAGCGGCTTTTGCCGTTTCATATCCAATGCCACCAGTCGCTCCAGTAATTAGCACGTGCTCCTGTTTGAGTGCGTCTTCTTTAAAAATCGCCATGTTTCTTCCTCCTTTTTAGTTCTAGCCTTTTGTTTCCCGTTTAAAGCCTTATAAAACCTTCTGGAAATGAAAAACAGGTAGCCAGTAGCTACCTGTCATACTTGTTATTGAACACCAACAGCATTAAACGCCTGTTTGACTGACTGTACTTCTGAGCTTCCGCTTCCATAAAGATCTGTTGCAGCTTGAACGGCTGCTGCTCTCATTTGACTAAAGTTCGAAGAAGCCGTTAGGTATTGTGTTAGCGTACGATAGTAAATGGCCCCAAGCTTGTCTTTCCCAATTCCAGATACGCTGACTCCGTAGAATGTACCGCCTTCACTTAAAAGATAAGCCGCTTTATTCATAATTCCGCTATTAATATGAACCCCACCGTTATCCTGGGTTCCTGTATAGCGGACAGAGTAATGGTCAGGATCGCCAAACTGCGCAGGATCGGACATCGAACGAAGAGCGTCTCCAGAAGTTCCTGGTGTATAAATGTCTTCACCGATTAACCAGTCAGGACTATTATTATCATGATATTCCACAAGTGTTCCGAACACGTCGGACATTGATTCATTCAGCGCTCCTGATTCATTTTGATAAATTAGATCAGCTGTCGTATCTGTAACCGCGTGTGTTAATTCATGTGCTACAACATCCTCACCGCCAGAAAGAGAGACGAATGTGGAGCCGTCTCCATCACCATAAACCATTTGGCTACCGTTCCAAAACGCATTATTGTAGTTGCGACCGTAATGGACAGTGGATTCAAGTGCTGCCCCATTTCCGTCATAACTATCGCGGTTGAAAACATCTTTATAATAATCGTACGTTGCTCCTGCATAATAGTGAGCGTCGACAGCTGCCGCGTCATAGCTTGCGTTAAAGGCGTTATCCGCATCCGCCCATAATGAACCTGGTAGTCTTGTCCGGTTAGCTGCGTCATACGTAAGAATCCCGCCGCCTCTCGTTGTATCTTTCAGATAATAGGTTGAGGAGGAAAGAAGCGTATTGAACGTCTTTTGGTCCCCAAGGACACCCGTTCCGCTGGCTGTTTGAATTGTACCTGTAATCGCGCCACCGCCTGGCTTACCAACACCTTCTTTTTTAGCTTCGTGCATCGCGTTAAAACTTGTTAGTACTTCACCACTTGTTGCGTCAATTATGTACTGCCAGTTCCCTGGTTCAGGTGAAAGGAAGTTTAATGTGACGTGATAAGCGTATGTCGCAGAATCTCCCTCTGTATAAACGACAAGATTTGATTCAGGTTTCTGTTCATAAGTTGGAGCGAAACCTAGATCTTCTTCTGCTTTTTTAACTGCATCCTGTTTCTTGAATTTTGTTGCTTTTTTAAGCTCTTTCTTCGATCCAAGATCCGGAATAACGGTACCCGATACAGCAGTTAAGACGCCGCTTTCATCAACGTGTGCGGTTTGAGTTGACCCGTAAACTGGTGTTCCTTCATGAAGTTGCTGTAAACGAAAAACCGTGAAGCCGAGGTCGTCTTTTTCTTTGGTGATGATTTCAAAAGCGTCCTGTGCTGATGACCCGCTAAATTTGTACATGCTTTTCTGGTCATTTAAGTAATTGAATAACACTTCGCTAGGATTTTGAGAGGTTGCTTTTGTTAACTTCCCGGAAACAAAAGAAGGTGTCCCTGTTTCTTTGTTCATATTTGTATCCGCTGCTGCGAATGTTGAGGATGGCGCAAACATGGTGCTAACAAGCCCCACTGATAAACCAATTGAAAGCAAATTCTTTTTCTTTCCCATTTCATTTTCCCCCTCGTGATTAAGATGTGCTTACTTTATCACGAAAGTTTTAATATTCAAACTATTTTAATAATTATTGATATTAATGACCTATTCTTTTGTATGTAGTAACAGGACTATTTACCCGGGAGATCATGACCGTATAGTTCATTAGGCTGGATCTTTTTTATCGTAAAATCAATAGGTTAAAGTCGTCACTTTTTTGATTGGAAGAAAGTACTTATTGTAAAGAGAACGTATATTCGAGTAAAATACGGGTATAGATAAAGAGAACAAATGTTCCGTTTGATGAAAAGGAGGGGGTTCCAAAGTGGATTATTCACAATTTCCAAAGAAAACAATTCTATGTATTGATATGAAAAGCTTCTATGCCAGCTGCTCAGCGGTAGAGATGGGGCTTGATCCGCTGACGTGTTATCTTGCGGTGGTAGGAGATGTGGAACGGCAGGGGAGTGTTGTGCTAGCGGCTTCTCCAGCCTTAAAAAAAGAATTTGGGATTCGTACAGGGAGCAGGTTATTTGAAATTCCAAATGACAAAAGAATTCATATTGTTAACGCAAGAATGTCTTCTTATTTAAAACAATCAATGGAAATAACGAGGCTTTTTCATCGTTATGTACCATCAGAATGTATCCATACGTATAGCGTTGACGAATCATTTTTGCAGGTTGATGGGACAGAACGACTATGGGGAGATAAATTTGAAGTGGCTCATAAGATCAAAAATGAAATTAGCGAGACATTCGGCTTGCCGAGCGCGATTGGAATTGGACCAAATCTTTTGATGGCAAAGCTTTGTCTGGATCTTGAAGCGAAAGAAAAAGGGGTAGCAGAGTGGACATATGAAGACATTCCTGAAAAACTGTGGCCGCTTTCTCCACTTAGTCAAATGTGGGGGATTGGCGCACGAGTTGAACGCACGTTAAATCGAATGGGGATACGGAATGTAAAGCAGTTGGCTCATTATCCGCTTCACTTATTGGAAGAGAAATTTGGTGTCATGGGAAATCAACTTTATCATCATGCGTGGGGAGTCGACCTTTCTGAAATGGGTGCTCCTATTATGAAAGGACAGATTAGTTTTGGAAAAAGTCAGATCTTGTTAAGGGATTATCATGATCAAAAGGAAATTCAACACGTTATTCTTGAAATGAGTGAAGAAGTGGCGAGACGTGCTAGAAGAGCTGGGAAGGCAGGGCGTACGATTAGTCTAGGGATTAGTTATAGCAAAGAAGAAGGCGGCGGGGGCTTTCATCGCTCAAGAAGTGTGAATGGACCAACAGCAATTACGCTTGAAGTCTACCGCGTTTGTCTTCAGCTATTTGAGGAATTTTATGAAAGAAAAACAGTTCGGAAAATTTCCATCACTCTTTCAAATATTTGCAATGATGAAGAAGTGCAATTGGATTTATTTAATACTGCTAGACCGAAGCAGCGAGATCTTGGGTACGTGATGGATTCCATTAGAGAGAAATACGGCTCAGATGCTCTCTTGCGCGCTGTTTCATACACCAAGGCTGGTACAGCACTACACAGAAGTAAGCTTGTCGGTGGGCATAAAGCGTAAAGGGGGGATAGAGATGATTCGTGATCGCGGAAATATAAAATGGACATCAATGATGTTACCTGAGCATGTGAAAGAGCTACGTGATTGGAAAGAAGAAGAGAAAAGAAATCAGATGCCTATACTAGATGAGCAAAAAATAGAAGAAATGAACGAAATGATCTGCGAAGCAATGGAATTCCATTGGCCCCTACGCTTCCACTATTTTAAAAATGGTGAAAAGAACGTTCTCTCTGGCTACGTCCATTATGTCGATCCATTGACGAAAGAGCTACGAGTGATGGATCATCAGGAGCAAAAGAGAAACGTTAAATTGCTGGATCTTATCCATGTTGAAGTAGAATGAAAAAAATGGTTGTACACTCCGGGTGCCAAAAAAGTTTTTCATTTCCTAATTGGGGTAAAATACGTATAACCAAACCTGGGCATTTTTAAAAGGCTATGTTAGCTTATATTGTTGATTTCTCGATTTTTGGCGAGTGAAACCTTCGTTTCACTCGCCAAAAATCAACCCATTCCACTAACATAGCCAAATAAAAAGAAGGCACAGGTGAAATTAAAATTCGGAGTGAGATGACAGATGTTATTAGCTCAAAATTCCAAAGAAAATATGGAAAAGATAAAGGGAATCAACATTCATTATGAGTATTATAAAAATGAGGAGGCTGTTGATCGACCAGTTATCACCCTCCTCCACGGTTTTTTGTCGTCAAGCTTTAGCTTCAGAAAGCTAATTCCATTCCTAACAAAAGCATACACCGTTGTTGCTATTGACCTCCCGCCATTTGGGAAAAGCGAGAAGTCTCATCACTTTGTACACTCTTATCAAAATTATGCAGAAGTCGTTGTGGAGCTACTAGAAAGACTTTCAATTGAGAACACAGTAATGATCGGTCATTCAATGGGTGGGCAGGTAGCGATGAGAGCATCCGCGATAAAAGAAGATTTTGTAAGTAAAAATATTTTGCTATGTAGCTCAGGTTATCTTGAGAAAGCAAAGCAGAGCCTTGTTTATACGTCTTACTTACCTTTTTTCTCTGTTTACTTAAAACGCTGGCTTTATCGAAAAGGAGTAAGAGGAAATTTGCTTAATTGCGTTTATGATCCAGCGCTTATTGATGAAGAAATGATGGACGGTTATATTCAACCCTTTTTTCATGAAGGGATTTTTCGATCGCTGGTTCGTATGATTCGTGATCGAGAGGGGGACCTCTCTGAAGCTGAGTTAAACCAAATTCATACACCGAGCCTCTTAATATGGGGTGAAAATGACAGAGTAGTGCCTTTGAAGATTGGGAAACGTTTAAGCAACGATTTACCAAATGCCGAGTTGATTGTTTATAAGGAAACTGGTCATCTTCTACCTGAGGAGCGACCGGCGTCCATTATGAAAGACATCGAGCAATTTTTAACTCGTTAGCCGAACAGGTGTAAAAGTATAGAGGATTTTCTGAAAAAGCTCCTTTTCCTTAAGGAGTTTATATTCATGAAGGTAGAAAGAGTTGACTCAGTTGAATCGGGCGTGATAAAGTAAAGCTCGTTCGATCATGAAATTTATATAAAATCTGAGCTCATGCTCATTCATAACTGTATATTTCTTATTAAGAGAAGTGGAGGGACCTGGCCCGAAGAAGCTTCAGCAACCTCTGATATTCAGAAAGGTGCTGCTTCCAGCAAGAGAGATCTTGGGAGATAAGAGCAAAAGCCCTCTTCTCTTGAAGTGGGCTTTTTTCATACAGGAGTAAAGAAAAAGGAGATAGAGAGAATGGAAAAAGAAATTAAAGGAAATGGTCTGGCGTTACTACCCCTTGGCATATTTATTGTGCTGTTTATAGGCACTGCCATCGTAACAAAGGATTTTTATAGCATGCCGGTTATACTTGCTTCATTAATTGCAGCGGGTGTCGCTCTTTCGATGAATCGAAAAGAAAACTTTATGAAGAAAGTGGAAGTGTTTTGTCGAGGAGCAGGAAACACCAATATTATCTTGATGATTCTTGTTTTCTTATTGGCAGGCGCTTTTGCTGGGACCGCTGAAAAAATTGGGGCGGTTGATTCGATTGTGAACTTAGGAATCTCCATTCTTCCAGCGAATTTATTAATTGTGGGCTTATTTTTAATCGGTTGTTTTATTTCCATTTCAATGGGAACGTCGATGGGGACAATTGTCGCCCTTGCACCGATTGGTATCGGAATTGCAGACCAAACAGGAGTTGCGCCAGCCCTTGCTTTATCGGCCGTCATTGGTGGTGCAATGTTCGGTGATAACCTATCAATGATTTCAGATACAACCATTGCAGCGGTTCGAACACAAAATACGCAAATGAAAGACAAGTTTAAAGTGAACTTCTTTATTGTATTGCCGGCCGCTATTATTACAGCCATTATTTATGGTGTGTTAACAATGGGAGAGCAGGCAACCGTTGGTGGAGATCGAGCTTTTGATTTAATAACGATTCTTCCCTATTTAGGCGTATTAATCGCAGCTATTGCAGGTGTTAATGTGCTTGTTGTCCTTGTAAGCGGAACGCTATTTGCTGGAATAGTCGGTCTGTTTAACGATTCATTTGGCATGAGTGGACTAATTTCCACCGTGACAGAAGGGATTAAAGGAATGGAAGATCTTGCGATGATTGCTCTCGTAATCGGGGGTATGATTGAAGTTATTAAGCATAACGGCGGCATTCAATACGTATTAGATAAAATATTAAGCAGGGTCAGCTCACGTCGAGGTGCAGAATTTGGTATTGCTGGTCTAGCTAGTGTGTTGGATTTATCGACTGCGAATAATACGATTTCCATCATTATGGGAGGACCTCTTGCGAAGAACATTTCTGAAAAATACGGCGTGGATCCGAGGAAATCAGCGAGTATTCTAGACATTTTCTCAGGTAGTATTCAAGGAATGCTACCATATGGTGCCCAGGTGCTAGCGGTTGCTGGACTTGCTTCAATCTCACCGCTCGCCCTCTTACCTTACTCCATTTATCCTATTCTTATTGCGGTTGCTGGGGTAATTGCAATCTTCATTAACTATCCTTCTTTCCAAAAGAAGGAGCAGGCAAATGGTTAGAAGCAACTTTTAAACGAGAATAAATTAGCGAAACAAGACAGGTAGCTCAAGAGCTACCTGTCTTTTCATTATCCTTCGATCTGTTTTTGAAGATGAACAATTCGTTGAGGAAGAATATAGAGATATTCAATTAATGAATCTAATAGGTCAATAATGAGGTTTGCGGTTTCTTCGCTAGTCGCTTTTTCAAGACAAAGGAGGTTATTCAGATTACTTCCTTTTCCGAGAAGTTGCCCTAGCTTTACAATCGGTTCTTCTAAGTCAATTTGTTTCGCTAACGTTTCAAGCTGTTTGGATAGCGGTTGCCCTAATTCATTCTCAGATAGAAAACTGCCGGTAATACTTTCGAGGACGCGGTTAGCCATGACGGCTGTGGCTGTCCAGTCTTTCATATTATGTACGTTCACGGCAGAACGGTAAACACGTTCAAGGTCGTCAGGCAGGCGGGCAGAACTCGTTAGTCTGCCGAGTGGTTCACGTGTGAACGATGTTTGGTGAACAAAAAGCTCGACTTCTTCTCCGCGGTCGCCATGTGAGGTTTTAATTAAAATGAAGAGGACGGCTTCTTTACAAATGGAACAGCGAGAAAGCGTTGAAAACACAGCCTGGTTAATTTGATAATCAAACTTCAATTGAAATGAGGCGTCATTTCCACATTCAGGACATTCTGTATTTGTTGATTTCGGAAGCTTCGTTTGTCCATATTTTACAACCGAATTAATGGTCGTCTGCTGTATCTTTCTCATCATATACCCCCTGGATCAATTTTGAGCAACTTGTTGTCAATCGAAATGAAACTCATACGGTGATTCCTAGAATGTATCGTATGAAGGATTAAAAATCACACCATCAACTTATAAACTTCGCCCTTATTGGAAATATAAGGGGGTTTTGAAAAGGAGGAGTGACTGGGAACACCAAAGATGAATCAAAAGTCCTTTGCTAGAAAGAGTAAAATAGAACCAAAATTGTGAAAATATTGACAGGTGTGCCTGGTGAATCCTACACTATAGTGACACGAACGATAGGAGGTATCACTATGGAACAAGGCCGTCTTTTATGGAACTATTTTTGGAAAGAACATCAACGTGCAAAGGATCTCTTAACATTCGCTTCTTCACACACGTCGGGAATCCCTTCTCAAAGTTCACAAAAAAATCCTACGCTATCCGGTCCTGATCCGGTTTATGACAGAAGAAAGCTCACCGGGTTAGTATTAGGACCAGCCCTCTTTCTTGCGCTGATGCTGTTTTTCCACCCGAATGGTCTTTCGGAAGCTGGTTTAGCTGTATTAGCCAGTACAGCATGGATTGCAACATGGTGGATTACAGAAGCGATCCCCATTCCTGCAACGTCTCTTTTACCACTCATTTTATTTCCGCTAACTGGTGCCCTAGAAGGTGATTTAACAGCATCAGCTTACGGCGATAATACCATTTTTCTTTTTATGGGTGGGTTTTTGATTGCGCTTTCAATGCAAAAGTGGAATTTACATAAACGCATTGCTCTTTTTATTATATCAGCAATCGGGACGAGTACGGAGAAAATTGTACTTGGCTTTATGGTGGCAACGGGCTTTTTATCGATGTGGATTTCAAATACTGCCACCGCTATGATGATGGTACCAATTGGACTTGCGGTCATTTATCAAGTATCTGAGCAGTTAGATATGAATACGGAAGAAGGAGCTCCGCGATTTAATTTCGGAAAAGCAATTATGCTTGGTATCGCTTATAGTGCTTCGATTGGGGGGCTTGCGACATTAATTGGAACACCGCCAAATACCATTTTTGCAGCTGTTGTGAATGAGCTTTATGGAATTGAAATTTCATTTGCCCGCTGGATGATGTTTGGCGTACCGTTAACCGTTTTGCTTTTAATTGGATGCTGGTATTATCTTGTGAAAATGGCTTTTCCAATGAACATTAAAGAATTACCAGGCGGAAAAGAGGTTATCAAAAAAGAGAAAGACGATCTTGGGGGAATGTCGATCGAAGAGAAAGTCATTCTTACGATTTTTTCTCTTACGGCGCTTGCATGGATCAGTCGCTCATTCATCCTTAGTGAGTTGAATCCGAACATTAATGATACAGTGATTGCCATGACGGCAGCGATTTTATTGTTTCTTATACCCGCACCTTCGAAAAGGGGATCGTTTTTGTTGGACTGGAATACGGCGAAAGGCTTGCCGTGGGGTATCCTCCTACTCTTTGGAGCAGGACTAGCCATTGCTTCTGGTTTTCAAGAATCAGGGCTTGCGAAGTGGATTGGAGAGCAATTAACCGTACTTGAAGGAATCCATTTATTCGTTATTTTACTTCTTGTTACGACGCTCGTTATTTTTTTAACAGAGATCACATCCAACACGGCGACGGCAACCATGATGTTCCCAATTATGGCTTCCTTATCAGCAGCAATCGGTGTCCATCCATATGCTTTAATGATTGGAGCTGGAATTGCATCAAGCTGTGCCTTCATGCTCCCGGTTGCCACACCACCAAACGCCGTTGTGTTTGGATCAGGTTATTTGAAAATTCCTGATATGGCGCGAGCTGGGTTCTGGCTGAACGTAACCTCTATCGTTATTATTACGATAGCCATATATTTTTATATGCCAATAGTATGGGGTATTGATCTAACTCAAATTCCTGAAAAATTCAGCTAGAACTAAGGTGATGATACAGATGAATCAAACAACAAGGGAGCAACGCTATACATCCAAGGATGCAGGTTTTTGGCGCGTAGCGGCTAGTCTTGGTTGCGGAGCATTGCTGATTTTTTCTTCTTTATATGCTTTTCAACCGTTGCTTCCTATATTTGTGAGAGAATTTCAAATAACGCCTACAACCTCAAGTCTCCTTATGTCACTACCGGTCATTACAATGATCCCGGGTCTTCTGATTCTAGGTTTTGTTTCTGATCGCTATGGACGAACAATCGTCATGAAAGTATCCTTGCTTTTTGTTCTCGGTCTACTCCTGATTATGCCATTGATGAAATCGTTTCTTTTTTTACTTATTCTTCGATGTATCCAGGGATTCTTCCTCGCAGGAATCCCCGCATCAGCCATGGCATATTTAGCCGATGAAGTTGAGCCGTACACTATTGGACTGGCTACAAGTATTTATATTGCTAGCAATGCAATGGGAGGACTTGGAGGACGAGTAGCAACCGGTTACTTAACGGATCTCTATAGTTGGCAAATTAGTTTTATGTTTCTTGGTGGTTTTGGCCTAGTAGCAACAGTGTGCTTTTACTGGCTGCTACCTACCTCCCGCTTTTTTGAAGGAGGGAGTAGAAGTGTCGTTAAGGATATGAAGGGGATGTTCGTTCACCTTAAAGACCACCGCTTATTGTCTCTTTTTACACTAGGTTTTCTAATCCAGGTGATCTTTACAGGAGTTTGGACTTATTTGCCATTTTACCTAGAAGAAGACCCCTTTGCTCTTTCGTTGAAGTGGATCTCCATTACCTATTTTGCGTATATCCTTGGGGTCATTTCTCCACCTGTCGCAGGAAGAATTTCTTCAAACATTGGACTTAGACGAACCATGATCATTGGACTATCTACTCTCATCGTCGGAGTCGTTCTGACTGTTTTTCAAAGTATATCGGCTGTCATGATTGGTCTTTGCATCATCTGTGCAGGATTTTTTATCGCGCATTCCATGGCATCAGCTTCCGTCGCACAAACAGCCGATCATCATAAAAGTGGCGCTTCAAGCTTTTACTTAATTAGCTATTATGCAGGTGTTGCTGCAGGAAGTTCAGGAGTGGGAGTGGTGTGGGACATATTTGGGTGGAGTGGAGTGGTAAGTTTAGGTGTGCTTATTTTGCCACTCATTCTTTTGTTTTCACAAAAACGGGTTTTAAACCAATATCGAAATAGCGGTTTACGAGAGGAGAAGGAAACATGAACGTGAGAAAGGTGAAGGTAGGGGATGAGCAAGGAATGACTCGTTTACTTTCAGATATGGGCTATGAAACCGAAGTACATGAAGTGAAGGAGCGACTCCAACCAATTATGAGTGATCCACTCTATCTCACCCTTGTAGCAGAAGAGAAAGAGGAACTCATCGGGATGCTTGGTATGCATTTTGAACGATCGTATGTGGCGAATATTCTTGTCGCAAGAATCATTACGATGGTGACAGCTAAAGAATATCGCCAAAAAGGAATCGGAAAGAAGTTGATGGAGGAAGCCGAAAGATTGGCTAATGAAAAGGGAGCTACAACAGCCGTATTAAATAGCGGGAACCGTGAAGAACGAAAAGCGGCCCATCAGTTCTATGAAGCTTGTGGCTATGTGAGAAAATCAACTGGATTCTATAAGACGCTCATCTAAAAAAGCCTCCCGCTT
>NZ_JAIUKZ010000009.1 GCF_020165985.1 Bacillus sp. RAR_GA_16
CATCAGACGGTTCTTCCTTAGTAACCTCCTGTTCAGCACAAGCTGAGAGTAAAAAGACTGCTAGCATACTAACCCCAATTATAGATTTGATCTTCATAAATTATCCTCCTAAAGTTTTATGGTTTTATTATACATTTTTTTATTAACAAATCTTCCTTTTTATTCAAATTCCGAATTAATAAATTTATCACGAGAAAAAACTTGTATCATCTTATAAAAAAAGCCCATTATGCTTTCAATAAAGCAAAGCGGCTTTTTATGGGAGAAACCCCTATATAAAATAGTCCAAGAATTATGAGTGCTACATTATCTTTAAATAGTAATGGCTGATGAAAGTCTCTGTATGATTACTCAATGATCTAATGGAACGAAATAAGGAGTCTCTGTAAAAAATCTTTCTTACTATTTTTAAAAAATTAAAGCGCTGAAATGGATATTTCTGTTATAATGCGAAAGGGTAAATAATGAAGGGAAGCCAATATATGAAAAAAATTAGTTTTGCAATTATGATCTTATTGTTAACATTTCTAGCAGCGTGTTCTTCAAATGAACAGGATGTTAGTAGTAAAAGCGAGGCAGCTACAAATAAAACTGAGGAAAATGAAGCACCAGCTAAGGATAAGGTAGAGGTTGATAAAGGACTTTTGAATGTTGAAATCACCATCCCCGCTTCTATGCTAGAAGGAGAAACTGCTGAAGAAGCGATCGCTGGTGCCAAAGAGCAAGGAGTCAAAGAAGTAACTGAAAATGAGGATGGCTCCCTTACTTATAAAATGTCAAAGTCAGTGCATAAAGAAATAATGAATGAAATAACAAACACGATCGATGAAACCGTTGAAGAAACGAAGAATAGCGAAGACCTAGTTTCCATTAAAGATATTACTCACAATGATTCTTTTACCCAATTTACAATGGTTGTCGATCAAGAAGCCTATGAGAATAGTTTGGACGTTTTTGCTACAATGACTTTGGGAATGTCCGGTATGATTTATCAAATGTATGACGGAGCAGACCCGGAGAAGTATACAGTAACCATTTCGTTGCAAGATGAAGCTTCTGGAGAGGTATTTGATGAAATATTGTATCCCGAAGCATTAGAAGAAGAATAAATATAAATATTTTATTTAAAGGGATTGGCATGTAAATCATGCTCTCCCTTTTTTAGTTGAAGGTACTTTTGAATGTTTCAAATCACGTTCGGATATTCCAGTTATATTCAGATTTAAACGATAACCCCCGAAACCTCCAAGTGAGTAACCACCAAAACCTGGTAGCCCCACTGCTATTTCCTTTACTGACTTTCAGTTTTAAAAATTTGAAAATAGTTAAAGTTAATTTGTTCTGCAGTAAAGTCTCCTTTTTATCAATATTATGGCTATTCTCCCATCTATTAGAATTAATTAATAAATTTAATATTTATTCTAAAAGTCCTAATTCAATTTACCGATATACTACTAGGAGGTAATTGTTGGGATATAAATAGGTCTTAAGATCCCGACTAACATTCAGTTTCGATAATAGTTGAAAGGGGGAAGCGATATTCTGTTTTACCATTTATTACGATAACGAAAGGAGAACGATCTATTGAACTTTTGTACAGAGTGTGGAAAAGCACTTTCAGAAAACAGTTCCTTTTGTACTGAGTGTGGATCGCCTCAAATGCAAGGACAAAAGAACCAAGCTGTTAAGGCTAAGGCGGTAGAGGTACAAACGCTACCAAAAAAACCACTTTCACGTAAGAAGAAAATAGGTTTTATCGCAACTGGTATTATTGTCGCGTGTTTTATTAGTGCCCACTTTATTATTACCTCCATGACTGATCCTATGAATAAAGTTCAAGCGATGGATCGGGCAATGAGCGAAGGAAAGACGGAAGCATTTCTTAAAGAGGTTCAAATTGATCAAACCGCACTTATTAATAAAGTAGATTATTTTCAATATATTAAAGAAAACGGGTGGGAGGACCTCCGTTACCAGCTCGTTGACATTGCAGACTCTAAGGATAAATTTGATGCCTCAGTCAGGGACGCCAATGGTAACCAGGTTTTTGTTGTCAAAAAGAATGCTTTCGTACCAGGTCTATATTATACATATGAAATTGATGCCGTTCCCAATGATTTAATTGTAAGCAGTAATCTTCCAAACACAACTCTAACCATTGATAAGCAATCTGCTGAGGTGAAAGAAGCAGAAGAGGAAATGAGTTTTGGTAAAGCTTATCCTGGACAATTCGAGATAACAGGAACGGCTAGTAATGTATTTGGTGAATTCACATATAAAGAAAAGATTAATGTGCTGAGTCAGGGAGATGAGGCGATCTACCTTCCAGTTGAGTTAGAAGGCTCATACCATACGTTCTATACGAATATTCCTGAATCTACTCTTTTCATCAACGGAAAAAGCACAAAGAAAAAACTCTCTGAATTTGATACGCTTGGACCTTTTCCAGTGGATCAAGAAGTGAAGCTTCATGCTGAATGGAAAGATGAGAACGGAAAAACTCACAAAACCGATTCGATCAATCAAGATGGAGATACATGGGGCGCCCTCGATTTCGACTTCGATGTTAATGATGCGGTTGCGTCCTCAACAACAAAGTCTAATGAGGAAGACTCATTCGATGAAAGTGAAGCAGCACAAAATCATGTCCTAGATTTTCGGATGGCTTATGAAGAGGCTTTAAATTCTCGCGATTATAGCATCGTTGCCCCTTTTTTACTTAAGCAGAGTGCAGCTGATAAAGAACTAAAGAAATATATCGGTGATTTACAAGATAAAGGCTATTCCTATGAATTTACTGAAAATACGGTAACGGACATTGAGGACCTTGGAGATCACACGTTTACTGTATCGACAAATGAAGTATTTATTTTCACTAATCACCTAAATGAGCAAACTCATTATGATCGAGAAAAGACGTACACGATTATTAAAAAGGAAGATGGATTTAAAATTAAGAAGATTAGTATAAAAGATACCGATCGAAATGATATTTAGAAACAATAAAAACAAAATAAAGGGTTGATAGAATGTATTGTTCAAATTGTGGTGCTAGTAACGAAGAAAATTCGAAGTTTTGTGGAGGGTGTGGATCTCAACTGGGGGGAAGTCATTCGAATGAAACGACACCCCAGCAGGTGACACAGCAAATGACAGCAGCAACTGCTAGTGCGGAACCTTCGAATAACGAGTACATTGAAAAAGGTAAGTTAATCAGCAAAAACTTCTTTTCATTTGCCATTCAAGCATTTAAAGGACCGATGGCTGCCAGTCATAACGTGACGGATTCAGATAAAGTAAACGGTATAATCGCCCATATTCTATTCGCGTTTTTACTGCCATTCTTTTCATATGTTACGGTCAAGAACATACCTACTAATGAATTCTATGAAATCCCGATTCCATTCGGATCTTTCGTGATTCAACCATTCCTCTATATTCTTATTTTTATGGCTGTTTTTGTTGCAGTGAATACTGGGGTAGCGAAATTAATGCGGGTGAACCTTTCCTTTATGAACGTGATGACTCGATTAGGCGTATTAATGGTCATTCCAACAGCAGCGTTCGTGATAGCTGTGTTGTTTGCTGTTCTTTCGGCGAATGTCATTAGTTTACTATTCTTTTTTATTGGCACGAGTTTATTTACTGTCTCAAGTACTTCTCTTGTCTTTTCATTGAAGCAGAAGTCAACTGGAGGATTAGATGTTTATTACGGTTTAATTATCACAACTGTTCTGATGGCGATTTTCTATGCAATTGTCATAGCAGTTGTTGTAGAGAAATTTGCTGATCAAATGAGCAATTTGATGTTATGGGGGCTTTAGAAATAAGCGGGGGATACTCTCTATTCTTTAATTATTTCAAAAGGTTATAGCAACATGTTCATGAGTGGCCTACTTGATAAATATGTTATTGAGTAGGTCACTTTCTTAGGGGAAAGTGGGTATATGAATTGCGGAAGGGGAAGAAGATTAAATGAAATTTTGCACATCTTGCGGTAAAGAGGCAAAAGACAAGGAGTTCTGTCAGCATTGTGGAGCGAAGTTAGGAAGCAATAATTTAACGAACGAGCCCCAACTAAAACCACCTGTAGGTAAGAAAAAAAGAAACATCTTATTAGGTAGTTTTCTGGCATTCATCGTTATCGGTTTTGTTTTATTTAAAGTAGGTGAGTCATATACAGATAGGTTCAATCAACTGGCCAAGTTTGAGGAAAATCTCAATCAAGAAAATGTGGAAGAACTAGTAGCTTCAATTAAATCCTCAGACCCTGCACTCGATGTAACGGATAAGAACGTAAAAAGTCTATTATCCTATTTAAAAGATAATCCAGATGAGAAGGATACATTAATGAATCATCTACGTGAAACTGCTTCATCGTTCGATATGTCGCCACAAGTGAGTGCAGAAGAAAAAGTCGGAAGTCATCAGCTTATTCAAATGGAGAAACAGGGAAAGAAATTCTTAGTATATGATAATTATGATTTGATTTTACAGCCATTCCCGCTTCTCATAGATACAAATGAAGAGGAAGTAAGTTACCTTGTTAATGGAAAAAAAACATCACATGCTAAAACCGAAGATGGTCTCATTAACCTCGGATCTTTCTTGCCTGGTGAGTACAAGGTTGAAGGGAAGCTTTCTTCTGAACATATGGATTTAACGAAAGAAATTAAAGTAAAACACTTTGAAAAAGATAACTACTCTGTTCTTGACTTTGATGTTGAAACGATCTCCATCCAATCGAATGTAGAAAAATTTGATGTATTCATTAATGGCAAAAACACTGATAGATCTTTGATTGATGGTAGACAGGTAGAAGTTGGTCCAGTAATGGTTGATGAATCTATGACTGCCCAGGTGCAACGAGATGCCCCATTTGGCAAAATAAAGAGTCCAGAAGTGGCGATGGACGATACATATCTTGAAGTAGAAGCGGTGCTTTCGGATAAACAAAAAGAAAAAGTAGCACTGAGTTTGAAGCAACATCTAACAAATTATTCAAACGCATTAATCAACCGTGAAATCGACTTTTTAGACGATCACTCAACAGTTGCCTCAGGCTATACCTATGCAAGCTTTGAAAATGTAATAGCTTATAGTACGAACTATGCTGGATATGTAACAGATGCACAAGTAGATTGGGACACATTTTACGTTGATGAAACAGACGGTAAGTGGACTCTTGAAGTTGGCCTAATTGAAAAGTGGAAAGAAAACGATGCTTATGACGGAAAGCCTTCTTCGTTATCTGAATCACGGTATTCAAATCTCTATAAGCTAACATACGATGGTAAAGAGAAATGGAATGTAGTCAATTGGACTTCGTATGATGATCCTAGCAGCAATGTAAAAGACTTAGGCATGGATCTAAAAAAACAAAAGAAAGACTTTGAAGCTTCTACTGCTTTTAAAACGAACTCTGATCTTGAAGAGGCACCAGCTAATCAAAGTACTGACGAACTAGATGTTGAATCCTTTGTTCAAACGTATGTCTCTACCTATGTAGAGGCAATTAACTACGCCGATTTCTCAGTCATCTCCGGACAAATCGACCCTTCATCTACCAGCTATAGGGAGGAAGTATCGAGCTATATTGATCGTCTAAATGAAAAAGGAATGACAGAAGAGGTACTAAGTGTGGACGTTCAATCAGTGAAGGAGAGCGGAGATGGGTATACGGTATCGACTGTAGAGGAATACACCATTTATTACAGTGATGGCTCAGAGAAAAATAAAACCTATCGTTCCACTTATCAAGTAAATGTTACGAGTGATGGGGTGAAGATGGGTAAGTTGATTGAGACTGAAGAGATTTAGTGAGGGGAATAGGTGGGGACGGTTCTCGTGATTCGCAGCGTATATCCTTCGTGTTAATCATGTCACGAGATGCAAGAAAAAGAAGTAAAACGCTGATTTTTCATGTCATTATTAGAGGAGCCAATCGCCAGGAAATTTTCCATGACGATCATGGCCGTCCCGCAGATTCCCAAAGATGCAAAAAACCAGGTAAGCTAAAATTAGCTTACCTGGTTTTTATTGTTTCAATGGTTAATTAATCTAGCCCTTGTTCTATTAAACAAGTGTTCTAACAGAAAATATTATGCTCCAGCTTTGGTTACTTTCTGCCATTCACCGTTTTCGTCCTGCCATTTAATAATCATGGTGCCACCCTGCCCAGTCATATAGAATGTTTGACTAGGATTTGCAACGATTTCTCCTGAAGTTCCTCCACCTGCAAACTGCCACTCAACATATACTTTAAAATCGTTATCATTTTTAACTCTCCAAACTCTATCTCCTTCATTAATGACAAGGTCTGGATGCTCAGCTTTAAATTCATCAGACTGACCATTTTGAATGTAAGTAAGATTAAGTTTTTTAACAACTAATTCAGCATCAAATACATCTGGTGTTACATCTGTACCAATCGCATTCAGTTCTTCCTCGGTTATTGGCTCTTTATCAGATGTCGCTGCTTCAACCTCTGCAGAAGTTTCTCCTAATTTAGCAACCTGGTCATTTGCATCTTTAACTTCAGCTTCAAGTCTATTGATTTCTTCCTTATTACTATTATTTTCTGCAACAAGGTTATCGTAATCTACTTGCAATTGAGCAAGTTCAGACTTAGTAGCTTCAAGCTGACTGTTAACACTATCGAGTTCAGCTTGCTTAGCATCAAGTTCAGCTTGCTTCTCTTCTATTGTCTGGTTAGCTGAATCTAATTCCTCTTTTAATTCAGAGTTATCAGACTCTAACTGTTGAATTTCTGTTTTAAGATTATCCGTTTGCTTGATCAAGTACTGCTTCTCTGCTTCTAAATCTTTAATTTTTGTTTTAGCATCAACTATCTTGCCATTAGCATTTGTTAATTTCTCTGATGCATCAGCTTTAATAAGTCCAATCTTACTAATTAGACTGTTCTCACCTGCTTCATACTGAACGACTTTATTCTTTAATTCCTCTAATTGTAGTTTCACGTTGTCTACAGTTTCTCCCCCCGTAAACATCACTCCACCAGCTACTACTGTTGTTGCTAACATTCCTGCTACAACCTTTGTACTTAAGAACCCCATTCTCTCTCCTCCGCTTTCAAATGAATTTTTGTGGTATTTCCCCCAGGACATATGTAACGATTAGCACAACTACAAGTATATTCTTTATTAAGAACACCTTGCTAGAACATCATATATTCTTTATTGAGAACGATCAAGAGAGTAATTCTCGTAAAATCGTTCGTTTTAAAGGTTTAGAGTAGTAATACCTACGTTTTTTACATAATATCTCATTATTTCTATCTTTTTGTATTTAATAGTGAAATGAGACCTGGAGAAGTTTTGATTCCGCTCTGGTTATATAAGTAACGGTCCATTTTACGGTAAAAAAGAACTACTTAATAGATCGGTTAATTAGTTCCAATAGGCTATTTTCAATTAATTGGGAATCAGGTCACTCACTCTCTCATTAATCTCATTTATAATCAATTAAGGGAAGAAACCATTACAAATACAAACTAGGAAGAACTGAAAAAGGAGCTACTTATGACGAAAAAACGTTTCTTACTTACTGGCATCCTTTGCAGTGCATTTTTATTAGCAAGTTGTTCTGCGTTGACTAATTCGAATGATGAGACCGGACAAGAGAAGGAACAAAAAACAGATAAAAAGACTGAAGAAAAACGAATAGAAGATAAATATTATGTATCAGTTCAAGATTATACAGGGGAAGGTTATACGCTTGATAACGGTGAAGAGACAGATAAAATAGCTGAAGAAAACCGAGATGAAGTGGAGAGAGCTATAAAGAAGTACTTCAAGGATGAGTATAAAACAGAGGTTAAGGTACATAACATTGTAGGAGCAATCGATGGTGCCACTGTATTTGTTGAATCAGTTGGTAAGCCACATTTTTATTCGTATGCGATTATTCCAATAGATAAAGATAAAACAGAGGTTGATTCAGCAGGTGTTTGGTCGCAGGAAGGTCAGGTTGATGGAGCTATTATAAGTGGATTATATGCTTGGATTTACGAAGATAAATTTAAGAAGCTTGATCAGTATTTAGAAGAAAAGGTGAAAGAGTTTCCTGTAACAGTTATCTCTAAAGAAGCTAACGAAAATGGCGTTGGTAATTATCATACAACTCCTTACTACTCAGTTGCTATATATGGTGGCGTTATGGAAGAGAAACTTTTAAAAGCATATATGGATAACCCTCAACGTCCAAGAGAAGAATGGGTAGAAATGCTAGATGGAGAAACACTCAACCCTGCGTTCATAGGTATACTTATTCAACTGTATATGGAGGAACCAGAGGTTGAACCCAACAATGAAATTTTCGATCAAATTGTGAGGGACTTATCGGAGATGGATGAACTACCGATTGGAA
This sequence comes from Bacillus sp. RAR_GA_16, assembly GCF_020165985.1. Classification (GTDB taxonomy): domain Bacteria; phylum Bacillota; class Bacilli; order Bacillales; family Guptibacillaceae; genus Guptibacillus. Next base: position 8,389 of record NZ_JAIUKZ010000009.1, read on the forward strand.
AGTATAGTTTTTTACTGCATGATAATACGGTCGATAAGACCAATGGGCAGAACAACAAGGAAAATACTTTAGATAGAGCTGCTCCAAATTATATTATTAAGGAATAATGTCTTCATATTCTTTGAAAAGGTGGATCTTAGCTACACTTAATAGAAGAGATTCATTTAACAGAGATGTTGATTAGTTCTAATGGAATATTTTCAATTAATTGGGGATCAGGTCACTCTCTCTCATTAATCTCATTTATAATCAATTAAGGGAAGAAACAAGTACAAATACGAACTAGGAAGAACTGAAAAAGGAGCTACTTATGACGAAAAAACGATTCTTACTTACTGGCATCCTTTGTGGTTCATTATTATTAGCAGGTTGTTCTGCGTTGACTAATTCGAATGATGAGACCGGACAAGAGAAGGAACAAAAAACAGATAAAAAGACTGAAGAAGAACGAATAGAAGATAAATATTTTGTATCAGTTCAAGATTATACAGGGGAAGGGTATACGCTTGATAACGGTGAGGAGACAGATAGAATAGCTGAAGAAAATCGAGATGAAGTGGAGAGCGCAATAAAGAAGTACTTCAAGGATGAGTACAAAACAGAGGTTAAAGTACATAACATTGTCGGAGCAATCAATGGGGCTACTGTATTTGTTGAATCAGTTAGTAAGCCACATTTTTATTCTTATGCGATTATTCCAATAGATAAAAATAAAAAAGTGATAGATTCTGAAGGTGTTTGGTCGCAGGAAGGTCAGGTTGAGACGGCGATCGTTAGTGGTTTATATGCTTGGATTTATGAAGAAGAGTTTAAAGAACTTGATAAGTTTCTTGAAAATATTGCTGAAGAATATCCTGTAATAGGTATTAATGAAGAGGCAAATGAGAATGTAAGGGGAAGTTACTTTTTAACACCTTATTATAAAGTAACTGTCTACGGGGGATTATTTAAAGATTTACTTCCCGATTATATTCAACATCCTAATTGGAGTAGAGTCGATTGGCAACGATTGTTGGATAGTAAATCGTTAGATGCTTCAATGACATCAATAACAATACAGATGTATATGGATAAACCAGATGTAGATCCAGATAAAAAAGTCTTTGAAGAAATTGTTAATAAAATTACTGAAAAAGATAACATTCCAGCAGGTAACTATAGCTTTATACTTCATGATAATACGATTGATAAAACAAGCGCTCAAAATAATAAGCAAAACTCTTTAAAAAAGGGAGCCCCAAATTATATTGTAAAAGAATAAATGCGAAACTTACAAACTGTACTACTCTTGGAGTAATTTAGATGCCTTCTCTACACATAGATGTGTGTGATCAAGGTTTGGTGGATTTGTCTGGATTTCATGCATATCGTAAAGTTGAAATTGACGATACTCTTTCTGTTAACAGCCATTTTACTGTTCAAACTGTTATTGTGGTCAATAAAATTATCACTATAAGTAAGCTAGCATCGTTTGATCTTAAAAAAAGAACTCTCCTGTATTCTTCGGGATAATCACCAGCACTATTTGCCAGTATGGAAGGATTACCGCTTTTGCTATTAAAACATCTTCAATTGAACTTGGTTTCATATCATCCCCTGTAATGACTATTCATGCCGCAAAGAAAAACCCCTCTATCTCCAAATGAATTCACGAGTGATACCAAAGTTGAATTTTCTGAAACAAATCAATTAAACACTTGCTTTTCATTTTCTATGGCATATAATAATAATTAACAAACCGTTAATTAAAACGTAGGTAATCTAAATAAATAGAAATCAAACTTTGAAAGGGAGGGTAACGATGTCGAATGATGATGCTATGAGACAATATAATATTCAAAATTACCGTACTCCAGATGGTTACACTTCTGATATTGCTGTTTTTACAATTGTTTCTGAAAAGACAGCTGAATACAAACCACCATCAATGACATTGAAACTAATGTTGATCAAACGAGCGAAACACAATAGCGAAAAACACGTCAACATCGAAGCGGATAAGTGGGCTCTACCTGGTGGTTTCGTTCAAGATGATGAAACTGCATTTGAAGCTGCAGGTCGAGAACTATTGGAAGAAACGGGTGTATCCAACATACATTTAAAACAATTCGGTATTTATGATAAGCCAGGTAGAGATCCTCGTGGTTGGATTATCTCAAATGCCCATTATGCCATTGTCTCTTCTCATCAACTCGCTCAAAGAAGAGCTGATGACGATGCAGCGGAGGTTGAATTATTTTCGATGGATGAAGTTTACAACCTTAACCTTGCTTTTGATCACAGGGAAATCATCAAAGATGCTTTTGCTGTCATTAAGCAGGATCTCCTTCTAACTACGGTTGCTAAAAACTTTTTGCCAGAACAATTTACTTATTCTGAATTACAATCTGTCCTTTTAACTGTTACGGACGATTCGGCTATTTCAAGCGATGCGGGTTTTGCTAGAAAAATTAAGTCACTTCCCTTCATTGAACTTGTTGAGGGTCAAAAAACACAGAGAACATCAAAAATTCCGACTCAGTTGTACCGATTTGTTCATACGGATGCTGATATCATCAAACCGATCTACACAGCGAGATATTAATTTTTCATTTCGTATAATTAACAATATGTTAAACGTTAATTAAATAGGAGGTTTTTACTTTGAATAAAAAAGCATTGATAAATATTGATTATACGAATGATTTTGTTTCTGATAAGGGTGCGTTGACGTGTGGAAAACCCGCTCAGCAAATTGAAGAGAAAATTTTAGCCGTAACTAAACAGTTCATTGCTAACGGTGATTATGTGGTTTTTGCAGTCGATATCCATCATAAAGGTGATCGCGATCATCCAGAAACCAACCTCTTTCCAGCTCACAACTTATCTGGTAGCAATGGCAGAAAGTTATATGGCGAGTTGAACCGACTATACGAGGATAACTGCCTTCTCCAGAACGTTTGTTGGATGGACAAAACACGCTATTCTGCTTTTGCAGGAACAGATCTTGAATTAAAGTTACGAGAACGGGGAATATCAGAATTACATCTAGTAGGGGTATGTACAGACATCTGTGTTCTCCATACTGCTGTTGATGCTTACAACAAGGGGTTTAAGATAGTCGTTTACAAAGATGCAGTGGCTAGCTTCAATCAAGTTGGGCACGAGTGGTCTCTTGGTCACTTTAAAGCTTGTTTAGGAGCGGATGTTATTTAAGTTTCCGCTCTGTACGTCCTATTGAATGTACCCTGACTTTCAAATGGCTAAAAGAGGAATCGAATAAGTTTTTTCCATACTCTGAATTTCTAGGAGGAATCCATTATGACAAAGACGTATGTTGACGATAGCTTGGCTTTACACACTGACCTTTATCAAATCAATATGGCAGAAGCCTACTGGAGAGATGATTTTCATAACAGAAAAGCTGTTTTTGAATTGTTTTTCCGTAAACTTCCATTCGGAAGTGGCTATGCCCTGTTCGCTGGTCTTGAGCGAATGATTGACTACTTAAAAGACTTCTGCTTCTCGGAAAGTGATTTGGCGTATTTTCGGGATCAGGGCTACAAAGAAGACTTTCTTGAATACTTGAGCACAGTCCGTTTTACAGGAACCATAGAATCAATGAAAGAAGGCGAGGTTGTTTTTGGCAATGAACCTATCCTTCGCATTGAAGCGCCATTATTGGAAGCGCAGCTCATTGAGACACCTCTACTTTCAATCGTAAATTATCACACATTGATTGCAACGAAAGCTTCCCGAATCGTTCAAACGATTGGTGAGGGTACAGCAATGGAATTCGGATCTAGAAGAAGCCAGGAATTTGATGCTGGGATCTATGGAACAAGAGCCGCGTATATTGCAGGGTTCTCCGCTACTTCCAACGTAAGAGCGGGTAAGAAATTCGGTATACCGATCGCTGGAACTCACGCTCACTCACTTGTTCAAGCCTATCGCGATGAATACACAGCATTTAAGAAGTATGCAACTAGTCATCGAGAGTGCACTTTCTTAGTTGATACGTATGACACATTAAAGTCAGGTGTTCCAAATGCGATTAGAGTTGCGGACGAAGAGGGGGACAACATTCACTTCAAAGCCATTCGCCTTGATAGCGGTGACCTCTCTTTCCTATCAAAAGAGGCAAGAAAGAAACTGGATCAAGCAGGATACAAAAATACCAAAATTGCAGCCTCAAATGATTTGGATGAATATACGATTACCGATTTAAAGTCCCAAGGAGCTAAGATTGATATTTGGGGCGTTGGTACGAAAGTAATTACAGGTTTCGATCAACCAGCTCTCGGCGCAGTATACAAACTCGTTTCAATAGAAGATGAAAATGGCCAGATGGCAGATACGATTAAAATTAGTGCGAATCCGGAAAAAGTTTCTACCCCAGGCTTGAAAAACGTCTATCGGATCATTAATAAATCCAATGGAAAATCAGAAGGAGACTACATTACGTTAGCACACGAAAAACCTCAAGAAGAAGAACGATTAAAAATGTTCCACCCCGTCCACACGTATATTAGTAAATTTGTCACTAACTTTGAAGCGAGAGATCTCCACCATACCATCTTTCAAAATGGTGAACTTGTCTATCAGTGCCCTCCGCTTCAAGAGGTGCAAGCATTTGTTCAGGACAATTTAAACCTCTTGTGGGATGAATACAAACGCCTAAAAATGCCTGAAGAGTACCCAGTTGATTTAAGCCAAGCTTGTTGGGACAACAAAATGAGCAAGATCCAAGAAATTAAAGAAACCGTTTTACTTTAACTGTGGCGCCTACACGTTAGGGCGAAAAAAGCGACCCACCCTGTTCCGCATTTACAAGAAGCGCGGTGGGTCCTGTTAAGATGATGTAAATGAATGGTGTGAAAAAATTTGGAGGGGGTATTTTATATGGCGAAAATCGGTATCTATGGATCTTCTTTCGATCCAATTACAAATGTCCATTTGTGGACTGCAAACACGATTGCAAACAGGTGCAAACTTGATAAGATTGTTTTCTTACCCTGTTCAAATAAACGCCGAGATAAAACGATAAAAACGAGCAATGAAGACCGTTGGAACCTTTTATCTTTAGCGACGAAAAATAATGATACATTTGTTTTAAGTGATTATGAAATAAATCAAGAAGGCTGGCACCTAACAACATATGAAACATTAAGCCACTTCAAAAAGGTTTATCCAGATGATGAAATTTACTTTATTATGGGTGCCGACTTACTTGTGGATATTGCAGAAGGCAAATGGGGTAAATCAGAAAAGTTAATTAAGGAGAATAAATTTATCGTCATGGCTCGTGATGGTATAGATATGTTAAAAGCGATTAGCAGTTCACCACTTCTTCGCAATAATGACGATGGTACGTTTCACTTACTAGACAAAGGAATCGCTATGGAGATTAGTTCTAGCTATATCCGTGACGAACTGTCCATGGGTGGTGCACCAAGGTATTTACTTCCAGATGATTGTTATGATTACATTCTTGCTAATTCATTGTATATCCAGGAGGGAAAATGATGGCATCGATGGGACGGTTCTCTTCATCGATGGGACGGTTCTCGTGATTCACTTGAAGTATAAACAGATCTCCGCAAATACTAATCAAAAAAACCAGTTAACTCATCATTTCATTGATAAGTTAACTGGTTTTCTATTGGGGATAGAGAGTGAATCAGTAGAACCGTCCCATTGATTCCCATTGATTCCGAGAATATGGACAAATCAAGTAGCGTATTGTATATCATTTGATTGCGTTATTTTAGGAAAAGGATGGCAGAAACATTGATAATGGAATAAACGTCTAAATACAATATCGAGGGGTGGTCATTTGTCAGCCGAAATGAAAAGTAAGCACTATGCTACTACTGCCTTAGTATTAGCGATTTGTTCATTTGTATTGGGATTAATTCCAATCATAGGTTGGCTGCTTGTGATTACGGCGACAGTTTTTCTTGTATTAAGCTATTCAAATCATGAGAAAGGACCTAAGAATGTCGTTTCGCTCATACTCGTTAGTCTTACATGGGTAGGTAAAATCCTTTTTGCTAGCATCTTCTTCTTTACCGTATTTACTCCTCCTAGTGAAGAAGAAAGCGGAATTGAAGTGGAAACCGTTGGGACAATGGAATCGGCTGATAGCAATAAGGAGGAAGAGAAAGATAAGATTTACAAAGTAGGCGATGTCGTTCAAATGAATGATAAGGAGCTAACGGTTTTAGAGGTTGAGAAATCAAACGGGAATGAATATTCTAGTCTTAAATCTGGTGATGAATATGTCATTGTTTCTGTCAAAATTACGAATAACTCGAAAGAAGAAATCTCTTTTAACCCTTATGATTTTGAGATGAGTAACTCGAAAGGCCAGATTCTTCAACAATCATTTTCTAGCATACATGAAGATACTGCATTGCATTATGGTGAACTTGTGCCAGGCGGAACTGTAGAAGGGACCGTCGTATTCGAACAGCCGAAAGATGATGAAAAACTGCAGTTGCAATATACGGTTAACTTTTGGAAAGATCGAATGATTCGTGTTGATTTGCAGTAGGGATCTGAATCAGGGGGACGGTTCTCATGATGCAATTTATTTATGTAGTGGAATCAACAGAACCGTCCCATTGATGCACTGCCCCATAATAAAAAGTACCTCTTCCTATAAGGAAAAGGTACTTTACACATTTATTCAGCTATCTCAATAACCATATTCAATGTTTCTTTGATTTCCTTTAGCTCTTCCATTGCCTTTTCTTTTTCATCGGATTTAACCGCTTCAAGATAAGACTGGGCATGGTCAGAAAGGGTGTTGTAAGCTTCTTCGCCTTCCATGCGCGTGATGTCGCTTGAAATCATATCAATGAAGAGAGCACCTTCTAGAGCAGTAATCGTGGATTTATCTTCTCCCCATTCTTCTTCGCTTTCTTCATATTCATGAAGAGCTACTTTTGAGAAGCCGCGAATAAACGCATGGTTAACAGCTTCTGGATCGATTTCAGCTACATCGTTTTCAAGACTAAAATTCTTCTCGATTAGTGCTGCATCTTCTTCAGCGTGGTTCGTGATGTAATTTGAGATTGATTGATAGAATGCCCAACCTTCTGCTTGTTCCACACGAGCATGCTCAGCATCTTCTTTTGCTTCTTTCGCTGCTTTTGTTGCATACCCTTCAGGTAGGGCACCAGTTGCAAGGTAGAATGTCTTCATCAATGTCTTATCGACCATTTGGGTAGCGAGTACAAATTGAAGGTTATCATCGTTTTCTACAGCGGATTCCATGTCACTGAAAGCACCGTCGATTTGAGAAACCATGGAAGTATCATACGCAGCGTCACGCTTTTCAACCGTTCCTTTTAACACTTCATAGTATTCCTTTGCTTCTTCAATCTCTTTGTTCACTTCTTCTGTATTGCCCCAGTTTTCTTTCACTTCGTCAAACTCATGCTTTACCGTTAAATAGAAAACCTTTTGCATCAGCTTATCATAAATTTGTTTCACGACTTCGCCATCTAGGTCACCAGATTTTCCAGCTTCTAGCGCAGAAGAGATCTGTTGATCCATTTCACCTTCTCGTTGCTCAACAAGAGGTTGTAAATCGTTATTATAAAGATCAATCACAGCCTGATAGTCGACTTCTTCACCTTCAGAAGCTTTCTCAAGCTCTGCTTTCCCTTCATTAAAAGAAGAAACGAAATCAGCCTCTTCTTCCTTTTCTTCACCATTACCTTCATCTGCTTTTTCCGTGCTCTTTTGTTCTGAATTTTCATCAGAAGCACTTTCATTAGCAGAATTCTCGTTTTGCCCGCAAGCAGCTAGAACAAGCCCTAATGCAAGAAATAAATACAAAAGTTTATGCTTTAACACGTTTGGTCTCCCCCTATTTTCTATGTAGTAATCGTTATCATTCCATCATTATCATATAGAGAATGATTCTCATTGTCAACCGGTAAATGAGAATTGGTGCATCGGAGGGACGGTTCGTGTGATTCAATATAAGACGAAAACTACAAATAAGAGTGATAGAACAAAAGGTGAGTCTTACGTATTTAGTCAGCGACTCGACTTTTTGGGAAAGAGAAGCGAAAAAAGGCCTAGTTAAACAAACGTTTGATTAACTGGGCATAAACAGATTTATCAAAATATCTCCATACAGATGAAGGGGATTTTTACTAGCAAAAAGAATATGTAAACGAGCTAGAAATAATCAGGAGGTGATTTTGCAAATGAATTAAAATCTTAAGTCCCTAATAACTCTTATCTAAGTGCGGTGACTTCATTTCCTCCAACTCTTACCTCCGTTTTACAGAAGTATGAACCTACCACTAATTAACTTATTTTCATTCCGATTTTTGATCTCATCTTTCATCTACTAGATTTACATCCCAAACGTCTCTTCTGACAATCCTTTCATCCTCGCGTAACCTAACTCTACCTCAATCTTCTCCGTTAATTAGAGTAGTATACAAATTGAACATGCTCTGACATTCAATTAAAAATTCCGTCTCGACAAATCGAATAGGGAGAGTAATCATGCCACGAGAAGCAAGAAAAAGAAGCAGTACATCGATTTACCATGTTATTTTTAGAGGAGCCAATCGTCAGGAAATTTTTCATGATGATTATGATCGGATTCGATTTCTTAACACCCTTGAAAAGTACGCCCTCTTGTACGAAATGAAATGCTATGCGTGGTGCCTCATGAACAATCATATCCATCTGCTTTTAAAAGAAGGAAACGAAGAAATCTCACTAACCTTAAAACGCCTCGCCATAAGTTTTGTCCAAACCTATCATATTAAGTATCGGACATCGGGACATCTCTTTGAAGATCGGTTTAAAAGTGAAAATGTGGAGACAGTCAGATACCTTCTAACCGTGGTCCGCTACATCCATCAAAATCCACTGAAAGCGCGGATGGTACGGAATGTAGATGCTTGGCCATGGAGCAGTTGTGGGGACTATTATCGGGGGTATTCTGAAACGAAATGGTTAGATTGTGATTATATCCTGAACCTGTATGGTCATAATCGCCATTTAGCCATTGGACATTTTAGGGAGTTTAATGAACGAGTCACTGATGATTGTTGTTTAGAAGATGTAAACGATGAAAAAAGAAGATTGACCGACGATGAAGCGAGAGCACTTATAAAAAGTAGTCTTGGTGTAGTGGAAATCGCCCAGGTAAAAAGCCTTCCTAAAGAGAGAAGAGATCCGTTGATAAGAGAGTTGAAACGAATAAAGGGCGTATCACAACGGCAGATGGCAAGAATATTGGGTGTTTCGCAGTCGTTGATTTTTAGGGCGTGAATCGGGAGAACCGTCCCGGCGATCCCATTAGTGCTTTAGTTGGTGATTATAAAACCGAAAGCTTCCAAGGAATAGGCCTTTCCTCCACTTTTCACTTAGAACTGCAGGGAATAACTGACATCTCTAGAATCGGATACTTTATGAACGTTCTACTAAATCATAAAGGAGCTGAGAAAGCTTGAAGAAGAAAATTTTCACTTTAACACTCTCTACCGTTATTGCTAGCTCTACAATCGCAGGGGTACCTTCATTTGCCCAAGGAAATGGTCCAGACGTAAACGGAAAAGAAACGGTTCAAACAGCAATGTTAACGACTTATGAAGAGATGTCTAACTTTCTAGTGAAAGAGAATCAAAAACAAGAGAGCATGGATCTAGAGGTTATCGGTAAGACGACGAAGGATCGCGATATCTATCTAGTTAAATACATAACGAATCCAGAAAATCCTACGATTCTATTTCTCACACAGCAGCATGGGAATGAAGCGCTCACGACAGAAGGGGCGTTAGATTATATTCGACACCTTGGCTCAAATAGTCAGGGTAATCAAGAACTGCTTGAGAACGTGAATATTTTAATTGTGCCGATGTACAATTCAGATGGCGCAATGGGAGATGTGAATTTTGAGCTTGAGAATTATTTAGCTAGTGGACGCCATTTAACGAGGTATAATGCCGATCGACTCGATCTTAATCGCGATCATGTAAATAAAGTAGCTCCCGAAACAAAAGCATTACACGAGAACGTCCTTTCGAAATATGATATTGATTTTATGATCGATTTCCATCACCAGGGCACGCAAGAAGAGTATGATGGAAAGCCAACATCAGGATCTCTCTTAACACCGCAAAGTTCTGAGGTCAAACAAGAAGTAAAAGAACAATCCAAAAAATTAGCGACTGTTCTCTATCAGGGATTAGAGGCAAAGGGATGGTCTCATGTATTCAAGTATGATGAGCCAACCCAAAATCCGAACGTGGCATCAAATGCCATGGCTCTCCAATATGACATCCCGGTCATTTTATTTGAAATGAGAGGAATGGCAGACGGAAACTATGAGCCATATGTTCTTGGACAGAAATCAAACGGGTACCTCACAAAGCAAGCTTTTCTTGCGATGAGCACAACGGCCGAGGCGATTGCAGATCGTTCCATTGATCAGGCAGATCCAGCGGTTTATGATCATTTGCCGGAGCAGATTTATAACTACTAGCTTTGAAGACTAGTTTCTAGTTTTAGCGTCAAAACCATAAATAAAAACAGGTAGCTATTCTTGTTTAATGAATAGCTACCTGTTTTGGTATTTTGAAAAAGTTAGTCCTTGCAGTTTTAGTTTACATCAAGTCAACAAAGTAACTTAATAGCATAAAGAAAATAATAGCTAAAACAAGCAATACAAACGAGAAAACAATAAGCAATAGCCTAGAAACAAACCAATTAAATCTGTTATATATCCTACTTGCCGCAAACTGGGTTAATCCGATCAATGGAGAGGATAGAATCATTAAATAGTCTAAGTCATGAACGACCCACCGATAAAATCCCTGCCCTGCAGATTGACTTATTAAATATAAAAAAGAGAAAAATAAATTGAAGCACAATGATATTCCAATAAATCCACATACTGTTGCCAGAAATTCCATCAAGTCTTAAGCATCCTTTACTTTTTGCTTTATATTAACAGCATATCCGGAGTACAAGACATACCTTTCCATTTAGCTTTCAATGACGATTATAATAAGTCAAACAAAACAAAAAACAAGATTGCTAATACCAATAATAATATGGAGTATAGGAAAAGGATCATTCTAGCTGTAAACCAGTTATATTTTTCATATAATCTAGTTGCTACGAATTGCGTCAATCCCAAAAACGGGAATATTAATATCGTTAATATTTCAAAATCATCGTAGGTAACCCAACGGTAAAATCCTTTTCCTGCAGATTTACTAACCATATATAAAAACGAAAAAAACATATTGAAAATTAATGAAAAGCCAATAGCACCGAATATAACTGTTATTACATGCATCATATTCATCGAATCCTTTTCGCTATTTAAGAATTTATTTGGGGTGATTTATACCAATCCGGATAATTTATCTGTTGCATTTCATGTGTCTTTTGCTTTCTCATCAGTCTTAAATAACGTTTTGCCAACAGCTGCAGCCTTTTTGTTTTAGGTTGATTCGGAAAAATAAATAAAGGAAATAAAGAAACCGAGATCTAGGAGAATTAGCAGAACTGAGAATAAAACAAGCAGCCCTCTCGCTTTAAACCAATTAAACCGGTCATAACAGCGACTTGCTACATATTGGGTTAACCCGAAGAACGGAAAGGAGAGGAGGACCAGTATCTCTAGGTCCTCATGAGTAGCCCAATGATAAAATCCGGTCCCTGCTGATCTACTGACGAGATATAGTAATGAAAAAAATAAATTAAACGTTAACAATACGGCAATAACTCCACAAGCAATCGTTAAAAACTGCATGCATTCACGTCCTTTTTCTAGTGAAATTTATTCAGAACGATTTACATTGCTTACCTTCGAAGTACGCTGCTACCTTTTTAAATAACTGTATGAGAGGAGCTTGAATGACAAGTTATCATATGTTTTAACCTCTTCAAATTACTATTCACAGGAAACTTCTATGCATTCTTCTTTTATTTTTGGAAAACCGTCCCCTTCACTAATTCCACCAATGAAGAAGCTCTGGCTAATATCCATTTCGAATTTAGCTTCTCCATTTACCGTTCCTCTCAAAGCAAAATTACCCATAGGACTGCTATGATCGTTACTAAATTCAACTGTTTCAACACCGTTATAATTATTCCGTATGTATTGTTCTGCTTTATCTTTGGCTTTTGCGATGAATTCCTGATCATATCTTTCATTGCTTGAGTTCACTGAGTTCACGTTGCAGGCTCCGAGAGAAAAAGCTAGTAAAATAGCGATTAAAGAAAGATATTTCATAAGGTCACCTCTTGAATGAAAATATTTAGCGAAAACTCAATAAGGCAAGGGTTTAACAATTTTTTTGCTTATTGGGAACCAGCCATCTTCCCAAATAAAATAAAGAAAATGATTGCGAAGACAGATAATGAAATAGAAAATAAAACCAACAAAACCCTAGCTATAAACCAATTAAACCTATCATATATACTACTTGCGACAAATTGAGTTAAGCCAATCAATGGGTATGAAAGAATCATTAAAAATTCTAGATCGTGAACCACCCATCGATATAACCCTTGTCCTGCCGATTTACTTATGAGATATAAGAAAGAAAAAAATAAATTGAAGCACAATGATAAACCGATAAATCCACATGCTATTGCGATAAACTCCATCAAGCGACACCCTTTTCATAAATGCACTCATCTAAATTTCAACGAAACGACTTTAACCACGTTGCTAAATGTTTATGTACTGTTTTATATCAAGTACTGCTTATAAGATATCAAACAAAATAAAAAATGAGATCGCGAGGAATCAATACCAAAATGGCGTATAAAATTAGCATTAATCGAGCTGTAAACCAGTTGAATTTTTCATAAAATCGACTTGCTATGTATTGCGTTAATCCGAATAACGGAAAAGTTATTAGTGTTAATATGAAAAAATCATCGTGGGTAGCCCAGCGATAAAAGCCATTTCCAGCGGTTTTGCTAACCATGTATAAAAACGAAAAAAGAGATTAACCATTAAGAAAAATCCAATAACACCGCAACAAGTAGCGAACAGATCCATCATTTACTTAACATCCTTTGCTTTTGTTTTAAAGCGGTTAGGTGTGTGATCACGCTTTCTCTCAATTAAATTTAACCAGTTCACACACGTCGAAAGATTTGATGTCTCTTCCGAAACCCTCCGTTGATTATACACCAACTTCTACCAATATGATGAATGATTAGTAAAACACCCTGTAATATTACATAAAGATAAGCTGAGGTAATTCCAAAGGTGTTTTGTGTTCAAACAGGGAGCTATTCATCCTCATGCGTAGCTCACCTGTTTTTTTACATCTATTAAAACCATGTGAAAAATTCAAGTAATTCGCAGCTAACTAATAGGAAGGGAGAACGAAGAGATGAAGAAAGGTATATATGCTGAATCTCCGTTCTTTTTACTTCTTTAATTACAATTCTGGAGAATTCTAATCATCCTTTAAAGTTCTTGGATAATGTTTTTCCACAAACCCATTCTCTAATTCACTTTTATCTTTGTTAATCATTCTAATGTAATCGCAATCATATCGACTAACACGATATACGTTATGATTATATAATTAAGTTAAGAAGGGTTGAGGAGTGACCATTCGTTATGAAAGAATTCGAAGATAAGTTTACAAAATTGCAAGCAGATATGATTTCGATCTGTTTGGAATTTGTGGGGAATCGAGCGGATAAGGTGTATGTATATGCTTCACATGAGGAAAGCATTATTTCAAGTCAGTTTTTCTACGCTATTAATCATAAGTATGTAAAGCCACATAAAGTAAACGATGCATTAGAAGATGGCGATGAAAGATATGATGTAGCGTCAAAAAGAGGTTTATGGTACTACGTATGATAAGTGAAGATATTGAAAGACTTGAAGACTTGTGTAAAGAATATGAACGAGAGATGCCTACAGAAATGAAGCTGATTTATGATGTTAAACATGGTCACTTTAAAGCTGAATATAAGTATGAACTAGTGTATACGCATGATGATTATAAAACGGCAGATCATATTGCTGATGAGTGGTTTGAAGAGATAAAAAGTAATCAAGTATGAGTCGATTTGTAGTTATCTATTGTCCAAGAAGTAAACTGCGTTTAAAAGTATTTTGAGATGATTGAAAGGCGACGTAGGTTGGAAAACAATTTTACGTAAAAGAAGCAAATTCAGAAGGTCATCGCTGTAGTCATTGAAAAAAAGGAGGAGAGCAACCATGATTACAAGTTATGCAAAATATAAAAACGGCATTTATGAGTTAGAAAGGAATGGCGATGTACTAGAATTGATAAGTACAAATCCTGAAGATCTTAAAAACGGATTTTCATATTATGAAAATGTGTTAGGAGAGACACAAGATGATTTTTTATAAAAATGGTTAATGTGGAGGAGTTGGACATAGCATTTGATTTAAAGGTGAATGCCAAGTACAAGAGAGAAGAATTTGAAACGCTATCCATTGGGCCTTTTACCCTTCGAGACGATAAAATTTCACTTTTTACAAGTGATGAAGGAATGGCGAAAGAATTTAACTTTTATAAGAGAGAACAGTTCGTTTTTATTAAAGAAGTTTCGATTCAGGAAATTGAACAACTGATCGAAATCCAACTCCCAATTCTTAAATTTAAAGAGTTACCGATCTCTCGAAAAGTGATTACAAGCAATGAAATGATAGATTACATAAAAGAAAATATGATGTAGCACATTCCTCTTTTGGTAAGCGATTGGAGTGATGAAAAGATGAACCAATCCCAACTGCTTAAAGCGTGTGATTTATGGGGTTTGAATCGGCGGGACGGTTCTCGCCTATTCAGTCGCGTACAAATAATGGAAGGCAGGAGAGGAGAGCTAATTCATTTTATGAGCTAGTTCTCCAGCTTTTTTATTTGGGCTAATGAGACCCTTTTCTCATGATGCCTACTATAAAGTATTTTTTATTCTAATATAGAATCATGAGAACCGTCCCAACGATCCCCCAACAATCCCGAATGCCCACAATCGAAGGGAATTAGATATGAATAATAGTTATGATTATTTAAAGGAATTAAAAGATTTTTTCGAGGGTACATTTCATCAAGATATTAGTTCTCCAGAACAAGCATTAGATGAGTTTATAAATGAAGTTAGCAAGGAATGTTTGGTGTCTACAATAAATGATTGTAAAGAGTTTTTGAATAGTAACTTAACACGACAAGAGAAAGAAGACTTTATTAAGGTTAATACAGAAATTTATTTTCCAGCCATTGAATTAACTCCTTTGCAGTGGCTATGTAAATTAGTCGAACAAATCCAAGAAGCAGTAAAAACAAAGTAGAATCGGCGGGACGGTTCTCTTGATTCAGTCGCGTACAAAAATGGAAAGCAGGAGAGAAGAGCTAATTCATTTTATGGGCTAGTTCTCCAGATTTTTTATTTGGGCTAACGAGACCCTTTTCTTATGAATCATGAGAACCGTCCCAACGATCCTCTAACTGGCTTTGTTGAATGGATTGGCGTAATAGTGCCGTTCGTTACATCACATCACTTTCCCGATATCCGTGGCTATACCGAAATCCATATTTCCTTTCGCAATTTTGTTCAGGTGCCACCACCATTGCTCGTGGGGAATTTCATTTGTGTCTGATAAATTAAAGTCATAAACACTGCTTATGTGTTGTACAATATTCTCTGCATTTTCTATTAATTTCAAATCGTGGTAAGCCAGTAAAACCTTATCTTCAAAATCAAACTGCTCTTGAACCCTATGAAGCTCCGTTCGATCATGTAACATCCGTAACGTTTCAAATGGACTGTTCTCTAAATCACTGACGTCTTCTCCATAATTAAGAATGTCCTGTCTATAATAGCTCATTTCAACACATCCTTTATTTTTCCGAGATAAGTATATCCAGGGTTATTAGTAAAATAGTTCTCTGGATTTCCTTTCATGCAAGTTTCCATTACACCATCGTCGCCTAGGATAAGGATCCAAGTTCCATCGTCAATCGTGAAATAATTGTTTGAAAATAAGGGGAGAACATATAAGTGAATATCATTCTCTTTTCCATTCAGTATATTCAAAATAAGTGAGTTGTAGTCAGTAAGCGTCCAATCATCAGGTATTTCATGTCTTCTTTTTCGCTTAGATAAATGCAGTTGTCCAGAATTTTGCTGATTCTGAATTTTCCAGACTACACCAGATCAGTTATAAGATAAGATAATCTGATAGATTGTTTCGAAAAATGAAGGATTCAATCAGTTCCCTCCCGGTGTTTCTACCATAATTCTATTATACTAACAAAGTCTAAAATAACAATGAAGTGAATTTCGGGTGTGCTTGTAGTGTGAATTAGTAGAACACTGCTGCTTGTTTAATTAGCATAAAACTACTACAATCATCCTAATTGTTCTTTGATAAAATAGTAAACATACGAGTAATTAATCTATTCGCTAGGGAGCGATTTCAATGAATAGGAATCAAAGCGACCGCTTTCAGGTAAAGGACGTTATTCATCAAGTGAAAACAGAAGAATTACTAGAATTAGTATTAAAATTGATTGATACAAACCAGGAAATCAATCAAGAAGTGATTACTTATTTAGATCAGAAGGGCTACATCAAAAATGATGACCACAAGAAACTGACACTGGACGATTTCAATGAAAAATTCACTGAAGTCATTCATATTCTTGAAGATATAAACAGTTTTGGAGGTGGATTACGTGAGGAAGAAGATCTTATATTTGAGAACATGATGACTGTTTTAGATCTTTTTCGTAAAGAAGCGATTCCACACTCCTATCGAGAAGAATGCATAGAAGCATTGATGAAGCAATATTTGGTGGGGAATTCTGGTTTTGAAGATGCGATTAGAGACTGGGTGTGGGACATCGCTCAAGATAGTAGGGACTGGGAAATAATCATAGCGTATTTAAAACAGTCGTCAAGTGATTATGATAAACAAGTGATCATGGGCATATACAGAGATATACTAGGCGATGAAACGGTGTATGAACAAATGCGAATGGAACATTTAGAGTACGGCAGTGATTATTATGATTATGTTCAGTTTTTACATAAAAAAGGTCATCAAGTAAAAGCAGTTGAAGTAGCAAAAAAAGGGATTGAAATTGGAAAAGGAAGACGGAGTGAATTGTTTGATTATCTTTTTACACTATATCATGAAGCGAATAATAAAAAGCTAGCTCTTGATACACTTTGCGACAAATTCATTTCTGATCCAAGTTTTTCATTATATCAAGAAATTCTGCGTTATGTTGATACAGAAGAACAAGAGCGGATCAAGAAAGAGTTATATGAGAGCATCGTTCCTTCACGCCATTCGGAGGTTAAAGCTGAAATTGATCTTCACGAAGGAAACGCAAAAGGCGTTTGGGATTATGTCATGTCTCGAAGTTATAACAATTACTCTCTGTCTAACGTTAATCAGTATGAAGCCTATTTAATCAAACAATATCCCCAGGAAATGGTCGACTATTTTTCTCAAAGAGTTTCTTATTGTATTGGAATGAAAAGTAGAAAATATTATAAAATCGCAGCAAAAAATGCCGTGCAAATTCGGGAAATATATGAATCCATTCTTTTAAAACCTCAGTTGTGGGATCAATATGTTAAATCGATTCTAAGTCAATTTGCGAATCGACCGGCGCTATATGATGAATTTGACGGTATTAGGTAGGTGAACAAGGAGGTCAGCGGTTCTATTACTGTATATAAATAAATTTTTTGTGAAACTTGCACTCTACGTAATAATAAAATGGTAATAATTTCTATTCGTTCGTGTGAATAGCTTTTACATAATACCTTTTGAAAAAACAGTTGAGCGAATCATTCTAATGATACGCTCAATTGTTTTTTTACTTTAAGTGGAGTTTTACATGGTCTGGAGTTGAGTATATGACTTTACCTTTAAGTGTTGTTTTTATGGGTAAAGGGACTTGTTTAATTAGCCTTCTTAAAGGACGGAATTGAGCGAATATTTTCTATCATTAGGGGTAGATAATCAATAGAATTCCAATACAACAAGGAGTGAAAGTATGTCAGTCATTAACAATGTGAAAATCTATCAACCTGGCAAAGAAACCATTGAAAAAGGTCATCTTATGATTGATGACGGGAAAATTTCATACGTTGGAAACGGAGACTATGAGGGCGATCAAACCGACGTGATTGATGGGGAAGGAAGAACCATTGCGCCTTCTTTTAATGATACGCACTTGCATTTGCTTCGCTACGGGTTAATGAAGAAAGAATTGGATTTACGAGAGGTGACGACTTGGGAAAAAATGAAAGGAATTGTCCGAGATCGGTATACAGAAGAGGAAATGGAAGAAAATGAGTGGGTGATTGGAAGGGGATTAATCGATAGTCAGTTTACTGATATGGATCATCTTTTAACTGCTCAGGACCTTGATGAGTTGGAATATGATAAGCCAATGTTTTTTCTTCATGACGATGGCCATGAATGTATCGTGAATGATGTCGCTTTAGAGATTATTAAAGAACATGATGAACTGGAGAAGAATCATGATATGTTTATCGAAAAAGATGAAAACGGGAATTGGACAGGGCGGTTTAAAGACTCTGCCGTTCATTTTATTAAATTTCACTTTAGACAAAAAACAGAAAACGAGGTGTATGAAGCAATTGGGGATGCTGTGCCTCATTTACTCAAGCATGGGATTACCTCAATCCATACCGATGATTTGAATTATACCGGAGCATTTGATCGCGTCTGGAACAGCTATCGAAAGCTAGAAAAAGAAGGCGACTTACCTGTTCAGGTTCACCTTCATCATTACGTGTACAATCTTGATAATATGAAGGAGTATTTAAATCACTATGAACGCAGAACGGGCGACGGTTCTGATCGTGTTCGGATGGGTGCGTTTAAAATTTTTCTAGATGGAACTCAGCGCCTGCATACAGCAGCGTTAAGACAGGCTTATCATGATCAGCCAGAAACAAGCGGCACGTTGATTTATTCACAAGAAGAGCTTGATGAAATGGTGAAAACGGCAGATGAAAACAACATGCAGGTAACGATGCATGCGATTGGTGACCGGACAGTTGAGCAAGCGATCAATGCCATTGAAAAGGTAGGGGCAGGCAAGATGCGCCATCGGATTATCCATGCCCAAATTCTTGCGCCGGACTTATTGGAACGATTAAAGAAAATCAAACCTTATCTTGAAATTCAGCCAGGCTTCATGATGAATGAATATGATCAAACAGCCGATTGGGTAGGGGACGAACAAGAAAAATACTGTAATCCATGGAAAACAGTCAGCAAAATGGGCATTCCGTTTACCGGAAGCTCGGATTGCCCGATTGGCCCGTTATCACCGATGATGCACATTTATGCAGCTGTGACACGACAGGATGAAGAAGGGAAGCCTGAAGGTGGCTGGATCCCAGATGAACGTCTTTCGGTTGATGAAATTTACTATGCCTATACCGCAACTGGAGCAGAACTAGAGTTTCAGGAACAAGCGAAGGGCAAGCTTGAAAAAGGACATACTGCTGATTTTGTTGTCTTAAGCGCTCACCCAGGGGAAGTTCAGCCAGAACAATTAAAGGACATTGAAGTGTTGGAAACGTGGGTGAAAGGGGAAAAAGTGATGGTTAAGCAGGAGGAGATGGCGGGACAGTTCTCCTGATTCAGTCGCTTACAAATAAGAGAAGAGCGGGAGAGCTAAGTCATTTTATGGTCTAGTTCTCCTGCTTTTTTATTTGGGCTAATGTGACCTTTTTGTCGTCATACTTAGTACTAGTTTGTTATTTCAGAATAGATTCGTGAGAACCGTCCCCTCGATTCACCGCCCATTACCCCGATTCCCCCCAGCCCCCAAAATCCCGGAGAGATAATGTGACATAATTGTTGAAGACAATTTTTGTTCATGCAAAAATACTTATAATCATAAATGTCAGATAAATTAACATTTTCTAAAAACCAGGGTCGATTGGGTTCTGAAAAATTGAAAGGGGAAGTTGGAATGGATGAAATGTTTCTGATGAATAGTCTTTGGGTGATGTTTTCAGCAGTGCTGGTTATCTTGATGCTAGGCGGCTTCATTTTACTTGAGGCTGGGTCAACGCGAATGAAGAATGCTGGCCATATTGCTGGGAAGACGATCTTTACATTTGGGATTGCTTCTTTGGTGTTTTGGGCAGTTGGATATGGGTTAATTTTCGGAGAAGGGAATGCCTTCTTTGGTTTATCGGACTTTTTCTATTCAGGTTATGAAATTGAAGGGTTAGGACTTTCGGCGCCGGTTTTCTTCTTATTCCAGCTTGCGTTCGCAGGAATTTCCTTAACGATCGCTTTTGGTGGCTTTGCCGAACGAGCGAAATTAACAGCATATATTCTGTTTGCAGTATTATTTTCCGTTCTCGTTTATCCGGTGATTGCGCACTGGATTTGGGGCGGTGGCTGGTTAGCGGAGCATGGAAAACAAGACTTTGCTGGTTCTACAGTTGTTCACTTAACAGGTGCAATGGGCGCTTTTGCCGCAACGATTCTTTTAAAACCGCGAATTGGAAAATACAATAAAGATGGTTCTCCAAACAACATTGCTGGACACAACCAGGTATTTACTGCACTTGGTGTGCTTGTCTTATGGGTCGGTTGGTTCGGGTTCAATGCAGGTAGTACGTTATCAGCTGACGCTGCATTCTTTGGATTTGTTGCGATGAATACCAACTTGGCAGCAGGGGCTGGAGCTGTCGCCGCTTTAGTTGTTGCCTGGGCAGTGACAGGAAAAGCAGATGTACCAACAATGCTAAACGGTGGATTAGCTGGACTGGTTGCGATTACGGCTTCCTGTGCTTTTGTTGATACGTGGGCTGCTGTTGTCATTGGACTCATTGCAGGATTCATTGTATTTTACAGCATGAGATTTTTCGAAAAACGGAAAGTGGATGATCCGATCTTTGCGTTATCTGTTCACGGTGTAGCAGGGGTATGGGGAACGTTATCAAACGGTTTGTTTGCAACACCTGAACTTGCGACGGTTGGGAAGCCTGGACTTTTCTACGGTGGCGGTTTCGAGCAGCTAGGCGTTCAAGCGCTTGGCGTTGGTGTGAGTGGTGCTTATGCGTTTATTGTTTCCTTTATTCTGTTAGTGATCATTAAGAAAGTGCTTAACGGTTTACGTGTTACAGAAGAAGAAGAGATTATCGGTCTTGATCTGAGTGAACATGGTAGCTATGGCTATCCAGAATTCTTGGAAACGCGCCACCAATCAGGACATCAAGGAGAAAGCAGCTCAAAGTCCGGTTAATCGAAAAGCAAAGGGGCTATCGATATGGAAGATGATCATACCTATGAAGATCTAAAGAACATGAGACAACAACAAATCAACCATGTTGCCACAGATCATTCTGAGCTGAATCATTTCCATGATCACCTGATCGGTCAAGTCGTGCATCGTGCATTAGAGAAAGTGAAAAAAGAGTGGGGAGCTCCCCCCTCTCCTTTTTCATTTTTTTTAATGGGAAGCGGAGGTCGATTTGAACAAGCGTTATGGAGCGACCAGGATCATGGGATTGTTTATGAAATGACGAGCGACGAGGCACAAGACTATTTTCTTCGGCTTGGAAAAGAAATTTCGGATGGACTCCATTCGGTTGGGTATGAATACTGTGATGGAAATGTGATGGCGTCCAATCCACTTTGGTGTAAATCTGTAGATGAGTGGAAACGGCAGCTTGAAAACTGGATGGAGGATGAAAGTTTTGAAGCGATCCGACACTTATTGATTTTTATTGATGCAAGAGTGTTAGTCGGTCCAGAGTCGTTTATTGAAGATTTAAAGCAAGTGATTCACAATCAAATCGTTGAATCACCATACTTATTAAAAAGAATGTTAACAAATACGATGCGGCTACAAAAGGGGATTGGTGTATTCGGTCAACTGCTCGTTGAAACGCATGGTTCCCACACCGGAGAAATCAATTTAAAACAGACGGCTTTATTTCCGTATGTAAATGCGGTTAGAGTTCTTGCGTTAAAGGAAGGAGTAATGAAAACGTCCACTTTATCAAGGCTTGATTCTTTATCCGATAAAATGAGCCGCTTTAAAAATCACGATTACAAAGATAAATTTAGGCAGCTTTTGCAGTTCCGCCTCGTGTATGGAAAACAAGAGAATTATGAAGCTGTTCATTACGTGACGATTGATTCTCTCCCGAAAGAACAAAAGAAAGAGCTTAAAGAGATGATGAAAACAGGAATTGAGCTATACAATGACACCACAAAGACCATCGAAAAAGGGTGTTCCTAAATGCGGATGAATCAAATGGTTCAATATTTAAAACAACTGTCCGGTAGAGTGAATACGAGCATGTACGCATCAATTCAAGACCAATCCAATCCTCATCACATTTCCATGTTGAGACAGATGCAAAAAGAAATTAAAATGAAGAACACATTGGAAGTACCTTTAAATGAATTACGTGTTGTTGTGTTTGATCTTGAAACAACTGGTTTTTATCCGAATAAAGGAGATGCGATGCTGTCAATCGGAGCTGTGAAGGTAACGGGTGAAACGATCAAGGAGGAGACCTTTTATTCACTCGTTCAGTCAAATACAGCCCCTTCTGAAGAGGTGACCGAATTAACGGGCATTAAAGCAGAAGATCTCGATTCAGCGCCACCCCTATCAGATGTACTCGCTCGCTTTTATGAATTTATTAAAGGCCACACCTTAGTCGCACATCATGCCAAGCATGAACAGGCCTTCATGCAGCATGCCACCTGGAGTTTGATGCGAGCCAATTTTGATCATCGCATTGTGGATACGTCGTTTTTAATTCGAATCGCAAATCCTGACCTAAAAGGGTTTCAGTTGGAAGACTGCTGTGCAGATTGTGGAATTGAAGTGAAAGATCGCCACCATGCCCTCGGCGACGCCAAAATGACGGCAGAGCTTTGGTGTTATTACCTGAAGAGAATTCAGGAGGTGGGATTTAGGAATTTGCGTGAGGTGTATGAGCAGTTGGCGAAGATGGGATAGGGGCATCATGGGGACGGTTCTCGTGATTCAATAAACAAGAAAGACAAAAGCAAAATGATAGTAAGTCATGAAACTAGTAAATTTTGATGACAACAAGACTTAAAAAACAGGTGAATCAATCACATGATTCACCTGTTTTTTTGTTTATATAAAGTTAGGAGAATCAGCAGAACCGTCCCGCTGATTCCCCGCTGATTCCAATTAATTACTTCGCATAAGTCTCCTTAATAATCGGTACAGACAACGCCCCAACCACTAGAAACACGCCTGAAAGCAAGATCATAAACGGCATAGAAGATCCGATCAGTGGGAACAGAACAAAGCTTAAGCATGAAGCAATGATCTGCGGCAAGCAAATGCTACCGTTAAAGAGTCCAAGATAGGTTCCCATATTATTCCCTTTTAGTGCATTCGTTAGAATCGTGAATGGGAAGGTCATCATGGCTGCCCATGCAATTCCTATAAGAATAAAGGAAATCACCAGTGCCCACTGGTTGTGAACGAAGAAGACGGATCCAAATCCGATTCCTCCTAATAGTAAGCTAATTGCATAGTAGAACTTTCTTGAGTTATTTGGAATACGAGATAATGCTAGAGACCAGAGGACGGCGCCGATTGACTGAACCGCTGTTAAAATCCCAAACCAGTTTCCTGCATCTTGGTACGCTGCGCTAGAAGGATCGCTTGTATTCCAAACGTTTAACGCAATGGCACCTGTGCCGTATGTCCACAAGTATTGAAAACCCATCCAGCAGAATAATTGAACGAGCGTAACGGTCCAAAATACTTTTGGAGCGCTCCCAAGTAATTTAAAAACGTTTACTTTTTCTTTCGTTGATTCTTTTGTAATGCCGTGATAGACAGCAAACTCATCTGGTGTGTACTCTTTTACTTTCCAAACTGTAATAAGACTACAGATGATAAGAACACCGGCTCCAACATAAAAGGAAAGAACAACTGATTGCGGTACTACGCCTTTTGGAGCACTGTTTGAAATACCGATCATCGTTAATAGAAACGGGAAAATACTTGCTAGCACAGCACCGCTGTTTGATAGAAAGCTTTGGATCGAATAGGCGAATCCTTTTTGTTCCTTGTTTACCATGTCGCCAACCATCATTTTAAATGGCTGCATCGCCATGTTTGAGGAGACATCCATAAACAGGATGGCAATGGCGCCAAACGTCATCGCTGTTACTGCCGTAAATCCAAAACTACCTGAATTGGGCAAGAGGCACATCACAATGACGGCAACTACAGCTCCAACGAGTAGATATGGGATGCGGCGACCAAGTCCTGGTATCCATGTCCTGTCGGAAAAATAACCAACTAAAGGCTGCACGACTAATCCGGCAAGTGGTGGTAGGATGAAGAATAATCCAAGATTATGAGGATCTGCCCCGAGCGTTTGGAAGATCCGTCCCATATTGGCGCTTTGCAATGAAAAGGCCATCTGAACACCCAAAAATCCGAAACTAATTAACCAAATTGTCGTAAGTGGCAGGGCGGGCAATTCTTTTTGATATCGTTTTTCGCTAGTTGTAGCAACCTGTTCTTGTAACATCGTTTTCCTCCTGTACATATGTAATGAGACGCGAATGGTGCGGAAAAATGGATCAATTCGTGCAATCGCTTGCATTAACAATAAAAAATATATGCTGTTGGTATCGTGACTTGTGCGTTTCTTTACTAGAGTACTTATATGATGATAACGCTTTATAAATAAGGATCTTTTCCTTAATTATAGTAAAACAATAAAGGAATACTTTTTTAATAAGATAAAGCGTTTTCCTTGAATAGTATATAACAATATCAAACGTTTACGCAACCGTTTGCATTGCTTTTTTCTTTTTTTAACAAGAGAACATGTTATGAAAAATCCTCATTTGTTTCAATTTGATTTGTAACTTTTCTCCTGTTTTTTCGTATATAAAGTGATCGCGTTGCAGGTGTAAAATGTACCGGAAAGAAGGGTAACCCTATGAAAAAAATGCTAGGTTTCTGTATTTTTCTATTTCTATTGTTTATTCCAACGAATGTATGGGCCGTTGAGTTTTCGATTGAATCCACGGATATTACTGCCCAATTGCGTGAAAATGGCCAGGTGGATGTAACCGAAACCCATACGTATCAATTTGATGGTGATTTTAACGGTATAACGAGAACGCTGATTCCAAAAGAAAATACGACGATAAAAAGCGTTCAAGCTTCCGAAAATGGAGAGAAACTGAAGGTGAAGAAAGAGGGAGAGCTCTATAAAGTCTACCGTGGGGGATTTGATGAAACTGTTACGATTGATCTCACTTACACGATTAGTCAAGGCGTGGAACGGTTTGAAGATGTCGCTCAGTTTTATCACCCCTTTTTCGATGATAGCAATGAAACGACTTACGAAGACATGACGATTACCGTTATCCCTCCTAAGCCTACAGAGGTGAAAGTAGCATACGGCTATGATGAAGCTTATGATACGGTTGAATCAATTGAGGATGGAACAGTTGTGTTCCATTTAGGTGAAGTGCCAGGCGAAGAAAAAGGGGATATTCGCGTTGCGTATGATCCCTCACTATTTTCTGGAGCGTCTCTGACAGCTGAGAAACCGATGCTTGATCAGATTCTTGCCGAAAAAGAGAAAATGGATGCAGAAGTAGCTGCAAAAGCGGCAGCGAAAGAACAATGGAGTGAGTTTGCCCCCGTCATTGTTGGGGTGTTGCTTCTAACTGCAGCTGGATTAATCGTTCAGGCAATTTTGAGAAGAAGGCAGACTGGCAATGAAGTGAAACGAAGACTCAGCGGTAATGGGCGGTTTCCTGATACAAACATGAGCTTACCGGCAATGCTTTTATTTACAGCTGGCAGCTTGAAAACTTCTACCGTTATCGCTTCTCTACTTGAGCTCGTAAGAAAGGGCAATATCAAAAGAATATCGGATGAAGAGTTTGAGCTGATCAGCAGAAAGACGGATTATGAACATGAAACGAGATTAATTGAATGGTTGTTTGATGACATTGCTTCTAGTACGACTTTTCACATTGATGATTTGGAACGCTATGTGGAAGAGAAGAAAAACCATGAGAAGTACCAAAGAAGTTTCTCAGCTTGGAAGGAAGCGGTACGGAGAGAGTATAAGGAATATAATCTAACTGAAAAAGCGGTGAAGACACGCTGGATTTCAGGTATAGCTGGACTGGTATCTTTTATTAGCATCATTTTGTTTGCCTACCATAAACTGTTTTTCTGGATGTTTTCAGTTAGTCTGCTTTTTGTATTCTTCCTCATTTTTGCGATTGCGTATCGACCATTAAATGAAGAGGGAAGAAGGGTAAAGGAAGAACTAACCCCACTTAAGCTAAGTGATGAGTGGAAATCGTGGGAAAAGGAAGAACAAGTGCCTGCTTTGTTGTACCAAATCGGAGCAGGGAAACGTAAGATGTCCGCTTACACCTCAACCAATAATGATTGGATGGTTTATCTTCTTCTTGCTGAAACCTTTCAATCTGGCTTTGATCAAGCAGATCAACATACTGCGGTATCCGCTGCTGGCAGTGGTGGCGGAGGAACTGGTGCAGGTGGCGGGGGCGGAGGATCAGGGGCATTTTAGCAAATAGAGCCATTAACGATAAATAGCGATAAGCCAGGAGTTAAGAACTCATCCTGGCTTTTTTGTTTTCGCTGGATGAGAGGATTGATGCCAGGATAATGCTGTTTAATTGATAAGATGATATACTATTACTTTCTTTGGAAAATAGAAGATATATCACTATACTATTGTGAGGGAAACAAAATGAATTTCATTTCAAAACTTAAGTCAAAAATAGAAGATGATTATTATACTCAGGTTCCTTATGAAATAATGAATAGAAAGCAGTTAGAAAAGCGAAAGAAAGTGACAGTGATTGTTCCGGTATATAATGCGTTTGATTATTTAGAGAAAACGGTTGATTCTGTTATCGTTCAAACAATTGGATTCGAAAATATAACCTTGATTCTTGTAGATGATCAATCGAATGACGGATCTCGTCACTTAATGAGAAAGTTTTCTAAGTTGTATCCTAATATTGTTTCAGTCTTTTTAAAACAAAATACAGGCACACCGGCGTTTCCAAGAAACCTTGGTGCCCATCTAGCAAAATCGAAATACGCGATGTTTCTGGATGCAGATGATTGGCTTTCTCATGACGGCATTCAAGTATTGTATGAACTAATGGAGAAGACGAAAGTTAATTATGCTGTTGGAAAGTCCATTCAGGTGGATTCGAAGAAAAAGTCGATTATTGGGCGATATGAGTCTAGTCAAGAGCGAGAAGGAGTCTCGCCATTTTCAATTAAGCACTTATTCTATCATCTTGGTCCACGTGCTAGAATGATGAAGCTAGATGTATTAAAGAAGAATAAAATCCGTTATCCAGAAATGAAATATGCCGAAGATAAACAGTTTTTCATTGATGTGCTGTTAAAGTCACCTGAAATTTCTACCACTACTGAACCAGTCTATTATTTAAATCGAATGGATGGAAATGATTCACTTACGAAACAAACGGATATTATTGAAAAAATGGATTCAAATATTAAGGTATTAAAGTATGTATTAGATAAGCAGCTTCCACCTTCTGAAGAAAAAATGATTGTGAACCGATTAATTGAGTTTGATAGCATTACACGACTTTTTGATCGAAAGCATTTTTTGAAAAGTGAAGATAAACAAATGTACTATGATAAATTTCAAGAAGTCATTGACGTTTTTGAGGGGTACAACCGTCCTTATCGAATTGAAGACAATTTAATTAAACCAATTAGTCAGGTGATTTATAAGTTGTATTCAGAGAAAAAATACGGTGAACTTGAACAATTAATAGACTGGTCGAAAAACGAAAAAAATAAAACACCACAAATGATTGAATCTCGACCTTATCACACGGTGGACATCGATCATCATAAACAGGTAGCCGTGCCCATTCCATTTGTGATTGAATCTGCGGAAGTGGCGTTATCACATAACGAGGTCAAGTTGAAATTGAAGGTGACTGGTCATACGGTACCTTCGTTTGAACGTGTCAAACTTCAGCACAGAAAGCATATTGAAGAGGTTGAAGTTATTGATCTTCATGTGAAAGAAGAAGAGTCAGGCGTTATGGAACTTAGTATGAAGGTAGAGGATTTCCAAAACATTTCTAAGGCGGGGTATATTTTCTATTTAACGTATGACGATTATGAACAAACGTTAGTGCCTATCCGTATGGAGGAGGAATTGGTCATTCCATTACAATCAAATAAAGAGTTAATCATTTATTCTACTGTGAAAGACCATGTGGGATTAAAGATTAAATAAATGACAAAAAGGCCAGTGAAGTTGAACGAATTGTTCGCTTCACTGGCTTTTATCATTTTTATTTAATAAAACAACTGTACGCTTTTTTTCACGTGCTAAGGAAAGGTCCTTTTTAAATATCACTCAATTCAATCCTTTGAGGTTAGATAGTAGGAGCCAACTTTTTTTGAGAGATAGGTCTCTCCGTCAAATGTCCTTTTCTTTTGAACAGCGAGTTAAAAAAACTCCGTGTAAATCGACCTATTTTTCCCAAATGGGTTAGTTCAAACGTTTCGTTTTCACTAGATGGTAGAGGGAAGGGGACAAAAAGCGAGAATGACAGAATGGTAATGTCTTTTAATATAGAGGAGGAATGACGTGAAGAAAAAAGTATCCTTGTTGTGCAGTACGTTATTATTGTCATCCGTATTTGCTAGTCCCACGATGGCAGCACCAAACGACAAACCTGTTCAAGCACAAAGTCAGGAATACGCCATTTCAGGATTTATTAGTCATGCGGAGCTCAGTAAAAAACTTCAGCAAATTGATCGGAACAGCCAGGGACAAGTAAATGTGGAAGTGGCTGGTTACTCAAATCTAGGCCGTGAAATTTATACAGCAACGGTTGGTTCAGGTGACAAAGTAATCCTCGTTCAAAGTGAAATTCATGGAAACGAAAAGACAGGAACGGCGGCTCTGTTAAATTTACTTCAGCAGTTAGGTTCGAATTCACCTGAAGCGAAGAAAATTCGAAGCGATGTGACCATTGTCGCAATGCCGATGATCAACCCAGATGCGACCGAGTTAAATCGTCGTGGGAATGACATGTCATGGAGTGAAGTCGTAGAAGATTTTCCTCAGCTCGCGAGTGCGTCTCCATCCTGGAACTACTACACGTATACGAATCAATATTGGGATTATGCGTCGAACCCTGGCTTTGACGTAAACCGTGATTTTAATCCAGATCTAAATTACGTGCCACAACCGGAAGATTTTCCAAGTAACTCTTCGAACCCTGGCTGGTACATTACACCTGAAGCGCAAACCGTTCGCGATGTGTATAAAGGATTGATGAGTGAGTTTGGTAAAGTCGATGTATTTGTTGACCTGCATCACCAGGGAGAATATTTCGTTGAGGGAACGGATGATAAAGTCACGCTTTCCATTTCAGGCGATTTTGTTCAAGACCCTACTAGCGAAGAAGGAGAAAAGTACAGGGAGTATGCTGATACATACGATGGTGATTTTTCAAAACAGTTAAATGTTGCGGCTTACAACGCGCTCCAGGAACGAGGCAATTCGCCATTTGATCATATCACGCTCTATCCGCAAGATCTTGATTTACCTGGTACCGCTCTCGGATCATTTGCTCTTAATGGAAGTGGCGCTGTGCTGTTCGAAGTGACTGGGCAAACGCAAAGTTACGGTCAAAAGGAAAAAGGCAGACTCATTAAAGCGGTTGAAATTGGTCTTTACGGGATTATTGATGGCGTGACGAGTGGGGATGTATACGAGATCGATCCTAATGCGTATAACGATATTCCTTTAACTGAACGGTAAGTTAGTAGTTTTGTAAGCGGATTCAATAATAGCGAAAACGATTTAGGAGGATTACAGTGAAAAAACAAATTCTAACGTTAACAGTAGCAGGAACGATGCTAGTGTCAGGATCCTTTTTAACAGGGAATATCGCGCTAGCCGGTGAGAACGGACCGAATGGACCGAACTATGGTGGCAATGAAACGATTAAAAACGAGCGTCTCCATTCTTATGAAGAAATGGTGAGCTTTTTAGAAAAAATTGAACAGCGATCAGATGCGCTGGAACTTGAAGTGTACGGTCAGTCGGTGAAAGGGAGAGATCTTTACCTTGCGAAGTTTGGAAGCATGGATCAGGATAACCCCACCATCCTCTTTTTGACGCAGCAGCACGGGAACGAAACGTTAACGACAGAAGGCGCTCTTGAAATGATTAAATATTTATCGTCAAATGGGAAAAACGTGCAAAATATCCTGGATAACGTGAATGTGCTGATCGCGCCGCGACTTAATGTGGACGGGGCAGAAGGGGACGTGAACTTTTCCTTAGCAGACTATGTTTCTGGCACGCATACGCGCTATAATGCGAACGAAGTGGATTTGAATCGTGATCACGTCGATCGCGAGCAGCCTGAAACAAAAGCCCTTCATGAAAATGTGCTGCAAAAATATTCGCCGGATTATATGATCGATTTGCATCATCAAGGAACACAAACGACACTAGGAGACACAGGAGAACTTGTGTCAGGATCGATTCTGTATCCGACAAACGAGAATGTTGATCCGGAAGTCGTGGAGCAGTCGAAGGAACTGGGTGCGGTCGTGTACAACGCCGTTGAAGCAAAAGGATATGGACTGCTTTCGAAGTATCCAGGCGGTAGTGCGCCAACGATTAGTCGAAACGGACTTGCGATGGAATATGGCATTGCCACGCTTCTCTTTGAAATGCGAGGCATGGCCGATCATTATCGCGATGATTATGTGCTCGGGCAGAAGAGCAATGGCTACTTAATTCAACAGGCCGTAACAGCAATGAAGGCGAGTCTCAATGCGCTAGCGGACGATTCCATTGATTCAGCGGATACGTCTTTCTGGGATACGCTCCCTGATAGCAACTATGATGGAGAGTAAGGTTATCAAAATGAAATAAAAGGTGAAGATCGAACCAGGATAAGGAGAGCCCTTATCCTGGTTTTGCATGATTAATGATCCAACTGAATACTCGTAATGCTAAGAGAAGACTCTTTTGAAATAAGAATGGAATCTTTTAATCCTTCAAGATATGTAACGAAGGAAGCGAAAGGCTGGTAATCATTGATTTCGACTACTTTTGCTTTTTTGCCATTTGATAATGAAACAACTGAACCAACTGGGAAAACGCCGATTTCCAACATCAATTGTTGTAGAATAGTAGGGTCGAACTGTTCGGAATTTCCAAGCATAATGAGAAGTGCTTCATTTGCTGTAAAACTTTTTCGGTATGGGCGATTGGAAGTAAGAGCGCAGTACGTGTCAGCAATCATTAAAATTCGGTCAAAGACGGTTAAAGATTTTGCCTTTATCCCCTTCGGATAACCTGATCCATCAAGTCGTTCATGATGAGTTCGACAGTAGCGAGAGATTGATTTCGGAAATCCTTTTCCATTTAGAAGGTTAAAGCCTTCTACAGCATGAGACTTTATAATCTGGAATTCAAAATCAGAAAGGGAGTCTTCCTTATTGAGGAGATTCGTCGGAATAACGGTTTTTCCAATGTCGTGGAGCATTGTGCCGATTGAAAATTCTTCACTTCCTAAGTAATCAAGTCTTTTAGCTAAAAGAGAGCTCAGCATAAAGACATCGATCGAATGATGATAGCTATAAGTATCGTATTCTTTTAACTCCATCATTAATTGAAATACTTCAGTATTGGAGATAGTCGTTAAAAACCTTTCTTCCAACCATTTAAGGGTATGTTGATCTTGTAAGGCATGGCCATAGCGATACTCATGTCCAAGTTCCGTAAGCGTTTCGTAAAACAATTTTCGGAGCTTTACCTCATGATCAATTAATTGGTTTTTTCCATAGAAAATGGTCATTTTATTTTTCTTTTTCGATAGGGAGTGGACTGATTTTTGGAAAGAAGGTAGCGTTTTTTTAGACACAACAATAGACGTAACGCCCCAACGTCTCAATTTGTCTAGCTTGGGTTTGGTAATTTGACTTCCTTCTTTAAGCAATAAAATATCGCCTTTCCAAATATCTTTTTCTAATATATCTCCTATCTTTAAATCGCCAAGCTTCTTTTTCACCCTGAAACCCTCCCTCTTTTACACGCTATCCTGTTCGACCACTCGTTTTCTTCAGACAATATGGTTCCTGAAGTAAGTACCCTTGTGCATAATCGATATCAAGGAATTTGGCCATGGATAAATCTTCTGCTCGTTCAATTCCTTCGATAATAAATAACAGTTCATACTCTTTACAATAGTTTCGGATACTGCGTAGCAAACTTTGTTTGTGTTCGTCTTCAGAAAGGTCTACTGAAAAAAAGCGATCTACTTTAACAACATCGGGCTTGATTTCAATTAATCGTTTTAAAGAAGCGGTGCCTTGTCCAACATCATCTAACGCAATTTTAAATCCTAATTCTTTTAGCCATTTAATGCGTTTGATAAAACTGCTATTTTCCCAAGTTGAAAGCAAGTCACCTTCCGTCAGTTCTAAAATGAATTTAGGTGATTTTAGTTGATGTGTAATCATGTAAGCTTTGACTCTTTTCTCGAAATCAGGATGGAGAATTGTTGAAGGATGAATATTTAAAAATAAATAGGAAGACGGAGCAAAAGAAGTATGAACTTGGATGGCCTTTGAAATAGACATTAAATCTAATTCAAATAAAGCATTCTCCTGTTGAGCTGTTTGAAGCAGGTCGTTAACGGAATCGTAGCCATCATGCCTGATTAGAGCTTCATAACCGTAGATTTTCCATGTTTTAATATCCCAAACTGCTTGAAAGCAATGGTAAATTCCGTCCAGATGATCACCCCTTCTTTTAACAAGAGTGGTTATATATTCCACGATCTTTATTAAATAATAGGACTAAATATCTATCTCGTCCAATCGCTTTAAAACACTAAAACAATTCATTGGAACTGGCTTTAGTTGAGTTAAGGAAAGGGATTGTTGGAGTGAGACAAAAAAGCATAAAAATAAAAAACCAGTGAAACCACTGGTTTAGTTCGGTAAATGAGGAAGTTGTTCAAGATTACTCTTTGAAATTCTGGCTTTTTTTGTTAAACCTTTAAAATGAACTTCATAACTTTGACCGGTTTGTTTAATCACTTCGATTTTCTTAATATTAATAATGAAAGACCGGTGTGAAAGGATAAAACTCGCATCAAGCGTTTTCATTAAGCTAGCTAGTGAATCATTCACAATGTATTCCTTATCCTTAGTATAAATACTCGTCTTTCTATTTTTACGTTCAAGAAAAACAATCTCATGACACGAAATAAATAAAAAGTCTGTTCCTTGTTTTACAATTAATTTTCCAAGAGCTCCATTAAGCGTTTGTAATCTTTTTTTATGATTTAAGTCGAAGCATATCCCGATCGCTTCTTCGACAATACCTTCATGATAAATGGGACGAACAACGACAAGATGAAGTTTTCCCTCTAACTCAATCTCATACTCTAGCGTTTGACCTTCCCATATTTTCGTATAGAAGCCTTGCTTCTCAATTGCCGTTTGCATTGGAAGAACGTCAAAAAGCGTTTTACCGATTAGTTGCTTTCGAGTATAGCCTAACTTTTTTAACAATTTTGATTCACAGTAAGTATACACATAATTTCCATTTTCCCGTATGACTTTAAATGAATCGCCCCACCGAACCGCATCTACTTCTCTTACTCCCCTGAATATCACTGTCATCCCCTGTCTCGCAAACGGCTTTTATAAATAAAATAAGAATGTAATACTATTTTGTCAATGGTATAAGATTACCAAAACACATGATGTTAGAAGGAGTTATACACCAAAGAGATCCATTTTTTATATATTAGGATAATAAAAGTTGAATGAAAAACACTTTTGAAAGAAAGCGAATCTTTTATCGAACATTATTTTTCTTTTAGTTGCTAGTATCTAGTGTGATTGTTATACAACAGGTCATGAAATTAAATCTTCCTTCTGTTGGGATAGAAAATTTTCCTTGTACTAAGTTATTTAACTTTCAAAAAGAGAAATTTCTCGTAAAATACTTGCTATTCATTTTCCCAGCTATTAGAATGAACCTAGTTGAAATATTCTGAAAGGTGGCCAGATGGAGGATGAACCCCGATTTAAAACAGATCACCGATTTTACGATGAATTTTTTTAGTCTTAAAGGAAAAGTAGCGATCATTACTGGAGGCAATTCAGGGATTGGACAGGGGTTTGCCCTAGCGTTAGCGAAAGCTGGAGCCGACATCTTTGCGGTAAGTATGGCAGAAGATGATAACCAGACAAAGGAATTGATTGAAGCGGAAGGCGTTCACTATCATTTAATGATTGGGAATCTCACAGAAGATGGTTTTTGTAAAGCGGTCGTTGATCGATGCTTAAGTGTTTTTGGTCAAATCGATATTCTTGTCAACAATGCCGGGATTAACATTAACGAACCAGACGTGACAAAGTTTACTAGATTGCATTGGGATAAGATGGTATCTGTTAACTTAAATGCGCCATTTGAACTGTCGCACGAAGTAGCCAAGCAAATGATTCCACAGCGAAGTGGAAAAATCATTAATACGTGTTCCTTGTTTTCGTATCTTGGTGGTCAGTGGTCGCCAGCTTATGCAGCGACAAAGCATGGCTTAGCCGGATTTACGAAAGCATATTGCGATGAGCTTGCTCAATATAATATTCAGGTTAATGGCATTGCGCCTGGTTACTTTGCAACGGACGTAACGAGAAGTACGAGAGACAATCTTGAAAGCAATCAGCGTGTTCTCGACCACATTCCAGCAAATCGCTGGGGGAATATCCAGGATCTGATGGGAGCGGTTGTTTTTCTTGCATCTGACGCTTCCAACTATGTAAACGGCACGCTACTAAACGTTGATGGTGGCTATCTCGTTCGATAATTTCTATTAAACTATGATAACGATAAAGGAGAATTGATGATGCATAACCTATTAGAACAGTTAACATCACTACTTTCAGAGGAACAAATTGTAACGAGTGAAGAGGCGCTCTATGATGCTTCTGCGGACCGTTACAAAAAGTACGCCAAAACGAAAAATGTCCTTGATGTTCCATCACCACTTGCGATTGTGTACCCTCAGTCCTCAGAAGAAGTAAAGACCCTTCTCATGTTCTGTAACGAAAATAACATTAACGTGATCCCGAGAAGCGGGAAAACAGGCACTGAAGGCGGTCTTGAGAACTGGAAGGAAACATCGATCGTCATCGATGGATCGAAGATGAATGAAATTATTAAAATGGATACGTACAACATGCAGGCAACGGTTCAGTCTGGTGTGAAGCTGCAAACATTGGAAGATGAACTTCGCAAGCTAGGCTATACGACGGGACACTCCCCGCAATCGAAGCCAGTGGCACAATTTGGTGGCCTTGTTTCCACTAGAAGTATCGGGCAGTTTTCTACTTTATATGGTGCGATTGAAGATATGGTCGTTGGACTTGAATGTGTTTTTCCAGAAGGACAGGTTTCGAAAATTAAAAATGTACCGCGACGTTCTGGCGGCCCTGATATTCGCCACATTGCGATCGGGAATGAAGGCGCACTTTGTTATATTACAGAAGTAACGGTGAAAATTTTCAAGTATATGCCCGAAAATAATTCGTTCCACGGCTACCTCATTAAAGATGTAGAAACAGGTATTAAAGTGTTACGCGAAGTAATGGTAAACGGCTACCGCCCATCTGTTGCACGCGTTTACTCAGAAGAAGATGCACGACAGCATTTTGAGCATTTTTATAAAGATCATTGTGTGTTGATTTTCACGACGGAAGGACCTAAAGGCATTGTAGAAGCAACAAATACGGGAATTGAAGAAGCCGTGGAAAAATTCGAGTCGGGTATTGTTGAGAAGGTCGATTCCTCACTTATTGAAACATGGTTCAACAACTTGAACTGGGATGAAAGCCGAATTGAGCGAGAAGTTCAGGATATGATCGATCACAATTCTCATGATGGCTTTACGACGGAAGTATCAGCGGATTGGGAAACAATCCCGAAGCTCTACAACAATGTGATTGAGCGTATTAAGAATGAGTTTGATCGTGCCGATGAGCTGACGATGCTTGGGGGTCACTCGTCTCATAGCTATCTAAATGGAACGAATATGTACTTTGTTTATAACTATACAATTAACTGCGCACCAGAAGATGAAATGCGCGTCTACCACCATCCGATTCACGAGATTATTATCGAAGAAACATTGAAGATGGGTGGATCGATGTGTCACCACCACGGAATCGGGAAGTACCGTTCTGAATGGACGAAGGAAGAGCACGGATCTGCGTATTACATGCTTGAAAAATTAAAAGAAGCATTTGATCCAAAAGGCATTATGAATCATGGAACAATTTTCCCTCAACCGAGCGAAGTGAAAAAATACATTCGCAGCTAAGAGGAGGGAAACTATGGCGAATCGATACATTATGGGCATTGATAATGGCTCACAAAGCACAAAAGTAGTGATCTATGATATGGAAGGCCATGAAGTAGCCTTTGGTTCACAGACGCTACGGGAAACTTTAACGCCTGAACCAGGCGTCGTGATTCATCCAGATGATGATTTATGGGATAGCGTCTATTACGCTGTGAAAAATTGCTTAGCGAATTTTTCAGGTGATCCAAGTGACATTGCAGCGATTGGCTTGTGTACGATCCGCTGCTGTCGCGTTTTGTTAAACGAAGATGGTGATTTAGCCCATCCAGCGATTAGCTGGATGGATGCTCGATTATCTAAACCATACGAGCACGAAGATGATCGCGTTCAGTATGTGACGACCACCTCAGGTTATTTAGGACTGCGATTAACTGGAGAGTATAATGATACCGCGGGCAATTGTGAAGTATTTTGGCCGGTTGACCGCGAAACGTTGGACTGGTCGAAGGATGATCGTGTGATTCACGAAAATGGGCTACGCAGAGAGATGCTTTTTAATCTCGTGAAGCCAGGTGAAAAGCTTGGATCAATCCGTAGTGGGCTAGCAAAGGAATTTGGTTTTGCAGAAGGGATTCCAGTTGTCGCCACTTCAAATGATAAAGCAGTCGAAGTGCTAGGGTCAGGGATTCAAAATGATCGCTCTATAATGATTTCACTCGGCACCTTTATTTCTTCGATGTTATTGAGAGAGCACTATTATGAGGATGCAAAAAACTTTTTCCCTACGTTTGCTTCGATTCCATTTAAATACGTTTATGAGTCGAACGGGATTCGACGGGGCTTGTGGACGGTGAGCTGGTTTAAGAAATTAATCGGTGAAGAGCTTTTAACGGAAGCCGAGAAGTTAGGCATTTCAGAGGAAGCATTTTTAAACCAGAAAGCAGAGGAAGTACCGGCGGGCAGCGACGGCTTAATCACAATTCTTGATTGGCTCGCTTCCCCTGATAAGCCGTATCGAAAAGGGCTCATGCTTGGCTTTGATCAACGTCACTCCAGGTATCACATTTACCGTTCCATCCTAGAAGCGATTGCGTTTAATATCAAAAACAATATTGATGAGATGGTAGAGGAAATTAATTTAGAATTGCATGAAGTCGTCGTGATTGGCGGAGGTTCAAAGAGCGATCTTATGATGCAAATTCTCGCTGATGTGTTCAACTTACCTGTCCATCGAAGAAAAGGAAATAGTAGCGCCTGTTTAGGGGCAGCGATTAGCGCTTCGACGTACTTAGGGATTTACGAAGATTTTTCCGAAGCGATCGACACAATGGTGAAAACAGAAAAAACGTTTAAACCAAATGGGGAGAATCACCAATTTTATAAAAAAGTAAATGAAACCGTTGTGCAGCAGGTGCGAAAGCATACGGACGAGATTTTCAAACTTTCTTATCCGATTTTTAAATAAGCTTTCTTGGGGAATCATGGTAGGGTAGGATCTGTTGATATCAATCGGCTCAAATGAGAGAAAAGCAATTGTTATTTTCGAATAGGAAATAACGATTGCTTGTTTTCGCTGCGCGAGTATCTGGATGAGGCGAAAGGAATGGAAGAGTATGATTAAATTAGATACGAATCATTTAACAAAACTAGAGGAAGACGTTCACCGCAAGCTATCGGAAGTTGTGGCGACGAACGATAAGTTGAAAATTATTGAGGCGGCTGAACTGTGTGAGGTGTCGCCGTCGAAAGTATCAAAACTGGTGCGGAAATTAGGGTTTGATAACTTTAAGCAGTACAAGCTGTACTTTAGCGGCCAGCAAATTTATACGGAAAAGCAGAAAAAGTCCAGTGAGATTGATCGCCTGATCCAGTTCTTAGAAAATTTCGATCCAGCGCTTATTGATGATTTTGTTTCAGTGTTTGAAAAATATAAGAAGGTCATTATTTACGGACTCGGTCCATCGTTTATTAGTGCTGAGTATTTCGGCTATAAGCTAACGATTTCTTCTGACAAAAATGTAACGGTCGCACAAAGCGAGGACTTTGCGAGTCGCCTCGCAGACGAAGATACGCTTCTCATTGTTTTATCTGTAACAGGAAAATTTTCTTCCTTCGAAAATTTGTTTGCTGAATCGAAGAAGAATGGCGCCACGATCATGCTGGTGTTAGAAGAGTATGTGAATACGCTAGACTCCATGGCCGACTATATTTTTTATTTATCAAAGGTTCACCAGGATAGCAGCCTGCTTCCCTTTGAAAAAACGCGAACGGTGTTTTTTATTTTTATTGAAGAAGTGATTGCGAGGATGAGAGGGGAACGGTGAATAAGATAGGATGCGTCTTACTTTCTATGGCATGAGGTAAGACGCTTTTTAGTGGAAGTTAAGCAGAAGGAGTATCTTCATATGTGATCGTTAGACTCTGGACCTTTATATCGTCGGCCTGTCTGTTTAACGATTTCACCGCCTGTTCAGACTGGTTTTCTAAAGCTGTTAGCAGCGTGCGGTTTGCCATCGTATAACGCTCGGTTTCTTCTTCCATTGCTTTAACAATTTCTCCCTGCTGATCTTCGCTAATGATAATACTCCGTACCATATTTAGAAACTGTTCATCGATATGATGAATGTCGTCAATGGCATCCTGAAGTTGCTGTTGTTTAGATAATAAACTTGTGGATTCAAGAATTTGTTCTTTTACAGTTAACGAATGTAATTCTTTCAAGAAAAAACCTCCTTAGTCGACTCCTTAAATGAGTGAAAAAAGCTTAGAAACTCGGTCATCTTCACGAAACAAGTCTTCAATCGCTATGCGATATTTTTCAATATAGTCATATCCTCTTGTTACTTGCTTTCGAAGAGCAGACAGTTCATAGTCGAAATCAACACCTTGAAGAGGAGGAATAGATTCGTGAACAGAGATATGACGAATGGTTTTACTTAGTCGACTGAAATAGATGTGCTTTCGAAGATACATGCTATAATGGGCGGGGTTTTGCTCAATATCATTTACTTTCGTGAAAACTTGATGCTTTTGTTTTAAGTATTCTTCCTCGATCTCTCGATTCACAGCGAGTTCGAACCGTCGAATGGCCTCTTCTTTTTCCTGAATGATGGATTTCCCATCTCGATACATTCGAAGAGATGCGGATATGTTCACCAGGATGGGCTCACCATTCTGACTTGTGGAGTAGACCATATCTGTACCCTGGTATGATTTATTGCCAGACCTCGTAGCTTCAAGCATTTCAGCTATGCTATGACTGGATACGATCGTATCCATCAGTTGTTTGTATTCTTCTTTATTTAGAGTCTCCAAATGTGAGAGAATCTGCGTGTAATTATGGTAAAGCCTGGTAGCTAAGATCGCATCTCCAGCGATTGGAGGTGGTTGGGGAATCACTGAATCGTAGCGAATCTGATCCATTTTCCAAATAATATCCTCAATGTCTTGTAAATCTTTCTCTACTTCCTCAAAAACATTAATAAGCTCATTTTTTTGGTCAGTTGTGATATAGTTTGCTTCTACTAACTTCCCGAAAATGGTGTCTCCGTTTTGCGTAATAACGTGAACATTATCGAGAAGCTTAGGAACTTTTTCGTTCATTCTTTCGACCATATCACTAAATTTTGATTGATCGAGCAGATAAGTTCCAGAGAGATTTGCGATAGCATTGCCTTCTAATAGGTCAGGATCGAAACCTACCAGAGCCTTAAGCACTTGATCATTTCCACCTTTTTTAGAGGCATCCGTATAATTGATGGCAAGCTGCTGAAAGTCTTCAATCACATGATCAGGAATTTCATCAACCAATTCTCGAATGCCATTGTAAGTGGGATTTGTATCGATCATGTCTACGTCCCCAAGTGTAACAAATCCTCTGACACCACTTGTCCCATATAACGGATCATCATAGGAGATGGTCTGGTGAACCCTGTTTGCTTTTTGACTGTAGTAATCTTTGGTGAAGGCTTCGAGAGCTTTGGGGTCTATGTTGTAGATAGCACTGAGGTTATGAGGCGAAATGGAAAACTTTTTTGAAACTTCTCTTTGAAAGTTAGTATCAGCCACCCATAACTGATAGTAATTAGTTTGTGCACCATTTACACTATAGACTTCATCAAATGTATCGTACAAAAGTAGAGCTGTTGTATTATTGTTATGGGCTAGTGAATGAGAAAGGCCAATTACCGAGACAGTATTGTCATTCTCCGAGATGTGAAATTCGTTTTTTACATCTTTAACAAATTCATTTGTCATCCTCGCTTGTGAATAATCTTTACCAGCAAACATTGCTTTAATGTTATAAGTCCAATCATCATATCCTTGGGACCCCTGAGAAATAACAAAAATTTCATTGATGTCATTTTCTTTTGATTTAAAATGAATGGCTGTACCGTCATAACCT
Source organism: Bacillus sp. RAR_GA_16 (assembly GCF_020165985.1). Classification (GTDB taxonomy): domain Bacteria; phylum Bacillota; class Bacilli; order Bacillales; family Guptibacillaceae; genus Guptibacillus. The sequence continues at coordinate 49,263 of NZ_JAIUKZ010000009.1, forward strand.
GAAGAATCTCCTTCAAGTCTCATAGACTCAGATGAGTGAAAGATATCTACGTTAGCAGGAAGAACTTCCCCGAATTCTTCAAGATAAATTCGTTGTACTTCTTGAATGAAATCCTTATTGGAGAGATTGCTATATTCTAATTCTGTTATTCTTAGACGAAACTCTCTGGAATTTGATAAATGAATCGTCATAAGTTTACTCACTTTCTGTAATGAATTTGATGGATTCCAACCAATTATAAGTAGTGGTTTTGTAATCTTTCATCACTTGATTACAGTCACTTTCAACATTACCCTTACTACACTCTGAAAGTGTTGTCACTTCAATAGCCCCGTTATTTTCTGTGTTCTGAATCAAGGCGACAATTCCAAAGTAACCATCTTCATCTTCATAAAAAGATCTTTGTATCGTACGTCCGTCTAGTTTTTTTTCTTGAAATTGTAGAGGGAGATCAAAATTTTCTTCAAGAGTTTGTAAGCTAGATTTCATAAATTCAGCTTTCATAAATTGATAGTATTTCATGTTGATTCTCGTACTTACATTATTATCTTTAAAACCAATACTATATTTTTCACTATCGTCTTGTACATAATACCCTCTTTCATCTATAACGCCCTCTTGAGGGAAGTTCATACTATAAGCTCCAGTTTTAGAAAGAAAAGGATAAAATCCTTCTTCAGTTTCGTTAATCGATTGAAGGAAGCCCATAGTAAATTCATCTTCAAATGCATTTACATTCGGCAGTTTATCTGCCTCTACTTTCTCTGGATCCGTAGTTTGATTTTCTTCACTCATTTGACAGCCTCCTATAAAAATAGATAAAACCATGAGTAGACTAATAAATAATCTCATTGTTATCCTCCAGCTTCATATGTTGTTGTAGGTCTCTTATTAAAAGATACAATAGATAACCTTTTCAGGGAATGTCGCAAGGAGATTTTCTTGGATGGTTAGTTAAGTGAGGACATTCGTACTAGTTTTCATTTAATATATTTATTGTCATCTTCAAAGAAAACAATGTTTATTTGTCGATTGCGGAACTTTAGTTTGATGGTATTCATTCGTGCTTATGGATTTGATAGAAACACAATCGATTCGAGCCATTTGGAGTAGATAGCTTTTATGTCCTGAATGACTTGATCGCAGTTTGAACGATTATCTTTACATTCAGATACTGTTGATATTTCGATCGCACCATTTAGTTGAGTGTTTTGTATCACTATTACATAACCAAAATACCCATACTTATCTTTATAAAAAGCTTTTTGAAGTAAACGACCTTCCAATTCTTTCTTTTTAAAATTTAATGGAGTGTCAGAGTTCTCACTAATTGTTTGAAGTCTGGATTTCATCGATTTTTGTGTCATAAAATGTAAATAGGTGATATTGATTCTGGTATTGGCATTCTCATCATTTACACCCAGACTAATTTTCTCCGTCTCATCTTGTAGATAATAGCCTCTTTCATCCATTACTGCTTGAGCAGGAAAATCCATTTTATATCTTCTCGTGCCCGATAAGAAGGGATAAAATCCTTCTCTCGTCTCTTCAGTTGATTGTAAGAAACCTCTCGTAAATTCATCTTCAAAAGCTTTTACTTTCGGTAGATCTTCAGGGTCAACTTTTTCAGGATCAGTCGTTTTGAACTCATTATTTATTTGGCAGCCTGCTATTAAAAAAAATAAAAAAATGAATAGAATGATTGGTTGTTTCATTGCTCCCTCCAAATTGATGGTTGTTTATCTCTTCTATTAAAAGATACAATAGATTTACTTTTATTGGAATGAATTGGACTAATCCTATTTCATTTTATCTATATGAGAGGAGGATTTTATGAAAAGCTTTCTTTTCAACATTCTAAGTCTGTTGTTCATATGTGGATGTGTTAATGAAGAAAGTAGTACATTAGAAAATAGATCAGAAGACAAATACTATGTATCGGTTCAAGAGTTTACAGGGGAAAGCTATACGCTTGCGAGGGGTGACAAGACGGATGAGATTGCGGAAGAACATAGCGAAGAGGTTAATCAGGCAGTAAAACAGTATTTTAAGGAAGAGTACAAAACTGAAGTAAAGATACATAACATCGTAGGAGCAGTTGATGGAGCGACTGTGTTTGTCGAATCGATTGGGAAGCCACATTTCTATTCCTATGCGATTATACCAGTGGATAAAGAGACAGAAACAGTTGATTCAAAAGGTGTTTGGTCGCAGGAAGGTCAGGTGGAAGCGGCGATTATAAGTGGCTTATATGCTTGGATTAATGAAGAGAAATTTCAGAAATTAGCTCAGTATGTAGAAGAAAAAGTGAAGGAGTATCCTATAGTCGGCATTTCTGAAGACGCCAACCAAAATGGCGTTGGAAATTACCATACTACTCCCTATTATAAATTGGTCGTTTACGGTGGCGTTGTACAGGACGAACTGTTAGACAACTATCTTAAGAACCCCGATCGCTCAAAAGATGAATGGGTCAAGATGTTAGAAGGGGAATCAATCAATCCAGCTATGGTTAGTGTTCTTATACAACTGTATATGGATGAGGCTGATGTGGAACCAGATAAAGAAATATTCGACCAAATCGTAAGTGATTTGTCTGAGATGGATGACTTACCAGTAGGCAAATATAGTTTCTTGTTACATGATAATACCATTGATAAAACGAATGGACAGAATAATAAGGAAAATACGCTGGAAAGGAAAGCTCCAAATTTCATCATAAAGGAATAAAATTTATAAGATGATGAGCTACTAAGTGTTAAATTTAAAAGTGACTCAGTTTAAAATTTTAATAAATGAGTCACTTTTAAGCTACAAACCGACATAGGACTGGCCACGCTTTATTTATGCCATCGGCTTTGATGATACTGCTCTGCTTTTTCGAAATAAGAATTTACCGAGATGTACCCAATGCTATAAAAATCCTCATCCGGGTCCCATAACTGATAAGCTTCTAAGCTATCGTCGTATTCATCCATTCGATTTTCGGGAACGGCATAGGCATCCTCATATTCCATATTCTGAAACTCCTGTATCGGAATGTAATAACGGGCGGAATCGATAGCTCCTTCTTTTACTAACTTCTTTAATGCTGAGCCGGAAGCAGCGTGATCGCGATGAGGATCTTTATAGGTTAATGTATGGTGGCTCGCAGATGGGTAGCGTTTTTCCATTTCGAGTACGATGCTCATGACGTCTTCTTTTTTTATCTCTCCATCGGGAAGGTCATAAACATACACGTCTTCCTCTTCCACTTCTAATTCTGTAACGGCTTTTTTGAATTCCATTACTCTCGAGTCGCCAAATTCTTTTTTAGAAATAGGCGCTTGCTTCTTCTCGATTAATCGTTCATTTATCGTCTTTAGGGATTGACTTGCTTCTCCGTGTGATAGTAAGACGACAGCTACTTTATTTCCTTTATCAAGCTGTCGAAGAATCGATGGACCAAGGCTTAAAACTTCATCGTCGGCATGAGGAGCATAAAAGACAGAAGTTTCTGGCTCGGTGTCTATCATACTGCACGCATTGAGCGGACTGATACATAATAGTAGTAAAAAAAGGTAGAAAACTCTCATCTGAATCCCCCAAACTGGAAAATTGTCACTTTTCAATTCTATCAAAGTTTTTTTGCCTAGTGTATACTTTCATAGTAGGAGAAATAAGAATGTGTGTGAAAGGATTCTGGTATGTCTAAAGCTCAGCAAATGAAAAAGAAGAGAGTCTATTCCCTTGATATGTTGAGAGGGATTATTGTTGTTTTATCTGTATTTTTAAGTACGATTCCTGCTGGTCGTATCGAGTATGAAAGTCTTCGCCATGCGGAATGGTATGGTGTGACTATTATTGATGTGATTCTCCCTACTTTCATCACAATTTTTGGGGCAAGTATGGCCATTGCCTATCAGCGCGGGGTGAAATGGGAAAAAATAATTAAGCGAACTGTTCGTCTCATTGTTTACGGTATTATTTTTACAATCATCGTTACGTGGAGTCTTGATTTTGCGACTTTACGATGGACTGGTGTTTTGCAGATGTTTGCTTTCCTTGGCATTGTCGCCGTTATCATTACATATTTTGTGAAGTCTCCCTTTAAACTCATGCTGATCGCTTTGTTGGTTTCTTCGATTTATGGAGGAGCTCTCCTTACATTCGGACAATCGTGTGAAGATCAGATGCCTCAACCAGACTGCAATCCATCTGGGATTATCGATCGTGCCATTTTCGGTGAAGACCACTTGTATCATCAAGGGGAGCGTGGATATGATCCTGAAGGGCTAGTCACTAGTTTCTCTGCGTTGTCGAATGTTTTGTTCGGTTTCGCCATCGGAAAATTAATTCTATCAAGAAAAGAAACTGGTGCATGGAAAGAACTGCTAGGAATTGGTTTGCTCGTCATCGCTTTATCTCTAATTTGGCATCAATTTCTCCCATATAATAAGCGATTATGGACCCCAGCATTTGCAATGCTTGCTGCTGGTCTAACGTCTTCGATGCTATCAATTCTGTATCTCCTTTTTGATAAAGGAAAAGTAGATGCGAAAGAGACATATATGAAGCCGATTGTTTGGTATTTAGAAGCATTTGGACGAAATAGCTTTTTAATTTACTTTGGTAAATTTATGCTGGCATCTTTGTTAATCCATCTTACGTTGAAGAATGACGGAGAGAATGAATCGTTGGCGACCATTCTTTATGATGGCCTGGCGTCTTTCGTTCCGCATCCTCAATTAGCCTATGCTCTTCTTAATTTGCTGTTCTGGACGATTATTGCTTTTGTATGTCATAGGAAGAGATGGTATCTGAAAGTGTAAATGCGTAGAAAGAAAGAATTCGAACCAGGCTATTTGGTTCGAATTCTTTTTTCATTTGTCATGTAAAGGATCAATCCGACTCCATATTATTTCCTATTAATCGACAGAACCTCTCATGGTTTCTGGTTCCTAGTACCTATATAATAGAGTAGTGTTATGACACAATTTGGGAAAAATGGGGGATGGATGCATGAGGAAAACGGTGCTTAATTTGTTCGTAGCTCTATTGTTTGGGGGACTATTAATCCCTATGAACGGGTATGCCGCAAGTGATGAGCATGGGGAATTGAAAAATGAAATTAATAAGGTGAGGCAGGAGAAGGGGACAACTTTTACTAAAGAAGAAATGGACAAAATGAAGACCCAGGTAAAAGAAAAGCTTGCGACTGATTCTAATAAAGTCAAAACGTTGACGGATTATTGGGAGAATGAACCGAATGATTCGTTCAATCAAGCGAATCTATTAGATCTCGATGATACGGTGTACGGGACTTTCGAATGGGAAGATGTAGATGTCTATCAAGTTGAAGTGAAAAATCCAATGGAATTGCTCGTATCTGGTACGGCGCAGAGAGGAATTGATCTTGGCTTTTTGCTTGCAGATGGCTATGGAAATTGGTTGGAGCCAGATGCTTCTGATGTCTACGATGGAGTCCAATTTCAGCTCTATGTGATTCCAGAAGGAACTTATTATATTGGTGCAATTGATTTAAATGGTGGCGGCACTGATAGCATGTATGCCTTATCTGCTATGAATATGGAATATATTCAACGTATTGCAGGTGACAATCGCTATGAAACGGCAATTGAGATTGCGAGAGCAGGTTGGCCTGATGGAGCAGATCATGTTGTGCTTGCGACAGGGACTACTTTCCCAGATGCGTTAGCTGGAGCTCCACTTGCATTCCAAATGGATGCACCGATTCTATTAACACCAAAAGCAAAGCTTGATAAACGGGTCAGAGACTTAATGAAAGAGTTTGGCGTGAAGAAGGTGACAGTTCTTGGTGGACCGAATGCTGTTTCATCAGCAGTAGAAAGTGAATTGAAAAAAGAGTTGAAGTTAAGTGTAAATCGCATTCAAGGAGAAAATCGATATGAAACGGCAGCCGCGATTGCGGAGACGCTTCTTCCTAATCGCACAGCGGTCGTAGCGTACGGAGGGAACTTCCCTGATGCCTTATCCATGGCACCTTATGCGGCGATGTACGGTCACCCGATTTTTCTAACGGATAAGAATGAGCTATCGCCAGCAACAAAGAAGGCCATGTCTAATTATACGAAAACGTATGTGATAGGTGGTCCAAATGCAGTCAGTGAGAAAGTTGCGAAACAACTTCCTTCTCCAACTAGAATAAAAGGAAATGATCGCTATGAAACTTCAATTGCTGTTGCTAAGCAGCTTGATCTTCCAACAGGTTTTGTCTTTGTCGCTACTGGTGAAGGTTTCGCAGACGCGTTAACTGGCTCAGTTTTAGCAGCGAAATTCGGTGCACCTACCATTCTAACAAAGAAAAATCAGCTACCGGACGCTACTTATACGTTCTTTAAAGAAGAGCAGACAACGGATTACGTTATTCTAGGTGGAGAAAGTGCTGTTGGAACGGGAGTGGAAGATGATATTTTTTCAGTAGATTGAGCGGTTGGTGCGGTTGGTGCCTGTCACCACCCGGTATTTGTCATTAATTGTCGAGGATGAGGGAGAAGTATGTGAATGAAAGGAATCGTGGGGGATATACGCCACGATTCCTTTCGATTTATAGAGGAAAGCAGGTAATGGTTATGAAAAAATGGAGCATTATCTTATTGATATTGGTCGTAATCGTTTCATGTTCAAATGACAATAAGACAAAATCAACAGCTTCCATACCGGAATCTTCTAATACACTTGAGAATGAAGAGGAGATTCCCGCCAGCAGACGAACCAACTGGAGCATCTAATCAAGCGACTGATGAGAGTAATGAAGATGAACTATCTCCAGAAGAGGTTAAGTCCATTATTGAATCTGGTTTTAACCTCACATCCAGAGATACTGACTCAATAAAGAAAGTGAATTTCCACGGAGATGCTATCCCTGAGTTTGTCACAATTTTGCGGGATGCTGAGCATGATTTGATCACTGTTTATGAGTATGATTTGCAAAATAGAACCTGGATACCTGTCTACGAAGATCATTCTCATGAAAACTACGGAGGCATTGAAAAACTTAACTTTCTTGAAATGGCAAATATGCTGGATGACCAAAAGAAAGAACAAGTGGTGATAGGGCTAAACAGTGGGAGCGGTGCCTTCCTTAGTTTCTATGTGTTGGGTGGAACTGAATCAGGGATTGGGAAGGTGCTTACAAAGTGGGATGGAGACTATCCTCAAGGAAGTATTGCTTTTGAGGGTGGTGCCTTAATTGTTAGGAGCAATGGACAAGAAGTTGAGCGATTTAGTCAGTTAGATGATCAGGGGCAAGTTGCATCATCGAACGAAAAGGATCTTCTTTCAAGCGACACAGCTTCTACCCTCATTAATGAATTTTATTCGGCTATTGTGAGGGGAAATTATGAAGTTGCTTATGCTCTAATAGGAGAACCATGGAGAAACAAAATGAGTTATGAATCTTTTTCATCTGGATACCAAGATACAACTTCTATTCGCTTTTCAATTGATCATGTTTTAGAGCAGTCGAAGAATGAAATACTTGTTAAAGGAACGATCAAAGCGGTGAATGAAGGAGAGGAAAACCCGAAAACATTTGAGGTTCAATATCTTGTTGGCCTGCAAGAAGGAGAACTGAAGATTAAAGAGGGAAAAGGAAAAGAAGTCACTAATCAATCGGGTAACGATGTGAGCATCCAATCGCCTAATCCAGAAGAAAAGTGGACGTTTGAGCAATGGGAAGCGGCAACTTTTAATGAAAAAGTGATCAAGATCGCTAGAACATGGGAAAAACATGTCTATCGAGATCCAAGCGTAGCAAAAGCGGATACTGTTTTGGTTTCAACAGCGCTTTATATTGAAGACAATTACACTTCTCTTCAACAATCAGTAGATTCGATCGAAGAGCTAATTATCCAATCTTATGAGGCACCGGATGTATCATCGTATGATCCGGAAGAAGCGTGTTTGGAAAGGATGGAAGGAGCTTGTGGGTTTGAGTGAGGCAGTATGATTTAGATGTGGAAATTAAATGTGACATGAATCTCTATATTTATCCAAAAAAACACCATTATGGTATATAATAGAATTTGTAATTAATGGTCATTTTAAGGGGGAGTAGCTTTGGGGATTAGCTGCTATATTCACGAAGATCGATCATCCGTCGGTACTTGCGTAGGATGTGGGAAATTTATTTGTGATGAGTGTAACACTGAAGTTCAACGTAAGAATTATTGTAAAACCTGTATTAGTGAAATGATGACAGAGAGTAAAAGTAAAATTGAGAAGTTAGAAGAGAGTAAAAATAACTCAAATCCCATGGTTTTTATGAATGCTGGGGGAGGCGGGGGAGCAGCAAGCTCCGCAGCTAGTTCTAGTGGTTCGAATGGGGCTACAGTACCTGTTTATACGAAAAGCAAAGTAGTTGCAGGAGTACTGGGTATTTTACTTGGAGGAATAGGTGTTCATAAGTTTTATCTTGGAAGATGGGGATGGGGTATCATTTATCTATTACTGTGTTGGACTTATATACCTGCAGTGATTGGACTGATAGAAGGGATTATCTACCTCTGTTCAAATGAAGAAGCTTTTGCTGCGAAGCATGATCGGAATTATTTTAGACGGGCGGCATAGTTGTTCTCTATCAACTCTATCAATATAGCAATTTTTAAAAAAAGCAGCCTTTCCTAACTATCCGGAAAGACTGCTTTTTTGATTCATCATCCCAAAAGAATGGAACTATGGATCATTTAATAGATTATTAATAAAAAACTTATTTTAAATAATCAATTGTAACAAAAATGGAGTTAATAGGATTTCCGTTCTCATTATTTGAAGTGAAATAAAGATGTTCCTCATAACTATCCATCGTTAGCACGTATCCATCTTCGTCCGTAAAATTATTACTATTTTCAAATTTAGCATATACTGGATCTGGATTAAACCCAGCAATTACTTCATCAAAGGTTGCATAATACCTAGAAGCCTGCTCTTCATGGATTTTAACAGCATAAACGACTTGACTATTTTTAGAGATATAATAGATAGCGTCGGGATATTCTAAACGACGCCCATTACTTTCTTTAATCTCTGTTAGTGGAGGGCCAAATTCTTCTAGCAATTGATCTCTTGTATAGTCAAAATGCAAGGCCTGAAAATACTCTAGGTAAAAATCCTCTATGTAAATGGTTTGAGAAGCGGTTGAGCGATTTAGATCTTCACTTGATGACTCCTGTTTAGGGTAATCATAGACAAGTTGAGTATCTTTCGAGCTAACCCCAACAAAGTATTCACTATCACCCGTACTCATATCAAAGAGGTAGGCCTTCCCTTTAGCTTGGTCTGAATAGAATTCATCCACGTAAATAGGTGCTTCTGTACCATAAGCCAGAAGCTGGGCGGCTTCTTCTTTGTTGAGTTGAATATCCTTACCTTCCAATGATTGCTCCTCCCAATGCTCCATCTTCCAACTATTATCTGCATTTACTATTGTGAATTTCCACATGGATCCCATTGTATTTAGATTATCGCCTGGGGACAGGGCTTGGATTTGGAGGCTATTTCCATTTTGTTTATAGGAAAATTTCACGTCATCTATTACGCTTGGAAGATAAGGAAAATCACATTCACAATAATACACTTCTGAAAGTTTTTGTAGCGTTTCAGTTGAAAAGTGTTCTGTTACATATGGAGCTACAGCAGGTTTAATTACGGAGTATTTCCCTGGATTATTTACTCCCCATCCGTTCTCTTCTCCTTTATTCATTAAAACAGTTCGGATAGCAGTAAGATTTGATTTTAGTATTTCTTGTACTTCTTGCTGATTTAGGGATGAGACTGATTCTGGTTTTGTAGAAGACTGATTCGACTGATTTACCTCTTCTTTCGGTTTCGGATCCTTATTTTCAGGTTCAGTGGTTTTAGCTGACTTTTCCTTTACCGTTTCTTGTTCTAATTCGGTATGAGGTTGTTCATCTGTCTGTGCTTTTGTTTCAGTATCTTCAACGACTGCTATGTTGGTAGTTTCATTATGATTATAAAAACTTTCGTACCCAACATATCCACCAACAGCAAGCGCCATTGAAAGAACAAGTGTTATTATCGTCTTTTTCAAATGTTTTCCCCTTTTCAATCTTTATGAGTGCCTGTCCCCATCCGAAGTTCATCAAAGCTTGTCTAATGCTAGATTTTCATTTATTCTTCATATTTCCACTGGATGTTTTCTTTTTCGTATAAGTCCATTAAGTAACAAGATAGCTTTTTAGAAAATGAGATAAACTCTCTGGTCTCATGAATCATAGCATCGTAGACCCCTTCGAATAGATTGACCTTATGTGAGTATGAATTTTGTTTAACGATAACAATCTCCCTTTTACCTAAGGTCAATTCCTTAAATCTCAGTTAGAATACGTGGTTCAGGAAAGAAACACCTCCCAATAAAGTTATTATTATCCAAATCAGTATACTATAAATAATAGTACATTAGTCATGAATTTTGAAGTGATGTTTTAAGGTGTTTTTTGTTTGGAATTTAGATCCATCCTCATTTAGTGTTGCAAAAGAAGTGGCAGGATGGTCGAGATAGTGCGAGATAGTGCCTGTCACCACCCGAAGTATGTAATGGTTTGTCGAATCAGCGTTTGGAGTCTGGGCCATTCATGAACGCCTCCTTTACGAAATACACTTATAATATAGCCTGCTGCATAATTGGGAGGAGATTCTATGGCGGTTCATACGGTGGTGAGTGGGGATAATCTCTGGCGAATTTCATTGGCCTATAGTGTGCCAATTTCTACAATAAAGACAGTAAACGGACTTGTGTCTGATCGGCTTGTTCCGGGATTAAACCTGTATATCCCGGATCAGGATCTACCCGAACGATTTTATCAGCTTAAACAGGGCGACACATTTTGGAATCTCTCTCAACAATATAAAACTTCGGTTCAAGCGATTGTCGCTGCTAATCCGACATTAAATCCCACTGCTCTCCCAGTCGGTGCACGAGTTCGCATTCCTACATTAGAAAAGTATGAAATGGAAACACTGTTCTTTTTTGATGCGATCGAGGGTTCTCCTTATGTTGAAACGTTGAACAACCTGAGCGATTCGATTACTTATTTAGCAGTATTCACATATTCTTTTACTGAAGAAGGAGAGCTAATTCCCATCAATGATGACGCCATTTTAAAACAAGCGAAAGGGCTGGACATCAAGCCTTTACTCGTTATTAGTAATTATGATGTTCAGATGTTCAGTGCTGAGTTAGCTGATATTGTGCTTCAAAATAAGGAAAGAAGAGTAACGCTCGTTCGAAATCTCGTGAAAACAGTAAAGGAAAAAGGCTACGCCGGGGTAAGTGTTGATTTTGAATTCGTCCCACCAGAAAGAAGAAAGGATTTCACCGCATTTCTACAGGAATTAAAGAAGGGACTTGGCAATCTAACGCTTCAGCTCAATGCACATGCGAAAAGTAGCGATATGCCAACGAATCGACTCGTAGGTTTTCTTGATTATCAAGCTGTTGGTGAAATCGTGGACATCGTTTCCATTATGACAATCGACTACGGTTATGCGATAGGACCACCAGCTCCAATCGCGCCGGTCTGGTGGGTAGAAGAGATGTTAATGTATGCAACCGGTAAGATTAACCGCCGTAAAGTGATGATGGCCATGAGCCTTTATGGATACGATTGGGCATTGCCTACACAAAAGCCCGCTGAAATGATACCGGTGCAAAATGCGCAAAATCGTGCCATTAGTGGTTGGCTCCCCATTCAATACAATCAGATTGCCCAGGCCCCAACTTACAGCTATCAATTGTTAGATAAAGAGCATATTGTGTGGTTTGAGGACATTGAAAGCATGAAAGCCAAGTATAAACAAATGCAGGCCTATAATCTGCTTGGGGCTACTTACTGGCGTTTGCGCTTTCCGTTTCCTCAAAACTGGGCATATGTGGAGAAGAATATGAAGGTCTTGAAAGGTTAAACAAACGTTTGATTAATGATCCTATCGGAAGAATCGCAAAAAGCATCGTCGCTTTCTGTGATTCTTTTTTGTGTTATAGTTTTGAAGCTAAACCATTTTACGGTAAAATTCGTTGTTTTTTGATTAAAATGGTCACTTTTTGAACCGATTATTAAAAGTAGGTCGTCTATCATACAGGGAAATTCAGGGGGGAGCTCGTTGGGGGAGAAAAAAAGAGAGAATGAGTTTGAGAGAAATGAATTACTCAAGGAGTTGATCGATGATTTTGCAGAACCGATCAAGCGCCTTGCTTTTACGTATGTGAAAAATTGGGCGGTGGCTGATGACATTACGCAGGAAGTGTTTATTTCTTGCTTTAAAAACATCGACCATTTTAGGGGAGACAGCAGCTATAAAACGTGGCTATTTAAAATTACCGTCAATCGCTGCAAAGATTATTTGAAGAGTAAGTGGTTCAGATCAATGATTCCTTTTCGTGGGGACGAAAAGGTGGAAGTGGGCACGGGACTTGATGAAATTCTCGTTCGAAAAAGTGAAGGGGAAGAGATTTCCCAAAAGGTGCTTTCGCTGTCGGTGAAATATCGAGAAGTGATCATTTTATTTTATTATGAAGATTTGAGTCTTCAAGAAATAGAAGAGTTAACAGGGATTAAAACAGAGACGATTAAAACGAGATTAAGGCGTGCTAAATTGCAACTTCGTGAGCTTTATAAGGAGGTTGAGTAGATGGAGGACAAGCTGAAGAATCTTCGTAGGGATATGGATGAGACGGTTTTGAAGAAGGGCGAGGTGAGTGAAGGGGAGAAGGAGCGGATTTATTATCGGGTGATGCACAAAAATAATTCAAAGCGTGCTCCAAAAAGATTCTTTCCTGTCCTTACTACAACTCTATGTATGATAGTAGTGTGGGTTTTAAGTTCGCCCTATATATATGACTATTATTATTTAAGTCAGGAAGAAACCGAGAAAATAATGGGGGATATTGAGGGAAAAAAGCTTGATCAAAAAATGCCTAAGGGTGATTCGGAAATTAATGAGGAGATTATGTATAAGGAAACAGAACATTTCTCTAAAGAAATAGTTATCCCTCCTGAAAATGAGTTTATGGCTGATATATATCATATGACGAATCAAAAAGTTTTTGTTGAAAGTGATGATTTTATTGAAATGCCCACTGAGTATATAGTAGTAACAGATGAAAGTATAAAAACCATGTTAATGATTCTTGATAAAGCGAAACAAGAAAATCAATATCAAAACTATGAATTTTATTATAATACTTTAACCGAATGGGAAAAAGGTAACTTTGAAAATGCAGTGGACGTTCACAATCAAATTAGAGAGTTCAATCGAAGGTCGGGAAATAAAGCAACGCGATTATTAACTAAGGAAGAAGAGAAAAAATATATAGAAATACACTCCAATTAACTAAAATAATGTTTATACCAATTTAATTAAGGAGTTGTCCAAACCATGCCATCGACCAAAACACTACTTATTACAATCACATCAATCGTTGTTCTCACTTTAGGCCTTGCCTATTGGTTTATTTCGGACATCAATGCGAATTTGATAGGAGAGAATGATCCAACAGAGACGTCAGCAGAGAGTACAGAAGAGGAGATTGATCCAGAACGCTACATTGATGACGGATCAAATTCTACAGCGAATGATGATATTCCGAGTGAGAAACATTTTATGAACACGCTTCACGGGATGACGCATCAAAAAGTTCATGCGGATGAAAAGTGGACGCTTGTTGAAATGACAGATGCGCGTATTGACGACATGCTTGCCATTTTGGATCAAGTAGAAGATATGGGAGAATACGAACATTACGATTTATATAAGCAAGCGTTAACGAAATGGAAGAACGGAAACTTTGAAAATGCGGTCTATGTTCATAACGAGCTCTGGAACTTGAATAACGGATCAGTGGGAAAGGCGAGTCGGTTATTGTCTGCTGACGAAGAACGGGCATTTGTTAATGAGCACTACTAGTGAAAGGGTTGAGCGATAAATGATGAAGTTAGAAGTTTCGGAAACGGAAAAATCCGTTTTTCTAGATGGGTTGCGATTATGGTACAACAAGCAAAATGGAGCGATCCACTTGAAAGTGCCTGGAGTAAAGGAACTTCACTACGTGAAAAAAGGTTCGGATCTATACGAGCCATTGCTTGAAGAGGTTAAGAGGGTTACAAAATGATGATTAAAGCTGTGTTTCGGTTTTAAACAACCATTTGATTAATTTCAGCCGAATCGAAAAGTAAGTAAACCGCTGTTCTAAAGTCAGCGGTTTATTTGTTTGGTTAATCCTTACAACTATTTTAAAATATGAGATAATAAAAGGAATGTAAACCAAATTATGGAGGGTGGCTTGGGCGTGGTGATTTATGAAAAGTATTATAATAGAATCCCCCTCCCGTTATTCGTAGTAGATTTAGAGGGTACTGTGATTTACTGTAACGAAGAAGGGAAAAAGATTCTTCCTGATGATGTTAAAGAGAGTGAGAATATTGAGCATATTTGGAGGCTTGATGATCAACCTTCTCTTCCCCATTTTATAAAAGAGCTAAGGTGTTCTTCCTTAACAAAATCAATCGAAGTTGTTTTTACGTCGGTTTCGAATCAGGAAGCTCATTTCATTGAAATTTCATCTTTGGAAGAAGATCTTTTGTTGTTCGTTTGTGTGAAAACCTTAAGCTCAAATCACGAAGATCATATGAAGCAAGAGTTAAGCGAACTCCATTTGAAACATGATTTTTTAATTGCTGAAAACCCTGATGGCATCATTTTTGTTGATCGAGAGGGACATATTACGGACATTAATCAATCCCTTCAATCCATGATTGGTTATGAGAAAAGCGAAATTATCCATACATATGAACAAAATATTTCATTTAGAGAGTTGAAAAGAATAAAATACTATACGAATCGAGCACTTGAGGGCAAAGTGCAGGTTTATGAAACACACCTTACCCATAAAAATGGGGATGTTATTTATATTGAGGTTAAGACGATCCCAATTAAACTCAATCAATCTTATATTGGCGTCTATACGATTTTAAAAGATATTAGTGCTTATAAATGGGCACAGCATGAAGCGCTTAGACAAGAAGAGCTTCTTCGTACTCTCATCAATTCCATGCCGGAATTTGTCGTTTTTCAAAATCAGAATGGGCAGATTTTAGAGATGAATCACTATGCGAAGAAACTTTTTAATTTAGAAGGACAAGATGTTGTAGGTAAAACCTTTTCAGAAATTGGTAGTCCGGAATGGGATGCTATTCCATTCTTTAAAGAAGGTTTTCCGCAAAAACTAAGTAGCGAAACATCGAACATTCACTTTGAACATCAGCTTTTTCATAATGGGGAAGAGCGAACGTTTGATATTGTAAAAGCAACGGGGCCATTAGGGGAAGAAGAAAGAGGTTATCTCATTTCGATTGGTCGTGATAGTACTCATCGAAAGAAGGTAGAAGAGGATTTACTTGAAACGAAAGAGTTATTAGAATCCATTTTTTCAAATAGTGCAGACGGCATTTCTGTCATTAACTTAAACGGAGAAGTTTTAAAAACGAACCTAGCTTTTCAGCGATTGTATGGATACTCTGAAGAAAATATTCCTTTAGAAATGGCCTGTTTCTATCCCGATGAAAATCATGCTGAAGCAAAGTCGATCTGTAAGGTTGTTGCAAGCGGCAATGAAATCGTAGATTATGAGGCACTCCGAAAGCATAAGGATGGAAAATTAATTGAAGTGAGTGTCACCTACTCTCCCCTTAGAGATAAAGCGGGGGAAGTCCTGGCAATATCAGCGATTACGCGGAACATTGGGGATCGGAAACGGACAGAAGAATTGTTATTACGATCTGAGAAACTGTCGGTGATCGGTCAATTAGCAGCAGCAGTAGCTCATGAGGTGCGTAATCCCTTAACTGCGGTAAAAGGATTTATCCAATTATACAAAGGGAAAATTGATGGCAAAATTCATGAGTTGATGATGTCTGAAATGAATCGAATCGAAAACATTATTTCAGAGTTCTTGTCCCTTGCAAAGCCACAAGCTGTGACGTATCAGCAGGCAAACCTCACAACGCTCATTTGTGATACATTGTCTATAATGGAATCGCAGGCGCGCATCCACAATGTTTGTATCCATAAAGATTTTCAGGAACAAGTTGAGCCGATAAAGTGTGAAGTGAATCAAATGAAGCAAGTCTTGATTAATCTGATTAAAAATGGAATTGAGTCCATGCCGGATGGAGGAGAGCTGACGATTCGAACAAGGAGAGAGGACAAGGCATTCCGAATCGCTATCTCCGATGAAGGTGTAGGCATATCGAAAGAACGTCTGAAGCACCTCGGTGACCCCTTCTTCTCGAATAAAGAAGGAGGTACGGGACTGGGGTTGGTGGTTTGCTACAAAATCATTCATGAGCACGGTGGTCGGATTGAATTTGAAAGTGAACTGGGCGTAGGGACTACGGTAAGTGTGCTACTGCCTTTATAATGGTGCCTGTCACCACCCGGTATTTGTAACTAATTGTCGAAAAGGAGAAAGGCATGTTCATTCAATGTACGAAAAAACTATTAGACGAATTAAAGGTTAATGTAGTGGCTTCGAATGAGGTTGAGGAGGAACTGTTACATTCCTGGCACGCTAATATGCTTAAATTCGGTCGTAAGAAAGTAGTGGTCTTTACCAATGACAAAAACCGCTATGCGATTGTGCTATATGGTGTGAAAGCAAAAGACTTTAAGCAGTTGGATCAGCTGCTGCTACAAGGGATTGAACGAACGTTTGCAGCGGAAGGGATTATTCAAGAAGTGATTGATCAAGTCACTCAGAATGCAGGAGAGACCATTTACTCAAAGACAAAAAATCCAACAACTGTTGCACGATTAAATAAAGCCTGTGAAAATGTGGAGTTCGGAGCGGATATGATAGATCCAGATTCACTGATTCAAGAGGAGTTGAGTCAGTGGGTTAGCAGTACGTTATATGGCAATGGGAAAAATAGTTACATCTATCCGAATAAGCAATTGTATAAGGATCTAGAGGAGCTTTCAGGTGGCCCAATTTTTAGCAAGGGAGCTGTTGAGTTAAAAGTGACCCTGGAGCTTGGAAATCATTCGATTTGGCGTCGTCTGAGGGTTCCAACGAATACTTCGTTCTCTCAATTCCATCGTATCCTCCAAATTGCATTCGGTTGGATGGATAGCCACCTTCATGATTTTATGATTTACTCTGCTGATACGGATCAGCAGCTTGTGAACTTAGTCAGCAGTCAACATGCTTTTGAGTTTCAGGGAGAGACGCCAATGCTTCTAGAATCAGAGAAGAAGCTTTCGGATTACCTCCCAGCAAGAATCGTTTACACGTATGATTATGGTGATGACTGGGTGCATAAGATTGAGGTTGAGAAAACCATCGAAGATGCTCATTCAAATGAATCTGTCTGCCTTGATGGAGAAGGAAGTGCCCCGCCTGAGGACGTTGGTGGAGAAGGCGGCTTTGAAGAGTTTCTTCATATTATTCGTGATCCCAATCATCCTGACTATGAGCATATGATGAACTGGGGTTTGTCTCAGGGATATAAGCCTTTTAATCGGGAGATGGTTAACTATAGGTTGCGTAGGTAAAATGGCTAAACGAAAATAATGGATTGCAGAGATTCAATTGAATAAAACTTTACTTGAACATCATTGGGGAATTCTTGGTGATGTTTTTTATATGAGATAATGTTATTTAGCTAGGTTCATACTTACCAGTCAACCCCTCCAAATCTGACCCGCTCCCCTCCTTAACTTATAATTTACTTCCCTCTCTGTTTCTTACTTTTATTTTAGAGTAGAAATGTTTGTTTCACACTTGACCCCTCACCGCCACGCTATTAACGTTCTTCCTGACTGAAGGCACTAGATCAGATAGGAAACATTGGACAGAGAATGTCTACCTTTACAGCGCTGACAATGAGCATCAGCGCTGTAAAAGCAGACGTTCATTACTACTGAAGTATACTGAGACCTTCTGAGGGTTCCACCGTATCACCCGATTTGAACGCTTGAATTTCTTCAACAGCATGCTTTCTACACATTAAACCAGTCCAATGTGCGTCATCTACGCGCTGCTACCTGTACCGTAGTACACCTGGTTACCTACCCGAACCGTTAAGGCCGTTCTCGCCGTAGCTTCCCACTACAGAAACCGGGAACTGCGGGAGTGTGGGAACGCTGAATTTTCTGCATCGGCTTCAGCTCACCTGACAAGTTTTGTTTTCGAACGTGTGGTAGGCATTCCACGTTCTGACGCACCGCACACTTAAAGAAACCTCACATGCTTTTCTTTTAAAAAAGGTAGGAAGCGGGTTGTCGTTATGTAGTTGTCTTGATTCGTTATGTATCTGGTCGGTACGAAATGAAAGGGACGTGAAGAGACTCACCCCTTTCATGGAGAACTTCATTTTCTCCCAGAGCTTTCTTTATGATTCACTCGGCTTGTCCGACGATTTCTCTCCTTTATGGCCACGTGTAAAAAAGGAAGGACAAATGCCCTTCCTCAAACTCAATTAGCCAATGATAATGTCGTTTTCGTTTCGGTCAATGATGCGAGCGCCTTTCTTAGCTACAACATCACCGCCACTTGTTGTGAAGCAGTTTTGTGTGATAATTGCATCCATCGCTGCCGCAATTGATACTGGATTCACCGGTTCAACTGGATCAGTGAGTGTGATCGAGAATGGCTTGTTGTCACGTGTATTGAATTGAAGCTCTAGCGTTTTTGCCATGATAAGATTCCTCCTTTCTTAATGATTGTGCTGCTCTTGGCGATTACGCCTGAAGATCAGAAGAGTCATTGCGCTCGACTGCAAATAGGTTGTGCTGCTGAAGCGGTGCTAGCGCTAAAGCGACTGCGAAGAGGGCATCAGGCGTAGCGGATGTTTTTACGTTGTTGAAGTTCTTGCTACGAAAGATCGACTTGCCGTTTTCATCAACCCCGACTTCAAGAACTAGGCGAAGCTGCGTATCCATGAGAGATGCTGTTGCCATGTGAATCACCTCCTTTCACTCTATATATCGTTTGGAAAGAGCGAAAAGGGGCATGGGGGGGAGAAAAAAAGTTTGTGGAGCAGTTTGTGGTGCCTGTCACTTGTCGGGATTTGTCGAGGGGGGAAGTGGAGGTTTGGTCAAAAGAAAAGGAGTTTTTTTATTAACTTATTAAGATCTAACGTTACCTCACTTTTTTAGAGGGTTTAATTTGAATACTAGATTGATAGGTTAGAGATAACATTAAATAAACGTTTGATTAACTGGTAAGTAAGTGTAAACAGTGCAATTTTTCACGCAAAGTAAATCCTTCATGTCACTGTTATTAATCTTTTGTAAAGATTCCCCATTCCCCCTCCACAGTGAGCCACTCATCTTTATAATGAAATTAGAAAAGCCAAACTTGAACAGGATGTGAGCTCATGCAGAAAACGAGAAGTGGTCTAAATGAAATCTATTTTCTTAGTGCGATTACCTGTTTGATTTTAGTAGGTGTGCAAGTTTCTGAGATGTTTGCTTTGAAGGGAACTTTATCTTTTTCAGAAATAGCGTCTTTTTCTAATACAAATGGTCGATTTAGTATCGCCATGTTTGCAGTAATTATTGGTGCCTTCGTATTTAATTTAGTGCGCAATCAGCGACTTAAAAAGAAGATTTTCAGTCAATCAGATGTTTTAAAAATGATTGTGCTGTTTTCGTTATGGGGTTCATTTTATCTTGTTTTGGTAAAAGTGATGGAGAGTGACAGTCTTATCACTGGCTGGGGCACGCTTCCGATTAAGGCGGTAATCGGTGAAGGTTTCTATACGTTGTATTTTGTCTTAGCTGTACTACAGTTTCTACTCCTTTTTCCGCTATTAAAACTTGTTCGATCGATAACGGGATGGTTCTTGATGCTAGTCGTTTCTGGCTTAATCACTTACTGTACGTTTAATGGCTATACTCCTGGAACAACGACAGTACAAGCCGTTCTAGAACACCCAGCATTTCTTACAAATTGGATCTTTTTCTTCGTATTTGGTGGATTTTTAGTGAATTACGGCGAGAAGTTGCAAATGTTAGCAAAGAAACGAAACTGGTTTGGATTAAGTATCATGCTCGTATTAGCGGGGCTTTCCGCTCTTTATTATCTGTATGGTGATTTAAATAGAGAAGGATGGATGATGATTGCGATTCCCTCTTGTGGCAAGTTCTTTACTGGTGATCTATCCATATGTGGAGAGAGTGGTTTTGTTAGATATTTTCCTTGCCGCAATTGGGAAAAGCGCTTTTGGAATTTATCTTGCACTTCCTGTAGTCGTTTTTACTTTTGTTAGTGTCATGCCAGAGTCCATGTTTGGTCGTGAATATATCGTTCTTATTTACTCTGTTGTTCTAGGTACCACACTCTTTATTAGCCGAGTGGTCGAGATGTTTCCAATGAAAATTGAATTTAAAAGATACCGAGTGAGCAAGTCGTATGTGGCAAATCACGTATAAGTGCGTGTAATGGTGCCTGTCACCACCCGGTATATGTCAATAAATGTCGAACAGGCTGACGAGTCGTCAGCCTGTTTTTTTTGACTCTTTCTAAAGAGAGAAGTGGGGTGATGAAGAGTTTCGTTGGTCAATGATCCGTTTTGCTTTTCCTTCAGAACGGGGGATGGATTTTGGTGGCTGTAAGTTCACCTCTACCGATATAAGCGCTTTCATTTTTAGCGTCTTACGAATGCGATTTGTGAGGTCGAGGGCCAGGGGGTGCGTAAAGTCTTCTTTGTCAGTCAATCTTCCAAAGAATTCTTCACATACCTCAACATGCAAAGTCACGTGATCCAGATGCCCTTTTTTCTGCAAGTGAATCTGATAATGAGGAACAAGTTCTTCAAGGTTACAAATATATCGTTCGATCTCAGAAGGAAACACATTAACGCCACGAATAATGAGCATATCATCAATTCGTCCTTTTACTCGACTCATTCTTGTAGTCGTTCTCCCGCAGAGACACCTTTCTTTTGTAATGGATGCGATGTCACCTGTTCGATATCGGATTGTTGGCAGGGCTTCCTTCGTAAGACTTGTGAAAACAAGTTCGCCATATTGCCCGTCATCAACCGGTTCGAGCGTATCGGGGTTGATCACTTCAACGAGAAAGTGATCATCTGCAATGTGGAGGCCGTCCTGACATTCTGCGCATTCCATCGCAATGCCTGGGCCCATGACTTCGCTTAGCCCGTAGATATCAGATGCTTTTAACTTGAATAATTTTTCGATTTGAAACCTCATTTCTTCTGACCAGGGTTCAGCACCGAGTATGGCATGTTTTAGAGAAGTAGTGGCAGGGTCAATTCCTTGGAGCATCATCGCTTCACCAATGTTTAGGAGATAAGAAGGCGTAGAGCATATGATCTTAGGTTTGAAATCTTGGATGAGTGTGATTTGATTGGCGGTGTTCCCACCTGAAATTGGAACCGTTGCACAGCCGAGTTTTTCAGAACCAGCGTGAAGTCCAAGACCTCCTGTAAAGAGGCCATACCCATAGGCGTTATGAAGAATATCTCCTTTTTTGCCACCTGCGAGTGCGATGGACCTTGCGACGATGTCAGACCAATTTTCAATGTCATTCTTTGTGTAAGCAACCACGGTAGGCTTTCCGCTCGTTCCAGACGAAGCATGGATACGAATGACATCTTCCATGGGACAAGCGAGCATGTTGAAAGGATAGTTCTCTCGTAAATGCTTTTTTTGAGTGAAAGGAAGGCGTTGTAGGTCTTCTAGTGACTCAATATCGTCCGGGGTGATATGTACTTCTTTGAAAGCTTCCTGATAGAAAGGGACGTTGTGATAGGCATTTGTAACGGTGCTCTTTAAGCGTTCTAACTGGTGGGCATGCATTTGCTTTGTATTCCACGTTTCTCGTTCTGAATAAATTGCCATACGGTTGCCTCCTTGTATGATACAAAATAAACGGCTGTGAGAATAAGTGTCATATTAAAGGTACCTTTTTATGGAAGAGGGGTCAATGGGAGTTAGCGGAATTGTGTCTTTGGTCGTAGGTTTGCGGGTCTCACGTTTGCGGTTTCGCGGATCGCAGGTGCCTGTCACCACCCGATATTTGGCTTTATTTGTCGAGTGATTACTTCTTTTAATTTCGAGCAAATGTGATGTGAAATAAAGGGGTTTGCAAACTAGTAGCGAACTTTGTAGAGGATACACCATAACAAAATTCATATTAAGGGAGAGGGTTACCCGTGTCGTTTATTGAAGTGAACGAAACACCGCTCTATTATGAAGATTATGGTCCAAAGGATGCAACGACTTTGATTTTTAGTCATTCGCTGTTTTTTAACTCGGATATGTTTCAACATCAGGTGGAACATTTTTCAAAAGATTATCGAGTCATTTGTTATGATCACCGCGGGCAGGGAAATAGCGGGAGGTCTTCTTTAGAAAACCTCGATATGGATACGCTTACAAGAGATGCAGCAGCGTTGATTGAAGGTCTTGGAATAGAGAAGTGTCATTTTATCGGAAATTCGATGGGAGGCTTTATTGCGTTAAGACTGGCGGCAAGAAGGCCGGACCTGCTTCATTCCTGTGTCGTTTTGGGAAGCTCAGGTGAAGCGGAATATAAGAAAGAAGAATTCCAGCCGCTTGTTACTCAGCTTCAGAACAGTGGCGCTGAGGAAGTTATAGACACCCTGATGTACATCATGTTTGGTGATGCCTCGCTTGCGTCGTTAACGTTCGAAAGGGAACGAAACATCTGGCGTAACTATATGAAGAAGCTTGATTCATCAATAGGCGATGCGGCTCACCAGGTGATTCACCGAAACAGTGTGCTTGAAGAATTAGAAGGGATTACGGTACCGGTGCTAGCGATTGCGGGAGAACAGGATCACGCTTATTCCATTGAGCTTTCTGAAAACATTGCGAAGAAAGTCGAGAATGGACGTTGTGAAGTCGTTGGGAAAGCAGGTCATTCCGTGGCACTTGAGAAGCCTGAGGAAGTGAACAAACGTCTCGAAAGGCATTTAGTAAGAATGAAATCTAAACTCGAACGAAGGGCTAGAATATGAGGAGTGACCTGATAAAGTAACGTGGTTAAAGCCTTCTATCTCGTTAGGATAGGAGGCTTTTTAGGTTGGAGGAAGCCAAGGTAAGAAACATTCATTTTTGTGCCCGCCAACGTTTAACGTGCATCACTAGAAAAAGTAAAAGGGGGATCCCTATTTGAAAAGGAGGATGCACATAATACGGAACGACATTTAATCCGACTTGGATATGCTGCAGATAGTTTCGCTCTATTAAAATGGACGTAACGAGTGCTGTGCCGGTAATGATGACCGTTAGCGTTTTCCATCTTTTTATTGAAAAAGCGGTGGAAAGACTGATGGCTGATCCAAATAAGAAGGTGATGATTTTGATAAATCCGCCGATCATGAGGATCAGAATCGCGATGGGATCAAGACGTTGAATGATGTCCTGAATATTGATTCTTCCGATCGTGTCCAGCAGAGGAAAAGTGGAACTTGCAGCTTGAAAGGCGCCCATTACGCCGATTTGAAAAATCACGGTAATGGTAAGGATGATCCCACTTAGAAGGATGGCGTACATGCCTGTCTTTCTACCCTCCCTTTTTTCATATAAAAAGGGGAGAAACATCGTGAATACAACCATTTCGCCAAATGGAAAGCTGAGCACCAGTGGAAAAGCGGTTTTGAGTACGGGGCTCCAACCATCCTCTAGCACGGGTAGCAAGTTTTCGACGTGAAACAGATTGGTCACTAAGATTAATCCGATAAAAATGACCCCTAAACCCATGACGATGACGAAGAAAATTTCTGCTGAGCGCCCAATCACTTCAATACCTAGCAATCCGCCATAAAGTATAATCATGCTAATAAGAAGATTGATGACGAATAAAGGGGTTTGGCTCAACGTAGAGGTAACAATGAGCTCTCCAAAGTCTCTCAATACTCTTGCACCAATATAGATGAAGTACAAGCTATAAAGAACTGCGATGATTTTACCTGGCCATTTCCCGAGGATTTTTTGTGCATACTCGGATAATGGGAGATCTGGGTAACCTTTAAATAATGAAGCGTATATGAAAAATAAAAGTAATCCACCACTCATTCCTAATAAAATGGTTATCCACGCATCTTGTTTCGCCTCCATCCCAAGGCCGACGACAATTGAGCTTCCGAGTTCAAATAGCACCATTATAGAAAATAATTGCTTGGATGATAATCTTACGGTCTTCATGGTAATCCCCCTTCCTTACTCTTTATGAGCTTTCTTTTTGACCTTGGCGATAAGGATTAACAAGAGTGGAAGTATGATACAAATTGTAAAGCTATATGGAATCCAGGAAGTGGATGCAAATTCATTCGCATAAGTATCGTTGGGAAAGACAAATAATGAGAGCACGAGCAGAATGATGCCAAGTGGAAAGGTAAGGATACGGTAATCTTTCACACCAAGGACTTGTGCAAAACCCATCGTTGAGGCGTAGAAAAGAACAACCAGCTTAAAGAAGAATCGTTAGCATCCAAATAATCGCAACAATCACTTCAATTCGTTGAACAAAGTTGCCAAAACTAATCTTTTTTCCAAGAACGTAACTGGGATGCGATTGAATAATGGTTTCATTCACACCGAGAACGAGAATGCAGGCAAAAGTGATTGTAAGTAAGATGAGACCGCCTAATAACGTTCCTAAAAAGAGACTTTTCCCTGTCTTTTTTGAGCGGATTGCAGGAGAAATCATTAAGAAAACAATGAGCTGTAAATAAGGAATGCTCATTGAAAGAGTGGCCCCGTTCCAAATTGGTCTTACCCCATCTTCCATAATCGGTAGTAAATTCGTAAATTTGACATCCGGTAAAGAAAAAAGCATCCAAAGAAAAAATAGTCCAATCACCCAGGGGAAGAAGATTTCTCCGCATCGTACAATTGTTTCAAGACCAAGTCGCGTTGCGAAAATAACGAGACTGATAAAAAGAATACTAATGACTTCAACCGGTGATTCGACTAGGATATGGGTCGTTAAGAAATTGACTAAATCCCAGACAACCGTTGAAGCGAGGATAAAAAAGAAGCTAATAAAAACGAGTGACAAAGCTTTTCCTAACCCTTTTCCAAGAGTGACTTCACAACTTTCAAGTAAGGTTAACGAAGGGTTTTGTTTTGAGAGCGCATTAAATAATAGGATGACAAGAAGCCCTCCTGCTAGGCCAACGATTCCCGCAATCCATGCATCTTGTTCCGATGCTGCGGCTAACCCAGAGGGAATGATGAGAATGGAACTTCCAATTGTAAATAGAATCACGATAATGGTGAATTGTGTAGCTGATATTTTTGGAGGTTCCACATTTTTCACCATCCCATTTTGAGTTGATTATTGAAAGAGAAATTGAACCGGTTTAAAAAGAAGTGTAATAAAATCGAAAGGCGTTGGTAGATGATAGTCAAGGATTTGAGCCATTGATAATCCGAATGCGAAGACGAGAGTGATAGCGAAAATCCAGCGATCCTTTTTATGTTTTTTTAATAGAGGGCGCTCAAACAATACGATTGCCACGATGGCGACACAAAGACCAATAATCTGCCACATGTTATTTTTCCTTTCGACGGAGATGACATTTGGGAACTCAATTCGATTCAGGATTGGGCTGCTTTTGTCGAACTTTGTCCTTGGGTTTTAGAAAGGTTGGTCGTGTAAACATTCGAGACATAGGCGTACGGAAAATAACATCCTTTTGGTCTTTTAATTTAAATGGTGCCATTGGCGACATGTAAGGGACGCCAAATGAGCGAAGGCTACAGAGATGAAGAATAATGGCGATTAAGCCAATAATCATACCGAACAAACCAAATGTTGCCGCAAGAAACATAAGTGGAAAGCGTAGCATTCGAACGGAAATCGCCATGTTAATTGCAGGCATAACGAAATTACTAATGGCTGTTAAAGAGACAACGATAATCATAGCAGAAGACACAATGCCAGCTTCCACGGCAGCTTGTCCGAGTACGAGCGCTCCAACGATGGATATGGCAGAATCCGATGGCTCGAGGCATTCGTACACCCGCTTCACGTAAAATCTCGAAAGTTAACTCCATCAAGAGGGCTTCAATTAACGCTGGGAAAGGTGTTCCTTCTCTTTGAGCGGCTAGACTAATGAGAAGTTGGGTTGGAAGCATTTCTTGATGGAAAGTCGTGACGGCAATATAGGCTGATGGTGTAATTAAAGCTAGGAAAAATGAAAGGAAGCGCATCATCCGAATCAGAAAGCTTACATCGAAGCGCTGATAATAATCTTCGCTAGATTGGAAAAATTGAACAAAAACAGCAGGGACAAGAAGCGCAAATGGCGTACCGTCAATAATAAGTGCAATGCGTCCTTCTAGTATTCCAGCTGCTAGTGTATCTGGACGCTCCGTATTAAAGATCGTAGGAAAAGGAGAGTAGGCTTTGTCTTGAATGAGTTCTTCGATATATCCACTTTCAAGAATGGCATCGATGTCAATTTGGTTCAGACGTTGCCGAACTTCCTCTACGATCTTATCGTCAGCGACACCATTTAAATAAATAAGTGCCACATCCGTTCTCGTCTTCTTTCCAATTGGTTTTGTTTCAATCCAAAGATTTGGATCCTTAATCTTCCGACGAACCAAAGCAGTATTTGTGCGAAGGGTTTCAGAAAAACCATCTTTAGGACCCCGTATGACCGTTTGCGAAGAAGGTTCATTTATGCCGCGATCTTCCCACCCTTTTGATCCTATTGAAAATCCTTTTGTATATCCTTCTAAAATAAGCACTGTGTCTCCAGAGAGAATGTGTTGAAAAAGGGAGTCAAAGTCTCCTATTTCGTTTATTTCGCCGTTTGCAAGAGCGAAATTTTTTAGAATCGTCTTCGTGTCCAATTGCTCTGCACCTTGATCTGAAATCTCAGTATCTCGAATCGTAAGCATCAGAGGTTTGATAATAAAATCCTGTACGAAATTTTTATCAGCTAACCCTTCTGTATAGATCACAGCGAGAGAAATGGTACCATCTGTTCCAGCGACGATTTCTCGAATCACAATGTCGGTACTTCCACCTAATGTTTCTTTCACTTCTTTTAGATTTTCTTTTAGGTTAACGGACAAGTAAGTTTTTTGATTCGTGGGCTCAGAATCAGGCTTTTCTTTCATGTTCGCTTTCTTTTTCTTCATATCTGTTAATTTACGTACATATCTCATTTTTAAAAAACCCCTCAATTGCTCTCTTCGGTCTATTTTTCAACTTCTGCCTTCATTTTATTCAGATGCAAGCAAACAATTAGATGAATGTAAATGCCTCTTTTAGAAGACGATAACGGTTAAAGCAGGCTCGCGATAGGAGACATTCTATGAAAAGGACCCTATATCAATTAGTTAGTGGAAGTTTGATTCTTTTTCTACTTAGTGGCTGTTGGGATGCGAATGAATTGAATGAGTTAGCGATTGCGGTCGCTTATGGCATTGATAAAGTGGACGAGGATTACCTTGTGACAGCCCAGGTAGTTAATCCTGGTGAAATTGAGCAGGCTGGTGGATTCACCACCCCGGTAACCGTCTATCAAGAAAATGCAGACACGTTGCTTGAAGCATTTAGAAGAATGACAACCATTGCCCCGCGAAGAATTTATGGCTCACATTTACGGATCCTGGTCATTGGAGAAGAACTAGCGAAAGAAGGCATTGGGGATGTTATTGATATTCTGTCACGAGACCCTGAAATCCGAAATGACTTTTATATCATTGTATCTAGAGATGTGTTGGCGGGGGATACGCTTCAAGTGTTAACCTCTCTTGAAGATATTCCAGCCAATAAACTATATGCGGCGTTAGAGACGTCTGAGAAAAATTGGGCGCCTACATTAACTGTGACGCTTGATCAGCTCTCCGCACATTTAATGGAGGGAGGCATGGAGCCGATGTTAACTGGCGTTGAAGTGAAGGGGAAGGTTTCTACGGGTGAAAACAAAGAAAACGTGACTCATATTGAGCCTCAAACCCAACTGCAATATCATGGCACTGCGGTTTTCAAGGAGGAAAAGCTGGTCGGGTGGTTAAATGATCCAGAAAGTAAAGGCGTTCACTATGCCCAGAACCGAGTGAAAAGCACGATTGTCGTCACTCCTTGTGAAAATGGCGGAAAGGTCGGAATTGAATTAATTAATACAAAGGCAGAATTGAAGGCGAAGGCGGTCAATCATCGTCCGTACGGAAGTATCAAGGTAAAAGTAGAAGGGAAAGTTTCTGACGTTGAATGTCGGAACCTTGATTTATCAAAAAAGGAAACGATAGCTGAACTAGAAAAGAAAACGGAAAAAGATATTGAGGGAAAAATCCACGATGCATTAGCCGTTACGCAAGAGGAGTATGAGTCTGATGTATTTGGATTCGGTAAAGCGATACACCGATCAAGTCCAGCTTATTGGAAAACGGTTGAAAAGAATTGGGATCAACACTTTAAGGATATGCCAGTAGACGTAACCGTTGACGTTACGATTCGGAGAACAGGCACCATTGGCAATTCCCCTCTTAAGCGAATTGAGGAGTAGGAACCTGAATAAGTTTGCATTTCCTGTTCCATACTAGATCCATAGTAAGGCAACTTGTCGGGAGGGTAAAATGTATGTGGAAGATGCTAACAAGTGGTTGGAGTTTAGTGATAGCAGCGATTCTGTTACTCACTTTCTCCTCAAGAGCGAGAAAGGGCGCAAAACAAGCGATCGTCAAAGGTGCAGGAGCGACAATTGAACTTTCCAATCAATTCAGAGGAACTGGATCAAAAGCTGGAAAACAGAAAGCAGAGGATAATGAAGTAAGATACCCTCCATATGTTGGGTATGAAACAAGTAAGGGGTTAGCTGAAAAAACAAGTAAAGCCACTCCAATTCGCAAAGTGAATCCAACTCGGTTTAAGAATGCCAAGAATGTGATGAATGATGAAAGAATGCCTCATCAGATGGCAGAGGTTGCTGAGGAGTTTGATTTGTTTTAAGAAGTTGCGCGGTCGGGTGGTGCCTGTCACTGCCCGGATGGTGTAACTATTTGTCGAATGGGAGAAGAGCCCGCTCTTTGAGAGAGGGGCTCTTTTTTGATAGATTCTTTAATGATTCTACGGGTTTAGCGAGATGCCTTTTAAGATCATATCCCACATGTGAGGGTCTTCTGGTTGGTTAGGAACGTTTACAATACAGATATTATCCACTGCACAGTTTGTATCTTCCATTAACTTAAGGTGATCCATTGGTCTAAGCAGGAGAAGGTGAGAAGGTCCGATTGTGCATGTCATTATGGTCTGTTGTGCTTCGATGGCTTGTTCAGTTGTCCCTGCCCACCTGATGAAAAGAACGGATGAAGAATGTTGTAAGTGTAATAGGAAACGTTCAATTCTCCGATCCAGCTTTTGTCGATAGGCTGGATACGTAACGGAAAGATCTGAATGCACAGGGAAATCATGAACGGAGAGCATATTATTGTGCGTATCTTGAACGAAATAAGATTTTGAAGTTTGAATGGATTCGGTGTCATCTAGAAAGTTTGCTTGTCCATCTTGTAAACGTAAGTTTTCCAGTAACATAAAGTCCTGGAATTGATTTTGTACAACTTGTCCAACGTCAGATAGATTTGGGGTAACAATCCAATCAAACGGCATTGAAAATTTACGTAAGTTGTTTCTTCTAAGATGCGCTGCTGGAGAACACGAACTACCAAGACTCACAATTAAATCATAAGGTTTTTTGATCTCATCTAGTTTCACTAAAGCAACTCCTTTAAAACGGTATTTCTATAGTAAATGCTTTAGTGAAGGGGGTTGCTTGGATCATTGACTAAAAAAAGAAATGAGGTAGTGAAGGAAAGTTCCCCTATATGACCTCCACCGCAACCGCTCTTACCGGTGATCCATCCAACCCTTCAAGCTTTAGCGGCAGTGCAATAATGAGTGGGTTTTCGAATTCGATCTTGTCAAAATTGCAGAAGTTCTCACCAATGATGCCGTTCACGGATGTGATAGCTTCATGAACAGGAAAAGCTGTTCCGTCTGGTGGATCAACGTTCAATGCGTCGATGAAAAAGGTAGTTACTCCCTTTTTAAGCAGATCGTTAATGATAGTCACACTTAGGTAGGGATGATTGAAATAAGTTTCTGATCCAGCATGTTTTGACCATCCAGTGTGAAATAGTACAATCGTGCCAGGAGCGACGTGTTCAATCTGGTCCTCTACGTCTGACATCCTAATTTCTTCACCGGGTTCTTTACCGGTTACATCGATTACAAGTCCCGGAGCCATAAACTTCGTCAAGCTCGACTGATCAATTCGCTCACCTTCTTTTTGAAAGTGAAAAGGAGCATCTACATGAGTTCCTGTATGTGAACCGATGTTGAGTTGCGTCACCTGATAGCCGTCTTTATCTAGCTCTGCAGCAGGATGGATATCTGGCTTTGGGTCGCCAGGATAAATTGGTGTCTCTAATGTGATTGGTATCGATAAATCGATGATCTGCTTGAATTTCAAAAAGTAGCGCCTCCTTAGCTGTATATATCGGTTCTTCGTTCTTCTAACATCGAGAAGAACGACTGTTTTATTTCGTTCCGCCAATCATAATCAATGGTTGCCATAATCATATCATACTGTTTTTCTGCTGTTACTATGATCTGACCATCAGGAGCAAAAAGGGACGATTTGCCGAAAAAGGTGAAATCTTCAGATTTTCCTAAATGGTTAGAGGTTACCAGGTAGACCGAATTATCGATCGCACGTGCTCCGCTAAACTGAAGGAAAGGAGCATCGTAAGGTTCTTCCCAAGCAGATGGGACGAGAAGGATGTCGGCGCCCTTTAACGTAAGCATTCGAGCTAACTCCGGGAAAGCGAGGTCCCAGCAGATCATCAGTCCGACCGTGCCGAAACCTGTCTCAACAGTAACTGGATCGGAACCGGCTGTGAATACACCTCTCTCCAGCGGAGTGAGGTGTATTTTTCTATAATTTGCGTTGTTCTTGCCGTTTGCATCAATGTATTGAATGGAATTATAGATGTTGCCTTTACCGTCAATTTCAACATATCCATAGACAATCGAAACAAGTTTAACTACAGCTATCTTCTTCATTGTTTGAAAAATCGGTCCATCCCTTTTTTCTGCTAGGTCTTTGATGCTTTCAGACAAAAAGTAGCCTGTCGTACAAAGCTCTGGAAAAGTGATGACTTTTGTCTCAGGATGTTTCTGAAGAACACTCTCCACAATGGTTTCCATTTTCGATAAATTCTTTTTAACCGCTCCATTTTGAAAACTTCCCTGGACAGCGGAAATAGTATGTTTCACTTTTTATGCCTCCAATTTCACATCAATATCTTCATTCGAAGCCGTTTTTATCCCGAGCTGTTTTGTTGCTGCCATTAAACCAAAGTAACATCCGCCAGACAAAACAAAGGTAAGGATTGTTGCTCCTATTGATAATGGATAAACGTAAGTGAAGAAATAAGCAAAAAGTGCCCCTGCCACATACGTTACAACAGCAACGATGTTAACTCCACGTTGGTATCGATAAAGTCCTTTATGATCAAATGCTACATCTTCTGCATCGTAGTACGCTTTTTTTACAAGGTAATAGTCGACTAGCACGATGGCAAATACGGGAATAAATAACGTTGCGATCAAAAGAATAAAGTTGAAGAAGTTTACCATTAGTGATTCTTTTAACAAGGCACCGAGTGTACAGACGATTCCAAGTGCAAGAACAGGTTTCCAGAATCCTGATTTTGGGAAAACGTTCATAAATGACATCGTCGCACTATAGAGTGCCATGACATTTGTGGATAATACAGAGAAAAAAACGACGATTGAAGCAATGAATCCAAATCCGTAAGCGGAAAGAAGGACGGTAGGGTCATACGTTTGTTCCATGTTATTTAAAATACTAAACCCGCTGACAACGGCACCGAGTCCCATGGCAATAAGAGATGCCACGATGTATCCGAGATAGGTACCAAGCATGCCACTTTTTTCAGATTTACTATGGCGATTAAAGTCACAAACGCTCGACATCCATGAGAAGGCTGTGGCAACAACTATATCAAAAGCAATAATGCCTGAAATAGCTGGATTTTCACTCGCTTTCAACTCGATTAGCGATGAAACGCTATAAGTTGTAAAAAGCTTATAGAACACAAGAACCGATAGGATGAGCATGGCAACAGAGACCCATTTCTCAATGCTTTCCACACCGCGGTGACCGTAGATGGTAATCGCAACAACTAGAATTTCAGTAAGTATGACAAACAAATTAATGTTGCTGTAGCCAGTTGTATAACTGATGGCATAGTTGAGAGAAAGACCAGCCATATAGGCTTGAATCCAGCTCCAACCGATAAGAACGATTGTGTTTACGAGGGCGGGAAGAATGGCGCCTTTTTGACCAAAAGCCGCTCTTGTCATGACCATCGTTGGAAGTCCAGTTCGTGTTCCGATGTTTCCTGTTAGAGCCAGTGGAATGGCGCCAATGGCTGAACCGATCAGAATAGCAAGCATGGCTTTTTCAATTGAAATATCCGGTACAAACATCATGCCCGTCATAACGGATGTAATCACAACGTTTGCTGCAAGCCAAAGAGCAAATGTTGAGAAGAAATTCATGCTTCGCTTGTCCTTTGGGGTCGGGCTAATTGTGTCATGACCTAAACGTTCGGTAAGTTGACTCATGTTATTTCCCCCTCATTTTATTTTTCAATATTCCGAAAAATGACGCCGCATTGATCCCCTACCAGGGGGAGATCAATGCGTGTACCAACCTGCTTTTTGAAGCTGTTGAGAGATATTGACATGCTTTACTTCTGTAAAACCAGTAAGTCCATGTGGACCTAGCTCACGACCAATTCCGCTTTGTTTATAACCACCCCAAGGTGCTTCTACATAAGGAGTGTGATAAGAGTTGATCCAGACTGTACCTGCTTTCAGTTGTGACGCCACTTGTTCAGCTTCTGAAATGTTCGTTGAAAGAACACCTGCCGCAAGCCCATATTTCGTACCGTTCGCTAGTTGAACAGCTTCCTTCTGATTTGAAAAAGGTTGAACCGTAATCACAGGTCCAAAAATCTCTTCTTGAACAATGCGCATCTCTTGATGAACATTTGTGAAAATGACAGGGGATTGATAAAACCCTCTACTAGGATGTTGCCCCCCATAGTGAACTGAAGCGCCTTCTTCTTTGCCAAGGTTGATATAGCTCTTTACTTTCTGAAGGTGAGTGCTGCTAACCAGAGGACCCATTTCCGTTTCCTCGAGAGTGGGGTCCCCAATTTTTATTCGAGATGATTCATGAACAAGTTTGTCTATAAAAGCTTCATAGAGAGACTCATGAACAAGAATGCGAGACGAAGCCACACACACTTCTCCCTGGTTAAAGAACCCGCCGAATATCGTCCATTCGACTGCAGATTCAATGTCGGCATCTTCTAAAATAACAAGAGGTGATTTGCCACCAAGTTCGAGAGAGACGCGCTTCAGGTCCTTGGCACATTGCTGATTAATCCGTTTTCCTGTTTCTGAACCACCTGTAAATGAAACCTTGTCTACTTCAGGGTGTGCAACTAGCGTTTCACCTACCGGATCGCCCGCGCCAGGTACAAGATTAAATACTCCCGGTGGAAACTCGCTCCGGTCGATTAATTCTGCTAGTTTGATAGCCGTAATCGGGGTCAGTTCCGACGGCTTGAACACGACAGTGTTGCCCGCTGCAAGCGCTGGGGCGATCTTCCACATCCCGAGAAGGAGAGGGAAGTTCCACGGCACAATGAGCGAACACACGCCGATCGATTCATTGATAATTTTGCTTGTCGTACCATCGGCCATCTCGATTTTGGTAGATTCTCGCTCATCGATCAGGTTGGCATAGTAACGCAGACAGGCGACGGAGTCACTGATATCAAGCGTGGCTTCCTTAATGGGCTTTCCAGTATTTTCTGTTTCCGCTACTACAAACTCTTGTTCATTCTGTTCCAACAAATCTGCTAGTTTATGCAGCGTAATGACGCGCTTTTTTGTATTCGTTGCCCATTCACTCTCATCAAATGCAAGTCGAGCAGCATCGACTGCGGTGGATGCCTGCTCTTGAGAGGCTTCTTTTATCGTGATAATCGTTTCTTCTGTAGTTGGGTTAATGAGTTCTCGTTGGTTTCCTTCGCCTTGCTGCCAGGCGCCATTCATGTAGAGGTGCTGATTCGTCATGAGATATGCCTCCTTTCTTGAATCGTGTCTGTCATTTCAGTAGCATCGTTTTCTGTGATAAGCGATACGCCGATCATGACAATAAAGCTGGTCAATATGCCATACATGATCGGATTTGTTGAGTGAAGGCCTTCGATAGCAAGCCCTCCTATAATCACTAGAATACTACTAATGATGGAGTAAAAGGCCGCTTTTGACGTTGCTTTTTTCCAGAAAAAACCGAGTAAAATAGGAACAAAGATTGCTCCAGATAAAATGGCATAAGCCACATCAAGTGCAACAAGAACGTCTTGAATCCAAATAGCGAAAATAATTGTAATAGCCCCAATAATTGTGGTTGTTATGCGAGAGACGATGAGACTTTGTTTTTCACTTGCCTCTTTAATAAAATACCGTTTCACAATATCGTTTGAAATTAATGTTGAAGAAGCAAGAAGTGTGCCCGAAGCCGTAGACATAAGAGCAGCGATGACGCCTGCCAGAACGAGACCGAGTACTCCAGTCGGTACGGTTTCGATTGCCATGCTGGCAAAAGCATTCTGAGAATTTCCTAGATTCGGAAGGACGATAAAGGCGCACATCCCAATTATGCTGACCGCTAGTCCATAGAGTAGGCTGTAGATACCAGCGATGATTGTACCGAGGCGAGCGGTTTTGTTCGTTCTGGCTGTAAAGATGCGCTGCCAAATATCTTGAGCTACAAGCATACCTAGACAGAAGAGAAGGAAGTATTGAAAGACTTGACTGCCCCCAATTCCTGTGAATGAAAAATAACTGTCTGGAAGTTGTTGTGTTAAGGCACTCCAACCGCCTGCCTTCGAGAGACTTAAAGGGAGCATAATGAAAAATACGCCAACCGTCATAATCACAAACTGGACAATATCGGTCATTGTAACGGACCACATTCCGCCAAGAATCGTATAGAAAAGGACAATCCCGCCTCCAAGGAGCATGGAGCTAGTCAGATTCCAACCGAGCAGCACGTTCATGACGGTACCAATCCCGATTACTTGAGTGACAGCAACCATTAGAGCGTAGATGGAAGCCACTAAGGCGCTGAGTAGGCGGGCTTGATTCCCAAATCGTTTCCCTAGAAATTCACTGATGGTAAGCACCTTAAAACCAGCAATCTTTTTGAGGAAAAAGATTCCGAGTCCCATAATGCCAAGACCTAGCATGAAGACGAGCCACATACCCGATACACCAAATTCATAGCCAAGCTTTGTGGTGCCGATTGTCGAAGCGCCGCCGAGGATAACGGCTGATAGGCACCCAAAATACATGAAGAAGCCCAGGTTACGGCCTGCAAGTGCATAATCCTCTATCGTCTTCGCTTTACGTGATCCAATGACACCGATTCCGATGACGATTAAGAAGTAAACGATAATAATGCTGATATCCAGAAATAACACGAAATTCCTCCTTACAAGTAGCGTTCAGACTTCCATCGTTTTAAAATTCTGATAACTAAACAGATACTTTTCTATACCTAAGACTGACTCGCTCTTTCATCACTTGTGGTTAGAAGGGTATTTCTTTTCTTTAATGCAATGAGCGTAATCATTTCATACATGATCGAAGACGCTAGTGCAGCTGTGATTTCATTGTGGTCGTATGTTGGAAGGACTTCGACTAAGTCAAACCCTACAAGATTTAGTCCATCAAGTCCGCGAACGTATTCAAGCGCCTCGTAACTGTTTGGACCTGCGACTTCTGGCGTTCCAGTTCCAGGTGCAAAAGCAGGGTCTACAAAGTCGATGTCATATGAAACAAATACCGGTCGATCTCCTGTTCGCTGATGAATGCGTGACATCACTTCATCAAATCCGAGTTTACGAACATCTTTCATTGGAAGGACTTCGAATCCGAGATCCCTTGCGTCGTCAATATCACCTGGACCATACAACGGACCTCTCATTCCAACCTGAATGGAGTGGTCGGTATCGATTAATCCTTCTTCCACCGCGCGTCGGAAAGGTGTACCGTGCATGTACTTCTCTCCATAATAGTCGTCCCATGTATCGCCATGTGAATCGAAATGAACAAGGGCAACTGGTCCATACTTCTTGTGGAAGGCACGCAGATTTCCTAATGATATGGAGTGGTCACCACCCATGATAACCGGTGTAACATCCGCCTCTAGAAGTGGGGTCAATCCTTCTACCATGTTGTCGTAAGTGCGATGAATATTTCCAGGAATGACATCAATATCACCATAATCAACGCCAGAGCAATAATCAAAGATGTTAATCTCCATATCTGGATTGTATGGACGAAGTAGCGTCGAGAAGTTACGAATATGCTGAGGTCCGAGGCGCTGACCAGTACGGTTAGAAGCAGCCGTATCAAACGGAACACCAAGGACAGCGAAGTCAACATTTTCAGTGGTTTGAATTTGTTCTAATCTCATAAACGTTCTCACACCGCAAAAGCGCGGGGATTTGGAAGAGTCTTTAGGTTGATACATCGTAGAACCTCCTGTGATTGTTAGTCTCACAGATATTTATTGCAAGTTCCATGCCAACTTTAAGGGCAGAGGTGCAACACTTTTGACACTTTTCTCATGCGTGAATGCATCGATGCGCTTTCTTCTAATGCTAAAATGCATGATTAATGCGATTTTGCATTGATTTTGTACTTTTTAAGCTTACGCACGACTGTAGATTGATTCATCCCGAGGTAATCGGCCATTTCATAAGTCGTTTTGTATTGTTTGAAAGCACGTTTTAACCATCTAATTTCAACTTCTTCTAAGGCTTCCTTTAGTGTCGTTCCTGTTTCATCTTCGGCACTTGGAATAAAGGTTGTTCGATTTTGCGCTGTATCCTGCTGAATGTAAGAAGGTAGTGACTCGGGATAAATCGTCCTTGCATCTGCTGTAATGACAAGTCGCTCAACGATGTTTTGAAGCTCCCGCACATTTCCTGGCCACGAATATTCAGACAGGCTTTCAATTGTTGCGGCGTGGAAGAACTTATTTGTTCGATATTTCTCATTTAATCCTTTGAGAAAATGCGCTGCGAGGGTTGCAATATCTTCTTTTCTTTCGCGAAGAGGTGGGATGGTAATCGGAATGACATTTAGTCGATAGAAAAGATCTTCTCGAAATGTGCCTTTTTTTACCATATCCTCAAGGTTTTGATTCGTAGAAGCAACTAACCTGAAATCAATCGTTTTTGGCTTTGTACCTCCGACTCTTGTAATCGTTTTTTCTTGTATCGCTTTTAAAAGCTTCGCTTGAACAGCAAGTGGGAGTTCTCCAACTTCATCAAGAAAAAGCGTCCCCTGATTAGCAAGTTCAATCATGCCGGCTTTCCCTTTCTTACCTGCACCTGTAAATGATCCTGGCTCGTAGCCAAACATTTCTGATTCAAAAAGCGTTTCTGGTATCGCCCCACAGTTTACTTCTATAAAACTCCCATTTCGGCGCTCACTCCCTTTATGTAATGCGCGTGCGAATACATTTTTTCCTACCCCTGATTCTCCTAGGAAAACAACAGATGCATCCGAGTTTGCTACACGCTCAACAAGCTGCCAGATGAGTTGGATGGCTCTGCTTTTGATTACGAATTCGCCTGGTAGTTTCTCTTTGTCACGAAGTTCTTGAATTTCAGTTTCATAAACTTCCATTTGGGCACGCAATTCTTCATAGTCTTCTTTTAAATGCTGAAGCTCAGTTAGATCGTGGGAGAAGCTAATCACCCGGATAATGGTGCCACTCTCATCGTAAACTGGCAAACCAGTAGCCATTACGACACGTCCTGTCGTCGTTTTTTGCATGATTTGAAGCTCTTTCTTTTCTGCTAAGACACGTCTTGTGATAGAAGGTGAAAAAATGCCTTCTTGTTCAAGTTCTTTCACTGACTTTCCAATTAGAAAAGAGGCTTTCCTTCCATAGACGGCTTCACAGTTTTGGCTCACTCTTATCACAATGCCATCCCCATCTGCAATTACAATGTTATCTTTCGATGCATGTAAGATGGCATTTAATTCATACTCTAAATAATCTGGTGAAGACATGTTAAATCCTCCTTTAATATTCGCGCAAATCTGACTATTATCTAAGGTTATCATATCGTAAATTTAACCCTCAAAACCATCTTTCTGAAAAAGTTGGTACGAAGCTTGCATGTATAGAAGGTGAATATGAAAGAAGGAGGCAGTTAGATGCAAACAAAGCAGAATGAAAAAAGTATTGAGTTGAAAACCACGATCCCGGGGCCAAGAGCATCAGAGTTATTAGAGTTAAAAGAGCAGCACGTGCCGCGTGGTCCTTTTAATACGATGATGACCTTTGCAGAAAAAGGTGATGGGGCGCTACTAACCGATGTTGACGGTAATACATTTATTGACCTTGCAGGTGCGATTGGAAGTATGAATGCGGGACACTGTCCTCCGAAAGTTGTGGAAGCGCTGAAGGGCCAAGTCGATCAATACCTTCATACGTGCTTTCATGTGATGATGTATGAGCCTTATATTCAGCTTGCGAAGAAATTGAATGAAATAACACCTGGTAATAGAGAGAAAAAAACCTTTTTCTTAAATAGTGGAGCCGAAGCAGTGGAAAACGCAGTAAAGATTGCGCGAAAGTATACAGGACGAAAATCCATTATTTCATTCGAGCGAGGCTATCATGGAAGAACGCTGTTAGCGATGTCTTTAACCAGTAAGGTGAAACCATATAAGTACGGGTTCGGACCGTTTGCTCCTGATACGTATAAAATGGCTTATCCTTACTACTATCGCAAACATGCGAGTATGACGGAGGAAGAGTTGGATCAAGAAGTGCTGAAGCGTTTGGAAGATTTCTTCCTTGGTGAAGTTCCTTCAGATGAAGTAGCGGCGATCATTATGGAACCTGTGCAAGGTGAAGGCGGATTCGTTGTTCCATCAAAAGGGTTCGTCCAAGGTGTGAAAGCGATCTGTGAAAAGTATGGCATTCTTTTTATCGCTGATGAAGTGCAAACCGGTTTTGGACGAACAGGAAAAATGTTTGCGATTGAGCACTTTGACATTCAACCTGATTTAATGGTGATGTCAAAATCGATCGCAGCAGGATTGCCGATTAGTGCAGTAACAGGACGAGCTGAGATTATGGAAGCACCGAATCCTGGAGAAATTGGTGGCACATACGGTGGTAGTCCGCTAGGATGTGTTGCGGCACTTGAAGTTATAGAGATGATGGAGGAAGAAGGCCTTGTCGAGCGAGCGAATCACATCGGAGCTATCGCCGGGTCCAGGTTTAAGGAAATGCAGAAAGTGCACTCTTCTATTGGAGAAGTTCGTGGACTTGGTGCTATGTTAGCGATTGAAATTGTGAAAGATCCAGTTACAAAGGAACCAGATAAAGAATTAACAGGACGAATTTTGAAAGAATGCCATAACCGCGGTGTGATCGTAATGGGTGCAGGTTTGTATGGAAATGTGATTCGTCTCTTATCGCCACTTGTGATTACGGACGATCAGTTAAATGAAGCGCTCGATGTCATTCAAAACGTAGTATCAGAGTTAGCTCCGGTTCATCAATAAAAGGAAATGAGGGATGGGTATGCAGGTGACGATTCAGAAGAAGAAATTTTACATTGATGGTGAGTGGCAAGAGGGCGTTTCTTATAAGGATTTAAGCTCGCCATACTCAGGCGACGTTCTGGCGGAGATTCCAATGGCGACTGAGGGAGATGTTGATCGTGCGATTCAAGCAGCTTACCGTGTGAAGAGAGTAATGAGAAAACTGCCAGCGCACGAGCGAGCAGCGATATTGGAAAGGTTTGTTCAAAAATTAAGTGAACGCTCGGATGAGGCAGCGGAAATCATAGCGCTAGAAGCAGCTAAGCCGATCGCCACGGCAAAAGGTGAAGTGGCGCGGACGATAGAAACTTATAAATTTGCCGCGGAAGAAGCGAAGCGAATACAAGGGGAGACAATTCCGTTTGAAGCAGCCGCTGGTGGTGAAGGAAGAGTAGGCTATACGGTGCGTGAGCCGCTTGGGGTGATAGGAGCGATTACGCCGTTTAATTTTCCAATGAATCTTGTTGCGCATAAACTCGGTCCTGCTATTGCAGCGGGCAATACGATCGTGCTAAAACCGGCAAGTCAGACGCCGCTCTCTGCTTATTTTATCGCCGAGCTATTTGAGGAGGCCGGACTTCCAAAAGGTGCACTAAATGTGATTACGGGAAGTGGAAAGGCGGTTGGTGATCGAATCGTAACAGATGAGCGGGTGAATATGGTTACCTTCACTGGTAGTCCAGCGGTAGGTATTGGTATTCGGAACAAGGCGGGGTTGAAAAAAGTGACGCTAGAGCTTGGTTCGAATTCGGCTTTGATCGTGGATGAAGGTGTTGATGTTCAAAGTATTGTGGATCGTGCTGTCATGGGCGCATTCGCTTACCAGGGGCAAGTGTGTATTTCGCTTCAGCGAGTGTATGTTCATGAATCGAACTATGCCGCTTTTGTGGAGGGATTTGTGGAAAAGGCGAAGACACTCCAGTGCGGAAATCCGCTGGATGCTGAGACGGATGTTTCGGCATTGATTTCAGGTTCTGATGTCGAGCGAGCCGTTTCCTGGATTGAGGAAGCAAAGAATGGTGGAGCTACTGTCGCTTTAGGTGGCCGAGCTGATGGAAATGTTGTGGAGCCAACTGTCATTTTAAATGCCGCTCCGGATATGAAGGTTTCCTGTCAGGAAGTGTTTGCGCCAATTGTTTTAATTAATCCATTTCGATCGATGGAGGAGGCATACGATCTTGTGAACGATTCGGCTTATGGGCTACAGGCTGGTATTTATACGGACAATGTCCACACGGCTCTTGAAGCCGCAGATCGTCTTCATGTTGGTGGTGTGCTGATCAATGATATTCCTACTTTCCGGGTAGATAACATGCCATATGGTGGTGTGAAGGAAAGTGGAACTGGAAGAGAAGGCATTAAGTACGCGGTAGAGGAAATGACCGAGATGAAGTTGGTAGTGTTTAAGAAATAGGTGGTGCCTGTCACCACCCGATTGATGGAACTATTTGTCGAATGTAAATAAAGCGATAAAGCACAAAGAAGGAGGTCGCTTTGCAATGAGCAGGAGCCTTATTTATTTTGCTATTTTATTTTGAAAGTAAATGATTCACGTTTGAGTCTCCCCCCACATTCCTGTAAAATACCTAATCAGACAAACGACGAAAAGGTGTA
This sequence comes from Bacillus sp. RAR_GA_16, assembly GCF_020165985.1. Classification (GTDB taxonomy): domain Bacteria; phylum Bacillota; class Bacilli; order Bacillales; family Guptibacillaceae; genus Guptibacillus. Next base: position 90,679 of record NZ_JAIUKZ010000009.1, read on the forward strand.
AGAAATGAAATCAATCATTGTAATCGGATCAGGTATTTTAGGTGCGTCAACGGCTTATCATCTTGCGAAGCAGGGAGCGGACGTGCTACTGATTGATCGAAAAGATGTGGGCCAGGCAACAGAAGCAGCGGCTGGAATTGTGTGTCCGTGGCTAACGAATCGACGGGGAGGCGCTTTTTATCGGCTTGTTGAAGCTGGAGCTCGCTATTATCCTGTGTTAATAAAAGAACTGAAGAAGGATGGGGAGACGGACACGGGCTACTCGCGCGTTGGCGCGATTAACATTTACTCGGGTGAAACGAAGCTTGAACGAAAGCTTGCTCTTGCGATGGAGCGACGGAAGGATACGCCTGAGATGGGAGAGGTTTCGCGGCTTTCTGCTACAGAAACGAATGCGCTGTTTCCTCCACTTTCTGATCATTATGCGGCGGTGCATGTGAGCGGTGCGGCACGAGTAAATGGAGCAGCGTTACGAAATGCACTTATTCGAGGTGCGGAAAAGCATGGCGCAAAAGTGATTCATGGGGATGCCTCTCTATTATGGAATAAGACAAAAGTAAATGGTGTCTCAGTGAATGACGAGAACTATTTTTCGAACGATGTGATTGTTACGGGAGGAGCCTGGGCGCGGGAACTCCTTCAGCCACTTGGGATGAAGTTCCTCGTATCACCTCAAAAAGCCCAGATTGTTCACCTCGATCTGCCTGGAACGGATACTGGAAAATGGCCAATCGTGATGCCGCCTTTCATTCAATATTTCCTTCCATTTGAAAATGGTCGGATTGTGGTGGGTTCAACACAGGAAGATCAGGCCGGTTTTGATTTACGCGTAACGATGGGCGGCGTTCAACATATTATTGATCGTGCATTGAAAGTAGCGCCGGGTCTAGCGGAAAGTACGTATGTGGAGACGAAAATAGGCTTTAGGCCATTTACACCTGGAAATGTGCCGATTGTGGGTGCCGTTCCTCGTGTGAGAGGGCTTTTGGTGGCGAATGGTCTAGGCGCTTCGGGATTAACGAGTGGACCGTTTCTTGGTGCGGAGCTTGCACGATTCGTGCTTGGAGAGCGAAATGAGCTGGATTTAGGAGAGTATGATCCTGGGAGTGCGTTTGGGTAAGTTGTTTGGTTAGCTATAATTAATTTTATGAGATGACAGAAAAATAATAATTTTCTAAAGAAAACCTTTTCATTCAGATAGACTTCCTATATAATGGGAAAATCTATGCTGTGTGAAAAGGTTTCTTTTTTATAGAGTTGGTTTAGAGTTTGAGCAGTAAAGATCGCCTGATCATTTTTACTTGAATCGAAAGGAGTTTTTGTAAACCATGACAACTGATTACCTACATTATCCATACACTTCCCAACGCATGACAACCGTAGCGAACAAAGGAATGGTGGCAACATCTCAGCCATTAGCCGCACAGGCGGGATTAGATTTATTGAAAAATGGAGGGAATGCGATTGATGCGGCGATCGCAACGGCAGCGGTTCTGACGGTTGTTGAACCGACGTCAAACGGGATCGGGGGTGATGCGTTTGCTCTCGTTTGGACGAAAGGTGAATTGCACGGGTTAAACGGGAGCGGACCAGCGCCACAGTCGATCTCCATTGATTCAGTCATAGAACGTGGGTATAATGAAATTCCAAAATACGGCTGGATTCCGGTTACTGTGCCTGGGGTTCCTGCATCATGGGCGGCTTTGTCGAAGCGATTTGGGAAGCTTTCATTAAAAGAAGCGCTAGCGCCTGCGATTCACTATGCGGAGGAGGGATTTCCTGTTTCTCCTACTTTGAGTAAATTATGGAAAGATGCTTACATAAAGTTTAAAAAAGAGTTAAAAGAAGAAGAGTTCCAGCATTGGTTTGATACGTTTGCGCCAGGTGGTCGAGCGCCTGAAGTTGGTGAAGTTTGGAAGTCGAAAGGCCACGCCGAAACGTTAAGGCGAATCGCTGAAACTGATGCGGAATCTTTTTATCAGGGCGAAATTGCCGATCAGATGGATGCTTTTTCAAAGGCATATAATGGGTATTTGACGAAAGATGATCTTTCCTCATATGAGCCTGAGTGGGTCGATCCCATTTCGGTTCAGTATCGAGGTTATGATGTTTGGGAGATCCCCCCTAATGGGCAAGGACTGATTGCCTTATCTGCACTGAATATCGTAAAGGGGTTTGAGTTTGATCATAAAGATTCCGTTGATACCTATCATAAGCAAATTGAAGCGATGAAGCTTGCTTTTGTTGATGGACAGAAGTACATTACAGATGAGCGTGATATGTCAGTTGCTGTTCAGGATTTACTTTCACCTCCATATGGGGAAAGCCGCCGGCAGTTAATTGGTGATGAAGCTCTCGTGCCGTCGCCTGGTCAACCTCCTAAAGGGGGGACCGTTTATTTAGCGACGGCTGATAACGAAGGAAACATGGTGTCGTTTATTCAGAGTAATTATATGGGCTTTGGTTCAGGATTGGTGGTGCCTGGCACCGGAATTGCACTTCAAAATCGAGGGCATAATTTTTCGATGGATCCTGAGCATGATAATGCGCTAAAAGGTGGTAAGCGCACGTACCATACCATTATTCCAGGATTCCTTAGTAAAGATGGTGACGCGGTTGGACCGTTCGGTGTGATGGGTGGATTTATGCAGCCGCAAGGTCATTTACAGGTGATTACGAACCTAATCGATTTTCATTTGAACCCGCAGTCTGCTCTCGATGCGCCGAGATGGCAGTGGGTTGACGGGAAAAGAGTGTGGGTGGAGTCAACCTTCCCTCCTTTTATTGCCGAGGCGCTTAGTCGAAAAGGACATGACATTGAAGTTCAGCTTGAAAAAGGGGCGTTTGGGCGCGGACAAATTATCTGGCGTGATCAGCAGTCAGGTACCTTGTTTGGAGGGACCGAATCAAGAACAGACGGAACGATTGCCGCTTATTAAAAGCGGTGTGATAGTCCGAAAGGTTGGTGGAACATGCAGCAGTGGCATATTTTCCTCGCTTTTTTTAGAGTGGGGATGCTTGGGTATGGAGGAGGACCTTCTTCTATCCCACTTGTACATAAAGAGGTAGTTGAGAAATACAAATGGATGGATGACGATGAGTTTGCGGATATTCTCGCTTTGGGAAATTCACTTCCTGGGCCAATCGCGACAAAAATGGCGGGGTATATTGGGCATCGAGTGGCTGGGATAACAGGCATGCTGAATGCGGTGATCGCAACGATTGTTCCGACGATTGCAATTATGATTTTCCTGCTAACGTTTCTCTCTACATTTCGAGAGAAGGCGTGGGTGCAGGGGATGACGCAGGCGGTGGTTCCAGTCGTTGGCGTGATGCTTGCCGTGTTAACGTATGATTTTTTTAGAAAAGCTCAGGGGAATTTGGGGTGGATTCTGACGATCGCGTTGACAGTTGTTTCCTATTTATTTATTGAAATCGCAGGTATTCATCCGGGGATTGTGATTGGATGTTTGTTGCTTTACGCACTGCTGAAACCGACTGATAAAGGTGGAAAGAATGAAGAGGCAGAGGCGAGAAAGGAGCCATCCTCATGATTTATTGGGATATTTTTGTGGCCTTTTTCATACCTGGTATTGTTGGATACGGTGGTGGACCTGCGTCCATTCCGCTTGTTGAGAATGAAGTGGTCGGTCGATTTGGTTGGATGAGCGTAAATGAATTTAGCGAAATGCTTGCGATGGCGAATGCGCTACCTGGGCCAATTGCGACGAAAATGGCCGGGTATATTGGATTTCAGCAGGGCGGTGTTCTTGGCGCATTTGTTGGTGTGTTTGCGACAGTCGCACCTTCGCTTGTGCTGATGATTGTGCTGTTGAGTCTTTTGAATAGATTTAAGAACTCACCGAAAGTGAAGAAAATGACGGCCCTTATTCGCCCGACGATTGCGATCTTGCTTGGGGTGATGGCGTATCAGTTCTTTGCGAGTTCTTATGAAGGAGCGGGGCTTTTACAAACGATCTTTCTGATTGTAGCTAGCTTTGTTCTGATGGAGAAGTTGAAGGTACATCCAGCGTTTGTGATTGTCGGGGCGCTGGCGTATGGAGCGGTGTTTTTGGGATAGAGAGTAGGTCGGCGATTATTGTGAGTTTGCGCTCGCAAGTTCGCAAGTGCCTGTCACCACCCGGTATTGCTCGAATGATGTCGAATGAACAGTTCTTACCTCTTGGGAGGAAAGGGCTGTTTTTGTTTTGTCTATAAGTGGTTTTCGTATGGTTTTATTAGCATTCTTACTACTAATTGATCCTGGAAAGTTTATAGACCAAAAGGTTTATTTTGTCAGAAAACATTGAAAATAAAGTCAGTTTAATCTAAACTATCAGATAAATCAATAAATTGTATACAATCTTTGGACACAATAGGTGGTTTAAGATGACAACTAAAAAACGAAATGAAGAGTTAGCTTATGAAAAGGTGAAACGTGCCATTATGTTACGGAGGCTTTTGCCAGGACAGCGTGTGACGGAGGAGTGGGTGAGTGAAGAGATTAACATGAGTCGGACTCCTATTCGCGCAGCATTTAAGAGAATGGGGAATGAAGGGTTATTAGAAGTTGTCCCTCATCGAGGGGCTTTTGTGTATAATCCCTCTGATAAGGAAATTGCTGATGTGTTTCAACTACGAGTTGTACTTGAGAGCTATGCTGCTCGATTAGCTGTTCCGATTGTTACTCAAGAAAATGTTCGTTACATGGAAGAGTTGTTAGCGGAGGAAATGCGAGCATATGAAGCAAAGGATTTTGAAGAGTTTATGAGGGTGAACGGACTGATCCATACCTATCCCGCAAAGCTAACAGAAAATAAATTCTTACTTCAACAAGTGGAAACGCTTAACCAATGGTCGGATTGTTATCTGATTCTTAAAGATGAATTTTATACGGTACCTATTGAAGAGGTGAAGTCGATTCCAGAGCATCAATGTATGTTGAATGCTTTTCGGGATGGGGATGTTGAAGGGATGGCGGACGCAATTGAAGCTCATCTTCTGTCCACATTGAGTGATTTATCTGGAAAGCGATCAGTTTTTAATTAATTTAAAGGAGTGATGGATCATGACAAAAAATGCTTCGATTCAAACCAATTTACCGGGACCTGTTGCAAGTCAATTGTTAGAACGACGAGAGAATATTGTACCTAACGCTGTAAGCTGTGGCATTCCGACTTTTGCTAAGGAAGCTTCTGGCGCAAGAGTAACAGATGTTGATGGGAATACGTTCATTGATTTTGCGGGTGCGATCGGCACGATTAATGTTGGACATTGCCATCCTCGAGTGAAGGAAGCTTTGCATGATCAAGTCGATAAATACATTCATACCGGGTTTAATGTGATGATGTATGAGCCTTATATTGAATTAGCTGAAAAGCTTGCAGCGTTAGCTCCAGGTGACCATCAGAAGAAAGTTCTCCTTCAGAATAGCGGAGCTGAAGCAGTAGAAAATGCGGTGAAAATTGCCAGGAAATTTACCGGGCGTCAGGCGATCGTTACCTTTCAGAATGCGTTTCACGGTCGAACCTTGATGACGATGTCGATGACAAGTAAAGTGAAGCCGTATAAATTTGGATTTGGTCCGTTTGCACCTGAAGTGTACAAAGCTCCTTTTCCTTATGCTTACCGGAAGCCTGAGCAAATGAGTGAAAGTGCGTATACGGATTTCATGATTCAGCAGTTTAACGATTTTTTGTTAAAAGAAGTAGCGCCGGAAACGATTGCAGCTGTGGTGATAGAGCCTGTCCAAGGTGAAGGTGGTTTTATCGTACCTGAAAAGTCATTTGTTCAAGCAGTTAAATCGATTTGCGAACAGCATGGCATTCTATTCGTCGCAGACGAGATTCAAACGGGATTTGCACGTACAGGGAAATATTTTGCATCCGAGCACTTTGGCATTGTGCCTGACCTTGTCACAGTATCAAAATCATTAGGGGCAGGGACGCCGATTAGTGGTGTGATAGGTAGGAGAGAAGTGATGGATGCTGCGGATCAAGGAGAGCTTGGTGGAACGTATAGTGGAAGCCCGCTTGGATGTCGTGCAGCGCTTGCTGTTCTCGATGTCATTGAAGAGGAAGACCTCAATCAGCGAGCGCTTCAAATCGGTGAGAAAGTAAGAGAACGATTTACTTATCTCTCGAAGGAGTTTCCTTTTATCGGAGACGTTCGCGGGTTAGGTGCCATGAATGCGATTGAGATTGTTGGGGAAGAAAAAGCACCAGACAAGGAGTTAACGAAAAAGATCCTAGCAGAAGCTCAACAGAAAGGCCTCCTTTTACTTGGTGCGGGCGTCTATGGAAACGTGATCCGATTCTTAATGCCTCTTGTGATGACAGATGATGAATTAGAAGAAGGGTTATTTATCATTGAGGAAGCTATGCGAAAGGTTTCAGCTCACGCCTTGCATAAAGGAGTTTTGTAATGGAGGGGGAAAAGAAGAAGCTCAAGAAGGTATTGTCGAAATTCGACCTGCTCTTTTTAGCCCTCGGTGCGATGCTTGGCTGGGGCTGGGTGGTCTTATCCGGAACGTGGTTAACTTCTGCTGGATCGTATGGAGCCGTTCTTGCTTTTGCGATTGGTGGGTTTCTTGTTATCTGTGTAGGGCTAAACTATGCTGAACTCGCCTCCGCGATGCCACGTGTTGGCGGGGAGCATGAGTACGTCCATCGCGCCCTCGGTGAAAATGCGTCATTTGTGGCGTCCTGGGCGATTACACTTGGGTATGTTTCCGTTGCAACCTTCGAAGCGGTCGCTTTGCCTACTGTGATTGATTATTTGTTACCAGACTATCAAGCGGGCTACCTTTGGACAATTGCCGGGTGGGATGTCCATCTCAATTGGGTTTTGATTGGCTCAGCTGGTGCCGTCATTATTACGCTCATTAATTATATCGGACTTAAACAAGCAGCTGTATTGCAGACGGTTTTCACGCTTGTAATTGTGGCAGCTGGATTGTTATTGATTTTTGGGGCGGGAATGAACGGAGAGCCTGCTCATTTATCCCCACATTTCATTGGCGGAATGGGTGGCATCATGACGGTGCTCGTGATGGTTCCGTTTTTATTTGTAGGTTTTGACGTGATTCCTCAGGTTGCTGAAGAGGCTAACCTTCCTCATGCTCAAATCGGAAAATTTCTTGTTGTGTCAGTTATTGGAGCCATCATCTTTTACATAGCGATTGCGATTGGTGTGTCACTCGGAATGAGTCAGGAACAATTGGGTTCAACGGAGCTGGCCACGGCTGATGCGATGGGGAATTTATTTGGATCCGCGCTTTTTGCGAAATTATTGATTCTTGGAGGAGTGGCAGGGATTATTACAAGCTGGAATTCGTTCGTAATCGGAGGCAGTCGCGTCCTCTATGCCATGGCGGAATCTGGTATGCTACCAGCGTGGTTCGGACGGCTACACCCTAAATTCCACACACCATCGAACGCGATCTTATTTATAGGGATTCTATCGATGTTAGCCCCACTACTCGGAAGATCGGCCCTTGTTTGGATCGTCGATGCAGGTGGACTTGGAATTGTCGTCGCATACTTTCTCGTAGCCTGGTCATTTATTAGACTTAGAAAAACAGAGCCAGAGATGAAGCGACCGTTTCGAGCGGCTAAATCGCCTGTTTATGGATACCTTGCACTGATTATGAGTTTTGGATTTATTGCCCTCTACTTGCCGGGAATGCCTGCCGCATTGATCTGGCCATATGAGTGGATTATGGTTGCTGCTTGGGGCATTATTGGATTGTTTTTCTTTATGAGAATGAGAAAGGGCGTCTATAAAGATAGTGGCATTGGGATGTAGGGCGCCGTTCGCAGGTTCGCAGGTTCGCAGGTGCCTGTCACCACCCGAATGGAGTCATACTATGTCGAAAACTCCCTGGCCGATTGGCCAGGGAGTTTATTCTATTATTCTACTGGGATTAATTTTACCGGTCCTAGCGTTTCAATCATATCCCCATCGGAAGTGAAGAAAACAAAATCGCCGGTTCCAACAATGCTGTCGCCAAGAATTGTATTGACTGTTGGTAATCCGCTTGAGTTATAAACGAAGAAGTTCGTACCTTCGCCGATGTTTGTAACCTGATATCGTCCTTCAGGAATGTCGTTACCAACGATATATTGTCCTGCCGTGAGTTTGATTGGTTCTTCCTTTTTCTTTACGATCGTATCTTCAAGCTGATCAATTTCCTTTTTTTTCGCTTTGATCGTGTCATCTAGTTTGCTAACTTCGTCTTTTTTCGCTTTCACGTCATCTTCCAGTTTACTCATTTCTTTCGTTGTGCTTTCACGTTCTTTTTTTAGCTTATCAATGTCAGCAGAAATGCTGTCTTTCTTATCAATCAATTTTTTGACTTCCTCCGCTTTTGCTTCAGCGTCCTTCAACTTTTGAGCTTCCGTTTCAAGCTGTTCTTGAACCGTGCTGATCTCTTCTTGAATGGATAGCATTTTTTCTCCCTCTTCTTTTACTTCCTCCTCAGCGGAAGTGATCTCAGTTTTGATTTTCTTCAAGTCTTCCGTGTAGTTTTCTTCAAGGTCAGCATTCCCAATTAACACGCCGATTAAGACGCTGACTAGGATCGTGGCGATTGCCCCACCGATGGAAAGGGTAAGAATTAAGCCTTTTTTCATCACACATTCCTCCGAACCTGTCTTAGTAAGCTACCATCCTATGTATATTGTGAAGGTAGGCCATTTATCACAGGAAATCGGGCGGTGACAGGCACCACCCGATGTTTGTTCTTATTTGTCGAATAGCTCTACCATTTGAAAATCCTTCTTGCATTTGTGAATACGCTTTCACTATAATGGGTTAAAAGGTAGTGATGTTTATTGAAACATACTTACAAAGTAAGTCGATTTTGAATGTGAAGGGATTCTGTCAGCGGTGTTTTAATCCGTGAAATCATTCAAGGAGGTTTTTTTAACTAATGAGTAAAGCGGCTAAGGAGCTACGAAGTCGGTATATTTCTCGTAACAAGAAGTTTGATTATTTACCAGATTCGGATCGGTATCTTTCTAAGCAGGTGCCCCCTTCTTACAAATTTGCGATTATTGGTAGTGGGAACATTGGACAGGAGCATATGCGTGTAACCATGATGGAAGGGCGAGCGACCGTGCATGGTATTTATGATCCTAATCCGAAAAGCATTGACCAGGCAAAAGCACTGTTTTCCAACTTGGCAGGGGAATCGGCTCCGCTCACGGTCTATCAAACATTGCAAGAAGCCTGTCATGATCCAGAAGTGGATGCGCTCATCATTTGTACGCCGAACTATACACATATTGACATCGTGCAAGAAGCGATACCGTCAGGAAAACATATTTTACTAGAAAAGCCGATGGCTACAACACTTGAAGACGCTTATACGATTGCAGAGCTTGCGAAAGATTACGAGGCAGTGTTTCAGATCGGTCTTCAATATCGCTATAAAGCCATTTATGCTGAAGCCATTCATGAGGCACTTGAGCGGAAATCAATTGGTGATGTAAAAATGATTAACATGATGGAGCATCGTATGCCGTTTCTTGATAAAGTGGCGCAGTGGAATAAGTTTTCGAAGTATTCCGGTGGTACGCTCGTGGAAAAGTGCTGCCATTATTTCGATCTTATGAATCTATTTGCGCAGTCCAAGCCTGTTGAGGTGTATGCAAACGGTGGTATGGACGTGAATTTTAGAGAGTTTAAATATCAAAGTGAGCAATCGGATATTGTAGACAATGCGATGGTAACAGTGCGCTATGAAAATGGGGTTCGAGCGAGTTTTCAGCTTTGCATGTTCGCGCCGATGTTCTATGAGGAGCTTGTCGTATGTGGGGATGAGGGGCGTCTTAAAGTATCCGAAAACGAGGATTTTCTTGGCGCACCACGTCCACGCAATCAATTTGAAATCATCCTTGGGGAAGGGAAGCCTTCACGCATTGCGACACCGTGCTATCCATCGTATATCGAGGAAAGTGGGCATGGAGGAGCGACGTATTATGAACATGTTTATTTTATTGATAACCTTGAGAAAAAGCCGACCACAACAGCAAAGGTTACCGAGGGTCTCTGGTCTGTCATTGTTGGCGTTGCGGCAGAGCAGTCAATGAAGTCTGGCAGTCCGGTTCTGATTGATCAGATGCTGAAGGAAAAAGGACTTCTTGTCTAAATGCGGACTTCCCTTTTAAAGGAAGCTTCTTTTTCGCTATAATAAGGATAGGAACCGAGCCACACAGTTGGCGGCTCAAGAGGAGAGGCTTATATGTCATCAGATAAACTGAATCATAATAAAGGGGAAGCGCTTTACCTTCAAATAAAAGATGTTCTGATTAAACGAATTCAAACGGGTGCCTGGAAACCGAATACGCTCATTCCTACTGAACAGGATTTGATTAAAGAGTTTGATGTAAGTCGTACGACAATCAGGCAGGCAATCTCTATTCTTGTGCAGAACGGGTTGTTAGAGAAAAAGCAAGGTCGTGGAACAGTTGTTAAACCACAGAATTTGATCGGAAATCTTGGCAAGCTAAAAGGTTTTGCAGAAGAAGTACTTGAGCGTGGGCAAACGCCGCATTCGAAGGTGTTGCGAGCGGAATTTCGTGATGACCTTTACCACGAGAACGATATGCTGAAGGTAACGGAAGGAGAACCGATTCTTCTTGTAGAGCGGATTCGCTTTGCGGATGAGGTGCCAATTGCCCTTGAGCGCACATGCTGGCCAAAGGAAATTGGTGAAATTTTAGTTAAGTATGATCTTAATCAGGCGATGTATTATGAAGTGCTCGAACAGCATCAATTTTATCTTAAAAAGGCGAATGAGCGGATTACGGCCATTAACGCGACGATTAATGAAGCGGATGCGCTTGGTATTCGACCAGGGGAAGCTCTTCTTGAGATGACGCGCCTTAGTCTTGGCATTAATGATCACCCGATTGAATATACGAAAACGAAATACCGTAGCGATCAGTATCACTACAACATCGAACTTGAGCGATAGGCGGGAATGTTTCCCGTCTTTTTTTAGTAATCAAAAAAGTCCGAATAAATATTTCGAAAATTTCTATTTTTATTATTGAAAGCGCTTTAATTATGTGTATAATAAGAAATAAGTTCAAGATATTGTCACTAATACAAACAAATCAGTACCTCATGGAGGTGCTTTTTTAAAGGAGGTAAAGGTCATTACGTTTTAACCATACGATATGACGTTACTATTTTAAAATGAATTTATTACAAGGGGGCAAAAAGAGTGAAAAAGCAAATGCTGTTGTTGATGCTGGTGGTTTTGTTGATGGGTACTGTCCTTGCAGGTTGTGGAAATGCGGATGAAACGGGTGGAGCAGAGTCAGGTGGTGCGACAATAAATTTCCTTCATTGGCGTGGAGAGGATACCGAAGCGTTTAATGCGATTATTGAGAAGTTTGAAGAAGAAAACCCAGACATTAACGTTGAAATGAATGCACTTCCGTCAGATTCATACATTGCGAATGCATCGGCAACGCTTCTTTCAGGAAAAGGTGCTGACGTGTTTGCTAGTTTTCCGGGAAGTCAGTTTGAGGCGCTTCAGGAGTCAGGTGCATACGTAGAGCTTGGGGATCAAGAATTTATTGATCGTTTTTCAGAAAATATGCTTGGCGCTGGTCAAAAAGATGGCAAGCAGTTAGCGGTACCGTATCAGCTTGTCTATAACATTCCAGTGTATAACAAAGGCGTTTTCGAAGAGCTTGGTCTTGAGCCGCCAAAAGATTGGGATGGTTTTCTTGAAGTGAGTAAAAAGCTGAAAGATAACGGATACGATCCGATTCTATTTGCTGGAGACGTTAGTCCAAGTCAATTTATTAACCCAATGGTGATGAACAATCAGCCATCCGATGAAGCTTTTGCGAAATTGGAAACCGGGGATGAGAAATTAACGAATGACTGGTTTGTTAAAACGTTAAGTCAAATTAAGGAGCTAAATGATAAAGGTTACTTCCAAAAAGATCCGCTTGGTACGAAAAAAGAAGGAGCCGCTGCGCTATTTGCTCAGGAAAAAGGTGCCATGCTTGCACTTGGATCTTACATGATGGCGACGGTAGCGGAACAAAATCCTGATATTGAGCAAGGATTGCTTTCGCCAATTACAGTTTCTGAAGATGAAATGAAGTACGAAGGCATCCATACATCAACCTTTATGCTTGGTGTCAATGCAAAGTCTGAGCATCAAGAAGAAGCGTTGAAATTCATTGAATTTTTAACAAAGCCTGAGATTGCATCTGAATATGCGAATGCAACAGGACAGCTATTAACCGTGAAAGACGTCGAATATGATTCTCCAGAACTGACAGAAACAGCGGCATGGCTTGATAAGAAAACATTGTTCCAGCCACGTTATACCCTTTCAAAAGAACAAGTAAGTAAAGCGATTGAGACAGCGATTCAGGACGTTCTATCGGGAGTAGAACCTGAAGAAGCTGCGAAAAAAGCGCAAGAAGAGGTAGACCGTGCAATCAAATAACAATGTGGAGCGAGTAGGGGGAGCGACCATCGCTTCTCCCTACGCTGCTTCAACGGCGAAAAAGCGGAAAAAGAAGTGGAACTGGGCGCTGTTTTTCTTCGTACTCCCGGGCTTTATTATATACAGCGTGTTTTTTGCAGGCCCAACGGTTGCCGCACTTTTTCTAAGTTTTACCGATTGGAATGGAATTGCGCCAACATTTAATTATGTCGGCTTCTCGAACTATACGAATATGCTTACCGATGATCCGATTTTCGTACAGTCACTCGGCAATAACTTGAAGTTTACACTCGGTGTTTTGATTTTCCAGACAGTCCTAAGTTTGTTCTTTGCGATGTTGCTCGTGAAAAATACGAAAGCGAACATCTTTTACCGAGCGGTTTACTTTTTCCCAACGATTGTCGCTTCAGTATCAGTAGCCTTCGTTTGGACGTTTATGTACGACCCGAACATTGGCGTTATTAATAACCTTCTTTCAGCGGTCGGGTTAGAAAGTCTCGCAAAATCATGGCTTGGCGACCGGAATATTGCGATTTATAGTCTCGCCTTCGTACAATTTTGGGCGCATACCGGTCAGATGCTAATCATTTTTGTAGCCGGCCTTCATGCGATCCCGAAGGAATTATATGAAGCAGCAGAAATCGAAGGCGCAAGCAAATGGCAAACGTTTAAAAGCATTACGTGGCCGCTTCTGGCACCGTCAGCCACAATTGTTGTCGCCTACACAACGATTCAAAGTTTTAAAGCGTTCGATCTTGTTATTGCGATGACCGGCGGTGGTCCGTCTTATGCGACGGAAATTCTTTCAACGTTCCTCTATCATGAAGCGTTTATTAACTTTCGATTTGGCTATGCTTCAGCCGCAGCGGTTATCTTTATGATCATTATCGCGATTGTTACGGTACTACAGTTTAGATTGCTGAAATCAAACGATGTGAAATTTTAGAAAAGAAAGGAGGAACGTTCATGAAAAAAATACCTCAACAGCTAGTTCTTTTCATTTATGCGGCAATTATTATCCTACCATTTAGCATGGTTTTGTTTGCGACATTTAAAACGACACCTGAGCTTTATAAAAATCCGCTCGGCATGCCCGAGAGCTGGTCGTTTGCCAATTACCAGGACCTTTTTCTAAAAGAGTCGATGGTCACGTATTTTATGAACAGTGTGATTGTGACTGGCGTAAGCGTCGTCTGCATTATCTTTTTTGCAAGCTTGATTGCTTATGCGATCATTCGGATGCCTAAAAAAGCGGGTCTTGCGCTGTTCGGGTTCTTTGTGGTCGGAATGATGGTACCAACACAAGTAAACATGATTCCGATTTACTTACTTGTGAATAAGCTTGGCATGCTTGATACGCTACGTGGCGTTATTTTCGTATCAATCGGCTTTCTAATTCCAATCGCTGTGTTTATTTTAACTGGCTTTATGAAGACATTGCCTGATGGACTCATTGAGGCTGCAAAAATTGATGGTGCAAGTGAGTGGCAAACGTATCTACGCGTTGTGATGCCGCTATCCCTTCCATCGGTTGCAACGGTTGTCATTTTTGCATTCGTGATCGTGTGGAACGATCTTCTTTATCCATTGCTCCTGCTTAAATCAAGTGAAGTGAAAACACTTCCGATTGCGTTGCTTGATTTTCAGGGGCAGTATTTAACAAATTACCCGATGATCTTCGCAGGTGTCATTATTGCTTCCATTCCAATGATCGTGGCGTACGTCTTTTTGCAACGCTACTTTGTTGCCGGGATGACGGCTGGTTCAGTGAAAGGATAAACGGGTATGGCGTTGGTGGATAGAGAGGTTGGTGTTTGGTGATGAAGAAAATTGCGATTGGGCAGGCAGGTGGACCTACGGCTGTCCTGAACGAGAGTTTTGTAGGATTTTTAGATGAGATCAATCAGAATGTAACAGGGGTTCTTCAAGGATTTCAGGGTCTTGTGGAGGGACGGTTTATCGAGATGAATCCCTCCGTACGAGATCATGCGAAGGCAAGTCGAAGTGTCTCAGGCGCCTGGCTTGGTGCAGGACGCTATACGATGAGCGAAGCGGACATGTCTCAAGCTGTGGGAAATTTAAAGAAGGCGCAGATTGATACACTTGTGTTCATTGGTGGAAACGGGACAATGTGGACGTTACGTGCCCTCTCAAAAATGGCAGCGCGAATGAATGTGGATTTACAGGTCATTGGCATACCGAAAACGGTGGATAATGATCTGGCTGAGACGGATCATGCGCCTGGATTTGGAAGCGCAGCACGATATGTGGCTCATGCTGCGCATGATATGAGCAAGGACCTTGAAGCGATGCAGAATTTTGAACAGGTTCGAATCATTGAAACGATGGGACGTAATGTTGGCTGGCTTGCGGCGGCAAGTGGTTTGTTAAAGGTACATGAGAATGAAGGTCCTCATTTCATTTGCTTACCTGAGCAGAAACATGATGCTGTTGGATTAGTGGAAGGAATTCGTATGGCGATTAAGGAATATGGATTTGCTTCAGTTGTTGTGAGTGAGGGTGTGAAGCTGGATGGGGGCACTGCTGTCGGTAAAATAGTAAAAGGACGCGAAGTACTTGGCGGCGTATCGGAACAGCTTGGTGACCTTGTAGAAGCAGAGCTTGGGGTCGTAGCACGTGCAGATAATCTTGGAATGAATCAACGAGCAAGTCAGCTTGCGTGTTCAAAGCAGGACCGAATAGAAGCGTATCAAGCTGGTATGAAAGCAGCTGTGCTTGTACGAGAAGGTATGTCCGATGTAATGGTTATGTTTCGACGAGCAGCTGGGACGAAATATGTGTACGCGCTTGATACAGTAGGACTGGATCAGGTCGTTGCAGGTGGAGAACGGGCATTGCCTGAATGGTTTCAGAAAGCACCGGAAGCTTACTATGACTGGTTGAGACCGTTGGTTCGTGAAGGGGACGGGGAGATCGCTGGATCTAGCGCGAGCGCGGGTGCCTGTCACCACCCGAAGATTGGCAGCATGGGTCGAAATTTGGAGAAATGAAAAAGCGGTTCCCCCTTGAGAGTGAGGGGAACCGCTTTTTAGATCTTTAACCATTAGGGTTTTTGTGCAGCTAAATCTTCTGCTTCTAGTTCTTCTAAATGCATAAGTTTCTGTATCTTTTTAGATAGAAGTAAGAGTACAGCACCGAATACGAGTGCAGCTAAACCGAGATAGAAGAAAATCTCTAAATAGCCTGCGGATGTAGTGAGTGCAGCGATTTGACCTGCAAGATAATTGGCAACTGCGTTACTTAGGAACCACATTCCCATTAGAAGCGAAGCGATTTTTACTGGTGAAATCTTACTCACGGCAGAAAGGCCGATTGGTGAAAGCGCGAGTTCACCAAGTGTGTTAAGCAAGTACGTGACAATCATAAACATCATACTCGCCTTAACAGCTGTATCCTGTGCATCACTGCCTGTCATCATAACGGCAGGTACCATCACCATAAATCCGAATCCTAATAGGATTAATCCAAATGCCATTTTGGTTGGTACAGAAAAATCTCCGCGTTTCGATTTGGATAATTTAATCCATAATGCTGAAACAAATGGAGCAAGTAGCAAAATGAACAATGGATTTAAGGATTGGAAGAAGGAAACAGGGACTTCATAACCAAAAATGGTTCTGTCGATAAAGTCACGCGTATAGAGCGTAAAAGATGCACCAGCTTGTTCAAATCCAGTCCAGAATACAATTGTAAAGAGGGCTAAAATGAAAATAACAGCCGTGCGCTTTTTCTCTAACTTGGTGAGTGGTTGAGCTTTTCCTTTAGGAGTTACCGTTACACGCTGACTTGATGGTGTTCGACCAATATCCCCCAGGAATTTTTTGGAAAGAGTATTGAACGTAATTTGTCCAATAATCATACCGATTGATGAGGCGAGAAAAGCATATTTAAAGCCAAATGTTTCGACGCCACCAGTATTAGAATAAAAGACGTTCGCATATAAAATACCAGCGATAAGTGGTGAGATTAATCCGCCCAGGTTAATTCCCATGTAGAAAATTGTAAAGGCAGAATCTTTACGAACATCATTTTTACTGTATAGCTCTCCAACAAGAGTGGAAATGTTAGGTTTGAAAAATCCGTTACCGAGAATCAGTAATAATAAACCTGTGTAAAGACCCCATTGTTCTTGGACAGCAAACAGTGTAAAATCACCGATGGCCATTGTAATTCCGCCAATGGTAATGGCCGTTCGTAACCCAATGTATTTGTCGGTTAAGTAACCACCAATTAGTGGCGTTAAATAAACAAGACCAGTATACATACCATAGAGCTGTAAGGCTTTCCCTTGGTCCATTCCTAATCCACCGCTAATTAATTCAGCTGTTAAATATAAGACTAAGATGGAACGCATACCGTAATAGCTGTATCGCTCCCATAATTCTGTAATAAATAAAAGATACAAGCCAGGAGGGTGTTTTAACTTCCCCTTTTTCGTTGGCTTTTCGTCTATGGTGGTATCCATCATCAAAACCTCCAATTTTTTATAACTTCCCCATTTTAGCAAATTATTTGTCAATTTAAAGCGAAATAGAAAAAGTGCACCTTTTTAAAATGTTTGTAAATTTGTAAAAATTACAGGGGGGTATCATGAAAATGATGTCGAAATTTAAAAGGTTTTGTTTTAAAAACGCTTACAAACCGTATGTTTGAGGAGTGTGTCAAAATATGTGAGAAGTAATGAAAAATAGACGAAGCATTCTAACGATTACAATTCGATTAATAAAAATAAGGAGAACGACCTAGTCGTCCCCCTGGTATAAAGGTCTAGCTAACAAGTTCAATGTCATATTCATCTAGCCATGCATTCACTTGAATTAAATAGTCGAGCAGTCCTTTTACTTGATCGGTATTCAATCCTTCTGCCTCGTTTGAAGCAATGGCTCGAACTTTTTCCGTATCAATGAGTGGAAGAATGGGAGAGTTTGGATTTTCGAGAATGTCCAACATCCACGTTTGTACGCCTTTTAAGTAAACCGGATCTTTATCGCTTGGATAGGCGCTTTTCTTACGATAAAGAACATCGTCTGGAAGGGTGCCCTTTAAAGCGCGACGTAGAATCCCTTTCTCGATGTTATCCACATTTTTATAGTCAATTGGAACATTCCATAAATATTCAACGATCCGATAATCGCAGAATGGCACGCGTACTTCAAATCCTGTTTTCATACTCGCGCGATCTTTACGGTCGAGCATGAACGGTAAGAAACGTGTGATGAAAAAGTAAGACATTTGACGCTGCTTCGCTTCAAAGTCGCTTTCGCCGTCAAGAAATGGAATCTCTTCGTACGCTTCAGCAAAACGATCTTTTTGATATTGTTCGGGCTGAATTTGTTTTTTCGTTTCTTCAGATAGCACAGATGCGATTCCCCTTCAGATTTACAAGCCACGGGTAAACCTTCGCATCCAAATATTTTTCCTGATGGAACCATGGATAACCTGAAAAGACTTCATCGGCAGACTCACCAGAAAGGGCAACAGTAGCATCTTTTTTCATTTCTGTGAAAAGGAGATAGAGGGACGTTTCGATTTCACCGACGCCAGGTAGATCTCGTCCTCTCATAGGTTCAAGAAGGTTCGAAAGTAGCTGATCTGCCCCGAATGTGACTGAATGATGGTCTGTCCCCACATGGTCAGAAACGCGCTTTACCCATGGTTCGTCCATATCATGTCTGAGAAAATCTTTTTGAAAATGATCTTCGTTCTGATCAAAATCGATCGAATAGGTTCCGAGTGTTTTATCTGACTGCTTGAATTCCTTGGCTGCAAGGCTTGTGAGACCACTCGAATCCAGACCGCCAGAAAGCATTGAAACAACCGGCATATCCGAAATAAGCTGACGTTGCACAGTGTCTGTTAATAGCGTACGAATCGTTTCAGTTGTTGTGTCTACGTCATCTGTATGAGATTTTGATTCTAGCTGCCAGTAGCGGTGTTCTTCGATGGAGTCTGCTGTAGCGATTACGTAATGACCGGGACGAACTTCGTCGATTCCTTTGAAAATCGCCTGTCCTGGCGTTCTCATTGGTCCCATTCCGAAGATTTCGGCAAGGCCTTTCCGATCGACTTGTGGTTGAACGGATGGATGAGCGAGAATCGCTTTGATCTCAGATCCGTAAAAAAGAGAATCGCCTTGTTTTGAGTAGAAAAGAGGTTTGACACCGAGATGATCCCGGCCAAGGAAAAGCTGCTGTTCCTTTTGGTCCCAGATTGCAAAAGCAAAAATACCGTTAAAATGCTTCACGCATTCTTCTTTCCATTCCATATAAGCATGCAGGACAACTTCTGTGTCTGAATTTGAAGTGAACGTATGTCCTTTCTGCTGTAGCTCTTGTTTTATTTCTCGATAATTGTAGAGTTCCCCGTTATACGTAAGAACAAGTTGTTGATCTGATGACGTCATCGGCTGCTTTCCGCCGCGCGGGTCAATGACAATTAAACGACGATGAGCAAGCGCTGCCTGCTCTGAAAGCCAGAATCCTTCTTCATCAGGACCTCGGTGAGCAATGGAATCTGCCATTTTCTTTAGCGTATCTTGTTCCATTGAGAGGTCACCAGACCAATTAATCCAACCTGTAATGCCACACATAACAATTCCTTCTTTCTGAATAGATTGCTATTCCTAAATCTCGAAAGCACTTTCCAATCGTATTCCTCTTACTCCGGGAGGGTCAACATGTGAAAGAGACTGTAAAAATGGATATGTTTTCCTTTGTTGGAAATTCGGTAGTTTAATAGTCATAGAGTATAGGAATTCGTGGGAAAATCTGGTGCCTGTCACCACCCGAATAAGCTCAGCTTTTGTCGATTGAGCTTGTCTGCCTTTGTCTCCTTGTGGACAATTATTTTCACACAGTGATAAAATTATTAAGATGTGGATAAGTATGGTAGCAGAAGGAGGGATTAGAATGGCGATGAGATATATACTGTTAGCGGTATTGTTTGGTTTTCTTGTGTTTGTTTATCCGGCTCAGGAATTGAATCAATATGATTATCATTCCGCGGATAAGCCAACAATCTCGGAATTCGCTTATCTTCCGGATGCCAAAATGATCTCTTATCCTTCTTCGGTATCTCTTCAGAAGCATAAGACCTTCGGAATTTTTATTCCCTTCCCAAGTGAGTATGAGAGAAAGCCTCAACTGACATACCTACAGAAACACTTGTTGCTAAGTGAGGTTTTTCCTGATGCGAGGGGTTTTCTAAATGTCAATGCTGTCCACTCAAATTACCTCTAGAGCCTTCATTAAAAAGCCGATGTTAACAGCTATGTCATTTTCCTGATTGCATTTGAACAATTTGTTATTGTGCTTGAATCAGATTTTATAGCTGAGGTGAAAAAAGTGATGGAAAAAACATCATGGTGGAAAAATACGCTTGAATGGTTTGGATGGAGTATTCTTATGATTCTTCCATTTTGGATCATGATCGTGCTCTCATCAGAACTCTCAGGTCACCATATGGTACATCTCATTTTGTCTTATTTTAAATAGAAACAAATGATGTGATGGAAGATTGAGGAGGCAATATTTTGAGTGATAGTAAGCCGTTAGAAGAGTTAATTAAAGAAACAAAAATTCATAAAAAAACACCGCTTCAAGAAAAAGCGAGAAGAACATTTATGATTACGCTGGGGGCCATTATTATGGCTGTCGGGCTTGAAGTTTTTCTCGTACCGAATCAAGTTATTGATGGAGGAATAGTCGGGATTTCCATTATGCTTTCGCACTTGAGCGGGGTTAGTCTTGGGATTTTCTTATTCGTTCTAAACCTGCCTTTTATTTATATAGGCTACAAGCAAATAGGTAAAACGTTTGCATTTTCCACGCTTTACGGTATTGTGATTTTATCCATTTCAACGGCTTTGTTGCATCCCGTTCCAGCCTTTACAGATGACATCCTACTAGCCACTTTGTTTGGTGGCGTCGTTCTTGGAATTGGTGTCGGCATGGTTATCCGTTTTGGTGGTTCCCTTGATGGCACGGAAATTCTTGCAATACTTGCTAGTAAAAAGCTTCCGTTTTCCGTTGGGGAAATCATTATGTTTGCCAACCTCTTTATTCTTGGTAGTGCAGGATTTGTCTTTAGTTTTGACCGTGCGATGTATTCTCTTCTTGCTTACTATGTCGCTTATAAAATGATTGATATTACAATCAAAGGGCTAGATGAGTCGAAGTCGGTTTGGATCATTAGTGACAACCATAAAGAACTCGGCGATGCGATCTTAAGTCGTCTAGGTAGAGGCGTGACGTATTTGCACGGGGAAGGTGCTTTTTCTGGGGATGATAAAA
Organism: Bacillus sp. RAR_GA_16; assembly: GCF_020165985.1. Lineage (GTDB taxonomy): Bacteria > Bacillota > Bacilli > Bacillales > Guptibacillaceae > Guptibacillus. Next base: position 111,472 of record NZ_JAIUKZ010000009.1, read on the forward strand.
AAGTAATCTTTTGCGTTATTACAAGATTAGAAGAAGCAAAATTAAAAGATATCGTCGCAGACCACGACGATTCCGCGTTCCTTGCGATGGCAGATATCGCGGAAGTGCGAGGCGGCCGTTTCAAGAAAAAAGATATTCACTAAGCGGAATAGACAAGGTTCAAGAGTTGCAGAGGTTTTCCTCTAGCAACTCTTTTTCCTTTTATCTAAGCTAGTAGCTATTCCCTTTGATCCATCGATCCTTTTACTGGTAAAATAATAGAAATATCTGTTGGAGGGCGGTTGTCGTATGGTGGTCGTGATCGTAAAGCTTTGCATATCAGCTTTTTTGGGACTGATGATTGGGGTTGAAAGAGAATTAAAACATAAACCCCTCGGTCTAAAAACGTGTATGGTCATCGCAGTTAGTAGCTGTTTGTTAACAATCGTTTCCATTGAATCAGCTGAAACGTTTTCGGAAATCTCCTCAAATATCCGAACAGATTCCTATGCGACTAGCAGCACAAGTCGTTTCCGGGATTGGTTTTATTGGAGCCGGCGTTATCTTAAGAAGAAACAATGATGCAATATCAGGGTTAACAACTGCGGCGATCATTTGGGGCGCTTCAGGGCTTGGCATTGCAGCAGGTGCTGGTTTTTATTTTGAAGCGTTTGTTGGTGCTAGCTTGATCTTGTTTAGTGTCAATATTCTTCCGTGGGTTATTAAAAGGATTGGTCCAAGCCAGCTTAGACAGCGTGAGATGAGAGCGAAAATTAGGCTTCAACAAGGGACAGACATAACAGCGTTTATGAAAACGATCCAGGCAAAAGATTTTGAAATTAAACACGTTAGGGTACGTGATACGAAAGAGAAAGATCATCAAGTCGATCTTCGCTTGCTTACCTTTGAAGCGAACCACACAACGAGTATTTATCAGGAGCTGAGAGAACTTGAAGGAGCGACGTTTGTGGAGGTAGAGGGCTGATGGTGCCTGTCACCACCCGGTTTTGCTCATAATTTGTCGAAAGACCACCAGCTTTTAAAGTGGTGGTCTTTCGTCTCATTCTAATGTTTCTAACAAATGAATAAAGTAGGAATGAGGTGCGATCTTTCACACTACAACGTTGGGGATGACGAACGATGGTGATTATCCTAATTAAATTATGTATTTCTGCTTTGCTCGGATTATTAATTGGAATTGAGAGAGAGTTAAAGCATAAGCCGCTTGGGTTAAAGACGTGTATTGTGATTGCGGTGAGCAGTTGCTTGTTAACGATCGTGTCAATTGAGTCTGCGGAGACGTTCGCGGAGCTTTCTCCGAATATCCGAACAGATCCGATGCGGTTGGCAGCTCAAATTGTTTCTGGAATTGGTTTTATTGGTGCTGGCGTCATTTTAAGGCGGAATAATGATGCGATTTCTGGGTTAACAACTGCAGCAATTATTTGGGGAGCCTCTGGACTGGGCATTGCTGCAGGTGCAGGTTTTTATTATGAAGCATTTGTTGGGGCAGGGTTGATTTTGTTTAGCGTAAATATACTTCCCTGGATCATCAAACGCATTGGACCAAAAGCATTAAGGCAACGGGAAATGCGGGCGAAGCTCACGCTCAAAAAAAGTGTGAATGTAACAAACTTTATGAAAGCCATTGTGGCGAATGAATTTGAGATTCGTCACGTCCGCGTACGCGATACGAAAGAAAAAAATCCACAGATTGAGCTCAAACTAATGACGTTTGAGAAAAATCATACGACAGACATTTATGAATTGCTTCGAAAAGTGGATGGGGTGAATGAGGTAGAGGTGGAGGGGTGATCGGAATTAAACACAAGAATAAATAATAATATGTACAGCCTGAGTCTTTTTGATTTGAGACTCAGGCTGTTTTGAATTGCCTGCCATATATGTGGAAATAAATGTTATGATTTAAGATAACTTCTAAAATAATTTTTTATAAAAGTTTTGAAAGTGTTTGTTTGGATAATGTTGATTTAGTGCGCAAAGAGCGATAACGAAAAGTACTGGAGAGATTAAGATGAAAAAAAAGGAAAAGAATGTTGTGATTGATATTGCATTTAATAATTGGGCGTTGAACGATACAGAAAACCAACGTTGGACGAAAGAGTGGATTGAAAGAAGAATGGAGATTTTTATGTCTTTCACTGCCAAAAGTCTAGAAAAACAAACCAATCAGAATTTCACAGCGCTTGTGCAATATGATGACCATACGGAGAATCTAGTTAAGAAAGCGATGAGAAAATATAAACGACTCCCAAAGAATATTAAGATGATCCGTCATAGTGAATTAAAGATGCAGTTTGAAGATCATATCCGAGAAGCAAAATATGGTTATTTTGTACGGCTAGACTCTGATGATCTTTACCATGAGTCATTTATTCAACAACTTCATGACTTCAAAGGAAATGAAGATATACAAGTCTTAATTAATCAAAAAGGTTATGTCTATGATGCTATTCAAGACCGCCTTGCAACTGTGTCTTTTAAATCACCGCCATTTTACACACTGGTTTATAAAACAGAGGACTATCTAAAGGGATATCGGTATGAAATGAAAGGGCATCGCTCAATTATAGAAATGCCTCATCATATATTAGAAAACCGAAATTACACAATCATCGTTCATGCACAAAATACTTCTACTACTTTTAAGGAAAAATATGAATCTGGTATGATTAACGATCCTTTTGAAAAAAAGAAAGTTCTGACCGAATTTCTAGGTGAAGAAAAAAATCGCTTGAATATGATGGGGAAGTTATTAAATATCGTAAAATAAGAAGACCCACTTGATGCACTTACTTTCTCAAACTTCTATAAGAAAGATAAAAGTGAATGTATTAGGGAGTTTATTAGTGGAGAATACATAGTGGTACAGCAAGTTATAGGAATATACTGTTAGCTATATATCTGCACAATCCGTGGGGAAGGTAGCATTTGTAAAAAGATGTACAGTAGAGATGTGTTTAGTTTAACAATAGTAGAATACCAAAAGAGGTTCTCCGATTTGGAGTGCCTTTTTATTTGGAATTCAAGGTCCACTGAATTAAAGAGTGTATTAACGAATAGAAAGATGCTATATCAGAAATATATTTTCTTTGTATTATTTATGTAAATTCCCCTTAATAAAAGATAATAATTTACAATTTCACTTTTTTCTAGGAAGGCAATCGTGTAGTATTAACATTTGTATTCTATCATTTTCCAGGAGGAGCCAATTGTCTACTAAATTAAAACTATACCAACATTTATCCGTTATAGGAATCATTATATTTCTACTCGTGTTGTTATTTCATTCATTTATTTTTGGGGAGCAAAGCATTCTTAGGATAGGCGATACTCTCGATCAAATTGTACCCCTTTATGAATATTATCATCAATTGTTATACAATTCTTCTGAATTTCCTTTTTGGTCTTGGGAATCAGGTGTGGGCTCCAATTTCTGGGGAGCAAATGCCTATTACATGACAGGGGATCCATTTTTTTATTTGTCCTTGTTGTTTCCAGAAAAATCCTTTGGAATTTATTTTTACATAATGACTTTCATGAAATTCATTTTGTCAGGGTATTTCTGGTATCTCTTCATGAAAGGGAATCAGATTAAGTATTTTCCTTCCCTTGTAACAGCCTTGATCTATACATTTAGTGGATGGATGATCTTCTTTAATTTAAGGTACTTATTCTGGGGAAGTATTTATGTGTTTATTCCCCTGCTTTTATTAGGAATTGATCGTGGATTGTCGAAAAAGAAGTGGTCGTTATTTATCGTCTCAGTGTTCACAATAGCCGTGACGAATTACTACTTCTTCTACATGGCAAGTTTTCTACTTGCGCTTTACTTTCTTTACAAGTATTTTCTACAAGATCAGATTAGTTTCAAAGGTTTCTTTAAACAGCTTGGGGCACTCAGTCTTTCCTACTTAGTAGGGCTCGGCATGGCGTGCTTTATCTTTTTGCCTGCAGCTTATGCGGTATTCAGTAACATCCGTATGGGAGGCGGCATACCGGACTTTTACCAATTTTACAATCAGGAAAAGTTGAAGAGGATTTTTCTTGGAATGGTAGATGGTCGAACTTTTGGTGTCACCATATTATCGCTTATTTTGATTCCTCAGTTAGTGATTATGAAGTCTAAAATGAGAAGTAAACTAACGCACTTCTTTCTCATCATCGTATCCTGTCTATTCCTCATGATGCCTTTTGTATACTCCATGCTGAATGGATTTTCTTATGAGACGGATCGATGGTACTTTATATTAATCGCGTTGTTTCTATATATGACAGGAACCGTTTTAGATAAGGTAAAAGATTTTCATGTAGGAAATAGTTTACTGGCTCTTATTCTACTTGTTTTAGTAGGATATCTTTCATTTCAATATGAACAGGAGTTAAGTAATCAAATCATCTTTGGAGCTATCATTGTTATACTCCTCTTACTCTATCGATATATGAAATATGGTCTTATGATCAAATTCCTCCTTCTCATTATCATTAGCAGTAATTTAATCATTAACGGTGTAGATTACCGAGATAAAATGGAATACTCAACTGATAATTTCTTTACAGAAGGAGAATATTTCTCTGACCATACGAAAGAAGCAATTGATTACATCGAAAATCAAGATTCAAGTTTTTATCGCGTAACAAAAAATTACACGTCTTTTTCTTCGAATGATCAACTAATTCAGGGATATAAGGGATTGAGTATTTATCACTCGTTGGGGAACCCAGGTTATTTAAAATTACTAGAAGAACATCACGTTCGCATGTTTGGCGCGATGTTTAATCAACCAGTAGGGTTTGATAATCGTTTATCACTTGAGGCACTTTTTAATACGAAGTATTACCTTGTGAAGGAAGACGATCACTTTACTCCTTTTGGATACCGTTTTCTTAAACAAATCGATGATGTCAAGATCTATAAGAACAATTATGCTTTGCCAATGGCGGTTGGTTTTGACACATACATTGCTGCTGATGATGCTGAGTCTCTTCCAGCTCCTCTCAAGGACCAGGCACTTCTAGTTGGAGTGGGCCTTTCCGAAGAGAAAGTAAAGGAAATTCCGATTGATTTGAAAAAAGGAAGTCAAGAAGACTTACGATATACGAAAAAGTCAGTACCGATTGAAGACATGGAATTTAAAAACATTGATGTTGATCGTGTGGATGATCATGAAGCAAGAATTACTGTCCATGAAGATGGTCAGATTCAAATTCCAGTTAGTTTGAGCGATAGTGGAGAGTATTTTATAGCGTTTACCCAAGAAAGAGAGAATAAGAGGATAAGTAATGCTATTGTTGTCACTGATAATGACGGTTATCGGAAAAAAGCTCTTGATCGAACCCACCGAGTCTACCGTCCACAGGAAAACGTTGCTATTAGTTTATATTCACGTGATCAGTTAGACGACGTTACACTGCGGTTCACAGCAGACAATAGCTATCGATTAAAAGATGTATCGATTTATGTGCTGGATGAAGATTATTACGTCGAACGTATCAATGAATTAAAAAAGAACGCTTTAGAAGATGTAGCGTTTACCAACAATACAGTAAAAGGTTCAGTTTCGCTTCAAAATGATCAGATGATGCTTTTCTCCATACCTTATGATGCAGGTTGGAAAGCTCAAGTTGATCAAAAAGATGTACCTATCTATTCACTTAGTAATGGCTTTGTAGGGGTGCCTGTAAAAAAAGGAACTCATGATATTGAATTAAATTATGTTTCGCCATGGTTCTATCAGGGATTAGGTATCTCAATTGTCTCTTTGCTCCTCTTTATAGGTTATTTCATGCGTGGAAGAATGAGGCGAAAAGCTCATGAAGATCATAGTGAGGTCGTATTTTCAATGGAAAGTAGGCTGAAAAAGAATGGAACGAAGTAGTAATCTGATATCAATTGTTGCTCCTGCCTTCAATGAAGGAAATGGACTTGTGCCATATTATGAAGAAATAAAAAAAATGCTGGATCAAACATTTTATTCATTTGAACTTATCTTTGTAAATGATGGAAGCAGTGATCAAACGTTAGAAGTACTGAAAGAGATAAAAAAGAGTGACGAGCGAATCGGCATCATTAATTTAAGTCGTAATTTCGGTAAAGAAAATGCGGTGAAGGCTGGTTTGGATCATGCCAGAGGCGAGGCTGTCGTTGTCATGGACGCTGACCTTGAACATCCGCCGCATGTCCTCCTTGAAATGCTGGATCAGTTTGGAAAAGGTTACGATGTCGTCTTTACGAGAGCAGTTGATCGGAAGGGACAAAACTATATACGCAAAAAGCTATCGAGCACTTTTTATGACGTAATCAACAAAATAGCAGGTGACGGCATTTCTTTTCGCACTGGAGATAAGGATTTTATTCTGCTGAGCAGAAAAGCGGTGAATGCCTTGCTTGATCTCAATGAGTACAACCGTTTCTCAAAGGGGCTGTTCAAGTGGATTGGTTTTAACAGTACGGAAGTTACATTTGAACAAGGGGAGAGATTAGAAGGAGAATCGAAGTGGAGTATTAAGAAGCTTGCGCATTATTCCATCGATGCAATCACATCCTTTTCATTCGTTCCGTTAAGGTTTTCTAGCTATATGGGGATGATCGTTTCATCGATATCATTTATTTATATGATTTATATTATTGTCGACACGATTGTGAATGGCAGTTCCGTAGCTGGTTTTCCTACTCTGGTAACTCTTATTCTATTCTTAAGCGGAGTTATATTAATCTCTTTAGGAATTATGGGTGAATACCTTGCACGGATCTTTATTGAGGTTAAGAAAAGACCAATCTATCTTATAGAGGAGTATCAACCAAGTGAGGAAGTTTACAATAAAAGAACTTATTCAGAAAGCAAATACTAAATTCATACGTTTTGGTATAGTCGGAGTCATGAACACGATTAATTTCTATTTAATCTATTATATCTTGTTGCTTTTAAACCTTTCCTACATGCCGTCTTACATTATCGCATATGGACTAAGTATGATTGGCTCCTATTTTCTAAACACGTTCTTCGTCTACAAAAGCACTGTGTCGATAAAGAAATTTCTACAATTTCCTTTAGTGTACGTTGTTCAGTTTTTGATCAACTTGGTAGCGATCTATGTATGTGTGGAGATATTCAGGATTAGAGAAGAGCTTGCTCCTTTTCTATTCTTACCAATTACGGTTCTGATCACGTTCACATTAACGAAATTTATTATTGAGCCTAAGGAAACACAGGTAGATAACTAGGTAATGAATTATATCATTAAAGGAAGTCGTACATGAGAAGAACGAAACCGTGAAATGAACTGCCTGAGTTCTTATTGAAAAAAACTCAGGTTTCTTTTTTAGAACCCTTTTCATATCCTTAGATAAGTGGGGGATATGATCAAGGCCAATCGTGAATCATGTTAATACCCTAATCAAGCTGTGTAGAAGGAGGCAGAAATGAAAGCATTCTTAAACCGCATATTCAGCTTACAGAAGTGCATGATTTGTAAGAAAAAGCCAATCCGAGCACGGTATTATTTAGATTATGAAGGGAATAAAAAGCCGGTTTGTGAAAAATGTGTGCCCTACGCGGAACGCAGAGCTTATCGGAAAGCTTAGAGTATTTAAACAAACGTTTGATTAAACACCATGAAAATGGTGTTTTTCTTATTCCAACCTTAAGGCCATCGTGATTAGAGGACCCCCTCCACTTATTCAATTAAATAACTGTTAAAATGGATGAAAAAACGTATCGTTGTGCGAAGAGGCTCTCTAGTGGTTATAATAATAAAGGATTTGCATTTGTAAGGAGGAAAAGCATGAAGCAACGCGAAAAAACTCCGCAGGATGACCCCCGCTACCATGTGGCGAATCGGGAAGCGCTCATTGGGGTTGGCCTTGTCATAATAAATTTTATACTATGGTACGGTTTCGCATACGGTTTTGGGTCGAAACCAGTTGATGAATATAACTATATTTTCGGATTACCTGCGTGGTTTTTCTACAGCTGTATTCTTGGGACAGTCATTGTACTTGCCCTCGTAATTTTTGCGGTTGTCTTTTTATTTAAAGAGGTTCCGTTTGATGAGGAGGATGAACAATGAACTGGGAAGTAGTCATTCCTCTCATTATTTTTCTCGTGATCATTTTCCTAATCGGTTTCTACGCGTCTACTCATTTAAAAGGAACTTCGAACTTTTTACAGGAATATTTTCTTGGCAGTCGTGAACTCGGCGGCTTTATTCTTGCGATGACGATGATTTCTACATATGGAAGTGCGAGCAGTTTCATTGGTGGGCCGGGTGTGGCATACACGATGGGACTTGGCTGGGTGCTGTTATCCATGACGCAGCTTGCGACTGGTTATTTTGTGTTATCTGTTCTGGGCAAGAAATTTGCGATTATGGCGCGGAAAATTCGAGCGGTCACCTTGATCGATTTCTTGAAGGAGCGCTATCAGAGTAAACGTGTTGTGATCTTATCTGCGCTTAGTATTATCATTTTCTTGTTTTCTGCCATGGCCGCTCAGTGGATTGGTGGCGCGCGACTCATTGAATCGCTAACCGGCTTGCCTTATACGGGAGCGCTGTTTCTTTTTGCCGTATCGGTTCTTGTTTACGTGATAATTGGGGGCTTCAGAGCAGTTGCGATTACGGATACCGTTCAAGGTGTAGTGATGTTTAGTGGAACTCTCGTCATTCTCATTGGAACAATTATCGCTGGTGGCGGGGTCGAAAATATTATCACAACGCTCAGCACGGAAAATCCAGATCTCATTTCTCCTTTTGGAGCTGATCGTTCGCTGACGCCACTCTATGTATCATCTTTCTGGATTCTTGTTGGAGTTGGCGTAGTCGGTTTACCTCAGGTTGCCGTACGAGCGATGTCATATAAAAGTTCTAAAGGCATGCATCGTGCGCTCATAATTGGGACGGTCGTCGTGGGTGTGATTATGCTTGGCATGCATTTAACCGGTGTTTTTGCACAAGCGGTTTTACCTGGAATTGAAGTGGGCGATACCGTTATGCCTCGAATTGCTTTAGAAGTGCTGCCGTCCTGGCTAGCGGGAATTGTTCTTGCAGCACCGATGGCGGCTATTATGTCGACAGTGGATTCTTTGTTGCTTCTTGTTAGCTCGGCAATCGTGAAAGACGTTTACTTAAATTATGTAAAACCCGACGCAAGCGATCAAACGATTAAGCGATTTAGCGTCGGTGTGACAGCGGTGTTAGGCGTATTGGTTTTTGCGATGGCTGTAAACCCACCTGACCTACTCATATGGCTGAATTTATTTTCGTTCGGTGGACTTGAAGCCGCCTTTATTTGGCCGGTTGTCATGGGACTTTATTGGAAGCGAGGAAATGCAAGCGGTGCGATGGCATCCATTGTCGTTGGTGTTGGTAGTTACATTGGCTTTAATACGTTTATGCCAAATGCGTTTGGGATGCATACTGTTGTATTACCAGTTCTGCTCTCTTTTCTTAGTTATGTGAGTGTCAGTTTGATGACAAGACGGAAACATGCTGAGGTTCAGCATGAGGTGGTCATGAGGTTGTGGAAGGTGTAATAGTGCCTGTCACCACCCGCTTTTTGAAAGAATTTGTCGAATTATGAGTAAGGACATATATGTTAAGAGCTCTTCTTCATTGGAGGGCTCTTTTGTTATTTTATGAAAAACACTTTACTAAGTGGACAAATTCCTGCCATCGTCCGTTATTTAAAACGTTTTTACGAACAAGAGATAAAAAACGATAAAAATGAACGAGAATGCTCATTTTCTCTACACTTCCATACAAATTTCGACTTAAACTGATTGAGATTAATTCCTTTTTTGTAGGTGAAAAGTCATTATTTTAGCATTTTAAGTTCTTGTTCGGCTTAAAGATGCAATTTACCAAACATTCAATTAATGGAATAATTATGCTGATTACTACACTTTAAGGAGGAAACTGTTTGAAAAAGAAAGCGCTAACAATTACTCTTGCAACAGGTTTGATTCTTAGTCCGATGTCTTTCACTGTTGATGCTGCGAAGCCTGCTACAAATGAACAATCTGACCACGCCTTTGATAACAAGGTGATAAAGAAAATCAGCAGTGAAAACATGTATAACACTATTGCCTTACTATCAAAGCAACCTCGTGAAGCAGGTACTGAAGGAGAATACAAAGCCGTTCAGTACATAAAAAGCGAGTTTGAGCGCTATGGCTACGAGACTGAACTACAGCCGTTTACGATTCAAGAGTGGGATGGTGGAAATTCATCAATTTCTTTGAATGATCAAGTCTTTCCTGGCGATGTTCATACGTTTGAAGGATCGATTAACGATGATGTGACAGGATCTCTTGTTTATGTAGGACTTGGTTCTAAGGACGAAGTAGGTGATGAAGTTGCTGGAAAGATCGCATTAATTGAGCGCGGCACTTACAGCTTTTATGAAAAAATCCAGAATGTTTACGACAAGGGAGCGATTGGCGTTATTATGTTTAACGGTGAGGGACGTTCTGGCAATTCATTTGGATATGCTTATGAAGGTCAGGATATCCCCGCAGTAGCGATTACAAGAGAAGCTGGCCTTCAACTTGTGGAGCAGTTGAATAATGAAGACGTACAAGCTACTGTAAGTGTCGAAAATGCTGGGACAATTGATAAAACTTCTTATAACGTCATTGCGAAAAAAGAGCCTCATCCGAATAAGGATAATGGACAAATTGTCAGCATCGGCGCGCATCACGATTCCGTCCCTAATGGACCAGGAGCAAACGACGATGCTTCTGGTGTAGCGGCGACGCTAGAGCTAGCAAGAATTATGGCGAAAACACCTACGGATACAGAGCTTCGATTTGTCACATTTGGTGCAGAAGAAAAAGGGTTGGTCGGTTCGTACCATTATGCGGACTCATTAACTGATGAGGAAATAGAGAACACAGTCGCTCATTTCCAGATGGATATGGTGGGAAGTCGTGATGCGGGAGAACTCATCATGTTCACACCTGATGGAAATAAAAATCTCGTCACCGATCTTGGTGCATCAGCTGGAGCGAGAATTTCAGGCGCAGTTGATTATGGAGAACTTGGACGAAGCGATCACGTGCCTTTCTTTCTAAAAGGGATTCCGGCTGCGCTCTTCATTCACGCACCGCTTGAGCCTTGGTACCATACCCCTGATGATACCATTGATAAAATTAGTAAAGAGAAACTTCAAAATGTCGCGGAGATTGTAGGAGCTGCAGTCTATCAGATTGCGCGCCCTGATACACCAGCACTTGAAAAAGCGCGCGTTGCACCAAATCCAGCAGATTATGATTTCGATGATCGTCCATTGTAAGGAAAAAGGTTTGAAGCTGGGGCTTTTGCCCTCTCTTCAAGCCTTTTCGATAGGATTACGTATTGAACAAACTTAGGTAAATGGTCTATCCAATTCGAATACCGGTCTATGATAAGATGAGAAGTATCAGCTGCAAAGCAGGGTGGGCGGCGGTACCCCGTTGATGAAAGGGGGTGCTGCCTATAATGATGAGCACATTTGAGGCGCTTGTTTTAATGATTAGTTTTGCTTCTCTCGTGGTCACAATTATTACGGTTTCTAGTAATAAAAAGAAGTAACCCACCCTGCCCCGGCCAAGGATTAAGGTGAGTTACTTTTTGCCTTTTGAGCCGCCGCTCGTCATGCGGAGCAGCTGTATGGACGCTGGTGCGAAAGCACCGGCGTTCTTTTTTTATACCTTATGTTCTCTAGCTATATTATATGCAATTAGGGTGATTGTGGCAAGAGGATCATTCGGGCGGTGCCTGTCACCGCCCGCTTTTTGGGTGATTTTGTCGAACGAATGATAAGCCTTTTGCGTCAAGGTTCACGATAAATAGACGAAATATATATAATAATCAGTTAATAAGTTGCGTTTTGTACAATGTCCATTCAAATCTGGTTTGGTATAGTAAACAAAAAGTGGAAAAGGATGAGTGTGAATGGGAATCAATCGAAGACGTTTACAGAGTCATCTGGAAGAACTGGCTAAGATCGGAAAGATTGGTGAGACGGGTGTTTGTCGTCTAGCGCATTCGAAGGAAGACCGAGAAGCGGTGGAAGTTGTAAAGGGATGGATGGAAGAAGCTGGACTAGAGACTCGTATTGACGGTTTTGGGAATTTAATCGGAAGGATAGATGGAGTGAAAAAGGAGCAGCCGATTCTAATGCTTGGATCTCACATCGATTCGCAGCCGTATGGCGGACGCTTTGATGGAACTGCAGGGGCACTTGGAGCAATAGAGGTCGTACATACGATGAAAGATAACGGCATTACACCGAATCGTACAATTGAGGTGATTTGTTTTTCGGATGAAGAAGGGTCTCGTTTTAATAAAGGGGTCTTCGGTGTGAGAGCACTTGCTGGCTTGCTAGAGGAAGGGGAGCTTGAACGCAAAGATAAGACAGGGATGACGAGAAAAGAAGCGCTGAAGGAATTCGGAGTTGAGCCTGATCTTACGGAAAGTCCCGTATACAAAGAAGGAGAGATTAAAGCTTTCTTGGAACTTCACATTGAGCAAGGCCCAGTCTTAGAATCCAAAAATAAACCAGTTGGGATCGTCTCAGGAATTTCAGGACCTATCTGGCTAACCGTTACGCTTGAAGGTTTTGCAGGACATGCTGGCTCGGTTCCAATGCCTTTACGAAAAGATGCGATGGTTGGAGCAAGTGAAATCATTACGAAATTTGACCAACTTATTAAAGAGGAAGGACAAGAAACCACGGTCGGAACCGTTGGGAGTGTTCAGGTATTTCCAAACTCTCGTAACATCATTCCGGAAAAAGTGGAATTTACGATGGATTTACGTGATATCGACCTTGAGCATCGTACCAAGCTCGAAAAAAAGCTCTACACGATCATTGAAGAAGCTGCATCAACTTACAAACTCACGTACACGATTACGGAAGACACTCGGAGTGAACCACGCTACTGTGCAGACTGGATCAAAACGATCATGAGCGAAGAAGACAAGAAGCTTGGTTATGAATCACCAGTTTTAATGAGCGGTCCCTTTCACGATGCTCTATTTATGTCGTATATCAGTGACTATGGGATGGTTTTTGTTCGATGTGAGAAAGGGATTAGTCATAATCCGCTTGAATTTGCGGAAATGGATGATATTCAGAAAGGGGTGCAATTACTTTATCAGACAGCTATTCGGATTGCGATGGAAGAGGAGGGATGACGAAATCATTTATTAGATTATCGAGAAAATGGTATAAAGAAAGCAAGTGGCATGCTGTAAAAAAGCATGCTACCTTTTTTGCTTTCTATTTATCTTAAATCGACGAGTGACTCAACTTTTCAAATAAAATGATAGCTTCTTTGACTTTTTCTGGGATTACCTGCGATCTACCGCTATTCACATCATAATTCACTTGTACAACCTCGGCTTTCACAAGCAGCTCGTCCTTTCGCATAATCACATGACATAGTTCAACACTAGTTTTCCCAAGCTTCGTCACACGGCAAGACACGTCAAGAACATCATCTAATTTAGCTGGTTTTATAAACTCAATGGTAATCTTTCTTAAGACAGGATCAAATAAATGATCTTCAGCCAGCTGTTGTAACCGATCACCAAGAACGTGTCGGAAATATTCTGTAGTGGCAATGTCGATGTACGTGGAATAATGGGCATTATAGACAATTTTTTGACCGTCAATCTCGGAATAGCGCACGCGGATGGGATAAGAGAAATGCTCTTCTTGAGACATAATTCACCTCAAATTCCTTTTTTCTTCATATTAACACAATATTCAGTTTTTATATGAGCGTTGTTACGAAATTTCCCGGGTAATGTCTCTATATGAAAAAGGGATTTGGACTTTATTCGTGAAGAGTGTAGCTTAGAGGAAAATAAAAGCTGGGAGTGGAGAAAAGTGTTGAAACCGAAAGTATATCTTACGCGAAAATTACCAGATGAGATTATTAATCAGCTAAGCGAGAAATGTGAATTGCGGATGTGGTGGTCTGAGGAAGAACCTGTCCCTCGTGCTGTTCTAGAGCGAGAAATCCAAGAAGTGGACGGGCTTTTCTGCATGTTAACGGAAGAAATTGATCATTCGCTCCTTGAAAATGCCTCGAAACTCAAAGTAGTAGCGAATATGGCAGTAGGCTACAACAATATCGACATAAAAGCGGCAAAGGAAAAAGGAGTTGTCGTGACGAATACACCGGGCGTGCTAACGGAAACGACAGCTGACTTAACGTTTGCCTTACTAATGGCGACCGCTCGGAGGATTCCTGAAGCATCTACTTATTTACGTGAAGGAAAATGGGAAGCCTGGTCTCCCATGCAGTTAACAGGTCAGGACGTTTATGGATCAACGTTAGGGATTATTGGTATGGGAAGAATCGGAGAAGCTGTAGCGAAAAGAGCCAGGGGATTTAATATGGAAGTTCTTTATCACAATCGTCGAAGAAATCAAGACGCTGAAGAGGAGATGGAACTTCAATTTGTAGAACTAGACGACCTTTTAAAAACAGCTGACTTTGTCTGCGTTTTAACACCGCTAACTTCTGAGACGAAGAACTTAATCGGACTGAAAGAACTGAGGATGATGAAGAAAACGGCAATATTAATCAATACAGCAAGAGGCGGTATTGTAAACGAAGAAGCGCTCTATCATGCGCTTAAGGAGGGTGATATTTGGGGAGCTGGGTTAGATGTTTTTGAGGAAGAACCGGTGGCACTTGATCATCCGCTTCTAAGCTTATCAAATCTAGTGACGCTCCCACACATAGGCAGTGCAAGCATCAAAACAAGAATGAAAATGGCCGAAGTTGCTGCGGAGAATCTTATGAAAGTATTAGGTGGGGAAGAAGCGCCTAATAAGGTGTAGAGGATAAAGCGAGAAGTACACAGGCACCACTCAGATGTTGTCGAATAAACAGAAAAACTGAGTCAGGAGGAGTGGATTATTCCTTCAGACTCAGTTAGTAAAAAACTACTTATTTTGTATCAATCATCTGTTTAAAGTCTTTGAATGCAAGTTAAGTTCTAGCAGAGAACGGATGATAAAATCGTTATAAGCCACGAATGGATAAGCGGATGTGGTCGTTCCACCTGAATTGCACAGCGATTTCAAAGTGTTTTGTGCCTTCGAGGTGTTCTGCCTTAAGATTAGCCTCTTGTAACTGACTATCCCAGGTTAAGAAGTTCTTTAAATTCACTAATCGATTGATAAGGTCTTACTGTATTACGGTGAATTTGCAGCATGTCATCACCAGGTTGTGCATAGCCTGCTTGTACTGTAAATGCCATTTCTATTCCTGCGGCATGAATTGCCTCCATCGTTTCCTCATCATAAGCGCCATATGGATAAGCGAGTGCATTCGTTTGGCCAATTAAATCAATACTAGTTTCAATATCTCTTTCTACTTCTGAAAACGACTTTGAAATCAAGTATGCTGTGCCATCTTCTTCGGAATTATGAAACGAATTCGTATGACTGGCGAATTCAAAAACATCAGATGCATCATCGATCTCTTCATGTGTAAGGTAATGATTGTTTTGTACGTCCTGCAGCTCTGCTTCGTCTTTATTGTAACTAGTAATTAAAAATTCAACGGCCTGAAAGCCATAGTCCTTCATTACTGGATAAGCGTTTATGTAATTATTTTTATGACCATCATCAAAAGTGATAAGTACACTTTTCTCAGGAACTTCGATTTGACCCTCCATAAACTGCTGGAATTCCTCAAGATCCAATGTGTAAAACCCATTTTCGTGTAAGAATGCCATCTGCTTCTTAAAGTTTTCCAACGGTACGATCGTGTTTGCTAGGGTACCATCCTTATTGAAATTTTTTTCTTTTAGGTCGTCTTTTGCAATAATATGATGGTAGGTTAAAACAGGGATTTCTCTAGCGGGTGCCTTCTCAGCAGCCATTCTTAACCTTTCATCCCTCTGAGTCTGTTTGGTTTCGTTGCTTTGTAAATTCTCGTCCTGTTTTTTAGCAGAACTTGTTGATTCAACATCAGTATTACTTTCATTTGTTTCGTTTTCAGCAGCATCAGTGGTTCCGTCGTTTTCTCCAACATTAAACCCGAATCCTACTAAACTCCCAAGTAAAGCTAGGATAATCAATGAAATTAAGGTAAAATTTTTCATATTACTCCTCCTTTAAACCCGCTACCTCCCTATATTACCATTTAATTGGATTTAATTGACTGTTTTATTACAAATTTATTTCATTTTTTACAAAGGTGCCTGTCACCGCCCGCTATTTGTCGAACAGATTCGATTGACGAGTAAGCAAAGGGAGATTATTCTTGGAGAAAGGGCAGAAAATAAGTAAAGGAGGAAGAACTTTGACGAAGATTCTAAGGGCGAAGTCGCTTTTTAATCACACAACCACGATCATGAGGTGGTGAGGAAACCGAGAGTCTGGCTCCCAAACCATTTCTATCACATTGTAAGCAGAGGAAATCGAAAGGATCTTCTTTTTCAAGATGAGAGAGATTATCGCACGTTTTTGTACATTCTTCAGCAAGTCTTCGAAACACACCCCTTTGAAATCGCTTCTTATTGTTTAATGAATAACCATTACCACCTTCAACTTCGATCAAAAGAATTTCCAATTTCAAAAATCATGGCTCTTGTGAACAAACGATACGCGACTTATTTTAATAGTCGGTATGAGTTAACAGGTCACGTTTTTGAGAAACGTTATTTTGATGAGCCACTCAACTCCCCGACGAATATGTTGGAAGTTAGTCGCTATATTCATCTAAATCCAGTGAAAGCAAATCTTGTATACCAACCATCAGATTATCCCTGGTCTAGTTATCGCTATTATGCGGTGAAAGATCCCATGAAAAAGCCATACCTTAACGTTCATCCACTAGTAGAAGGCTATCCAGGAACACTTCAAGAAAAGAAGAAACAATACTGTGACTATGTCACCGCACGACAGGAACTCTTTCTGGCTTCTCTCTTATCAAAGTAGACCAAATGAAAATAAAAAAGATGCTCCACACAGCACCTTTTCCTTAAACAAACGTTTATTTATAATCCCATAAAACTCTAAACTCTCCTTCTTCTTTTACCACAAATACCTCCTGCACAAGATCAAAATTTCCAAACTGATTTTGAAAATGCTGGGTAACTTTGATAGCGTAAACTTTTTTCATAATGACGCTATTCACCCCAGAACGCCAATTTTTCTTCGTTTTCACTTTGCCGATGTCAAAGGTGAACGACGTTGCACCAATATCCTGCGTAATCAGTTCGGAGCGTAATTGACTGTACTGTTCATCCGAAAAACGATTCTGTATTTCCGTATGAAACAGTGCCCAGGATTTTTTGAAGTCACCGCTCTGTTCGTATAAATAAAATTCTTTTACAGTCGCTGCTGCCCGGGATTTTGGTTGTTGCCATATCCAAAAGGCGATGCTGCCACCGAGAAGCAGTAAGACAAGTAAGATTAGAAAAACTTTTCCTTTACCTTCATGCTTCCTCCTCGTTTTAAAATACGACAACGTTTCGTCCTCCTTGGAGATTGACTATTAAAGTGTATGACGTTCGCCCCATTCAAAGACTGGTAATATCTGATTTCACGAAACATTAACCTTTTCAGGAAACGTTTCACGATATAATGGTAAGGACTATTAGAAAACCCTTAATTGGAGGAAAATAATGAATCGAAAGCTACTTTGGATGTTGCCCATTTTAATTTTTGCAGTGGCATGTTCTGAATCCGAAAACAATCATGCCATTTCTGATCCTCATACTGAAGCAAGTGCAGAAAATCAGGGGACATCAGAACAATCTGAGTTGTCGGATGATCAACAACTGTGGGAATATCTTTATCAAAATAACTCTGATGAAGCTGTATTAAATGAGATGGAAAAACTATTTAGTAAAGGTGTATCCCCGAATGCCGTCAATGACGATGGGATCACGCCAATCACTTATGCTGTGATGGAAGGCGATCAGAAGCTTGTTGAGTTCTTGCTCCAAAACGGAGTGGAGGTTCACGATCATGAAGAATCTGATCACCAAGAAAATGATGAATTGAACCATGAAAAAAATGAGAACCTGTTAGAAATCGCTGTTGAACAGAAAAATAATGAGATTATTGACCTGCTTTTAAAAATGGGGGCTCATTTTGAAATCGGCAATGAGCAAATGTTAGCCATTGCGGTTCAGGAAGAAAATCCAGAGCTAATTAAAATCCTTCTACATAATGGCTACAATCCAAATCTTGAAATGCGAGTAAACGAGCAAGATTTTACTCTCTTAAACTATTCCATCATGGAAGATAATAAAGAGATCACTACTTTACTTCTCAATGCTGGTGCGAATCCAAATTTCGCAGCGAATAATGGTGAAGTGAGCGCATTGGCTACTGCCATCGTACAAGAGAAACCGACCGAACTCGTTTCGCTCCTATTAGGTAGAGGGGCTGATGCAAATGCACGGTATGAAGGGAAGCCTTTATTATTTGAAGCGATCAAACAAGATCATCCTTCTCTTGTGGAAGCATTACTCGTTGCAGGAGCCCTTCCTTTTTCGAGTGAGGAAAGTGAAGAGGCCTATGAATTAGCGGAGGAGAGCGATCAACCAAAGGTTGTGGATCTATTGGAACAATATGGATGGTGAGTGAGATCGGCATGGAAAAAAGTCCTTGTTGCTAACTGAGCAACAAGGACTTTTTTGTCATAACAATCATTTGCCGTGAAGAACATCATTTAGAAGGTCAGGGTAGTTCGTAAACATGCCCGATACGCCCCAGTCTAACAGGCGGCGCATATCTTCTTTGTCATTTACTGTGTAGGGATGGATCAGCAACCCAGCATTTCGTACATTTTGAACATAGGTTTGATCAATTTTTGAAGCAGACATTCCAACACCAACAGCATACTTGGAAAGTTCTTGTAGTTCGTCCTCTGAAATCGTCGCCGGTTTTTTATAAGAAATAAGCTGAATAAGTGGCAAATTTGGGTTTAAGTTGTGCATTTTTACTAAACTTTCTTGACTAAAAGATTGAATTAACACTTTGCTGGATCGTTCGTTCACGCCAGTTAAATTGTATTTGTTAAGAATACGAAGTAACTCTTCTTCCATGCCAGGATATACGTCAGGAGATTTTGTTTCAATATAATAGCGAGCGCCTGTTCCAAATGTTTGAATGACTTCTTCAAGTGTCGGTACTTGAATTCCTTCGTAAGCTGGATTAGCCTTTTCCGGATACTTTTCATTAAACCAGCTTCCCGCGTCTAACTCTTTTATCTCTTCAAGCGTATAGTCTTTTACACGGCCAGTTCCATTTGTCGTCCGGTCTACTGTCTCATCATGCATCGCGATAAGTTTTCCGTCCTTCGTCATTTGAAGATCTACCTCAATGTAGTCTCCTTTCATCTGCTCACCTAGTTTATAGGATGGGATTGTGTGCTCAGGAGCATGTCCAGAAGCTCCTCGGTGAGCGACATTTAATAGTTTGCTAGAGTTTATGCCTGGTGTTCCTTCCTTTGTACTTGCTGAAGTAGTTACTGTAGTAGCAAGAAGACTACCAAACAAAATAACTGTCATTGCTAGAACTCCAATTTTCTTTCTCTGCTTCATCTTTATCATCCTTCCCTAATTAACTACAACTGGAAGTATAAAGGTTCTATGTAAATTTAAATTTACTTTAAACGATTTATTCATTCAGAGGATTGATGATGAAGAAGGTGAGAGAGAAAAAAAGTACTTAGAAATAAGGGGGAAGTCTCTTGAACTCTTAAAATAAGCCAGATTTATAGGAAAATATTACGAGAAAGTGAGACAACCGTATTAGTACCTTTCTCGTAAAAAAGTTCATCATTTTAAAATAAATTAAGTCCGATTTCGCGAGTGACAGGCACTACCCGTTATTTGTCAGTTAATGTCGAGAGAAAATGAAGGCATACAAACATCGTTATTTTTTTCTTAAAGTTGGAACAGCAGAGAGCTTTCTAACATAGGTTTTAACATTTTCAATTTGCTTGCTTTCGGATTCGATCGTCAAGCTATTGGATAGCTTTTTTTCGATAATGTAATTGGTCAGGAAACTGCCTTTTGTTTCAAAGCCTAACCGTTTAAAGCTTTTAATTCCCTGGCTGTTTTCTTTGTCTACCATCCCATAGATCGTGGTGATTCCTTTGTCTAAGAGATATTTTTGAAAAACAGGAAGTAGTCCACGAGCAATCCCTTTTCTTTGCACACTTCGGTCTAAAACAACATAATCAATTAATACCATGTGATTAATTCTTAAGCGATAACTCAGAAATCCTGCAATCTCTCCATTATCATGACAAATAATAAGTACTTCATGAGCATACTTCAATATACTTTTGATTGTAGTTTCAGGAACGTCAAAATTTTCTATACAGATAGAAAGTAAAGTTGGGTCATCCAATTCTTTCTGGCGATTACGAATATACATTCTTCATTCTCCTTTACGTTATAAAAATAAATACATAAGGCGATGTTACTGGTGTAAAAAATGGAGTTAATGCAGGCTTACTGCACTAACTCCAGGCATTATTATTCAGCAGATTCTTCAGCAGGAGCTTCAGGTGCAGCTTCTTCTGTTGGAACCACGATCTTCTTGTTTACTTTCTTTCTTTTCTTACTACCTTCTAAGAGCTCATCTACCAAATTATGCAGGAATTCACTCATTGAACTTCCTCCTTCAAGAAGTATTTGAAATGCTTTCATTTCATATGGTATCTTACGCTCGCTTGTCCGAAAGGTTTGGACAAGTATGGAAATAGAAGAAAAATGTATGAATGCTACATACTAATACATGACAACCAAATATTCTGTAAATAATCCATTCAATTTTCTTTTGTGGTGAAAAAATATGATAGGATTACAATGTGGGGTTTTACTAGTTTATGGAAGAGGAGAGGGGATATTATGAAATTTGACTATCATACGCACCATGAGCGCTGTGGTCATGCTGAGGCAACGATTGAAGAGTACATAAAAGCAGCGATCCAAAACGATCTTCAAATGATTGGAATATCTGATCATTCCCCGTTCTTTGCAAGTGAGAAGGATCGGGCGTTGCCTCGAATTGCCATGGCAAAGAGTGAATTTTCTTCTTATGTCGAGGAAGTTTTGACGTTGAAAGAAAAGTATCGAGGAAAAATCGATGTCCTACTCGGTGTGGAATCTGACTTCTTTCAAGAGCATTACCCGCTATACAAGAGCATTTACGATCAATATCCATTTGATTATATTATCGGTTCCGTTCATTTTAGTAATGGCGCGAATATTTTTGATAAAACTCGCTGGGAGAATTTAAACGAAGAGGATATTCGTAAAGAAAAAGAGCATTATTACAGGTTAATCGTGGAATCAGCGGAAAGCGGTGTTTTTGATATTTTGGCACATATCGATGCGATGAAAGGCTTCTATCCAGACTTCACAAATGTGGAAACGCCTGAAGTTGAGAAAGCGATTAAGCGACTTGGTGAGCTTGAAGCAACGATTGAAATCAATACTTCAGGTAAACATAAGGACTGCGGAGGCTGGTATCCAGCGAATGATATGCTCGAAATGGCGTGTCATTATGGCGTTGGGGTCACGTTTGGATCTGATGCCCACTGGCCTTCACGAGTAGGAGAAGAATTTGAGGAAGTTCGAACAAAGCTGAAGGAGATTGGGTTTAAGAATTGGACAGTGTTTCGAGAGCGTAAGAGGGAGTTTGTAGGGTTGTAGGAAAGAGAAGCTTAAGTGAAACGAGAAACTCTAAAGAATTTCATAGCAAATTGTGAACCTATTATAAGTAACAACATAATAGCATTCGAACCCTGGTTAATCTCTTAAACTCGAGCCAATCAGGGTTCTTCCATTTTACCTAAAAGGAGCAATGCTTCATGAGCGAAAAAAGAAAAGTCATTTTAGACTGCGACCCTGGTCATGATGATGCGATTTCGATTATTCTGGCCGCATCCAGTGATCGCATTCAGATAGATGGCATTACTACGGTAGCTGGAAATGTTGAAGTTGAGAAAACAACATTAAATGCGCTGAAAGTATGCGACTTACTTGGACTTGACGTACCGGTTGCGCGAGGTGCCGAGCAACCGCTTGTAAAAGTACGTGAATTTGCGCCCGATATTCACGGTGATTCAGGACTTGATGGTCCACAGCTTCCTGAAGTACCTAAGAGACATGCGATTGACCAACATGCTGTTGATTTTATCATCGAGAGATTGTTGACTTCGGATGGTGAGATTACGCTTGTTCCAACAGGTCCACTTACGAATATTGCCTTAGCTCTTCAAAAAGAACCTGCGATCGTTGAAAAAATTCAAGAAATCGTTCTGATGGGCGGGGGGACGTTTGGGAACTGGACGCCTACGGCTGAGTTTAATATTTACGTTGATGCAGAGGCGGCGGAATTGGTCTTTAACAGCGGCGTTCCCGTTACCATGTTTGGTCTTGATGTGACGCACCAGGCGATCACAACCCCAGCCATACTTGAGCAAATCGCTTCAATTGGCAGTTCCATTTCTGAATTTGTTGGAGAACTTCTCGCGTATTTCACCAAAACCTATAAGGAGGTATTCGGCTTTGAAGGAGCGCCGATTCATGATGCGTGTACCGTTGCGTATTTAATCGATGAATCAATCTTTCAATTCGAAACGGTTCGTGTGGATATTGAGACGAAGGGAGAATTCACCTATGGTACAACATGCGTCGATCGTCTTCATGTAACGGGGAGAGAGCCAAATGTGAAGTTTGCGCGTGGTATTGATCAAGAGAAGTTTTGGGGGTTATTGCTTAGTGCGTTGAAGGGGTGAGTGACAGGCACCACCCGGAATTGCTCATATCATGTCGAATGAAAGAAGGAAGGGGAGGAGATTCCCTTCCTTTTGTATTAAGTCTTACTCTTGTGCTCTTCTTTGGTCATCGTTAGAATAATAGTAAGACAATTCAGTCAGGAAGTGTAAGCGAATACATGAATGGGATCAGATCTATTTCTCTTCAAACGAAACTGTCGTTAATGATATTAGCACTATTATTTACAGTATTGCTTGTTCTTGGTTTAATTTTTACGCATTTATATTCGACAAGTGTTGAGGAACAGATGGGGGAGCGGGCTCTCAATGTCGCTCATTCTGTAGCAGCGATGCCGGCTGTCATCAATGCAATGAAATCGGAAGATCCTTCTGCAACCATACAGCCAATTGTCGAGGATCTTCGGTCTAAAACTGGCGCTGAATTTATTGTGGTTGGTGACCAAGAAGGGGTGCGTGTAGCTCATCCGTTAGTTGATCGCATCGGAAAACATATGGTAGGTGGGGATAGCCAACAAGCTTTGGTGGGAGGGGAATCTTATGTATCGAAAGCTGAAGGCTCTCTTGGCTCCTCACTTAGAGGTAAAACGCCTATCTTTGAAAATGGAAATATTATCGGCATCGTTTCGGTTGGGTTTTTAACGGAAGATATTCAACAGAAAGTTGATCAATTTGAGTTAAAGGTGATGAGTTTAATCGGGACGATTTTATTACTGGGGATAGCTGGCGGTTTTTTTATTGCGAAAAATGTAAAAAGGTCTATTTTTGGTCTGGAACCATCTGAAATAGGGGCGATGTTTCTAGAGCGAAATACGATTCTTCAAACGATTAGGGAGGGCATTATAGCGGTTGATGAGAAGGGAGGTATAACCCTTGCAAACCAAGAAGCTCATCGTATGCTAAATCGAAATGAAGATGAAAGTTTAGAAGGGGAAGACATCGTATCTGTGCTTCCAAATACAAGAATGCCAGAAGTCTTACGTTCTGGAAAAGCAGAGTACGATCAAGAGATTACCATAGGTCAAAGTCCTGTGATTGTGAATCGGATTCCAATTATTCAGAAGGGCAAAATTACAGGTGCTGTTTCAAGTTTTAGGCGAAAAACAGAAATTGAGGCATTATCACGAGAACTTTCTCAAGTTCAAAGCTATGCGAATGTTCTTCGGTCTCAAACACATGAATACGCCAATAAATTGTATACCATTTTAGGATTAATTCAGCTAGGTGCTTATGACGAAGCAATTGACTTAATACATAAGGAAGCGATTGGCTATCAGGAGGTTGTCCAGCTTTTAGTGAAGGCTGTGCCTAATCCGATTCTATCAGCCCTGCTTTTAGGGAAATATAACCGGGCTCATGAGTTACATATTCAATTTATTATTGATGGGGAAAGTAGTATGAGTGATTTTCCAGAGTGGCTGGAGCAAGAAAAGCTCGTAACGATCGTTGGTAATTTAATTGATAATGCGATGGATGCATCTCTTGAAAATCCAAGTGGTGAGAAGGTTGTCCATTTGTTTATGACGGATCTAGGAAAAGACTTGATTTTTGAAATAGAAGATTCAGGAAGCGGTGTTAAGGAAGAGGAGATGGAACGAATTTTTGAAAGAGGGATAAGTAGTAAACAGGGAGAAGATCGAGGAATTGGACTTTCTCTTGTGAAAAATGCTCTGAATTATTTAGGAGGATATCTCACCATCTCAATAAGTCGTTATGGGGGAGCTGCTTTTACTGTTGTGATTCCTAAGGGGGAAGAAAGGTATGTCTGATATCGAAGTATTGATCGTAGAGGATGATCCTCGCATTGCTAGAATCAATCAGAAGTTCACTGAAAATGTACCTGGATATGTTGTTATCGGCGTCGCTTCAAGTATTTCAGAAGGAAAAGATCTCCTTGAAATAGTAGAACCAGACCTAGTCTTACTCGATATCTTTTTCCCTGAAGAAAGTGGACTTAGTTTGCTATGGCACATTCGAGAAAATTATAAGCAAACGGATGTAATGATGATTACGGCTGCAAAAGAAATTGAGGCGGTACAGGAAGCCCTTCGCGGAGGGGCGATTGATTACATTATTAAACCAGTCATTTTTGAGCGTTTTAAACAAACGCTTGAAAAGTTCAAACAAACGAGAGGCCAAATGAATCATCAAAAAGTTGTGAGTCAAGAGGAGGTGGATCACCTATTTACAAGACAGGGCACGCGTGCTGAGGTTTCAACTCAAGTTGTTCCAAAAGGCATTGATCCGTTAACTCTATCAAAGCTAACGGAAGTGCTTGTGAAGCAAATCCCTCAAGGCATGACGGCTGAAGAAGTGGGAAGTGAAATGGGCTGCAGTAGAACGACAGCGAGAAGGTATTTGGAATACATGGTTTCGCTTGGAAAGGTGGACGCCGATCTGTCCTACGGAACAGTAGGTCGACCTGAACGACGCTATTATTCAATTGAAAAATAAAAAAAGAACCGCTTCAGAAATCATATCTCCTAGATTTCTGAAGCGGTTTTGTATTCTAAGATGCTAAATGTTCTTCTTTATCTTCCGACTTCCTTTTACCAAGTTTGCTTTTAATAAAAGGAAGTGTAAGAGATAGGAGTGAGAGAATAAGGAGTACAATCGTCACCGTACTATCAAAAAACGTCATATAACTCCCGTTTGATATCGTGAGCGCCTGCCTAAATGATTGCTCCATCATGCCTCCTAGAATAAAGGCAAGGATGAGCGGTGCTGCTGGAAAGTTAAGCAATCTCATTATAAATCCGATTATTCCAAATGCTAGTAAAAGATACAGGTCAAAAGTGCTGAAGCTAACGCCGTAAACTCCGATCATACAGAAGATAATCACAAGTGAGATTAAGAGAGCTTTGGGAATATAAAGAATACGAGCGATGAACGGAATGAGCGGGAGGTTCAATACTAGTAAGAAAATGTTTCCGAGATACATACTTGCAATCACTCCCCAGAAAACATCGGGATGATCGGTTAGCATCAATGGACCCGGCTGCACACCAACGACAAGGAGAGCACCAAGCAGAACAGCCGTAGTACCCGACCCTGGAATCCCCAGTGTTAAAAGGGGGACGAAAGCTCCGCTCGTTGCCGCATTGTTCGACGTTTCTGGTGCTGCGAGTCCTTTAATATTCCCTTTTCCAAATGATGAAGGGTCTTTTGAAATCTTTTTTTCGGTAATGTAAGACATGAAAGAAGCGATCGTAGCGCCAGCACCAGGAAGAACGCCAAGAATAAATCCGAGTACAGAGTGGCGCGCAATCGGTCCGGAGATTTCTTTTGCTTCTTGCTTTGAGATTTTCAAGGAGCCTACATTTGATTGACCGTCCATCATCTTTGATTTTCGGGTTAGGATGAGCGAGCAAACTTCAGCAAGCGCGAAAAGCCCTAATGCAATGATTAGAAAATCGATTCCTTCAAGAAGGTTTGGATTTCCAAAAGTAAACCGCTGTGTTCCTGTTTGTTGATCAACCCCGATTGTAGCAATGATTAACCCAATGGTAGCTGAAATTAAAGCTTTTACAGTTGAGCCTTCAGACAAGCTGGCAATCGCTGTTAAACCAAGTAACATAAGGGCGAAATATTCAGTCGGTCCGAATGAGACGGCAAAGCTAGCCATGAGGGGGGCAACTAACATAAGTGCAACAACACTCGCTGTTCCACCTGCAAAAGACGATATGGCAGCAATGGCAAGAGCTTTTCCAGCCTTACCTTGTTTGGCGAGCGGGTAGCCGTCAAATGAGGTAGCGACAGTTCCGGATATTCCCGGTGCATTTAATAAAATGGACGAAGTGGACCCGCCAAATACGGCCCCGTAGTATACTCCAGCCATGAGAATAAGAGCGGAAGCGGGATCCATGCCATAGCTTAACGGAATCATAATGGCGATTGCTGAAATAGGGCCGAGCCCAGGAAGCATTCCGATTAGAGTTCCGGCTAGCACGCCTATGAAAACGAACATAATGTTTTGGAAGGTTAAAACGACTTGAAAGCCGTAGAGCATATTGGAGATTGTATCCACAATTTTGCCTCCTTTCTAAAAGGGAAGTATTCCCTGTGGTAAATAGATTTGAAGTAAGTAGTTAAAGGAAAAATAAAGTACAAGTGTAAAACCGATTGAAACGGTTATGAGCGTTTTCCATTTTGTATACCCAAGCATACGTGACGTAACGAGTAAGAAGATTATCGTGATAACGACAAATCCTAGAAACTCAAATAAAAGAATATAGACGAAAATGAGTCCAGCCACAGCAAGCAGCATCAGTACTTCTGCTTTGGTGATGTCACTTTTCTTTCGATCCTCAACTGGATTTTGTATAAAAAGTAGAATTGAAAGTGCTGCGAGTAGAAATCCCAGTCCTTTCGGAAGGGCGTCAGCATCTACAATGGCGTATGGGAACGCTGGCAACTGAAAACTTGAGACAAGATATAAAATCGATAGTACGAATAAAACAAGCGCTACTTTTCGTTCAACACTAGCGAGCATAATGTCACCTGCCTTTACTAGATACAAAAGGTTAGCAGATGCTAACCTTTCGTTCTCCTCTTATTTTGCGAGACCGACTTCCTTTAGGAGTGATTCCATTGTTTTGTATTCCTCGTCCAGGAATTTCTGAAATTCATCACCGGACATAAAGTTATCATTCCAACCAAAGTTATCGCGCTGCGTTTTCCACTCATCTGTCTCCATCATGTCTTTAACGGCCTGTTCATAGAATGCAGCTGCAGCGGGATCCATATCTTTAGGTCCCATAATGCCTCTCCAAACCACGAACTCGTCATCAATTCCCTGTTCTTTCAGGGTGGGGAAGTCGGATACAGTTTCACCTTCAAGCGGCTCAGGAGAAGTGATGGCCAGTACTTTCACTTTACCAGCGCGTGCCTGTTCGGTTGCTTCTGCGAGCCCTGTTGAATAAACATCGACTTTATTTCCAAGGAGCATGCTCATTCCGCTACCATCTTGGGCAGAAACGTATTTCAGTTGCTTAATATCAACACCTGCTGCCTTAACGGCTTTCACGAACGCCATATGGTCCATGCTTCCTGGGGAGGAGTCTCCAACAACTGAGATGGAAGTTGGATCTTCTTTAAGTGCATCCACAAGATCATTCATGCTATCGTATGGCGAATTAGCTGGAACCACAAAAGCTGAATAGTCCGCTATTACACCCGCGATTGGCGTGAAGTCATTGTGACCAAGTTCAGATTGGCCGTTTAATGGAACAAATAAAATCGGTGGTGATGTGACGAAAAGGGTATGGTCTCCCCCTTTTTTATCTACATAAGACCAACCAACAGCCCCTCCACCACCAGGTTTGTTAGCAACCGCCATACGTTCATCGATAATCTTTTCTTTCTCCATTACTTTTGAAATAGTTCGAGCGGTAGTGTCCCAACCTCCACCAGCTCCGGCTGGTGCAATCATTTCGATTGGTTTATTTGGGCTCCATTCACCGTCACCTGCCGCAGAGTTTCCTGAACTTTCATCACTTCCACAAGCGCTTAATAGAAGCGCACTCCCCAATAACAACGACATGAATATGTTGTTTTTTCGTTTCAATGTGATAACTCCTCCTTTGTAACCGCTTACAACTTAACTAAACACACTATATCGAATTGGTTGACTTAATTTAAGAAAACGGAAATAAGAAAGGTTTATTTCATTTAGTCCATTATGGTCATAAAGTTCATGGAGTCTCGTGGAGTTCGCGAGTGACAGGCACCACCCGGTTTTGCTCGAACGATGTCGAAAGCAAAAATGTAATAGGTGCCTAATTCCTTACCTATGCTAAACAAACGTTTAATTAAGGGACAAGAGACCTTGTTCTTGAAGTAAAGCTACAAATTAACACAATTAAAAAAGATACAAAACTTCAAATTCGTACAATTGACCCGGGTACATAGAAGGGATTTTTACGCCGTTTTTCACCTACTCAGTACTAAAGTGGTATAGACGACTATAAAGGAAGAGGTTACGATTTGGATAGAATATTCTGAATGTTATTTCTTTTGGCGAGAGGAGGAGTCATTTTTTAACGTTTTCTAACCAAAAAGAGGAGGGCATTATGAGAAGAAAAACGCTGTCACTGCTTTTAACTACGGCACTAGGAACGTCATTATTAGCACCGGGGTCGGGGCTAGCTGCTCCGGGCCCTACAATTGAGAAAGAGGGGAAGGTCAATATGAATCAAAGCAAGAGCCACCCTACTTTTTCATGGGATAACCCGGGACCAACTTCACCTGTCCTTCACCCTGGCTCTTACAAAGGAGCAGGAATGCGAGAAGAGCCGCTTAACAAGATTGATGGTTTACTTGAAAGTGCCATTGACGATCAAGTTATGCCTGGCGCAGTTGCATTCGTTGCTCGAAGAGGTCATATCGTAAAGGAAGAAGCATACGGTTATTCAGCTCAATATACAGATGATCAGTTTACTGAAATGGAAAATCCGATTCCAATGAGCGAGGATACCATTTTTGATCTTGCCTCCATTAGTAAGCTGTTCACGACAACCGCCGCAATGACGCTTTATGAAGATGGAGCTTTTCAACTTGATGATCCTGTTGCGAAGTACATCCCTGAATTTGCGGCAAATGGAAAAGAAAACGTTACGATCGAACAGCTTATGACCCATACTTCAGGATTTAAACCGTGGATCCCACTCTATACAATCGGAGAAGATCGAGAGGATCGATTAGAGTATGTCTTTCAATATCCCCTTCAAGCTGAGCCAGGCACTGAGTATACATACAGCGACCTGAACATGATTACGCTTGGTGCTTTGATCGAACGATTATCAGGTATGCGACTTGATGACTATGTTAAACAGGAAATCACAGAGCCGCTTGGTATGAATGACACCATGTATAACCCGCCTGCAGAATTAAAAGAACGAATTGCCGCAACCGAATACCAGCCATGGACGAACCGCGGACTCGTTTGGGGCGAGGTGCATGATGAAAGCGCCTGGTCACTTGACGGCGTCGCTGGCCATGCCGGCGTGTTTTCGACCGCTTCTGATCTCGCAAAATTTGCGCACATGTTTTTAATGGAAGGGCGCTACGGCGGAACGCGAATTCTTGAACCGGCAACCGTAAAACTTTTAACTGAAAACCGAATTCCAGAGTTTCCTGGGGACGATCATGGTCTTGGTTGGGAGCTTCAACAAGGATGGTTCATGGATGCGTTATCTGAAAGCACGACCCTTGGTCATACTGGGTATACTGGAACGTCAATCGTTGTAAGTCCGTCTAATCAAACGATTGCGATTCTCCTTACGAACCGTGTGCATCCAACGCGTGAAACGGTATCAACTTCCCCAACGAGACGAGCATTTGCGAGACAAGTTGCCGATGCGATTCCAGTTGCGATGGATAAAAAGGCGGATCCGTGGTTTGCAGGCTACGGAAATAACGAGTCAAAACAGTTAACGGCTGAAGTTGATGTGAACGAAGCAACGACACTTTCGTTTGATACGTGGTATCAAATGGAGGAAGGCTATGATATAGGAACAGTTGAGGTTTCAGAGGATGGCGAGAAGTGGACAGAGGTAGCGTCGCTAACTGGCGGAAGCGATGGCTGGGAAAGAGAAGAAGTTACGATTCCAGCGAATACGACACAAATTCGCTTTACTTATGATACAGACGGATCAACGAATAAGCGCGGATGGTACGTGGATGCAGTTAAGCTCGATCAAGAAAAAATCTCGTTTACAAGCAATGAATGGGTGAAGCGAGCTTATTAATTTTCAATAAACAGGAGGGGTAAAATGAAAGTGCGAAAAATCGCTGTGGGGATACTGGCGTTCGTGATGATGTTTTCACAAATGTGGCTGCCAAAGGCTGGTGCAGAAGGTGCGGCACAAATCATTCTAATGGAAAACGTTCCTGAAGTAAGTGCTGCATTTGACGGGGATACGATGACGCTTCATCCGCTCCATATTTACGAAGACGGTCATTTCATGAAAACTGAGCAGAATCTTACGTGGAAGTCATCGAATAAAAATGTCGCTAAAGTTGATGAGAATGGGAAGGTTACGTTAACAGGTAAACGTGGTCGCACATTCATTAGCGTATCTGATGGCGAAAGTAGCGATCGCATTGCGGTTGATTACAAAGTGAATAAATCGGATAAAAAATCGTCTTCCCCAGCAATCGTTAAGCAAAAAGGGAAGCAGTACAACCTGATTGAAAATGCAATTGCAGGCATGACGATGGAAGAAAAAGTGGGTCAAATGCTTATGCCAGATTACCGAAATTGGGATGGTCAAAATGTCACTGAGATGCTTCCGGAAATCGAAGCACAAATCAAACAGTACCACCTTGGCGGCGTGATTTTATTTCGTGAGAATGTCGTAACAACGGAACAAACAACGAAGTTAGTCGCTGATTATCAGGAGGCTTCTGAAAAGTACGGCATGCTGATGACAATTGACCAAGAAGGCGGCATCGTTACGCGTCTTCAGTCTGGAACGGACATGCCTGGAAACATGGCGCTTGGCGCAACCCGTTCACCGGAGCTTGCAGAGAATGTTGGGCATGCGATTGGGGAAGAGCTTGCATCGCTTGGAATTAACATGAACTTTGCTCCTGATATGGATGTGAACAACAATCCAGATAATCCTGTCATTGGCGTTCGTTCGTTTGGTGAAGATCCACAGCTTGTTGCAGACCTCGGCATTGCTTATACAAAGGGACTTCAAGAAACAGGCGTTGCAGCGACAGCGAAGCATTTTCCTGGTCACGGAGATACGGCAGTTGATTCACACCTCGGCCTACCTGAAGTTCCTTATGACAAAGAGCGCCTTATGGAAGTAGAGCTTTATCCGTTCCAAAAGGCGATGGAAGCGGGGATCGACGCGATCATGACCGCTCACGTGACGTTCCCAAAAATTGATGATACGAAAGTGATTTCGAAAAAAGACGGAACAGAAATTTCCCTTCCTGCCACGCTCTCTCACAAGGTCCTAACTGAATTAATGCGCGATGAAATGGGATATGAAGGCGTCATTACAACCGATGCAATGAACATGGGCGCGATTCAAGATCACTTTGGATCAGTCGATGCAGCAATCCGCGCCGTGAAAGCAGGAACGGATATTGTCTTGATGCCTGTTGGTCTTCCGGAAGTAGCGGAAGGATTATATGAAGCGGTGGAATCAGGTGATATTTCTGAGGAGCGCATCGAAGCTTCCGTTGAACGCATTTTAACGTTGAAAGTGAACAGAGGCATCATCAAGTCTGAGCATCCTATTGATGTAGAAGATCAAATCGAAGAGGCACTTCAAACCGTTGGATCAGCTGAGCATAAAGCGGTAGAGAAAGAAGCGGCCGACAAGTCGATTACCCTGGTCAAAAATGAAAATATTTTACCGCTTGATGCAAACAGTGATGATCACGTAGTCGTGGTTGGGAGAAGTTTCGTATCTTCGCTCGGTGACGCTGTAAAAGCGCAGCATGCGAATACGACAGTCATTGAAGCAAATTCCAGCTACACATTAACGGATGAACAGCGTGAAACAATTGCTTCCGCTGATCAAATTATTGTAGGAACGTACACGTACAGCGTAGGAACGCGTTCACCTGAGCATCCGCAAATGCTGATGGTAAACGCCATTATGAATCAAACAGAAGCACCGGTTATTGCTGTTGGGATCCGAAATCCATATGACATTATGGCGTATCCGAACGTTGATAGCTATTTAACTCAGTATGGGTTTAGAACAGCGAGTTTTGAAGCGACAGCTGCCACTATTTTTGGTGAAAATGCACCAACAGGTAAGCTACCGATTACGATTCCAGGGGAAACAGGTGGCGTCCTTTATGACTTTGGACATGGTTTAACGTACTAACAATGGTGATCGGGGAGAAGCGCTCCTTCTTCCCGATTTTTTAAAAATGGGGAGGCGTTGGGAAATGAAAAAGTGGTTGGTTATGCTTGTCACAATGATGCTCGTTCTATCCTCTTTGTCAGTCGCACTTGCGGATAACAATGGAAAAGGAAATGCGTACAGGCACGATAAAAACAAAAAGAAATTCAAGCTCGGTGTGGAAGTGCTCCTTGAAGATCAGAAAGAATTAATTGAAGGCAAAAGCGTTGGGCTCATTACAAATCCAACGGGTGTGGATCAAGAGCTTAACAGTATCGTAGATTTACTAAACAATGATTCTGATGTTGATTTGAAAGCACTATATGGACCAGAGCACGGCGTGCGTGGAAGTGCACAGGCAGGAGAATACGTGGAGTATTATATCGATGAAGAAACAGGTCTTCCTGTTTATAGTCTGTATGGTGCTACGAAAAAACCAACCCCTGAAATGCTAGAAGGCATCGATGTGCTTTTATTTGATATCCAAGATGTTGGAACACGCTTCTATACGTATATTTACACGATGGCTTATGCCATGGAAGCTGCAGCTGAAAATGACATTGAATTTATCGTATTGGATCGACCGAATCCTCTTGGTGGGGAAGCAGTTGAAGGTCCGGTACTCAATGATGACTATTCTTCTTTTGTTGGAAAATATGAAATTCCACTTCGCCACGGCATGACCGTAGGAGAGCTTGCCCAACTTTTTAATGAAGAATTTGAAATTGGCGCTGATCTAACAGTCGTTGAAATGGATAAGTGGAAGCGGGACATGTACTATGATGACACGCCTCTTGAATGGGTGCTTCCATCCCCTAATATGCCAACGCTGGATACAGCTCTCGTTTATCCAGGTGCTGCTTTAATTGAAGGAACGAATGTCTCAGAAGGTCGCGGAACGACAAAGCCATTTGAGTTAATTGGTGCACCGTTTATTAATTCAACAGAGCTTGCCAATGAGTTGAACAGCCTTGACCTTCCAGGGGTTGATTTTAGAGCGGCATCTTTTACGCCTTCTTTCTCGAAGCACGCTGGGAAGTTAACACACGGCGTTCAAATTCATGTAACGGATAAAGAAGCATTTGAACCAGTACGAACAGGACTTAGCCTAGTGAAAACCATTCATGATCTTTACCCGGAAGACTTCGAATTCCGTGCAGAAAACAGCGCTGGTGTGTCGTTCTTTGATCTCCTCGTTGGAAACGGTTGGATTCGAGAAGCAATTGAAAATGGCGAAAGTGTTGACGAAATGCAGCAGCAGTGGGAATCCGATCTTGAAGACTTTAAAGAAGTAAGAGAAGAATACTTGCTTTACTAAGGGTTAAAAGCACTCGTGAAATAGCGAGTGCTTTTTTATGTAATAAAACTTCACAAAAACACTTACATTATTAAATAAAACTTGTTAAACTTAAATTATTAGAAAATTCACTACAAATGAACTGAGAAGGGAGGATTACTTACGTTTGGGGGGATCAGTTATCTGATTACATAGCAAAAAAAGGATATTGAGACGTGTCATGAAATCATCAGAAGAAATGGGGAAAGCTTGTGAGAAAAGAAGAACGCTTAGCTAGTGAAATTTTACCTCTTCTCGGTGGACCATCGAATATTCAATCATTAACAAGTTGTATGACGAGGCTTCGCGTAACGCCAATTGATTCGTTAAAAGTAGAACTCGACCAGTTAAAAGAAATTGACGGGGTACTCGGTGTGGTGGAAGCCGAAACGATCCAGGTCATTTTAGGACCGGGCATCGTGACGAAGGTAGCAGAAGAAGTTTCTAAGATGAGTGGCGTAGCAGCGGAGGATTTGGATGATGAGGAGGATATCTTTGAAGGACTCGCAGCCCAAACGAAATCAGATCTGAAGCAAAAGAATGCAACTCCTTTTAAATTGTTCTTAAGAAAAATAGCGAGCATCTTTATTCCGCTCATTCCAGCGATCGTTGCGTCGGGATTAATCGCTGGAATTACGAACATTGTCATTCGTTCAGGTGTCGATCCTGAAACGTCACTTGTATCCATTCTTAATTTTATTGGCTGGGGACTGTTTGGGTATCTTGGTATTTTCGTTGGAATTAACGCGGCAAAGGAATTCGGTGGAACCCCTGCATTAGGTGGAATTGCAGGTATTCTGATCATTAACCCAGCCCTTGCGGATATTACGCTCTTCGGTGAACAGCTCGTTCCTGGTCGCGGTGGTTTAGTTGGTGTTATGCTCGCTGCCTTTTTCATGGCCTGGACAGAGCGTCGGGTGAGGCGTTTCGTTCCTTCTTCTCTTGATATTATCGTGACGCCAACAATTTCGGTGTTAATTACAGGATTTGCGACGTTAATCGTGCTTCAGCCGATCGGTGGCTTTGTATCAGACTTGATTACGAAAGGTTTGTTAGGATTAATTGACGCGGGTGGTATTTTCTCAGGTCTTATTCTAGCGGGAACGTTCTTACCACTTGTTGTAACAGGTCTTCATCAGGGACTAACGCCGGTTCATATGGAACTAATTAATACAATTGGTGACGATCCACTCCTTCCGATTCTTGCGATGGGTGGTGCCGGTCAAGTTGGGGCAGCGTTCGCCATTTATTTTAAAACAAAAAATAAGAAGCTTCGAAAAGTGATTAAAGCGGGACTACCTGTTGGAATCTTGGGTATTGGAGAGCCATTGATCTTTGGGGTAACCTTGCCACTTGGCAGACCGTTCGTGACAGCGTGTCTTGGGGCAGCGATTGGAGGCGCTTTTGCCGCATTCTTTAAAGTCGCAACCATCGCGATTGGTGTATCAGGCTTGCCGCTCATTTTCCTAGTAAATTCAAATCAAATCCTTTATTACATTATTTCACTTGTCGTTGCGTACTTCTTTGGTTTTGTCTTCACCTATCTGTTCGGATTTAAAGAAGAAATGACGGTTGCGATTGATAAAGGCGCATCAAAGACAACAGCTGCATAGAGGAGGTATCGATGTGCTCGGATTATCGATTTATCTTGGAAGTGATTGTGATATGGAGGAGAAGTTAAAAAAAGCGCAGGATTCTGGAATGAAGGTGCTTTTCACTTCCTTACATATTCCAGAGGACGATCACTCCACCTATGAAACTCGTTTAAAAGAGCTTGGTCGTTTGGCGAGAAAATATGAGTTGGAACTGGTGGCGGATATTTCGCCACAGTCCACCTCCTATCTAGGAATTGAAAACTATGAAGAGCTCATTGAGTGGGGTCTGACTGGAATTCGTCCTGACTACGGATATACGGATAACTTGATCGTTACGCTGTCTCAAAAGATGAAAGTGGGGCTAAATGCGAGTACTGTGACAGAAGATGAAATCGAGCGATGGATTGAGATGGGGGCAAACACTAGGCACCTCGAAGCGTGGCATAACTACTACCCTCGTTCTGAAACAGGTCTTGATGAAGCTTTCTTTGTAGAACGAAATACGATGTTTCGCGAATACGGCATTCAAACATTGGCGTTTATCCCGGGAGATGAACAGTTTAGAGGGCCGATTTATGCAGGTTTGCCAACGCTTGAAAAGCATCGCGGTATGTTACCACACGTTGCGTGTGCTGAACTGCTTTATCGGTACAAGGTGGATCACGTCCTGGTTGGAGATATTTCGATTAGCGACAATCAGCATCGTAAATTATCACTTCTTGCGCAGGGAGTGATGCCTCTTGATGTCGAAAATCCGGATCATCAGTTTGAAAGCTTCCATGTCGCAGGTCGACATAAGAATCGCCCTGATCCTGCGCGCGATGTGATTCGTTCTGTGGCTTCCCGCAGCTTGCATAATCGTCCTGACCCATTGCCTTCAGTAGAACGAAAAAGTGGTGCCGTGACGATTGATAATGTGAACTATGGTCGCTATGCTGGAGAAATCCAGCTAACAAAACGAACCTTACCAGCAGACGATCGAGTGAACGTAATAGGAAATGTCACAGAGAAGGATTTACCACTTTTACAATGGATCGGGGCGTCTCAGCCTTTTCACTTACGTTTGAAAAATGATGCTACTCATGAAAGGAATTAGTGAAATGAATTTAACGAACATACAGACCGAACGAAGAAATCAAAACACGCTTACGATTGATCAAATGTCAACACATGACATTCTTCACGTGATGAATAAAGAAGATCACATTATCCCTGAAGCAGTGAAAGCGGCTCTTCCTGTTATTGAAAAACTTGTTGATCAGATTGTAGAGGCTTTTCAACAAACTGGTCGCTTAATTTACGTTGGTGCCGGAACAAGCGGTAGGCTCGGCGTTCTTGACGCATCTGAATGTCCTCCTACTTTTGGCACTCCGTCTGAACAGGTGATTGGCGTTATCGCTGGTGGCGATCAAGCGCTTCAATACGCACTTGAAGGGGCGGAAGATGATGAAGAGCAGGCTGTAGAGGATATGAAAAACCTCCACCTTACGCCAAACGATGTTATTGTTGGGATTGCTGCAAGTGGAAGGACGCCTTATACAGTGTCGGCCATGACGTACGCGAAAACCATCGGTGCGACGGTTGGTGCGGTTACTTGTAGTCCGCATTCGAAAATGGAAGAAGTCGCCCATTACAGCATTGTAGTAAATGTAGGCCCAGAAGTCGTAACTGGATCAACGCGAATGAAAGCAGGAACGGCTCAGAAGCTTGTGCTAAATATGCTCACAACGGCGTCCATGATTAAAATCGGTAAAGTGTACAGCAATTTAATGGTCGATGTTGTGCCAACGAACCAAAAACTTGTGCAGCGTGGAAAGAACATTGTCGCTGAAATTGCAGGAGTATCAATTGAAGAAGCGGAAAAAACGTTAAAAGAATACGGCTCGACAAAGGCTGCTATTCTTTCATTATTAACAGGGTTAACCGGAGAAAGTGTTCATGCTACGTTAGAAAGATATGACGGTCACTTAAGAAAAGCGATTGAGTCTGCGGTTGTGCCAAGTTAAGTGGAGAAGATATGCTAAAATGAAATGATTGAAAATTTATAAGATAAAGGTGGGCTAGTTATGAACGGTGGCCTGATCAGTCTTCAGGAATCAATCACTTCATTAAAACCTTCAGAACGAAAAGTAGCAGAATATATCATTCATTATCCAGAAGAGGTGATTAATCTCTCGATTCAAAAGCTTTCGAAACGAACAGAAGTCAGCGAAGCGACGATCATCCGACTTGCTCGTACGCTAAATTACAAAGGGTTTCAAGAGCTGAAGCTACGCATCGCAGGAGATCTTGCGACAAAACAAACGAGTAAGTCTTATCAAGAAATCTCGATTGACGGTACGGTCGATTCGTTTATTGAAAATGTCTCCAATAACAACATTCAATCGATCAATGATACGATCTCGGTTCTATCAAAAGAAGAAGTGGAAAAAGCGATCGCCGCTTTAAGTCACGCTCGTAAGATTGCACTGTTTGGAATAGGGGCATCTGGCTTAATAGCACAGGACTTCAAGCAAAAGCTTTCCCGAATTAATCGCTGGTGTGAAGCGGCCGTGGATTATGATACGCAGGGCACGATCAGCGCGAATCTCGAGGAGCAGGATGTGGTTTTCGGTATCTCCTACTCAGGTCAGACGAATGACATCATTGAATCGCTGAACATCGCAAAGGATAACGGTGCGACCGTTATTACGTTAACTAAATATGGCACGAATCCGGTATCCGATCTTGCGGATATTAAACTTTTCACGAGTTCACTTGAGAAAAGCATTCGAAGCGGTGCGATGAGCTCCCGTATTTCTCAGCTTAACGTAATTGATATTTTATATGTAGGCATGACGAGCCGAAACTACGAGGAAAGCGTAGCGGCGCTTGAACGAACCCGGAAAGCGGTGGAGGTTGCGAAAAAGCATGGCTGAATTTGACGCTTATCTTAGCGACCTTATTGCTAAAAAAGAGCTCCCTGGCGCTGTTCTTCACGTTCAACACAAAGGGAGCACCGTTTTCCATCGGTCATATGGTG
Source organism: Bacillus sp. RAR_GA_16 (assembly GCF_020165985.1). Classification (GTDB taxonomy): domain Bacteria; phylum Bacillota; class Bacilli; order Bacillales; family Guptibacillaceae; genus Guptibacillus. The sequence goes on from NZ_JAIUKZ010000009.1 coordinate 150,072, forward strand.
GATTTACCGATTCGAATCATCACCCTCACAACATGAAAACCACAACGCGATTTGACCTTGCTTCCTTAACAAAAGTAATGGCAACCCTTCCCTCGGTCCTTTGGCTTGTTGATAACACATCTGTTGAACTTGACCACACAATTCAAACGTATATCCCAGAATTCAAACATTCAAAGGTTACAATTTATCAGGCGCTTACGCATACAACAGGACTCCCAGCCGATCTTACACCACCCGTACAACGGGATGAGAAGCGCGATATTTTGAACGAAGTAATGAATGCATCACTTATTCATGAACCAGGAAAAAACGTGAAATATAGTGACCTGGGAATGATTTTACTAGGAAAGGTTATTGAAAAAGTGAGTGGATTGCCGCTTCAAACTTTTACAGGAAGAACGCTCTATCAACCGTTGGGGTTAACTCATACTACCTTTCATCCTGAGGAGAAACATCAAATCGCTTCAACGGAGTGGTATAAAAATCACTACATACAGGGCGAGGTTCACGATGAAAAAGCACTCCACCTTGGCGGAAGCGGTAGTGCCGGGCTCTTTTCTACTGCGAGTGATGTTGGCAAGTTTGGCTTCTATTTTCTTTACCCAGAAAAGCAAATGGTAATCTCACAAGTTCTCATGAGAAAAGCACGAAATCATGTTGCTGAGAATCGGGGGCTTGGGTTTGAAGTTTGGAGTGGGAAAGGCGCCACATTATCATGCGGAAGGGGGTGGTCAGAAGGAAGCTTCGGCCACACGGGATTTACGGGAACGAGTTTATGGATTGATCCGCATGAAGAACTGATCGTCACCTTTTTAACAAACGTCGTTCAGTATGGGAGAAAACACAACATGAAGCACATTCGACCTTATCTGCATTCTTTGATTCACGCTTACTTTACTAATTAAATGAGGGGGAAACGTTATGAACAAATTGAAAGCGTTTACTTTAACGGGATTTTTAGCTTTTATCCTAGTATTATCCGCATGTAGCTCTGAAAGTGGAGGGAATTCGGGAGATTCTGAGGCAAGTGAAGACACCGTCACGTTAACGATCGGAAGCTGGCGAACAGAAGATAAAGCAAGCTACCAAAAAATCATCGACAAATTTAATGAAGAAAATCCGGATATTAACGTTGAATTTAAGCCTTCCAAAAATACAGAATATAATACGCTTTTGAACACGGCACTTAAAAGTGGGGAAGGACCAGACATCATTCATCTACGCCCTTATACACCAGGGATCGAGCTTGCAGATGCAGGATATCTTGAGCCACTTGATGATTTAGAAGGACTCGATCAATATCCAGAAGAAACGCTAGCCGCTTCAAAAGGATCGGATGATAAGCAGTACGGTGTGCCGTTGAATATGAGTACAACACAAATGTTTTACAATAAAAAAATGTTTGAAGAAATGGGTCTTGAAGAACCTCAAACGTGGGATGAATTCATGGCGCTAAATGAAAAGATTAAGAAAGAAGGCAAAACACCGATTGCCCTTGGCACAAAAGAAGGCTGGCTCCTCTCATTATCACATGGCATTATTGGGCCTGCTCACTATGGCGGAAATGAATTTGTTGATCAAATTACAGCTGGGGAGACCGATTTTACAAGCGACGAATTCCAGAGCTCGATTGACGCAATGGATGAACTGAAACAGTTTTTCCCTGAAAACTATGAAGGACTTGGCATGGAAGATATCCGGACGATGTTCTTTACAGGTGACGCCGCGATGTTCCCGCTTGGAAGCTGGGAAATTGAAGTGCTACGTGAAATGAATCCAGACCTTGAGCTTGGCTTCTTCCCAATGCCATCTGCCGTTGGAAAAGAGCCAACGATTACAACATGGGTGGATGGATCTTATGCAATCAATGCAAGCTCAGAGCACAAAGATGCTGCGAAGAAATTTCTTCAGTTCATGACAACGAAAGAGTTTGGCACGATGTTCACAGAAGAATTTAAAATGATTAGCGCAATTCCAGGAGTTGAATCGGAAGATGAGCTTGTGAATGCACTAGGAAAAGCAGCAGAAGAGCAATCGACACCTTATATGATGCTCGTTCACTTTGCCGGCGGAAATCCGTCTACGAAAGCGACGATTGAAACGGAACTTCAAGGCATGTACCTTGGTGAACGTACGCCGGAGGAAGTCGCGAAGGCGGTTCAAGAAAGTGCGCAGTCCTGGTATGAGCCACTACAGAAATAAGGGGCGTAGAGTATGAAACCAGCAACGAATTCAAATGTAGTCGTGAAAACGAAGAAGGAGAGGAACTGGAAAAGGTGGACCATCCACCTTTTTCCTATTCCTGCTCTATTGATTTATGGGCTCTTCATTGTTTATCCATTATTTGCAGCCCTAACGTACAGTTTCTTTGACTGGAAAGGGATTGTGCGCGGTGAATTTGTTGGATTAAAGAACTTTAAAGATCTCTTTACACTCGAGCCTTTTTCAAGTCTTTTTTGGGGAGCGTTTGGTCACAATGTCCTTTATTTCGTGCTACAAATGATTTTTCAGAACGGGCTTGCCTTTATTCTGGCTTATATTATTTATAAAAAAGTGAAAGGTTCAGAGTTTCTTAAAATTGCTTATTTCCTGCCAAGGCTTTTATCCGTAATCGTTGTCGGATTTTTATGGAAGCTGATTTTAAATCCAAACTATGGTGCTCTCAATGTCATTCTTGAAAAGCTAGGGTTGGAGCAGCTCCAAAAAGCGTGGCTTGGTGATCCAGATACAGCGCTGATTTCGATTATTCTCGTCAACTGCTGGTATGGGATCGGATTCGGCGTGCTGATTTTTCTTGCTGGTCTTCAATCGATTCCAAAGGAACTGTTTGAAGCAGGTAAGCTCGACGGTGCAGACGGTCTTTCAATGATCCGAAAAATTGTTCTTCCGCTAATGGTTCCTTCCTTTATGATTATGACGGTGCTTACGTTTATTCAATCGTTTGAGGCATTCGAACTTGTCTATGCGATGCAGGGATCGCAGGGAGAGCCTTATCATTCGACAGATACGCTCGCGATTTACTTTTATCGTCTTGCCTTTGGTGGTTCTGCTGGAGGATCGACAACGGCAGTCGGACTAGGATCAGCGCTTGCAGTTGTGCTCTTTCTCTTTATTTCATTCTTTACCGCGCTTTATTTACGCTACATGCAGAAAAAACAAGTGGACATGTAAGGAGGCGAACCGATGAACCACACAATTTGGACGAGACCGTTTTACTATGTATTTGCTTTTCTCATCGCATCAATTAGCATCTATCCGATTCTCTTAATGATTCTTTCCTCATTTAAGACGAGCGCTGAGATTTTCACAAGTCCACTTTCCTTGCCGAAGACGTTTAACCTTGATACGTACCGGAACTTACTTGAGATAATTCCGTTTACAACGTATTTTATGAACAGCGTTTTTGTGAGTGTTGTATCTGTGTTACTCATTCTGATTACATCTTCACTCGCTGCTTTCTACATTGCGCGCTTCACGTTTGTATGGAATAACGTCATTTTCTTTTTCTTTTTAATGGGAATGATGCTTCCAATCAAACTAGGGATCGTACCACTGTTTATCTTAATGAAAGATTTGAATCTATTAAACTCACTATGGTCACTGATTTTTATGTATGTGGCGACAGGAATTCCGCTCTCAATTCTTATTCTGACCGGGTTCTTCAGAACGATGCCACGGGAGCTTGAAGAAGCCGCACGCATTGATGGAGCAGGAAACCTGCGTATTTTATGGAATGTCGTTCTTCCTCTCATGCGTCCTGCACTTGGAACAGTAATGATTATTCAGTTTATCCAGTCATGGAACGACTTCTTTTTCCCGCTCATTTTTATAACGGATGACCTGAAAAAGACGATTCCAGTTGGCATGCTTTCCTTATTCGGAGAATACTCTGCAGACTGGGGAGCGCTTTTTGCCGGATTGACGCTCGCCTCCTTGCCAATGATTGTGCTCTTCTTCATCGCTTCGAAACAATTTATGGAGGGGCTGACGCAAGGTGCCATTAAATAAAAAGGTGTTTATCGGCATAGACGGGGGTGGCACGAAGACGGTTGGACTCATTTGCAATGAGAATGGGGTCATCCTTTCAAAAAGTGTAGCCGGGTCTACAAATGTAAAATCGCGGCCGGAAGAAGAAGTGAGGTCAGCGATTCATCACGTGATGTCGGAATTAATGCTAGGCGTAAAAGAAGGCGAGCTTAGTGGCGTTTTTGTTTCAACTGCGGGTGGCGATCGAGAAGAAGATCAGCTGCGCTGGAAGAAGTGGTTGACGGAGGTCCTGCCAGGTTTTACAGGAGGACTTGAGGTTCGAAATGATGCCTATGGCGCGATGGCAAGCGGGACCTTTTCCATGGAGGGAACCGTTTTGATTGCTGGAACAGGTTCGATTGCTTATGCGTTAGACACTAACGGTTCAAGACGTGCTGGTGGCTGGGGCTATTTGTTTGGTGATGAAGGAAGCGGCTACGATATTGGTCAGCATGCCCTTCGGACCGTTGCGATGATGCATGACGGGAGGGCGAACGTAGATGAAGCTTTTTGTAGAGAAGTCCTATCCTTCTTAACGTTAAAAAGTGCTCCCGACATGATTACGGCCATTTATGAAGATCCATATGCGCGTATGAAAATCGCTTCGGTAGCAGAGGTAGTGATCGGCCTAGCAGAGAATCAAAATCAGACTGCTCTTGGCCTCGTTCAGCACGCTTTTCAAAAGTTGAGGGGATTAATTGATGCCATTGAGGTCCAGAGTGGAAGGCTTGTCGTTTGTGGAGGATTGATGCAGTCGCCTTTTTTCCGTGAGGGGTTTCTTGAGGAAGTGAAGAAAAGTGGCAGCAACGTGTTTTTTCCGACCTTATCACCAGCAGTAGGCGCTTGTATTTGTGCATTGATTCTTAACGGAGAGCCGATCACGGAAGAACGAAAAGCAAATCTACTGTCGTCTTATCATGTCATGAGCGGCTAGCGAGGAGAGATAAAAATGAGTGATGAAAAAAAAGCAAAGACGGAAATGAGAAATGCGAAATCAGAGAATCTTCATCAGTTTTCAACGCTTCAGATCATTGAGCTGATGAATGAAGAAGATGCGACCGTTGCTGGCATTGTGAAAACCGCTCTTCCTGAGATTGAGAAGGTAATCGATGAGGTTGTGAGCGTGATGAGAAATGGAGGAAGGCTCTTTTATTTCGGGGCGGGGACAAGCGGACGACTCGGTGTTTTAGATGCATCCGAGTGCCCGCCTACTTTCGGAGTAGCGGCAGATCTCGTAAATGGAGTCATAGCAGGAGGAGACCGAGCACTTCGATATCCCATTGAAGGAGCGGAAGACCGTCGGGAACTTGGGGCTGAAGATGTGCGGAAACACGTGAGTGAGCGTGATATGGTGATTGGTCTTGCTTCAAGTGGAAGAACGCCATACGTGCTTGGTGCGATGGAAGCGGCGAATGAAATGGGCGCAAAGACGGCAGGGATTTCCTGCAATACGAATGCTCCGCTATCGAAAATTGTTACATATGCGATTGAATTACCGGTCGGACCAGAAGTGGTAACAGGATCGACAAGGTTAAAAGCGGGAACAGCTCAGAAGATGGTGTTAAATATGATTACGACTACCTCCATGGTGAAGCTTGGAAAGGTGTATCGGAATTTAATGGTCAATGTTCAGGCATCGAATGAAAAGCTGCGGAAGCGCACGGTTTCGATTATTCGGGAGTTGACGGGAGTTAGTGAGGGGGAAGCCGCGCGTTATAGTGCACAGGCGGAAGGTGATGCGCGGGTAGCGGTGTTGATGGTGTTGTTGAAGGTGGATGCGGAGGGAGCAAAGCAGATGTTAGAGGAGAAGGGTGGGGATTTTGTGGCTGTGATGGAGGAGTTAAATTAAGAAATAAAAAAATTTGTAGGAGGCTCATCCGATTTAGAGCCTTCTAGTGGAGTTTTTTTAAACTATTAGACAACTAAAAATTCTGAAAATTAATTTGACAATGAAATGAGTAAATGATATCTTAAAATCAAATATGTTCTTTATATGAAACGATTTTCGAGCCGATTGATGATTTTATAGTCAAGGTTAATTGAATTCTTAAGTTAACGCTTCTTTATGCAATATCGTTCTTTAAAAAGAACGGAAATCAAGCTATTAATGTATAGGAGGCTACATATGAGTGCCATTACTGGAATTTATCATACTGACAATCAGCCTCTTTCCGCGGATCATAACAAATTACTAATGAATGGGCTAAATAAATTTCCAGCAAATCTAAGTGACAGTTGGGAAGATGAAGATGTTTTTCTGGGATGTCATGCGCAATGGATAACGCCAGAATCATTGAATGAGAAACTTCCATACGTTGATTATGAACGACAAATGGTGATTACAGCTGACGCTATAATAGATAATAGAGAAGAGGTCTTGAACAAACTTCAGATTGATAAAGTTGATGGATTAGCTCTTCCTGATAGCAGATTAATTTTGCTTGCGTATTCAAGGTGGGGAGAAAAAGTAGTGGAAATTCTAGTTGGAGAATTCGCCTTTGTGATTTGGGATAAAAAAAACAAAAAACTTTTTGGAGCAAGAGATTTTTCTGGTTCACGTACGCTTTATTTTTATAAAAACAAACAAAAATTTGCGTTTTGTACAACTATGGAATCTCTCTTAAAATTGCCTTATGTGAAAAATGCTATTAATGAGTCATGGTTTGCTGAATATTTAGCAATACCTGGAATGAATGAAGTGGTAGATACATCATTAACTCCTTTTAAGGATATAGAACAGCTACCTCCTTCTCATAGTTTTATAGTTAGTAATGGTGAGCTTTCAATATCAAGATATTGTTGGTTAACAAATCAACCAATGCTGAAGTTAAAAACAAATCAAGAATACGAAGAAGCATTTCGTGATGTATTTAAGGAGGCAGTTTCTACAAAATTACGCACGCATAGAGAAGTTGGAGGGCATTTAAGTGGTGGGCTCGATTCAGGGGCTGTCGTTAGCTTTGCTGCAAAAGAACTGAGAAATGAGAAAAAAACCTTACATACTTTTAGCTATATACCACCAAAAGATTTTGAAGATTGGACTCCAAGAAATAGGCTTGCTAATGAGGAGCCATACATAAAATCAACTGTTAATTATGTTGGGAATATTAAGGATCATTATTTAGATTTCAATGACGTTGATCCAATCGAAGAAATTTCCGATTGGATTGAGATGATGGAGATGCCCTATAAATTTTTTGCGAATTCTAATTGGATAAAGGGTATCTATAAGGCTGCAAATAACCATAATATTGGAGTTCTTTTAAATGGCGGAAGAGGAAACCTTAGCATATCATGGGGAATCGGCATTAAACTATTATGCAACCTTGCTTAAAAAATTCAAATGGTTTCAGCTATATAATGAGCTTAATTGCTACAGTGAAAATATGGGTGGTAATAGATTTAGGTTATTACCAACGTTAGGAAAGATAGCTTTTCCGAAATTTAACAAAGAAATTCCACATAAATTTCCGCAAATAGTAAATCAAGATTTGGCTAAAAAGACAGGTGTATATGAAAAATTAGAACATTATGGTGTTAAAATAGAAAGTTCTAGTTTTGGTAATGATTTATACGAAGCAAGAAAAAGACATTTTGAAGAAGTTTTTTCATGGAATGCAACTGGAACGTTAGGAACAAAGCTTTCATTAAAATACTCTTTATGGAAGAGAGATCCTACAAATGATATTCGGGTAATACGTTTTTGTTTATCGTTACCAGAAGAACAGTATGTTCAAAATGGGATGGATAGAGCATTAATTAGACGTTCAACGAGAAATTATCTTCCTGATTATGTTAGATTAAATCAAAAAATTAGAGGTGCACAGGGAGTGGACTACATTCATAGACTAGCTCCTGATTGGAAGAGGTTTATGTCAATTGTTCAAAAATTAGCTCATGATGAAGTTCTTTCGAATTTAATAGATATGGATGTGTTGAAAAAAGCTATAACTAAGATAGAGAAAGATCCAAAACCAGAGTATTCATTAGATCCAGACTTTTGGATTATTATTAGAAGTTTAATAATACATCAATTTATTAAAAGTTTGGCTTGAAAGGGGGTGAAAATATGTTAAGTAATGAAAAACAAATGTGGAAAAAACCGGTTTTAGAAATACTTACTGTAGATAAAACAATGGCTAGTGGTGCTTGGGGTGAATTTGATGAAGGTTATAACGAAAACCTACCTCATGACGGACAGACTGGTTATCATCATGTATCCTAATTTAATATGAAATTTTTGAATCGATGCCCTTATACGACCTTAATGAGTATAGGGGCATTATCCCCATTTATAATGTAAACGGAGTGAGGTTGATGTCAACAGCAATTAGTACTTCTGTTTATTATGCATTCGGCCAACGAATAGTGAGTGATATTTTCTTTCCAGAACTTGAAAGTCATTTTGAAGGTACTCATAGTGATTACGATGTGATCATTAGGAAAGGTGATCTTTCTTCCACATGGGCAAAAATATCTTCACAGGGTAAGAAATATGTCGTTTCTGAAGATGCTGTTATGTTCAATGTACCAGACATTTCTATTTTTTCAATTCAAGAAGGTAAAAACATAACCTATTCTCCAGGTATTAACTTTGATGAAGATGTTGTTCGATTATATATTTTAGGAACTTGTATGGGAGTTTTATTGATGCAAAATAGAATTCTTCCATTACACGGTAGCGCAATTGCTATAGATGGAAAAGCTTATGCCATTATTGGAGATTCAGGGGCTGGGAAGTCTACCTTAGCATCAATGTTTTTGCAAAATGGCTATCATCTTTTAACAGATGATGTCATTGCTTTATCATTTGATAATAACAAAACAGTTCCCGAAGTCACTCCTTCTTACCCACAACAGAAACTTTGGGAGAACAGCTTGAATATATTTGGTAAAAAAACTACAGACTACCGTTCGATATATGGAAGGGAAAATAAATATAGTATTCCTGTAAATGCAGAATTTTTTAAAGAACCTTTGGTCTTAGGAGGAATTTTTGAACTAGTAAAAAACAAAGAGGTAGATAATGTACAAATTAAGGAAATTAGTAAATTAGAGAAATTCAAAACTATTTTCACTCATACGTACCGCAATTTTTTTCTCGCTCACCTCGGATTACTAGAATGGCATTTTGAGACCTCGGCCTCTATTTTAAAAGAAATTAAAATGTATCAATTAAGACGCCCATTATTAGATAATTCTGCTCCACAGCTTCAATCTACAATTTTAAAAATATTAAGAGAAGGTGAATAATAAATATGTTAAAAGAAAAACAGTTATTATCACATGTAAGAGTAGTTCAGATGGAAGGTCATATTGTTAGCAACATGAATAATGAAAAAGTAATGTTAAGCGTAACCAACGGAAAGTACTATAACTTAGGGGAAATTGGTGGAGTGATTTGGGATATGATAGAGAAGCCAATATCAATTGAGAAAGTAATTAATAGTTTATTTAATATGTACGAAGTTAATTATCAAGAATGCGAGGAACAAGTGATTTTGTTTTTAAGTTCACTTCAGAGAGAGGGCCTATTAACTACTTCCGAATGAACATAACAAATATTATTAAAAAGTAGGGAAGTTATGATGGGAATCCTAAAAAAAGGAAATACATTCATTACATTAAGCAATGCTAATAAATTTTTAATGATAGAAGCGCTATTAATGCTAGGATGGGCGAGGATTCTTAAGAGTATTCCATTTAGAAAAGTAGCACCTTTACTTGGTGAATATATGGTGGAAACAACTAAGATAAACAATTCACTAACGAGCAAACTATTAAAAGATGTAGCCTTTGCAATTGATATTATGAGTAGAAACACCATATGGGAAAGTAGATGCTTAGTAAAAGCTATTGCGGGTATGAAGATGCTCGAAAGGCGTAAAATCGAGAGCACTCTATACTTGGGAACGGCGAAAGACAGAAATGGAAATTTAATCGCTCATGCTTGGTTAAGAAGTGGGGAGATTTACATTACTGGACATGAAGAAATGCATCGGTTTGCCATAGTTAGTATGTTTACCAAAAAAGTGTCAAGTAACGATAAAGATAAAGGAGAAGGAAATGAAGAACACTCCTCGCCTCAATCTAAAAAACTTTTCAAATGAATTTAATTTGTTGTTAGATATCATTAGATTGGAAAATGTAGATGATATTGAACTTGGAATAGAGCAGATTATAAACACATATACAAGAGTGAATTGGAACGAGTTTATGGAATTAGTGCTACATCATCGAGTATTTCCAGTGGTAGTTCCTAAAATGCTTCTATTTCAGAAAAATGGATTTTTTCCTGGTTTTGTTGGGGAGTTATTAAATTCTCATTATAA
>NZ_JAIUKZ010000006.1 GCF_020165985.1 Bacillus sp. RAR_GA_16
AACCGCGCAAAAGAATTTATTAAATTCAAAGGCTTCTAATGTGCGTTTTGCTCAAATGTCATCTGACAACTTATTACTTCCTGATGGGTTTTTCAATGTTATCTCAAGCTGCCACGCTCCTTTCCATTCACAAGAAGTAGCGAGGGTTCTAAAAAAGGATGGAGTTTTTTTTACGCAACAAGTCAGTGAAGCAGATAAATGGAATATAAAAAAAGCTTTTGGAAGAGGGCAATCTTATGAACTTTCAGATGGATTATTGAAAGAACAATATACGCGAGAGCTTAAAGATGCTGGGTTCTCTGAAGTCCAAACCTTTGATTATGACGCCACAGATTATTATAAGAGACCGGAAGATCTATTGTTTCTTCTTACCCATACACCTATAATTCCTCAGTTTGGGGAAGAAGAGAGAGATTATGAAATTTTTAAAAGTTTCATAGAAAACAATCGAAGTGCTAATGGAATTCGAACAAATTCAAAAAGATTTTTGATCATAGCTAAAAAGTGATATTGCTAATAGGCAAGGGCACAATTCTATGTAGAGTGTTGTGTCCTTTAGTACTTTAATAGGGAATCTTACTTAACGTTTAGTAAGCGCTTTAACAGTGGTCTTGATAACTTAGTTTCAAAACAAAGGTGTATTTAAAATATAGAATATTTTGTAGGAGAGATATATGAACCTAAGTACAGAAAGATTAATTATACGTGATTTTGAAGAAGAAGATTGGAAAGAAGTATATAAATATACTTCCCAACAGACTGTTATGGAATATATGCCGGAAGGTGTTTTAACAAAAGAAGAAACAAAGAAGTTTATAAGAGAAAACATGAGAGAATCAGCTAAGAAATTTCCTGTGATACTTGCAGGCAAGAAGACACTAATAGGTCATATTGAGTTTTTTAAATATTTTGGTGAACATTCTTATGAAATAGGATGGGTTTTCAATCCTGATTATTATAATAAAGGTTATGCTTCGGAAGCTGCCCTAGCCTTATTAAAATATGGATTTGAAGAGTTAGAGTTACATAGGATTGTAGCCACTTGCCAACCAGAAAATGTTCCATCTTATCGTGTTATGGAAAAAATTGGTATGAGAAGAGAAGGGTATTTTAAAAAATGCATTCCGCATGGGGATGATTGGTGGGATGAATATTCTTACGGAATTTTAGAAGAAGAGTGGAAAAACCATATTTAGTTTCACATTGTTGTCTTTTGCATTAATTGAATCAATTGGATAAATCTTAAGTTATAGTTTTCATGTAAAAAAAAAAGGATTATTTGATTATTTTAATGAAGAGTAAGCGCTCTAAATATAATTCTATTGTAGGAAGACGGAATAAGAGAAACTAAATTTAAAAAGGAGAAGTAAGATGTATAACGTTTCAAAAGCCAATATGACATACTTAGATGATATCGTACACGTTGACAGTGAAGTAAGTGGAAGCACAAGCAGACGGGATTTTATTAAAGAAACGATCGAAAAGAGATGCTGTATCGTAGTTCAGGAAGCAAATAATATCGTGGGGTTTTTAACCTACGATACTAATTTTTTTGACTGTTCATTTATATCCCTCATTATGGTATCTCCATCAAAAAGACGGAAAGGTTATGCAAGTTTGCTACTGAAATATATGATCAACCATTCTCCTACTGCAAAAGTATTTTCTTCTACTAATTGTTCTAACGTTAGAATGCAGAAAGTATTTGAAGCGAACGGATTTATTCAAAGTGGTAAAATAGAGAATTTGGACGAAGGCGATCCAGAGATTGTCTTTTTTAAATCTACTTACTAGATCTCCCATTATTGAATCATAGATGTTAAAACAATATTAAGAAGACGGGAGTGCGTTTAAGAGTGTTGATGAAATTAATTCCAAGCGTGTGGGAAACTCGAAGAATACACATTCAAGATCTTAGAGAAAGTGAAATACCTGTTGCTCAAAAGATATATGAACAAGGGAGTTACATACATCAATGGGACGGCGGTAGCCTAGATCATGATTATGCTTATCGCTGTTTTACTGATGGGGACTTACCTCCAAATGGAACCAAAGAACGCTACAAAATTCAGGTGTTAACACTAAAGGGAACGGATACTATTGTTGGAATTCTTACCACTTATCATGGATATCCGAAGGCTGAAACATTTTATATTAACTATCTATACATCGACAAAAAATATCATAAACAAGGACTAGGGAAAGAAGTCATTAATGAATTACTCACTATTTTAAGAGAGTCTAATTTTGGAGAAGTCCGAGCAAGTGTAGCCATAAAAAATTGGCCAGCTCTTAGATTTTGGACTGGACTTGGGTTAAATACGATTAATGGATTTTATGGAGATAAAGAATATAAGGATGATCATTACGCTGACATAGAATTAATTATGAATTTTTAATTCCATATCTTCAACAATCTCGGAGCGATTATGGAATAACTCTAGCATAAATTCTTCCCTTCCTGGACATAATAGATTTAAGATTAGTAGATTCATCAACTGGGGGAGTGGAGTGAATGTTGTTATCACTTGTTTGGGAAAAATATAATCTTGATAAGCAAATTGAGGGATATTCACCGTTAACGCTCAAAACATACTATTTTCAGTACAGTCAGCTCTTAAGCCACTTTGGAAATGTTGATATGAATGTGATTACAACAGATCATCTGAAAGCTTATTTAGTGAAAATGGGGAGTCATTTAAAGCCTTCTAGTTTAGGACATCGTGTTCGCTGTATTCGGTCGTTGTTTAAATGGACTTATGATGAGGGATTTATTCTGAAAAATCCAGCAGCTAAATTGAAAGAACCTAAGCTAGGTAAGAGAATTCCAAAGTTTCTAAATGAGATAGAAATCGAACACTTGAGAGAAGCCTGTCAGAATACAATGGAAAAAGCATTGTTTGAATTCTTTTACTCGACTGGTTGTCGTATCGGTGAAGTGGTGAAGCTAAATCGTGAGGATGTTAATTTTCATTCAAATTCAGTCATTGTTCATGGAAAAGGGGATAAGGAAAGAGAAGTATATTTCAACACACGCTGTTCCATCTGGTTAAAACGCTATCTTGATGAGCGTAATGATCTTGAACCCTGCTTATTTATAACGGAGAGAAGACCGAAAAGAAGGATGAGTATTGATCTTGTGCGCTATATCATTAAACGAATTTCCAAGCGGGCAGAACTTGATAAAGTGATTCACCCTCATCAATTAAGACATAGTTACGCAACGCATATGATCAATAACGGAGCTCCTCTTGAAGTGATTCAGAGTTTGATGGGACATGAGAAGAGCGAAACAACAAAGTTATATGCTCAGCTTAGTGGAAAACTTCGTCACGACTTCTATATAAAATACTTTTAGAAGCGCATTCCGGTTGAATGCGCTTCTGCTATTTGTAATCAAGGAAAGGCTACTTGATTTGCTGAAGATCTTCATTTAATTTCTTAGACTCGTTCTTAAAGTACAAATAGAAAGCCGTCCACATGATGCTGTAGGATACGAGAGCAATAGCGAGAAAGATCAGTATGTTCGCTACGCCAGGCTGGATCCAACCAATTCCATATGCCAAAATAAAATAGACTACCATCACGGTGACAAAGTGTAAGGCCGTTTGCTGGGGGAGTTTCAAAGAATGGATTTCAAAGTATAGCGGTGTGACTGTAAACAACCATCCACAGAAAATTGCTCCTAACGAGTTTGTTACAAAAAGGTTCGAATCAAGGGTCGCTTGATCTCCAAAGAAAATAACCCCATAGGTTAGGAGTATACCTAGAAACCCTCCAAAAAATAACCCGACCATACTTCTAAACAAAAATGTTTTCATTTACTTTGACCTCCTATTCATTTTTAGAACCTCTCTTATTTTGCTTACATAATGTCTTGAGGCATATTCTTTTTTACCAGATTGAAAGTGTACAGCGAGTGTGCCATTAAAAGATGGTTCGAAATGACTGATCTCATGTAGATTAGCAATGACGGACTTCGACAGACGGATAAATGTATTGATTGGCAAACTTTCTTCTAGCTCATACAATTTCTCTTTCACTTTAAACACGCCTTGAGATGTTGTTGCGATGACTTGATCTCCCTCTGAATGGAAAGAATGCACGTGATTTGGTTTTAAAATGTGCTGCCTTTCTCCTTGTTTACCAACAATGAATTCCGTTTTTTCAGTATTGAGATAATCCATTATTTCTTTGATCGAATCATCTAGTTCTCGGCAGTGGATGGTTACGCTCGTTTCTTCATATTTTCGATCGACATCGAGTAAAATTTTCACATGATCACATCCTTTGTTTTGCGGCTTTCTTAAGAATAGTATAGATCTGGAAAGGGAGGATGTCATTTCAATAAAGGTAAGACGTCACTTTGTTAGGGTGAGATGCATTTCGTGGAGTTTGTGTTGCCGGTTAATGCTCATAGAAAAGGTTGCCAGTAATACAGCGTTTTGAAATAATTGGTAGTAGTTCTGGTCGAACGAAGAGGCAGGTGTAAAAAATGGGTCACGTTGTAGCGGCTATTTATGTAACGTTAGGGTTTCTTTTATTCTCGTTTACTTATTTTGATGGGTTTTATTTAATGTGGTTTGAAGAATTGGGTATTGGCATTATTGTATTTGGAGTTGCTTTGCATCTTTATCTCTTTATTAAGTATGTAAATCGTAAGCAAGACGAAAATCAATCAAAGGAGATTTAGAAACAGCAGCAGGGAGAGTTGTTTTTCTGATTGACGAAGGGAGGAAGACAGTTGAAAAAACCGATAGGCGTCACGCTCATTAGCTACTTCTATTTGTTTGGAGCTGTGGTTTTAATCCTTACCGCCATTTTTTATGAGGCAGATCCTCATACGATTGGAATTGCGGAGCGGTTTGGATTACCCCATGCTCCGGAAAGGTTGTTGAGGGTTCTCGTCGCTCTTCTTTCACTTGTATTGGTATATGGATACATCAGGTTAACCAATTGGGGCTATTGGTTCATGATCGCTTATTCTGTTATCTTTGGTTGCATTAGTGCTCTCCACATTTCCACATCTTCTCCGCAACCTTTCCTCGGAAATATGATTTTTTCAATAGTCATTTTGATGTATACCCTATACGTCAGAAACTCTTTTTTACAATCTTTCAAACAAGGAAGGTAAATAGAGCAGCTAAGGTCATTAGAGATGGTAGTTCCAAGCTCGTTAAAGGTAATAAAGACATTCACTGTAAATTCTTATACTGAAGAAGTGGAGCAATTAGAATAAAGTATACAATCAAAAAACCTCCCCCCTTTCATTGGAAAAGGAGGAGGTCGTTTTGCTAAATAATCACTTATTACCTAAAAAGCGTTTAACTCCTGCTACCGCATAATCATGGTCCATCTGAGGTGTTAGGCCAGCTACAGTTACTGTCCCTATGACACCAACACCATTTATACGGATTGGAAGGGAACCACCGACAGCTTGATAGTTTTCAACTGGTAAAAGAGAGTGTGCCTGATGAGTAAGGCCACTTTCTTCAAAACGAGCAGCGATAAATTGCGTGCTGTGATTATAATGATCGACGACATTTTTCTTACGATACAACCATTTTACGTTTTCTTCTGAAGTACCGTCCATCAAGTGAGTGAAGAGGGGAATCCGGTTGCGTTCAATATGGACAGCGACTGATTTTCCGTTTTCTTTTGCATTTTTTACTAGCTCAAGCCCTAGCTGTAATGCATCTTCATTTGTAAATTGAGTGAAAACCAATTCTTCTTCAAGTTTGAGTAGTTGTTCTGTGTTCAAACTATCGAAACTCCTTTTAAAATAAATTTTGTTTTTTGTCGAGTTTATAATTGAGTACGGCAAGGAAGAAGGCCATTAATACCATAGCCGCTCCAATCCATGCGGTATCCAGGTAAGTCATATAATCAACAGCAAGTGCTCCAAGAGCGGCTCCGCCTGCGATGCCTACATTAAATGCAGAAATATTAAGGGCGGAAGCAATGTCCTTCGCTGAAGGAGCTAATTTTTCAGCAAGTGTCACGATATATGCTTGTACTCCAGGGGAGGACATGAAGGCAAATAATCCGAGAATGACAACGGATAAATAGCTCAGTGCCTTGTTTGGTAATAAAACCATTTGAAGAAGTAGCACAATCATCTGAAAGAAAAAGACATAGCGAAGAGCTTTTACAGGGTGATTGTTTGATAGTTTTCCGCCAATGATGTTTCCTGCTGCCACGGCTACACCGTAGATCAGAAGCATCCATACGATCATTTCTGATGATATGCCACTTACATTTTCTAAAATAGGAGAAAGATACGTAAAGAGAGCGAACGTTCCTCCAAAACCGAGTGATGTCATAAGCAGAGCGAGTAAAATTCTTGGGTTTGTGGTAAGTTGGCCCACATCTTTCAAAGTTGGTGCACTCCGTTCACGCTCGATTCGTTCAATGGCGAATAAGTTAATGAGTAGGCCAATGAGTCCTAACACGGCCACGGCTAAGAAGGTTGCTCTCCAGCCAAAAGCTTGACCAACAAATGTCCCAAAAGGTACCCCAACAATCGTCGCGACTGTAAGACCGGTAAACATAATAGAGATCGCTGAACCTTTTTTATTTTCGGGAACAATTTCCGTGGCGACCGTTGCAGCAATCGCAAAGAACACGCCATGCGCCACCGCTGTTATCACACGTGAGAAAAGCAATAATTCATATGAATGGGAAAGACTTGATAACCCGTTACCTAATATAAAAATCATCATTAAGATTATTAACAGACCTTTTTTCGGTAGTTTACTAGTAAGCGTCGTAACGATTGGCGTTCCAATCGCAATCGATGCCGCATATCCAGATACAAGCGTGCCCGCTTTTGTAACGGATATACTGAGATCATCGGCTACTGTTTGAAGTAATCCGACGATCACAAACTCTGTTGTTCCGATGGCAAAAGCACTAACGGCCAATGAGAGTAAGGCAATCATGGCTTTAGTTGACATCGACTTCATGAGAGATCCTCCTTATGCTTCTAAAAGTTGAGTGATTTTCTTGCTGCATGTGACCACTTTCTTGCTGAATGTTTTGTCCTGCTGTCTTGGCATTCGACTTGTTGGAGCAGATAGGCCAACGGAAGCAATGACTTCTCCATTACGATAAATCGGAGCTGCAATACAGCGTAGGCCAAGTTCTGTTTCTTCGTCATCAACGGCAAAGCCTTGATCTTGAATGGCTTTTAGATGATAAAGAAAGAGCTGTTCATCATCAAAGGTGTTTTCAGTGTTTTTCTTTAACTGAAGCTGACGAAGAAATCTTTGTTTCCTATCGCTATCAAGAAAAGCTAGGATGGCTTTTCCGAGCGCACTTCCATGAGCTGGATCGCGATCACCTATATGAGAATGAATCCTCATCGTATGGGTACCGTTCACAATTTGAGTTGTGACGACATCGGTCCCGTCAAGAATGCCAATATAAACTGTTTCTCCTAGTTCCTGGCTAAGCTCATGAAGGGGAGGAACTGAAACCCAGTCGACGTGAGGATCATGTTCCTGCTTCGCGCCGTCTATTTTTTCAGCAATGTGGTAATGGCTTCCTTTTTTCACGATATAGTTCATATTCTCTAGTGTATAAAGCAAACGAAACGTCGTCGTTTTGTTCCAGTTGAAGTGATGCATCACTTCAGCAAACGTTAATCTATCGTTTTCTATCAGTAGATCAAGAATTTGCAATCCTTTTTTCAACGTTGAAACTTCATATTGACTCATGAGTCCGTGCCTCCTTTGCACATGATTCATCATAATGTGGGATGAATAGGAGATCAAATAATGAAAAATTGTTTCGTTATTTGAAACTTAAAACTTGGGAGGGAACATTTAGTGACGTATTCATCAAGAACGTGGATTCGAGGTAGAAGGGATTTTGAAAAAAGATAAACGCTTGTTTATTGACCTTATGTCAATACGATCGTAATGGGACGAGGGTAAGAGCAAGAGAGTAGCGTCTTTTCCATAAAAACGAAGGCCACCTTATCACTGACAAGGTGGCTCTTATTATTTCTTCTCTTTTTTGTTTGCTCGATCTTCTTCCTCAGTCTCCAGCATGCCGTAATCGCCGTTCATCGCTTGTTCATCTAGATCTGCACCAAATTCATTCGTGAACTTGTTCTTATTGTTTTGCTTGATTTCCTCATTCTTTTGAGACTTTTTATCCATGATCATCACCTCCATTAAATAGGGTGGCTAATCGTGGAAAAAATATACAGATGCTAGTGAACAGAGGGATGGTCTTTGTTTATGAAACTTTTCTGAAGCAGGAGACGTATAAAAGAGACCATTATTCATGGAGGTATGAGAGATGTTTGGAGAAAAGCCAACGTGCAGTACGTGTCATAAGGAAATCAAAGGGAATGATGTGGTTTATGTTAAAATGCGCTATCCTTCCTATAAAGGTATGACGGAAATCAAAGCCTATCTAAATAACGAAGGAACGTTCATTTGTGAATCTTGTTTTCTACAAAATGAAGGGACAATAAAACCCGCCTACTCCAGGGAGTAGGCGGGTTTTAACCATTATTGATAATTGATAATGGCTGGATTTGGATCAAGCTGTAAGACTTCAGCAGGTGTCAGAACTGGTTGATCTTTATTATAGAAAATTTTAAACCCACCGTACTGAACGGGCTCATTTCGTACAAATTTACGGTATAGCGACATTTTCGTTCCGTAGTCACCATAGCCATCGAAGTTTAAGGCAACTTCTACATTGTCCTTTGGTTTAATCAATTGCTTATTTGTAACGGCTTTATCCGTAAACTGGTGAACGAGCACGATTTTATCGGGTAAGTCATTTTCTTCTACAAAGTCTGAAACATATTCAACAACTTCTTGCACTTCGCTGCCATCCACACTTCCAAGATCAATGCCAGGCGTCTGGCCTTCTTTGACGTGGAACTCAGTATCAATTGCGACATGTACGTAAGGGAGCTTTAACCATTTTTCCAAAAGCTGCACTTGATGAAGAGCTGTATCGCGACCTAGCTGAACATCTAGCATAAGAATGGCATTATGTTTTTTAGCAAGTGCTGCGTATTCATCAATATCCTCTTCAGAAGTCATGTGATAGTACTTCCCATTTGGACCTGGATCACGTTGAGCAATCGTTGTGATTAGCTCAATTGTAGGGATGGCTGGACGGTCTGGATCCGCATCAGAATAGGCTTGCGTTTGTTCTTTTAATTTCGTCATTAGCGCTTCAGGCTCCATCTCACCGAGAATACCCATTTGCGTTGAGTTCGGTTGACCGTAATAAGCAACAAGACGGTAATCTTTTAGAATGCCATCCGTTTCATCGGTTGTACCTTCCATTAGCGTTTCGCCAACAGGTGTCTTCCTTGTGCGATCTTCCCCGTGTGCTTCAACGACAGGCATTTTCGCTAATTCTTCTTCTGTCATGGTTTCTTTAAGGGGTTTTGCATCTTCAGACGGAGCCAGTGGTTCAAATGGTTGAGCCACTTCTTCTTTTTCCTCCTTCTGATTATCCTCTACCTTTTTTCCGGTTTCTTTACTTTCATCTTCTTCCGCTGCTTGCTGATCTGTTTTTTCATCAGTTTGCTCGTTTGTGGATGCCGAATTTGAACAAGCGGTCACCAAAGCGATTAAAGCAACGAGAAGAAATAGGAATAGTTTCCTCAAGATCTTCACATCCTTATGTAAGTTAATGAGATTCATAGTTTTGCCAAAACGACCTTCTCATTCTAACATAGGAACAGGAATACAGTATGAAAAGAAGCGAAGGAAAGGGAAAATGAGGTAATCAGTACTAGTTTAGTTGTAAAAAAGCTACTGTCCTAAGACGGACGAGGTGATCACCGACTAATTTCGCACGCGCATTCGTGGTAAGGTCATGGCATGGTAATTCCACGTGAATGATTACCGAGGATGCATCGCAATACCGGTGTCGCATTGCTGCCGAGAGTGAGATTGAAAACAAGGAGATTCTCACTATCAGCACTCTTTAATAAGAAGAGGAGCGGAGAGGATAAGCATGACTTCAAACGCTGTAAGGAAAATGAAAAAGAAAAAGAAAAAGAAGCAAGGGATGTGTCCCATTGCTTCAAGATAACTCGTTTTTTGCATCGAAGTAATCCATAATCATTCTTCGATGGCTACCAACCATCTGATCAGGGAGATTGGTAGAAGAGAAGGTTTCAAATGCGAGGCTTTCCTTAGATAGGGTGAGTTCTCCATCGTATTCATTCGTCACATAAGCGGTTGTGACAGAATAGAATTCATCTCCGTTATCCGCTTTCGTAAAAAATTCTTGACCAGAATAAAGCTTGAAAAGCGTGAGGTTCCGAATGGCTAACCCTGTTTCTTCAAGCGACTCTCTTATCGCGGTTTCCTCAGTTGATTCCCCTGGCTCCATCAATCCCCCAGGCAACCCCCAGCGTTTCTTTCGTTCGTTCCGCTGTTGAAGAAGGATTTCTTCTTTTTCGTTTAGAATGAGTGCGACAGCCCCAACTAAAATAAGCGGTCGTTGCCCAACAAGCTCGCGCAGTTCTTTCACATAATTCATGTCGATCACTCCTTATCTTCTTTCCTATTATAATGGAAGATCTCTTTTTGAGAAGACAAGAATGGCAACTCCGTAGAGGACCGTACCTAATAAGAAAAGAAACGTAATCATAGGCCAGACGTCGACAGAACCTCTCGCAATTTCAACGGGACGAAACGTTGAAAAGAGAGAAACGTGAACCATCCAGTCGAACTTATCGCTCATTTTACCGATTAAGTCCATCCCATAAAAGACGATTGTCAGTAATCCGGAAAGTCCAAGTGCCTGTCTTTCATCATTTAACAAGGATGAGAAGAGGAAGGAGTAGCCTGATATGACGTAGAATAATAAAATTCCCACAAGATTTACATTCAAAAATGTCATGGCTTCAAATGGTTTATCCTCAATTAATATCTCTGTGCCAATCACTCCAGCAAGTGCTGTTGTTATTCCAATAATCAGAAGCCCTGTGATCAGGACAATGGCTTGAGTGAGAGCGATTTTCTTTCGGGAGTTCGGCGTAGCGAGAATATAAGCCATCGAACCACGATCAATGTGACGGGCCATTAACTGAGACGCTGTCATTAAACAAAAAATCGACAAAATCACTACGTATAGTAGTCCATAATATTCACCAGCAATAAAGTCACTCACATGCTGAAATCCACCTTCCATCCCAAAGGCAGCCAGGAAGCTTTCTGGCATAGATTCCATTAACTCATTTAGTCCAGGTGCATCTGCAATGGATGGATAAATGCCGATGATTAAAAGAAGATAAAGAGCAGAACCAATGGCATAGCTAGAAATTGATTTTGCATGAACTTTTAACATCTTGGCATACAACGTCATGTTCATGATAGCTCCTCCTCCTTGTTATAGTAATTCAGAAATACTTCTTCAAGGTTCTGTTCATGAATATCAATGTTACGAACCTGGTAATCTCCTAATACATGAATAAATTGATTGTAGTCTCCTTGAACAGCAATTTCTGCACGGTTATCGGTCACGGACACAACGTCCAGTGAACTCTGCTTTATGCGTATTGCTTCTTCCTCACTCGCAAACGTTACATCAAAAAGGCGGCGCTGTTTTTGTTGGAGATCATGGATATTTTCAACAACAACAATTTTGCCGTCTTTAATAATAGCGGCGCGATCACACGTGCGTTCAATTTCTGAAAAGCTATGAGAAGACATTAAAAATGTTGTGCCCTTTTCTTTTTGTTCCATCACAATTTCAATAAAGATTCGCTGCATGAGTGGGTCAAGACCGGACGTGGGTTCATCGAGTATGATCACTTCTGGTTCATGCATAAATGCTGCCACGATCCCGACTTTTTGCTTCATTCCTTTTGACATTTTACGAATGGGGGTTTTTACATCAAATTGTAGGCGATGGATAAGCTCATCGCGATAGGCCGTTTGTTTCATACCTCTCATTCCCCCTACAAGGTTAAGAAAAGTCATCCCGTCCATGCCATCGAGAAAAGAGATTTCACCAGGTAAGTAACCAATCTTTTCTTGGATCTTAGCTGCATCTTTCCATGTATCCATCCCGTCGATGGTTGCTGAGCCTTTCGATGGTTTCATGAATCCCATTAAGTGACGAATTGTTGTGGATTTACCGGCCCCGTTCGGTCCAAGAAATCCAAATACTTCGCCTTTTGGAATGGAGAAAGTAACGTCAAAAATTCCTTTTCCATTCGAAAAGTGTTTGGTTAAGCCGTTTAATTCAATCATTGAGGTTCCCCCTCAGTTAAATTTTGAACTATTATTTAATATATATTTCATTTTTATCATAAATGACTGCAACAAATTAATCAATATTTACTGAACTTAAATTTAATTAATAGTTCAATAAATGCTATACTAAGAGTGGTGATAAATATGAATGGATTTGAATTACGAAAACAACAAAAGCGTAAAAATATAATGGATGCTGCGTTTACGCTATTTAATAAAGAAGGCGTTAAAAAGGTAAAGATCAGTGATATTGCGAAGCATGCGGACGTTTCTCAAGTGACGATTTACAATCATTTCACTAGTAAAGAAGAACTTGTTCGAGCAGTGCTGAAGGATTACATGCATCATCAGTTTGGGGCATTTAAAGAATTAATGCAGCAAGAGCGATCGTTCGCTGAACTGATTGAGGTCATTGTTTTTGAGAAACATAGAGCGGTCGAAAGTCTCGATCCATCGCTACTTCAAGAAATGCTAACGGCGGATGAAGAGTTGAAAGCGTATGTCGACCATTTCTACCGCACGCAAACTCTACCACTGTTTGTTCAGCTCCTTGAAAAGGCACGTGAGCGAGGAGAAATTAATGCTTCCCTTTCAATGGAAGCCATTATGTTTTACCTGAATGCCATCAAAACAGAGGTTCAGCGAGTTCCAGCTAAAACATGGTCAGAGCGAAGCGATTTTTTAGATGACGTTCTACAACTCTTTTTTTATGGTTTAAGCGGTGGATCTCGATCCAGCAGGAATGAATCTGAAGCATAATTCATAAACTGAAATGTGTGTAAATTTTCACAAAATTTTAATAGTTTGTTAACTTATCTAACGTACTCCTGGTGTATAATGATCTCATACAGAGGGAAAGTTGGTGAATTTTGTTGAAAAAGCTGAAAAAATTAACTTTTAAACAGCTCGTTGATCAAAATAAAGCAGAACTTCTTAAAAATGAAAAAGAACTTGCTGAAATAGAAAAACGAATTGATAATCGACACGTATAAATGAAAAACAGCCGGAAATCGGCTGTTTTTTTGCGTTCAGTGATCTCTATTGAAAACGATATCTTATGCTAAACTAAAGAAAGGAGGGGATTACTGTGGCAAAATTAATCAGTGTAAATGTTGGTAAACCCGTTGAAACGACATACAAAGGAAAGCCGATTTCAACAGGTATCTACAAACAACCTGTTCGTGATTCGGTTTACGTCTCGCGTGTTCAAGTTGAAGGTGATGGTCAGGCGGATCTTGTTCATCACGGTGGATCGGAGAAGGCGATTTGTGTTTACCCTATCGAACATTATGAGTATTGGGAAAAGAATCTTGGACGGGAATTGAAGGTAGGCGCATTCGGTGAGAATTTTACAGTATCCGGTCTAGATGAGAAAGAAGCGCGAATTGGGGATATTTATCAAATCGGCGGCATTAAGGTTCAGGTTAGTTTACCAAGACAGCCTTGTTTTAAGCTTGCAAAGAAGTTTGAAGTTGAGAATATGCACTTGTTCGTGATGGAAAATGGATATAGCGGGTATTATCTCCGCGTATTAGAAGAAGGTCACGTCACAGTCCAGAATGACATTATTCTTGAACATCGACCTGACCATGATGTGACAGTTGCCTTGATTAACCGAGTGACGTATAAGGATCGAACCGATCGTGAAGGACTTGAGAAAGCGCTACTTGCGAAAGAGCTTAATGAGAGCTGGTATGATAAATTAAGCAAACAGCTAAGCGCGCTCAATTAGCGCGCTTTTATTTCTTAGCCATCCGGTAGTAAAAAACGATGAGCATAATGATCGTAACAAATGTAACGGTATATTTGACTATTTGCATAAGTTCCATCAATTTCTCCTCAATTAAAAAGCTGGAACCAAATGGATCCAGCTCTGATAATGTTAAACAACCTTTTCTTTCAATGCTTTCCCAGGTTTAAAAGCAGGCGTCTTGGATGCTTGAATCTGAATCTCTTCACCAGTCTGAGGATTGCGGCCTTTACGAGCCGAGCGTTCTCTCACTTCAAAGTTACCAAATCCAACAAGTTGAACCTTTTCTCCTTTAGCAAGTGCTTCAGCGATCGTATCCATTAATGTGTCTACCACTCTTGCAGTATCTTTCTTTGACATTTCTGCCCGCTCTGCAACTGTAGTAAGAAGTTCCGCTTTATTCATCGTGTATCATCCTTTCTTATTTTGCTAGTTTTTCAAGCTATGTCACCATTTTTACCAGTCTACATCTGTTTTATACGTATTTATAAAATAAAAAAAGAGATTCGAATCGAATCTCACGTTGATCTAAGATATTAATAGTTGGATAGTTGTTTGTACTCTTTTTCAAGATCCGTTAGTGTACAGTGATAAAGATGGTGGTCAGCGGTGGAATAGGCTCCTGCCTCAATAAGCTTTGAAATGTAATAATTTCTACGCTGCTCTAATGCTTTTCTGAGCTGATTGGTTTCCATCAGCACACCCTCCTTGATAATGGTTATTCCCAGTATGTCCTGGTGCTATCCGTTTTAATCACCATTAGATGTAACAAATTGGTCATATAAGCTGGCGCCTCAGCATTCATCACCCTAAATAAGAAAGGAGATGAGACACAATGAAGAAAGAGCAAATCATTCGTGCGATTGAAGCGATACAATGGGATTATGAAGAAGCCTTTGTACCTGAATCTATTCACTATATTCATAATCATGACCTAGTGATGATCAAAAATGAAAAATCAACGAGTGTCTATGCAAATAAAGTCGTTCGATTTCGTCGAAGCATGGCCGAGGTAAAAGAGGTCCTCGCATACTTTAAAGGAAGTCCATTTTCATGGTGGGTGCGATCAAGCTCGGATTCTACTGAATTAGAACGGCGCCTTATAACATTAGGTTTTCAGCATGAGGAGACATATGTTGGTTTAGCGAAAGTACTAACAAAGGAAGAAACGCCTTCAACCGATTTTACTTATCGAGAGGTGATTACGGAAGAAGACGTTGAAGCGCATGTGCAAGTCGCTGCTGAGATCTGGGGATATGACACGGAGACGAAGCAGGCGGCCATTCATGAGCGTGCATCTTATCTGCAATTCGTTGATCGAAGAGGCGGATACACGCTTGCTCTCGATAAAAAGAAGCCTGTAGGTTATTCGAATTACCGCTTTAGTAAGGATGGTACGGTCCTTTACTTAAATGGAGCTGCTGTTCTACCTGAATATAGGGGAAAAGGAATCTATCGAGCTATGTTATCACTCCGTTTAGCAGAAGCGAGAAAAAGAGGGTGTGAGTTAGCGGTAACACAGGCAAGACTTAGAACGTCTGAACCAATTCTCCGCAAGTCTGGATTTCATGAATACGCAACATTCAAGCAATACGTAGGAAACCATCGATTATGAAGAAACTGTAAATCAGATTGTTTTTATGTAAAAAGGTAGGATCAGAGAGAAGAAATCGAGAATAGCTCAAAGTGAAGGGACTTTCCTTCGCCTTCTTAAACTTTCGTTAAAAGGAGCTGTTCTGTTGTTGAAAACCTTTGTTCTAGACACCAATATTCTTTTGCATGATGCCCATTCACTCTTTCAGTTTGGAGACAACCATGTTGTCGTTCCAGCGATTGTCATTGAAGAAATCGATTCTAAGAAGCGATTAATGAATGAGGTAGGTCGGAATGCGCGAGAATTTAGCAGAATGTACAAGAAACTGCGAGACAAAAACAAAGGAAATCTCGATCAGCCGATTCCGCTTGAATCAGGAGGAACATTTCGAATTGAGTTGAACCATCGCTCTTTTGATAAACTACGAAATGAGTTTAGTGAAGATTCAAATGATAATCGTATCATTGCAGTGGCCATTAATCTAAGTGCCGATTCAATAGGTGATGTCATCCTTGTATCAAATGATACATTAATGATTGCAAAAGCAGATGCGCTAAAGAAATCACTTGATTTGCCGTCATTTTTTCCAGAGCTATATGAGAATGATCGCCTCATTGAGCACGTTGAGCGACTTCATCGAGGCTATCATGAAATCCTTGTGCCTACAGAAATCATTGACGCTCTTTATCAGAGCGGTGAACTTTCAATGGAAATTGTACGAGAGTATACGACTGAGGAAGTTTATGTACAAGATTTTATCCTTCTAAAAGATGTCTTTGGAAGCAGTCATTCAGGCATCGGGAGAGTTTTAATTCGTCATCAGAAATTGGTGGTTCAGGGATTAAATCGAGAGAATGAACATATATGGGGCATACTTCCGAAAAACGTCCAACAGCGCATGCTAATGGAGCTACTTATGGACAAAAGTGTTTCCTTCGTCTGTGCAACTGGAAAAGCGGGAACGGGCAAAACCTTGCTGGCGCTTGCTGCAGGGCTTAGCCAGACAGAAGATGAGCAGCATTATCAAAAGCTACTTGTCTCAAAACCTGTCGTACCGGTGGGAAATGATATTGGCTTTTTACCAGGTGAAAAAGAAGAAAAACTGAGACCGTGGATTCAACCCATTTATGACAATTTGGAATTTTTGTTTGATGCTAATAATGAAGAGGAATTGAATAATATTTTATCAGGCTTAAGAACATTAAAAGTTGAAGCTCTAACATACATAAGAGGGAGAAGTATTCCAAATCAATTTGTCATTATTGATGAAGTTCAAAATTTATCCCCACATGAAGTGAAAACAATCCTCACACGGGTTGGGGAAGGAACAAAAATCATTCTAATTGGCGATCCTGAGCAAATTGATCATCCTTACCTTGATGCTGTGAACAATGGTCTCACTTATGCAGTCGAACGATTAAAGCAAGAAAATGAAGTTGGCATTGTTCATTTAACAAGTACAGAACGAAGTAAGCTCGCTGAAATAGCCGCTCGTCTTCTCTAAGTAGTAAGAAAGAACGACGTTCAGATAAAATTTTATGGGAAATTAGACCATATGGAACTAGACAACCCTTGTGTTTTTATCAGATAATTCAGTTAAAAGAGAGGGGCGTTAACGATGAGTGAAGTTCGATTAATACCATTCAAAGTAAATGATGTTGTTCAAGAAGCAGGCATTCTACCAGACGGAGTAGAAATGATTCAAGCCCCAGCCATTTGGGATGAAGCTGAAAAAGGAAAGGGACGGATCATTGCCGTTGTAGACACCGGGTGTCAGATGGATCATCCAGATCTTCAATCTCGCATAATCGGTGGTAAAAATTTCACGCAAGATTTCGGAGGAGATGCGGACCGATACGATGATAATAATGGCCACGGCACCCATGTAGCCGGAACGATTGCAGCGACGAACGGGGAAAAAGGGGTTCAGGGTGTGGCGCCAGAATCAAAATTACTTATTGTGAAAGTACTTAATGAGTCAGGCAGCGGATCTTATCAATCTATTATTAATGGCATCCGTTATGCCATTGATTGGAAGGGACCGGGTGGAGAGCGCGTCAATGTGATTTCGATGTCTCTTGGCGGACCATCTAACGTTCCTGAACTTTACGAAGTGGTTAAAGACGCAGTAAATCAAAATATTTCGGTAGTGTGCGCCGCTGGAAATGAAGGGGATGGCAGGGAAGATACGTCTGAATATGCTTATCCAGGAGCTTATAATGAGGTCATTGAAGTAGGTGCAGCCTCTTTTCAACGTATGTTGGCGCCATTTTCGAATACGAATAATGAGATTGATTTAGTTGCCCCTGGTGTAGATATTCTTTCGACTTATCCTGGTGGAAAGTATGCAGTTCTTTCTGGCACGTCCATGGCTGCCCCCCACGTATCTGGAGCTCTTGCCCTTCTAAGGAATGTGGCAGAAAATGAATTTAAGCGAACGCTCAGTGAAGCTGAAATTTATTCACAGCTTATTAAGAGGACCGTGCCCATGGGATGTTCAAAGCAAGCAGAAGGGAATGGGTTACTCGCTCTCGATCTAGTCAATCAACTTGAATCACTCTTTAAAGTTTATACGACAACATGGAGTCAAACGGAAGTGAAAGCAGAAAAGGCAATTAAATAAGAGTACCATAATGATCCTAAAACGTACTGAATCTCATCAGTACGTTTTTTGTTGTTCTCGATACTTTTGGACGTAAATGAGCGGGAAATCAACAACATTCATTAACATATCCATAAATTTAACGTACACACCCGGTACAGATGCATAGGATATTTTATGATTTGGGAAGGGATTGAAAAAAATGTACACGAATGCTAATTCTTTTGGATCACAAAGTAGTCAGGGGAGTAGAGAATTTAAAGATTATGGTCCGAAACCTTTCGTTGCCAATATTAATGAAGCTACATTGCAAAATGATACGTTTCGAACGGCTTTGTGGACGGGTGACCATTTACAATTGACCTTAATGAGCATTGACGTTGGAGAAGATATTGGACTTGAAAGACATCCTAATTTAGATCAGTTTTTACGTATTGAACAAGGTCAGGGTAAGGTTCAAATGGGGAAACGGAAAAATGCTTTGAATTATGAGAAAGAAGTTTACGATGACTATGCTGTTTTTATTCCAGCAGGAACTTGGCATAACTTAACCAATACTGGTGATGTTCCAATTAAGCTTTACTCCATTTATGCGCCACCTAACCACCCGTTTGGAACGGTTCATGAAACGAAAGAAGATGCCATTGCAGCGGAAGAGCGAGCTAAAAAAGTGTTTGGCAAAACACCTGATGAGTGGGTTGAATATACGGAATACCTTGTAAATGAAGGGTTGGAAGATGTAAAAAGAGGTATAAATGCAACGCACATACTCCAAGAATTCATTTTAATGGGAGTGCTGGTTGGAAAGGGTTATTCGCCTGAGAAGGCATACAAAGTAGTGGAAGAATGGGAACGTACTGGAGAATCGAAACTTCTTCAAGAAAGCAAGAAATTATCTACGCAATAGGCTATTGGGGTCACCCCCTAAAAAAGGTATCTAACCTTTTTTAGGGGATTTTGTATCTCTTTTAACGATAAGATGAGGTCTGATGTTTGGAAGTTTTTTGTTCGTCCTTACTCGTTCTCGCATCTCTCTTCTTCATTTCTTCGAGCTTCTCAATCATATGCTTGTAGTCAAGTTGGCTAATGTTTGGGTAACTGTTGATCTTCCTTCTGATTTCTTCCAACTCAGAGGGGAGGTTATTGCGGTTAGGGTTAGAAAACATGGCGGCAACGGTCCCGGTTATCACACCAATCGTCCCAATACCGACCATCATTAAAACCGCTGCAACGATTTTCCCAGCTGCTGTCTCAGGATATAAGTCACCATATCCGACTGTTGTGGTAGTGACAACGGCCCACCAGAGGGCATCTCCGTAAGTTTCAAACTCTGGTTCGATCCACTTCATGGAAAGAGCCGAAATGAAAAGGAGGGAGATGACATAAATAAATGCGCGGTCAACTTTATATTTAGTGAGAAATAATTCAAAGACAGAGGTACGGTGATTAATGAGAGCAACTAAACGAATAACGCGTACCAGTCGGACAAGTCTTGCCGTTCGAAATAATTGATCAAGCGGAATAACCGCTATTAAATCAAGTGGGTGCTGTTTAATGAATTGCCATCGATTATGACTTAAGAAGAGACGTGTGACATAATCAATTAAAAATAGTACCCAAATAAAGAAATCGAGTGCGGCGCCTTCAGGATCTGGTAAATCAGCAACGAGCGAAAAGATTAGAAGAAGGGCAAGAATGAATTCGTATATCATGCCAAGAAACTGCTTTTGCAAGGAGATCACCTTCTTTATCTGGTTAATCATTAGTTCGCTATTAAAAAGCGAGTCCCTGCTCAAACAAAGGCAGCCCTCAATAAATAGAGAGCTGCCTTTGTGATGAATTTATGAGTTTAATGGGTTATGATTCCCCAGTCTCTGGATTTTTTACGTATAAAGTAAGCATCTTCAATGGTGACTTCTGCTTCTTTAAAATGAGCAAATGGTTTTGATGAATTTATATATTTAATGAAGTAATGTTCCTGTCCTCGTTTCATGTGAATCACTCGTTCAGAATCTAGAGCCGTGATTTGAGAAAGGAGAATTTGACCTTGCCAGACACGTAAAGGAAGCCGTGATTTCCAAAGCGGAGAAGAGCCGCTAAACATCACCTTTCCTTCTTGAAGCCAAATCACATCATCTGCAAGATCTTCCCATTCGTTTAACTCATGTGTGGCAATTAGAACAAGTCGCGTTTTAGCATATCGAGATAAAAGGGAAACCACATTTTTCCGTTCTCGACTATCTAGATAGTTTAAGGGTTCGTCAAGTAGCAAAATAGGGGGACAATTAAGAATCGCCTGAGCAATTCCGACTCTTTGCTTCATACCTTGTGAAAGGGTCTTTATTTTAACACGTTTCACGTCCTGAAGATGAAGCGCCACAATTGTCTGTTCAACAGCCTCTTCATTAACGCCCCCTTTTAGTTCACTCATGTAGCGTAGAAAACGGTTTACTTTCATTTCTTCGTAAAGTTCAATGCCGGTGGGCAGAAATCCGATATTTTTCCGTATAAAGGGAAGGCCGTCGTCTATTGTTTTTCCACCATACTTAATCGTTCCTCGCTGTGGCTTTAACGCAGTAGCAATTAGTTGAAGTAACGTTGATTTACCAGAGCCATTTTTGCCAACTAAAATGGTGATGCCTTTCCCTAAATCTAATTCAGGAATGGAGAGAGCAAACTGTTTGCGAGTATGCTTGATGTTATCGATTTGTATCATTCACGAACCCTCACAAATAAGATAGACGTAAACTTTTCCGATAAGATAAGAAAAGCATTCCGACACCTAAGCTAAGAATAGTGAGGTAAGAAATGATAAATAAGATGTTCTGCTGAAACGCTTCACCAGAAATGGCATACACCGAGTAAGGTAAAACAAGAAACGTTAAAACCCATCCAATCAGCGCTGCAATAAAACCTGCAATGACTCCTTTATGAAACAACACAAAGGCAAGCAAGCCGGTTAAGAAAAGAAGTGGTGCGAACCAATGCAACAGAAAAGTAGCGGGATTAATCATCGTATTATCCTTTACAATATAAAGCGTCGATAACAGCGCTAGCCCAATGTTCATGACGAGAACAACGAGTAGTTTACTTAAAAGCAAAAGAGCAGGCGGGAATGGTGTAATCGATTCGACCATGCGCATTTCTTTATTCCATGTTTTATAACTATAAAGAACTCCAAAAAGTAAATAGATTGGAACAACTATAGGAAATAAACTATCGGATTCCATACTGCCAGAAGAAATGACTGTTAGCATGGCGAATATCAATAAGCTGATTAACCAGTAAGCCCAGTGATAAGAGCTGAATTGATTCAAACACTGTTTAATAAGGGAAGGCTTAGATGGTTCAGTTTCCTGTTCGAAGTCAAATTCAGACGGTTTTAATTGATCAAAAGAATCTTGTAAAGAAATAAGGAGTTGTTGCGTATCCTCGGAACGGGGTGACGTAGCCAGATAAGATTTGAGCGGTTGTTCTAAATCATCTTCTAGCTTTTCTAACTCAAGATCGATGTTTTGCATGGCTAACTTCCTCCTTTCGCACTAATGAAGCTTTTAGTTTCTTTAAGGCATGAAATAAGTTCGATTTCACTGTCCCAAGCGGTAGTTCTAGTGTTTCGGCAATTTCTTGATACTTTAATTCCTGATAAAAACGTAAATAAACAATTTCTCTTTGGGTTTCTGATAAGGTATCCAGTTTTTTTAGAAATTCAACTCGTGATTCTTGTCGTTCAAATAGTTCAACAACAGAAGGTTCTTGATCAGGCTGATCAGGTATAAAGTCGAGAATTTGTTTTTCTGATTTAAATCCTGCACTTTTCCAATAGTCTCTGCACTGATTTGTGGCTACTTGATAGAGCCACGGCTTTATTTTTTCAGGGATTTTCTTTGATTTCAGCTGTTTGATTAACTTGAGAAAAGTTTCCTGAACGACATCCTCCGCCTTTTTTCGATCGCGTAACATTCGCTCAAGATAGCCAAGAAGCGGTGCGTGGTAGCGATGAACAAAAGCTTCAAAAGCAGCTTGATTTCCTCGAGCCATTGCGATTACTAATTCTTCATCTGTCATGAAACCTTCTCCTTTCGCGTCTGACTTTCTTGCATCTCTTCATCCCAGATTCTCTGCCACTCTTCGAAAAGAATGAGCGTAGAAGGTTTGCGGAATAAAGAAAAATCGGAAGGGAATCCCGGATCAATCCATTCTTCACTGTAGATACGGTTAAGCACTTCTTTTACTTGTTTTTCTTTTCCAGACTCTACGGCACGCTTAATCATAGAAAATATCCGATTTGCTTCAATTTCTTCCTCACTATAATTCTCGATTGGAATGGCATCGTTAAATGTAACCACCATTCTTCTGATCGCGGAGGCCATTTCTTCATTTCCATGATCGATTTCATATAGGTAAGTATAAGCACTTAGAATGGTGCTCGTGACCAACTCACCTTCCTCATATCCATATATTTCTGTACCATCATGTAAAAGATTGATTTGAAGGAACAATTTCATTAAGTAGGGGTGATCGAGTTGATAGAAGGATGACTCGCTCAATAGATAGTTTTGATCAATAAACCCTTGTTGTCTCATATAGTTTGCCCAGCGAATATTTTCGACAGGTAAGATAAAGAGATGTCTCATTGGTTCAATTTCTTTCGTGAGATAGTGATCGGTATAAAGAAGCCGTTTGTCCAATTCGGTCATTAATGCTTGAACTCGACTCTGATTATAACTGGTTGTAACAATCGAAAACGGAAAATGATCTGAGGCTACTTCTACAAGATCGCCTGAATAAAGGTCAAGTTTGGCGGTTTTTCCATGAAGTTTGTAAACTCCCCCTGGAGATCGAGTCTCTTCGATTGTACCAAAGGTGGGGGAAGGCCCCTTCACAGTAACGTTAAAGTCCGCTCGATTGTTCAATCCTACATTGGTTTGAGATTCACCATTTGAATCATAAAGATATTGATGTCCAGGCAAAGGATACCATGCAGATTGAGAAGGCATGATGATCTGGTTCTGCCCCACATATCCTGGATAGAATTCTTGGCCGTAGTTAGATGCCCAAAGCTTATACGTTCCCTCGTAATTCAATTGAATGATGGGTGTGTTTATTTGATCAGGTAATGAAATCGTTATAAAATCATTATCTCTAGTAAACGGAACGGACTGATGATCAATCATCACATTTTTCATCTTAAAGGTTTGATTTAATGTGAATTTGATGACATCATTTGTTGAAAATGCAGCTTCCGGTAGGGTGAGGCGTGCTTCAATATTAAGAGAATCTTCTTTTTGTTGATCGATTGAAAGATCATATTGCTTAATGTCAAAGCGCTCAGGTTGATAGAGGGCTCTTTCCCCTTCCAAAACGCTATCTGGGTGAGGAAGCGGCGGGAAGGTCAAATAGCTATGCTCACCTTCTTGTCCACTTGTGATAATAGGCGACTCTTCTTTTATGTCGTTAAATCCTCTCATTCTTTCATTCCAGAATGATGCGTAAGGAAGGTAAGAAAGGATAACGAGCCCAGCACTTAGAAACAGTAATCCTTTCCATAGCCTGTCGTATTGATGAGGCCTACGAATATTAAGAATAAAGATAATTAGTACAAGGAGAAAGGCTGCAACCGTCGTAACAAAGAGACGCTGCAACTGTATTTCCTCTTTCATTAATTGAATACCCCACGTTCCGTTAATAAGAACAGAATCAACAAATAAGTAAGTAAGGTGAAAGACTTTTAAATAAAAAAGTTCTCCCTGGTTAATAATGAAGATTTCCATAAACAGCGTTCCAAACATCCAGGCACAGAACGCAATCAAATACACAAACCTATTTTTTATAAAAACCGATAAAAGCATGCCAAGCGATAAGCTAATCAAAAAGGTTACTTCATATTGAATAAAGAAGAATTGTATAATCGTCATTGTTTCTTCTATGGCGATGTTCTCACTCGTCGCAAAGAGAAAGTAAGTGGCGGTCATAAGGAGCGTAAACATCGTCATATAGAGAAGGGCGGATACAAATTTAGCTGATATGAAAATGAAATTAGACACTGGAAAGGATTGATGCCATTCAAAAGATTCATTTCCCACATCACGCCGAATGAGGTAGACTCCGATTAAAATACATAAGCCAGTTACAAGAATGAAAATAAGCGAGTGAGTCGTTTCGTAAGTCGTTCGATAGAGATTTCCATGAATGCCTTCCTGATTCGTATTCATGCTTAAAAGTAACCAGATGAAGTATAGGAAAGGAAGAGGCATGAAAATCCAACTTTTAAACAAGAACGATAATTCAAGTCTAAATTGTACCATCCATTTTCTCATGTCCCATCACGCCCAATCAGTGCCATGTACCCTTCTTCAAGAGTGGGATCGACGGCTTCCGCAAAGTCAAACGGCGCCACTGGGGATATAGCACGGCAATGCAATCCTTCTGCTTTCCGTTTAGTTAATGTCATTTGAAGTCCTGCAAGGCGATTCCAATCTTCATCTTCAAGATCAAATTCCCACACAAGACCATTACCTTTGTACTGTAGCTCAGCAGGTGGCCCGTTAAAGATAACCTGTCCTTTATTTAAAACGATTAAAGTGTCACAGCTTGATTCAATATCTTCTACGATGTGCGTTGATAAAATGACGGTTCTTCTACTTGACACGTCTGCCATGATATTGCGGAAACGTAACCGTTCTTCAGGATCGAGACCTGCTGAAGGCTCATCAAAGATCATGAGTGCGGGTTCACCATACAGGGCCTGGGCAATACCCAGTCGCTGCTTCATTCCATTCGAGAACGTCTTGATTTTCTGATTTTGTTGACTTCTTAAGTTAAGAGCATCAAGTAAACGGTTCTTTTCCCTTGCATGATCATATAATCTATCTTGTTTTAGCTGTCCCACGTAATCAAGAAACTCGGATGCAGTAAGCTGTGGATACAGTTGGAAATGCTGAGGAAGGTAGCCAATATCTTTGCGAACGCTTGAGGCTTCCTTTTGAATCGAAAAACCATTTACAATAATATCTCCAGAAGAAGGTTTTGATACAGCGGCTAGCATTCTCATAAACGTTGTTTTTCCAGCACCATTAGGGCCAATTAGCCCAATCATTCCTCCTTCAATGGTTAAATGAAGATCATGGAGGGCTTTCTTTTTCTTAAACTGCTTGGTTAGATGAGATACTTCAATCACGGGTGTTCATCCTTTAAACATTATTCTACTGCTAAGACGATTAATTTGGTGAAAAGGTTTTGTTAAACAAAAAACCTCTGCACAATTCGTGCAGAGGAATAGCCTTACAACGGTAAAACGTAAAACAGAACACAGAAGAAGTGAGCGAGTGTCCCGCCTACAACAAATAAATGCCAGACAGCATGATGGTATTTAAACGCTCTCCATACATAGAATACGGCCCCGATTGTATAAAGGATGCCGCCAATGACGAGAAGCATCATTCCATTAGGATGTAAGTTCTGTGTAAGTGGATTCCAGGCAAGAACGATAAGCCAACCCATAAGAACGTAAAGAATCGTAGAGATAAAAAGAAATTTTTTAACAAAATAAGCTTTGAAAACTGTTCCAATTATGGCAAGGCCCCAAACAATTCCGAATAATGTCCAGCCAAGAAAGCCCTCAATGACGATAAATAGGAAAGGTGTATAAGTCCCTGCGATAAAAAAATAGATGGAAGAATGATCCAGTATTTCGAAAAAGTCTTTAGCTCTACCGGGAGGAAAACTATGCACGAGAGTGGATGCCGTGTATAGCAGCAACATCGTTGTGCCGAAAAGCGTAAAGCTAACAATATGCCAGGCCGTTCCGTATAGAGATGCAAAGACAATGAGTATGACGAGAGCAGCCAGACTAATGATCGCTCCAATGCCATGGGTGATATAATTTGCGCGTTCTTCACCAACTGTAAACGTATGAGTTGTCATAAGCATCATTCCTTTAGATCAATTACTAGAAGTATACTACAGGATGCCCCGCACGTCATTGATGGGAAAGGATTATTTCTTTTGATTACGAAGCTTTTCTGCTTCTTTTAAGAGATGATACGTATAAAAATCTTTTTCCTCTACTTGTTCGGTGATCGCTTCCATCACAAGGAATTCTTCCGCAATTTCTTCTCGCATCGAAGTGAGAAGTTTTTCACTACCAGCAGTAACTAATTTATTCTTTTCATTCAAAGCCATTCGCTCCTTCAACATAAAATGATAGTATCATTCTGCCAAAGAATATCGAATTTATTCTAAATAAGCTTTGTTTTCTTGCTATCTTTCAAAATGGATCGGTAAACATGATAGCCGCTCGTCGATACGCCGATCGTTCCAGCGCCAGGAAATACGCTATCGCCACAAAGCCACAATCCATCTAAACCAGTACGATGAGAAAGACTGTTGAAAAGACTATATTCGTTTGTTTGGGGAAAGCCACCTACCATGCCTTTCGGTCTTTTCGTAAAACGCTCCCATGCGCGAGG
The DNA here is from genome assembly GCF_020165985.1 of Bacillus sp. RAR_GA_16. Lineage (GTDB taxonomy): Bacteria > Bacillota > Bacilli > Bacillales > Guptibacillaceae > Guptibacillus. The sequence goes on from NZ_JAIUKZ010000006.1 coordinate 26,666, forward strand.
AGCTCCAGTCATTTGTATTTCAATCCCGCTCCGTACGTTTGGAATGACACGTTCGATTCCAATTACCATCTTTTCGGTAAGTTCTTGTTTATACAGATCGTATTTCTCTTTTGTATCCCAGTGATGGAGTTCGGTATGTGTACTGACGGTTAACGTACGAAAGCCGGCCGGGGCACGGTTAAGGTCGTTCGACTTTGATAGTGATAAGAAAAGATGATTTCCCTCTGTCATGTCTCCATCAGTGGAAAGCACCTGACTAAACAACGGAGTATAGTGAGGAATGACTTTCTCATCCAAAGCAAGGTACATTGTAAACGCTCCCCACTGCGAATGTTTGCTTCTCTTTACTAATTTTGAAGGAAGCTGTTTTTGGAGTGGCTCAGGTAGAAGGGGAACAAAACTCTGTACGGGTAAGTTGGCCACAAGATGATCCGCTTTCCAGCGTTCCCCTTTTTGATCAATGGCTACCCATCGGTTATGTTCACGGCGAATGGTTTGAACTTGTTTTCTGCGATAGGTTTTTCCACCGTTGTTCTCAATATATTGCTGAAGGATTTCAGCAACCCGATACAACCCGCCTTCCGTGTAATAAGCGCCTTCATGGTAAATGTCGAGAGCGAGGGCGCCCATTAATGCTGAACAATTTTCACTTGTGGTTTGCATACTATCAATTAATTGTCCGTCTATAAAATGCTTAAAGTCCGTTGCCTCCATAAGATGATGTTTCTTAAGAAGGTCGCCAATTGTTTTTCTTAAGTACGGAAGGAGGAGAGGTGTTCCAGGTTTTAAAGACAGAAGTAGTCTTCGCCATTCGGCGAATGTTACCGGTGGAACAACCGGAAGCGGATCAATTAGCTTTCGAACTTCTGCACCCATTTTCCAAATTTCCTGGTAGAAGGAAACAATTTTTTCTGCTTCATCTGGGAATTGAATGGCACATTCTGATAAGTGGCGATTTCGGTCCGAGTAGTAAGGCATGACCCGACTCCCATGGTAGACTCTCATAATCTCATCCATGGCTATGGCGGGGAACGATAGTCCTAATTCATTGAAAATCCGATGGTGTAAGCCACCTTCTTCAAAGCCCATTCCCATCGTGGCGCCTACAGGAAAGAGGTAATTTCCTCTGCTAAACTTTCCAGCCGATCCTCCCCACTCATTCGATGCTTCAAGTAGTGTGACCCGATAACCTTCTTTTGTCAGTAAGGCTCCAGTTGTTAGTCCACTAATGCCCCCACCAATCACAATGATCTCCATCTTAATCCCTCCATGGTACTCTGCATTCCATTTCCTTCTATTATAATGATGATCGAGATTCAAATCATGTCTGAGTGTGTCGTAATGATGAAGAGGTTGGTGAAAATTCCATGTTTGTACCGTGGTACTTGTCCAGCCACTTAGAGTAAATTGACATAAGATAATGTAAAGAGTGAGGTCAGGTCCCCCCCTTGTCAATACCCACTCTTTGTGACCCATAGTTAAGTCAGAATTTATTCTGACTTTTTTTTGTTGGAATAAATGGGCTGTTTCTTTCGTCGGCCCTCTATCAGAGGAGTTTGTTTTCGAACCTTGTAAAGAAGGGGGAATCAGCCTTGCTTGAAATTATCGAAATTGGAACAAATGAGCATGGACGAGAGCTTACGATTCGAGAGCTTATTAAGGTTCTTGAAGAACATCCTCTTGATCCAGCCTTTGAAGAAAGCGGAAACTTTATTTTTCCATATCAGCCCGTTCGTGATGCAAAACGCTATGAAGGTTGCCGAGCTTTTTTTGGTGACTTCGCGATGATATCCTGTCGTTTCTTTATTGTGACGGATGAGAAAGTACTAATAGACGAGTTAATTAAGGCGATCAAAGAAAATCAAGAACGCATTGATTACGGAAGACTAAGAGATGTCCAGGTGAATGGTAGAGTCTCCTCTTAAATATGCTATACTTAGGATATTCTGCGTGTGATTGGAGTGAAAGGAATGAGTCTTGAAACACTTCAGGAGCAAGTTGATGGATTGATGGATAAATACACCGAGCTTCTGCTTGGAGATATAAGTCCTGAGCTCAAGGAGAAAGTAAAGCTGTGGGCTATGTATACGCATCTCTCCAAAACGATGCCTCCATTAGCGAAGCACTGGAACCAAACGTATCCTGATGCAAAAGATGCCATGAAAGAGTTAGTGGCTGAAATTAAAACCATGAACGAGGAGCACCGAAAAGCTCAAGCGTCCAATAAAGAAAATGATCAATGAAACCAGGTTTCTCCTGGTTTCATTTTTTTATAGGCTACTTTTTATATGGGATGTAATGAAGAGGAAATCAAGTATCCGAAAGCGACGATTGGAAATATACTAGTATATGGCTTTTACTTTCTGATGAGTAGGGTATAGAGAAAGAAGGTAGTAAAAATTTAACAACTTTCATTCGAGAGAAAATCTATCAAAACTAGACGAATCTTTAGCATGTCATGGTAGAATAGGAGTAGAGGCGAAATATGGCGGTATTTGATACCATATGCCGATTTTCTCCACAATATATTTTTTATAACGCTTTGTATGCGTTTTCACGGAGGGGTTATGATGGAACAAGTAATGCGTAATTTCTTTTTATACATGGGGAAGAATAGAGTAGCGACGAAAGTAGCGAAACGGTATGGTATGCGTTTTGGAGCAAGCCGCTTTGTAGCGGGTGCGTCTCTTGAGAGCTCTGTGAATGCGATAAAAAAGTTAAATCAAAAAGGATTGTCCGTGACGATCGATCATCTGGGTGAGTTTGTCGATAATGCAGCTGAGGCTGATGAAATGACAAATCACTGTATCGAAGCGATTGAGCGAATCGCGGCGGAAAACCTTGATTCTCAGCTTTCACTTAAGCTCACATCCATGGGGCTCGATATTGATGCTGAGTTAACGATGAAGAATATGCGTCGCATACTCGAAGCCGCCGATCGACACGACGTATTTGTGACAATTGATATGGAAGATTTTGAGAGATGCGGTAAAACCATTGAAATTTTCACTAAGCTTAAGAAAGAATTTGAAAATATTGGTACAGTTCTACAAGCCTACTTGTACCGGGTGGCTGACGATGTTGAGAAGCTGAACGAGCTCTCACCTAACCTCAGACTTGTGAAAGGGGCTTATAAGGAGTCCCACAAAGTAGCGTTTCCAGACAAAAAGGATGTAGATAAGAATTTTAAAAAGATTATTAAAATGCATTTATTAAATGGAAATTACACAGCCATTGCCACTCATGATGACCAAATTATTGAATACACAAAGCAACTCGTTAACGAATACAATATTCCGCACACACAATTTGAGTTTCAAATGCTCTATGGAATTTGTGTGGAAAGACAAGAAGAGCTTCTTAAAGAAGGTTATAAGATGCGCGTCTACGTACCTTATGGTAAGGACTGGTACGGCTACTTTATGAGAAGGCTCGCAGAACGGCCGGCAAACGTTGCTTTTGTTTTAAAAGGGATGATGAAATAAGAGAGAGCGGGCTGCTGTCCGCTTTCTTATAATCAGCGGAAGAATTCGTAAAAAAAAATAGGTGTGGTATATTGCTAAATTTCAGAATATATTTTATAGTATAGACAGAGGAAATGATCTCGCTCTTTTTTTTTGAGACAAAAATGAATGAGCATTCATTCAACAGGGGAGGTTCGCTATGACACGTAGCATTCATAAAGTAGCTGTATTAGGAGCAGGAGTAATGGGATCAGGCATTGCCGCCCACCTGGCGAATGTAGGAATTCCAAGTTTATTATTGGATATTGCACCAAAAGAACCGAATGAGAAAGAAAAAGCAAAAGGCCTTACGCTAGCTGATCGCGCTGTTAGAAACAGACTTGCATCAGAAGCGATTGAGAAGCTAAAGAAACAAAAGCCTGCACCACTTTCGAAAAAAGATCACATTCAATTAATTGAAGCAGGAAATATGGAAGATGATATGGAACGCTTACAGGAAGTTGACTGGATCATTGAAGTGGTCGTTGAGAACCTTGAAATTAAGAAAAAAGTATATGAAAAAGTCGATCAGTTTAGACGACCTGGAACGATTGTGAGCTCCAATACATCAGGTATTTCAGTAGAAGCAATGGCTGAAGGAAGATCAGAGGATTTTAGAAAACATTTCCTAGGTACTCATTTCTTTAATCCACCGAGATACTTAAAACTTCTTGAAGTGATACCAACAAAAGATACCGATCCAGAAGTTCTTTCCTATATGAAAACATTTGGTGAGGATACGCTTGGCAAAGGTGTTGTCGAAACGAAAGATACACCAAACTTTATTGCGAATCGCATTGGAACATATGGACTTCTCGTGACTGTAAGAGAAATGCTAAACCGCGGCTTTTCAGTTGGTGAAGTAGATTCTGTTACTGGTCCAGCAATCGGCCGTCCGAAAAGCGCCACGTTCAGAACACTTGACGTTGTTGGCCTTGATACGTTTATTCACGTAGCAAACAACGTTTTCGAACAAGTAGAAGGCGATGAAAAAGAAGTTTTCCGTATTCCGGAATTTATGCAACAAATGAAAGAAAAAGGCTGGATTGGAGCAAAAGCAGGCCAGGGCTTTTTCGTAAAGCAAAAAGGTGCAAAAGGTAGCGAAATTTTAGAGTTAAATCCAAAAACGCTTGAGTATGAACCAAGACAGAAATTAAAAACAGCTTCCGTTGAGGCGAGTAAACAAGCAAAGTCAAAAGCGGATAAACTGAAAGCGCTTGCTTATGCGAATGATCGCGCTGGAGAGTTAATCTGGAACATTATGAAACCTGTCCTTCTTTATTCTGCAGAGAAAGCCTATGAAATTGCAGACGATATTGATGCCGTCGACCGCGCGATGAAATGGGGCTTTGGCTGGGAAATGGGTCCATTTGAAACGTGGGATGCATTAGGAGTAGAGAAATCCGTTGCTCGAATGAAGGAAGAAGGCGAAACGATTCCTGAATGGGTCGATCAGATGCTTGCTTCAGGGGGAACCTCTTTCTATCAGCAGGAAGGCGCCACTCAATCTTTCTATCATAAAGGTGATCAGAAAGTAGTCGAAGAAAGTAAAAAGATTATTCACCTTAAAGGGTTAAAAGCTCAGAATCGTGTGATTAAGAAAAATACAGGGGCAACGCTTCTTGACCTTGGCGATGGCGTGGCAGGCCTTGAGTTCCACTCACCAAACAATGCGATTGGGATGGATATTCTTCAAATGATCAACGAAGCTGTTGATGAAACGGAGAAAAACTTTGAAGGGCTTGTGATTGGGAACCAGGGTAAGAACTTCTGTGTTGGAGCCAATGTTGCTTACATGTTAATGGAAGCGCAGGATGACAATTTCTTTGAAATTGAAATGGTTGCTAGGAAGTTTCAGCAGTCAATGGGGCGTATCCGTTATGCGAAGAAACCAGTTGTTGCAGCACCATTCCAGATGACGCTTGGCGGTGGAGCGGAAGTATGTATGCCAGCTGCCTCTATTCAAGCTTCTTTTGAAACCTATATGGGACTTGTCGAAGTAGGGGTTGGCTTGATTCCAGGCGGAGGCGGAAACAAAGAGCTTTATCTTCGCCAGTTAGAACAAACACCTCCTGGAGTGAATGTGAATCTTACTGATATTGCAGCCAATGTGTTTGAAACGATCGCAATGGCGAAAGTGTCTACATCCGCACATGAAGCAATGGAGAGAGGGTTTATTCGTCCACAGGATGGGATTAGCGCGAATGCAGATCACATTCTTCATGATGCAAAGGAAAAGGTGCTATTCCTTGCTGAACAAGGTTATCAGCCGCCTGTTTCTAAAAAGATTCCAGTTGCAGGAGAAGCAGGATATGCTGCCATGCTAATGGGTGCGAAAACGATGAAGTGGAGCGGTTACTTGTCAGATCACGATTTGACGATTGCAACGAAGCTTGCTCACGTTATTGCAGGCGGAAAAGTAAAAGAAGGAACATTTGTTGATGAACAATATTTACTTGATCTTGAGCGTGAAGCGTTCCTCAGCCTGCTAGGAGAGCCAAAAACGCAAGCAAGAATGCAGCACATGTTAGTAAAAGGAAAGCCGCTGCGTAACTAGTATGGAGGAGGGAAGTTTGATGAGAGAAGCAGTAATTGTATCTGGAGCAAGAACACCTGTAGGAAAAGCCAATCGTGGAACGCTTGCTAATATGCGCCCTGACGATCTTGGTGCCATTGCCGTTGCGGAAACCCTGAAGCGTGCAGGTGGTTATGATGGTGAGATAGATGACGTGATTATTGGATGTGCCATTCCTGAAGCGGAGCAGGGATTAAATGTTGCAAGAATGGTCGGTGCAAGAGCCGGGCTTTCGGAAACAGTACCGGCGATTACAATTAATCGCTATTGCTCTTCTGGATTGCAAAGCATTGCCTATGCCGCTGAGCGAATTATGCTTGGGCAATCAGGAACCATTTTAGCAGGTGGCGTAGAGTCTATGAGTCTTGTACCGATGGGCGGTCATGTGATCAAGCCAAACCCTGCTCTTGTAGAAGAAAAACCTGAATACATTATGGGGATGGGTCATACAGCGGAAGAAGTGGCGCGTCGCTTTGAAATTAGCCGAGAAGATCAGGATGCTTTTGCGCTAAGAAGTCATCAGCGTGCAGCACAGGCAATCAAAGACGGTAAATTCCAGGATGAAATTGTCCCGGTTGAAGTGACGAAGAAGTGGATTGATGAGAAAAACAAGCTACAAGAAAAGAAATTTCTTTTTTCTCAGGATGAAGGAGTACGTGCGGATACATCTCTAGACGTTCTTGGAAAACTTCGTCCCGTCTTTAATGTAAGAGGTTCTGTTACAGCAGGGAACTCTTCACAGACAAGTGACGGTGCGGCGAGCGTTCTCGTCATGGACCGTGAAAAAGCAGAGAGCGAAGGATTAGCGCCAATGGCAAAATTCCGATCGTTTGCTGTAGCGGGAGTCGCGCCAGAAATCATGGGGGTTGGCCCAATTGAAGCCATTCCTAAAGCACTTCGTCTTGCAGGACTCGAACTATCAGATATTGGTTTGTTTGAACTAAACGAAGCATTTGCTTCTCAATCTCTTCGCGTTATACGAAAGCTCGGTCTTGATGAAGACAAAGTGAATGTCAATGGAGGCGCAATTGCTCTAGGTCATCCACTTGGATGTACTGGGACGAAGCTAACGCTTAGTTTAATTCATGAAATGAAGCGTCGTGGAGAACAGTTTGGTGTTGTGACAATGTGTATTGGAGGCGGCATGGGTGCTGCTGGTGTGTTTGAAATTCTATAAACAATGAAAACGGAGGAATGATCAGCATGTCTAATACAATGAACAAAACAATCAAAGGTGCGAGCTTTTTAGTAGAGGACGTTACGTTTGAAGATATTTTCACACCAGAGGATTTCTCTGATGAGCATGTCATGATGGGCAAAACAACGGAAGACTTTGTCTTAAAAGAAGTCGTTCCTCAACTTGAGAAGCTTGAGAACCATGAGTTTGATATCTCTCGTACATTACTTGAAAAAGCAGGTGATCTTGGTCTTCTTGGAGCAGATGTACCTGAAGAATATGGTGGTTTAGGACTCGACAAAATTAGTTCTTCCGTGATCACAGAAAAATTCTCTCGTGCTCGAGGCTTTTCAGTTAGCTATGGTGCACACGTGGGAATTGGTTCTCTGCCAATCGTGTTTTTCGGAAATGAAGATCAAAAGAAAAAGTACCTTCCTGGTCTCGCTACTGGCGAGAAGATTGCTGCTTATGCACTAACTGAGCCTGGTTCAGGGTCAGATGCTCTAGGAGCGAAAACAACAGCGAAGCTGAACGAAGAAGGAACTCATTACATTTTAAATGGTGAGAAACAATGGATTACAAACTCTGCTTTTGCAGACGTCTTCATTGTATATGCGAAAATTGACGGTGAGAAGTTCACTGCGTTTATTGTGGAGCGTGACTCTAAAGGACTTTCCACAGGTCCAGAAGAAAAGAAAATGGGAATTAAAGCTTCTTCTACAAGAACATTGATTCTTGATGATGTGATGGTGCCTAAAGAAAATCTTCTTGGTGAAGCAGGGAAAGGTCATGTAATTGCATTTAACATTCTGAATGTAGGTCGATATAAGCTTGCAGTTGGTACAATCGGTGCCATGAAGCGTGGGGTTGAACTTGCAGCTAAATATGCTAACGAGCGTAAGCAATTCAACACGCCAATTGCAAAATTCTCTCTTATTCAAGAAAAATTAGCAAACATGGCCGTTGCCACTTATGCTACGGAAAGCTCAACATACCGTACTGGTGGACTTTTCGAGCAAAAGCTAGGGAAACTCACTGATGAGGAACAGAAAAACGGTGCTAAAGTTGCGGAAGCAATCGCAGAATACGCGATTGAATGCTCACTGAATAAAGTATTTGCTTCGGAATCACTTGACTATGTAGCAGATGAAGCGCTTCAAATTCACGGCGGATATGGTTTCATGTCTGAATATGAAGTTGAGAAAATGTATCGTGATTCTCGTATTAACCGTATTTTTGAGGGAACCAATGAAATCAATCGTCTTCTTGTTCCGGGGACACTGGTTCGTAAGACAATGAAGGGTGAACTCCCATTATTTGAAAAAGCAACGGCTCTTCAAGAAGAACTCATGATGCTTACACCTCAAGAAATTGGGGATGCGCCACTTGAGCAAGAAAAGCACCTTGTTGCAATGGCAAAGAAAATCATGCTATTGGCTGCTGGAACAGCCGTGCAAAAGTATGGTAAAGCGCTTGATAAAGAGCAAGAAGTTTTATCAAACATTGCAGATATCGTAAGTGAAATCTACTCAATGGAATCCGCGGTCCTACGCACAGAAAAAGCAATCAACAAAACAAGTGCAGAAAAGCAAAACCAAAAGCTTCTTCTTACACAAGTTTTCTGTCAGGAAGCGTTTAATCGCATTGAGGCACATGCGAAAGAAACATTGGTTGCAGTTGAAACTGGTGATTCTCTCCGCATGATGATCTCGGCACTTCGTAAACTGTCTCGTTACACACCGATTAATGTGATCGCAAAGAAACGTGAAATTGCCGCTACTGTTCTAGAGCAACAGCGCTTTACTGTTTAATTTGATTTAAGATTAAGGGTCGTTTTAATCACTTCCAAACCAAATTCTCATTTATCCCTCCAACAATGGGGGGATTTTTTTCTCATCATTAGGAAAGATAAAGAGTGGTTAAATAAAGGGATTTTTCTTTTCATGACGAAAGCTAACTTTAGAGAAGCTTCTGTATTTGTCCTTACAGTGTCATGTGGTAAACTATCCATAGAATCACATGAAGTTCTTAAGGAGGAACAATTTTGCCCATTACCTTTTATGCCTATCCTAAATGTGGGACATGCCGTAAAGCCAAAAAATGGTTTGAGCAAAACGATGTGAAAGTAAATGAAATTCATATCGTAGAAAATCCACCATCGAAAGATGAATTAGCCACGATGGTTGATCAAAGTGGATTACCAATCAAGAAATTTTTTAACACAAGCGGACAGAAGTATCGAGAGCTTGGTTTAAAAGATAAAGTTGCCTCATCTTCTCAAGATGAATTGCTCGACATCCTTGCATCTGATGGCATGTTAATCAAGCGTCCACTCGTAACAGATGGACAGAATGTGACTGTTGGGTTTAAGGAAGAGACTTTTGAGGAAATGTGGAAACGATAAAATAGTTGCTTAATTAATAATAACTATTATACGATAGTTATTGTAATTAATATGATTGACTAACCTTAATTAAGAGGAATTATTTCAGGGAGGAATTACCAATGAACTTACCAAAAGATTTTCGCTACTCAGAAGAACACGAATGGGTGCAAGTACAAGAAGACGGAAACATTCGCATCGGTATTACAGATTTCGCACAATCAGAACTTGGAGACATCGTTTTTGTTGAACTTCCAGAAGAAGGCGACACCATTGAATCTGACGAACCATTTGGTAGTGTGGAGTCTGTAAAAACAGTATCCGAATTGTATGCACCGATCTCAGGCAAAGTTCTATCTGTCAATGAAGATCTAGAAGACAGCCCTGAATTCGTTAATGATTCACCATATGAAAAAGCATGGATGGTTGTTGTTGAACCAACTGAGCCTTCTCAAATTGAAGAGCTTATGACTGCAGAAGCTTACGAAAAAATGGTAAGTGAAGACGAGTAAGGCATCATTTTGCTACGAAATGAATGATGAGTAAATAGGTTTCATCATAAACTCTAATCAATGGTTCTCTTTTGTTTAGTCATCTGTTAGTGAGAGAGGCTGTATAGAAAGGTACTATATAGAGGAGATGATCCCAATGATTGAAGCTCGTCCGATGGTAAGAATTGATGTCACGTCTAAAGTTTATGGTAAATTTGATCAAAAAGCGATGAACCTCTTTCTGAACAAAGAAAAAATCGGCCGTATTTTATTCTCTGATCAGGGCAATCGCTACGAATTAGCAGACGGATACGAATTTGATCAAGATAAAATTTATCATTACGAACAAGTCCTAGAGCAAAATGCAAAGTACGTAGAAGACTGCGACCTCGGCTGGTGTTAATAGGAAAAGCGAATGCGCCTGTTGATCCCCGACAAGCACTGGAAGCTTTCAAATGGAACACGTTCTTTGTGTTCCGATTGAAAGATGAAGTGATCGAGGGGATAGGCGCAGTAGCTGGACAAGAAAAGCGAAAGCGCCTGTTTATCCCCGACAAGCCTAATGTCTTCACTCAAATGACAGCATCATGCTGCCAAGCATAAAAAAACGGCCCAGTGGGCCGTTTTTTTATGCTTTGTTTTTACGAATATATTTAATGGTTTTAATGAGTCCATCTGCTGATGGGCGTCCGAAAGGGCTGGACTGAAGAAACTGTGCCATTAAGTTACCGTTCTCGTCAATTAAGAAAATGGCTGGTTCGCCGTGTTCACCATGGTCTTCGTATGGGGCGTCTTCACGATGCATCAGAACGCCATAAGAATCGATGGCAGCATTTTCGTTGTCGCTTAATACTGGGAAGGCAAGGCCGTGCTTTTCTTTCATTTTTCGAAGAGATTCCAATTCGTCTTTCGCGATCGCAATTGGATGTACGTCTAATTTTTGAAAAGCCCCTAAATGTTCTTGTAGTTCTTCTAGCTGTTCGTTACACACAGGACACCATTCACCTCTAAAAAAGACGAGCATATGCCAGCGATTATCTTCTTGTTGGTGCTGCTCAAATTGGAATAGCTCGCCTTCTGTGTTAATTAGCGAAAATGTGGGTGCCTGATCTCCAAGGTTTAATTTAGCCATTTTACCACTCCATTCTTTATTCATATTGATTTATTTCCACGATTTGAGCATGATAAAACATAATTGCGTGGTTTAACTGGACAGGTGTTAAGGGAAAATAGGTATTGGAAAAGAAAATGACCTATGGAGGTAATGATAATGGCTTTGTCGAAGGAAGAATTACAGCAATTTAAAAAGCAGCTACTTGATTTAAAGAAAGAGCTTCTAGATAGTGGTGCAAGTCATCGCGATGAAAATGCAGCATTATCCGATGAAACAGGGGAATTAACATCGTACGATAATCATTTTGCTGATATGGCTTCTGAGTTGGACCAACGCGAAAAAGATATTACGTTAGAAGATGCAGCAAGAGAGCGATTGAGTTTAATTAATACGGCACTTGACCGTATACGTGAAGGAAACTATGGCATTTGTGTGGATACGGGTGAAGAAATTGATAAGGAACGACTTGAAGCCATTCCTTATGCCATTCGCACAAAAGAAGCACAGGATAAGTTAGAAGAGAACAAAGAAGATAGCCGTCCAGATGATGAAGCTACTTTTGAGACTTCAGGTAATCGAGAAGATGATCGTCTCCGTACAGTTGATGATCTTCAAAGAGAGCATGGCAATTCTACTTCTGAAACGTATTTAGAAGAAGAGGATCCAGATAAAGAATCGGAATAATAAACGGTTACCTGGCTCAATAGCTGTTGTGTTATCACTTCGCGTTGGCGATTCTAATGATAAAATGAAACGATTTGCTTCCAACCACCATATGCTATAGCAATGCATTGATACGACAGCTTGAAATGGAGCGTTGTGCCATGAATGATAAAGTTATTATTGTTGAAGGAAAAACAGATAAGCAGCAGTTAATGAGAGTATTAGATGAACCCGTTCATATTATTTGCACATATGGAACAATTAGCTTCGAGCGACTTGAGGAACTAAGTGAAGAGCTTGAAGAGAAAGATGTGTTTGTTTTAGTGGATGCAGATGATGCTGGTGAGAAATTGAGGCGTCAGTTAACGCGAGAAATCCCCCATGCAGAACATCTTTATATCACAATGCTTCATCGTGAGGTTGCAGAGACACCACTAAATTATTTAACAAGGATTTTAAGAGCAGCGAAGTTTAAAGTAGTAACAGTTTAACGTTAGAGAAGATCACAGAAGGGAAGCATTCGCTTCCTTTTTGTCCTGATAAGGATTGGAGCATGCGATATGCAAGAAATCACTGATGAAGCCACAATAAAAAAGCTTTTAAAATCACACGGAAGTATCCTATTCTTCTACACACCCTTTTGTCAGACGTGTAAAATAGCCGAGCAAATGTTACATATTGTTACAGAAGCAAAAGAAATGGAAACCACTGTATTTACATGTAATTTAAATTATTTTCCATGGGTTGCAGAAGCCCTCGGAATAAAAAGCGTGCCTGCATTAACAGTTATTAGTGGAAACAAGGTTAATCGAACGCTATTTGCGTTTGAATCAGTGATAAAAGTCGATGAATTTCTTAATGATAGAAAATTCGTTTGATGTATTTTGACCATTTACTTGATATTTAAATGTTCTAAAAACCCTATTTGGATAGGATTATGCGAATGTGTAATTGGCTGAAAATTAAGCAAGATTAATAATGATAAAATAATATAACAGGAAGTAAAGAAACAGTAACATTGTCATAAAATTGTATTTTCGTTGATGCTGATTGAGTGGTATAACTGAATAGAGTCACCATTCCACTTTTTATACGAATGGTGGCACATTTCATTTTCTAAACTATTATAGAATTTCCAAAACTAAAAAACATCTAAGAATTCAACCCGAAAAGCAGTTCGTTTGAAATCAACTGCAAGATGAGAGGTGTATTACATGACAACCATTTCAATCAGCGCAATGGGAAATTTCGCTACTAAAAATGAAAACAAAAAAGAGAGTATTACTTTAGAAGATAAAGTTGACAGTATACAAAAAGGAAATCAGGCTTTACGAAATCAACTTTTAGAAGACTATCAACCTTTTATTAAAAAGATTACGTCAAAAGTTTGCAATCGTTATATAAATCATTCGATGGATGAGTTCAGTATTGGGCTATCCGCTTTTAATGAAGCGATGGAATCAGTATCGTAAAGGCCAGGGGAGCAGATTTTTAACATTTGCCGATATGGTTATAAGAAGAAGAGTGATTGATTATATACGAAAAGAAGCGCGACAAAACAAATACATCTACCTTGAACCTGAGGAACTTGATGAAGAAGGGCGCCTAGAAGATAGTTTTGCAGAACAAAAAGCAGCGCTTGACGTCTATGAAATTGATAAGCAACGTGAAGTACGAATGTTTGAAATCGAAGAATATGAGCAGTTACTTAAAAAATTTAGTATTACGTTCAAAGTTCTCAGCAAAAACTGCCCAAAACATATTGATGCAAGAGAAAACGCCAAGATGATTGCGAAATTAATCGCTGATGATCACGTTCTTTCAGGATATCTATTAGAGAAAAAGCAGCTCCCGATAAAAGATTTGCTGGCACTCGTTACATGCAGTCGCAAAACGATTGAACGTAATCGAAAGTATATAATAGCAGTGGCTTTAATTCATTTAGGTGGATTTAACGCGCTGAAATCTTATATACAGTAGTTGGATAAAAGGGGGCCAGGGGATGAAAAAAGGGGTCATTATGGACATTCGCGGAAGAAAGGCAGTTGTCTTAACTCCTGATGGAGAATTTACAACAATCAATCTGAAGCGAAATCATACGTTAACAATCGGCTCTGAAATTAAACTTGCACCAAAACCACTTAATAAAAAAATAGGTTACTTTACCCCCTCTATGCCCACCCTGGCCGGTATGGCAGCAATTCTATTGTTAGTCGTCATCGTAACAGGCGTCATTCCTGTTAGACAAAATGATGCAGTTGCAGCCTATGTAAGCTTTGATATCAACCCAAGTATTGAGGTTGGAGTTAATTCTGATCTTGAAGTTGTTCAATATCAAGCATGGAATTCAGACGGTGAAGGGTTGAACTTAGAACGGGAAACAATGAATATGCCACTAAGCGAATTCGGAGGCGTACTTGTCTCTAAACTCGATAAAAAAGGCTATTTAGAAGAGAATCATAAATTACTCATTGTCGCTTCAAGCGTTGAGCAAAAGGGGATCAGCGAAGATCTTGAAACGATTATAAGAGGATTTGAGCAGAATGACGCACTTATTAATCAAGCGGTTGCGATTACTACCATTCTTGATGCGGATTACAGTGCTCATAAAGAAGCAAATGAACATGGACTATCTCAAGGGAAATACATGAGTTATCTCGCTGCCGTAGATCGAGGTGCTTCTTTATCCATCGACGAAGTGCGTCATCTTTCCGTGAGCAAAATGGATGAAATGCAGTCGGAAACCATGATCGCTTCTGACTCGAATAATTCTGATAAGTCTAGTGAGACTAAAGTGAAAGAGACACCAACCCCGATTGAGGACTCAGTCGTACAATTAAATGAAAAAACAGTAGGTAATCAAAAGAACGAAAATGAAGAACTGATTCTCGGAAGTGAAGATGCAGATAACAAAGTAAAAGATCACCCATCTGATAAAAAGGCGGATCATCTTACCAACCAGGAGCAAAACAGTTCCTCTCAAGTACCTAAAGCTCAAAAAGATCATCAAAAAGAAGAAGAGAACCAAGAAAAAGCAGAAAAAAAAACAAGTAATAAACTAGCGAAAGAACAAGAAAAAGAAAAGAAGAAAGCTGAAAAGAGTCAAGAAAAGGCTGAAAAAGAAAACAAAAAAGAACAAGAAAAAGCCGATAAGAGAAATGAAAAGCAACAGGAAAAAGAGGAAAAGAAGAACGAAAAAGAAAACAAAAAGAACGATAAACATGAAAAAGTGAAACGAGAAGATAACAAAGGCAAGTCTGAAGAGAAAAAGAAAGATAAGTAAAGCATCATGCTATCATTTATTTTATACTCAATCATAAGCCAGAGGGGAATCCTCTGGCTTTTTTCTATATGCCTCTAAATCATGATTGAAGGGAGAGCTTTTGCAATATCGAGAAAGGAAGACTGATCATCAAAAACGTTTACGATATGATGATCTTTGTTAAGTAAAATTGTTGTAGGAACGCCAGTACATCCGTAATCATCATACGTTTTTCGACCATTGTCACGTAATACAGGAAAGGGAAGGTTGTTTTTTATCATAAAATCTTTCCCGGCTTCCTCAGATCGTTCTCGCCCCGTGACATTTATTGTTAAGAAGGCAAGCTTCTCAAGATCAGCATGTTGGTAAAACTGCTCTTTCATCGGCAGATCTTTCATGCAATCAGGACACCAGGATGCCCAGAATGTCATCATCACTGGTTTTCCAACAAAGTCAGATAGACGAATGATGTCGCCGCTATTAAGATCTTCTAATGCAAAGGAAGGGGCTTTCATCGTTTTTTCACCTCTTTTTATTGGTCTATCGATACTTTATCAGAAAGAGCCTTCTAACGAAACTTTCTTAGGTGTCTAATTGGAACATATCCTAGTGGGGCATTCATTGATCCTAAGAAACGCATCTTGAGTGAGAAGAAGAAAAATTCCGAAAAAGTGTTTGACACTAATACGCCACCTTGCTAAAATAAACACAATTAATTAAAAAAACGAAATAGTCATACTTATCTAGAGAGGCGGAGGGACTGGCCCTATGAAGCCCGGCAACCGTCAAACCAATGTTGGTTTGAAAAGGTGCCAAATCCTGCAGGAGAAATCCTGGAAGATAAGCGAAGCTGATGAATCAATCAAGCCTCTCTGTCTTTCAGAGAGGCTTTTTTATATGACTCAAAATCTATGCAGGAAACTTGGATTGTTTGAAAGGAGAGATAGGGGTTTGGTTAGAGAGACGAGATACGAAGATCAGACTGTATCGATTGGTTCGTTAAAGCTCGAATCAGGCAATGACCTTGATGACGTCGAACTTGCCTATGAACGTGTTGGTCCTCCTGGTGCACCGGTTATTCTAGTCTGTCATGCTTTAACAGGAAATCAATATACCGTAGGTCATGACGAAACAGGGTGGTGGAAAGGGTTAGTCGGAAACGGAGCTTATATTGATACGTCAACTTTTCAAGTTATTACGTTCAATGTTCTCGGTGGATGTAACGGTTCAACAGGGCCACAAACCATTCATCCTGTCACGAAAAAGCGTTATCAAGCTGATTTTCCGTTTGTCTCAGTGAGAGATATGGTGCATTCACAGAAAAAAGCACTTGAGAAACTGGGCATCCACCAACTTCACGCTGTCATTGGAGGATCTCTTGGGGGGATGCAGGTGCTTGAATGGGGGTTGCTTTACCCAGAATGGATGACTCATCTTATCCCACTTGCCGTTACGCCAACTCTTAATGCCTATGGAATTGCTTATAACGCTATTTCTCGATATGCGATTACGAATGACCCAAACTGGGAGGAAGGTTATTACAGTGGTGATCATACACCAGCATCTGGTCTAGCAACCGCCAGAATGATTGGCATGATTTCTTATCGAACAGATGAAATGTTCCACAAAAAATTTGGTCGAAGTCGTAAACATGCTTCAGGAGAGAGTCATAATGAACCTACGTACGATGTTGAATCCTACCTTCATTATCAGGGAAATAAACTTGTCGACCGGTTTGATGCGAATAGCTATTTGTATTTGTTAAAGGCAATGGATAACCACGATATTAGGGAAGGTCGAGGCGATCTAACCTTCGTCAATAAAAGAATAAAAGCAAACGTTCTTGCAATTGGTTTTAAAGGCGATTTGATCTATCCCCCTGGTGAGTTAGAGAAACTTTTTTATCAAGGTACATCCTCTCAGTTTTATCTTGTTGATACAAAATTTGGTCATGATGGGTTTCTTGTTGAATTTGATAAATGGGGACCTCACATAAAGGAACAAATCTCAATAACAAACAAAATTGAAGGAGTGAAGTGAAATGGCAGAGAAAAAATATAATTTAGAAACAATTGGTATTCATGGAGGACTACAAGCTGATCCAGTTACGGGAGCTAGAGCATTACCAATCTATCAATCTAACGCTTATCGATTTAACAATACTGATCATGCAGCCGATTTATTTGCTTTAAAAGAAGAAGGATTTATCTATTCACGAATTGGAAATCCCACAGTCGGTACACTTGAAGAACGAATTGCACAGCTTGAAGGCGGGGTAGGTGCTCTAGCCCTAGCAAGCGGAATGGCCGCAATCACGACAGCGATTTTAAATGTTGCCAATAGCGGAGACGAAATTGTTTCAGCTTCTACGCTGTATGGTGGAACGTACAATCTCTTCTCAGCAACGCTTCCGAAATACGGAATCAAAACAAACTTTGTGGATCCTGAAAATATAGCATCATTCAAGGCGGCTATTACCCCAAACACGAAAGCCATATTTGCAGAGACGATCGGAAATCCTGGTCTTCATGTGCTGGATATTGAAAAAGTTGCTGAGATTGCTCATGAGGCAGGTATCCCTCTAATCATTGATAATACTTTTGCCACCCCTTATCTATGTCGACCACTGGAACATGGAGCAGACATCGTGGTTCATTCTGCTACGAAATGGCTTGGCGGTAACGGCTCAACGATGGGAGGTATCATCGTTGATGGTGGGAAATTTGATTGGAACTCACCTAAATTTCCTGGTTTCACTGAACCAGACCACACGTATAACGGTATTGTCTTTGCTGAAGCTCTTCCAGAAGCAGCATACATTGTGAAAGCGCGTGTGCAACTGCTAAGAGATACAGGTGCTACACTTAGTCCATTTAATGCATTTCAGATTGCTCTTGGTGTTGAAACGCTTCACGTTCGCATGAAAGAGCATATCGCCAACACAAGAAAGATCGTCTCATATCTAAAAGACAATCCGGACGTTGAGTGGGTGAGCTATCCAGAAGAGGAGAACCATCCATCCAATCAACTTGTTCATCAATATCTTCCGAAAGGAGCCGGAGCTGTCGTTGTTTTCGGTATTAAGGGGGGGCGTGAAACAGGTGCAGGCATCATCAATGCCGTTAATCTCTGGTCACATGTTGCCAATGTTGGAGATGCAAAAAGCTTGATTATCCATCCGGCAAGCACAACTCATCAACAGTTAAGTGCTGACGAGTTGGCTGCCTCAGGTGTACGAGACGATTTGATTCGACTCTCTGTCGGAATTGAACACATTGATGATTTAATTGATGATTTAGATCAAGCGATCGCAAAAGCAAAAGTGAAAGCTAGCGTATAAGGATGATATATAAAAAGCCCTTTTCATGTAGAAAAGGGTTTTTGCATGTTTCTTATCATTTGTTCAATTACCGTTTTCCTATTACACGACATCTGTCAATGTTCACATATATCTAAAAGGCACTGCGCATTAATGAGTATGCAATTATAATAATAAATTTAGATAAATATTCCCCCTCATAATGAAACAAACTTTGCTCATTTCCTAAATGAATAAAAAATAGGTTTGGTAATAGAATTGCCATTTAGCTCATACCTTCCATATGAAATTAATTATTTCACACAAAAACGGCAGCATAATTCCGTGAGATAATTTAAGTCACCAATTTAGAGAGATTAAATAATTATGCAGAGTAACGAGGCGTGCAGAGTTGAGGCGGCAATTGGCAGATGTAAAGAGGTGCTTACACTTTATGAAAGAGGCAATGAAGCAATCACCACAGCGTCTATTAAACCAACTGAACGTATGTAAGCGCTTTTATTAAATTTACAATAAAAAATTTCGTGTGACCAAATCTCACGCATGGAAGGCTTGTAAGCGTTTACAAATAAACTGATATATCATAATTATCAAAAAACTTAGCTTTTAGGTGTTGACCTTAAGGCGAAACCGGCGTAATATAATCCTCAATTAAACAAACGAATTATTCAAATAACTCAAACAAAAATGACAACAGGGCCTCGAAATTTCATAGGCTCATTATTAGACACTAACGCTTTACTGCGTCTAATTAACAAATAGAAAGGAGTGAACAAGGTGAGTGAACAGTGGATCTACCTTAACGGTGAATTTGTTAGAAAAGAAGATGCCAAAGTATCGGTATACGATCATGGTTTCCTCTATGGTGATGGGGTGTTCGAAGGGATTCGCATGTACGATGGAAATGTCTTCAGATTAGAACATCATCTTCAGCGTCTCTACGATTCAGCTCATTCAATTATGCTAAAAATTACGCACACGATGGAGGAAATGACCGACATTATTGTGCAAACGCTGAAAAAAAATAACCTTCAGGATGCCTACATTCGCATCGTAGTATCTCGCGGTGTTGGAAATCTTGGACTTGATCCATTTACATGTAAGGAACCACAAGTGATCGTTATTGCAGAATCACTGGCCTTGTTCCCTAAGCGCTTATATGAAACAGGAATTGAAATTGTCACAGTAGCCAGCCGCCGGAATCGCTCGGATGTATTGAGCCCGAAGGTGAAGTCGTTAAACTACTTAAATAACATTCTTGTCAAAATCGAAGCCAATTTAGCCGGCGTTAGCGAAGCATTGATGTTAAATGATCAAGGTTATGTCGCTGAAGGTTCGGCAGATAATATATTTATCGTGAAAGGTAATGTCATTAAAACACCGCCTGGGTATGTTGGGGCACTAGAAGGCATTACACGAAATGCCATCATGGAACTTGCAAGACAAAAAGGGTATGACATGCGTGAAGAAACGTTTACACGTCATGATGTGTATGTAGCGGATGAAGTCTTTTTAACCGGAACTGCGGCAGAAGTGATTGCAGTTGTTAAAGTAGATGGTCGTGAAATTGGAGAAGGTAAGCCAGGTAAAACAACAAACGATCTGCTTGGAGCGTTTCGAGACATTGTCACTGTTGATGGAGTTTCTGTCTATCCTTCAAAACGTGATGTTCAAGCGGGTTAGAAAAGTAAATATTCATAATCGATGACGAGGCAAAAGACACAGGATTTGGTAATGACCAGAGAGCCGGTAGTGGTGGAAGCCGGTATTACCCCCTGTATCGACATCACCTCTGAGTGTTGATCTGAACCGTGTAAGATAGGATCAGCCGAGTGTTTTGAAACACTTGTTATCAAAACGAGCAATTTGCTCATGAGGCGACAATGGTTTGTCGCAAAAGTAGGGTGGTACCGTGAAGTCTTTTCGCCCCTATGGACCGTAAAAAGCGGCGTAGGGATGAGAAGGCTTTTTTTTATTAATAGTTAGTAACGCTTCACCATTAAGGCGGGAGCGGGCAAATAAGCATTGGAGGGTATGAATATGCGGGCGAAGGCAAAACCAGAGGCCGAAGCGGTAACAGCGGAAATGACCGGGGCAGATGTATTAATCCATTCTTTAAAAAAAGAAAATGTGGAAGTACTCTTCGGATATCCAGGAGGAGCAGTCCTTCCGATCTATGACGCTCTCTATCGATCACCGATTAAGCACATTCTTTCAAAGCATGAACAAGGCTCAATTCATGCGGCAGAGGGCTATGCAAGAGTGAGTGGGAAACCAGGCGTTGTCATTGCAACATCTGGTCCAGGCGCTACTAATCTTGTGACTGGCATTACAGACGCCATGATGGATTCGCTGCCACTTGTTATTTTTACCGGGCAAGTAGCGAGTACTGTGATTGGTACGGATGCGTTTCAGGAAGCAGACATCATGGGGATTACAGCACCAATCACCAAACATAATTACCAAGTACGCGATGTTCAGGATCTGCCAAGAATTATTAAAGAAGCGTTCCATATTGCGACTACAGGACGACCCGGTCCAGTTCTTGTTGATATACCTAAGGATGTGGCAAACAAAACCATTTCACCCGACTATGATTCTACGATTCATTTGCCAGGCTACCAGCCAACCTTTTCACCTAACATTTTGCAAATTAAGAAACTTGCAGATGCGGTTGGTTCAGCAAAAAAACCGGTGATCTTAGCCGGAGCTGGTGTTCTCCATGCCAATGCTGGAAAAGAACTCGTAGCTTTTTCTGAGAAACATCGCATCCCAGTCATTAATACACTGCTTGGTCTTGGAAGTTATCCAGGCAATCATCCGCTTTTTCTTGGAATGGGAGGCATGCACGGAACGTATACAGCCAACATGGCACTTTATGAATGTGACTTGTTAATTAGCATTGGCGCAAGATTCGATGATCGATTAACTGGTAATCTTGATCATTTTGCCATCCATGCAACAGTGGCTCATATCGATGTTGATCCTGCTGAAATAGGGAAAAACGTGCCAACGCAAATCCCAATCGTATCGGATGCAAGAGAAGCGCTGAAGAAGCTTCTAGAAATTGAATCCTCCAGTCCGGAAACAGAGGATTGGCGTAAGAAGCTAACGCAAAATAGTGAAGATTTCCCTCTTTGGAAGAAAGTATCAACGAGTGAATTTCTCCCACAGCGCGTCGTAGAACTCGTACACGAATATACGAAGGGAGATGCGATTATTACGACCGATGTCGGTCAGCATCAGATGTGGGCGGCTCAATATTATGCATTTGCGGATGCGAATCGATGGGTCACATCTGGAGGGCTCGGCACAATGGGATTCGGTTTTCCTTCTGCGATCGGAGCACAGCTTGCGTTTCCTGAACAAACGGTGGTTTCACTAACAGGTGACGGTGGATTCCAAATGACGTTACAGGAGCTTTCGACTCTTCAAGAGCTAAATCTTCCGGTAAAAGTCGTTATTATGAATAACCAGACGCTTGGAATGGTGAGGCAGTGGCAAGAAGCATTTTATGAAGAGCGCTATTCCCAGTCGCTCATCCCTGTCCAGCCTGATTTTGTGAAACTAGGTGAAGCGTATGGGATCCAATCATTTAAAGTGACAAATGAAGAAGAAGCGAAAGCCGTTTTTGAAGAAGCTTTTTCTCATCGCGAGCCGGTCTTAATCGATTGTCGCGTAAGTGGAAAGGAAAATGTCTATCCAATGATTGCCCCTGGCAAAGGGCTGCATCAGATGATTGGGGTGAAACCATGAAACGAATTGTAACTGCAACTGTCATTAATCAAAGTGGGGTGTTAAATCGCATCACCGGCCTCATGACCAAGCGGCAATTTAACATTGAAAGCATCACGGTTGGTCATACCGAAAAAGAAGGCGTTTCGAAAATGACATTCGTTGTTAATGTTGATGACAACGCCAAAATTGAGCAGCTCATCAAACAGCTCAATAAGCAAATCGATGTACTGAAAGTAACCGATATTACGGATCAGGCTATTGTGGTTCGTGAGTTAGCGTTAATTAAGGTCATTAGTAATGCGCAAATCAGAAGTGAAATATCCGGGATTATTGAGCCATTTCGCGCCTCCATTATTGATGTGAGTCGAGAGAGTATAACGGTTCAGGTAACAGGTAATTCCGATAAGATTGAAGCGATTTTAGATCTTCTCAGACCATATGGCATAAAAGAAATGGTTCGAACGGGGATCACGGCATTTCCTAGAGGAAGCCAAAAATCCGTAACAGATTTAAAGCAGTATTCCATCTTAAACTAAAAAATAAACCTAATTATGAAGGGATGAATCAAAATGGCAAAAGTATATTATAACGGTGATATCAACGAAGGAATGCTAAAAGGAAAGAAGATTGCAGTAGTGGGCTATGGATCACAAGGTCATGCTCATGCACTAAATCTTCGTGAGAGTGGTTTTGATGTAACGGTTGGCTTACGTAAAGGACGCTCCTGGAATCAAGCACAGGAAGATGGATTCGATGTAAAAACAGTGAAAGAAGCAAGTGAGGAAGCAGATGTCATCATGATCCTCCTTCCTGATGAGTATCAGCCGGAAGTGTACAAAGAGGAAATCGAGCCGGGTCTTCGCGCTGGTAATGCACTCGTCTTCGCTCATGGATTTAACGTACATTTCAATCAAGTTGTTCCACCATCAGATGTCGATGTATTCCTTGTAGCGCCTAAAGGACCAGGTCATCTTGTAAGAAGAACATTTGAAGATGGTGCAGGCGTTCCGGCATTATTCGGAGTTTATCAGGACGTATCAGGTAACGCAAAAGAACTAGCCCTTGCTTACGCAAAAGGGATTGGCGGTGCACGTGCTGGTGTTCTTGAAACATCCTTTAAAGAAGAAACTGAAACAGATCTATTCGGTGAACAGGCCGTACTTTGCGGTGGGTTATCATCACTTGTAAAAGCTGGATTCGAAACACTTACGGAAGCGGGCTATCAACCGGAAGTGGCGTACTTTGAATGTTTACATGAACTAAAGCTCATTGTTGATTTGATGTATGAAGATGGTATTGCGGGAATGCGTTATTCCATCTCAGACACAGCACAGTGGGGTGACTTTGTATCAGGTCCTCGTGTTGTCGATGCTGATACGAAAGCACGTATGAAAGATATTCTTGAAGATATCCAAACGGGTAAATTCGCTAAAGGCTGGATTCTTGAAAATAAACTAAATCGTCCAGAATTCCATGCGATCAACGAGAAAGAAAAGAATCATCCAATTGAACAAGTCGGGAAAGAACTTCGCGCCATGATGCCATTTGTGAAACCAAAATCAAAGAAGGAAGTGGTTACCAGTGCAAAAGATTAATGTATTCGATACAACGCTTCGTGACGGAGAACAGTCGGCCGGAGTCAATCTGAATGCATTAGAAAAGCTGGAAATCGCAAAACAACTTGAGCGTCTTGGAGTAGACATCATGGAAGCAGGCTTTCCTGCTGCTTCCAAAGGTGACTTTCAGGGTGTGAAAAACATTGCTGATACGGTAAGAAATGTTTCCGTAACAGGCCTTGCGCGAGCGAATATGAAAGACATTGATGCAGCCTGGGATGCCCTTAAAGGCGGTGCCGACCCAAGACTTCATGTTTTCCTAGCTACTTCTCCTATTCATATGACACATAAGCTCAAGAAGACACCGGATGAGGTTGTTGAAACGGCTGTTGAAGCAGTAAAATATGCGAAGAAATTTTTCCCGAAAGTGCAGTGGTCGGCTGAAGATGCTTGTCGATCTGATCGAACGTTCTTAGCCAAAATTATTAAAGAAGTCATCGACGCAGGAGCTTCTGTCATTAACATTCCAGACACAGTCGGGTATAGAAGCCCTCAGGAATACGGCGAGCTTTTCACATATTTGCGAACCAATGTCCCGAACATCGATGGCATTGATCTATCAGCACATTGTCATAATGATCTTGGCATGGCGGTAGCGAATTCCTTAGCTGCCATTGAATGTGGCGCAACTCAAATAGAAGGAACGATTAATGGCATTGGAGAGCGTGCTGGTAACGCAGCGATTGAAGAAGTGGCAGTTGCGCTTCGAATCCGAAATGACTTCTACCAGGCAGAAACAGGCTTGAAATTAGACGAAATTAAGCGCACAAGTAATCTAGTTAGTAAGCTTACTGGCATGCCTGTACCAGGAAATAAAGCGGTAGTTGGCGCAAATGCTTTTGCTCATGAGTCTGGTATCCATCAAGATGGGGTCCTTAAAGAAAAAACTACCTATGAAATTATCAGCCCTCAGCTTATCGGAGTGCAGTCGAATAGCCTTGTGCTTGGTAAGCACTCAGGACGACATGCCTTTAGAGACAAAGTGAAAGAGCTAGGTTTTGAATTAGATGAAGCAAGAATCAATGAAGCTTTCGCTGATTTTAAAGATCTGGCTGATAAGAAAAAGCAAGTAACTGAAGATGATCTGTTCGCCCTATTAACAGATATCCAAACGGACGAATTTGTTGATAAATACGAGATTCATAGCATTCAAGTTCAGTACGGGACAGCGAATATCCCAACGGCTACGATTTCAATCGAAAAGCCTGATGGAACGATGATTCAGCAAGCCGGCACGGGATCTGGTAGTGTAGAAGCGATTTACAACACGCTTGAGGAAATGATTCCAGGTACGCTTCAACTTCAAGACTATCGTATTAATTCAGTTGGTGGAGGGAGAGACGCCCTAGCCGAAGTGCATGTACGCGTTATGTACAATGGAGTTGAATCGAATGGTCGAGGAACAGCGCAGGATGTTCTTGAGTCATCAGCGATTGCTTACTTAAATGCAGTCAATCGCGTTCTTGCTAGAGAAAGCTATCAAGTCAAAAAACAAGCGCACGTCTAACAGGGAGGTTAGAAGGATGAAGAGAAAAGTTGCGGTATTACCCGGTGATGGAATTGGCAAAGAAGTCATGGAAGGATCAATGAAAGTGCTAAATGCCGTGGCAGATCGATTTGGCCATACGTTTGAATTTCACCAGGGAAGAATTGGAGGGGCTGCGATCGATGAAGATGGTACGCCACTACCCGATGAAACACTGCGCATCTGTAAAGAAAGCGATGCTGTTCTTCTAGGTGCAGTTGGTGGTCCTAAGTGGGAAAGTTTACCTGGCCATCTTCGTCCTGAACGAGGTCTTCTTGGTATTCGTAAGGAGCTAGGCTTGTTTGCAAATCTTCGCCCTGTTACGGCTTTTGATAGTTTAATTGATGCATCTCCTCTTAAGCCCGATCGGATCAAAGGAGTAGACATGTTAATTGTTCGCGAATTAACAGGTGGACTGTACTTCGGTACTCCGAGTGAGCGTCGTCAAAATGGGAAAGAAGTTGTTGATACGCTTCATTACACAAAAGATGAAATCGAACGTATTGTCGATCAGGGATTTGTAGCCGCGAGTAAGCGAAACAAGAAATTAACGAGCGTTGATAAAGCGAACGTTTTAGAATCAAGCCGAATGTGGAGAGAAATCGTTGAAGAAAAAGCGAAGAATTATCCTGAAGTAGAAGTGGAGCATATGCTTGTGGATGCAGCAGCAATGAAACTGGTTCAAAACCCGGCCCACTTTGATGTGATTGTAACAGAAAATCTTTTTGGAGATATTTTGAGTGATGAGGCTTCGATGATTACAGGATCACTTGGAATGTTACCTTCTGCAAGTCTTCGTAGCGACGGTTTTGGAATGTATGAACCAGTACACGGTTCAGCACCAGACATTGCGGGGAAAAACCTAGCCAATCCACTTGCAATGATTTTATCAAGTGCCATGATGCTGAAGTATTCGTTTGATATGAATGAAGAAGCGGAGTCCATCGAAAAGGCAGTGAAAGAAGTGCTTGATGCCGGATATTATACGAGTGATCTTGCAAATGGATCGCCGAAAGCTCTTGGCACAGATGCCATGATCAAGAAAGTGATTTATCAACTGGAAGAAGCGGATGCAACAGCAGGGATTATGGAAGCATACGCATAATGACGAACAGGTAAGAGGAGGATGGGCGTGGAGCCAAAAACGATTATTGAAAAGATTTGGGATAAACACGTTGTACATGAAGAAGTAGGTAGCCCAGATCTCCTATATATAGATTTGCATCTTGTTCATGAAGTGACTTCTCCGCAGGCATTTGAGGGTCTGCGGATGAACAACCGAAGTGTCAGAAGACCGGATTTAACGTTTGCAACGATGGATCATAACGTTCCAACGATTGCTCGTCATATTATTAATGACCCTGTATCAAAAGTTCAAATGGAAAAGCTTGAAGAGAACTGTCATGAGTTTGGCGTGGAAATTGCTGATATCAATCATCCAGATCAAGGAATTGTCCACGTCATTGGTCCAGAGCTTGGTCTAACACAGCCGGGGAAAACGATCGTTTGTGGTGACAGCCATACCTCAACACACGGTGCGTTTGGTGCTCTTGCCTTTGGAATAGGAACGAGCGAAGTAGAGCATGTGCTTTCTACGCAAACCTTATGGCAATCAAGACCGAAAACAATTGAAATTCGTGTAAATGGTCGGCTAGGTGCTGGTGTGACGGCTAAAGATTTAATACTTGCTGTTATTGCAAAATTTGGGGTTAATGCAGGTACTGGTGCCGTTGTAGAATACACTGGTGAAGCGATTCGAGCGATGACAATGGAAGAGCGGATGACTGTTTGTAATATGTCAATCGAAGCTGGGGCAAAAGCAGGTTTGATTAGTCCAGATGAGACCACTTTCTCCTATTTAAAAGGAAAGAGACACGTACCTGAGGATTTTGATCGCGCTGTTGCTGAATGGAAAGAACTTGCGACCGATCCAGGTGCCACGTATGATGAAGTGCTCGAAATTGGGGCGGACGAAATCGAACCCCAAGTAACTTGGGGCACGAATCCCTCGATGGGATCTTCGGTCTATGCTCGCGTTCCTTTCCCAGAAGATTATGAAGATCCTGCTGATCAAAAAGCGATCAAACAGGCGCTCGCTTATATGGATCTTAAACCTGGTACGCCGATTCAAACAATCGATATTCAATATGTTTTTATCGGATCCTGTACGAATTCACGATTAAGTGATTTGCGCTCTGCTGCTGACATAGTTCGGGGCCGAAAAGTTCATGAGGGAGTAACAGCACTCGTGGTGCCAGGGTCTAAATCAGTGAAGGATGCTGCTGAAGCTGAAGGGTTGGACACAATCTTTAAAGAAGCTGGATTTGAGTGGCGAGAAGCAGGGTGTAGCATGTGTCTTGCAATGAATGACGATATTGTTCCACCAGGCGAACGCTGTGCGTCTACCTCTAATCGTAATTTTGAAGGTCGTCAGGGAAATGGCTCTAGAACGCATCTTGTCAGCCCTGCCATGGCTGCAGCTGCTGCCATTGAAGGCCGATTTACAGACGCTAGAAAAATTAAACCTCTTGTAGTGTAAAAGGAGTGAACCGTCCTGGAACCGATAAATGAATACAAAGGGATCGTTTATCCCCTTGAGCAAGTGAATGTAGATACAGATCAAATCATTCCGAAACAGTTTCTTAAAAGAATTGAACGGAAAGGCTTCGGACAGTTTCTTTTTTACAACTGGCGGTTTGATGATGATGGAAAGCCACGCGAAGATTTTAATTTGAATGAAGAGCAATACCAGCATGC
This sequence comes from Bacillus sp. RAR_GA_16, assembly GCF_020165985.1. GTDB lineage: Bacteria > Bacillota > Bacilli > Bacillales > Guptibacillaceae > Guptibacillus. The sequence continues at coordinate 54,789 of NZ_JAIUKZ010000006.1, forward strand.
TTCTATTTTAGTGTCAGGGAAAAACTTCGGGTGTGGGTCATCAAGAGAACATGCGCCGTGGGCTCTTCTAGATTATGGATTTCGAATTATTATCGCGACTAGCTTTGCTGATATTTTTTATAACAATTGTGTAAAGAATGGGATCCTACCAATTGCTCTTGATCAGGAAACCATAGCGGAACTTTTCCAGAAAGCAAATAATGGATATGAACTTAACGTTGATCTTAAGAAGCAGCAAGTGAGTGATGGAGACGAATTACATGCGTCGTTTGAGATCGATCCTTATTGGAAAGAAATGTTGTTAAATGGATGGGATGAAGTCTCTCGTACTTTGGCCCTTGAGGATAAAATAAAATTATATGAAGAAAAACAACTTGTAGGAGAGTGAATGACGTTGGGAATTACCAGGAGAAATATAACGTTCATGTCGTAAAAGCGATGGAGAATTTGCTGGAGGCTGTCCATAGGACCCCACTTCAGCAATCAACTACGCTTAATGATTACACAAATAAAGATGTCTTCTTGAAGATGGAAAACCTCCAGCGAACGGGTTCCTTCAAACTTCGAGGTGCATATAACAAAGTCGCCTCATTAACAGATATTGAGGCAGCTAGAGGAATTGTAGCAGCTTCAGCTGGTAATCATGCTCAGGGAGTGGCGCTTTCCGCAAGAGAGCGTGGGATAAAAGCAAAAATCTATATGCCCATTCACACGCCGACAAGCAAAATTGAGGCAACCCGAGCTTATGGAGCAGAAGTGGTTCTTGAAGGAGAATCGTATAACGAAGCGTTTAACGGAGCAGATCGGGAGCGTGTTGAAAAAGGTGCCACATTTGTTCATGCCTTTGATGACCCTGAGGTAATGGCGGGACAGGGAACAGTTGCACTTGAAATGATGCAACAATGTCCTGATTTAGATACGATTCTCGTCCCTGTTGGAGGTGGAGGACTATTAGCTGGAATGGCAATGGCGATTAAGTCTTATTTTCCTCATGTGAAAATCATCGGCGTCCAGGCTTCAGAAGCATCTGCGACATGGAATCGGTTTAAAGGTACTGGTCCTCTCGTTCTTCAATCAGTCAAATCAATTGCGGATGGCATTTCTGTAAAGGAAGCCGGAAAAGTAACGTATCCAATTATCGAAGAGCTAGTTGACGATATGATGACGGTTTCTGAAGAAGAAATTGCCGCTGCCATTGTCTTTATGCTTGAGAGACATAAAACACTTGTTGAAGGTGCTGGTGCAGCGTCAGTTGCTGCTGTTTTATGTAAATCAAATCGTTTAGAAGGTAACAAAATTGGTGCTGTAGTCAGTGGAGGAAACGCTGATCTTGAAAAACTATCCCTATACAAACAGCTCTCTCAACGAGCAAAAACCATCAGGCGAATTAGCTGATGGTTTTCTCTTGCTCACGTCAGAAAGTAATGTTTGATTATTGTGACTTTTTGCTCAGTAATTGACACTCATAAAGTACCATGCTAGAATTCAATTTAGCACTTAACCACAGTAAAGTAATTTAAATTTTATAATCTCTTATTCAGAGAGGTGGAGGGACTGGCCCTATGAAGCCCGGCAACCGTCAAACGACTCGTTTGAAAAGGTGCCAATTCCTGCAAAGCGTTTGCTTTGAGAAATGAGAGGAAGACATTGATTGATAACATGCCTTTCTACTCAAAGTAGAAAGGCATTTTTATATCTCTTTTTTAAGTGCTTAAGTTAGAACAATAAAAGCATGGGACTGAAGTCCTTTTTCAGGAAGCTGGTACAACATGCAAATGCATAAAGGATGTGAGACATGTGATTGAGCTAAAAGGCATAAATAAAACCTTCTTTTCGAAGTCAGGGAAGGTAGAGGCCGTTAAGGATGTTAACCTTTCAATTAAAAAAGGCGAAATATTCGGTGTGATTGGATACAGTGGTGCCGGAAAGAGTACGCTAATCCGGATGCTCAACCTGCTTGAGAGACCGACGGAAGGTACGGTCACAGTAGCAGGAAATAATTTATCCTCTCTAAAAGGAAAAGACCTTCGTGCAGCGAGACAGGAAATCGGCATGATCTTTCAACACTTTAATATCCTTTGGTCACGAACGGTTCGCGACAACATTGCGTTTCCACTTGAGATTTCGGGTGTTCCGAAAGAAAAAAGAATGAAACGTGTTGATGAATTAATTAAACTTGTTGGACTAGAAGGGAGAGAGGCAGCTTATCCATCACAGCTAAGTGGAGGACAGAAGCAGCGGGTTGGTATTGCACGAGCGCTTGCAAATAATCCTAAAGTTCTCCTATGTGATGAAGCTACTTCTGCTCTAGATCCTAAAACGACAGATAGTATTCTTGAGCTCCTGACAGAAATTAATCAGAAGTTAGGTCTCACGATTGTGTTAATCACTCATGAAATGCATGTTATTCGTAAAATCTGTCACCGTGTGGCTGTAATGGAGAACGGCAGAGTTGTTGAGAAAGGTTCCGTGCTTGAAGTCTTTCATCACCCACAAGAAGAGATTACGAAAGATTTCGTGAATCAGTTGAGTGAGCCTGAAGAAATGAAGGAATCGATCGCACACCTAGCAGCAAGTCAAGAAGGCGAACTCGTTCAGTTCACGTTCCTAAAGGGGAAAACGGGCTCACCGCTTGTGACGGAGTTAATTCGTCAATTCGAAATTGAAGTGAACATTATTCAAGGTAAAATCTCTCATACGCAAGATGGTCCTTATGGAAAGCTTTCTGTCTTTCTTAAAGGAGAACCGGCTGTCGTTGAAAGTGCGCTAAAGTATGTTCGTGAGCAAGGAGTAGAAGCGGAGGTGATTATAAATGATTGAATCACTTTTTCCGAATGTGAACTGGGAATCGATGTGGGAAGCTACCGTTCAAACAGCTTATATGACGGCAATCTCCGTACTAGCAACATTTATTCTTGGTATTCTGCTTGGATTGTTATTGTTTCTAACCGGAAGAGGGAATATATGGCAAAATAAATTTATCAATAGCATCATTGCTGGAATCGTAAACTTATTCCGCTCCATCCCTTTTATTATATTGATCATTTTACTCATTCCGCTTTCTGTTTATATTATTGGAACCATGCTTGGCGCGAATGCAGCTCTACCAGCACTTATTGCAGGTGCAGCACCGTTTTATGCACGAATGGTTGAAATTGCCCTAAGAGAAGTAGACAAAGGAGTGATTGAAGCTTCTCAGTCAATGGGCGCTTCAAACGGGGAAATTATTTTTAAAGTTCTTCTTCCTGAAGCAATGCCGGCCCTCATCTCAGGTATTACGGTTACAGCGATTGCACTTGTCAGTTACACCGCAATGGCTGGTGTTGTTGGTGCAGGGGGACTTGGAAACCTTGCTTACCTTGAAGGATTCCAACGAAATAATCCTGACGTGACGCTCGTTGCGACAGTTTTAATATTGGTTATTGTTGCGATCCTTCAGATTGCTGGAGATGTAGCAACGCGAATCATCGACAAAAGATAAAGAAAAGAGGAGAGAAAACCATGAAGAAATTTTTAACCCTAATTGCAGTACTTACTCTTGCCGTACTTGCCGCTTGTGGTAATAATGGCGACAGTGAAAGTTCTGGAGATAGCGAAGATTCGAAGAAAATTGTAGTAGGTGCTTCAAACATTCCACACGCTGAAATTCTTGAAAAAGCAAAACCGATGCTTGAAGAAAAAGGAATAGAACTTGAAATTAAAACGTTCCAGGATTACATTCTACCGAATAAAACGCTTGCTAGTGGTGAACTAGATGCAAACTATTTCCAAACGATTCCATATATGGAGCTTCAAATGGAAGAAAACGATAATTATGATTTCGTTAATGCAGGCGGCATTCACATTGAGCCAATCGGTGTTTATTCACAGAATTATAAGAGCTTAGATGAGCTTCCAGATGGTGCTCAAATCATTATGAGTAACTCTGTTTCTGACCACGGACGCATGCTTTCTTTACTTGAAGCACAAGGATTAATTACCCTAAAAGAAGGCGTGAAAGCTTCTGACGCAACAGTAGAAGATATCGCGGAAAACCCTAAGAACATTGAATTCAAAACAGACGTAGAAGCATCACTTCTTCCGCAGATCTACCAGCAAGGTGAAGGCGATGCCGTTATGATTAACACAAACTACGCCATTGATGCAGGCCTAAATCCGCAAGAAGATGCGATTGCTCTTGAAGATTCAGACTCACCTTACGTAAACGTGATTACCGTGAACAAAGGTGATGAAGATAATGAAGCCATTCAAGCATTAGTAGACGTGCTACATTCTGATGAAATTCAAAGCTTTATCGAAGAAGAATATGATGGTGCTGTCGTACCCGTAGACGAATAAGGGAAAAAGGTTCTCCGCCAATGTGGCAGAGAACCTTTTTTAATGCTGGAAAACGGGCTTCATCGCTTCTTTTAATGTTTTGGCAGAGTGGTGCAATTGATCGAGCTCTTTTTGTTCAAGATCAAGCTCGATGATTTCACGGATGCCATTGTTGTTCACAATCGCAGGTACGCCGATATAGATATCATCTAATCCATACTCGCCCTCAAGTAGCGTGGAGACAGTAAGAATGGAGTTTTCATTTCGAATAATGGCTCTTGTTAGCCTTACGAGCCCCATAGCGATGCCATAGTACGTTGCACCCTTACGATTAATAATATGGTAAGCGGCATCGCGAACATTGGTAAATAGTTCTTCTAAATCTTGTTTCGCCTCTGGTTTATCTTTAATGAGTGACATGATTGGTCGACTACCAATTGTCGCATGACTCCAAACAGGGAGTTCGGTATCGCCGTGTTCCCCGAGAATATACCCATGTACATTTCGAGAATCAACGTTAAAATAGTCACTTAGTAAATAACGGAATCGAGCTGTATCAAGAATTGTACCTGAACCGATTACGCGTTCTTTAGGGAGGCCAGAGAACTTCCAAGTTGCATAAGTGAGAACATCGACTGGATTTGTTGCCACAATAAAGATCCCATCAAATCCATTTTCCATGACGCTTGAAACGATGGTTTTAAAGATCGCCGTGTTTTTATCAATAAGGTCTAAGCGCGTTTCCCCTGGTGCTTGGTTGGCACCTGCTGCTATAACAACGATATCTGCTTCTTTACAGTCAGAGTAGTCTCCAGCCCAAATCTTCATAGGAGCACCAAAAGGGAGACCGTGATTTAAGTCGCGTGCTTCTCCTTCTGCCTTTTCTTTGTTAACGTCAATTAATACAAGTTCATTTACGAGTTCTTGATTCAATAGCGAGAAGGCATAGCTTGTCCCAACAAAGCCTGTTCCGATTAGTGCGACGCGTGTTGTTTTTCCTTCATACATCATCTTCACCTCTGCTAATAAATATTGTCTACACATGCATCATAACGTATCCCTTTAGGAATGAGTGTGACATACATCACATGTAAGCGCTACAAAAAAACATTTCTAATGAAAAGAATGGATAGCATGGTTAAGCACTTCTCATACTAGTATGGATGATAATGATAAAAGGAGGCCTGTGTCTTGAAACAGGAACAGGAATTTAACAATTTCGCAGAAGCAGCGTTACATGATTATAAAGAAGGATTAGGCATGTTTACTGAAAAAATGCCGCAGCTTGCTAAAAAGTATTCGGCGTTTACAGAAGCTTGTTTTAAAGAGGGAGAAGTGAGTCAAAAAGAGAAGCAGATGATTGCTCTTGGCATTTCGATTTTTTCACAGGATGAGTACTGCATTATTTATCATACAAAAGGATGTCTGGATCAAGGTTGCTCCGAGCAAGAGATTCTTGAAACAGTAGGTGTTACTGCAGCTTTCGGCGGTGGAGCTGCCATGAGTCAGGCTGTTACGCTTGTGCAAGAATGTATGAAAGATTTAAACCAGCCGAAGCACTAAGTAAATCGTGTTTCTTCCTATATAATATGCAGATGTTTAAAAGAAATGGTATGAGGGTGGATTTGGAAGAAAAGGTACGAATCAATGTTTTCTAACTATTCAGAACAACTTTCATCCTTCTTCACCCGCTCTTATCCTTTCATATGCTGTTTGTAGGCTGTTGATGTAACGTGGTAAAGTATCTCTTGTAAGTAAAACGATATTTGAAAGGATTGATTCATTATTAACCCCATGCGGTTAAACCACACACCTGAAATGGAAAAGGCGATGTACCAGTCTCACGGAGTAGGTTATGCAGAATACAGCCGTAATTTTAACAAGCGTATGCAAGTCGAACGAGAGCGTGAGATGGATCATCGTCAGAGTCTCAAAATGGTTAGTGAATTCGACCGTAAACTATCAAGATGAATCAGCATCCAATATAACGACGATCTACAAAAAACCAGTCCCTTTCGGCTGGTTTTTTTGTATGAAGCTTTCTTGCTGATTTCGTTGTAGGTGTATCGATTAAATGGTAGGCTAAGAAGGGTATGGAACGAAAAAATCAACGATTCATTCTCATTTTGAATAGCAATCCGATTCGTAGCGAACGCTAGAAAGTATGATCCCTGCGTTCCTTGATAATAGTTTGGATTTGTTATAAAATTAGAATGAAAATAGATTGAGAATGACTCAGCACACATTCCTTGACATACACCTTATAGGTACTACAATAAGGAAGGAATAGTATAAACGTTATTGGAGGTATTCACAAATGGCAGCATCAACTCTAAAGATTGAGAATCTTCATGTTTCCATTGAGGGAAAAGAGATTATCAAAGGATTAAACCTTGAAATAAATGGTGGAGAAATCCACGCAGTAATGGGGCCGAACGGTACAGGTAAATCTACCTTAGCTTCAGCAATTATGGGCCATCCGAAATACGAAATCACTGAAGGCAGTGTCTTCCTTGATAATGAAGATGTACTTGAAATGGAAGTTGATGAGCGTGCAAAAGCTGGACTCTTCCTTGCAATGCAGTACCCAAGTGAAGTAAGCGGCGTAACAAACGCTGATTTCCTTCGTTCTGCAATTAATGCTCGTCGTGAAGAAGGCGATGAAATTTCTCTAATGAAATTCATCAAAAAGCTAGACGGCAAAATGGCTGAACTTGATATGGGTGAAGAATTTGCACAGCGTTACCTAAACGAAGGTTTCTCTGGTGGTGAAAAGAAGCGTAACGAAATTCTTCAGCTTATGATGCTTGAACCAAAGATTGCTGTTCTTGATGAAATTGACTCCGGTCTTGATATCGATGCGCTTAAAGTCGTTTCTAAAGGTGTAAACGCAATGCGCAATGAAAGCTTCGGTTGCTTAATTATCACTCACTATCAGCGTCTGTTGAATTACATTACACCGGACAAAGTACACGTAATGATGCAAGGTCGTATTGTGAAATCTGGTGGTGCTGAACTAGCACAGCGCCTTGAAGCAGAAGGCTATGATTGGATTAAAGAAGAACTTGGCATTAAAGACGAAACAGTTGGTCAAGAAGCGTAAGCAGTAAGGAGGATGACAATGTCAGTGGATACGAAAATTGCATTCGATCAAGAATACATTAAAGCTTATTCAGAAAAGCGTCAGGAACCGAAATGGATGACTGCTCTCCGCCAGAAAGCGTTAGAGAAGTCAGAGAACCTTCCAATGCCAAAACCTGATAAAACCAAAATCGATAAGTGGAACTTTACTTCATTTAAACATGATGTTGCTGGAGAAGCGATTTCATCACTTGATGATCTTCCTGAAGATGTACGCGATCTTGTTGCCAAAGATCAACAGTCAGGAAATCTTCTTGTGCATCGTAATTCAACACCTGTTTTTAGTCAGCTATCAAATGATCTAAAAGAACAAGGTGTGATTTTCACAGATATACAAACAGCTCTTCAAAATCACAGTGATCTTGTTGAGAAGTACTTTATGAAAGACGTCATGAAAGTAGATGAGAATCGCTTAACTGCTGTTCACGCTGCTCTTCTTAATAGCGGTACTTTCTTGTACGTACCTCGAAACGTTGAAATTGAAGTGCCAATTCAAGCACTATACTGGCAAGAAGATCCTGAAGCTGGGTTATTCAATCACGTGATTATCGTAGCAGAGGACAATAGCTCTGTGACATATGTTGAGAATTTCTTATCTTATGGTCACGATGTAGAGTCAGTTGCGAACCTTATTGCTGAAGTTCACGTTGGACAGAACGCACGCGTTACCTTTGGTTCTGTTGATAACCTTGCAACAGGTGTGACAACTTACGTTAACCGCCGTGCAAACGTAGCGCGTGACGGTAAAGTTGATTGGGCTCTCGCTCAAATGAACGATGGTAACACGGTTTCTACTAATACAACACACCTTATTGGTGATGGTTCTTATGCTGATTCTAAGACAGTAACGATTGGTCGCGGAAGTCAGAGCCAGAACTTCACAAATCAGATCTTCCATCACGGACAAAATTCTGAAGGTGTTCTTCTTGTACACGGTGTTCAAAAAGATAGTGCGAGCGCCATCTTTAACGGCGTAACGAAAATTGAACATGGTGCGAAAAAGTCAAACGGCGAACAAACTCAGCGTGTTCTTATGATGAATGAGAAAGCGCGTGGGGATGCAAACCCAATTCTTCTTATTGATGAAGACGATGTTATGGCAGGCCACGCTGCATCCGTTGGTAAAGTTGATCCAGTTCAGCTTTATTACTTGCAAAGTCGCGGAATCTCTCGTCAAGAAGCTGAACGTTTGATCATCCACGGTTTCCTAGCTCCGGTGATTAATGAACTTCCAATTGAGGGCGTTCGTAAACGTGCGGTAGAGGTTACTGAAGGGAAAGTTAATTAAATGATGAATGTCCAGGACATTCGCAAGCAGTTTCCCATTTTACATCAAGATGTAAATGGGAAACCTCTTGTTTACCTTGATAGTGCAGCGACGTCTCAGAAACCAACTCAAGTCATTGACGCAGTGGAGCGTTACTACAAGGAAATTAACTCAAACGTTCACCGTGGTGTTCATACGCTTGGAACACATGCAACAGATGCTTATGAAGGCGCACGTGAAAAGGTTCGTGAATTTATTCATGCCTCTTCAACGGAAGAAGTCATTTTCACTCGTGGAACGACAACAGCGCTTAATATGGTTGCTTCAAGCTATGGACGTGCAAATCTTCAAGAGGGTGATGAAGTTGTCATCACGCCGATGGAGCATCACAGTAACATTATTCCGTGGCAACAGGTTGTGAAAGCAACAGGGGCTACTCTTAAATATATTCCGCTTCAGCCAGACGGAACAATTGCACTTGAAGACGTTGAAGCAACCGTAACAGCAAACACAAAAATTGTTTCTGTTATGCAAGTTTCGAACGTACTTGGTACGATTAACCCGATTAAGGAAATTGCCGCTATTGCTCACCGTCATGACGCCGTTATGGTTGTGGATGGAGCGCAAAGCACACCTCATATGACCATTGATGTTCAAGATCTCGACTGCGATTTCTTCGCGTTTTCAGGTCATAAAATGTGTGGTCCTACTGGGATCGGTGTTCTCTATGGAAAGAAAAAACTTCTTGAAAACATGGAGCCGTTTGAATTTGGTGGAGAAATGATTGATTTCGTAGGGCTCTACGATTCGACATGGAAAGAGCTACCTTGGAAATTTGAAGGTGGTACACCGATCATTGCAGGCGCGGTTGGTCTTGGGGCTGCGATTGATTTCTTAAATGAAGTTGGGATGGATAACATCCAGCAACACGAGTCACACCTCGCTAAATATGCTATGGAGCAGTTATCAACAATCGATGGTGTTTCCATTTACGGACCAGAAAATCGTGCTGGTGTCGTGACATTTAATAGTGATGACGTACACCCACATGATGTGGCAACCGTCCTTGATACAGAAGGGATCGCTGTCCGCGCTGGACACCATTGTGCTCAGCCGCTCATGAAGTGGCTTGAAGTAACGGCTACTGCGCGTGCTAGCTTCTATTTATACAATACTGAAGAAGACGTGGATACGTTTGTAGCCGGATTACGAAAAGCAAAGGAGTTTTTCGGTCATGTCTTTTAATAATCTAGACCAGTTGTATCGACAGGTCATAATGGATCATTATAAAAACCCAAGAAACAAAGGGGAGCTTGAAGAAGGCGACCTTAAAATAAATATGAATAACCCGACATGCGGTGACGCGATTCAGCTACAGCTGAAAGTAGATGATGGGAAGATTTCGGATGCGAAGTTTATTGGAGAAGGTTGCTCTATAAGCCTGGCATCAGCCTCAATGATGACACAGTCAGTCAAAGGACTTGAAGTCGATCGGGCCTTAAAGCTTTCGGGAATTTTCTCAGATATGATGCAGGGGAAAGAATATGACGAAGAAGATTTCGATCTTGGTGACATTGAAGCACTTCAAGGTGTTTCGAAGTTTCCAGCTCGAATCAAATGTGCAACACTCTCCTGGAAGGCAATGGAGAAGGGTTTCAAGGAGCAGGATGAGGCTTAACCCGCTTCCAGGTGTTGTCATCCATTCTTATTCATACTAGAATGATGGAAAGAGAACAACAGCCAAACACTGACATGTGAAATGTCAAGGAGGGAAATAGAATGGCTAAAAAAATGCCTGAAGTTGGCGAATACCAGTATGGTTTTAGTGATAAAGACGTTTCGATATTCCGCTCAGAGCGCGGGTTAACTCCTGAAATTGTAAAAGAAATTTCTCGCATGAAGGATGAACCTCAGTGGATGCTTGATTTCCGCTTGAAATCGCTTGAGCATTTTTACAGCATGCCGATGCCTCAATGGGGCGGAAACCTTGCTGATCTTGATTTTGATGAAATTACGTACTACGTAAAGCCTTCTGAGAAATCTGAACGTTCATGGGATGAAGTACCTGAGGAAATCAAAGCTACGTTTGATAAGTTAGGGATCCCTGAAGCAGAGCAAAAATACCTTGCAGGTGTTTCTGCACAGTATGAATCAGAAGTTGTGTATCATAACATGCAAGAAGACCTTGAGAAGATGGGAATTGTTTTTAAAGATACCGATACGGCTCTTAAAGAAAACGAAGACATCTTCAGAGAGTACTTTGCAAAAACAATTCCTCCTACGGATAACAAGTTCTCGGCACTTAACTCGGCTGTATGGTCAGGTGGATCGTTCATCTACGTACCAAAAGGTGTGAAGGTGGATACACCACTACAAGCATACTTCCGTATTAACTCTGAGAATATGGGACAGTTCGAGCGTACGCTTATTATCGCAGATGAAGGTTCATCTGTGCATTACGTTGAAGGGTGTACAGCACCTGTTTACACAACAAACTCTCTACACAGTGCGGTTGTTGAAATCATCGTTAAGAAAGATGCCTACTGCCGTTATACAACGATTCAGAACTGGGCAAACAACGTGTTTAACCTTGTGACGAAGCGTGCGGTTGCGGAAGAAAATGCAACGATGGAATGGATCGATGGTAACATCGGATCTAAACTGACAATGAAGTATCCAGCTGTTATCTTAAAGGGTGAAGGCGCTCGTGGTATGACGCTTTCAATCGCTCTTGCAGGTAAAGGTCAGCACCAGGATGCAGGCGCTAAGATGATTCATTTAGCTCCTAATACGTCTTCTACAATCGTTTCGAAGTCGATTTCGAAACAAGGCGGTAAAGTAACTTACCGTGGTATCGTTCACTTTGGCCGTAAAGCGGAAGGCGCACGTTCAAACGTTGAGTGTGATACGCTCATTATGGATAACGAGTCCACTTCTGATACAATTCCTTATAATGAAATCCTTAACGATAACATTTCACTTGAACACGAAGCGAAAGTATCGAAGGTTTCTGAAGAGCAGCTCTTCTATCTTATGAGCCGTGGTGTATCGGAAGAAGAAGCAACTGAAATGATCGTAATGGGCTTCATCGAGCCATTTACGAAAGAATTACCTATGGAATATGCTGTTGAAATGAACCGTCTTATCAAGTTTGAGATGGAAGGTTCAATCGGTTAAACTTCCATTCCTAACGAACCGGATTGTCCGGTTCGTTTTTTCTATTAAAACGGCGAATTTAACAATGGTATGTCGACTTTCTTTTCAAAATGGAGAGGGGATTTTCCCTTGCTATTTTCGGGTAATGATATGAGAATAAAGAAAGAGAATCAATGATGAGAGGAAGAGTTGCATGATTTACATAGGCGTAACGGGCTGGGGAGATCATGATGATCTTTATCCACCAGGTGTAAAAAGCAATGAAAAACTTTCGATCTATGGTTCGCACTTTCCTACGGTTGAAGTCGATTCGTCTTTTTATGCGGTGCAACCGGCTCGCAACTTTCAAAAATGGGCTGACGAAACACCAGAGAACTTTCGTTTTGTCGTGAAAGCTTATCAAGGTATGACGGGTCATCAAAAAGGCGATATTCCATTTGAGACCCGTGATGAAATGTTTGAAGCGTATAAGGAATCGCTTCGCCCTCTTCTAAAGGGAGGAAAGCTTGCGATGGTGCTTTTTCAATTTCCACCGTGGTTTGATGTGAACAAAGAGAATGTAGATATCTTGAGAGACTGCAAAGAACGGATGGGTGACATCCCATGTGCGATCGAATTTCGTCACCAGTCCTGGTACCATGAAGCCTTTCGGAAGAGGACGCTTCGCTTCCTTGAAGAACAAGGGTTTATTCATACGATTTGTGATGAGCCACAGGCGGGAGAAGGATCGGTTCCATTAATAATGGAAACTCTACATAAAGATCAAGTTCTAGTACGTCTCCACGGCCGAAATACGAATGGTTGGACAAATCCTGGAAATCGCCACAATTGGCGAGAAGTGCGTTACCTGTATGATTATAATGAAGAAGAGTTGCTGGAATGGAAAGAGCGCATCCTAGAATTAGAGGAACAATGCAAAGATGTATTTGTTTTATTTAACAATAATTCAGGTGGTCATGCTGCAAATAATGCGAAGTGGATGATTCAAATGCTTGGCATACAGTATACGAATTTAAATCCTAAGCAACTTGATCTATTTGATCTGTAAGGAGCTACACGATGCTAATGTGGGTATTGTTATTTTTCATTGGTCTTGCGGCGGGTACGATTGGAAGCCTGGTAGGTCTTGGCGGGGGCATTATTATCGTCCCTGTCCTTCTTATCGTTGATCAGTATACAGACTGGCTTCCCGTCTTATCACCACAAATGATTGTAGGGAGTTCAATTGTGGTGCTTGTCGCAATCGGTCTCTCTTCAACGCTCGCCTATATGAAAAAGAATAGTGTGGATTATAAAAGTGGTGCACTATTTTTTCTAGGTAGTGGCCCAGGCGCCATTCTTGGTGCCTGGCTAAATAAATTTATTCAGGTTGATTATTTTTCTATTTATTTCGGGGTATTTATGGTGCTTGTTTCCATATTATTAATGATAAGGAACCGTTTACGCCCAATGAAATTAAATGGGCAGTTTGCGCGTTCGTATACGGATTCGGATGGAACGCAAGTTAACTACACCTTTTCTGCTCTTGCAGCTGTCCTTGTATCGTTCGTCGTGGGCATTATTTCAGGACTGTTTGGAATAGGTGGCGGCTCTCTCATGGTACCGGCCATGATTCTCTTATTTGGCTTTCCAACAACAGTGGCCGTTGCGACCTCGATGTTTATGATTTTTCTTTCAAGTATAACAGGGACCCTGACGCATCTAGCGCTAGGCAACATTCAGTGGTTTTTATTACTCGGATTAATCCCTGGGGCCTGGATTGGAGCAAAGTGCGGGTCGTTTATTAACCAAAAGCTTTCGGACAAAACAATTGTAGTCCTTTTACGATGGATGTTAATTATTGTGGGCGTCCGGCTGATTTGGCAGGGAACGATGGGGTAAGAAAGGAAGAGTGTTTTGACTTCTAGAACTTTACATTTTTATTATACAAATGATCTTCACAGTCATTTTGAAAACTGGTCCAGAGTGTCATCTTATCTTAAAGAAAAGAAGCGCAAGCATGACCTTCAAGGGACACCTTACCTTCTTCTTGATTTAGGCGATCACTCGGACAAGGTTCATCCAATGACGGAAGGAACGGTTGGAAAAGGAAACGTTCAATTATTGAATGACCTTCAATACGATTACGCCACAATTGGAAATAATGAGGGGATCACGTTTTCTAAAAAAGAGCTTGAAGCGCTTTATACTGAGGCGAGGTTCGAGGTGATTGTGGCGAATCTTTATCACCAGGATGGCTCAAGGCCATCATGGGCAGTACCTTATAAAATCCATGAGTTAAATGGAGTGAAAGTCGGAATTATTGGCATCACGATTCCGTATGAGCAGTTTTATTCGCTCTTAGGTTGGAAAATTGATTCACCATATGAATTTCTACAATCTATGATTGATGAAGTTCGTCAGCAATCAGATGTAGTGGTGCTGATGTCGCACATGGGACTGGGCAATGATGAGCAAATGGCGCGAGAAATGAACGGGATAGACATCATTATTGGGGCACATACACATCATGTATTAAAACATGGCATGCTTATAGAGGATACCCTCATTACACAGGCGGGAAAAAACGGGAATTATGTTGGCGAAGTGACTATTTGTTTTGACACGGAAACGAAACAAGTAAGTGAAAAAGAAGCATATGCGATTTCCGTTAGAAATCGAAAACAAGACGAGATGACTAGAGAAATGATAGACAAATTGAGCATGGATGCACATTCGATGCTAGAAGAAGTGGTCTGTCGTCTTGAGCAGCCGCTTGAATCAGAATGGTTTCAAAGGTCGGTTTTGGCGGATGAATTGGCCGCTGCTCTTCGAGAGTGGTGTCATGCCGATATTGGGATGATTAATGCTGGTATGCTTCTTGATGGATTACCTGAAGGACATGTCTCGCGAGAAGATCTTCATCGCATTTGTCCTCATCCAGTTAACCCGTGTAAAGTGATTTTAAGAGGAAGCGAGTTACGTGAAATCATTTCTCACGCAATGTCGGATGAAATCGTCAATTTAAGTTTTAAAGGGCTAGGATTTAGAGGCGAAGTGATGGGGATTATGGCTTTTGATGGCATTGAAGTAACCTCTGTAGAAATGGAAGATGGGCTTCGACATGTAACGGACGTCCTTCATAATGGTCATTCGCTCGTAGCGGATGAAGAATATGCTGTGGCAACAGCTGATATGTTCACGTTTGGTAAGTTTTATCCACAGATGAAGCATGCTAAAAAGAAGTATTATCTCCCTGAAATGCTTCGTGACCTTCTTGCCTGGCGCCTTGAGAATAGGCAGTAAAACTTTGTACGTATGATTGTCAAACATGCTGTTGGTCTCATATAAATAGAGTGATAATCATTCAAGTCAGGAGGCGGGAATGACGTGATCACGATGAGACCAATCATGATTGATGGTCATCCATTTACAGCGGTTAGTATGCAACTTCCTAAAACGAATTTTCTAGCGGTTATGAATGACAATGGCTATATCATGTGTGGCGCACTGGATGTGGCCCTACTTAATGAGAAGTTAAGTGACCGTAAGATTATAGCAGGGAGAGCTGTAGGTGTTAGATCAATTGAGCAACTCCTAGAGGCACCACTTGAATCTGTTACGCTCGAAGCAGAAGCTCGAGGGATTAAAGTTGGCACAAAGGGCAGAGATGCCATGCTGAAGATGATGTGAAAAGCCGTAGCAAATTTGCTTAGGCTTTTTTCTTTTTCTTAGGCTATGTTAGTGTTGATTTTCAATCGAATGAGCCAAAAATCCAGAAATCAACCCAATAAGCTAACAAAGCCTTTTCTAAAAATATGACGCCACTAGGGGAGTGGGATTCTAGAGAAATTGTCCATACTTCTCTCTTTCATGGCATATACATGAAGAAGAGAAGGGAGGGTTCATGTTGTTTCGAACTCGTAGAAAATTCTTTAGAAAGGGGCCGCTTCCCTTTCGTTATGTATTTGTCATCTCCTTCCTCCTGTTCATTTTCATGACTGTGCAGGGACTGTGGATTGTTGAGAAAGGGATTAAGCCTACCCTGATTGAAATTGCCCGTACAGAGACGAATCGGATTGCAACAATAGCGATTAACGAAGCCATTAATCAGAAGATGGCTGAAGAAGTAGATAATTATCAAGATTCGTTAATAAAAGAAGTGACAGACAATGAAGGAAAGCTTGTGCGAGTTCAAATCAACCAAAGAGCAGTTACGCAAGTGCTCGCCCAATCAACTGAGAAAGTGCAGCGTTTTCTAAAAAGTGTGGAAGATGGAACGTTAGATTACTGGGCTGAACAAAATGGAGTTGAGCTTGAAGTAGATGATCAAACATCATTAGACAATGGGATCATTCATTATATTCCAATAGGTCAGGCGTTTGATAACACATTACTTGCCAATATGGGACCCAAAGTTCCTGTACGCTTCACGGCGATTGGAGAAGTGAAATCTGATTATAAAAGTACAATTGAACCAGTAGGTATTAACAATATTTCTGTAGATATACGAGTTCATATTGAAGTGAAAGTGAAAATTGTTATTCCGTTTGCGACAGATTCTGATGTGGTAACAACGGATATTCCCGTATTGTTAACGATTATTCCAGGAGAAGTACCAAACTTTTATAACAATGGCTCAGAAGGTGGTTTACCTACTCCATCGATTCAAATTGAAGACATGGAATAATCTACAATTGCAGAATCGGCCAAAGTAAGGTATACTTTAAAACTGAACTTAATATTGTTCCTTATCTTATACGATGAGGTAGAGGAGCAGATCCTCATGAGTACGTGTTGGGAGAATGACACCAATGATCAGCATCGAAAGGGAGATCTGCCGAAGCATAAATAACGGTCATATTATTTATGTTGGGGCGGCATTGAATAAGTGTCGAACTGTCATTATAAGTCTAACTTATAATGGAGAACTACTGATCGGGGTGGACACTTAACATTGACTCGGTGAAGCGAGCAATGATAGGACCAATCCTATCATTGCTCGCTTTTTTGCGTTCAAACACGACGAGAAAGCTGAGGATAGCGTCCATTCCGATTATGATGATCAATCATTTATTAGGAGGATATTCATGGAGAATTCAATTCTATCCATTATTCCACCACTCATCGCCTTGCTGATGGTAGTGGTGACAAGGAAAGTGCTCCCTTCTCTCGGAGTGGGAATTGTTCTAGGTGCACTTATGATTAACAATTGGAGTGTGCCAGGATCACTGAAAGAGATTTATACAATCGTAAAAGGAATCTTTATCGATTCTGAAAGCGGTGGTTTAAACACGTGGAATATGTACATTATTTTCTTTTTACTATTATTAGGGATGATGACAGCCTTTATTTCAATTTCTGGTGGCAGTCGTGCCTTCGGAGAATGGGCTATGAAACGCGTTAAAACACGGGTAGGCGCGCAAGTTGTAACAGCAATCTTTGGTATTATTATCTTTATTGATGATTACTTTAATTCATTAGCCGTCGGAAATGTGAGTAGACCGATTACGGACAGGCATAAGGTTTCACGTGCTAAGCTCGCATATATTATTGACTCAACTGCAGCACCAATGTGTATTATCTCTCCAATTTCAAGCTGGGGTGCTTACATTATCGCATTGATCGGTGGGGTCTTAGCCACTCATAGCATTACAGGCGTCGGGGCGTTAGAAGCGTTTATCAAAATGATTCCTATGAATTTATATGCTCTCTTTGCACTTGCGATGGTTTTCTTTGTTAGTTACTTTGATATTAACCTGAAAGCAATGAAAGTTCATGAAGACCGTGCACAGAAAACAGGAGAAGTTCTTGATCCCAATCAAGGCGCTGTTCCTGGTCAAACAACGGGGCTTCCTGAAAGTGAAAAAGGAAAAGTAGCGGATCTTGCATGGCCGATCATTATGCTGATTGCAGGAACTGTGACGTTTATGATTATTACCGGCATTCAGGCGGTAAGCGGGTCAGATACAGCGGTAACCGCTTTGTCGATTTTTGAAAACACCGATGTCGCAGCCTCTCTTCTATATGGTGGATTAATCGGACTCGCCACATCGCTTATCTTTTTCTTGACGAAACGAATGGGCGGAGCGGTTCTTGGTAAAGGGATATGGGAAGGTATTAAATCAATGCTACCTGCCGTATACATTCTTTTCTTTGCATGGACGCTTATTGAAATTATCGGAAGTCTAGGAACAGGAAAGTATCTTGCGGGTCTCGTAAATGACCATATTATGATTGGTTTCTTACCTGCTATCTTATTCTTACTTGCAGGCGTTATGGCTTTTGCAACAGGTACGTCATGGGGAACGTTTGGTATCATGCTTCCAATCGCGGGAGAGATCGCTGCTGCAACGGATCCTACGTATATGCTACCAGTTCTTGCAGCGGTTCTTGCTGGCGCAGTATTTGGAGATCATTGCTCTCCAATCTCAGATACAACGATCCTATCCTCGACAGGAGCGGGAAGCCATCATATCGATCATGTGATGACACAGTTGCCGTATGCTTTGCTTGTAGCAGGCCTTTCATTACTTGGATACCTTGTATTAGGATTTACCGGAAGTGCAATTATTGGACTCATTGCAACGACAATTTTCTTTGGAATTCTCATTTTCATGTTGAAAGCAAAATATGCCAACAGACCAGTTGAAATAGCAAAACAATGATGTAACAGGAGGAATTTCCTCCTGTTTTTTTATGTTTTTCCACAAAAATTGTGAGATTTTAATAAGAAAATGAACGATTTGTACCAAATAAGAAAAAAGATTGTTTTGACAAGGTCATACGTACTAGATATACTATAAACAAAATAATCTGAATTTACTTAAAAGTCTTAACCTTTTTCTGGAAGGAGGCTTATGGTGAAAAGGGTTTAATTTGTTCAAGGGGGTAATTCATTTGGAAAATCGTGCGCAATGGGGAACGAGGGCTGGATTTATTTTAGCCGCAGTTGGATCAGCAATAGGTCTAGGAAACATTTGGAGATTTCCAGCCGTTGCTTATGACAATGGTGGCGGGGCATTTTTTATACCTTATTTATTTGCATTACTAACAGCTGGAATTCCAATTTTAATTCTTGAATTTACAATGGGTCATAAGTTCCGAGGATCAGCGCCGCTTTCATTCTTTAGAATGAATAAAAAGATGGAGTGGCTTGGTTGGTGGGGCGTAATCGTTGCCTTTGTTATTTCGACTTACTACGCCGTTATTATTGCATGGGCGATCTCGTATAGTTATTTTGCTTTTAACCAGAGTTGGGGAGCCGACACAGAAGCATTTCTCTTTAATGACTACTTGAAGTTGACGGTTGATCCTGGACAAACGGGTAGTATCGTACCTGGGGTTTTCATTCCGTTAATTGCCGTTTGGATCATCACATTAGGCGTTCTTCTTGCTGGTGTTAAAAAAGGAATTGAACGTGCAAACAAAATTTTCATTCCTACATTAGTCGTTCTTTTCTTAATTATCGTTATTCGCGCAGTAACGCTTCCTGGGGCTGCTGAAGGGCTAGATGCTTTCTTCACACCGAATTTTGATAGCATTACTTCTGGTAGTGTTTGGGTGGCTGCTTATGGACAAATCTTCTTCAGTTTATCGATTGCTTTTGCTATTATGATTACTTATTCTAGTTACTTACCTAAGAAGTCAGATATTACGAATAACGCCTTTATTACTGGTTTCGGAAACTCGGCATTCGAACTTCTTGCTGGTATTGGTGTATTCTCTGCACTGGGTTTTATGGCACAACAGCAAGGACTAAGCGTTGGTGAAGTCGTGAGCGGTGGCGTAGGACTAGCCTTCGTTGTCTTCCCACAAATTATTAATGAGTTCCCAGCATTGAACGGTTTGTTTGGATTCCTTTTCTTTGCGTCACTTGTTCTTGCAGGATTGTCTTCACTTATTTCCATTTCAGAAACGTACGTTGCAGGGGTTTCTGAGAAGTTTGGCATTTCTCGTACAAAAGCGGTACTTATTGGAGGAGGGATTTCTTCCATTATCTCCATTCTCTTTGCCACTCAGGGTGGATTGTTCTTCCTTGATGCGGCGGATTACTTTATTAACCAGTTCGGAATTGCGTTTGTAGGACTTGTTGAAGTAGTTGTTGTCGCATGGTTCCTTCGTGAGCTTAATACACTTGAAGCTCATGCGAATGGTATTTCAGATATTTCATTGAAATATTGGTGGAAAGCTTGCCTTGGAGTCATTACTCCGCTTGTTCTTGGATATATGATGTTTGATCTATTTAAAACAAATCTTCTTCGTCAATTTGATACACCTACAGGAAACTATGAAGGCTACTCAAACGGCTTTATCCTATATAGCGGCTGGGCTGTCGCAGGGTTCGCACTTCTCGTTGGTATTCTATTTAGTCTAAAAAAATGGGATGCGAAAGCAGAACAGCAAAAGTACAAGGAGGTAAGTTAATATGGGTGGCAGCGCGATCTTTATGATGATTGTTGGGATGGTCATTATCTGGGGAGGACTTGCAGCAAGTATTCTAAATGCTGTTCGAGTTTCCAAAAAACAATAAAACCAAAAGAAGAACTAGCGCGCTAGTTCTTCTTTTTTTATGACTTTTTACGAGCTCTTTCTTGACGTTCCCAAAGTCGTAAGGAAGGATAAGGATCATACGACCACTCGGTTCGACTATTGTCTTTATAAATCCCATAATGCAAATGAGGTGGAAACTTTCCGGCTGTTCCTTTAGGTCCATAACCTGAGCTACCAACATAGCCAATGATTTCACCAGGTTGAACAACGCTCCCCTTCTCAATCCCTTTTTCAAAACCGTTTAAATGTGCGTAATAGTGATAATTCCCATCAATGTCTCGTATGCCTATGCGCCAGCCTCCATACTCATTCCAGCCTTTTGTTTCGACCGTTCCGTAGCTTGTGGCTTTCACGCTAACGCCATAAGAAGCAAAAATATCGGTTCCCTCATGAATGCGTAGCCCACCCCAACCGCGGCGGTCACCCCATGTACTTCGGTAACTGTAGTTTGCGTGCAGGGGAACTGGAAAAGCATGTTTATTGAGCTTTAACGTTTCGAAGCGTTTATAGACAGCACTATGGCTTGAAATAGTTCGTACCGCCTGATCGCGATGGTAAAAGTCCCATAATCCTATTTGGAGGTCTTCGAATGACGTGCCATATTTTTGCAAGAAGTCACCAATTGTGAAAAGAAGATCTTCATCATTCGTTCGTTCTGCTTTTCCGTCCCCGTTCCCATCGAGTCCAATGCCGCCAAAAAACGAAATCGACTCTGTGCTCGTATCCTCTTTATTTGGATTAGCTGCGCCAGCCCATTTTTCTGGAGGGATGTAAATGGCAATCGCTCCTTTTTCGCGTGGGATATCTTTTTGAGATCGCCTAATGCTTCTTTCATATTGATCAATAGCGGCGTAAACATACCATGGTACCTGGGTGACGGTTTCCATCTTATGAAACAACATCATCCGTTCATTTCTTGCTTTATCTTCATCTATTTCAGCAGAGAGCACATTAGCTGGTATGAGAAAGAAAAGAACAAGGATAAGAAAACTGTATTTTCTCAATTGTTTCTTCTCCTTTCGTATTTGTCATTACACTTAGTTTGCTTTTCAAATCGTAAAACATTAGATCTAAATAATGGAAGGTCTAAAGTCTTAATCGTCAAGAGATTCACACTTTTTATGGAAATGGAAGGGTTATCTATGGTATTCTTTAATACAGAAAAGCGATAGGTGAGGTGATTAGATTGAGTAAGAAAGAAGAGTATCTAAGAAAACCGGAATGGTTGAAAATAAAATTAAATACGAACGAGAATTATAAAGGTCTTAAAAAGATGATGCGTGAGAAGAAACTACATACGGTCTGCGAGGAAGCGCGTTGTCCTAATATTCATGAGTGCTGGGCTGTACGTAAAACAGCGACGTTTATGATTCTTGGCGATGTTTGTACGCGCGCATGCCGTTTCTGTGCCGTTAAAACGGGTCTTCCTACAGAGCTTGATTGGGCAGAACCAGAGCGCGTAGCAGATTCTGTCGAACAAATGGGCTTAAAGCACGTTGTGATTACAGCGGTAGCGCGTGACGATCTAAAAGATGGCGGTGCAGCTGTATTTGCTGAAACCGTTCGTGCTATTCGTAGAAAAAATCCATTCTGCTCGATTGAAGTCCTTCCATCAGATATGGGCGGACAATACGAAGCGCTTGAAACGCTTATGGATGCGAAGCCAGATATTATGAACCATAACATTGAGACGGTTGAACGTTTAACGCCAAGAGTCCGAGCTCGTGCAAAATACCGCCGTACGCTTGAATTTCTTCAGCGAGCAAAAGAAATGAATCCTGAGATTCCAACGAAATCCAGTATTATGTTGGGGCTAGGAGAAACAAAAGAAGAAATTATTCAAACACTTGATGACCTTCGTGCACATGATGTTGATATTGTTACGCTTGGTCAATATTTACAGCCTTCGAAAAAGCATTTAAAGGTTGAGAAATATTGGACACCTCAAGAATTTCTTGAGCTAAAAGATATCGCATTAGAAAAAGGGTTTAAGCACTGTGAATCTGGTCCAATGGTTCGTTCTTCCTACCATGCCGATGAACAAGTTAATGCCGCGAAACAAGCAACAAACTAAGTATATAAACGAGAAAAATCGGCCTGTAGAGGGCCGATTTTTTTTACTTCGACATCATTTCTTTTCCTTTTGAATCGTTTAATTCGTCATTCATTTCGCCTTTCATTTCACCGTTCTCGTTCTCTCCGTCGCTTACTTTCTTCCCTTGGGGCGCTTTTTTCATCTTCGCAATGGTTTGTTCAATGCTCTTATCTAATTCACCGTTTGCGGTAGATGCGTTCTGATAGCGCTCAACTTCTGCAATCATTCCTTCTTCGTCGGAAACATAGACATGATAATATCTTGGAATAACCGAGAGGGCCGTTTTCTTTACTTGATCAGCTGTTGCATCACGATTTTTCGTTGTCGATTTGTAAGCAATCAACACTTCTTCGTCCGTCACGAGTGTGGCCACATCATTCACGTATGGAAGAACGATAGCCATTGAACCGATCATATCCGATAGGCGATCGCGATCAAGATAAGCGATGTTCTCAGGTTGCTTTTGAGAATTCATGTTGTTCGTATTTCGTGTGTGGCGAACATAACCAAATCCGCCCTTTTTGGACTTTTCTTGTGAGTCTGCGGTGTTCATTCCGTACTCTTCAGGATCCGTTTTAACTGGAGTTAAATCGGCGTGGTCAAAAGAATCAGTCGCATTTTCTCCCTGGCAAGCTGTAATGCCGATAGCAAGAGGAAGGATTAGCAGTATGTGTTTTTTCAAAAATCTTCACCTCCATACTGTTATCATGACCGAACTGAGTTTCTTTTTTCCTGGTATTACTTGGACAATTCTAATAAAAAAGGTATCATTAGACTAATGAGCCCATTTGAAATGAGGGAAGTAGCATGATTAAAGTGAATCAACATACATTTGAGTTGATGAAGGATGAAAGGGAGGGCTGGAACGAAGAAGCCTTTCTTGCTCGATATAGTGAAATTCTAGATAAATATGACTATATTGTCGGTGATTGGGGATACGGTCAACTTCGATTAAAAGGATTTTTTGATGATCGTAATCAGAAAGCGACGTTTGATACAAAATTCAGTACAGTGCTGGATTATTTGTATGAATACTGCAATTTTGGCTGTCCTTATTTTGTATTAAAAAAGCAAAAGAAAGAAAAACCAAAAAAGCAACAGCAAGAAGCATAAGCCCTGATTAGGCTTATGCTTTGTATGGTTTTTCAGAGTCCTTTTCTGGATCATCATGTGGTGGATGTGAGCCAGGATCTTGGCGGGGTAAATGTTGGTGAAGGTTTTTGTTTTCGTAGTTAAACGCACTATAGGAGCGCTGTCCTTCTCGCCATGGAGTTGTTTTACCCAACTTTTTATTGACCGGAGAACCATAAGGCCCTTCTGGGGTATCTTCAGGAAGGACATAATTTCGTCCTTTCTCTACATTGGCAAAGTCTTGATAATCTTCATCATCAAACATGAATAAACACCACCTTTAGGAGGTAGTGTATTCAGTGCGTTCGAAAATATTAGTGACTTAACACTTCTCTTAAGAAGTTGCGAAGTTCTTCTGCATCTTCTTCATTGAGAGAATAGGCATGCTCGAGGTTTCCAGGCTCAATTAGATCATCGTGGCCGATAATTGCAAATTTGCCTCCTTGAATATCGAGGACTAACGATTTTCCATAAAAACGATCTGATTTTACAATACATAAGTCAAAGCGATGATTGCTTCCCATAAAGCACACGAATCTGGCTTCAGTGGCCTCTTGTTCGTCGTAAATGAGTTGTTCATCTTCCATCATAGCACCCTCCTTTTCTAGTTAAACCTATCATACCATCTTATGAAGCGTTCTCAAATAAGCTTTCGTTTAAAATGTAAGCTTTTGCATTTAGGGATATGATACACTATAAAATAGGAATTCGATTGATTGGATAAGAGGCAGGTGTGTTCAGATGTATTTTGTGGATCGTAAAAAAATTGAAGAGCAGCTCGGTTATTTTGATAAAATGATTGAGATATTGAAAGCAAGTTCTTTTCAAACAGAACTTCACTTACTTAGCTTGGAAAGACTTCATCATGTGTTTATTGAAAGCATGATTGATGTAGGGAATAGTATGATTGATGGATTTATCATGCGCGACCCGGGAAGTTATGAGGATATTATTGAGATCTTGTCTGATGAAAAAGTAATCTCCTCTGAGAATGCAGAGATGCTAAAGAATGTTGTGAGCATGAGAAAACCGCTTATGCAACAATATGTTCATCTCGATCATGAAGCATTGGAGCAAAACTTACGGAAAAACCTCAGTGCGCTTGAGCAGTTTCCCGATGATATAAGAAAGTATTTAACTCAAGAATTAGGGGCAGTCTCAGCTTTTCTTCCAGACAATCATGATTAATGTTTAGAAAGGGTGTTTTTGATGAAAGATTGTAAACAAATGAGAAATCAAAAAACTTTCTTATTCAAAACCCCGGTAGCGGAACCGCTTTCTATAAATGAAAGCGGTTTTCTTGTGGATTGGTTTAACAAAAGGAGGAAAATAAGAAGATGAAAAACTATAAAGGCTATTTAATTGATCTTGATGGCACCATGTATCGAGGTACAGAAAAAATTCACGAGGCAGTTGAGTTCGTGAAGCGATTAAAGGAAGCTAATCTCCCTTATTTATTTGTGACGAACAATTCGTCTAAACGGAAAGAGCAAGTTTCTGAGAAGCTTGAGGATTTTGGTGTTCCTTGTACCCCAGATCACGTGTTTACAACGAGCATGGCAACGGCGAGCTACATTTCAAATGAGAAGAGAGATGCCTCGGTTTATGTAATCGGGGAAGAAGGGATTCGAGATGCTTTAACAGATGTTGGATTAACCATTCAAGACGACAATCCAGATTACGTTGTCGTTGGGATTGACCGCTCCATCACGTATGAAAAGTTTGCGAAGGCGTGTATTGCCGTTCGAAATGGCGCTACATTTATTTCGACAAATGGCGATATCGCGATCCCAACAGAGCGTGGTTTGCTGCCTGGGAACGGTTCATTGACTTCAGTGGTTTCTGTTTCAACAGAAGTGGATCCGATTTTTATTGGGAAACCCGAACCGATCATTATGGAACAAGCATTGGCACAACTTGGCACATCGAAAGAAGAGACGCTAATGGTTGGGGATAATTATCGGACAGATATTCTCGCAGGTATTAACGCAGGGTTGGATACCCTGCTTGTGCACACGGGTGTCACGACGAAAGAGCACCTCGAGTCAGTGGAAAAGCTCCCAACGTATACTGTTCAAACATTAGATGAATGGAACATATAAAAACGCCCCAGAGGGCGTTTTTATTTTGGCTTATTCCGTTTTTTGTGCGCGATGTGCGAGACGGCTTGAAGCAGCTGCCGCAATGGCACCAACAATATCATCAAGGTACGTGTGACATTCACCTGTCGTTTTATCATTTAATCGTTCAAGGATGCCTGGTTTTTGCTTATCAATAAATCCATAGTTTGTAAATCCTATGGAACCATATACATTCACAATGGATAAAGCAATAATTTCATCTACTCCATATAATCCTTCATCTTTCATTAAAATATCTTGTAGCGGCTGATCGAGCATCTTTCTTTCGGTTAATTCATCAAGCTGAATACCCGTTAATACAGCATTTTGAACTTCTCTTTTTGAAAGCACCCGCTCCACATTTTGAATACACGTTTCGATTTGAAGGTTAGGGTGATATTTTTCTTGAAGGTAATAAACAAGGTCTGCAATGTCTTTAACTTCAACGCCGCGTTCTTTTAATTTACTTCTTGCTGCTTTTTCGACAAGGTCCATAGATTCTTGGCCCATTCTAGTCCCACCTAACTTTATAGTAAATTGGTATTGGATAGAGTTGATTATATTAGTATATGGAGAAAGGCATAGAAATATGACAGTAAAGTTCAAAAGAAGCCATTACACCGATTGGGCGCTTTAGGCATATAGTACACATACAAAGACGAAATGTCGGAGGGTTAGCATGTTAGAGCGCGAGATTTTTCATCAATATGGCATTGTGATTGAATTACAGCACGAGGAAAAGGGTGGTTATTTACTTCGGAGTTCAGATCAATCGGAGTTTATTTTAAAACGGGCGCAAATGGAGCAGGAAAGTGAATTTCCTTGGTATGTGATGGTAGCGAATTATTTTAATCAACAAAACGAACCGACGATGTTGCCGCTTGCATCAAGAAGAGGGAAGTATGTGGAGACGATCCAAAATGAAGCTTATGTTCTCTATCAAAAACCACTCCAACGAATCGAGCACACCCATTATCGTGATGGGAGTCGTCTAGCGTTACTTCATCGAAAGGGAGGAAACCTACTAGCTGCTTATACGGAATTACCGGAAATTCAACCATGGCAGTTGAGATGGCAGTATCGAATGGATCAACTGGAATCCTTTCGAGAAGAATTGAAGAATCAGGGACAGTCTCATCGAGAATTTGATGAATGGTTTATTGAAACCTTTCCATATTATTCTGGATTAGCCGAAAATGCGATTCAGTATATTGTTGATTGTGGCATCGATACGGGAATGAATCCATTTCAAGTGAGAACGCTTGCGTTTAACCGCTACACAGCAAAATACCGTAGGAATTCAGATGGACTTTTTCCGAACGATTTTATATTAGATCATCCGGCTAGAGACCTTGCCGAATGGATTCGATATGAATTAGTAGAAGGAGATGGGAATTTCGAAGCGATCAGGCAATTTCTGTGGGACTATCATGAACGCCGTACGCTAAATCAGATGGACTGGAACCTTTTATATGCTCGCTTGCTCTTTCCTCTCCCTTATGTTGAAACGGTTGAACATTATTATAGTGACGGGAATTTGAAAGAGAAAGAACGTAGCCTCTTGAATTTAAAGAGATTTGTGAGAAGAGAAGGTGAGCGTGAAGAAGTGTATCGGTTGTTGTTTCAAGAGTTAATGGGAGACTATGGGAGTCAAATGAGACGAGTGGATTGGTTAAGTTAAAGCATAAAAAATCCCCTCCATTATTGGAGGGGATGAATGTGTTTGGTTTAAAATACTTGCTCAAGTTCGGTTACACCAGGAACTTCTTCAAGTAGTGCGCGCTCGATTCCTGCTTTAAGTGTAATCGTGGAACTAGGGCAGCTGCCGCACGCTCCCATTAAACGTACTTTTACTACACCTTCTTCGATGTCTACAAGCTCTACGTCTCCGCCGTCACGCAGGAGGAATGGACGCAGTTTATTCAATACATCTTGTACTTGCTCTTGCATCATTCATCGACTCCCTTCATACTTCCATTATACTAATGATGATGTAAAAAATCTATGTGTTATTGTGGAATGATTATTATTCTCATCCTACTTTATCATGGTATGAAATGAGATTCAAGATGGAACATACACCCAAGCGATGGCTACGATAAAAAAGGCGAATGGTTCTTTTCTGTCTCTATGGGATAAGGTACAATATAGGAAAATGGATTGAATAGAAAGGACGTTTTTCATCATGGAAGAAGTACTCGTCTATGGAGCGGGCGAACGCTGTGCAAGCTGTGTGAACCTGCCTTCTTCAGAAGAAACAGCTGAATGGCTAAAAGCTGCCCTTGATCGGAAATATCCAGATCGCCAAATTGACGTTCGATATATTGATATTCATAGTCAGCTTTCAGGAGCAGAAGCAATTTTCGCTGCTAAAGTGGTAGAAGAAGATTTATTTTATCCCGTCATCGTCGTTCAAAATGAAATTGTCTCAGAAGGAAACCCAAGATTGAAAGATTTGTATGCTGTATTGGAAGATCAATCAGCTACAGCATAAAATAGGAAAGATGAGCGAGTTGAAAGCGACTTGCTCTTTTTTTATTCTATGAGAAAGCTCATACCTTGACGGGAGGTTTTTTCCAGTTTATCAGCTAAACTCCATTCGATGATTTTACATAATCCATATGTAAGCTTTTAACCAAAAACCCCTCCACTATGAAGTAGAGGGGTTTTGACTTATCCATTATGATTCTTATACATCCATAAGATCCCTGACTTAAGTAAGCGCGGCACACGACCAGTAAGTGGCCGATTCGCCATGACACCAAAGCCATGTTTACTACCAAGTGATCCCAAGGTTCCTTTTATTTTAATCGGTGGAAGGGCTGGAGGCGTCTCATTTTTCCATTGCTTTTGTAAAACAAGGGCAATTTGTTCGGCCTGTTCTTCAGCTAGTTGCGCGCTTGGAGCATGCGGCAAACTTGCGCAGTCTCCAACGACAAAGGCATTTCCGTGAGTGGGTATGGAGTGATCTTCTTTTAGAATGACCCGCTGCTGTGGATCCTTTTCAACATCGAGGTCACGGACAAGTTTATTCGGCTGAATGCCTGCTGTCCAAACGATCGAATCGCAGTGAACGGGTTCGCCGTGATTAAACAGCGTATTCGGTTCTACTTTGGTAATATTTGATTCACTCACAACTTCTACATGGCGTTCTTCAAACCAGGATTGAACATATTTACCAAGTCTCTCAGGAAAAGCAGAGAGGATGGTGTGACCACGGTCAAAAAGTTTGACTTGAAGGTCAGGTCTGCTTTCGTGAAGTTCACTAGCAAGCTCAACGCCGCTCAGGCCAGCTCCAACAATTCCAACAATGGAGTTAGCGCCAAGATTATTCAAGGTTTCATATGTTCTTCTTGATGAATCAATGGTTTGGATACTTAATGTATGGACATCCGCACCTGGTACATTATGATATTTATCTTCACAACCAAGACCAATCACAAGAGTGTCGTAAGCCAGATTGTCATCATCTTTCAAGTGAATTTCATTTGCGTCAAGATCAATCTTTTCAATTTCGCCATATTTGATTTCAAGCTTTTGATGAACTGGAAATTGGACGCGGATGTGATGGTCACTTGCTGTTCCAGCAGCAAGTGCATAATATTCCGTTTTCATACTGTGATATGGATTCCGGTCAACAAGCGTAATCGTGAGGTCTTCTGGTAAATCAGATGAAAATAATTTCTGTAGAATGCGCATACCACCGTATCCGCCGCCTAAAAGCACTAGCCTTTTCATGATAAGAGGTCCCCTTTGATAAAATTCAATAACGCTGTCTTCCTATATAGAATAGAAAAGCTTAAGAAGAATTGGAGAATTAGGAAGAAAAAAGGAAGCGACACGCGCTATACTATACTTATACATTTGTATTATTTATGACAGTTAAAAGTATAGCGAAACTAAGACTTATGTACAATAACAATTCTAAATTGCTTTACTGGGGAGTGGGATGAACGTGAAAACCGTTGAATTTTGTTCTGGTAATTTAAGGGATAATCAGGTCGTGTGGGAAGCATTAGAGAAGATCCCTGAAGTTGAATTGATTGATTATGGTTGCCTTGGTTATTGTGGGAACTGTTATAGTGAAGCGTTTGCCATTGTTGAAGGACGGTTAATCAATGCAGATACATCAGAAGCATTAATTAAAAAAATTACACAAAAATTAAATGAAGACAATTAAGGGCTTTCATTGTTTATATTCTGTGTTATAATGACAAAGGTTCATTGAAGTCTGATAGAGAGAGAGCAGACTTTTTATTTTCCGCCTAACCGCGAAAAATGTCGAATTTTCAGACAACAAAAATACTGTTTGTAAGCGCTATATTTAGCTGGGTGCTATAATCTTTTTATTTTTAAAATCTGGTAATGGGGTAGCCTATGCTTATAAACGGATACAATATTTAACGAGGGGTGTAAAATATGCAAATTCTATGGGGATTAGGTGGTATGGCCGTTCTTTTTGCCATTGCACTAATCTTTTCTACTAACCGTAAAGCGATTAACCTTCGTACTGTGCTAGGAGCACTTGCGATTCAGGTTGCATTTGCATTTGTTGTACTTAAATGGGAAGCGGGTAAGGCTGCTTTAAAACAATTGTCCTTATTCGTTCAAGATATTATAGGCTATGCTAATGAAGGAATTGGATTCCTATTTGGTGGCTTAATTGGTAATGAAGATATTGGGATGATCTTTGCATTTCAAGTTCTAACCATTATTATCTTCTTCTCGTCTCTTATTTCAGTTCTTTATTACCTAGGGATCATGCAATGGGTGATTCGCATCCTTGGTGGAGCGATCTCTTGGGCACTTGGAACTAGTAAAGCGGAATCACTTTCAGCAACAGCTAATATTTTTGTTGGTCAAACGGAAGCGCCGCTTGTGATTAAACCTTACCTTGATAAAATGACGAAATCAGAGCTATTTGCCGTAATGACAGGTGGACTTGCTTCGGTTGCTGGTTCAGTCTTAATTGGTTATTCTCTTCTTGGCGTACCGCTTGAGTACCTACTTGCGGCAAGTTTCATGGCAGCACCAGGCGGTCTATTAATGGCCAAGCTGATTATGCCTGAAACGGAAACACCAGAAACTGCAAAAGAGATCAAGATGGAACGAAATGAAAATCACGTTAACGTGATTGATGCTGCGGCAGACGGAGCTTCAGACGGTCTAAAGCTTGCTTTGAACGTAGGGGCTATGCTTCTTGCATTTATTGCTTTAATTGCGCTTCTAAATGGTTTATTGGGTGCAGTAGGCGGTTGGTTTGGCGCTGAAAGCTTGACCATTCAGCAAATTTTAGGATACATCTTCTCACCACTAGCCTTTGTCATTGGAGTTCCATGGCAAGATGCTGTACAAGCTGGTAACTATATTGGACAGAAATTAATTCTAAATGAATTTGTGGCATTCTCTTCTTTCGGTCCAGAAATTAGCGCTGGTAGCTTGACTGATAAGTCAGTAGCGATTATCAGCTTTGCACTATGTGGATTTGCAAACTTCTCATCTCTTGCCATTCTACTTGGAGGACTTGGGGGACTTGCTCCGAAACGTCGTCCAGAAATTGCGAAATTTGGAATGCGTGCGATCCTAGCTGGTACGCTTGCAAACCTTCTAAACGCTGCGATTGCAGGTATGCTTATTTTTTAAAGTTTATAAGCCTCTTTAAAAGGGGCTTTTTTTTATACCCGCTCTTAAGCGACTGATGATTCAGGCAAAGCATTGTTGTTTTTTCACTATGTTACGATATACTTGTTTCAATCATAAAACAGGAGGGATCACTGGTGAGTAGCTTTGAACATACATTGCCATATGATCGTATGATGGGTGACGTCTACGTTCCGAAATGCCCATTTTGTCATAGTGAGAATGTGTTAACACCGATGACAGAGCGCGATTATCAGCAGGGCTGTGAAGAAATAAAAACAAGACTCGTGATGCCTTGCTGTAACGGCAAGCTCATGATTGAAAAAATTGATAGCGACTATTTTTGGACGACAGAAGCCGTTCGAAAAAACCAATAATAGAGAGAAAGAGTGACAGCATTGCAGGAAATTACGTATACCAAAATGCACGGTCTCGGTAACAATTACATTTACATCAATTTGTTTGAACAAAAGTTAAAAGAAGAAGACCTTCCTCACTATGCAAGAGAAGTTTCCGATGTGCATACAGGAATCGGCTCCGATGGAATGATATTAATTTGTCCATCTGATCAAGCTGAAGTGAAGATGAGAATCTTTAATAAAGATGGTTCTGAAGGTAAAAATTGCGGGAATGGTTTACGCTGTGTAGCGAAGTATGCCTATGAAAACAATCTTGTTTCTGGAAGAAAATTTGCGATTGAAACGTTAGCCGGCCTCGTGCAAGCAGAAGTTCATCTCGTTCATGATCGGGTTGAAACGGTAACGATTGATATGGGCAAACCTACCTGGACAAGAGGTAGCCTCCCAATGCTTGGGGAAGAAGGCGAAGAAGTCATTAATGAACCGATTGCTTTTGAAAATGAATCACTTCGAATGACAGGTGTATCAATGGGAAATCCTCATATGGTTATGTTTGTGGATGACATCCATTCTGCCCCTCTTATGACGGCTGGACCTTATTTTACTGATCACGAGCTATTTCCTGAAAGCATTAATGTAGAATTTGTTGAGGTAGTATCGAGTAGTGAGTATCACTTTCGCGTATGGGAACGTGGTTCAGGCATCACGCAGGCATGTGGAACGGGAGCGTGTGCGGCTGTTGTAGCGGGCGTATTAAACGATAAAACACCTAAAGGAACAAAGGTAACCGTTCATCTTGCTGGTGGTGACTTAGACATTACCTGGGATATGGATGATCATGTTTGGATGACGGGGCCTGCTGTCACCATTTCAACAGGCGTATACTTTGTGAAATAGCGCGTTTGTCAGAAAAAGGATGATCATGTAGAATGATAGGAGGCATAGAGGAGAGAGAGGATTCGGAACTTGTACGGTGAAAAGATGCAGCACTACAACGAAGAAATTGAAATTTTACGAGAAAAAATGATCCAAACAGCTATCGTTCTTGGATTAAATCATCCGGATGTACTCGCTTATAGTCAAAAACTTGATGAAAAACATAATATGATCTTGAAGTTGAAATATAGAGAAGCGAGCGTCTGAGGTTCAATTGTTGAGCTCAGTTCGATCGCGCGGTATACTAGAAGTAGCATTACGGTGATTGGAGGGATTTTAATGATCCATTTATCTGAAGCTGCAGCAGCACAGGTAAAAGAAATGATGAAGCAAGAAGAAGGCGACAACCTTTACTTGCGTGTCGGTGTAAAAGGTGGCGGCTGTACTGGTTTAAGTTACGGTATGGGTTTTGATACTGAGATGAAAGCCGATGATCAAGCACTAGATCCTCAGCATGGCGTTACGATTATTATGGATAACGAAAGCGCACCGGTCTTAGAAGGTGTGAAGATTGATTATAAACAAAACATGATGGGCGGCGGGTTTACGATTGATAACCCGAATGCAATCGCATCATGCGGCTGTGGTTCTTCGTTTAAAACAGCGACAAACGCTGGTACGCCGGAGAATTGTTAAGCACCGAAAACAACGTAAACTCCTCCATTGTTCTGTTTCTGCAGAGCAGTGGAGGAGTTTTTTTATTATCGCCGAAAATGCGCATTTCGAGGTTGGCTTGTTTCTCATTATGGGAAAAGATCGAGGGATAGGGGTGATCCAATGAATCGATCTTCGTTATCATCAAGTCAATTATCAATGGCGAAATCTCTCTTGAAACAAGCGATTGACTACCAAAAAGAACTGGAGAAATCCGAAGAGCTTATTAAAAAAGCAGCTCCTGTCGAAGGTTATCTACAAGCGATTTATTCACTTTTGAAGAAGTAAGGGCTTCTACTAAATATCCTGATGCCACATACCAACTCGGCTATTATTCCGATCAGCGAATTCCACTTATTGGACTTCGCTGATCGGAACAATTTGTAGGGCTTGGAAATAAGCGAGATCGAAATGGCGTGAGCCACGGTACATACGGATCGCGGACAGTTCTGTATGCCCTCGGTCATGAGTTAAATGAGCAGCTGAAAATCTAAAGAAAAATAATCAATTGTTTTTTTGTCATAAAAAAGGGATTTCAGTCGTTTTATCGAAAACTAGTGGGTGGTGGAGAAGTTTTATTTCAGGAAGGTTTTGGCGCAGAACAACGAGCAATGGGGTTAAACTTCAAAATGATTTTAATATAAAAGGAGTGTCATAAAATGAGTGCAATTGGTGTAGGTCTACAACTCTATACATTACGAAATGAATGTGAAAAAGATTTTTTTGAAACGCTTATAAGGGTCAAAGCGATTGGATATGAAGGGGTTGAGCTTGCTGGGCTTCATGGTCATGAGCCTAAAGAAGTAAAAAGCAAGTTAGATGAACTTGGTTTAGCTGTCATTGGACACCATGTGCCAATTGAACGAATTGAAAATGAGTTAGAAGCGGTTATCGAGGAACAAAAAGTGTTAGGGAATAGAAGGATTGTTTGCCCATGGTTGCCACCTGAAAGAAGAAGCGAGGAAGACTATAAAAATGTAGCAGAGACTATGAAATATGCAGCACTTGTTTGTACGAAGCAAGACATGGAAATCGTCTATCATCACCATGATTTTGAACTTGGGCGCAGTATGGAAGGCAGTGACTTATACCGGATATTAGACGCCCATCATGCGATTCAGGCTGAATTTGATATTTATTGGCTCAACCAAGTTGGCCATGATCCTGTAGAATGGATGCAAAAATTTGCAGGAAGAACGCCAGTAATCCACTTAAAAGATCGATCCGACGATGAAAGAGAAGCAACGGCTATTCTTGGAACTGGAAACATCGCTATTGAAGAAGTGATTGAGCAGGGGGAGAATTGCGGAGTCAAATGGTGGGTAGTCGAACAAGATAATTGTGATTTCGATCCGATCGAAAGTGTGACACAAAGTTACAAGTACTTACGAGAAATTCAGCTTAAAAAATAAAACCGTTATAATATTTTGAAAATATCGTTGAACAATCTGTGAACTTGCGATATGATGTTTGTAATCGATTTCATGAAATCGATTACAAACGAAGGGAGGGTCTTTTGCACTTTCTGAGGAGGATGTAACATGGCCACAATTGCTGACGTCGCAAGCTACACAGGATTATCACGGGCAACAGTATCACGGGTTATCAATGATTATCCACACGTCTCAAAGGACAAGCGCGAATTAGTTCATGAGGCGATGAAGGAACTGGGGTATTTTCCGAACACCTCTGCTCGAAATTTACGAAATCGGAGAACGAACCTTGTCGCGGTATTGATTCCAAGACTAACCAATCCATTTTTTACACTAATTTTAGATGGCATTGAGGAAGTGGCTGAAGAAAATGGTTTTCAGCTCATTATTTGCCAGACCAAATCAAGTAAAAAAAAGGAACTTGAATTTCTCAATCTCTTGCAAACGAAGCAAGTTGATGGTGTCATCTTCACTTCAATTGAAAATGACTGGGAAGAAATTCAGCCGTATACCGCACATGGACCAATTGTTTTGTGTAATGAATATCATCATGATGCAACCGTACCGATGGTTCGATTAAACCAGGTTCAGGGGAGTTATTTAGGAACAAAGCATCTGATTGAGCGAGGACATCAGCGACTTGGTTATTGTATGGGATCGACTAGCGGACTATCTAATGATCGTCGCAAAGGGTTCTTTCAAGCAGTTCATGAAGCTGGTCTAGAAGTGAAATCAGAGTGGATCTTCCATGATACATATACAATGGAGGATGGTATTAAAACATTTAACAAAATTTTATCGTTACCAGAACGACCGACAGCCATCTTTACTGGTGGGGATGAAGTAGCGGCAGCAATGGTGAAGGAAGCGAAGCGAAATGGGTTGGATGTTCCGGGTGACATGGCGATACTCGGATTTGATGATCAGCCTATTGCAAGTATGATCGAACCAGAGCTAACGACCATTTATCAACCGGGTGCCGAAATTGGCGGTCGTGCCATGATTATTTTTATGGATTGTTTAAAAGGAAAGCGCGATCGTGTTAGTCAGAGCGTCATGGAGTTACCATTATCACTCGTGATTCGTAAGTCGACTTAGCTTACGAATAATGTAAGCGCTATCTTTATTGAAATCGATTTCAAAATTGGTATCGATTTCAACAAAATTAAGGGGGATTTTTTATAATGCGAATATTGAAGAATAGTAAACTACTTTTTATCGTTTTGGCTCTTATTCTTGTTCTATCTGCATGTTCTTCAAATAATTCTTCAAGTAATTCAAGCAACAATTCTGGTGATGAAAAGGCGAGCTCAGGTGACGGAGAAAAAGTAAAACTCGTTTATGCGCGTGGTAAAGATGCAACTGGTGCAACTGATGTCATGGTTGAAGAATTTATGAAGCAAAATCCAAACATTGAAATTGAGTTCCGTGAAATGCCAACAGACACAGGCGCACAGCACGATGCTTATGTCACGATGCTAAACGCAGAATCCTCTGAAATCGATGTGTTTGATATCGATGTCGTCTGGCCGGCAGAATTTGCTCAAGCTGGATATGTTCTTCCTCTTGATCGTTTTATTGAAAAAGACGGAGTAAACATGGATGACTATAACCAGGGTCCAGTGACAGCTGCAACGTTTAACGGTAAGCAGTGGGCAATGCCGAAATTTATTGATGCTGGCATGCTTTTCTATCGCTCAGATTTAGTATCTGAAGCTCCAAAAACATGGGATGACTTGATGTCTCAGGCTTCTGAACTAAAAGGTCAGGAAGGCACGAAATTTGGTTACTTAATGCAAGCGAAGCAATATGAAGGTCTTGTGTGTAACGCAGTTGAATTTGTCGCTTCATACGGTGGGGCTTTTATTGATGAGAATGGCGAAGTCGTGGTCAATAGTCCTGAAGCTATTAAGGGGATTAGCAAGCTTGTTGAAGTTGCCAATTCTGATTTCGTACCAGGTAACATCAATACGTTTACTGAAGTAGAATCTCACACGGCATTTATTGAAGGACAGGCTCCATTTATTCGTAACTGGCCTTATCAGTATGCTCTTGCGAATGATGAAGAGCAGTCAAAAATCGTAGGGAATGTAGAAGTGGCCCCTCTTCCTGAAGGTGATGCAGGCTCAGCGGCAGCACTTGGTGGCTGGATGGGTGCAATCAATAAGTTCTCTGAACATCCACAGGAATCATGGGAATTCTTGAAATTTATGACTGGTCAAGAAGGTCAGAAGATTGATGCGATTGAAGGATCTCATGCACCAACACTGCCAGCACTTTATGATGATAAAGAAATTATCGACGCCAATCCTTTCTTTGGAGAAGAAGGATTCCAAACAGCACTTGAAGCAGCTGTTTCACGTCCTGTAGCTCCAAACTACCCTGAAATCTCTGAAATCATTCAAATCCACGTATCTAAGGCGATCGCAGGAGAAGAAACTCCTGAAGAAGCTGTAGCTGCAATGGAAAAAGAAATGAATGAAAAGCTAGAAAAATAATTGAAAAGATCATTAGCCTTCAAGTAGAAGGCTAATGTCTTTCCTTCACGTAGAGCTGTTGAAGGATCAGAAAATGGTGTCTTTCCATTAAACCGGTTAGACACATTTTTCTATAAGAGAGGAGCGTTGGTATGCAAACAGATATCGATCCTAAAGGGCCTATTAAAGTAGACAAACAGCCAAAAAAGAAGAAAAAGAAAAATGACACGGTTGTTGGGTATCTACTCGTTGCACCTGCACTTATTTTAATTTTAGCCATTTCCATTTGGCCGGTTTTTCAATCCTTTTATTTCAGTCTCTTTGATCTTCGATTAAACGAACCAACTAAATCAGAAGTACATCTCAATTATCAAATCGATCTCGATCGGTACTTGCAAAACTACCCTTTCTTGGTCGGAGCCATTAATTCTGAAATTGATAAAGGAAACTCAAGCGAAGAGCTAACAGAAATGAAGGTAACGCTTGAAAATCTTGATGCAAGTATCAGAGAGAATCCGAAAGCAGAAGAAAATTACGATGTCATTAATGCGAAACTTGATAGCTTTGAAAAAGTTCCAGACGATATGAAATACGTTGAAATCGATGAAAGTGTCGCAAAGGATTTTACGTCTTCTGTTAAAGCCATCAACAACGACTTAATGACAATCAATGAAAATGGAGAGTTGGAAAAGGGAGATAAAATTGTTGGTTTATCCTCTGCTCTTACTGAAATTGTCGTCGAGCCAAACTTCATCGGATTTGACCATTACAAAGATAACTTAACCGATCAGAGGATGTGGAAATCACTGTGGAATACAACGGTATTTACCTTCATATCGGTACTTGCTGAGCTTATTCTAGGTCTTGCGATTGCGTTACTAATTAACAAAGCTTTCTTAGGAAGAGGATTAATTCGAGCGAGTATCCTTATTCCATGGGCGATTCCAACAGCTGTTGCAGCCCTCATGTGGAAGTTCCTATATGATGGTCAGAATGGTATTGTAGCGAAGCTCTTTGAAGATGTAGGCATCATTGATCGCATGGCCATGCTCCTTACGACAGACACAGGCGCCATGTTCTCAGTTATTTTTGCTGATGTATGGAAAACGACACCTTATATGGCGCTCCTTTTATTAGCTGGTCTGCAAACGATTCCATCTTCTCTTTACGAAGCAGCTTCAATTGACGGAGCGAATAAGTGGAAGCAGTTCGTCACGATAACATTACCGCTACTGAAAACGAGTCTTCTCGTTGCGCTTTTATTTCGTACCCTTGATGCTTTCCGCGTCTTCGACTTAATCTTCGTATTAACAGGCGGAGGCCCAGCTAACTCAACGGAAACTATTTCAATGCTAGCTTATACCATCATGTTTAAGCAAACAAATTTTGGTGAAGGTTCAGCCATTGCTGTTGTTGTGTTTATCTGTGTAGCGATTATCTCAGGGATCTTCATCAAATTGCTTGGTGCTGAATTAATAAACGATGGTTCTGGAAAGAAATGAGAATGTATTTTATCATAAAGAAGGAGGGTCAGCCAGATGAATAAGAAAGCGGGACCGATGTTTTATGTTTTCCTAGTCGTGTTTGTCTTTGTCGTCATGTTTCCGTTTCTATGGATGCTTGCAAGCTCGATTAAACCGCTGTCCGAGCTTTTTGGAGATAAAGCGTTCAATCCTTTTACGAATAATCCTACCCTACAAAACTATGTATCCGTTTTCGTAGATTATCCTTTCATGCGATATCTTTGGAATAGTGCTGTGGTCGCAACAATCACAACCGTTTACACCGTTCTCGTTGCTTCATTCGCTGCCTATTCCATCGCTCGTCTGAACTTTAGAGGGAAATCGATTATTCTAGGTGTTGTGCTTTCTGTCTCGATGTTTCCACAGGTGGCGACAATTTCACCGATCTATATTTTTCTAAAAAATCTAGGACTTACAAATAGTTACCTTGGGTTAATCATTCCGTATACAACGATTACTCTTCCGTTATCCATCTGGATCCTTGTGACGTTTTTCCGTAAAATTCCGTTCGATTTGGAAGAAGCCGCAAAGATCGATGGGGCTTCGCTATGGCAGACGTATTGGAAAGTCATTATGCCGCTTGCGGTGCCAGGCATTTTCACGACTGCTATTCTTGTCTTTATTGCCGCATGGAATGAGTTCTTGTTTGCTCTTACGATTAACACAGCAGATAAGTTTAAAACGGTACCAGTCGGAATTGCGCTTTTCCAGGGTCAATATACGATTCCATGGGGAGAGATTTCAGCAGCGACTGTCGTTGTAACGGTTCCGCTCGTCATTATGGTACTGATTTTCCAAAGAAGAATTGTATCAGGTTTAACATCAGGTTCAGTAAAAGAATAGATCAAATAGGAGTGGATTTGAATGCTTAACGTTACTGTATGGAATGAAAATCGTCATGAACAAAGCAGTGAAGAAGTAAGAAGCGTGTATCCAAATGGGATTCACGGTGCGATTGCTGAATTTCTAAAAGAGGATTTTG
This sequence comes from Bacillus sp. RAR_GA_16, assembly GCF_020165985.1. Taxonomy (GTDB): domain Bacteria; phylum Bacillota; class Bacilli; order Bacillales; family Guptibacillaceae; genus Guptibacillus. The sequence goes on from NZ_JAIUKZ010000006.1 coordinate 94,552, forward strand.
AAGTGAAAACGGCCACTTTGGACGAACCTGAACATGGCTTATCTGAAGAAGTGCTGAATAACACTGACGTTCTTCTCTGGTGGGGACATATTGCTCACGAAGAAGTAGCTGATGAAATTGTCAATCGCGTTCATCAGCGTGTTCTAGATGGAATGGGTCTTATCGTCCTTCATTCCGGTCACTTTTCGAAAATTTTCAAGAAGTTGATGGGGACAGGCTGTGATTTGAAATGGCGTGAAGCAGATGAGAAAGAAAGAATGTGGGTTGTTGATCCAACTCACCCAATTGCAGAAGGTCTTGGGGAAAAAATCGAGCTTGAGCGAGAAGAGATGTATGGGGAACATTTTGATATCCCTGCACCAGATGAGCTTGTGTTTGTAAGCTGGTTTGAAGGCGGAGAGGTCTTTAGAAGCGGCTGTACATATAAGCGTGGGCAAGGAAAAGTCTTCTATTTTAGACCCGGTCACGAAACGTACCCAACTTATTACCACAAAGAGATTCAACGTGTTATGAAAAATGCGGTTGCCTGGGCTAAACCGACGACGATCCCAAAGCCAGTCTATGGAAATGCAAAACCGCTTGAAACCATCACGTCTAAATAAGAGATTGATAGAGGAGGAGAAACCATGAATGAATTAAAAATTGGTGTAATCGGATGTGGGAGTATTGCGAAACACCGTCATTTACCAGAATACGCGGCAAACACACATATAAAAATTGTTGCGGTGTGTGATATTGTGAAAAAAAGAGCGGATGAAACGGCTGCTCTTTATGGCGCAAAAGCTTATGAAAGTTATGAAGAGTTGCTTCAAAATAGTGAGATTGATGCTGTAAGCGTTTGTACGCCAAACTACCTTCATGCCCCGATTTCTATTGCTGCATTAAAAGCAGGAAAGCATGTGCTTTGTGAAAAACCAATGGCAACATCACGTGCAGATGCCGAAGAAATGATTGAAACGGCTAGCACGAGTGGGAAGAAGTTAATGATTGCGCATAATCAACGATTCGTGCCATCTCATGCCAAAGCAAGGGAAATTCTAGCCAGCGGTGAAATCGGCAAAGTGTATAGCTTCCGAACCGCTTTTGGCCATCCAGGACCTGAAGGATGGAGTGTGGATGGTAAAGAGAGCTGGTTCTTTGAGAAAGATAAAGCGTTTATTGGAGCAATGGGAGATCTTGGCGTTCATAAGACAGACCTCATCCGCTACTTATTAAATGAAGAAATTGTCGAAGTTGGGTCATTTGTTGAAACAAGTGCGAAGGAATTTGCAACGGTTGATGATAATGCTGTTTGTATCCTAAAGTCTGAGAGCGGTATTATCGGAACGCTAGCTGCAAGCTGGGCCTATACAGCGAAGGAAGACAATTCAACGATTATCTATGCAGAGAAGGCGATCTTAAGACTTGAAGAGGATCCAGTGAATTCACTCGTTGTTCAACATCAGACAGGAGAAGTGGTGAAATATGAGCTCGGTGGGATTCAAACAAATGAAAGTGGCGGTCAATCGAGTTCACAGGTGATTGATCACTTTGTAGACAGCATTGTCCGAGACAAAGAGGTTCCTGTCAGTGGAACGGAGGGAATGAACTCGCTACAAGTAGTTTTAGCGGCATTAGAGTCGAACGAAACGAAGAAAATCATTAGCCTGAGGTGATCAAGTGAAGAAATTACGTATGGGGATTATCGGGTCTGGCGGCATTGCCCAGTCCCGTCACATCCCAGCGTACCAACAACTCTCTGAACAAGTAGAGTTGTTTGGTGTTTATGACGTCGATTATGAGAAAGCAAAGCAAGCTGCTCTCGTGTTTGCGATTCCGAATGTCTATGAAGATGTTCAAGCTCTGTTTAAAGAAGTAGATGCTGTTACGATTTGCACTCCGAATAAGTTTCATGCTGACCTTGCAGAACAGGCGTTACTTGCTGGCGTTCATGTTCTCTGTGAGAAGCCGATGGCGATGACGGTAGAAGAATGTGATCGGATGATCGCAGCTGAGGAATCCTCAGGAAAAATTCTATCGATTGCCTATCACTATCGTTTTATGAAAGAGCCACGTGCCGCACGTCAGCTTATTCAAGAGAATGAAATTGGCGATCCAATGGTCGCAAGAGTGCAAGCTCTCAGGCGCAGAAAAGTTCCTGGGTGGGGTGTGTTTACGAATAAGCAGCTTCAAGGCGGTGGCAGTTTAATCGACTACGGCTGTCATTTCCTGGATTTAAGCATGTGGTTGATGGGAAATGCAAAGCCAGTTGAAGTCACTGGTACAACCTATAATCGCCTTAGTAAAACCCCTTCACAGGTCAACCAGTGGGGAACATTTGATCATGAAACATTCAATGTGGATGATCATGTAACAGCTTACATTCGATTTGATAATAATGTCTCTATGCTGTTTGAAACATCCTGGTCTGCAAACATTGCAGAGGACAAAGAAGCAGTGAGTATTTCTGGAAGCGATGGAGGGATTGATGTCTTTCCATTTCAATTAAATAAAGCACAGCATGGCATGCTTCTAAACACAAGCAGTCAATGGACGCCGGGAGAGGAAGATCCGGGATTACCTCAAGCAGCAAATTTCGTTAACAGCTGTCTAGGACTTGAACAACCAGTTGTAAAATCAGAAGAGGCGAGACGCGTATCTCAGGTAATTGAAGCCATTTATGAAAGCTGTTCCACTGGTCGAAGCATTCGACTTGATTAAAAACGTAGGAGTGATCATATGAAACTAGGTGTATTTACTGTTCTATTTTCAGATAAATCATTTGAAGAGATGCTTGATCATGCGAAAGCGTCTGGACTAAAAGCGGTCGAAATTGGTACGGGAGGCTATCCAGGTGATGCGCATTGCAATCTGGATGAACTGCTAGAAAGCGAAGAAAAACGAGCTGAATATCTTGATAAAGTGCACGCAAGAGGACTTGAAATTAGTGCGTTTAGCTGTCACGGAAATCCACTTTCTCCAGATAAGAAATTTGCGGAGGAATGCCATGACACGTTCGTTAAGACAGTTAAATTGGCATCAGCGATGAACGTTCCAGTGGTGAATACCTTCTCCGGCACACCAGGAGATAGTGAAGAGGCCAAAAATCCAAACTGGCCAGTCACGCCATGGCCGGCTGAATACTCAGATGTCCTAAAGTGGCAGTGGGAAGAAAAGCTTGTTCCTTATTGGAAAGAGTGGGGTCAGTTTGCGAAAGATTATAACGTGAAAATTGGTCTTGAGCTTCATGGTGGTTTCCTTGTTCACACACCTTACACAATGCTGAAGCTTCGTGAATTAACGTGCGATGCTGTTGGAGCAAACCTTGATCCTAGTCACATGTGGTGGCAAGGAATTGATCCTGTCGCAGCCATAAAAATTCTTGGAAAAGAAAATGCGATTCATCATTTCCATGCCAAAGATACGTATATTGATCAAGATAATGTGAACATGCACGGTTTAACCGACATGCAGCCATATGGCGAAGTCAAAACGCGTGCTTGGACGTTCCGCTCAGTCGGCTGTGGACACAGCAATCAAGAATGGTCCCATATGATGAGTGCGCTTCGTACATATGGCTATGATCATGTTGTGAGTATTGAACATGAAGACCCACTTATGTCGATTAACGAAGGGTTCCAAACGGCGGTTAAGAACCTTCAGTCTGTCTTAATTGTTGAACAGCCAACTGAGATGTGGTGGGCTTAAATACAAAGAAACCCCGATGCAATTAGCATCGGGGTTTCTGTCACTTATTCGGTTTCTTTTTTCCACTGCTCATCAATAAGCATTTTACCAGGCCACGTATAGGCCATAATGCCACCATCAGCTGTAATATCTTCACCTGTAACGTATGAACTATCATCTGATGCTAAGAATAATGCCACTTTAGCCATTTCATCAGGACGTCCAAGTCTTCCAAGCGGCGTAATCCACTTGTTGGCCTCTCTAAACTTCTGACCCATTTCTTTCTCTTTTGAACCGACAAGCTCATCAATTAATGGTGTCTCAATCGTACCAGGGGAGAGTGAGTTCACGCGAATTCCTTGTCTTGCATAGTCAATCGCCATGGCTTTTGTAAAGTTCGTAATGCCGCCTTTCGCCGCATTGTACCCTGAACGATCAAGATCTGCGGCTCTACCTGACATCGAAGACGTGTTAATGATTGAACCACCATTATCCATCATAAGGGGAAGTAAGTATTTACTTGTTAAAAATGTACCCCTTAGGTCAACAGAAATAATACGATCAAACAATTCCACCGGATATTCGTGAACTTTACCACCTTGCTGATCAACACCAGCGTTATTAAAGAGAACATCAATTGTGCCATATTCTTCTTTCACTTGATTCGCAAAGCTTGTTACGCTATCCTCGCTTGAAACATCGACATGGTAGGTTTTTACGTTACCGCCTTCGCTATTTAATTTATCTGCCGTTTTGTTCATTTCTTCTGTATTCACATCAGCACACAACACCGTTGCGCCTTCTTTTGAGAAGAGTTCAACTGTTGCTTTTCCAATGCCTGTTGCCGCTCCAGTAATCACCGCTGTTTTGTTTTGTAATCGATTCATAAGTAAATCCTCCTGCACTTGTATTGTAAGTCTACTTCATGTTTACCCGCATTAAGAAGAAAATAATCATGTTGAATGTGCTGTCTAGAAAATAATTTTCATGGAAAAACATGGTCATGGTGTAAACTATTTGTCATATCTCAAGATTTCTTACGGTGATAAAATGACTGTAGAAGGAGGGGATTCTATTGTTTACAGTAAAGATACATGAAGAGGGATCTGGAGATGTTGAGGCCGAAACGTTTGAAGTTCGCTATCAGGCAAATGTCGCTTTTAAAGAAAAAACGCTCGCATACTCCAATCAAAAAGGCCGATACGAAATTTCATTGAAAGAAGACTCAGGAGAAGACATTTTGTCTACTAAAGTTGGACTTGGATGGTAAAAACCTATACATATTAAAAACCCCGTACAAGCAAAGCAGTACGGGGTTTTTAACGTTTTAATGAGAAGAATGAAAGAGGTTCTGTTTAACCGTTTGCCAATTCGGTTTTGGTGTTTCTTTTAGACTGTTATAAAGAGAATAACCAAGACCTGCGACCATAACGATGATAAAAAGAATTTGATCCATGTCTATCCTCCCTTTCGTAGAACTTACTTTTTCTTATCGAATAAGCTTGTGCTGTGGAGCGGCTGTACCTTTGCATCAGGATCCATATAGGATTTGGCATTGTTAACAGCTGTCGGCGCTTCACCGAATCCAGAGGCAATGAGTTTCACTTTCCCGTCATATGTAGCAACATCACCTGCAGCATAAATACCAGGAATATTTGTTTCCATCTTAGAATTAACGACGATCGAATTCTTTTCAATCTCGAGACCCCATTCTTTAATAGGACCAAGAGAAGAAATGAAACCGTAATTCACAATCACTGCATCGACGTCTTTTGTAATGGTTTCTTCCCCTTTAACCTGCTCGAGAACGACTTGCTTAATACGTTCTCCGTCACCGATGAATTCGGTAATGTTATAAGGTGTTTGAACATTAACAGAAGAGTTCATCAACTGTTCCACGCTATGCTCATGCGCTCTGAATTTATCACGGCGGTGAATTAATGTTACCTCTTCGGCAATTGGCTCAAGCATGTTTGCCCAATCAACTGCGGAATCTCCCCCGCCAGCAATAAGAACCTTTTGCCCCGCAAACGCAGTCAGGTCATTTACGAAATAGTGAAGGTTTTTTCCTTCATAAAGGTCAGCGCCTTCTACTTTAAGGCGACGCGGTTGGAATGCCCCAACACCGGCGGTAATAATAACCGCACGAGAATAGTGCTCGTCACCTGTATTTGAACGAAGATATAGTGTGCCATCTTCTTGTGTGGAAACTTCTTCAACAGACTGTTCCAGAACAACATCTGGATTAAACTGATTTGCCTGTTCAACAAGATTGTCCACAAGATCTTGTGCAAGTACTTTTGGAAATCCTGCAACATCATAAATGTATTTTTCAGGATAGAGTGCAGAAAGCTGTCCTCCAAGCTGAGGCATACTTTCAATTATTTTAACCTTAAGCTGGCGCATACCACCGTAGAAAGCGGTAAATAAGCCAACAGGACCTCCACCAATAATCGTTATATCATAAAGTTCTTGTTGGTCTTTCATCGTCAGTCCCCCTATAAATTATTCACTGTGCTTTCATTATTATAATCATAATGAAAACGGAACTAAACCCCTAAGGTGAAAACACCTCTAGAACTTTCATTATAAAGGTTGAAAAAGGAAATAAAAAAGAATATGATTAGAATGGAGCGTCAGATTTGAAAATTTTATGACAAAATGCGTGCTGGATCACTCTTTTTTTCGGTCTAGAACGTGAAATACTTAACAATCTCTTTTGATGATTCGAAGGATTGTTTATTTTGAACCAAGAAATTATATATTATCAGCGTTTATTGACGTTTCACGATAGGACGAAGCAGGTAAATCACTAATATGTCCTAAAAAAATACCGATAAAAGGTGGATGTGATTCAAGTGAGTAGGCCAAAAATTGCAATTCTAGGTGCAGGATACGGTGGAATTATGACAGCAGCTCGTCTCCAAAAAGAGATGGGATCAAATGAAGTGGAAGTAACGCTTGTGAATAAGCATGACTATCACTATCAAACAACATGGCTTCATGAGCCAGCGGCAGGCACAATGCATCATGACAAAACCCGTATTATGATTAAAGATGTTATTGATCTAAACAAAATCAAATTTATCAAAGACACGGTTGTAGAAGTGAAGCCCGATGAAAAACGCGTCATTCTCTCAAATGGTGAACTCGAGTACGATTATCTTGTGTTAGCACTAGGTTTTGAGCCAGCTACGTTCGGTATTAAAGGTTTGAAAGAGAATGCCTTCAGTATTCGTAGCGTAAACTCCGTTCGTAAGATTCGTGAGCATATTGAATATCAATTTGCGAGCTACAACAATGAGTCAGAACGTCGTGATGATCTGCTAACCATTATCGTAGGTGGTGCTGGATTCACTGGAATTGAGTTTGTTGGTGAACTAGCTGAGCGTGTACCTGAACTTTGTAAAGAATTTGATATCCCACGTGATCGCGTTAAAATCATTAATGTGGAAGCGTCTCCAACCGTTCTTCCTGGCTTCGACGAAGAGCTTGTTGAATACGGCATGAACCTTCTTGAGCGCAAAGGAGTAGAGTTTCGTACAAGTACGATGATTAAAGAAGTAACAGAAGATGGTGTTATCCTCGGTGAGAATGAAGAAGTGAAAGCAGCAACAGTTGTCTGGACCGGTGGCGTACAAGGAAACTCGATTGTTGCAAATTCTGGCTTTGAAACAAACCGTGGACGTGTACCTGTTCGTAAGGACCAGCGTACACCGGATTACGATAACGTTTTTGTTGTAGGTGACTGTGCACTTCTCATTAACGAAGAGATTAATCGTCCGTTTCCTCCAACAGCTCAAGTGGCGATTCAAGCTGCTGGCGCTGTTTCTAAAAACTTGCTTAATCTTGTACGTGGGAAAGAGCTTGAAAGCTTTACACCTGACATTAAAGGGACAGTAGCGTCTCTTGGAAAAGGTGAAGCAATTGGTAAAGTTGGAAACAAGAAACTTTACGGTAGTACAGCGTCTGCTATGAAAAAAGTGATTGATAATCGCTACCTGTTCATGCTTGGCGGACCAGGACTTGTCTGGAAAAAAGGGAAGCTTAAGTTATTTTAAGATCTTCAGATAAAGAGGGCAAAGACATGATGTCTTTGCCTTTTTTGTACTTATAGTGGACTCTTCTTTGAATAAAGAGGGTAGTTTCTTGATAGAAGAAAAACGGGGGCTGTCGTCCTAAAGGAATTGACGATCAGCCGCGTTTTTCTCATCTATTCAATCGAATAGGGGCTATGGTAAAGCTTATGAACGTTCAACTTTATTTATACCTGGGAGGATTTTGCATTGAGTAATCGAGGGAAAGTGTGGCTTGCGGCTGCAGGCATCGTTGAGTATGAAGGAAAATACCTTGTTGTGATGAAAAAGTATGGCGGTTTAAAAGGAAAGTGGTCTTTTCCGGCTGGGTTTGTTGATCCAGGAGAAACGGTTGATGAGGCAGCTGTGAGAGAAGTTTATGAAGAAACAGGTATTGAAACGAAAGCGATTGGGATTGCGGGGATTCGTTCAGGGGTGATCAATCACGAAATTAGTGATAATTTAGTTGTATTTTATATGCAAAGAACCGGCGGCACCGAAAAAAGCGAAACGAAAGAAATAGAGAGATGTGAGTTTCGAACGAAAGAAGAGCTTCTTTCAGATCCACGCACCTCTACGATGATTCCTTCTTTCTTAAATGGCTTGGATCAGTTTATGACAGAAATGAATCCTGGTGATCAGTTTCAGTACACGTCATACAAATTGATGTATCATACCCCTAAAGAGTAGAAAAGATTTGATAAATGACGGAATAATCTGATAATAGTAATTGTATCCGCTTACACAGGCGATTAAGGACAAATTCGGGGTTTTTCTTTTTCGATTATTCTTGATATATTATCAGAAAATTACAACAAAGGAGTGGTTGATGTGAGAAGACAACAAAATAAGGCGAAAGCAACGGACTGTCCTTATTGCCAGGGAAAGGGGTATTTTCAACTGCTTCTTGGTGGATCGGAAACATGTGATAATTGTGGAGGCAGTGGAGCCAAATAAAATCCAACAAACTAAGCGCCTAGCGCTTGGTTTTTCTTTTTGCTCTAGAGAGGAAAGCCTTCTAGCGCTTTTCGGACCTATCAGGGCGCGTCCGCTTTTCATGATCTAGCTCCAGCGCCCACCTGCTCGAGATCTTAAGCCAAATATCATTGTGGCAAAGAACGCCACATTGATACTCGTCTTAAGCTTGTCGCAGGTAATCAGGGCGCTTGCGCTTTTCATGATCCAGCTTCAGCGCCCAGGTCCTCGAGTCGCTTCAGGCGTTCAGTTGAACACAAAGGGCGTGTTCAATTGAACGCCTTCCAGCGCTTTTCGGACCTATCAGGGCGCGTCCGCTTTTCTTTGTTCACTCTCCGTTCATTGACTATAAGGGGACAATCCAGTAAACTAACAATGATTACTCGGGGGTGAAACGATGGCCATTCCACAGCTGATTATTTCAATGCTGTTGTTTATTGTTCTTTTCTTTGGGATTGGATTTCTGCTTAACATGCTTCTTCGATCCACCTGGATCATGGCAGTTGCTTATCCTGTAATCGTTATCATGATTATTGATAACGTCTCCTTTTTTCAATATTTCTCGTCACCTGGTTCCTCCTTTAAAGCGTTAGGGAATGATCTTCTCTCTCTTGGAAGTGCTGATGCGATTATCTTGTCTGCCGGTCTTGTTGGAGCAGTGTTCGCAGGCGTTGCCATTCGAATGCTTCGCGTAAGAGGATATCAGATGTTTTAAAAGCTTCGCCAACTGTTGGCAGAAGCTTTTTTCATGTCCTAAATGCAGAAATGAATAGCTTTTCCCTTCTCTGGAAATGAATAGATCATGAGAGGAGTGGAAGATGTGCGAGTCATTCTGCTGATCGCAAAAGGGGTCGTATTTACGGGGCTTTTTGCAGCAGCTTTGCTATCAACCTATTTATTACTATCGGGTTTATCGGTTAATGATGTGACAAAGTGGTTGTTTCCTGAACAGGCTGTCCTAAGTGAAGAGAATCGAATGACGTTGGCGACGTCGCAGGATTGGTCTCAGTACCCTGTTCATACCGTAACAGCCACTGGTTATACCGCGGGAGAAGAGTCAACGGGAAAAAAACCTGACCATCCTGCCTATGGCATTACTTATTCTGGGGTAAAGGTGAAGCGCGATCTTTATTCGACTATTGCTGCGGATACGTCTGTTTTTCCGATTGGAAGTGTTCTGTTTATCCCTGAATATGGGTTTGGGGTTGTGGCCGATACGGGAAGCGCCATTATCGGGGATCGCATTGATCTCTATTACGATACCGTTCAAGATGTTTACACAGAATGGGGCAAGAAAACATTGGACGTCTATCTTATTCAAAAAGGGAACGGTACGTTATCGGAGGAAATGCTTCAAAACATGAACGAAGAAGAATCTATGCAGGTATTTAGGCAGGAATTTATAAGCGAAAAAGAATAAGTCACAACAAAAGGTCGGAGAGGTGAATCTCCGACCTTATTTCTGCAGAAACGCGTCTTCTCCTTCAAAGGAAGGATACCGGTCAGGATGAAGGATGGCAGCAAGTTTCACAAGTCCCGTTATTAAGCGAGGAGATGGTCGACAATACAACCATTCCTCGAGGACATGAATGGGACGGTCCTCCAGCTGCTCCCAGCCTGGTCGTTTTTTGACGATGCTAGGATTTACTTTGTTTTGTCGTACGCCAACCCAGGCAAGGCATATGTGATCTGGTTGACGACTCACAACATCCGTCCAGTCTGTTTGCACCGAAGCGAGATCTACATCTCGAAACACATTTTTGGCGCCGGCTAGTTCGCTGATTTCGGTTAACCAGTTAGTTTTTCCTGGAGTGAAGATCGGTTTTGGCCACCATTCCCAATAAAGTTCTGGTTTATTGGGAATGTGATCACTGATTTCCTTATACTGCTGGATTAACTCTTTAAAACGATTAGAAAGTGAGGCGGCTTTATCCTCCATATTTGTGAGCTCGCCGAGAGTGACGATATCGGTGCATATGTCATCCAGCGAATTAGGATTTAAGATGGTGTATGACAATCCGAGTTCATCGAGACCTTCAATGTTTTTCTCCATTCCAGGAACGCTTAGAGAAGCGAGGATGAGATCAGGCTTCAGTTCTTGTACACGATGCAAATCAATTGAAAGATCTGGACCGAGTTTAGGAAGTCTTGTCACTTGCTCGGGCCAGTCCGAAAAGTCATCAACGCCCACGAGTTGATCGGTTAAGCCAAGATAAGCACACAGTTCTGTATTGCTAGGACATAATGAAACGATGCGCATGGAAGTCCTCCATTTCTAAGCTATTTGAAAGGCATAATAAAGAATTAACGTAGAGATAACGCCAAGCAAACCACCTACGAGAACTTCAATGGGTTTATGACCCAGAAGTTCTTTTAATTCCTCAATTTTTTCTCGTTCTTGTTTTTGCTGCCAATTTTTTGCTTCAGATACAAATCGGTTAAAATTCATAACTAGTTGATTCAGAACAATCGCTTGCTCACCCGTTTGCCTACGAACACCTGTGGAATCAAACATCACGATAATGCTGAACATGGCAGCAACCGCAAATATAGGTGAATCGAGTCCTGTTTCCAGAGCTACACCAGTTGCTAAAGAAGTTGTAGCCGCAGAGTGAGAGCTAGGCATTCCGCCTGTAGCGTTGAACAGGGACCAATTGATTTGTTTTGTTGCAATAAAATAAATTGGTACTTTTAAGAACTGCGCAAACACAACGCCGAATAACGCAGCCCAGAGTGGGAAGTTTAACAAAATATCCATGAGTGAGAACATCTTCCTTTCTACATCGTTCCTATGTTTGGTGTACCCGAAGAAATGGATATTAAATCGAACGAATCGTTGAAAAGAGAGGAGTAGATTCCAAACGAGTCGCAGGTTGCCGGTTTGGAGTAGGGTGGAAAAACGATGTAAATGATCCGTCTATTATACCATATTCGGGAGAATTTGGTCCTTATCGCTCTTGTCTCCAGTAAAACGCCAACCTCTTCCATTGACACAATAACTCTTTCGTGTTAACTTATTAGTGATTTACCAAACTAAAGGATTTACTGAAAGGTTGTTACACGATGAATGCCGTTATTCTTGCTGTTTTAATTATGCTAGGCCTTAGCCTATTTCGTATACATGTCGTTGTTGCTCTCGTCGTCGGTGCGATTGCTGGTGGTCTACTTGGAGGCTTGTCACTTGATGATACCATCAATGCGTTTAGTTCAGGACTTGGAGGCGGAGCTACTGTTGCCTTAAGCTATGCATTACTTGGAAGCTTTGCAGTTGGCCTCACACGCACTGGTCTACCTGAATTAATTGTAGAACGTGCGTTGCAGCTCGTTAACCGTCAGGGAGGCGACCGGAAGAAAGGGCTCGCTAAAGTACTGATTCTGTTTATTATTCTATTAATTTCTTGTTTCTCACAAAACCTTGTGCCTGTACACATTGCGTTCATTCCAATCTTAATTCCACCAATTCTTCAAGTGTTAAATGAGCTTGGACTTGATCGAAGAGCGGTTGCAGCAGTACTCACTTTTGGTTTAACTGCACCATATATTCTATTGCCAGCAGGATTCGGTAAAATATTCCACGAAATTCTTCAGTCAAACATGGCAGATAGCGGACTGGACATTGAACTTTCTCAAATTCCAACCGCGATGCTTCTACCAACAGCAGGACTTGTTGTAGGTCTTCTGATTGCTGTGTTTATTTCGTACCGCAAGCCAAGGACTTATAAACAGCTATCCATCGCTCAAGAAGATACGCCTGAAACGCATACCTATTCGAAACGATCCATCATTTTTGCCGGAATCTCTGTTCTCGTTACGTTAGCCGTTCAAATTCCAACTGAGTCTATGATTCTAGGTGCGCTGTCGGGCATTATTGTTCTTTATGTAACGAGAAGTATTCGCTTGTCTGAGTCTGAGGCTGTTTTAACAGACGGTATGAAAATGATGGCGTTCATTGGTTTTGTTATGCTTGCCGCCAATGGTTTTGCAGAGGTGCTAAGACAAACTGGTGAAGTCGAAGCTCTCGTAACACAGGCATCCGGATTAATTGGGGACAATAAAGCATTGGCTGCTCTTTTAATGTTAATCGTTGGACTATTTATCACGATGGGCATCGGATCATCGTTTTCCACGATTCCGATCATCGCAGCCATTTACGTGCCGCTTGCAATGGAGCTCGGATTTAGCCCAATGGCCACGATTGCACTTGTTGGAACAGCTGCAGCGCTAGGTGACGCTGGTTCCCCTGCATCTGATAGTACGCTTGGGCCGACGTCAGGACTAAATGCAGACGGTCAGCATAATCACATTTGGGACACCGTTGTACCAACATTTTTACACTATAACATTCCACTCATTTTATTCGGCTGGATTGCCGCAATGATCTTTTAAGTAAGAAAACACGAAGAGCGCTCTTCGTGTTTTTTTCGATTACAGCACATTCTATGAAAGAGAATTAGGATGAGTCTGATACACTATAGAAAAAGTTGGAAAGAGGTGCAGCATGTATTTTGGTAAAGAAAAGGAACAAAACAGTAATCGCACGCCTCCGAATCAGCGTGTAACTACTGGATGGCCGGTGCTTCACGTTGGGAACGTTCCATACTATGAGAAAGATTTATCGAATTGGGATTTAAGAATTGGCGGGTTAGTGGACCGTCCTACTGTCTTCTCGTTTGAAGAGTTACTTGCTCTACCCGAAGCATCCAAAAAAAATGACATTCACTGTGTAACAGGCTGGTCCAAATTTGATAATGAATGGGAAGGGATTCCTACGCGGACCATTGTCGAACATGTCGGTCTTCGTAAGGAGGCAAAATTTGTGATGATTGAAGCAGAAGAAGGGTGGACAACGAACCTCCCGCTTGAAGACTTTCTAAGAGAAACAAGTCTTCTGGCTCATAAACATAATGGAGAAGAGTTAACACCAGAGCATGGATATCCAGTCAGGTTAGTCATTCCGCACTTATATTTTTGGAAGAGTGCTAAATGGATTCGAGCCATTAAATTTCGGTCTGAAAACCAGCAGGGGTTTTGGGAACGTAATGGCTATCACATGTATGGAGATCCCTGGAAAGAACAGCGCTTTGCGTGGGACTAGAAAACTGCCGAAACGGCAGTTTTTTTAGTTCTCATCGAGTATTTTCTTCCTATGAAAAAATGTTTCATACGAACCAACAGGGATATGTCATCAAATGTAGAATTCATAGTTTAGAATAAATTTGCAAGAATAGGCTCATTGTTGAACGAAGGCCTTTTAATGGATACAACTTATATATGGTGTAGCTGTCCTCTCCTTATCGAAATTAAGACGAAACTAACAGGAGTGATGAATTGAGTAAATTGCAGGATCATATTATGGATCATTTAACATGTGGCGTTCTCGCAATTGATCTGGATTATCGAGTGATCCAGATTAATAAAGTAGGGGAGTGTATTCTGAAAGTAACTCGTAACGAGATTCTTGGTGAAAGTGTCTATGACATCTTTCCTCTAGCCCCAGAAGAAGTGCGTCATGTGGAGCGAACAGTTCAAACGGGAGAAGAATATTTTATTGAAGCCATGCCTTATAAATGGGGCAAATTCAATATGTATTTAACCGTTCAAACAAAAGTGTTAACGAATTCGAACAAGATGTATGGGGCGATGGTTGAATTTCGAGATATGACCCATGTATACCAAAAGCAAGAAGAGTTGATTGATCGGATGGAAGACATGGCAGTAAATGTCATTCCACTCATGGATCAGCTGGGTCTATTGCCGATTCAACCTGTCGTGGAAGAAGTGGGCTTTCATTATCTATTAGATATTGGCCTTCAAAAAGTAGCAGATATGAAGGTTAACACCCTCATAATGGACTTATCGTCCATTACGTATCTAAATGACGATTTCACGGAGATGATTGCAAAGCTGTGTGGCGCGCTTAACCTGGTTGGAGTCAATATCATGATAACTGGCGTTAGACCTGAAACAGCGCTGAGATGGGTATCAACAGGCACTGATTACATAAAAACAACCTATCATCCTCATGTTCAGGCGGCTCTTTCAACTTATAAAAATGGTAGGTAAAAAGAGCGTTCCGACGAGGGAGCGCTCTTTCTTATGACCATTAAATATCCAGGTTTTCGATCGTATTCTGTAACTTACTTCGTTCTTTATCGATTTCTTTTAAAGCTGCTTCGAGCATGTTTTTGTACAGTCCGAGAATAAGTTGACCATAGGTCGTTCCAGGCACTGCCCATTTTCCATTCAAGGCCTGCCAAGTTGTGGCAGACCCTCGCATGACAAGGTCGAATCGGGGGTCCACTTTTTGGTCAAATGCCGGGATCGGTGATGTTGATGTATAAGCGTAAAGATGTTGAATGTGAGCAAGGACACCAGTCGACTCATTTGGGAAAGATGCCCCACGAGCTCCTCCTCCTGTAGCACCGATTCCAGCAAAGTTATTTTGATCAGGTTTCACGTCACCTGTAAAACGGAAGAAGTTTGTTTCGTGAAGTGCCTGCGCAAAAGCAATGTCGCCGCGGATGTTGTACTTTTTACTTTGCGACAAGTACAGTTCAGTTAAATCTGGTGCTCCTGGGTTAATTGATCTTGTATAAGCATCCATTTGCTTAGCTGTTAAAACAGCCTTTCCCTTAATGGGATAACCTTTATCAGGTTTAGAAGGTACTGAGGGTGATTTTCCTTCAACAAGAATAAAGGAATCAAACCCTGCCTTCGTTAATTTTCCCACTAGATCTTCGGCATTGTTTTTTTCACGGAAAGCGCCTACTTGAACACGGTAGAATGTTTTCTTGTCGACCACAGTTGAAAAAATGAAGCCTCCAAACCCTTTTTGAATCAATTTACTCAAGTGTTCTTCTGCGTTCTCCCGATCACGAAATGACCCTGCAATAACTTTATACAACGTATCCTCAATGGGTTTAGATTTTACAGGAAGTTTTAAAGCTTGTGCGGTAGCGTCTGCAATGACTGATGAGATATCCATGATAAAAGAAGGATTTGTCAGAAGTTTAAGATCTTGATCATTATCAACAAACAAAACTTCAATGAGCAATGCATTCATTTTCGTTTCCCTTAATACGAAGAAGTTAGCTCGTTTCTTACCTCGATCTAAGATCTTGTATTTCTTCAAGATGTTATCCGCAATTTTATTATGAATCGTTGTTTGTAATTGAATCGTTTCGTTAGGGACCTGGCCATTATAGATAAAAGTTTCGAATCCACTTCCACCAGAAGCATTGTTATGAATGCTCAGAAAGAAATCGGCTTTTATTGCATTTGAAAGGTCAGTCCTCTTTTTAAGCTCCACCGTTTTATCTGTTTCTCTCGTTAACACAACTTCAACCTGATACTTTGACAAAAGACGGTCATGCACCATTTGAGAAATGGCAAGGTTAAAATTTTTCTCTTGAAAATTTTTATACGTAGCCCCTGGATCTGAACCGCCGTGTCCTGGATCAATGACAACCAAAGTCATGCTGTTCCCTCCATTACATTTGGATAATACTAGTATATTTACCCCGGTCTATTTTGTTTGGACAATCTCTCGAAATGGAAGGAATTTAGAGAAAATGGGTGTCACGGAACCAATTCATAGAGAGGGCTGACTGAGGGATCGCTTGCGATATGTTCTGGATAAATAAATCCACGCCCATCATCAGGGAAACAAAGTCCTGCTTTTTGATAGCATTCTTGGATAAACTCAGAACAGATGTATCGATCATTCGGGATTGATTCCAAATCATCAATCACAACGCTAGCAAGGATCTTAAGGATTTCCTCAATATCATAGAATTTTCCGGTTAAATCTGCGCCTCTTTGTAACATCGCATTTCGTTTTATCTCATCTAAATTTTTCATTTGAGAATGCCTCGCTAGATATAGTTTTCCTTTATAGGGTTGACCAGAATTTCGGTAATCGCTGAAATAATGAGAAACGGGAACGATTCGTACCCCATAACTTTCGACACTTTCTAATAGCATAATGCGGTCCATCCAGTGAAATATAAGCGCAACATGACTGAATCTGGAATTTGAAACGTTTTGAATAATTCTACTTACTGGATATGAGCCACTACAAAGAAGAAGGTCGCCGGTTTGTATTGCACTGCGGACAGATTGATAGTTTTTTACGGTTAAATTGACGTAGCGATCGCCTTTCATCATAACCCTCCTTTTTTGATAAGACTACTCATGTAGTTAGATAGTTGGAAGCGATTTCCTTCTTTTGAACATGTTTTGATTGAAAAAGACTATCTTACTGAGGAAACGCTTGTACTTCAGAAGCATTAGGTTCTATAGTAAATAGTGAGGTGAAAATAATGGATTTTTTGAAAGTAGTGGTTATCCTCGCTTTCCTATTAATGGCAGCTAATTTAGTTAAGCCCTTTGTTACGGCTTCAAGAAAAAGAGCGGCTATTTTTGCGGCATTCTGGCTTCTTTTGTACATCATTGTATGGGGGGTACCTGCTTTTGTCAGCTCATCTACAAATGAAACGAGTGATAGTAGTAATGAGACAACAAACCAGGCAGAGAGAGACGAAGATGAAGTACCAGAAGAGGTGAAAAAAGAAGAAGCAAAAATGGAAGAAGAGATTGATTTTGATCCTGCTTCAATTGAGCTCATTGTGGATGCGAGATCCTTACTTGGATTGCCACGTGAAGAATTTGTTTCTCAATTTCCTAAGCGGATTGAAGAAGACCCAGAAGAACCAATGAAAATGAATTTTGAGAACGGAGAAGTCGTGTTTAAGGACAATATTGCTACTGAAATGACGTATTATCCAGAAGGTTTGCAATATCTTGAAGATAATCGCCTTTTGCTTGCAAGCTTAGGTTTTGAGGTAGAGGAGCTACGCAAAGGCTCAAACCCATTTGAAACGCCCGTTACCCTTTATTTAATTGATGGCTACTCAGACGTAACGATCTATGGGACGAAGAATGACAAAGAGGATCAGTTGATTGAAAAAATTTACTTGAAAAAGGAATTTTACTCAACATCAGAGGAATCAGAAGATGTGGTAGAAGCGGAGGAATAATTCGCTGTGGGATGAACTCGCTCAAAATACTGAGCGAGTTTTTTTACATTTTAATTGTTGAGCGATAGGAGAGGAAAAGCATGCCCATTGAAACGAAAACGGTGACGAGCACCCATGCCCAGGCAAGGTTCATCTGTCCAGAGTCAATCGCTACATAAATCGCTGTTGGCATGGTTTGGGTCTTGCCCGGTAGGTTACCAGCAAACATTAATGTGGCACCAAATTCTCCTAACGCTCGGGCAAAGCTTAATATCATTCCAGAGATTAATGCATTAGAGGCAAGCGGGATAGAAATGAGGCGTAACACCGTCCATCGCCCAGCGCCATCTACGCGAGCCGCATCTTCGATATCACGATCTACCGCTTCAAACCCCACTTTGGCAGACTGGTACATGAGTGGAAAAGCTACCACACTAGCCGCAACTACCCCGGCTTGCCATGTGAAAACAAGTGGATGCCGAAACACTGCTTCAATCCACTGACCAATCGGACTTGAAGCACCAAATAGAACGAGTAAGATAAAGCCAACGACTGAGGGAGGCAGAACGAGCGGGAGCATAATGACTGTATCAACGATACTTTTGCCCCGAAATGTCCTCCTTGCCATCAGGCGACTTACCGTAATGCCGAATATTGCTACAATGACGCTTGCAACAAGTGATATTTTTAGTGAAATGAAAATGGGACTTAGGAATTCATTCATCGACACTCACATCACTTTGAAAACCGTAAGCTTCAAAAATTTCTTTCGCTTCGTTACTTTGTAGAAAGGTGTAATATGCTGTTGCCTCTTGGCTAGCCCCTTTGATCACCCCGGCAGGATATATGATTGGCGAATACGCTTCTTCAGGAATTTTTTCAACAAGTTTTACATTGTTTGAAGAGCGATAATCCGTTTCGTATACGATTCCTGCCTCTGCATTACCTGTTTCAACGTATGTTAATACTTGTCGGACATCTTTTCCGAAAATAAGGTCTTCTTCAAGCTTGTCCCATAAATTCATGAATTGTAAGGCTTCTTTCGCGTAAGCACCGGCCGGTACGGTTTCGGGAGTGCCGATCGCAAGACGCCTTACATTATCAAGTTTTGAAAAGCTTAAGCTGTTCGCTTTAGGGGTTTTAATCAATACGAGACTATTCTTTAACAACGGCTTTTGGTAATCTGGCTCGATTAAACCTTTATCGTTGACTGCCTGAAAATGAGATTCAGAAGCAGAAAGAAAGACGTCAATAGGGGCACCTTGTTTAATTTGATTAGCCAAAACGCCGGAAGAAGCAAGGTTAAGTGTAATGTCCGTTTCAGGGTGTTCTTTTTCATACATGTGGTTAAGTTCTTTCATCGCGTCACTTAAACTAGCTGCCGCTGCTACGGTAATACTAGTGGGTTCTGATTGCTTTGATTGACAGCCAGAAATCAGAAAAGCAATCATCGAGAAGAGTAATAAGCGTTTCATATGGAAAGGTCCTTTCATCTGCTAATCTTCCATCTATTATAACGAATCCTCTTTGATTTGTACGGAAAGAAGACAGAGAAAAATCGAGTCAATTTGCTTTTGGGAGCTAATTGACTCGATTTAAACGAAGAAAGGAATGCTAGAAGAAGAGTTTCGGTTTTGGGTATTTCGTTTGCCGCCTTACAGTGAAAGGGTTTTCTGTAGCTGAATCGCAAGTTGAATTAAAAGGATATTCAATCACTTGCTTGTATGGTGGCGGAGCGAGTTTAGCGTGGCGGTTTTCACGATATGGTGTATCAATCGATTGGCCGCGGCTATTTTCTTCTTTCTTTAACTCTGAAGTGACAATTGAACCAATTTGTTTTCCTAAACGAAGCCCTTCCTCGTTATCGACAGGAAAATGAACCCCGGCATAGAGTCTTGAAACGGCACATTCTTTTGCAAGTTCGATTAAACGATCTCGTTCGGCAGGGAAGAAGTAAGATAAGATTTCAGCCGTTGTACCGCTGATTGTTGCATGACCTGATGGATAGGTTGGGTGTCTTGGCGTACAGAGAAGGGACTCAAACTCGTGATCGAGCTGGTTAGGTCGAGCGACATTCCAGCGGTACTTTAAATACCAGGCCGTTGTAAATGCATCGTTCATACCCGCTGAAACGGCTGCAAGAATTCTTGCGGCCCGTGGAGCCGTCACGCCATACGTATCAATTAATTTATCGATAACAGGAGTCCATTGTTTACTTGCTACTCCAGTTCCCCAATATTCTGCTACCTTTGCCTGTTTAGGTGTAAGATGCTTACTAGCATGTTTTACTTTCTTTAATTCCTTCTCCCAATCGATGGTCGAAGGATGCTGAATATCGAGTTCAATCGGTCTTCCGCTAAGGGTTGTGAAGCGTCCCGGTGGTTTGTTCCGAAGGTAATAGTCCGGCCACGAACCGGCATAAGGTTCTTCTGGATTGTGAGGGGGCTTCTCTTCACCTGCATATGGAAGTTCTGACCACTTTTTATAATCATCTGCCATAGCTTGTTTCCTCCTTAAATCACTACTCATCATAGTAAATGCATCGTGAAATAAAGAGGTGTCAAATTACCTTACCATTCCATTTCTTATCGCATATACAGCGGCTTGCGTACGATCTTGGACACCAAGTTTTCCAAGAATGTTACTTACATGCGTCTTGACTGTTTTTAAGCCAATAAATAACTCTTCGGCAATTTGACTATTTGTTTTCCCTTCACCGATAAGAAGAAGAACTTCTTTTTCTCGTTTCGTTAATTCTTCGTGGAGGGGTTTCTGTTGTTTAGATCGGAGCTGGTTCATCATTTTTTGAGCTACTTTCTGCTCAATGACGCTTTCATCTTGTATGGCTTTCCGGATTGTATCGATAATTTCGTCTGCTGAAGCCGTTTTAAGCAGATAGCTGAATGCGCCCGCTTCAATAGCGGGGAAAATCTGTTCATCATCGTAAAAGCTTGTGATGATAATAATTTTCGTGTTTGGAAGGGAGGCCATAATCTCTTTTGTTGCTTCAATACCCGTCATTTCAGGCATAATAAGATCCATTAGAATCACATCAGGATGAAGTTCATTGGCAAGAGAAACGGCTTCTTTACCATTTGCCCCTTCGCCAACGATTTGAAAGTCAGGCTCAGTTAATAAATAAGCTTTTAACCCTTTTCTTACCATATCATGGTCATCTACAATCATCATGTTAATTTCTTTTGTCATCCTTATCCCTCCAATGGTACGCGAACTTCGACTAATGTGCCCTCATTTGCACGTGAAGAAACGCGTAGCTGTCCGCCGATTTCATCGCTACGTTCCTGCATCGAACCGAGCCCATATGCACCTTTTTTGTTTGTATTCATTTCAAATCCTTTTCCATTATCTTTGATATGTAATAAAAATTGGTTGTTCTTAAGCTTTACCGTAATGCGAATCTCAGTAGCTTCAGCATGGCGAAGCGCGTTACCGAGACTTTCTTGAACAATCCGAAATAGATTTTCCTCTATGCCACTAGGAAGTTCAGGTAATTCATCAAGAGAAAGCGTAAAGGTGACACCTGATTTTTTCTCTAATTCATCCACAAGCTTGGTAATTCCTTCACAAAGTGAGTCATCTGATAAGTGGAATCGGTCGAAGGTGAAGAAGAAGCGCTCTCATTTCAACTTGTGCTTTACTTGCAAGGTCTGCTACATCGAGCATTTGGGACTTTGCGGTTTCACTGTCTCGATTGAACATTTTTATAGAGGCTGATGCCATCATATTTAGGGCAAAGAGCTGTTGGCTAACAGCGTCGTGTAAATCACGAGCGAGACGCTGTCGTTCCTCAATAATAGCTGCTCCTCTCGCTTTATCAGCCAAATCCGCCTTTTGATTGGCCAGGTTTTGTAAAGATGTGACCTGCTTCTGTAGCTTATCTGCCAGTTCGTTTAATTCATCGCTAATTCGTCCAATTTCATCATCTTCTGTAATCGTCATTTTCTCAGTGAATTTGCCTCTAGATAAAGCAATGATTTGGGTGGATATATCTTCAAGACGGTTTCGAATGGAAAGGGTATCTTTGTAGCTGAAATAGCTCCCTAATACGACCACAAGGATCATAACGAAAAAGGGTGAAACTAAGCTAAACCAGAAAGGTACAAATCCCGGATGAAGAAACAAGCCAATCTGAATAACGAGGAAATAAAGAATTCCTGTAAATAGCGCTGTAAAAAGGATCGATTTTAATAATTTCCAGCGTAAAGTGGTTTTGTTCACCGTGGATGCACCTTCCTCTAAATTCGATCAACTCGTAAATCAAGTACGGAAAAGTCTAGATAAAAGACGATGCGCTGAAGAGCATCGTTGAAATCGTCTGTTTCATAGGTGATAGCGTGACCTCTTCCAACCGTATCTTGATTGTGTTTATCAATTGTGGCAGATAATACGTGTGCGCTCCCATCGATTCGAAATGGGAGATCCTCTGGAAGAATGACATTGATGTCACCCACAAATCCAGAAAGGTTAATCACCACCTCTTTCTCTGGAATAAGAGTTGTAGAGAAATCAAAATCATAATCGCACACAAAGCTCCAGTCATGCATTGAGCGAACTTCCCAATTCGGTTTATTGTAGGAATGATCTCGTACAAGGCCAAAGCCCTGACTTTTGCGGAACTGCCCAAGTATTTTTATTCCCATTAAAATAAAAATAAGCGGCCAAAGTTTCCAAATGCTCCATAGACCAAATTCGATTACATGAAACCGATCAAGTACGAGAAGTAGCCCGATGGTGAAAAGAAGGGTGCCAGTTGTCCATTTTTTTCGCCTTACAGAAGGCATAAAAGCTTCCAAAAGATATTTCGCTCCGAGTAAAAGCAACAAGAAAGGATAAAAGAAGACAATCGCTTCCGTCATTTCCATGGAAATAATGCCGAGATTTATAAGAAGAAGAAAAATTCCCAAACCAACAAAAAATGCTGCTACCAGGAATCGTCCTGTTTGTGTTCGTTTCATGTGATCTCCCCAGTTCCTTCTGTCTCCTATGGTGACATATTTGACAGCTGTTTGTTTATTTCCTGCTCGTACCATAAATTAGTCTAAGATGAAAAGAGTCCCTTTTAAGGGAATCATGAGCTAGACTGGTCTCATTTGATACTAGTTTCTATCTTGAAACACTGTTACGATGTTGGCAACCTTCATCTAATATTAGTGTAAATGAAGATAAGTGAATTGGGGAGTTTCTTGCGATTGAAGTTTACTCCGCCTTAAGACTGAAATTTCATGTTAAAATGGAAGCGATTAGTGGAAAGTAGAGAACAAGAGAAGGATGAAGCGCTTTTAACTCGAATAGAGTAAGAAGAGTAAGGTTTCTAATGAGAGAGGGAATAAAATGAAACAAAAACGCATGTTTAAACTGGCCGTTGCAGGATGTGTACTTGGCATTATCGCAGCTGTGCTCTCAAGGTTTAATGTGATACCTCTAATTCAAGTCAAAGATATTTCATTTTTAACTGCTTTTATTTTTCCCGCATTTGCCGTACTCGGCTGTTATTTTGTGAAGACAAGACCGATTATTGGAGGGTTCAGTTTGCTTGTTTCAGCAGCAGGCGGAATCATATTTTTGTCGATTTTTTATATTATACCAGCTGCTTTTCTCGTTACATCTGGATTTTTGAGCATTTTACTAAAAGAAGAACCGCAATTGGTTGCAAACAAATAACGGTCCCTCAGCTGGACCGTTATTTGGTATGAAGGAAGTCTCGAATAGCATTTGCCGTTTCGATTGGTCTCTCTTCTGGTATTAAATGACCGGTATGGGAGAAAACAAGCAGATCTGCATCAGGCAGGTCTTTTTTCATGCGCTCTCCGACACGAAGGGGAACGAGGCGATCATCGCTTCCCCAGATAAGTAGAATAGGGAAATTAATTTTATTAAGCGTCTTTGTAGCCAAATCTTCCTCACGATCTCGAATGAGGCGACAAAGCGCCAGAAAAAAGCCTTTTTCATTAAAGCTAGCTGTATAGCCATCAATCACTTGTTGCGTCAAAAGTTTCCGATCATAAACAAGGTGTTCGAAATTTTTTCGTAAATTAATCGCGCTCATTGATAAGTTAAGGCAGTATGGAAAAAAAGGGAGATACGAACAAATTCTCAAACCTAATGAAGAGGACTTAATATAACTCGAGCTACATAAGAGAATGAGCTTCTCAATTCTTTCTGGATGTTGAATGCACGTCCGTAAGGCGATTTGGCCACCCATCGAATGACCGACTAGGATAGCTTTTTCAACCTGCATTTTTTCAAGCAGCCGATTTGTAAGGGCGGCATATTCATGTAGGGAATAATGAATATCACAGTTTTTTTCACTTTCGCCAAACCCAGGCAAATCAAAACTTAACAGACTGTAATGATCATGAAGGAGAGGGAAAAGCTTACGAAAGCTATAAGAAGATGAAAGAAAACCATGAATAAAGACGAGCGTCTTCACGCGTGGGTTTGGATGTTTGTAATACTCATAAGACAATGTCACTTTGTCGATTTCCACTTTTTCTTTCTTCGTTTTAAACAAACTCTTCAGCTCCTCTCCTGCAATCGTTATTTAAAGTTTGGCTTACTTACACGAAGTTTATCCTGTTTGAAAGAGGAGAGAAGAACGTGTTGAAGACAAAAAAAGAGACGAGGCGCTGGCCTCGTCTTTCAAAAGGGGGAATATAGATAGCTTACTACTTCTGTTATTCCCAGGTGAGATGAAAAATATACGTCTATTTTAAAATTAATAAGAAAGTAGGGAAGTAATAAGCACGATTGCAATGGCTGCTGGGACAAAATAACGAATGAGACCATACCAGATTGGGAAAATTACGCGTCCTATGTTGGAAGACATCATGACTTCATCAGCCAGGATCGCTCGCTTCATTTTTCGTGACACAAAGACGGAAATGAGGAGAGCGCCAATCGGCATTAATAAGTTACTTGCCAGAAAGTCCATCATATCAAAGATGCCCCTACCGAATACGGAAACATCTGCAAGAACGCCAAATGACAGGGCAGAAGGAATTCCGAGTAGAAACACACATAAGCCTGCGATCCAAGAAACTTGCTTACGCTTACCTTCACCGCGCGTCACTGTTGATACGATTATTTCCATTAAGGAAAATGCAGACGTTAACGTTGCAAATAGTAAAAGCGCTAGGAAAACAGTGAAGAATAGGCCGCCAAATGCCATTTGATTAAACACAGCAGGAAGAACGGTGAAAATGAGTCCAGGTCCTTCTGTCGGCTCAAAGCCAAAGGCAAAGACAGCAGGGAAGATTGCAAGACCAGCTAGAAACGAAATAAGCACATTTAAGCTAACGACTGAAACAACTGAACCGGTGAGGTCCGCTTTTTTATCTAAATAAGAGCTGTACGTCACCATCAATGAAATTCCGACACTGAGCGCAAAGAACGATTGACCAAGAGCATCTAACACACCTTCAGCTGATAGCATTGAAAAGTCAGGCTGTAGGAAGAAGGCAACACCTTCCATCGCGCCATCAAGGGAAAGCGACCGAACAACAAGCACAAGAAAAAGAATAAAAAGTGCGGGCATCATATAGCGACTTGCTGTTTCAATCCCTTTTTTAATTCCGAACTGCACAATCGCTACAGTAATGGCTAAGAAAAGCGCCTGTGTTAGAAGGGCTGTCGAAGGACTACCGATTATGTCGCCAAATAGCTGTTCATAACGGCTATTTGGAAGGCCAGTAAGTGATCCAGACAAGCTTCTGGCTAAGTACGTAATGACCCATCCTCCAATAACGCTATAGAAGGAAAGAATGATAAAGGAAGCGATCACACCAAGGTAGCCGAGCCATTTCCACTGATCTTTTCCTGAAATGGTTTTATAGGAAGAAACCGCATTTTGTTGAGAGTGTCGACCGACAACAAATTCAGCTAGTAACATAGGAGCGCCAACTAAAACGGTGAAAAGAAGAAAAACGAGGAAAAACGCAGCCCCACCGTTTGTACCTGCCATATATGGAAATTTCCACAGTGCACCAAGCCCGATAGCTGACCCAGCTGAAGCCAGAATAAACCCGAATCTTGACGACCATTGATCATTTGATTTCATCTTGTCACCTCATACAATATAGTAAGTCCAATTGAATGGCATTTTATCACTATAGCGAGCGGAAAGAATTCAGTCAATATCAAATATTCATGTATTTATTTACCACATGCTAGAAGCGTTGGTACTACTGAAGTGTCGAGTTATAACTCTCTTCGTTTTATTTTGAAAATAAATGCTTTATAATGATTTCATGTCTTGCTATTCCTTCAATAGAAGGGTAGAATTCTTAGAAAAGGCCAGTATGATGTTTTGTCTAGATTCGACATCTATGTTATACTAGTTAAGTTGAAAAAATTTGTTAGGAGTGTTTTCATGGCAGAGCAATATAACGTCGGTGATATCGTAGAAGGGAAGGTAACTGGAATTAAGCCTTTTGGCGCATTCGTTGCAATTGACGACCAAAAGCAAGGTCTAGTTCACATCTCTGAAATTTCTCACGGGTACGTAAAAAATATCGAAGATCAACTTACTGTAGGAGACGAAGTTAAGGTCAAAATCCTTAACATTGAAGAAGGTTCCGGTAAAATCTCTCTTTCAATCCGTGCTACTCAGCCAAAACCTGAGCGTCCGGAAAGAAAGCCTCGCCCAGCAGCACCAAGCGGCGGAAACAAGAAACCACAACAAACTTCTTCTCCACAAGGCTTCAACACGCTTGAAGATAAGCTTAAAGACTGGTTGAAAGAGTCTAACGACCGTCAAGCTCAATTGAACAAGCGTCTTAAGAAGTAATGAATGAAAGAAGGCAGCCACAAAGGCTGCCTTCTTTTTTCATTTAGAAGAAATTTAGTACTCAGTCAAATCTAGCGCTTGCTTCGTTATAGCTATGTCGTTGCGCGATCAGGATCATGTGAAAGCTCTTCTGTCGGCTTGAAAAGTAATGTTAGGCAATATAGTCCACTTAACCCGACAAGGCCATAAACGATTCGAGCAAGTGCCGCATTTTGCCCTCCGAAAATAGCCGCTACTAGGTCAAATTGGAAAAATCCAATGAGTCCCCAATTGATCGCTCCAATGATAACTAATGCAAGTGCGACTCGTTGTAGTGTGCTCAAAAGAAACCCTCCTTTTATTAGAAAACATAATGATTCATTAATAAGATGACATAAATTCCATCACAATATACATCGAATCACCACATCCTTCCTTTAAGCAGATTGCTTTATTTTTAATAAGGGATGAGGCATAATAAACCTGATTTGAAATAAAGGAGGACATACCATTGAATAATTTTACTTACCAAAATCCAACAAAATTGATCTTCGGTAAAGGGCAGCTTGAAGCGCTTAAAACAGAAGTTCCACAATACGGAAAAAAAGTCCTCGTTGTTTATGGCGGAGGAAGCATCAAGAAAAATGGTGTTTACGATAGCGTAATGAACACATTAAACGAAATCGGTGCTGAAGTATTTGAACTTAGCGGCGTTGAACCAAACCCACGCCTCACCACTGTTCATAAAGGTGTCGATATTTGTAAAGAAAACGATATTGATTTCATTCTAGCTGTAGGTGGCGGTAGTGTCATTGACTGCACAAAAGCGATTTCTGCTGGAGCTAAATACGATGGAGACGTTTGGGACTTTGTAACGAAGAAAGCAGCGCCTGAAGCAGCTCTTCCATTCGGTACAGTTTTAACGCTCGCTGCAACTGGTTCAGAAATGAACGCTGGTTCTGTAATCACGAACTGGGATACACAAGAAAAATACGGCTGGGGACATCCACTTGTCTTCCCAACATTCTCTATTCTAGACCCAGAGAACACGTACACAGTGCCAAAAAACCATACAGTTTATGGCATGGTAGATATGATGTCTCACGTACTGGAGCAATACCTACATCCTGAATCAAATACAGAGCTTCAAGAAAACATGCAGTTCTCTGTACTTGAAACAGTGATCAATACTGCTCCAAAATTGATTGAAGATATGCAGAACTACGACCACCGTGCAACCATCATGTTGAGTGGTACAGTAGCGCTAAACCAATCACTACAGATGGGTGTTCGCGGTGACTGGGCTTCTCATAACATTGAGCACGCGGTATCAGCTGTGTATGATATTCCACACGCTGGTGGTTTGGCGATTCTCTTCCCGAACTTGATGAAACACAACCTTGACGTGGACGTTGATAAGTTCAAGCGTCTTGCTGTCAAAGTCTTTGGCGTCAGCGAAAAAGGTAAGTCAGATCGCGATATCGCGCTTGAAGGAATCGACAAGCTAAGCGCGTTCTGGAGCAGCCTTGGTGCACCAAACCGTCTTGCTGATTACGACATTGACGATAGCCAGCTTGATTTGATTGCTGACCGTGCGATGGCTAATGGCCCGTTCGGTAATTTCAAATCCCTTGAGCGCGACGACGTGATGGCGATTTTGAAAGCTTCTCTATAAGTAGAAATGATGAGGACCGTTCCGATTGGAGCGGTTCTTTTTTTATGGTGTTTAACTTTGTGTGATTTTTGACCCATTTACGCTGTGTTCGGCAGCCCTGGTTAGAGCAAATGAATTTGCTCACCAGGGCTGCCGAACACAGCGACCTTTAAGCTTCGCTTAAAGGCGATTGAAACTCTGGTTTCAATCGAATGTGTCAAAAATCGAGTGTAATCCCTTGTTGCCCCAAGAGAAATAAAGTTCAAGTTCTAAAGAGCTTTTAGTAATCATAAAAAGAAATCTTCTTAGGTAATCGCTTACATGGATCGGCGTTCTTGATTTCGATTAGGTCTTGGGCTAAAGTAAAATGTGGGTACTGAACAAATAATGATATTGGAGGCTAACGATATGACTTCAAAGGTAAGTTTTGATTATTCAAAAGCATTGTCGTTTGTTGGCGAACATGAAGTAACATACATGGCGGATGCAGTGAAGGCTGCACACGAAGCGCTACATAATGGAACAGGAGCTGGGAACGATTTTCTTGGCTGGCTGACGCTTCCGCATGATTATGATAAAGAAGAATTCTCACGCATTCAGAAATCAGCTGAGAAAATTAAATCTGATTCTGATGTACTTCTTGTAGTTGGAATCGGTGGTTCTTATTTAGGCGCTCGTGCAGCGATCGAAATGTTAAACCATTCTTTCTATAACGTGCTAACAAAAGAAGAGCGCAAAACACCACAAGTTTTCTTCGTAGGAAACAACATTAGCTCCACTTACGTAAAGGACCTCTTCAGCGTACTTGAAGGAAAAGACGTTTCCGTTAACGTGATTTCTAAGTCAGGTACAACAACAGAGCCTGCGATCGCATTCCGTATTTTCCGTAAATTCCTAGAAGAGAAATACGGCGTAGAAGAAGCGCGTCGTCGCATCTATGCTACGACTGACAAGTCAAAAGGTGCACTTAAAACACTTGCTGACGAAGAAGGATACGAAAGCTTCGTGATTCCTGATGATGTTGGTGGACGTTATTCTGTTCTTACAGCTGTTGGACTTCTTCCAATCGCAGCAAGCGGAATCTCAATCGAAGAAATGATGAAAGGTGCTCAGGACGCGCAAGATGACCTGAATACATCGGACATCGTTTCAAACGAAGCTTATCAGTATGCAGCGGTTCGTAATGCTCTTTACAACAAAGGAAAGAACATCGAACTTCTTGTGAACTATGAGCCATCTCTACACTATTTCTCTGAGTGGTGGAAGCAGCTCTTTGGCGAAAGTGAAGGAAAAGACAACAAAGGTCTTTATCCTGCATCAGTCGACTTCTCAACTGATCTTCACTCAATGGGACAATACGTTCAAGAAGGGCGCCGCAGCATGTTCGAAACAGTATTGAACGTGGAGAAAGCGCGTCATGAGATCACAATCGAAGAAGACGACAAGAACCTTGATAAGTTGAACTACCTTGCTGGTGAAACAATGGACTTTGTTAACCAGAAAGCATTTGAAGGTACAATGCTTGCTCATACAGATGGTGACGTTCCGAACTTAATCGTGAACATCCCAGAAATGACGCCTTACCACTTCGGTTACCTTGCTTACTTCTTTGAAAAAGCATGTGCGGTTTCGGGTTACCTACTTGGCGTGAATCCATTCGATCAGCCAGGAGTGGAAGCATACAAAACAAACATGTTTGCGCTTCTTGGTAAACCAGGATTCGAAAAAGAAAAAGCAGAGCTTGAGGATCGCCTTAAGACAAACGAATAGAACGAATTAAAGAGAGCGCAGCGGCGCTCTCTTTTTTTTATCTAGAGCGCCTACCAGCTCTTTTTTATCATGAATTTCCTTTGTTTGGACACGATAAGCGTAGACTATGTAAACAGGGAGGAAGTACACATGATTCCAATGAATTCTGCGCTCGAAGGGAAAACGATTGAACTTAGCATTATGGAGGACAAGCTTCGTCAACTAGGCTATAGCTACGGAGGCGGATGGGAATATGATCACGGCTATTTTGACTATAAAATTGATGATGAAGACGGCTATCTTTTTCTACGAGTGCCGATAAAAGCCGTGAAAAAAGAGCTTGATGCGGATGGCGCCATTGTCGAAATAGGCCAGCCGTTCATGCTCTCTCATATGTACCAGGCAGGAGTCGATCCTGAAGGGAATATAGGCAATATCTCCGCATCGTTTAACCAGTTTCAGGAACCAACCGATAAAGATGCTGAAATTGATGAAAAGTGGTTGAAATACGGAGAGCGTTACGTGAAAGAGTTTGACGCAGCACTCTCGTCTTACGTGTGAATCACAAGTAAGAGATCATCTGACTCGATAATAAACGAAGGGGAGGGATTCATGACAAGATCGCTTCCTCTTTTTACACCAATCATGAGAATATCCTTTTCATTTAGCTGTTGAGCCACATCACAGAACGAATTCTCACTGAAAGCTTCAGCACTCATAAAATCTAGCTGATTCGGTTTTAAATGTGTTAGCATTTCAAGCAAAGTGGTCGAAATGCCATGTGAAAAGACGCTGTTGGTCATAACGGTACTAAGCAAATGAGCACTTTCAATAATTTCATCCGCACCCGCACGCTCCGCATTCACAATTTGCTCAGGTGAGAGAATCTCTACGATTGTGTATACTGACGGATTGATTCCTTTTACTGTGAGCAGAGTCAGAATCGTCTGCATATCCACTTCCATTTCACTTTTATACTGATCCGCCGTTATCAAAACGGTATGAGCATCACTAACCTTTGCCTTTCGCAAGGTGCTATCTTCACCAGGGTTACCTCGAATAAAATGAATGCCTTCTTTTTGTAACGGATTTTCCGTAAGCGAATGATCAATGAGGACAATCGATCGCTCCGGCTGATTGGATAAAAGCGCTTTGATCGTATGCCTGCTCCTCGAATTCCAGCCAACAACAACGACGTGATTGGCACGTTCGTAGCTGCGCTCTCCGCGCCCAAGCGCACCTTGCGTCATCACAAAAGAAGAGGCAAGCTTCGCCATATAAAACGTCATAAATCCAGCCCCAAACATAATAAACACCATCGCAACGGATTTTCCCCTAATTGTCGCAGGCGATGTATCACCATATCCAATGGTTGAAGCTGTTACAATCGCAAACCAAACGCCATCAAATACGCTTGGAAACATCTTTGGCTCGACCAGATGCATCACAAAGCCCATCGCAATAAGGATGAATACAATCAGTGCACCGAGTTGTAATACAGGGGGATAGCGGGATATATAATAAACTAAGTCACGTATTCTCAAAGTAAAACGCTCCTTTCTCCACTTCCATTATGCCCATCAATCACTGGAAAAAAACGACACGTGTGTGATCAATCGAAGCAGGGTAAAGAAAGGATATGTCAGTTCAAAAAAGGGTGAAGAAACATGAGAGCATTATCCTCATTCCTTGTCTCGCTCGTACGCCTGATCTTCGGCATCATCGAAGCGATTCTTGGAATTCGCATATTGCTGAAACTATTCAGCGCAAATCCCGGCGCACCATTCGTGCAGTGGATCTATGACTTTTCAGCGCCATTATTGTATCCATTTCGAAACATCTTCCCTACGACGGAATTCGCCGGTGGCTATGTTGTAGAATTTTCTGCAGTGTTTGCCCTTGTCGTTTATAGTATTGTGGCATCATTAATTGTACGATTTGTCGCGATGGGGCTAACGAGTCGAGAGAGAAGGTAAGAGAGGAAGAAACGCTGGTGGACGGCGTTTCTTTTGTTATGGAGTTGTTTATAGAACATGAGAAAGCCCTCTTGTCATCCAACAAGAGGGCTACTTTTAAGCCAACTATTTTACATATACTTCTCTTTTATTTAACGGTTGGGGCTCTCTTGCATTTCCATGTGGAAAATGTTCAGAGAATGTCTTAATCTGCTGCTCAGAAAGTTGGATTGGCTCCTCGAGAACGACCCAACGAACACCTTCTGAACAAGGTGGGGTTGTTAAGGAACCGCTGTAATGAAAAGTTGACATATCTTCTGGCAGTAACAAGTCCAGCTTTACATTGCTGGCTAGCTCTTCTTTATTGTTTTCGGATGGCATGTTGGAAAAGGCTTCAGCTAAGACTGAATTATTTTTACCCTCTTCAATTAGAAAGGCGAGAACAGCCAGTTCACCCGCTTCATTTTGATGAACAAGGTGACCTTCCATCTCAAAATGGTTACCGTTCAATGAATTTTCACTTGGGGTATGGAAATGAAGTTGTTGTAAAGTGTATTCTTCTCCTTGTACTTCAATACTGTTTTCCCCAGTTGGATCTGTGAGTTGAATAGTGTGTCCGTTGTTTTCTAATGAAAATGGAGTGGATTGGTACGTGAGATCAAGTGCTTCTAAATCATCGTTCAGTTCAACAGTTGAAACATCAATGTTGATCGGAGACTGTTTTTCTCCTTCACCGCACGCCGCATACTCAGGGTGCAGTGTATGCCAATTGGATGGTCCTGTTTCACCTGCATAGGACCATGTCACGTCTTCCTTATGATCATCATCCATTTTTTTCTCCGTTTCAGCGGAGCACCCCATTAGCATGGCTAATGATAAAACTCCGGCTGGATTAATCTTTTTCAACATTTACTTTCATCACCAACCTCATTTTAGTTCGTTAACAACCTCGTACTCCAATTATTTCAAAGCACCTAACAAGGTTCAAAAGGATTTCGACCTAATCAGATCATCACAATTTCCTTTCTTCTCTCGTTAATAGCACCATTGGCTTGGTAGGATAGAGCTATGTTATAAAAGTTGGGTCGCGGTCATAAGTGAAGTTATTCATAAAAGCTTACAGTCGATTAAAATAGGCCCTGCTTAAATTTCTAAAAGGTCAATTTCCTTGATTTAAGTCAATGAAAGTCTTCCGCAGACAAAATACAATAGATCTAACATCAACGTCGAGGAGGCTCTTATATGGAGTTAGGGAGAACAACGAATCAAAACATGCAGCAGAAAGCAGCAGTCGTTTCTGGTGTTGCCTTACTTGTCATGACAATTGCTGCATTTTTTGCTCAGGGATATGTGCACAGTTCATTAGTCGTTGAAGGAGATGCGACAACGACATTAAAAAACATCCAGGCATCTCAAAGATTGTTTCGCCTTGAGGTACTTGGATGGCTTATTATTGTTATCATGGATTTAGTTGTATCATGGGGATTTTATTTATTCCTAAAGCCGTTTCATGCGGGGTACGCTTTATTAGCTGGCGGGCTTCGTTTCCTTTATACGGTTATGCTAGCCACTGCGGTGTCCCATCTGGTAGTAACCAACACGATTGTTCAACATTCAGTGGGAGGTACGTCGGATCGTGTTGCACAGCAAGTAATGGATGCCATCACAACTTTTGAAGCCATCTGGTCATTTGGACTAATTATTTTTGGACTTCATTTGATCGCAGTCGGCGTGGTAGCATGGAAGACAACCAGAATACCAAAAGTGATTAGCTATCTTGTCGTTCTAGCCGGTTTCAGCTACTCGCTTATTCATTTCATGTACCATTTTATCACCCAACTTGAAAACGTTACGGGGCTACTAGAATTAATCCTTATGGTTCCCATGGTGATCGGTGAATTAGGATTTGGCATCTGGTTATTAGTAAAAGGAAGAAGAGTAACGATGGACTAATCAACAATCCGGAGGTTAGCTACGGACCGTTTCTTAATTCGGCTTAGAGATTCTGGCTTGATTCCCAGGTAGCTTGCTAGTTGATACTGGGGAACGCGGTCAATTAAATCTGGTCTTTTCTTCACTAAGTTCTGATAGCGCTCTTCTGGCGTTGATGAAATGAAGGAAGAGAAATCATCCCTCATAGCACCCAGGTCTTCTTCCATCATTTTGCGAGTCAGTTCTTCTAACACCGGATGCATATCATAAGCTTCCTGCTCAGTCGATAAATCCCCAACAAGAAGCGTACAGTCTTCCAAGCAGCTAAGAGAGTATGGAGAAATTTTGTCAGGAGTATGCTGATTAAAGATCGTCACACTTTGTTCTTCTGTAAAGAAATTGTACGTATTCTCATTTCCATTTTCATCGACACCGTAAAGGCGTACACACCCTTTTAGAACAAAATAGCATTTGTCGGGGACTTCACCTTGATGCAAAAGGACCGTTCCTTTTTTAAACGTAGCAACAGGAACATCGATTGTGAGCTTTCTTAATTCGGATTCACTGAGATCCGAGAAGCGTTTCATATACTGGATAAGGACGTCTTTCATCGTATTCATCTCCCTTACCAATTCTAATTATTCTTTAGTATAGCATGATAAAAACAGAGACAGGTGGCGTAATAAAACTGGTTATTCGATAGTAAAATGAATATGTTGTGACTACGCACGCGTATACTTTAAAACAAGTAATATCTAGGAGGAGATCAGATTGGACTTATTTTTATTTATATCCGTAATCGTTGGGATGACGTTTATTTTCTTATATTTTGTAATGAATTTTGACTTGAAAAAGAAGAAGTTAGAGGTAGAGGAAAAGAAACTGGAGTTGGAAAAGAGGAGGTTGGAACTGAAAGAAGAAGCAGAGGAACAGGGGGAAGATAAGTTTTGAAAAGAGTTTAATAAGTAATATCCCCTCAATAATCTTATGTGAATTTGTATTATGTTGAGGGGTTTTGATATATTGACTGCCATTTGGAAATGAGATTAGAGCACTTTCATATATTTCAAAAAATAAGTTGCCCTCACAATAAAAGCTATGGTAAAATAAATCTTGTCGACAGGAAATCGCTGTCATTATACGGGGCATTAGCTCAGCTGGGAGAGCGCTACACTGGCAGTGTAGAGGTCAGCGGTTCGAGCCCGCTATGCTCCATCGATTGAAACCCTTGCCCTGCAAGGGTTTTTTCTTTTGTACATTTTTCGCTTTTCTGGGTTAATGAAAAAGTTGTTCACGAATGTTCACGAATTGGGCATACAGATTTACTTAGATGTTCACTCGTTATACGACTCCTCCAGTTTATCGGCTGCTTCTTCCTGGAGATCAGATGAGACGTGGGAGTAAGTCTTCAACGTAATACTTACGTCATTATGCCCTAAACGTTCGGACACCACTTTGGGGTTTATGCCGTTTTTCAACAACCAGGTCGCGTGTGTGTGGCGTAAACCGTGAATGGTAATTCGGTGAACCTTCGCTTTATGGACTAAACCATTGAATTCTCGTCGAAGATTGTCCGGGTTTTTAAAACCACCAAATTGATTAGGGAAGACCAGGTCAAGATCTTCGTATCCCTCCCTCAGTATATTTTTTAGTTCGTCTTGTTTTTTTCGATGTTCCATCAGTGTATCGACAATTTGTGTTGAAATGGAGATCTGGCGTTTAGATTTAGAGGTTTTAGTGTTCTTCAATAAATAACCTTCTGATTTAGTGTAGGAAAGAGAGCGTTGAATATACAATTTCTTTTGTTTGAAGTTCACATCTGTCCATTTCAATCCCAATAATTCACCTCTTCGCATTCCTGTGAATACAGCAACGGTATAAAACGCATCTTTTCCTTCTTTTTTCGCCACATGTAAAAACAATTTCGCTGTGTCATAATCCCAAGTCTGAATTTCCTTTTCTACTAACCGTGGCGGCGAAGCATCTCTTGCAGGATTATATTTTAAATAACCCCATTTAACGGCCTGAGAAAGGCATATATTCATTAAGTTATGCAAGTCCTTCACTGTTTTAGGAGAGAGGCCAGATTCCACTTTATTTGCATAGAAAGCATCCAATTCGTATGTTGTGATATCTTGAAGTTTGTAGTGGGCAAATTTGGGGATTAAATGCTTATGAAGCATGTATTCGCGTCCTTCCCAAGTACGAATCGATACATTCTTCTTATACTTGGTTTCAAACCAGTCCAGTAAAAATGGCTTGAAATATTCCTTTTTGGGCAGGGAAAAGTTGTCACTGTTTAGCTCAAAAAGTTTCTCAGTCAGAAATCGCTCTGCATCCTTTCGGTTTTGAAATCCACCTTTAGATTTTTGAATTCGTTTCCCTGTTTCAGGATTCATACCTGCATCATAGCGAACAGAATAGGTTTTCCCTCTTTTTTTGATCGAGCCTTTCAATATGCACACCTCAATTTTAAAAGCAATTTATCTTCATCATTATTGACAAAAATGACAAGCTTTATAGTTCGGTGTGTATTGTTGATGAACAAATTTGATCTTGCTATTGAGAAGAAAAGTCTTGTGGGAAATACAAATATTTGAAATGATTAATATTCAACAATCGGGCAGGATTCTTGAAGACTCAGTTTCGAGATATACAGACAGTTTGAAACTACATTAGATTAATGTTGTATGTTTAATGTAGGAAGAATGAGTTCAGATGTAGAAATTTTAATATAGGTGTTACTGACTCGTTTATGAGCAATGGAAACCAAAATAATTCCTTCAATGATGAAGAATGAAGGGAGTATGAAATAATGAAGAAAAAACTCATAAATTCTGAATGGAGATTGAGTGTGATGGCTCTAGCGGTATTCATCGGAGGAAGTATTGGAAGTCAACTCGTATTTCTGCCTGATGTGCCCTATCTACCTCCTATATATGGGTGGTTAACCGGTTCTGTATTAATGGTCGCCGTTAATGTGATTTACGTCCTATATAAGAGAAAGAAAAATAACAGGGCGGGCAACGAGAACTAAAACCACCGATAAGTCTGCACCAATTAGATAAAATGCAACGAGTATGGCTTTTTAGATGAATTTACTTACTATGATTATCTCAAAACCACCTATAAAACAATTTCGGAGCGATAGCTGCACAGTGGCTATCGCTTATTGTAACGGGTAGAGTTTAATAACAGCAGGAGGAAACAATGACTAAAAAACGTAGAAAAACAATTCTATTTGCCTTACTAATTCTAATTTTTTCTGTGGTTTATTATTTTTTGCAACTTAATTGGATTTCTGTAACAAAGGAAACCGTTCATTTAGATGATTTGCCAGAAGAATTTAATGGATATAAGGTTGTGCAATTATCAGATTTGCACAATAAAGAATTCGGAGATGGAAACAAAAGACTGGTTAATAAAATCCACGAAATTAAACCGGATACGATTGTAATAACAGGCGATATGTTAACTAACACAAGAGAAGTACCAAATAACGGGAATGTTTTAATTACGTTCCTTGAAAACCTTAATAATGATTATCCGATATATTATATTACTGGTGAACACGAGGAAGGTTTATATTATGAGGAGAGAAATAAGTATCAAAAAGAAGGTACCAAAGAAGTATATGAAGAGAAATTAAGTAATATGGGCGTTACAGTGCTAAATGATGAGCAAATAACAATCACACGACAAAATGCTGAAATTAATTTGTATGGGTTGAGAGAGCATTTATCGGGAGAAATCCAAATCGAGGAGCGACTGGGTAAAACGAGTGAAAACGAAGTCGATATTTTGCTTTCGCATAGACCCTTTTATTTTGATGAATACGTGAATTGGGGCGCGGATTTGGTTTTCTCTGGCGATACACACGGTGGAATGGTACGGCTACCATTTATAGGTGGGAATCGCATCCACAGAAGGTTTTTTTCCTCGATATGATGGTGGTTTATTTCAAAAAGAGAACTCGATAATGAATGTAAGTAGAGGTTTAGGAAACAATCCAATTCCTCTTAGAATTAATAACAGACCAGAAATAAACGTTATTACACTGAAAAGTAAATAAGGTTTAGATTTTACTCAATTAAAGGGGTCTAAAGTAAAAGACTCCTCCAATAAATATCTCGAAATCGAATCTTAAAGAAACTCGGAGCGTTTACTTAATAAAAAGTAAGCTCTCAATGTAGGTTTAGGAGATGATTCTGGAATGTTGGTAGGAGAATTAAGTCTTCTTACTCCTTTGTTACTGAATTAGAAAGAGACTATAAATAATTAATTTAAAGAGGTGATACTTTGAAGTCAGATAAGCCTTTACCTTTATCTTTATTACTTGTTTACTTTTTTATAGTAATATCTACTTTTTTCGTATATTTCACAGTATCAAACCCTTATCTCAAGTCCTTTCTAATTATCGCTTTATTGGCATTAAGTACCGCATACAAATGGAAATATTTCCGAAAGAAAGAAAATTAGACTTGAGAGCAGCTTTTCAATTTCAGTGGAGTTACTATTAGTGCATACAATAGATACTACGATTCTTAAGCAATCTCGGAACTTATCCATAGTAAGGATTAGCTTCTTGAAATGTCAATATAACTGAAGTATGGACAATATTGCTATAAGGAGTGAAATCAATGTCAACGCCTTATTTAATAGTTGTCACTGGTCGACCAGGTTCAGGGAAAACAACATTTTCTAAAGAACTTGGTAATGAGATCTATATGCCAGTAATCAGCCGAGATCAAATTAAGGAAGGGTATGTGCATACTTTCGGTAAAAGCCATAACGAGCTTCCTCCGGAAGCCAATATAGCAGCCACGGAAATCTTTTTTGATACGCTCATGGGGTTGATATCAAACAATGTGTCAGTGATTGCTGAAGCAGCGTTCCAGCATAGTATATGGTCATCGATGCTGGAACAGTTCATGGGAAAGGCTCAGGTCTATCTGTTGATTTGCAAGGTTGATGAAAAGATAGCGCTTGACAGGTTTGTCCATCGAGGGCTGGACAATCGGCTTCGAGAGTACTTTCATGGCGATAAGGAAGTGGACCTGGCTAGGAAAGGAATTAAACTTAGCTTAAGCCCTTACGAGGAACCGAGGATCGACGTCCCTAACTTCTATATTGACACTTCAGGTGTATACAACCCCTCCATTAAGGAACTAAACAAGAAAATCTTTGGCGAATAGCATCGGCATTCTAGAAGAAGAGTGGAACAACTAAAATATTTAATAGATTTACAGTATAGTGCTTAGCGAATAAAAAATTAAATAAGTTAGATTTATCTTGAATTAAAGTCTTCATTTCACTCGGAATCTTATCTGTAATAAGATAAGATCCATATTTTATTTGGTTGTGTAAATGAAATGGTTTTGAAATAATTGGTAGTGAACATCTTTTGTAATCTCATTTTTATTTTTGGAGGAATTCATTTTGGAAAAGACATTAGTTAAAACTGGATTATATTCATTGGTTATTTCCTTTCTAATATTGTTTGAAGGGGTAAATAGAGTGAAGTCTACCACAGATGTAAATGGAATGACTTCAGTTATGGAAATTTCATATCCGGATTTCTTTTTTATGATTTCACGATATTCTATTACCATTTCATTTATTTTAGTTATTAGTGTATTTGCAATAATACAGTATAGGAGATACAAACGAGTAAAATCATCTTGAAAGTTGGACATTTGGTTAAGAGGTAATTATTGTCAAACGATTAGGTGCAGTTGAATTTTAAAAGTGATCTTCCTGTATCTCGGAGCGTTTGCTTAATGAAAAGCAAGCGCTCTACTATCTTAGTATAAATGGATTATAGATAGGAGGGATGTTGATGGAAAGTAAATCAGCATGGCTACTGATTGCAATCGGAGCTTCACTATGGGGAGTAATAGGGCTTTTCGTAACGTACCTTTATAAGATAGGATTTACGCCGCTTGAAGTCGTAGCGATGCGTGTGTTAACGGCTTCCCTCTTCTTAGTCCCGTATGTTTTAATAAAAAATCGTCATCTGTTCAAAATAAAGGTGAGGGACTCAGGGTATTTCATAGGTACCGGTATTATTAGTATTGTTCTTTTCAATTGGTGTTTGTTCAGTTCTATGAAAGATTCTTCTATCTCGATTGCATTCATCTTGCTATACACAGCCCCGGCGTTTGTTACGATTCTATCTCGCATTCTCTTCAAAGAATCACTGACCGCTCGCAAGGTCACTGCCCTAATGATTACGTTGATAGGGTGTTCTCTCGTAAGTGGAATCTTTTCTGGCTCCACCGCATCCATTTCGTTTTATGGATTAATCGTTGGACTAGGATCAGGATTTTTCTATGCCCTTTACAGCATATTCGGAAAAGCAGCCCTTTCGAAATATGACTCATTAACCGTTACGGTATACACGTTTCTTTTCGCTTCATTCGCAATAGTTCCTTTCAGTGGATTAGATTTGAGAGTTTCTACTTTGACCGATCTAAAAGTGATAGGACTCGTAATCGGACTTGGCTTTCTTTCTACGATGCTTCCATTCATTTTCTACACGAAAGGTCTTCAATATGTTGAATCAAGCCGAGCCTCGATTATAGCAACCATTGAGCCGGTCGTTGCCTCTGTCATCGGGTTCTTCATTTTCAACGAAACCTTATCGACGTGGCAATATATCGGGATGATCATGGTGATTCAGCTCTGTAATCATCGTACAGGAATCAAAGAACCAAAAAACAAATTGTCCACAGCCATATAAACGAGCCGAAGCTTGATTTATATGGCGGACTACAATAGGTTATCTACAGATTATTTGGAAAGTGGCGATTGCTGGTAAACCCCCAAATGGCAATGGTTATGGAATATCTGGTTCAACGTTTTAAAGATGGAACAGATGAAAAAAATTTCACTCTCATTCGTAATGACATCCTTCAAAATATGAAAAATATCTATGACTACTATAATGATGAAGCGATTAAACACACCGCATTAGAATTGATCAATACAGTGGAAGAAGAAAAGTACAAAAAGAAATATATGGGTATATGGAAATAATGTTATCATTTAGAATATTTAAGGCTGAAGACATCATCGTCTTCAGCCTTAAATGTTTTATGTAAATCCGCCAAAGAGTTAAATCATCGCCACGGTGCAGGCTGTGGGTACCTAATAGAACTAGGATCCTCCTCTTAAATGTTTAGCGCATATAAGCTTTTGGGAATATCATTTCAACGAAGCCTACTATTTGATTAGGATAATGGTTGTTATGCTTCCGAGACCCAAGTTTATAAAAATAGTGTTTACATTTGTATGTAAATGATAGGAGCGAATACAATGACAGATCGAAAATTTGTAATGATTACAGGTTCAACATCCGGTTTGGGGTTTGAGTTAGCCAAATTGTTTGCGAATGATGGTTATGATGTGGCGATGTCTGGTTCTAGTGAAAACATTTATAACTCAGCCAAAGAAATTGAAAAATTAGGAGTAGAAGCCTATCCTTTTCAAGCTGATGCCTCAACGTTTGAAGGGGTAGAAGAATTTTGGAAGTTTGTAAAAAGCAAGAATAGAAAGTTAGATTCAGCTGTATTGAATGTTGGCATGAGTATTGGTGGTTCATTCTTGGATAATGATTTACAAGAAGAGTTGAAGTTAATTGATCTTAATATAAAAGGAACTGTACATATGGCGAAGCGTGTCGTTCGAGATATGGTCCCGAATAAAGAGGGAGACATCCTGATTGTTTCTTCTGTCTCTGCAACATTACCGACACCTTATGAAACGGTATACGGTCCATCCAAAGCATTTGGATTTATGTTTGCAGAAGCTCTAAGAGAAGAGCTAAAAGAAACAGGCGTGAATGTAACAGCTATGCTGCCTGGTGCTACAAATACGAATTTTCATCATAATGCTGGCATGGATTCTACTTACTTTGGAGACGAAAATAACAAAAATGACAAAGAAGTAGTAGCGAGACAAGGGTACGAAGCTTTAAAGAATA
The DNA here is from genome assembly GCF_020165985.1 of Bacillus sp. RAR_GA_16. Classification (GTDB taxonomy): domain Bacteria; phylum Bacillota; class Bacilli; order Bacillales; family Guptibacillaceae; genus Guptibacillus. The sequence goes on from NZ_JAIUKZ010000006.1 coordinate 136,345, forward strand.
AGGTAGATCACGTTATCTGTGGTGATGAAGCTACGAAAAAAGAAGCAGAAGACAATAAAACAACACCCGAAGATGTGAAAGCAGCGGAACATGCTAAAAAAGCCAAGCCTCAAAAGTAAAACTTATGAAGTAACAATTTAAAAAATAGACCATTCATTTAAATAATGTTTTCCCTAAAAATTAGGAGCCTATCAAATCAGATAGGCTCCTTCTTAATTATAATAAAAGATTGAGGGATGATGTTTTATTTGAAATAATTGGTACTAGGATTTTCGTGAAAATAGTTTTAGATAGTTGAAGGAGCTGAACTTAATGAAGACACTCCTAAGTAAAATAGTCTATTTACTCATTACTAGTTTGATCTTGTATGGATTCTTTAAGGTGATTCAATTCGTTTACAATAAATATATACCCTATAGTTTTGCGACAGATGTAATCGGCGTCATTGTATTTGTTATTATTTGCATTCCTCTTTCACTAGTCATTAGCCATAACTTACTAAAGGCAGCAGGGAAATAATCGTATCAACGTGAAAAGATTTCTGTGAATGTAGGAAGAAACAAATCGGTTTATTACCGTAAAGAAAAGGAGTTGAATAGAAGATCAAGAAACTTGAGCATTCTGAATGGCGAATTAGTGTGATTCTCCTCGGGGGACTTCTTGGGACGTTTATTACGATTTCATTCCTTCGACGTGAGTTGAACCTGACATACGCATTAGGATACCTGGTCGTTTGGGTATTCGTCTTGATTAGTAATGCAATTTACGTGATTTATAAGAGAAATAAAAATAAAAGCGGTTAGACAAAGAACCATCTTACAGATAAGTTGTACCTAATAGAATGTCCGAACACCCCCCTTCATAGACTTAGAGAAAAGAAGGGAAGTGATCTTAATGTTTGGATGGAGTGCCGTTGTGATAGCCGCCGCGTTTGTCATTCTCGTTGTCTATTTGATTCTGACGTTACGAAAGGTGATGGCAACACTGGCTGAAACGAAAGAAACGCTGTCCGGTGTCCGACATTCAGTTAACGGCATTACAGAAGAAGCGGAGGAACTAATTCATACCGCTAATCAAATTTCGGATGATGTGAAAGGGAAAATGGAAGCTGTTGATCCATTAATCGAGTCTGCTCATGATGTGGGGGATATGATTCACGATGTAACGAGCAACATAAAACGAACGGCTTTGCAAAAGAGTAGTCGGAAAACCATTCGTACACAGGAAAGCAAGCCCGTGCAAGTGAGATTGAAGTAAGGAAAATAAGTTGATTTAAGCGTTATTTATTCCCATCGTTATAAGGATAAGTTGAAAAGGAAGCCGCGCAGGCTTTCTTTTTTTGTGGAGTCCTGTTCTCAATCAGTGAAGAGGTTCATGATAGAGGTAGAAAGCTAAAAGTGATGGGTATTTACAAGTTACTAACGATCTCTTTATATAAAACAGTGTTTAGATTCATATTCCATTTACAATGGGGGAGTAGAATGAGGGATGTGAAAGACAAGTGAATAGCAAGCGGTTGAGATGACGAGAAACCATAAAAAACATAGGTGTTTTTAGAAAACCCCCTGCGTTTTTTATGGTTTCTATTTTTATGCAAAGGAATGGTGCAGAAGTGGAATCGAAGAGTTTTATTGAACGGTTGAAAGAAGATCGTATGATCGCAGCAATTAAAGATCCGAAGAGCTTTGACCGGTTCATTGAGTCCGATCTTCAGTCGGCATTTCTGCTGATGGGGAATATCAGCGTGATTAAACGCTATGTTGATCAGTTAAAGAAGCATGATCGTCATGTGTTCTTGCATATAGAGAAAATCCCTGGCATTAGCTTTGACAAAGAAGGATTGAAGTTTATATCGAAATTCGTGAAGCCAACCGGGATCGTGACAACAAAAAGTTCATTGGTTCAGCTAGCGAAGCAAGAAGGGTTGTTGACCATCCAGCGCCTGTTTTTAATCGATACAGATGCTGTTCACAATGGTCTGAAATCAGTCCGAGAAATTCAGCCTGACGCTTTGGAGGTCATGCCGGGGCTGATCCCTGAAATGATCCAGCAATTGAAAATGGAAACGGATATTCCTTTGATTACAGGCGGCTTGATCCAGAATAGGGATCACATTGGACAAGCGCTTGCTAGTGGAGCGATTGCTGTTTCAACGGGGAGATCATGGCTCTGGAAGAAAGGTAATCTTGAGTTTAAAAGGAGTGAGGAACATGAGAAAAGTGGAATTGAAGAACGTTTCAAAATCCTATGATGCGAAGAAAAATGTGCTAAGTGATATTAATGTAAAAATCGAACCTGGTGAATTTTTTGTTCTTGTTGGACCTTCTGGCTGTGGGAAAAGTACGATGCTACGGATGATTGCTGGACTTGAAGCGTTGTCGGACGGAGAGTTAATGATCGGTGGTACAAAAGCCAATGCGCTTCCTCCAAGCAAGCGAGATCTTTCGATGGTCTTTCAAAACTATGCGCTATACCCACATTTAACTGTGGAACAGAACATTACGTTTGGACTTCATACGAAGAAAATCAAAAAGCCAGAGCAAAATGAGCGCTGCCGAGAAGCGGCTGAAATGCTTGGGTTGACGGATTACTTAAAACGTAAGCCGGGTCAGCTTTCAGGTGGGCAACGTCAGCGTGTTGCTCTTGCGAGAGCAATTGTAACTCACTCGCCAATTTGCTTAATGGATGAACCTCTCTCGAATTTAGATGCAAAATTGAGGGCGAAAATGCGATCGGAAATCCGTCAAATTCAGCGCAAATTAGGCATAACGATGATATACGTAACACACGATCAAACAGAAGCAATGACAATGGCTGATCGGATGATGATCTTGAATGGTGGACAAGTTCAGCAAGTGGGAAGGCCACTTGATATTTACAATGAACCCGCCAACACGTTCGTTGCATCATTTATTGGAGCGCCACCTATGAACCTTGCTTCTGCTCGTGTGAATGGTAGCACATTGCAACTGGCTGGACAGGCACCGATTCGATTCGAAAAAGAAATGTTTTCACAGAAAAAAATAACGGTCGGTGTAAGACCAGAGAATATCCAGCGTGCCGGGCATCGTCCTGCCATGATGACAGTTGAAGTGAAGAACGTTGAGGTGCTTGGAACAGAGACGCTACTTTCTTTTGAAATGGGAGAGAAGGAACAGTGGATCGCAAGATGGAGTGGACAGTGGGATGTGCAGGTAGGCGATCGCGTCGACATCGTAATGGATGAGAAAGATTTCGTTCTGTTTGATCAAGAGAGTGGCCAGTGTCTTGTGACAGGAGAATCTATTCAGGGGGTTTTGGCATGAATGGTGTAAATGAAGCTCGCGCTGTTTTTGAGAAAAATGAGCGAAGTGCATCTACAAAAAGAGAGATTCCAGCCTTTGTCGTTGGCCTTCTGTATTTATTGCCTTCTATTCTATTATTTGCCGTTTTTCTTTTCTATCCAATGATTAAGACGCTTTACTTAAGCTTGTTCCTTACGGATAGTCAGGGCGTACCACTTAGCTTTGTAGGCATTGAAAATTATCTATACTTATTTTCATCACCTTCCTTTCTGAAAAGCGTTGGAGCTACACTATTATTTGTTGCTTATACCGTACCGGTTGGAGTGATTCTTGCCTTATTTCTTGCTCTAATTGCGAACGAGAAGTTAAAAGGGATTGGCATTTTTCGAACGGTTTTCTCTTCCACGATGGGGATGAGCGTTGCGGCATCTTCTGTGATTTGGATGTTTATGTACAATCCGTCGATCGGCATCATCAACAGGGTATTGAACAGTTTTGGATTGACTGAAATCCAGTGGTTACTAGATCCGAAATTCGCTCTTATTGCTGTTTCAATCTCAACCATCTGGATGAACACAGGATTTTCGTTTCTGATTCTACTCGGTGGACTACAGAATATCGATGAGAGGTTATATGAAAGTGCACGAATTTCAGGGGTTGGGTATTTCTATCAAACTCGTAAAATCACGTTACCGATGCTATCACCTACACTTTTCTTTATTATTACGGTTTCGTTTATTAATGCCTTTCAAACCTTTGGACAAATTGACATTCTAACAAAAGGCGGACCGATGGAGTCAACAAACGTTATCGTGTATTCAATCTACAAAGATGCGTTTATTAATTACAATATTGGATCCGCAAGTGCTCAGGCGGTTATTCTCTTCTTTGGCATTCTCGTCTTAACGCTTCTTCAATTCAAAATTGGTGAAAGGAAGGTGCATTATCAATGAGTGCAACCCGTAAAATCATCGTCTACACATTGTTGATTGGATTCACACTCCTCATGATGTTTCCAATCCTTTATGCTTTCTTAATTAGCTTTATGAAAGGCGGGGAGGTGCTTCAAGGTAATTTGATCCCTGAAACGATTACGCTCGACAATTACAAAGCGGCTTTTGAGAAAGTTCCGTTGCTTCACTATTTATGGAACAGCTTTTTCATTTCTATTGTGGTGATGGTTGGACAACTTCTCGTTTCAAGTCTCGCAGCATTTGCCTTTGTGTTTATCACCTTCAAAGGACGCAACTTATTGTTTATGGTTTTCATCTCAACCATGATGATTCCATGGGAAGCGACGATGGTACCGAACTTTCTTACGGTCCAAAAGCTAGGATGGATCAATGAATATTCAGGATTAACCATTCCATTCTTTGCGCTCGCATTCGGCACTTTTTTACTTAGACAGCAGTTTAAAACCATACCTCATGAGCTATATGAAGCTTCAATGGTAGCAGGCATCAGTCGCCTTCGCTTCTTCTGGAATGTGGTTCTTCCTGTATCGAGAACGAGTTTAATTACGCTTGGTATCTATAGCTTTTTGACAACTTGGAATATGTATTTGTGGCCACTACTCGTCACGAACAATGAAAGTGTCCGAACGGTCCAAATTGGCTTGAAGCAAATGCAGACACAAGAAATATCAACTGATTGGGGGGTGGTGATGGCAGCTGTTGTAATCGTAATACTTCCGACGTTGATGCTTCTATTCATAGGCCAAAAGCATTTCCAAAAAGGACTAGCACAAGGTGCAATTAAATAAGAGGAGTGAATAAGTTGAAAAAAATAGTACTGATTTTATCATCTTTATTACTAGTATTTTTAGGAGCGTGTGGTAATTCTTCAAGCTCTAACGCCAATAATAATTCTTCTGCAGAAGGTGAATCAGGTAAAACAGAAGTGGTGTTCTGGCACGCGATGAGCGGCGATCTTGAAAAAGTACTAAACGATATTGCGAAGGATTTCAACGAATCTCAGGACAAAGTCGAAGTGAAGCCAGTATTCCAGGGAACGTATGAAGAAGCACTTACGAAGTTTAATACGGTAGCGGGGACTGAAGATGCACCAGCCATCATGCAAACGTTCGAAGTAGGCACGAAGTACATGATCGACAGTGGCAAAATTCAACCGGTTCAGAAATTCATTGATCAAGATAACTTTGATACATCTCAGTGGGAAAGTAATATTTCTAATTATTATACGGTCGACGGGAAGCAGTATTCAATGCCTTTCAACTCCTCAACACCTGTCCTTGTTTACAATAAGGATGCTTTTAAGGAAGCTGGGCTTGACCCAGAAAAAGCACCAATGACTTATAGTGAATTGAAGGACGCAGCAGAGAAGCTGACGGTGAAGGACGGCTCGAACACCTCACAATACGGATTGTCTATCCTTAACTATGGATGGTTCTTTGAAGAGTTACTTGCCTCTCAAGGTGGACTCTATGTTGATAATGGAAATGGACGAGAAGGAAATGCTGAACAAGCCACATTTAACGACGAAAAAGGAATGAACGTCTTTAACTTGATTAAAGACATGTACGATGAAGGTACATTCTACAATGTAGGTCAAAAC
>NZ_JAIUKZ010000019.1 GCF_020165985.1 Bacillus sp. RAR_GA_16
ATGGGGGCGGCCATGTTATGTGGGGTTTCAGGCATCGATAACAGCACGATCAAGAATAGTGCGAGCTACATTCAATCGTGGTTGCGCTCTTTAAAAGAAGATCATCGCTTGGTAGTACAAGCTGCAGCACAAGCACAAAAAGCCTCGGATTATATTTTAGGAACACCATTGGCCTGAATTTCGGAACAGGATCGCCCCCTTCCGGGGGCGAAAATTCAAAGGAGGCGTCAAAAATGAAAAGCTTAAAAGAAATGGAAAACGAGATTGTTTTAAACATGCGAAAGTTAATTAAGGAGCAGCCTCAGGAAAACTATCAAGAAGTGTCGTTTACAGGCTTTCATGAGCAAGCCTTTACGTTTATCACAAGAGATGAGGATACGGGAGAGCAAGCCGTTTTTTATCTGCATCCGTACAATTTTGCGATATCCGTACGATGTGAATATACAAAAGAGATCGAGCTAATGATTGGTTTCATGGATGAGAGAGGAGAGCTCATTTGAGAGGGGATTTACCCCTCTTTTCTTCCTTTGAAAGCAAATTTGGAAAGGGTGGGAACATGAAAACCTGTGGCTATTGTGGTACGAAAATTCAAGAGGATTATTGCTCTTTTTGCGAATTTACGCTGGATGATAAACACGTTTTAGAAGGGCATAAGCGCGTAGATCATGTGATTGAAAGGACGCCAGATGAAGCAGCAATCTTTCTTTCAACTGCTGAACTGTTAACTTTTGAAACGGTTGATTTACTTTTTTTGTTAAAGTACGCTCGTTCTTATCGCTCAGAAGTCTATCATTTACGTGTAATCAGTTATAAGGCCGAGGACAGGAAAACCGATCAAGCTTTAGAGGAAATTCAGCATCAAAGCTATGAGGAATATGAAAAGGCTACGCGAAAGGTGTGGGTCATTGAAAATATCTTAAAAGATCGGATGGGGTATTATCCGGTTAAAGTAACGGAGGAGTTCTTGCAAGGGTATCTCCATCGTATTAAACAATCCCAGAAGAAACGAATGGTACTAAAAAAATAAAAAAACATAAAAACGCCTCTCTTATTTTGAAAGAGGTGACGTTTTGGGATCGTTTTTTTCAACCCACTGAACGAATGCATCACCGTAAAAATGACGATTGAGGTCTTGGACACAATCGAGCATTTGGTTTCTTTTTGATTCGTCCATTTCATGAAAGTATTCTAAGAATTGGTATTCAAAGGTCGTAGAGGTATTAATGGTTTCATAACCAAGTGTGGTCATACTAACATAGGTGACTCTACGGTCTTCCTGGCGCTTGATTTGACTTATAAGTCCTTTTTCTTCCATTCTTTTAAGTACCTGCATGACAGTGGAAACTTTCAATAAACATAAATCTGATAAGCGACTAACCGTTACTTCTTTTTCTGAATAAACGATCCATAAAAGGTGCTGTTCAGCTTTCGTGATCCCCATGTTTTGGGCGGATCTTTCCCAATCGTTTTCTAATACTTTATACATTGCTCGAAAATTATTTAATAGATAATGTAACTTGTCTTCCAATCTATCTTCATCCTTTCAATATATTGGAATAATCCTATATATCTTAACATAGGACACCAATTAAATTGGGAGGTATCGTAGTTCAATGTGCTACTTTTGAAGCTAGAAAGGGCTAATTCCATACATAAAAACTTTCTTACTTAAAGATGAGAAAAAAATTTATGTTATAAAACCAACAATTTCAATATTTTACCTTTTTGTATAGTAAAATATTAGACATAAAAAGTTTTGGGTAATATTCTACTTCGAGTAAAAATATGGGGTAGATAAAACGAGGAGGAAGAAAGATGAAAGCAACAGGGATTGTCCGTAAAGTGGATGAATTAGGGAGAGTGGTCATTCCAATTGAGCTTCGAAGAACGTTTGGTATTGCTGAAAAGGATCCTCTTGAAATTTACTTGGACGATCATCAAATTGTCATCGAAAAGTATAAGGCAAGCGAAAAAGCTTGTATTATAACGGGAGATATATCACCTGAAAACTTCTTGCTAGGCAATGGGAGCATTGTATTGAGCCCTGAAGGAGCCAAAATCCTTGCGGAAGAACTAAAGCGAAAGCTTAATTAAATAACGGAATTCATTTTATTATATATGAAAGGTCAAAAAAGAGCTTGATAGCGAAATGCTAATCTAAGCTCTTTTTTGTATGAACCACAGCTGAGTATGATTTGATAGCATACAACTTCCATTATGTGAGGGTATTGTAGTTATAGTGGTTGGCTAACTCTATACTAGTAGAATCTCTTACGGCATTTCCTTTCCATAGGCAGGAAAATCTAAACGGACTATATAGAGTTGAGCTCTCAAATGTAAAAGCCTGAATGTAAACTAACGGGATGTACAGGAAGAAAAGAACACGTCGTCCGAAGAGAAGAGCAAAGGGTCTTAACGCTATTTTTGAAGTGCTTCCCATTAAACAAGTGGTTCAAGAAGTGCCGACACCTTTTGTAATTGGAGCGATACGTTACACGGATGATGACGCGAACATTGCCGCAACGCTGAAAGGGGATGAAGACCGGGAATTCTTTTTAGTTCTTTGTTTGAATACTAAAAATTAAGTGACGTCAGCTCAGCGCTTTCACGTTGGGAGTATTAATGCAAGCATCGTTCACGCGAGAGAAGTGTTTAAATCAGCTATATTAAATAACGTTGCATTCATTGTATTGAGTTCGAAGAAGGGTGTCTTTCTTTTGTTGTGGTGAGGTGGTGTGAATAGGATGGTTCTTTTTCATCTGTATCGTCCTGCATTGTATTCTTATTAGTGTCTATAAAAACTATCGTTCTTCTTGAGTTAGCTTATCAGTTATTGGATATTTTTCTTTTTACCTTACTAATTGTAAGTTTTAGTCAGCACTCGTCAATGATGTGTGAGCTTACCTTTTCTCCACGTTTCCTCCAGTTTTTAAAATAGTTTTGATCAACAGTAAAAATAATTATAGAAAACCAATTATTTAAAAACGTTGTAATCAATAAGATATTTGTGATAATCTTTCTAAATAATGAGAATATTCAGGTATTGAAATCCAAAATAAACATAAAGTGACAAATTGGCTAAAACTAGGGTGTGTTCTGGTAAAGAATTTAGTTAATAGTCCTTGGCTGGAGGTGAGTACAGCATGACATTATCTTCTCTTGTTTTATGACACTGGCGACAAAACTCTTTAACGAACCTAAATTAATTTTAAAAAATTGAATTTTAACTGAGAAAGATTAGGGTTCGAGGGTGACTAAAACCTATACCAGAGGTCGATTTCATGGTTGTTATGAACCTATGTTTTTACTCAGTAAAAGTAGCCGTTTGAAATCATGAAGATTTAAAAGGTAAGGAGATTTGATGTGAATAATAAGGAGATCGTCTATGTAGTTTCTGACTCAGTTGGAGAAACGGCTGAGATAATGGTAAAAGCTGTGGCGCATCAATTCAATGGGGGAGATGTTGAGATTCATCATATATCCTTTGTGGAGGATATCAGCGAACTGAAACACCTCATTACTGTCTCGAAGTATAAGAATGCCATCATTGCTTATACGATAGTCATTCCTTCTTTAAAGCAATATCTGGATCGTAGAGCTAAGGAAGAAGGAATCATTGCAGTCGATTTAATGAATCCACTAATGAAAGCGTTTACTGATAAGTTCGAAAAAGAACCTAAACGTCAGCCAAAATTAATGAGGAAATTAGATGATTACTACTTTAGAAGAGTTGAAGCTGTTGAATTCGCAGTGAAATATGATGATGGGCAAGATGTACAAGGGATACGACGTGCAGACATCGTCTTAATTGGTGTTTCTAGAACATCAAAGACGCCACTTTCTATGTATTTGGCTCATAAAAGATTTAAAGTAGCCAACGTTCCTTTAGTACCGGAAATTGAACCTCCTGATGAACTCTTTCGTATTCCAAGAAATAAATGTGTTGGCTTAGTGATCATACCAGATAAGCTGAATGAGATCCGTAAAGAACGCTTGAAAAGTTTAGGCTTAGGGGCCAAATCAAATTATGCGAATTTTGATAGGATCCTCGAAGAATTAGATTACGCTGAGAAAATTATGAAGCGCATAGGATGTCCAGTCATAAATGTCTCAAATAAAGCAGTTGAAGAGACTGCTGATGTAATATTAGCCATGTTAAAAAAGAGAGGATTGGAATGTTATGAGTAATTTTGTGTATATGTTTGATGATTCTAACAGCGAAAAAAAAGAATTATTAGGAGGTAAAGGAGCAAATTTAGCAGAAATGACTCGCATTGGTTTGCCTGTTCCTTACGGGTTTACCATTTCTACGGATGCTTGTAAATCGTATTATGACTTCGGGAAATCGATTCATGAGGAGATGGAGTTTCAAGTACTGGAAGCTCTAAAAATCCTTGAAAATAAAACGGGTAAACAGCTTGGAGACCCTTCAAATCCATTGCTTGTCTCTGTCCGTTCAGGGGCAGTCCATTCGATGCCTGGAATGATGGACACAGTATTGAACCTCGGTTTGAACGATAAAACTGTGGAAGGGATGTCAAAGCTCACAAAAAATCCTCGTTTTGCTTACGATTCTTATCGTAGGTTCATCCAAATGTTTAGTGATGTAGTGTTTAAAGTGGATGGATTTTACTTCGAGCAATATCTTGAAGATGTTAGGAAAAGTAAGGGTTATCATTCTGATCCTGAAATGACTGCTGAAGATTGGAAAGAAATTATTGTAGGGTACAAAGGTATTGTCAAGAAACATGCTAAAAGACCCTTCCCCGAGAGTCCCAAAGAGCAATTGTTTCTTTCGATCAGTGCTGTCTTTGACTCCTGGAATAATCAACGTGCTATCGTATATCGGCGCCTTCAAAAAATCCCTGATCACCTTGGAACAGCAGTAAACATACAAAGCATGGTCTTTGGAAATATGAGCAACACTTCTGGTACTGGAGTTGCGTTTACGAGAAATCCGTCTACTGGTGAGTCTAAGATTTATGGCGAATATCTGATAAATGCCCAAGGAGAAGATGTTGTTGCTGGAGTCCGTACCCCACAACCAATTGCGACGCTTCAAGATGACATGCCAGAAGTTTATCAGCAGTTTTTGGAAACTTGTAAACTTCTGGAAAAACACTATCGAGATATGCAGGATATTGAGTTTACGGTTGAACGTGGTGAACTCTTTATTCTTCAGACCCGAAACGGTAAAAGAACAGCTCAAGCAGCAATTAGAATAGCAGTCGAATTGGTAGAAGAACAAGTAATTAGTAAGAAAGAAGCTATACTTCGGGTAGATCCAGACCAACTCAATCAATTACTCCATCGTAGAATTGATGATTCTTATGAACGGAGACAGCTTGCTAAAGGCCTACCGGCGTCTCCAGGGGCAGCAACAGGTCATGTAGTATTTGATGCTGACGAAGCAGAACGCTTTGCAGATGATGGAAAGAAAGTGATTCTTGTTCGCCCGGAAACCACACCAGATGATATTCATGGAATGGTGGCTTCCCAAGCAACCATCACTAGTCGTGGAGGAATGACTAGTCATGCGGCAGTCGTTGCAAGAGGAATGGGAAAAGCTTGTATTTGTGGGTGTGACTCTATAAAAATTGATTTGAAGATAAAACAGTTTAGGGTCGGTGATACGGTCGTTAAACAAGGTGATATTGTAACGATCGACGGGTCTTCAGGTGACATCATGTTAGGCGAGATACCGATGATTGAGCCACAGCTCTCTAGCGAATTTCAAGTGCTACTAAAATGGGCAGATGAGATGAGGGAACTTGATGTAAGAGCAAATGCGGATAATCCTGAGGATGCTAAAAAAGCCCTCGAATATGGAGCTGGTGGTATTGGGTTGTGTCGTACAGAGCATATGTTTATGGATGCCCATCGAATTCCCATAGTCCAGGAGATGATACTCGCAGAAACATACGAAGAGCGCAATGAGGCGCTGGTTAAGCTTTTACCCCTGCAACAAGAAGATTTTGAGGGAATATTCGAAGCAATGCAAGGTCATCCAGTAACTATTCGTTTATTGGACCCTCCTCTACATGAGTTCTTACCTGATAAAGAAGAGCTACTAGTACAAGTTACAAAACTCCAGTTGGAGGATTTAAACTCTGAAGAGTTAAGGAGGAAAGAACAGCTTTTAAGAAAAGTACGTCAATTAGAAGAGTCTAATCCAATGCTAGGTCATCGAGGTTGCCGACTAGGAATAATTTATCCGGAAATTTACGTTATGCAGATAAAATCGATTTTTTATGCAATGTTAAGATCGATCGAAAAAGGAATAGATGTAAATCCAGAGATTATGATTCCATTAATCGGGCACGTAAATGAGTTAAAAGAATTGCGCCAGTTGGTAATCGATACTGGCCAGCAGGTCATGGAAGAAACTGGAGTGGAATGCGATTATCTTATCGGTACGATGATTGAAGTTCCAAGAGCAGCATTAACAGCCGATCAAATTGCTCAAGAAGCAGATTTTTTCTCTTTTGGAACCAATGATTTAACTCAAACCACTCTGGGATATAGTCGTGACGATGCAGAAAGCAAGTTCCTCCAAACTTATCTAGAGAACAAGATTCTATCAGATAATCCATTTGCTACTCTGGATCAAGAAGGTGTTGGAAAACTCATAGATATTGGTGTGAAACTGGGTAGAAAAACAAAACCTAGATTGAAAACTGGGATTTGCGGAGAACATGGGGGGGAAAAAAGTTCAATCAAATTCTGTAACGATGTCGGTTTGGACTACGTAAGCTGTTCACCCTACCGAGTACCTCTTGCTCGTCTGGCAGCAGCACAGGCAAACATAAATAAAGTAAAGAAGCAGAGCGAATTTCAGGCTCAATTGTAAAAGATAGGGTTAAATGCAGTCTTTTGCTTGATGAAGTAAAAAAATGGAATCATGATCATTAAACAAAATCGAAAGCAGCTCCGTGCTGCTTTTTCCTTTTTATGTGAGCGTACGATTCTACAGAACAGGTAGTGACCGAAGAAGTATGGCCGGTAAAAGTAGACCAGGCACGGAGGCGAACAATCGAAGGGAAAAACACTGCTATAAAAATTAGTTATGGCATATATCAGTTATTCTAATAAAGTTAATTATCAGAAAAGCTTGAATTATTAAAAATAAAATGTTTAAATTAACGTAAATTGGTTGAGCCACCATACCAAAAAACGATAGGAGTGAATAATATGCCCTCAACCCAAATAAGTTCAGTTCAACAATCTTTATTCTTAAACGGAGAATGGATTAATCCATCTCAACAATCTACACACGTAGTCGATAATCCAGCAACTGGCGAAGCTATTGCTGAAATTGGGTATGGAAATGCCGAAGATGCATTGAAAGCTATTGATGCTGCTCAAGATGCTTTCAAGCAATGGTCTAGGGTTTCAGCTCGGGAACGAGCAAATATTTTAAACAAGGTATCAGATTTATTAAGACAAAGGTCAAACAAAATCGGAGAAATTTTAGCTGCTGAATCAGGAAAAAGGATAGAAGAAGCAATTGGAGAAGTTAAATTTTCTGCAGAATATTTCCAATGGTTTGCTGAAGAAATACGCAGGCCAGATGGTCAGGTTATCCCAAGTGATTCACCTACTAAAACACATTTTACATACCAACAGCCTGCAGGTGTAGCTGTATTATTGACCCCATGGAATTTCCCTATTTCTATTCAGGCCAGAAAGTTAGCTCCAGCATTAGCAGCAGGTTGTACGATTGTTGCCCGAGGATCTCAATATACTCCATTATCAGTCATTGAACTCTTTAAATGTCTAGAAGATGCTGGAATGCCTCCGGGTGTTGTTAATCTAGTGCATGGGCCAGCTACTGAAATGACAAAAACCTTATTAACCCATCCTTCTGTTCGTGTAGCTAGCTTTACTGGTTCTACTGAGATTGGCCAAAAGATTATCAATCTATCATCAGAACAAGTATTACGTTTATCTTTAGAGCTTGGAGGAAATGCACCTTTCATTGTTTTTGATGATGCTGATATAGATAAAGCTGTACAAGGAGCAATGATTGCAAAATTTAGGAATAACGGTCAATCATGCATTGGGGCAAATAGGTTTTATGTGCATGAAAATATTTACGAAAAATTTGTAAGCGCTTTTAAAGAAGAGGTAGTTAACATGTCGATAGGCGATCCGTTTTCAGAATACAAACCTGACTTAGGACCAATGATCAATCTTAAAGGGCAACAGAGAATGGAGGAAATTATTCAAACAGCTAAAAATGACGGATCTAAAATTACTACTTCGCAGTACCCTTTGCCGAACAGTGGTTACTTTGTAAAACCAACAATCATTGAAAATCCTAGAAATGAGCTTGGTGATACTGAAATCTTCGGACCAATAGCACTCATATATTCTTTTAAGGATGATGACGAAGTTATTGAATATGCGAATGCTACTGATATGGGGTTAGCAGGATACGCCTACACTTCAAACATTTATCGTTCAAGACAAATACAAGAAAATCTAGATGTAGGGATACTTGGAATAAACAGTGCGTTACCGTCTGTGGTATATGCACCAATGGGCGGTATGAAAAAAAGTGGGATTGGTCGCGAAGGGGGAAGGGTAGGATTAGAAGAATATATGGAAACTAAATATGTTGCAAGTGAATATTAAATGTGAAAAGAGGTGATGCAGTTGTGAATAATCAAGAAGTCACGATTAGGCACAAAAGAGATATCATTGATTATGTAAATAATAATCCCTCCAGTCGAAAAGGCTTACTAATAGTTTTAGTTGCTTTGGGGGGAGTGTTTGTTGATGCTTATGATTTTGCAAGTCTAGCAATTGGTATAGACCAAATAACAGAACAATTTGGGCTGACTCCTTTTGAAGTAGGATCTTTGACAGCAGTCATGGCAGTAGGAGCTTTGTTGGGTGCTTTTTTTGGGGGAGTTCTTACTGACAAAATAGGCAGAAATAAAATGTTTACTCTAACTCTGATCTTATTAGTAATCTCTGCATTCGGAGTGGCTCTATCATTCAATTTAGCCAGCTTAATAATATTTCGTTTTTTACTAGGAGTCGGAGTCGGGCTTGATGTTCCTGTTGCTTTAAGCTTTATTGCTGAAGTAAGTAATACAAAACGTAAGGGTCAAATGGTGAATCTCTGGCAGCCTATGTGGTATGCAGCTGCATCATTTACAGGATTAGTTATATTGCCTCTTTATTTCTTTGGTGCTGAAGAAAATTTATGGCGTTATGCAGTAGGATTTGGTGGAGTAGCAGCTTTGGTCATACTCCTTCTGAGATTGAAATATATGGATGAAAGTCCTATGTGGGCGGCAAACAATTTATCTCTTGAGGAAGCATCTAAAGTATTGGAAAAAACATACGACATAAAAGTAAGATTAAATAAAATAAAAACAATTGAAAATAAAGAAAAAGAAAGTAAACCATCATTATCGATGATTTTCTCAAAAAGATATCGAGTTAGGACCTTTTTAGCATCCATGATTGCTAGTACCCAAAGCATAGAATATTTTGCTGTCGGTTTTTATATACCCACAATATCAATTTTGATATTTGGAAAGGGTATTATCTACGGGATCATTGGCACCTTACTATTTAACTTCTTTGGTATAGTCGGAGGTCTCACTCAATCTTTTGCAACATCGAAGTTGGGTATCCGAAAGCTGGCTATTATAGGATATACCATTGTATGTATATGTTTACTTACCTTAGGTTTAATGGGGGATAATCTTCCTCTGATTTTAACCACATTACTTGTCGGTGGATTTATATTTGGACACTCTTTTGGGCCAGGGTCACAAGGGATGTCATTTGCCACCCTTTCTTATCCTACTTCACTTAGAGGAATTGGTTCTGGCTGGGGACAAACTATGGTAAGGGTAGGGAGTATCATCGGTTTTTTATTTTTCCCAATTGTACTAAGCCTGTTGGGACTTCATAAAACTTTATTAGTCTTGACGATCGTACCTCTATTAGGACTAATCTGCACATTGGCAATTCAATGGGATCCTACGATGATAGATATTGAGAATGAAGATGAAGAAGAAAATGAAAGCGCTGTCTTGCAGCGAAGGAATACTCAAAATTTATAGGAGTGATAATATGCTTATTGGATTTATTGGTCTCGGTAAAATGGGGGGAGCTTTAGCAAGAAACTTAGTCAGAAAACAGTATAACGTAAAGGCTTTTGATTTGAGTCCTGAAGCTATGGAGCGAGTAACAGAATTTGGAGGAAGCGAATGTAGTTCTGCAGCTGAAGCTGCTAGAGACGTTGACGTTTTATTTATAAGTCTTCCTTTACCTGAACACCTTTTAAAACTCTTTGTCGGTGATGATTCGATTTTAGAGGTTATGAGAGAAGGATCTACCATTATAGATGTTGGTTCGAACGACCCTCAGACGGTTAAAAGCGTAGAAAAAGAAATTGAAAATCATAATATGAACTTTCTTGCTTGTCCGTTAGGTAAAGGCCCTGCACAGGCAGAGGAAGGCACTCAACCGATATTTGCAGGTGGGAACAAAAAGGTTTTCGAAAGTAATGAAGCATTACTAAATGATATTGGGAACCCAGTGACTTATCTGGGGAGTGTTGAACAATCAACTTCATTTAAATTAATCAGTAATATGATTGGAATGACAAATTTATTAGTAATGAGTGAGGGTATAAACTTAGGAATAAATGCTGGAATTGAACCCAAACAGTTAATTGAGCTATTAATTAATGATACTGGTGCCGATTCTTATCAACTGAAATTAAGAGCACCTTGGATATTAGAAGAAGATTTTGAACCGAGATTTGCGACAAAACTAGCTCTAAAAGATCTTAGATTAGGTCTAAAAACTGCTGAATATTTTGGACAGAGTGCTGCAACCACTGAGTTATCTACTAAACTGTATGAAAAAGCGATCGAAGAAGGATACGAAGATGAAGATTGCAATGCGGTCTTTAAAATCTTCCAAAATAAAGAAATGGTCTCTAGTAAATAAATTTTCAATAGGGATGTCCTAGGGGGCATCCCTATTTGTTTTAAATTTATGTGCGCCTGAATATCAAGACAGAGTTTAAAGTTATCAATTATAGATTAAAGAAGGGTTTATTATTCTGGTTTACGTGCCCCCATAAAGACAACTAGCAAAAGCCCATATAGTAGGTGCTTTTGCTAGTTGTCTTTATTAAAATTAAGCTTTATATGTTTGTAGTAATTATTGCTTTATTGTGAGTATGAGATTGTACTTAAATCGTTGAAGAATATCTGTCATCTCTGTATTACTTCATTAAGATGTAGATTCCTATTCTTGTAAAAATCCAAAACGAATGAATGAAAGACTTCTCCTGTAAGAGAAAGGTTATAATCCTTATATATGGTGAACAAAGATCGGGATAAGTTGATGTTTTGAATCATTAATGGTTTAAGTGTCTTTAAACGCAACTCTTTTTGAACAGCAGCTCTCGAAATGATGGAGATTCCCATGCCAGTTTCTACAGCCGACTTAATGGATTCTGTGTTCTCTAGTTCCATAACCACATTCAATTTTGATGGGTTTAGATGGTTCTGACGAAGCTTTTCTTCAATAACCTGCCTTGTTCCAGAACCCTGTTCACGTAAGATGAAGGGTAAAGATAAAAGTTGTTCTGGAGTAATATAACCGTTCTCGTCTGTGATATTAGAGTTTTCATAAGAAGAAATAATTACTAATTCATCCTCTAAAAATGCCTCCTGTACGAATTCTGGGTATGAAATCATTGATTCAATAAAACCAATATGAATTTTTTCATCACTTAGTTCTTCAATAATTTGTTGGGAATTGTAAATCTTTAAGACGAGATTGATGTTTGGATGTTGTTTTTGGAAACTTGCAAAAAGATAAGGTAAAATATGTTCTCCAATGGTTAAACTTGCGCCGATTATTAAATTGCCACTTGTAGATTCGGATAGTATTTGAATGGCCTTTTTTGTATCATTTACTTGTTTTAAGATCTTTTCTGCAGATTTTAGGAGCAAATCCCCTGCAGGCGTCAAATAAACTTTCTGAGTTGTTCTTTTGAACAAAGGTGCCCCTAGATATTCTTCCAGTTGTCGGATCTGTAAACTTACACTAGGTTGAGACACATGTAAGGCTTTAGCAGTTTCTGAGAAATTTTTTTTGAGTGCAGCTGTATGAAAGGTTTTTAAATGCTCTAAATTCAAGATGACGCCTCCACAATGTTGAATTTTATTCCTATATAACAATTCAATAAGAATTCAATAAAAACCTTTCAAAACAACTATAATGTTAAATAAGTTATCCCCGTTAGCAACAAAGATGTGATGAGCATTGCTACTAATGGTCGGGAAGCTTTAGTCCGTATTGCTTGAAAACTGACGTTTAAACCAAGTCCTACCATAGCCATTGTTAAAATGAAGGTCGATAGGTTAGCGATCCCATCCATGATTCGGTCAGGGATATAAATGTAATCTCCAATTACGTAGCTTCCAATAAGACTCATGATTATGAATCCGATCAAAAACCATGGAAAGCCAACTTTTGTTTTCCCAGCATCGGCTGTATTTCGCTTATTCATCCAATAGACGAGAATAAAACAAACAGGAATCAGTAATAATACTCGCCCCAATTTAGCTAACAACGCGATTGCTAAAGCGTCTTCCCCTCCAGGAGCAGCAGCCAATGCTACATGGGCAATTTCATGTAAGCTGACTCCGGACCAAATCCCATAGGCTGCACCTGATATTGGCAAAACGGGCCTGAGCACCGTATAGAGGAGTGCAAATACGGTTCCTGCTAACGCGATGATACCTACCCCGATAGCAGTATCTTCCTCCTTCGACTTTACGATTGGTGAGACAGCTGCAATTGCGGCAGCCCCACAAATCGCAGTTCCAACTGCAAGCAGTAGAGAGAGATTAAAATCTGCTTTTAACCATTTTGCTAGCATCATCATAATGACCATAACAAATACGATAGTTCCGATATCACGGATGAGTAGTGGCAATCCCTGATTAAAAATAACCCCGATATTTAATTTTAAACCATAGAGTATGATGGCAAACCGAAGTAGTTTTTTAGATGAGAATTCAATTCCTGGACGGATCTTTTCTGGATATTCCCATATTTGCCGACAAACAATGGCTATAATGATTGCACTGGCAAGTGGTCCTACACGATTGAACCCCCAAATCTGCGCTAATCCAACGCCCAATAAAGCAATGAAAAATGTGAAAGCAATTCCACCTATCCAAGGTAAGGCATTTGATTTACTGTGTGGTTGTTTGTCGGGTTCTGAATGGTTAGAATCATCGATTTTACGGTTGAGTGCTTGCGCCATATACTTCTGCTCCTCTCCAGTTTTTTTTAACATAGCATAGAAAAGAGGCCATTATTTATACGGATAACTAATGAACGTCATATGAAAAAATTATAGAATTAATAGAATGTAGAGAGTGAAAGGGTTAACCCCCTTCATCATTGTTTAAATAGTTTGAAAAATTAGTATTTTAGTGGTATACTGGTTGGGTCATCAAACCTTTTAAATGTGAAAAAGGTGAAACATAATTCACGTTATCCTATTAAAATAATGAGGAGGAGAAGTATAATGAGAGTGTTGATCACAGAAGTAATGATGGAAGAAGGTATACAGCAATTAAAAGAACAGAATATAGATGTTCAATATGATCCGGATCTATGGAGTGATAGAGAAGCTTTAAAAACAAAGATTAACGATGCAGATGCTGTGATTGTCCGTAATCAAACGAGAGTAGATGAAGAATTAATAAATGAAGGCGTCAATTTAAAGGCAATTGGCCGATTAGGCGTAGGTTTAGACAACATTGCTGTAGAAGAAGCTAAAAAAAGAGGAATCAAGGTAGTTGTGCCTCGTAATGCGAACGCTACATCTGTTGCCGAATATGTATTGGCAGCGATTTTAAATGCCAATCGTCCTCTTCACCTGGCTAATGAGGATGTAAAGAACGGTAATTGGAATAGAGTAAAGTACACAGGTAACGAAATATACAAGAAAACAATTGGACTAATTGGTTTGGGAGAAATCGCACACAGAGTGGCCAAAAGGGCTAAAGCATTCGGTATGGAAGTTATAGGATATGACCCGTTCATGTCGGGATATGACCATATAATATCAGAGACAGGAGTTCATAGGAAAACCTCTCTAGATGAAGTGTTGGCTAGTTCTGACTTTATTTCAATTCACGTACCTCTTACTAACTCGACGAAACATTTAATTACTCATGATCAGTTTAAAAGAATGAAGTCAACAGCCTACGTCATTAACTCTTCTAGAGGAGGCATCATTGATGAAGAAGCGCTTTACCATGCGCTAAAAAACGATGAGGTCGCAGGTGCCTATTTGGATGTGTTGGAAAAAGAGCCTGTCAGTATGAATAATAAACTAATAGATTTTGAAGGTGTCACGTTTACCCCCCATATCGCTGGACTTACAGATGAGTCCCAAATGGGTATATCAATGCTTGTCACTCAGGAAGTATCAAAACTTTTAAAAGGGGAGTCATCCCTTTGTGTAGTTTAAATTAAGAGGAGGTTTTAAAGATGTTTAATGATTTTCAGTTTGATAGAAAGGGAATTTCAGAAAGGGCGGCAGACCACATAAAAGAAATGATTCTGGATGGTAGATATGAAGTGGATCAAAAACTTCCTGGGGAAAGGGAGATGGCACTCAACCTGAAAGTTAGTCGGAATACGGTGAGAGAAGCTTATAAAATATTAGAGGCATATGGTTATGTAAGAATCAAACATGGTAAAGGCATTTTTGTATCTACTGAAGAACACCAAATTCAAAAAATGACATCGTTCTTCTTTGTGAGTAGTGATCGGATCAAAGACCTTTTTGCTATACGAAAAGTGCTTGAAAAGAATGCAGTGGCTTGGGCCATCGAGAATGCATCCGATGAGCAAATAGAGAAATTATCACAGATTGTTGAAGAGGCCAAAGAAGTAGCTAGTAAAGGGGAAGATTACGTAAATCTTGCTCGATTAGATCATCAATTTCACTTAGCTCTAGCCAATATTTCTCAAAATACGGTTTTGATTCGTATTATGCATAACCTCATCGATCTATTAGAAGAATCGCGGATGCAGGTAATCCAAATACCAGGAAGACCTGTTAAATCTGTTGATG
This sequence comes from Bacillus sp. RAR_GA_16, assembly GCF_020165985.1. GTDB lineage: Bacteria > Bacillota > Bacilli > Bacillales > Guptibacillaceae > Guptibacillus. The sequence goes on from NZ_JAIUKZ010000019.1 coordinate 15,146, forward strand.
AGCACGCTGAAATCGTTGAGGCATTGAAATCAAAACAAGTATTATTGGCGCAACAAAATATGGATAAACATCTAGACAGTGTAGAAGCATCGATCATGAAGAATATGAATGTAGAGGATAAGGCTGAATGAATACATTCAAAGTAGAAGAATTAAAGTCGTTCTCTACTCAAGTCTTGATGGCATTAGGGGTAAAATCTGTGGATGCCCAGATTGTTGCGGATGCTCTACTGAAGGCGAATTTAGAAGGGGTAGACAGTCATGGACTCAGCCGGTTGGTTGTCTATTCCAAGCGTCTTAAAGACAAACGTATCAACCCTGCTCCTGACATTAAATTCGAAAAGAATGGGGATTCAGTTCTAACAGTAGATGGAGATAACGGGTTAGGACATGTGGTTAGTAGTCACGCTATAGAAAAAGGAATGGAAATGGCGAAGGAAAGTGGAATATCAGGAGTAAGCATAAAAAACAGCAACCATTTTGGTACAGCATCCTATTACTGTCAGATGGCTTGTGATAATAAACTTGCAGCCATCGCGTTTACGAATTCCCCACCAGGAATTGCTCCTTGGGGAGGTAGGTCACCGTTTTTTGGAACGAATCCCATCGCATTTGGTTTTCCGAATGGCAGCAAACCTCCAGTCATCATTGACCTTTCTACAAGTGTAGTGGCGAGAGGTAAAATAATACTGGCAGAAAAACAAGGGCAATCTATTCCAGACGGCTGGGCACTTGATGAAGAAGGACAGGCAACGAATGATCCTAGTGAGGCATTGAAAGGTTCAGTAATGCCTTTGGGGGGACCAAAAGGCTATGCATTGTCTTTAGCTGTAGAAATCTTGGCGGGGGTCCTTTCTGGGGCAGCTTTTGGTCCTAATGTAAATAGTATCTACCAAGAGGAATCGGAAGATCCAGCTAACGTTGGCCACTTTTTTATTCTTTTAGATATTGAGAAATTCATGCCCTATGAAACGTTTCAGTCCTCGATGGATCGACTGTTACATGAAATGAAGGAAACACCAAAAGCTCCCGGATACGAAGAGATACGTTACCCAGGAGAAAGACGTACAAAAGAGTTGGAAAGAAGATTACAGGAAGGAATTACGTTATCAAAAAGTGTTCGAGATGAGCTAATGGATTTAGGCAACATAGTGGATATCCGATTCCCTCAAGCAATACCTTCTTATCAATAATTAAAAAATAACAATAAAAAAGTTCAGGTGGTTCATCACCTGAACTTTTTATTTATTAGCTATTCTTATCGATTTGAGGGATGGTTCTAATAGTTATAGATTAAGCGCTTCGATATAGTTTGGTCATAACGAATTCGCGGTGTCCGAGGGCCTCCGCACAAGTTAATCGACCATTCGCTGTACGGTATAGACAATCCATGAGTGAATTTCCTGCGTCCATCAACGACATTTCCCTAGAGAGCAAGCCTTGCACATCTACATCGATATGCTCACTCATAGTACCAGCTGTGATGGGATTCGCAGTAATTTTAACTACCGGCTCAATTGGATTTCCAATGATATTCCCTTGACCAGTTGGGAAGAAGTGGATAACAGCTCCTGCTGCAGCCATCAGAGTAATACACTCTGCTGCTGCAGATGATGTATCCATAAAGTACAATCCGTTTCCAGATTGTGGAGTTTCAGCAGGTTCAAGAACTCCAATAACATCCTTCGTTCCTGTTTTTGCAATATTTCCTAAAGCTTTTTCCTCGATGGTAGAGAGACCTCCAGCTATGTTCCCTTGGGTAGGTTGAGACCCTAATAGATCGACACCTTTGGAGTCAATTTCATCCACATAATCATCATAGATCGCCATGAATTTCTCTTTTAACTCAGGTGTTGCCATTCGTTGAGCTATCAGATGTTCTCCTCCAGTCAATTCAGAAGTTTCTCCAAAGAATACTGTAGCACCAGCATCGACTAAGCGATCAACAGCTTGAGATACTGTGGGACAGGAGCCCATTCCGGTCGTAGTATCCGATTCTCCACATTTAATACTGATCGTTAGTTCACTTAGCTCAATTGGTTCACGCTGAATTTCCGAAGCCCATTGTACATACTCCTTAGCTTTCCTCGATGCTTTCTGAACCGTTTCTAAATCTCCACTACGTTCAATATAGAAGTAGGACACAGGTTTTCCGGTTTCCGCAATTCCATCAGCAATTTTTTTCGTCCAATTTTCTTCGATGCCGATCACTACAACTGCTGCAACGTTCGGATTAGCCCCAGTACCTATCAATGTTCTAAACAATAGATCCAAATCTTCTCCGTATTGAAGTCTGCCATAAGCATGAGGTAAGGCCAACGTTCCCTTAATATTATTAGCTACAGCTTCACAAGCTGCATTCGAAATATCATCAACAGGTAAAATGACCACATGGTTTCTAACGCCAACTTTTCCATTTTCTCTACGGTAACCTAATAGTTGTTGATCCAACTTTACCACCTCGCCGTCTTAATATTGTGGATATGAACATAATCTCCGACTTCCCACTTACTTGTTGTCAATCCAATCTGGACACCGTATTTAAGAACAGGTTCATTTTTTTCAATGCTGACCAAGGCAATCTTATGACCTAAGGGGATATCTCCTCTTGCGACCACTTCAGTACTGGAGTCATCGTCCATGAAAACTCCGATTACTTTTTCACCTTCAGTGATATCGCTGGTTGCTACGCCAACTTGATCGCCCTTATGGTGGATCAAAAACTTATGAACAGCTACGTGTTTTTTGTCTTCTTTTTCCCCAGTTGCAACTGAAGATCGATCATTCTGTGCCATTAATTTCACTCCTTCTATTTTGTTATGTAATACCTTTGGTTAGGTGACCCAACCAATTTGTTACCTATTTTAAACACTGTTCAGAAAAAAATCAACCCATTTTCAGAAAATTATCAATAATATCAACGTTATCACAGGAAGAAGTGGAATTATTCAAATAAATTGTTTAATTATTCAAAAAACATTGAATTATTTAGTGTGTGGTGTTTTAATAGAGGTATTATGGTTGGGTCACTGCACCTTGAACTAATTAAACACACAAACTTATTACATAAACTAGTGAATCTGTCCGTTTGAAAACAAAATCCTGAGCTGTATTCAGGAAATACAAGGAGTGGTAATGATGAATGAGGTGGATGTCACCGTGATGCGCTATGATCCAGCAGAAGACGAACATCCTATCTATGATACCTTTCCAATTGAACTTAAAAAAAATATGACAGTATTGGATAGCTTGTTTCTTATCGTAGAAGATCAAGATCCTACTCTTTCGTTCCGTTGTGCCTGCAGACTAGGAATGTGTGGTTCTTGCGGTATGGTGATAAATGGAAGGGGGCGTTTGGCGTGCCGTACAAAGATAGAGAGTCTAGGTACAAAAGTAGTAGTGGAGCCGATGAGAAATATGAACGTGATAAAAGATCTGTCTGTTGATATGGATAAGTTCTTTAAAAACTGGGAAAAAGTGAAACCTTATTTCGTACCTAAGGAAGATACTGATGAATTCAGTAAAATTCCACCATCATCGGGACGACGGGAAATTATTGACGAAAACCAAGATTGTATAACTTGCGGCTTATGTTTTCAATCATGTGATGCTGTTTCGCTCAGAGAGGATGAGTATATCGGACCGGCTGCATTGAATCGAGCTTATAATCTGATTGCGGATGAACGAGACGGAGCCAAAGATGAACGCCTTGATATGGTTACAGACCAGGACGGTGCATTTGGCTGTCGTTCTTTTGGTGCTTGTGTAGAGGTATGTCCGAAAGGAATTAAGCCAATGTCTACAATTCAAAAAATTAAAACCAAAAAATTGAAAAGAGCAGTGGGTTTAAAATATTAAAATGTATTAAAGAGGGAGATGTGGATTCATGGCTACTTCGGGTGCCCAAACAAGTAGAAGCCTACAAGAAGTAAAAGTGAAACAACGTCCATATGTCGGTTATGTTGCTTGGCTGGTTCAAAGGATCACTGCATTGATCCTATTATTTTTATTGCCAATAAAAATCTATAGTGGTTATGCAATGATAGGGAAATTACCTGGGGCTGGCGCCATTTCATCTTTACACTTAAATGCTATGTTAGATTCTCTCTTGATTTTTGCCCTCATCTTCCATGCATTGTACGGATTCAGGGTTATTTTGATTGATATTGGAGTCATTCGAGATAATCGCAACGTTTTTAAAACTTTTACGATCATTGGTGCCATTATGTGTGCGTTAACTTTTTATTTCATCGTTTCATAATGATTTTAAATCGGTTGTCCTTCACGTTTATTTTAAAAGCAAACTTAATTTAAAGAGGGTGTATGGCTTGGAACATGTTAAAGCAGATATTCTTATCTTGGGAAGTGGAGGGGCTGGATTATTTGCAGCACATCATGCAGCAGATCAAAATCCCAATTTAGATATCATTGTTTCTGCAAAAGGACTGATTGGCAAAAGTGGTTGCACTCGCATGGTACAAGGGGGATATAATGTTGTTCTTCACCCAGAGGATTCGGTTGAAAAGCACTTCAAAGATACAATCAAAGGTGGAGGTGGCATCAATAACCAAGAGTTGGCATGGACACTCGTCAATGATGCTCCTAAAAGAATCAGAGAGTTAGAAACTAAGATGGGCGTGTTTTTTGATCGAAATGACGATGGGACCGTTCACCAAAAACCTTTTGCTGGACAATCATTTGATCGAACCGTCCATAAGGGAGATTTAACAGGTATCGAAATCATTTCTCGCATGAGGGATCAACTCTATGCAAAACCCAACGTAGAAGATTGGGATGAAGTAAGGGCCATCGATTTATTAATAGATGAAGATAGTCGTCGAATTGCAGGTTGTTTAATGCTGAGTTTAAGAACAGGAGAATTTATAGTTGTACATTGTAGTGCAGTGATAGTTGGTACCGGTGGAGCTGCAACTATGTATAAAATCGCAACACCTAGCCTTGAAAAAGCAGGTGATGGTATGGCGATGTGTTACCGAGCAGGGACAGAACTTATGGATATGGAAATGATGCAATTTCATCCTACAGGACTTCTGGCAGAGAATTCGCGTTTAAATGGAGGAGTTTTAGAAGAAGGATTACGTGGAGCAGGTGGTTATTTGATTAACTCACTGGGAGAAAGATTTATGAAAAATTACGATTCGGAACGGATGGAAAGGTCAACGCGAGATCGGGTTTCTAGAGCTGCTTATATGGAAATCATGGCAGGTCGAGGTACTCCTCTAGGAGGAGTTTATGTCGATGTATCTCATCTTGGTATGAAGAATGTTAGAAAAATGTTCCCAGGAATGGTTGAACGATGTCGAGACGTTGGTAAAGACTTAAGTAAGGAGCCAGTAGAAATCTCCCCAGCTGCTCACTTCCAAATGGGCGGTGTGAAGGTGGATAACGATTGTAAAACTAATATTGTTGGCTTGTTTGTTGCAGGAGAAGATGCAGGTGGTGTCCATGGTGCAAACCGTTTGGGTGGGAATGGTGTTTGTGATTCTACGGTGTTTGGTGCAAGAGCCGGAGATGCTGCCGCAGTTTATGTCAGTTCTTTAGAAACGTCAGTAGAGGTTTCTACTACCCAGATATATTCCATTATAGAGGAAGTTATCGAGCCATTTCAAAAAGTAGATGGGGAAAATCCTTTCTATATTCGGAACGATTTAAAAAATCTAATGTGGGAAAACGTGGGTCTTGTACGCAACGGTAAAGACTTGGAGCATGCAATGGCTAATTTAGAACTATTGGAAGAGAGGGTTAAGCGCGTATCAGTGAAAGGATCCAAAAGATATAACCTCACATGGCATGAGTTACTAAATGTACGAAACTTAGTAACTGTTGCTAAGATAGTAACTTCAAGTGCATTGATGCGGACAGAAAGCAGAGGTTCGCACTTTAGAGTAGATTTCCCCGAGAGTAACGACGAAGATTGGTTAAGCAATATTTATGTTAAAAAGAATCAAAAAGGTGAACCACATTACAGAGTTGAGCAAACAAAGCAAACTCATGTGAACGTACAAGAAATTCAAGGATATAAAGTTGTAGCACCTTCAAAATAACTTTTTTAAGGAGTGTGTCACATGGCAATTGCCGATTATGTTGCTTCTTACAAAGATGCTTGGGAAGTTGATGAAGCCTTTTATCAAGGTGTGGAGGAAGCCTGTAAGACCCTTTATATCGAATCTCTCAAGGATTTACCACCTGATGTACGGAAAGCATTAGAAAGGGCTTATGATAAGGAACAATTAGAGAGTGGCAAAGAAATACTAGCAACACTTATAAAGACTGTCTCAACTGCTGATGATGAAAAATTATTAATTTGCCAAGATACCGGTATTCCTATTTATTTTGTTAAAGTAGGCAACCAAGTGAGGTTTGATGGCATGAGATTAGAGCAGGCAATAAAAAAAGGAACAGAACGGGCGACTTTGGAACATCCACTACGGAGTAGCATTGTAAATACGCTAACTAGAAAAAATCATGGAACCTCAACTGGAGAACAGATACCAGTAATTCATTACGAATTTGTTGAAGGAAATGAAATTGAAATCTTGATAGTTCCGAAGGGTTCCGGTTCTGAAAATATGAGTTATTTGAAAATGTTAACACCTGCAGAGGGGATCGACGGTATTAAAAAATATGTACTTGAATGTGTGTTTGAATCCGGGGCTAACCCTTGCCCTCCTACTATCGTCGGAATCGGACTCGGTGGATCAGCAGACAAATGTGCAACACTGGCTAAAAAGGCAGCCGCACGTGAAGTAGGGTCTTTAAATCCTGATCCAGATGTCCGTGAGTTGGAAGAGGAACTATATACTGCTATCAACAAGATTGGGATTGGGGCACATGGTTTAGGGGGGAATACTACGGCTTTATCCGTGCATATTGAAGCTGCTGATACACATATGACATGTAATCCAGTCGCAGTTAATATGATGTGCTGGCCGGCAAGAAGAATGCGGGCTACTTTTAAGAGACAGGCAAAACCGAAGATCACTTATTAAGCCTTAAGGAGGGAGAGTATGACACACTACCGACTAAAAGCTCCTTTAACCGATGAGGACATCAATCAGTTATTCGCAGGAGATACTGTTACCCTAGAGGGGATTATCTTTGGGGTACGTGATGCGAATTTAATACGCCTCTTCGATCAAAAGGTTGACTTACCAGCTGATTTGGCACCTCAATTGCAAGGAGCAATCGCACTTCATACAGCTCCAGGAGTACGAAAACGTGAAGATGGCACATACGAAAAAGTCAGCATCGGAACCACTACAAGTTATCGTATGGATCGTTTTACGAGAGGTCTTATGGAAGATTTCGGGGTTAGGGTCATTGTTGGCAAAGGCGGACTACTCGATGAAGGGAGCCAGGCTTTAGTAGACCTAAAGGGGTGTTACTTTACCATACTTGGTGGTTCTGCTGCGTTAGAAACAACACAAGTCGAAGCCATAGAGGACGTATGGTGGGAAGATTTAATGCCTGAAGCAATTTGGAAATTCAGGGTGAAAGATTTCGGTCCCCTGATCGTCTCTATCGATTCTCATGGAAATAACAAATATAAGAATGTTAAACAAGTAGCTAAACAAAACCTTGATGAAATAATAAGTAATTTATAATGACATCACGATTATGTATTTCCATGATTATCATCAATAGTTAATTTGAAATTAAGAAAAGAGAACGATAAATTACTAACGGGTAAGATAATGAAATTGCATACTAAAATGACTTGCGAATTGTATATAAATTCGCAGGTCTATTTTCGTTGATATAAATGGTATAAATAAAAAGGAATGAAAATTGCACTTCTATTTGTATATCAATAGCTTCTGAATTGCTTTAATCAAAGGAAGCTTACATTGTTGATAAATTATGACGAATTGTACTGAATGCTTTTGAAGTTGTTTTATGTGGTGAAATTCAACTGTTAAAATAATGGATAATAAAGGAGGTAGAAAAAGAACGAAAGAGGCCTTTTTTACTCTTTCTTATGATTATTTTAACAGTAGTAATGTTGATGGATTTTAACTTTTCGAGATTTTAATATTATAGGAGTGTCCTAAAATGAAAAAGAAAATGAACTTTTTATTCTTACTTTTCGCGATCATCTCTATGGTGGGTTGTACCAACTTAGAAGAAGCATCTAATCCAGATGTAGATGTTGAAACAGAAGGAAAAACAGAAACCCAAGAAGAAACAGTTATTCAAGAAGAATCTGTAGATGCAGATGCAGCAAATGAAAATAGTAAAAAAGAAACTCTTGATGATACAGTTGATAACCCAGCAGTAGAGGAAACAACAGCCCAATCAAATAAGGAGCTGTTCGAAGGATACAAGCTTATTGAAGTTGATGGTGGTGATTTATCGGGATATCGAGAATCTAATGTCATCGTTGACATTGGTTATGGTGATCGTGAATATTGGGCATTTACTAATGAAAATGGGCAACTAATACGTGTCATTGCTGAGGAACTCATTCTACAGGATGACAGTAACGAACCTGTATTATCGTCTGGGAGATACTATTCTGATGAGGCAAAGGTTCCAGGCGTCGAAAGTGATGTTTTAGATGAAGGACATATCATTGCTGATTCTCTTGGCGGAGTATCGAATGCTTATAATATTACCCCACAAGAAAGTACACTCAACCGACATGGTGATCAAGCTTATTTGGAAGAAGCAATCCGTAGTGCAGGTGGAGCTACTAATTTTGAAGCCATTATCACATATCCGAACACGGATACGCAGATACCTTCAAGTTATCAGTACACCTATACTTTGAACGGAAATGAGATCGTTGATACATTTGACAATGTGAATCCTGATGAAGTCAACGCGTCACTTGGTTTAACTGAGAGCGAACCTGAAAATTCAACTAGTTCAGAAACAGAGAGTGATATTTCTAGTATTGATACAAACGGTAATGGACTAGTGACTATTAAAGAAGCAGAAGCAGCAGGTTTCAGTATGCCGATAATGAGTGATCATTGGTTATATCCCTATATGCGTGATAACGATAACGACGGTATGGTAGGTGAGTAGGCCCAACAATAGAGCACTTACCTCTTTGAACGATTCATAACAATTGACGAATGGTGGTCGTATAGGAACAATTAAAATTAATGGTCATTTTATCTAAAATTTTATGGTGAAAACAAATCAGTGAGACCGTGATGAGTATGTTCAATTCAAAATCTTTTCTAGCAAGCAGGAGATAATATGTAAGAGCGTACGATTTTGAAAGCCATTTTAATTGCATCATATAGTTGTAAGCAACAAACAGCGCTTCGATCCGAGAGGGATTGATGCGCTGTTTTAAATTTGTTCAGTCAGAAAGATGGTTAGATGTTGCTAAAAAATATAATACGATAATTGCTGATATTATGTTCTATAACAAGACCTTTCAGTCTAAACCTATCTACTTATTGGGATCAGGTATTTCGTATTTATCTGTATAAAATCTTTAAACGAATAAATACGAATTGACACGAATGATTACGTTGTTGTATTATCAAGTTAATAAAAAAATAGTTTATTGGAGGTTTTGGAATGGATCTTTACAACATTAATCTCTTTCAAATGAAAACAAAACCAGAAAATGAGGAGCGAGCGTCTGATTTCCTTAACAAAGGATATGTACAGATTGGTTGGAGTAAAGTACCTGATATGAGCAATTTGGATAAAGAAGAAATCAGACTAGAATTAGCAGATAAATATGGTTATGAAGGCAGATCTTTGTCAACCAACTTAGGTACCCTAAATACTTTTTCAAAAGTGATGAAAAAGGGAGATATAGTCCTGATAAATACGGATGGATTCATTCATATTGGTATAGTTGATGAATACGTTGCAGAAGAAGTAAACGAAGGGGTATGGTTTCATCGACGCTCTTGTGAATGGGTAGATATGGTCAATAGAGACAGAATGAATGAAAGTGTAAAATCATTACTAAGAAATATGACGACAGTTACGAAGTTTCCACACCCCTTTATTACTTCTGGCATACCTGAGATATTAGGTTGGAAAGAAGAAAATAATGAACCTAACCAAACATTTCAAAGTTCGACACCATGTGATGACAGCAACATGAACTTTACATCCTTAGATAACAAAGATTTGCTGAGCCGAATGGAATCTCTTGGATCAACAGCATTAGAAATATTGGAAGAAGAAATGAACTCCGAGGACTCCGAGAGACGTAGGAAGGCAGCTGTGGACTTACTAAATATCCTTAACGATGCCAAACGTCCAGTTTTTTAAAGAGTACTTTCTAAAGTTATTCAAGCTCTTGAAAAGATAGGGCACTTTCACCAAGAATGATGGAGCTAGCAAACATATGATTTTAGGAACTATCTGTGGAGTGATCCAGTAGCAGTAGCTTAGAATGACAGAATTTAAAAAAGCTAAGCCAATAGTGTGCGAATGAGAGAGCTGACTATACAGTAGTTAAAAGAGGTTTTATAACCAAGGTGTTAGGAAGAGAAATTGTTGTTAACCTTAATTTTTCTTTTGAAAATCATAATTGAAAGAGGTAACTCCATGGCTAGTACTATAACTATTTTAAAAAATGACCAGGTTTTATTCGAAGCAACAAGTATTCAAGAAGCAGCTAGATTTCTAGCAGAGCACCTTAGCACAGCTATATCTAAATGCTATGACCCTATTGAACGTGGTTATGTATATAACATCCCATACACTAAAGGTAAAGACGAATATCGGTTTGTTGCACCTAATCATATTGCATCCAAGCGTCGATATGAACTTGAAGAAAGAGGTCATCATAATGCCAGACGGATTTGGCTAGTGCCAGCTAATCCTCGTGAATTTGATTTAGAGAGTGCATTTAGTCTATATGAAACATTAGAATGGAAACGCTCGTTTAACTATGAAAATGGAGATATCTTATATTTTTACGTTTCGGGTAATGTTCGAAGAGTACGTTATAAAGTTGAAGTAATCGAAGGGACAGTTCTGCCTGATACTGTTGAATTTAATAAAATGTTTTGGCTGGATAAAGATAAATTAAAGGACTCTAACCATTGGGAGTGGACTCGAGTTCGCTTTGTAGATGAGGTGGAAACAACTGAGTTATCTCTTGAACAACTTCGTAACCATGGTTTGAGAGGGAATATTCAAGGATCAATGAAACTTACTGGAGAACTTGGTCATTATATCATGTCCTTCTTTGAAAAAGATTTAACTAAAGGATACTATCCCGAGGAAGTCCATGAAACGTTAGAAGAAGGAAACCTTAAAACCATTACAGTAAATGTATATGAGCGTAACCCCATTGCTCGCAAACAATGTATGGAGCATTATGGGGTCCAATGTCAGGTCTGTGAATTAGACTTTGAAAAGACATATGGAGATGTAGGGAAAGATTTTATTCATGTTCATCATCTTAAACCACTTCACCAAATACAACACGGCTATATTGTTGACCCGGTCCAAGATCTTATTCCGGTTTGTCCAAACTGCCATGCAATGCTTCATCGTAAAGAAAATGGAGAGTATTTAACAATTGAACAATTAAAAGCTCGTATTTTAAATACTAGTCTATGTTAAAAGTATTAACATAAGTATTGGGCTTTTTTGCTTAATAATATTGGAGCTTTAATTGAATAAGTCAAGACTGAATAAAAGCCACATTTCAATCCCAGAGGGATTAAGATGTGGCTTGATTTTTTTTTTCAATACCCATACAAATCCCAGTACATTTTCCTTTGCATTTTCATATGAAAATAGGTTTTTGCGATAGGTAACGTAACCCGTTAGTAAATTACTGTTCTCTTAAAATAAATCATAAAAAAGTTTAATGCTAATGATTAAAATCGAATATGCTGCAATTCGTTTTAGGGTTATGGATTGTAAACTCATCGTTATACGACCGCCGATTTGAGCTCCTAGAATCCCCCCGATAATCAACATCGTTCCATATCCCAGAGGAACAGTTTCTACACTCAATTTAGTAATGAAACTCCCTACTGCCAACAAAAAACAAGTAATCAAACTAGAACCGATTGCTTGTTTAATTGGTAGCCTGTACACAAAAATCATAAGAGGAACAAAAATAAATCCTGCAGCAACTCCTACCAGTCCTCCCAAGACACCTATACCAGCACTACCAATAATTGTTAAGGTGGTGGATGACAACTTAAATTGAAATGGCTTAGGGTTCTCGTTAGATTTATAAGGTACTTGCATGATAACGGCAGCACTTATAGCTAGGCATGTAAATATAATTCTCAATAGTGTATCTGAAGAACTATTTGCTATTAATACCCCTATCATCCCACCAAAAAATGCTGGCACCCCTATCATCATAACGATCTTTCGATCTACAAGTTTTGAACGAATATAAAAATACCCTCCAGAAGCCGTAGAAAAAACAGACTGCATAATTGATAACCCAGCAATCGTTTGCATGGGAAATTGAGCACCTGAGATGAGTGGAAGTAACAACATAAGGGAAAATACCAGGATTATTCCGCCACCGATAGATAGTAAGCCAGTAATGATTCCACAAAATAAACCGATGGCCAACATAATTAAATACATTGCGCACCTACCCTAAATTACATGTTATTTAAATCATGGTTTTTAGATGAACATCCCTCCCGGAATTGGAACTTTTAGGAATACAGAAAATGTACCATAGAGCACAAACATGACTAACGAGGAAACAATGATAGGTTTCAACAACGATGTGTAGCTGAATTTTTTATCATTTAAAGAGATACTGACAAAGGTTAAATAGATTGCACTGGTAATGTAAAATCCAAAGAAAGGAATCATGATGATGTAAGCGAACAAGCCGATTATACTTAACCATCTTCTTTTCGCATCAATCTTTTCTTGGTCATCCCCGTCTGTTTCATTATTATATTTTTTATAAAAAATAGCTTTTAAAAGTAAAATCACACCTAATACAGTGAAAATCGTAATAACTACTTTGGGAAAAATATCAGCTGGTGGAGTTAGTGTTCTGGTATTGATGTAAAATACAAAACTGATGCCTAATACAATAGCAGCAATAACAAGGTCTTTTATCCTTTCTTTTTTCATTTACCTACCCTCCAACATTTTGTTTGGGTTCATCTTCATCAAAATTCTCTTCTTTATTTTTCATTTCACGATGATTTAGCAAGAAAGGTGTTACAAGGGAAAGCACTGTTAAAATGATTAAAACAATACAGATTGGTCGTGTGAAAAATAACGTAAACATATTAGTTCCTGTTTGAGAGATCACCGATGAAAGAACGAAACCATTTTCAGCTATGACCCCCAATACAAGTCCTAAAACAATCGGTCCTGGGGTGATATCGCACTTTGAAGCAAAATAACCAATAATTCCACATCCCAACATGACATAAACGTCTAACATACTATTTCTGATGGAGTATGAACCAATTGCTGCTAAAACAGCTATTATTGGTGCTAAGTAATGAACTGGAATAGAAATTGCTTTTACAAAAAAACGTGTCCCAATTAACCCTAGAATAAGGAGCAAGAAATTTGCTACAAGTAACCCCATAATAAATGTGTAGGCAATCCCACTTGATTCAGTGAACAATTTTGCTCCAGGTTGTAATCCATGAATAAGCAGTCCACCTAGGAGAACAGCAGCAACGGGGCTTCCTGGAATACCTAAAGTAAGTAATGGGATGAGTGAAGAACTAACTGTGGCATTGTTAGCTGACTCACTCGTTATGACACCGTCTATGTTACCCTTTCCAAACTCTTTTGGCGTTTTGGAAAACCTCTTCGTTTCGTTATATGCCACAAACCCGGCCACGTTTCCACCTGCACCTGGTAACATTCCTACAAATGTCCCAATCAAAGAGCTTCTTATTAGAACAATAGGTTTCTTTAGGGTCTCTATAATCGTTTTTTTATAGATACCTCTTCGTTCTTCATACTTAGCGATATACTTGTCCTTTCGTTCCATCATATTGATAACTTGGGGGATGGAAAAAAAACCTATCATCGCTGGAAGGAGGTTTATCCCTTCAATTAAATTATAAAATCCAAAAGTGAAACGGGGGTATCCAGAAACCGGATCCATTCCTATCAACGCGAGCATCAGACCAAATGTTCCACCAATCAGCCCTTTTGTAATAGACTTTCCAGCTAAACTTCCGATAATGGTTAAACCGAATACAGCAAGCCAGAAGTTTTCTGGTGGGCCAAAACCTAAAGCGAAAGTTGCAAGTGGAGTTGATAAAAAGATGAGAAAAATCGTTCCGATAATACCACCAACAACGGAAGCAAATAGTGCGGAAATCAAAGCTTTGTCTGCCTGCCCTTTTAGAGTAAGAGGATAGCCATCAAAAGTAGTAGCTACAGCAGCAGGTGTTCCTGGCGTATTAATCAGGATTGCTGAGTTTGCTCCACCAAACATGGCACCTGTATATAAGGAACCTAAGGCCAGCAGTCCCGTGGCTGGTTCCATTCCGAAGGTTAATGGAACTAGGAGAGCCACTCCCATGGTTGCAGATAACCCTGGGAGTGTTCCAACAATAATTCCGGCCATAGTGGCTAATGACATGATTAGTAACGTTGAAATGTTGAGGCTACTAAGTAACCCATTTAATAGTTCACTAAGCACATTACCACACCTATCATTAAGAGATTTGAAGAATTTAATAAGTAATTTATTTCTTTATTTGATCATATTTTTTTAAGATTTTTTCTGCTTCATTCTTTTGTTCACTTATTATTTCAGTCCATTCATCTCCTGGCATAAATCCTTCAACCAACCCTGCTTCTTTCATCTTTTTTTTGTATTCTGGAAGCGATGTTATCTCCTCTAACGATTTGAAAAGTTTTTCCTCAATTTCTTTTGGAGTTCCTTTTGGTAACGCTAATCCTCTATCGATGGCAGCTACCAAATCGATATCTTGTTCTTTAAACGTAGGGACATCGGGAAGCCACTCATGTCGTTCATCTGTGGCAATAGCAAGTACTTTAAATTGATCGATATCTTTGGTGACGTCTCCAACATTTCCCATAATGGCATCGATGTGGCCGCCTAATAATTCCTTTACTTGATCAGAAGAACCAGCAAGAGGGACCATAGTGACTTCAACATCTGCTGCATCCATAAACTTCAATGTAGTGAGATGATCACCGGTTAAAGTTCCAGTCAACCCAACAGACAAGCTGCCCGGCTTATCTTTTACACTTTCTATAAATTGGTCTAGATTTTGAATTTTACTATCTGCTTTTACAGCTAAAACTTGTGGGTCATGAACTAGACGGGCTAGAACATTAAAGCTATCATACTCAAACTGTGTAGGACGCCCTAATGGTTGTAATATAATATGAGGAGTATTAATGGACCCCATAGTATATCCGTCGGGTTTCGCCTTAGCTAATTCAGTAAACCCGACCTCTCCACCTGCACCTGCATAATATTCAATAACCATATTTTCTGGAAAATGTTCTTTCCAAAATGATTCGATGAGGCGTTGGTTAACGTCGGTAGTCCCTCCAGCACTAAAGGGAACTATATTCCTGATATCAGTATTAGGATACTCTTTAATAGCTTCGGAGCTTACTTCGTCACTACTACCAAGTTGGGAACATGCTGAAATCACGAGAACCAACAATAATAAAAAAGCAGTTAGACTTGCTTTTCCCATCATTATTTCCTCCTTAAAATAATTTTTTAAATGGATTTATGTTTTTCCTAACAGCGCCTGTAAATCTTTACTCCCTTTAGCCTTTAGAGTGAGTAGACATGTCTGAATCTATGTATAGAATAGGTCACCTCCCTTATTTGTGTAAGCGCTTTCTAAAAGTGGTTTAGCCAGTTGAATTGTTAAATTTAAATCGGTCTTTCAGTTGGTTGCTTTTATCGCCAAGGGACTGAAGGGAGGTGAGGGTCATTAATAAGGTATGTGTGTGAAAAATGAAGTGGAATCTTAGAGGATAAGCCATTAAGGTGCAGTGACCCAACCACTCTCATACTATTAAAACATTAATTATCTTAATATTCAATATAATTGAGGATTTATTAATGGAATCCACTAAAATTTTACTTATAAGCTAGTAATGTCATGCGTCACAAACGTTGTAAATTTGATGGATAATATCATTTAGGTGAGGTGGAGTAAAACAGTAAACTACTTTTGAAAATCAAAGTTATAAAGAAAATATCCTGTAAAAACATCTTTTATAAACTAGTAGTAAGAAAAAAACGCATAACACAAATGTTGATATCAACGTTTGTGTTATGCGAAACTTAAGTGCATTCAAAAATAGTGATGGCTCGGCAAAGTACTAACTATACATAAGGTTCCTCTTAAACTTTAAGACTTGAAGTTAATCGTATTAATAAACATTTCTAATATCTTAGTTGAAGGTTGGGACTTATTAATGACATAGTAAAACTTTCTCGTATCTTTATAATTATCTAAACTCAATGATTTTATCATTCCCTTTTTTAATTCGTTTTGTACAGCCACTTTTGAAATATATGATACACCTAGCCCTTTTCTTACAGCTTCTTTTATTATTTGGGTACTACCAAACTCTAAAATATTTGTAGGGTTTATCCCAGTATTGTTAAACATATTATCCGTAACTTGTCTCGTCCCTGAACCATTCTCTCTTATTATCCACGTTTTGTCAGAAAGATAACTGATATTATCTTTATCATTATTAATAAAATTAGTTGGTACTATAATCACCATGTCATCCTCTGCAAACGGTGTGGCTTGAATAAGGTCATCTGTAACCTCCCTTTCAATAATGCCAATATCCAAGTTGTTTTCTTTGACTTGATTTGCGATCCGTATGGAATTTTTAATGGTAATTTTAGGTCTTATTTTTGGGTGTTTGGTTATAAATTTTGAAATTAAATCAGGTAATAAGTATTCTCCGAATGTAAAGCCTGAGCCTATATTTAATGGACCACTAATTCCTTCTTGTAATTCGTAAATTAACCTTTCGGCTAGGGTGTATTGATTTATAATTTGCCTAGCATGAACATAAAGAATTTCTCCTGCCTTTGTTAAACTTATTTGCTTATTTGTTCTATTTAGTAATTGGGCATTATATTTTTTCTCCAATAATTTTAAATTTTGACTTATTGCAGATTGGGTGATGAAACATTTATCGCCAGCACGAGTCAGATTTTTTTCTTCCACTACAGTAATAAAAATATTTAGTAAGCGATCCATGAATAATAGCCCCCTCTTATCATTAGTTTTACTTATCATTATCGTAATTAAAATTAATTTCACTTATCTTTATACTAATGATAATATTGGGAATATTCAATCAAGATTATTAGGAGGGCTTTAATATGAATTTATCTAGTATACCTAGAAGGAAGTATAACTATGGACCGACCCCAATTGAACGGTTAAATAACTTATCTGAATATTTAGGTGGACCTGAAGTTTTTATGAAAAGAGATGATCTTCTTGGACTAACTGGAGGAGGTAATAAAACAAGAAAATTAGAATTTTTGGTTGCTGATGCATTAAAAAGTAATGCTGATACTTTAATCACTTGTGGTGCTGTACAGTCCAACCATTGTAGGTTAACTTTATCGGCAGCAAAGAAAGAACAGTTAGATTGCCGACTAGTATTGGAAGAACGAGTAACTGATAGTTACCATTCAAAAGCGAATGGTAATAACTTTCTTTTTAATTTGCTTAACGTAGGAGATATTACAGTAGTACCGGGTGGGTCAGATATGATTAAAGAAATGGAAAAAGTGGCAGAAGAAGTTCGTGCGGAAGGGAAGACTCCCTATATTATTCCTGGAGGTGGTTCAAACGAGATAGGCGCTACTGGTTATGTTTCCTGTGCACAGGAAATTATCATGCAACTCTTTGAAGATTCTTTAGATATTGATTATATTGTTACAACTAGTGGCAGCGCTGGAACGCATGCAGGACTTCTCGTAGGAATGGAAGGTAATAACAATCATATCCCCATTGTTGGAATTAGTGTCAATAAAGAAAAAAAAATACAGGAAGAAAATGTTTATAATCTAGTCAAAAAAACATCAGATTATTTAAATGTCTCAAATAGCATCGAAAAAAAATTAGTAAACGTTTTTGATGATTATGTAGGGCCTGGGTATTCTTTGCCTACGGATAGTATGAAAGAAGCTATTAAGCTATTAGCCGAGAAGGAAGGAATTCTACTAGATCCTGTCTACACAGGTAAAACAATGGCTGGTTTTATTGACCTGACACGTCAAGGTTATTTTAAAAAAGGGGAAAAAGTTTTATTTTTGCATACTGGTGGTTCGCCAGCCCTTTTTGATTATACTTCATTATTTCAATGAAATAGATTTTAGAGTAAGAAGACATAAAATGGTAGGGTTTCCTCAAAGCCAACAATCACTTTAAATTGAGAGGATGTGCCCTACCTATGTCTACTAGTATGGACAGAAATCATTTGAAAATTAATTAGATTCCTTTGTACGAAATTTTGTAAAAGAGAAATTGGAAAACGACCTTGAAAGAGAAATGAATCATTTTTTTAAAGACGATCACCTTGAATTGAAAAATGACTTTCAAGTGCCATGCAATAAAGCCACTTCCTTGGTAACACGATTTTATGCTGAAGAGACGCCTCTTTAAAACGAAACTCCGTCTTATATCTTAATTACTCCAGTTCAGGAAACTTGTCAAAACACCAAGATGCACTTCTTCCACACCTCGATCATACAAGTCTTAGAGACACTTTTTACAGTCTGAAGCACTTTCTTGACCGCCTACATAAAAGTCCAGAATTCTATGTGGCCTTCTTCGGGTTGAACATTATGTTAATAAACGTAATATTAAGGAGGAATATAATGAATCAAGATAGTAAAAAGCTAGAAATGTATGGAGGTACATTTGGAGGGATTTTACCTTTACTTGTTTTTCTTGTTTTTTTAATTGTACTGTCTGTATTTGAGCGAGGAGGTACCCAAGCATTTTGGGCTGGAGGATGGATCGCTATAGTAATTGGTTTGTTTTTGGCTAAAAACAAAGTTACTTATAGTGAAACAATTATTAAAGGAATTGGTGATAAGAATGGTGTAATCATCATCACTGCATGGCTTTTTGCAGGTGTCTTCGGCAAACTAATGCAGGCTGGAGGTTTAGTTGATGGTCTGATATGGTTGGGCCTCGAATTGGGGGCACAAGGTGCGGTTTTTACTGCACTCGCCTTTGCAATCGCAGCAATTTTTGCCACGGGTGTAGGAACCAGCACAGGTACGGTTATCGCCTTAACCCCTGTTTTATATCCAGCTGGTATTTTCTTAGGTGCTGATCCAGCCATGCTTGCAGTCGCTATTTTGGCTGGTGGTGCATGTGGTGATAATTTATCTCCAGTATCAGATACAACAATTGTTTCCGCTTATACCCAAGGTGCAACTATGCGTGAAGTTGTTCTAACTCGCCTTCCTCTCGTAGTAGCTGCAGGAGTAATTACGATTATAGTTTTATTAGTAGCCGGTGGAGGTGGAGAAGTTAGAGAGCTAGCGGACATTGAACAAAATGTAAGTGCATCCGGTTTGTTGATGTTGTTAAGTTTAACTATAGTAGTAAGCGCAGCGTTATTAAATAGACATATTATAGAGGCATTAATATATGGAAATATTACGGCAGTAGTCATTGGGATGATTATCGGTAACATACAACTAAGTAAATTATTCCATATCCCTTCTGAGCGAGGAGAATCTACAGGCTTAATTGAAGATGGAATACTGGGAGTAACTGGAGCAATAATGTTTGTTTTACTTGTTTTAGCAATAACACAGGTTTTAATCGAGAGTGGCGCAATGGCAAAACTTTTGAAATCAATAGAAAAATCAGTGGCCAAAACAGTAAGAAAAGCAGAGGCTTCTATTATATTTATAACTTTATTAGTTTCAATACCGATTGCAAATAATGCACCTGCATTAATGGTTATAGGACCTAGCTTTGTAAAACCGCTTGGGGAAAAATTCAATTTGGCGCCATCAAGAAGAGCCAATTTAATGGACTGTGCTGTAAACACAATTTTCTTTATTTTACCCTGGCATGTAGCTGTAATTGTATGGCATAGTACATTAGTTTCAACTGCAGAGGCATATAACATACCACTTCCTTCAATATTAGTTGCGGCCTTTAACCCATATACTTGGGGCCTATTACTAGTATTAATATTCTCTGTAATTACAGGATGGCGTCGGACATTTTCTGCAATCCAAAAAGGAGAGAAAATTCAGGAAGGAAAGAACGCCAATAAGGCTGTTTTATAGATCATAAAATATTTTTTACTTTAGTTAAATATTTTACACTATATAAAACTGTAAATAGATCGACCTGGATGTTTCCGTCAAACTATCATTCTGTAGAAACATCCAGGTTATTCTATGGAGGATAAGACACAGGTAAAAGTCGATGTACACTAATGAGTTACTTCCGCATTTAACTATTATATCTACTAGAAATATATTTGAAAATTTATAATTATATATCTTGTAATGAAACTTATCTTCCGTATATATCCGTGTATTAGATTGAAATCTTTAAGCAATTCCCTGTATTTTTAACTTCACTTATAAACTATCATTTTACAATAACTCGTATATTATCAAAAACGTTCGTTTTTGATAATATCTACAAAACTCACCTCCAATTAATCGAAACTCCTCTACAACCAGTATCAAAAACCATCTCATAATCAAAGTTTCAATATGTACTACCGTTAACCTTTTTGATAATATAGAAGTACCAACAATCGAAAAGGGGAGACCATCATGTTATTTGGATATGCGCGAGTCAGCACGAAGGACCAAAACTTACATATGCAATTCGATGCGTTACAAAAATACGGAGTCGATGAGAAGAACATCTACTCGGAGAAAATTACCGGAACGAAGAAGGACCGTCCGGCCTTTACAGATATGTTGAAGTATCTGAGAGAAGGGGACACGGTTGTCGTTTACAAGCTCGATCGGATCGGTCGGAGCACGAAGCATCTGGTCGACCTGATCAACGACTTTCAGGAGAAGGGTATCAACTTTGTTTCCATCAACGAAAACATCGATACAACTACGGCCATGGGAAAGCTCGTGTTTACGATTTTCAGTGGACTTGCGCAATTTGAGCGCGACATCATCTCAGAACGCACAAAGTCGGGGTTGGATGCAGCGAGAGCTAGAGGGCGAAAGGGAGGAAGACCCAAAAAAGACCAATCCAAGTTGGACATGGCCTTTCGGATGTATGATAGCAAAGAGTATAGTATCCAGGAGATGTTGGATGCAACTGGAGTTAGCAGGGCAACTTTTTATAGGTATTTAGAAAAACGAAGTAGTTGATATTAACATAGGGAGGGTTCCATCTACAATTGGAGCATTCGAAGAGAGAAGATATTAATTCATCTTCTGAAAAGAAAAGTTATGAATTTACTTCGTATAATTGAAGTCTTCCATTAACATTAAATTAACTACTGTTTCCATTCATCATCAATTTGATCTATAGAGATTTTTGCTATTAATGTTTCTCCACGATTTTTTGATAAAATCGTTTCATTCTGATGTATTCCTAATGACAAATAAATTATTGCAGCTCTTGCTAATTTTAAAATCCTTAGTGTTTTATCAAAAAGGTCACTTCTATTTATCTCATCTAAACTTGTAATTTCACTATATGAAAATGCGTCATCATAAATTGAAATAAACTTATGTTCTAAGTGATTTCTTAATTCATCCAAGTCGGTTGAATCTGGCTCCATTACTTCTCTATATTCCAAATTTCCTTTATAAAAAAAGTCTTTCGAAAGCCAAAATAATCCCTTTAGTGGTAAATTGTTTTCTATGTTAATTTGATCTCTAATTTCAAGTTTCTTTGCTCTTGAGTTCTTATACCATATTGATTTAAAAGAGACTCCTTTTTCATTTAAATCCTTAATTTCAAAATACTTGTAAAGAAAAAAACCGATTTTATCAAAAATTGAGTAAATACTTCTAAAAGCGACTTTAAGCGTTTGGATCGAAAGACCATAGGATTGATAATCCAAAGTATTGTAAAGTGATGTTTGTTTATCTGAAAAATGAGTTTGGAGAATTGTACTTTCATATAAAAACCATCTTGCACTAACGTACTCTTGTTTTATCTGGTTTATATAAGAATGATAAATGGGATAGCTATCCTCTAAAGGAACGACAATACTAGGTAATCCAAGGATGTCTCTATCTGCACTCCACGAATTGTTAATATCATTTAAAGGATTGAGGAATAAAGTATGATCAAGACACCATTTTCTATAATCTTCTTCTTCTTTAGAATAGATAGATTTTTCGAAGTCTGGTTTATCAAATAAAAATTCTTCATGATACAAATTTTCTAAGTGGTTTTTATTATCAGAGAAAATTTGGAGAGCTTCCGATGAGTGAAGAAATTGTTTAAAGTCCAATGCATAGGAAAAGCGATGGTATGCAGCTTTACGTAAAATATGTTTATGTCCATCCTCATATAGTAAATTGGCATAACATAAGTAACCTAAACCCATATTTCCTGATGCCATAGGGAAGGGTTTTTCATTAAATAATAGGTCTGCTCTTTTCCAGAGTTCAATTGCTTCGATAAATCTTCCTACATGATCAAGTTCATTTGCTAAATTCGTTATTATAGAAGAAAGGAATTCTGGGTGGATTTCTAAGGGATTTCCATGACTCAAAGAAGATCGGAATGAATGAATTATTCTTTCTTGTAAATGATTTATTTCCTCATTTACTCTTAGCGAATTCTCCAGCAATAGTAATCTTTTCAACATACTTAGGTGATTAGCTTTAATATAATATAAAATACAAAGATCTTTCAGGTTATCCTCATTTTCTGATATGTAAATTTCTAATTCGTTATCTAAAAATGTTTGAATTTCTTTTGGATTAGCTCGGTCTAATCTCTCATCTGCTTCCTTTAATAAGATTTCAATAGACATCGATAACCCCTCCTGTAAAATTCGTAGGCAATTGTGAAAAGTAAAATAAGTTTAGCTAAAGGAAAAATATTTAATGGAAGTTGGTAAATTGTTCGATTTTCTCCTGTGAATGATTTAAATTACACCCCTCTGTTAGAAATCAAGTAATTCTCACATGAAAAGTTACAGGTTAATTTGAATTATATCGATAGGCGATTATACGATCGATTCATAATTGCAGAAGACATCAAACCAAACATACAAATATAATGTGTTGTACTTTATCTTATAAATAATGCTGAATCTATCATGGTGTTCCGTATTCCTTCTTCGCTTCACTTACTAATTTTTCAGCAGTATCAATATTATTTTGTATGTAAATAAATTCTTGTTCAGAAAAATCCTTAGAAGAGCTTTTTTTCGAAATTAATTTAAATGTCTTATACACATGTACAACATATACTAAATCATCAGTTGGTGTAGTTAAAAGTAGTGTAGATGCTTTTTTATATTCTTCATATGAAAACGACGTGTTTAGATTGATTGTAAAAATACCTTGAGCTCTTGCATTTTCATAACTAGGAGCATGAATAAAATTGTTTAGTCTACTAGTGTTCTTTAATATACTTATATTATCCTCTATTTCTTCTGATAAAAAAGTTTTAATAATAGCTTCACTTAATCTCTTCTTTTCTAGTATTTCGACTTTTCTTTCCTTTTTATACAGATTTTCTTGTTTATCAAAACGTTTCTGCTCAACCTTTATTTGATTCTTAATTGCCAAAAAAGTAGCTCCGCCACTTATTGCGCCCCCTAATAATGCAAATATTGCTTCAATCATTTTTTGCCCCCCTATTAAGTTTTGAATTAAAACAAAAACCTCTCCCCTGTTACAGGAAGAGGTTTTTGATAGCAACTATCAAATTCATGACAGTCACTATTGCGGCCATATCGATTTTTACATCGAATTTGACCTTTAGCGAGAAATTAATTCGCATATGAATCTCTTTCTCCAGAGGGCAGATTTGTACCCATCCGTCGAAAAACGTATGGCTACCCCCTGCTGGAACTATCTTTCTCTTTAATTATATCACGACTTTCAAAATTTGGAAGTTGAAAAACGTTTTCAAACTAAAAAGCCCCTCCTTTACAGGAAGTAGCCTTGCACTCAAGAGGAGGAGAATTCAACTTTATATCAACTATGTGAACTAAATCATAGGTTATACACTTTTAAATTTCGTGTATAATATCAATTTTGCGAATAGTTTATATAGATATGATATACTTACTAATAATGGTATTTAAAGGTCTGATCTATGGAGGGGTTATTTGTCTAAACAGGTGATTGAAGATGGTTTTTATAATGTATTTTATATGTTTGAGTTATTTGAACACAAAAATACTAGACGTGATATGAGAAGCTATATAGAATTATTGAAAAATTTGGCAGATACAAACCTAGTGATTTCTTCTGAAACACAAGAAAAAGAAGTTGATTTCATGCCTTTTTTTTACCAAGAATTAAAAAACAGGAAAGAAACATATAGAAATAAAAAGATCAAGAAAGAAGCAGCTCCAGCATATATTGCAAGAGATATTAAGCAAGTTGCAGAAAAGCCTTCAGTTACAATTCACCCTAATATGATTGAAATAGAAGATGATTTAGATGACGAATTAGAAGTTTCACAAGTATTATATCTTAATCAATTAGTAGTAACATATCAACTTGAAGAAACACACACAGGATTAGCTACAAAAAATTATAAAAATAGATTCCTTCTATTTCCAGCTAAGGTAGTTTTGCAAGATAACACTTCGATGTATTTAGGAGTTTATCTAACTATATTCAAGCATGGTTTTGCTATGTTACAGATTACTACACAATTAAATAATATAGATATTGATGGAATTAATTCAACTATGTGGGACTTGGCATTCAAAAGAGTATATATGCCAGAATTTCTATTTAAAAATAATGAGTCATTAGTATTGAGTAAGAAAGCAAGATGTAATGACATAGCCGATATTATCAAAGTTTATAATGACTATATACATAAGCAAACTGGTTATACTATTGGTTACCCAGGAATTAATTTCTATAATCTATCTATCTCTAAGTGCACAGATCAACCCAATGATTATTCAAAAGGTAGTAATATAAGTGACAGATTTAAACAAGATATATATAAACTGCTTTTTTCACCAATTCATGAGCACAACTTAAAGCCGAAAGATGAAATAGATGATATCATCTCTAAGAAATTCTTCTCGTTTTCCAATAACTTCAGATTGTATGCAGCCTCCAATAGAAGTATTAGTGCTTATACTAAGAAGTTCCTTAGCCATTTTGAAGAAAAAGACAGTGAGGAACTCAATATTATCTGTCAGAACACTTCTATAGGAGGAATTATTAATGCAATAGAAATCTTATTACTGAAAAGAATAACCCAGCTTAAATATTTCGTTTACGAATTAAATGATTTATCTTCTCTTAAATCTTTAATTCAGCTTAACATTAATGAGAACACGAATTATATACATGAATTTTCTAGGTTTTTTTACGTATATGGAACAGTAAGAGAATTGACTGAATTCTTGAATGAGGCCTGTGAAGAATTCATGCAAAATAACTTAGTTAATGAGAGGAAAACAAGAATTGAAAAGTTGATTAACCTAAAGAAAGAACGTTATGTAGCCAACTTTTCAGTACTTGGAGCAATACTTACAGTTGCTATAACCTTAATCCTCTCGCTCCCGACACTAGAGCAGTTAATAAAATTATTAGGGATAGATAATAGTAAATTGTTGCCTACTTACATCACTGTTAATTCAATTTTTATATTAGTAGTGCTCTTTGTTGCACGTGATCAAGTTTCGGAAAATTTTAAGAGGTTAAATTACATTACCTTCCCCAAAGTGGTGAGCAAGTATTATAAGTATTCTACTTACTTATATTTGAAATTTTATTCCTTTTTTTATTTTATAGATACCGATGTAAAAATTATTTTTAAAAGTATTATCAACAAATTGAAGTCTTCGTAAAAAACTGCATTATACGAAAAGTTATTATGAAATCAAATAAAGGTTTGCTATGATATGGATAACTAATTAATGGAGGTGTTTCTTTTGGACAATACCATGCTTAAGGAAGTCGTAAATGTATTGAAAACTTCAGTTTCACCTCAATTAATTTATCTGTTCGGATCTGCTGCTAAAGGAACATCCCATTTAGAAAGCGATTTAGATATTGCATTTCTTTCACCTGTTACCTTGGATGAATATGAGGTCTTTATGTTAGCTCAGCAGATTGCATCCAAGATAAATCGAGATGTTGATCTTGTTGATTTGCGAAAAGCCTCAACTGTTTTTCAAGGGCAGATTGTGACAACAGGGAAAATTATATACTCTACCGATGAACAAACACGGATGAATTATGAGATGAAGGTTTTAAAGATGTACGCTAAATTAGGAGAAGAACGTAAATTGATCATTGATGACATTGAGGAAAGTGGGACGGTATTTAATGAAGAATGACGTTATTTTAAACAAAATCAGTATTATCGAGCGCTGTGTTCATCGGATTCGAGAAGAATACGATGATCAACCGGCAAATTTGAACAACTTCACAAAACAAGATTCCATCATTCTAAATTTACAAAGAGCTTGTGAAGCGAGCATTGACCTAGCAATGCATATCGTAGCTGAGAAGAAGCTTGGCCTACCTCAAAATAGTCGTGATGCATTTACTTTTCTTGAAAAAGAAGAGGTGATCTCCTCTCCCCTTAGTCAAAAAATGAAGGCAATGGTCGGATTCCGAAACATTGCCGTCCATGATTACCAGGAAGTGAATCTCGTTATCTTACAGAAGATCCTTGAGGATCATCTTGTTGACTTTATGGAGTATACTAAAACGGTCTTAGCTTTTTAATTGCTCATAACATTTGAAGTTTAGCATCATATTCTTAGGGATGAATTATCGACAAGTTATATTATGCTTAGGAGGAAGGTTATCTATGGCCACATCAAGACAACAACTAAACCACCAAAGGAAATACGAGGCTCTCCTCCCTTCTCTTCCTGAGTATGTTCGTGATTACATACTGGCGTTAGAAGAAAATGAGCGTTCTGCATCAACTATCCTGAACTATGTAATTGATATCAAAAGCTTTTTGGAATGGCTACAGATACAAGGGATCGCTGAGGATAGGCTAATTAAGGATCTTTCACATGAAGTACTCGCTACCCTTCCTTTAGACGCAGCTCGGGCTTACTTTAACCAGGTTTCAAATGAAGAAATTCAAGTTTCTCGATTTGAAACGAAAAAGCGAGAACGGGCGTCTGTTAATCGCAAAAAGTCAGCTTTACGATCCCTTTTCAAATATCTTACCACTCAAACTGAACAGGCGAATGGCGAGCCTCTCTTCCATCGAAATGTGATGCAAAAAATAGCCGTTATTAAACCAAAGGAAACCCTTAATGAACGTAGCCGGAAACTAGCAGACAACATTTTTCAAGAAGATGATGATGTTGCCTTTTTACGTTATCTTCAGCAAGAATATGAATGGTCCTTAAGTGATCGTCAGCGTTCTTACTTTTTAAGGGATAAAGAGCGTGATTTTGCGATTCTTTCTCTCTTTTTAGGAAGTGGAATTCGATTAAATGAGCTTGCGGACATTCGCTTGCGCGATTTACACGTTCAAAACAGTAGCATATCGGTCATTCGTAAAGGAAACAAAATGGATAGTGTATACGTAATTTCGGAAGTGTTTGAAGATATTTCCAATTACATTGGTGTTCGTAAGGAACGTTATGGTGGTACCGATGCTGAGCATGAGTACTTGTTTCTATCTAAATACAAGAAACAAGCGACCCCTCTTTCCGTTCGCACCATTCAAGATCTTGTGAGAAAGTACACCAAATCTTATCAAAAAGAGATGTCTCCTCATAAGCTACGGCATACGTATGCGACGAATCTGATGAATGAGAGTAAAGATTTATCACTCGTTATGGAACAACTCGGCCACTCCTCTACTTCCACTTCGATTTTATATGTGCACTCTACACAAGAAAAAGCGAAACGTGCCTCCGAAGCGCTCGGTGCTCGAAGAAATAGAACTTGATCTGATGAGGGCTAAATTTGAATACGTAGAATGAAAATATATACTTTAATGAATAACGGATTATGATACCTATCGGAAAACCTTAAATTCCATTTAAAAAGGAAAGTGAAATGTAATGGGATTTGCGCTATGATTTGTCTACGTATTTGTAAATAAAAGCAACATCGCTATGAATTGCGATGTTGTTTTATTCAACCCTGCATGTTCAATTAGGTTTCGAGATATCATGAAGTAGCCTATAAATTACTCCCCCATACAAAATAGAAATTACAATAGTACATGAAGTCGTAGCATAAGATATTTTCATTTTTAACTGCATTTGTTCAATAAACAGAGTTAATTAAGCAAACAAGTTACAACCCTTTTACTTATTCACCATCACCACCACTTGACTCAATATCCAAACCTTCTATGTTAGAATATAAACTTGGAATTAAATCGCATAATTTGCGTAGTTTACTAACATTGGCATCTTTAGATGATGTTGAATTAAAAGCAGTATCTATATCCTTTTCTATTGCAATTAACGACTTGAATTTCTCACTTTCACTTGATTCTGTATAATATAGAATGGTTTTATACAGGCTAGATAATTTCACAAGATTGTAGAGTTCTATATATATTATATTTTTTAATTGTTCCTTGGTGGATTTCTCCAAATCTAAATTCATGCCTTTGAAGATTTCTTCTATATCTATTTTTAATGTATCTAGTTCTGTTAAAACTGTACTTAATACTTGTTTAGCACGTGGGGAAAACTGTTCTGTATTCCATTTATTAAACGATACAGGAAAGTATTTACTTGCAATTCTAGCTCCCTCTTCTGTTCGAATGAGCTCGGTTTCAATATCTTCGGGAGTATAAAAGTGAAACTCACCCTTTTTTTGTTGACTTATTGTCCTAACAGTTTTCGCTAAACTTTCAGTAACCGAAGTTGAATAAAATCCTATAAAACTTGAGCAGTTATACAGATTAAGTCTGTTTTCTAAATTAGATTCGTGAGGTGCACTTACACTTTTTCCTGATGGACCTGTATGAACATAGTGCTTACAACTCACCAACCAACTTATTTTTGTTTGCCCAAGTCTTCCTTGCCTAATCTCCTCAATGATTAAATCTCTGCCGCCATCGGGGCCATCATAAGGGCCATCAACAATTACAAAACCTAAGAGTTTTAGAAAATCTCTGGCAAAATATTCGAACGTATTATTACTACCTCTCGAACTTTCAATTTCTTTAAAATTTAAAAAAGCCAAATTTTGTTCCTCCACTTCAATTAGTATTTAACCCCTCTTTTTTAGGCTTAAATGATTCAGTTCATGTGTTAAATGATATGGGGAAAATAGAGAACATCTTAGGAAAGCCTAAGATGCCTCCGCATAAAGATTTAAAGTTATTTAGCTAGCCGATTTTTCCACTAGTTCAATGAATTCTTGGTCCGTCAGTCGATTCGTGTGTTTTTTTGAAAGAAGCATACTTTGAATTGAAGCTCTGAATTGATCCATTAAAATAGGTACATTCTTTGACACTTCAAATACATACTCTTTGATGCTTTTTCCAGATTTTTTTATTTCAGTGGTACGAATATCTGTCTTCTTTACTTTTTTGGTTTTCTTGCCATTTTTGTCGAAGTCAATTCTGACTAGACCTGTTTCTTCTGCAAGGTGATCCTTCATTCTTTTTTCGAGTACTTGATAAGTACAGTATTGACCAGCTGAGTATCGATAGGTTTTCACGGCAATTTTCTTCGGGACCAGTAAAATAGGTTTAGTTTCACTGCTTACTAGTAATGGATAATCGCGACAGGTTTCCCATTGTTTTGTATGATTGTTCCAACAGGGTCCAATATCAATTTTCTCGTTTCCTAAAGGAATGTTGTGCTTTGCACACTGTTCTTTTGTAAAGTCCATTAGATGTTTTCGGATGATATTCGTAACCAAGTCGGATAACCGGTCTTCACCGAAATTTTTGACTAAGACATGAAGGTCTTCTAACCGTTTCACTAATCCTTTTTCTATCATTTTATCGGCCACAACTCGTTTGAAAACTTCTGAAAGCAAATCCTTTGAGGCTCCGTTCCCCCGTGGTTTGCTTTTCGACAAGCCAAAACATGTTTCATTGGGTTCATGTCCTGAATCAAATAAGGCTTGTGCTTCACTTACCTTATTATTCTGGTACAAATCGATGATGTGTTGAAAAAATCCTGTAATTGTCTCAGATGCTTGTTTAAACCAAGGACCTTTTTCAATATGAATCCAACAGGGGTCGATAAATAACTTCACATCAAATGCTGAATTTACATCTACAAAATCCAATTCTGCCTGCGACAAGCCTAACTGAAATTCTTCACTGATTCTCAAAGGGATTGTCCCCCTTTTCCAATCAGGCTGGAGCTAGCGTACGAGGTAACTGTTTTGTGATTTTGACTGTTCATCTTTTTTTCTCCTCTCAATTTGTTTTTCTCACAAATTGTTATACATCGAGGAGGATTGAGTAATTCTATCAATATTATGAAATGGGTTATTTTACTTATTTAAAGTTCCATTTTAGTTTGATATGATATACTCATTGAAATAGTTTACGATGCTTTTCTCAAACAGATGTTGGCGCATCAGTTTGAGCATAACAATTTGTGAGAAGGACACCTTTAAAGGTGTTCTTTTTTTATTATACGACACATTACGTATAGTCAATATCGTTATTACGTACGTAATGTAATATTATTATATCCGATTTAAATCTCCTTTACAATAAAATAGTACATTTGTTCTGGAAAAATTTTTTTGAAATTAAAAAAGACAGCTTATGCTGTCTCTACTTGATTAGGAAACTCATTAATTCGATTCATTCTAATATTGTTAAAGCTGTTATAACAAAATGGACACGTTAGGGAACTATATTCAGGTGTAGCAGGATGAATTTTGTTAAGCAACATGTCCCGCAGGTTATGGTACAGGGATGATTCTGAAATAAAACACTTTTCTTTTGAGTCGAATAGATAATACTCAAAGTAGTGTGCGTATTTCAGATAAGGATGGGTGATTAATCGGTTTCTTAAATTGAGATCAGACCTCCCAATGTAAAAAGGAAAGGTCTGATTTCCAATCTTACGATATAAAACATAAGTTCCTTTTTTATATTCAGGAATGAGGAGACGAATTAACCAAGGCTTAGTGGTATAAATTCTCGGTTGGAATCGTTCCATTATATTGCAGCCTTTAAACAGGCTTTGTATTCGGCTCTTGCTCTACTGATTTTTGTACGCATTTGTTTAATTGGTAGTTGATGCTCGTCTGATAGGCGCTGAGCACCACCTTCAGAGCTTAAAGAAGATAAGATGGCCTTCGTCAAATTATTTAAGCTAGCTTTTTGGATTTCATCTACTAGCTCAAATCGCCTAACCTCTAGCTCATCGGTTAATTCAGGTTCAATACATGCTATTGAATTGATACCTGCTTTCGTAGAGAGTGTTTCATGAAGCTTCATACGGGAGCGTAATTGCTTACCGGCGCTACCCATGGCATTATTTACAATTTGCTTTG
Source organism: Bacillus sp. RAR_GA_16 (assembly GCF_020165985.1). Taxonomy (GTDB): domain Bacteria; phylum Bacillota; class Bacilli; order Bacillales; family Guptibacillaceae; genus Guptibacillus. Next base: position 46,739 of record NZ_JAIUKZ010000019.1, read on the forward strand.
GGCACCCTGTCTTTTCAGGTTTGTTGAGAACATAGTCTAGTGCCAGCTCAATACGATCCATTCCGTAGCTACCTTTTCCATACATGCTTTCCTTCTTACGCATTTCATTTAACAGTTCCAAACTCGCAATTACATCCTTACTCATTTCCATCATAGCCTCTCCATTCTTAGTGTCCGCTGTAGACAGTCGGTCACTTGATTTTGAGTTTCGTTTTGATGTGTTTAAACTGTATCCGCCAAAATGGTCGGTTACGTGATGACAAGGAAGAATATACCACCTTTTCTGAAAATTAGCAATATGTCCCTTCCTGCTTGATGACTAACAAACCAATACTGCTCTCATCCCTATTGGGGGACAAGAGTGGTAAAAATTTCATAAAAAAAGAAAACGCCCTAAGGACGTTTTCTTTGGTATTAAAATGAGCGCAGCATTTCTCTCACATAGGAAGATGAGAATTGAGACCAGTAGGATCGTAAATCTGAATAAACATCGTCAGGATGCATATGCATGTTTTCAGCTTTGGCGTAAGCCATAAACAAAATGTCAATTGCCCCTTCAACTTTGACTGCTAGCTCCTGTATTTCAGTTGAATCCAAGTCTGTGTTATTTCCTTTAGAAATTTCTTTAATTGGGTTGTAGATTTCACTAATGAAAGGGTGGCGTTGATTTATTTTCACAACGGCACGTCCGTTTAAATGCGTAATATCAAATAACTCTTTTCCAGGCCATGATGAGTCTACCAGTGTAATTGCTTGTTGTTCGATTTGAGTTCTCATATTATTAGCGAGGTCCTGATCCGTACTTTCATTTACACCAATATCTTGAAGAATTTCTAAAATCGTCATTTGTTCCTGCTCTTTACTAGCTCCCATTCCTGCTCTACCAGGAATAGAAGTTTTCTCCACTTCTGTGACAGCTTTATTCGCGATAGTATGTTCAGTATCATTTTTTCTGGTATTCGTATTTGTTTCAGAAAAGAGTCGTTTGATTTCTTTTCTTGCTGCTCGAACAGGCTTATCTAGAGAATCCTTAATTGCTTTTCTTAATTTACCGACGGGTACAGCACCTCGTTTGACGTTTCGTACTTGGAAATATTCGTCTAACGTTGCTGGAAAACTGATTTCGATACCAATAAATCGGTCAATGTTTTCGACTCGACCTGGCAATAGTCTTGGTATCACATCAAAATAGATCTCTCTGCCATTTCTCATAATGGTAATACATCCATCATTGTCTCGAAGATAAAGCTCCTTATATCGAGAAGCTGAGCGTAAATGTCCCCCTTCTCCACTCACTCTACGTAACTCTTTAGGAAGAAGTGTTACGGTTAATATCACATTTTCATTACCAATTGGAATTTCTGAACGATCGATAACTTGTGCTGGTATGTGATCGCCGCCAAGTATCTTATTGACACGAGGACTTTCCAATAGAAATAGTGGGTCATAAAGGTCAATGGTTTTCCCAGCTAATTGAATGCTCAACCCTTGATCTATATAAACGCGGAACGCTCTTGCTAAAAATTTCGTTAAATCTTGCATAGCTTCACTCACTGAATTTCCATACTTACCTTCGTTCTCTAAACGGTCAATTTTAGACCAGATAATTAAAGTACCTGACTCAAATGGTGTTTCTTTGTCCCAAGCCATATGATTTTCGTATTCAGCTGGAAAACCGTCTACTTCTTTTGCAATGATATGAGTTTGTTCGCCTTTTGCAATTTCATCTAAATCCAAATAGGCATGATAGTAGTTGTCATTACCTACTGGCTTTGTATAGATATCAATTCGTCTTCCTTGGCTTAAGGCTGCAGCTTTCATTCCTACTCCAAATCGTCCTAATCCTTTTCTTTGATTGTAGCGAGTGGAAAAGCCGATTTTTAATGTTTGGGCTAAGATCTCTGGCTCGATTCCCATTCCGTCATCAGCGAACGCTATTGTTTCAATACTCTTTGTTTTTTTATGTTGATATGGTTCAATTTTTATAATTTGGCATCTTGCTTCAATTGAATTATCGACTAATTCTCCTATTGCAGTGGACAGGTCAAACCCAGAATCTCTCCAGCTTTCTAATGCTTTATCAACCTGGAAAATATCTGATTGCATAATATCTAATGTCTTTTCGCTCATTTTTATCCTCCTAATTATTGAGTTAGCCTAATGGTCTATCTCAATATTTATTCTTCTTATCTCTATAGGGGGTGAGGAGACGAATAAATTTCAAGAATTAAATTATTATTTTTAAATTCTTCCTTTTTTGAACAATGGAAGCAAATATTCTCATAAATCCATAGCCCTATAATCTTGTTCTTTTTGTGAAACTGTTGATAGTAAGAAACTATTATACTCTCTTCCATCAATGCCATAATGTACTCTTCTATGGCAATTCGGACAAATAGCTGCTACATTTTCTGGATCATCAATACCGCCATCTGATAATTGCTTCAGATGATGAACCTCTAAAAATAGATTACCATCCTGTTTTACAAAAGGGGCATTTTCTCCACAAGCTTCACATATCCCTTTTGCTCTTTTTAATGCGTATAGTTTTATTGCTGCTGCTCTTTTTCTTAGAATGTATGTACTAATCTTTTCAATACTATCATTGGATGCTTGTCCTTTAGCCAAACGTCTCAATTCCTGAATAGAGTTGCTTCTTAACTCATGTTCCTCTAATTCGAAGTCAATGTGATCGGTACGCTTTAAATGAAATATAATCACTTGTCTAAGGTTTTGTGTATTGTCTGGTGCAAGCTGAGTTTCATAATTGATGTATGTCATTTCATCAATAAACTCAACCGTGCCACTTGATACATAATTAAATAAGTAAATGGTTTTTTTATTCTGTTCGTGCTCACGGATCGCTTTATTTCCTTTTTTAAATTCCATGTCGCCTTTTTGTCCTTCACCAGTGTAGTTATAAATGGTCGAATCTTTGTTCCATCCATCCCTGTAACCATACTCTTTACCACTATCACCGGTGAAAATGAAGATATAAGGATGGTTTTTAGGCGTTGAAATTCCACCTTGCTGTTGCCCCCCATATATATCATGAATGTTGCGGCGTCTATAGTGCTTCCCTTTCTTGAATTTATTACCGAAATGCAGATCAACTATCAATAAATTCCCCTCCAGGTGTATCTTTTTCTAGTCACTGAATTAAGTTTTATATATTTAAGAATACCAATTAAAACCACTTTTTGGAAATGGGTTTTCTTTCAAAAAGTATGATAAGAGATAAGAGGTATTCATGTATATCCAGTCCCTTTTAACTCAAAAGATAGAAAATTAGAAGATCGTTTTAATCCAGGTTATCTAGAACATCAGAATTTTTTCCTCTTTATCCTAGAATAGAGAGTTGGTGGCTTTGTAAAATCAAATACTCAAAAGAAGGAGCATAATCCGTTATTTCTTTCATCATAATAAGATTTTTCTCAATGATTCAAGCGTCTCTTCTACCTAACCTCCCTCTAACAAGTACTTCTCTTCCTCTTTAATGAAGTGCTTTCCCATCACTAGCAAAAAAATAAGAACATTTGTTCTTATGAAAGGTTGTGATTTTAAGTGTCCCCTCCCCTTTATTAAGAGAAGGAGGTTATTATGGAAAAACTTACACTTACCCAACAGCGACAAACCTTAGCAATGGAGCAACGTTTTACTTCTTTCTTTTCGCGGTTTGAAAAGGAATTAACGAATCCTCTGCTCAGAGGATTTTTTCAATCGGAGGATCACTCTCTTCTGTTGGTAAGGCTATTATGCTTTCCGACGTATGAAAATATAGTCGTTTTAAATGAAGCGTTTCGGCGCTTTTATATGGAGAAGCAGGTGACAGGATATCTCTCTAAACTGATTCATCATCAGGCGCGAGACTACACGAGTAAATACAAAAAAGACAAAGAGGCATGCTCCACCACGTTGGATCAGCCACTGAAGGCGGATGCTACCTCAACCTTTCTTGATCTCGTGTGTTCAGAAGAAGATGAATGCATCGACATCTTACTAAACACCATGACGACACTACAACAACACGTGTCGCGCCCTGCCTTATATGAAGCGTTGAACAATCTGACACATCGCCAACAGGTGATCTTGAACCTTTATTTTTTAAAGGACTTTACGCATAGGGAAATCGGTGACTATCTCGGTATATCTCAACAAAGCGTTTCTAAAACGTATCAAAAAGCGCTATCTCACTTAAGAGAGGCTATATAGGAGGACGTATAGGATGGATTATATCGATTGGATCAAAATGGTACCGGACGTGGGATTTCCAATCGTTCTGGTATTTTATCTCCTGTATCGATTGGAAAAAAGCATGGAACATCTGCAGGATATGTTAGAAGATTTAATTTCTCTATTGAAGAAGAGGTGATGACGTGTCGTTGTATGAGTTAGTTCATGAAGTAAAGAAAGGTAACACAGAAGCTGCAGCTGAGATCGTTGCGCTGTTCGAACCAAAGCTGAAGAAGTTTAGTCGATCTCTTCCCGAGCATCAGCAGGAAGACTTGAGACAAGAAGTACGTTTGGAGATCGTTCGCGTTATTCATCGATTTGAAACGGATCGAACACCAGGTTTCTTTGAATTTCTCCAATCATTCGAAGTGGAAGGTTGTTAGGTTTTGCTTCTCTTCCCTCTTATATAGTATCAAGACATAAGGAGGATTGTGGGAATGGCATTGATCGTTCTAGATGCAGGACATGGAGGAGATGATCCAGGCGCTACGGCAAACGGGTTGATTGAAAAAGATTTGACGCTCGATTTGGTACGACGGGTCGAGGACTTGTTGTCTTCAGAAGGCCACACGATTCTGATGACACGACAGACAGATGTTTTTGTTGAACTTTCGGCGCGAGCTGATCTTGCGAACAGTGTGGGGGCTGATTACTTCGTATCGTTCCATCATAACGCTGGAGGTGGTACAGGATTTGAAAGTTACGTGTACCCTGGAACTAAAGGAAGCACTACTGGTGAGAAACAAGATGCGGTGCATAACATGATCACCACGTTTCTAGCAAGGTATGGCGTACGTGACCGCGGTAAGAAGGAAGCTGATTTTGCGGTGTTACGTGAAACACAGATGTCGGCCCTCTTACTAGAAAATCTGTTTGTAGATACGACAACCGACGCTGCTCTATTGAAAAAATCACTCTTTCTAAACGGGTTAGCAGAAGCCATCGCAGCAGGTATTTTGTCTGTATCTTAATTTTTTTGTGAATAAAAGAACATACGTTCTTAATGGGTTATTATATGAAACGATTAATTGGAGATGATCATGTGGATGAGATGGTATTAAGAGTACAACAATGGGTGAACCTTCATTACAGCTGGCACCCTCAATACGAGGTCATAGATGAAAATGGTAAGACTGGATGGAGTACGATGTATGCCTTAACGAGAGCACTTCAAATCGAGTTAGGAATCACGAAACTTTTCGATAACTTTGGCGACGGCACTGCGAGTGCATACAAACAATGGGGAGAATTGGAACTAGGTAACATTCCTGATGATGACAAAGGAACAAACATCGTTACTATTTTACAAGGAGGTATGTATTGTAAAGGTTATGGACCCGGCGGTTTCACTGGTACGTTTGGGGAAGGTACCAAAGCAGCCGTGATCAAATTGCAAACTGATGCAGGACTGCCAATTCGTGATGGAAGAGTTTATGATTATATTTTCAGAGCCTTCTTAACGATGGATGCATTTGTCTTAACACCAGGTGGAGACGAGCGCATCAGGAAGATGCAGAGAGACTTAAACTATAATTATTATACGACTTCAGGTGTCCAACCATCAGATGGCCATTACCAAAGAGGAACCAACCGTGCTTTGATCTATGGTATTCAAACGGAAGAGGGAATTGCACCTTGGTATCAAACAGGAGCTGTTGGTCCTTCAACTCGCAATGGTTTGCCAACTTTAAACACAGGGGTTCAGGGAAATTTCGTTAAGCTCTTCCAATATGCACTGTATGTTAATAACTTTGATCCAGGTGCTTTTGATGGTATTTATGGTCAGGGAGTTAAAAATACTGTTATTGATTTTCAAAACTTTGTTGGCCTTACTGCTGATGGTATCGCTGGGAAACAGACTTGGTTTTCTGCACTAGTCAGTACAGGAGATTCCACTCGTAAAGGTACAGCATGTGATTGTGTAACAGAAATCACTCCTCCCCGGGCTCAAGCATTGAAAAATGCTGGTTATGAAATTGTAGGGCGTTATTTAAGCAATGCAAAGAATTCTAACCTAAACAAAGAAATTCAAATAGGTGAATTAGAAAATATATTTGATGCAGGCTTGAAAGTTTTTCCGATTTATCAAACAGATGGTTCTGAATTTTCTTATTTTGGTTCTAATCAAGGTGAAATTGATGCAGAGTTAGCTTATAAGGCAGCTAGAAAACATGGTTTTAAAAAGAATACAATCATTTACTTTGCAGTAGATTTTGATGCTCTAGGTTATCAAATTGACGATAATATTATGAATCATTTTAAAAGCATCAATATAGCAATGGAAAGAATGGGTGGCTTCTACAAAGTAGGTGTATATGGACCGAGAAGTGTATGTTCAAGCGTGTCAGAGGTCGGATTAGCGACAACTAGTTTTGTAAGTGGTATGTCTACCGGTTTTAGTGGCAATCTTGGATATCCACTGCCGGAAAACTGGGCTTTCGATCAAATCTCAACCATAAGCGTAGGATCCGGTGATGGTTATATTGAAATAGACAATAACATAGCTTCAGGAAGAGATATTGGACAACAGTTGTCGCAACCTTTAAATGAGAGAAATGATAACTTTTTCTCCCAACTAGATACGATTTATTCAATTGCATTAGAAAATGATTATTCCATTTCTGAGGCGAACCTCGTTACACTGCAATATTTACGAGAGAAGATTTATAATGGTGCGCTATGGGATCCATTAGCTGGTCCTATCCAGCAAGAATTTATTGATCTTGTAAATGAAAAAGTAAATGCTCCAGTAGAAGAGATTTATGATCCTTTAAGCTTAGAGGCTGTAGGAGTTGAACATTTTGCTGCAACTTTAAATAGTGTTATAGCCTTGAATGGTTCGCAGCTTTCTGATTTTGGTGGATGGGCAGGTGATTTGATTACTGCTATGGGAGATGCCCTTGAATTAGTAGATGATAATAAGTTCTATTCCATTTATGAAGCAGCAACGAGCCGTATAGGTTCGTATAAAGGGTCGTTCTCGTTCACAGATCTACTTGGAGATGTAGATGGATTAAATATTGGCCATGAGCTAATTAAAAGTGGCAATTCGCTACGTTTACCAGATGTTATAAAAGATTATTATGCAAATTCTTATCAAAATCGTTATTCACTGTTTTTTAAGAACAGATTCGATTTTGATATTGAAACTTTGTATAACCAGGTGGATATGTTATTAAATAGTACAGAGCCTCTGCTGACAGCCCAAAGAGTTTTATTTATCGCTAAATTCGGACCGTTTACTTATACAAGAAGTGAAGGAGAAGAAATGGCGCGGGCATTTACAGACCTAATAATGGAAAAGGTAAATGCAGAAAAGTAACAACAATTGAGCAAGAGGAGGACAAATTCTTCTCTTCTCAGTAATAAATATAGTACTGATCACCATTTTCGAAAAATATTTTTTTTGTTTCCTTTTCAATGTAATAGTCATTAGATTTCAAGTCTTTACTTACCGACGATATATCGGTCAAATCAGATACTGTAACCTTACGATAAGAAAAATAACCTGATTTTTCATAGAAGGTTATTTGATTTCTTCCGGAATCTGGTTTTTGGTATTCTATCCCTACCATTATAGGCTTTGGTAAGTCAGTCGATTTTAGTCTGTAATATTCAGATTGATTAAAGACATAATTGTATGAAAATGAAAGCATACTAATGAAAATAATGCAGAAAATAATAATTCCTTCCGTTTGTTTTGATCTTGTTTTTTGAAAAATTCTGTTAAAAGAAACAATGAGTAATCCGATCGATATGATATTGAAAATTGGGAACCAAACATTTTCAGGAACAGTGTTTAAAAAGATATACTCTTCTCTTCTCATGGAGAAAATAAAAATCACGTAAAGTAGAAGGCATGCCTTCCATACATTTTTTTTCGACGTTTTGTTCGGAACACTATCATGAAACAAAATCGCTCATTCCTTTGCAGAAGGGAGGGGTTCCTCCCTTTGGATTAAAAAATTATATTTAATATCATTAAATTATATCATAATATCAATTTTCTGATTCACAGAATAGGATTAACTGGTCTTGTATAAAACGACCTGAACTCACAATCACGAGGTGTTCTGAGGATTATAGGTTAAATATTATTCCCACTGGTTTGTTGAAAAACTCCGATAAAAGGTTGTCAAAAACGAACTAATTTCCCATTTATTATAATAACAAAAAGGGGGGAGAATTTATCAAACGTTACATCTGAGTTAAAAGGATAGTCTTTTAATCTAGTGCTAAATATCCTTATATGGCTTAGATTAATTTTTTGGACTTCATAAGAACGTATGTTCTCTAAACTGTTAGGTAAATAATTTGTTTATAATCTAAAAGAAGAAGGAGTTTTGATTATGCCATATCAACCTTATATCTATCATGGAAGTAATTGGACATTTAAAAAGGATGGACAGACGGCCACAATTCGTAACGGTGAAATTCTTTTTTATCAAACTACTTTATCAACACTACGAGCAAAATTCTTAATGTGGGATGGTAAGTGGGAAAATATAGAGCCTTATATTCAGAATTCATCTACACCTAATCTTGATACTCGATATAAACTATATACCGAAGAGAGTGGAGAAAGCCCAGGATTTATTCAACATATCACTAGCTTCAACTGTGATCAGTACGGGCTATGCGCGTATGGCGGTTCGAAGTATACAAATATTCGACACGATGCTTCATATTATGAAAATGGAACTACCTATAAAGGTACCATTCCTGCAGGGAGCTCCCTTGCTATCGGATCAAAGCAAGGTTATACCTACGGGTTTGACCAAAGTTTAATTCGAATCTATGGTTTTTGGTTTCCGAATGGTAAATGGCAAGAAACATATGGCGCATTCGCAAGATGTTGGGCTGATAGAGCCGTAGAGAATACCACTCTCAATACTTTTTAATAAACGAACGAGTAAGATGTTTTGACTGCAATTTAAAGAGGCAAAGGGTGCTCAGAATATATGATTATATTCTGAGCACTTATCTATGACTTTTTGATTTTTTTACTCTATGACTCTAGGATAAATACTCAAAAGGAGGCTAATTAGAACGAGGAGAGAGTCGTATGGATTCACTCAATCTAAAACAATAAACAAAAAATTTCGTGAATTTTTTAAGTCTATGACTGTATGGAGCTTTTAAAAAATAGCCCCCTATGTGGGAGCTACTTTAATTCATTTAAACGGACTGTAGTTTCCCATATATTAATTTTTAATTTATAGCCCAAACCAATTCGGTATAAGCAATACCGCACCCTCCCAATATGTAATGACGAATAATATAAGGATTCCCATGATTAAAAACGGCATTGTTGCTTTTACTAATTTTTCAAATCGTACTTCAGCTATAGAGGATACGATGAATAGACCTGTTCCTACCGGAGGTGTTAACAAACCAATTGTTAAGTTAATACAAATGATCACGCCAAAATGAATCGGATCGATTTCAAATGCTGTTAGAAGAGGCATAAATACCGGCACTAGAATAATTAATGCCGCAATCCCATCTAACACAGCTCCTAGTAACAATAATAGTATGTTAACAAGGAATAAAAATACGAAAGGATTATCAGATAAGCTTGTCATTGCAGTAACTACCATCTGCGGAATCTGTTCAAAAGCAATCATCCAGCCAAAAATGTTGGCCATTGCGATTAAGAACGTTACCGTAGCAGTGGCTATCACGGTGTTGATTAATATTCCAGGTATCTTATTAAACGTTAGCTCTCGATAAAGTAAAGATCCCACTAGAAAAGCAACTACTGATGCAATGGCTGCTGACTCTGTAGCTGTGAAAGCCCCACTTAAAATTCCTGCAATAATAATAAATGGCACGAGAAGGGCTGGAAGTACGCTAAAGGTACTTTTTAAAATTTCTTTACCGGAGGCTTTTTTTGTTTTTTGAAAGTTATATTTGTAGCCAATAAACGCAATGAGGGATATAAAGCCGATTCCATAGAGAATGCCTGGAATGATCCCCGCCATAAAAAGCCCTCCGATTGAAGTACCTGAGAGAGTACCGTAAATAATAAAGATCATACTTGGTGGGATGATAGGGGCTACGATGGAAGAAGCAAGCGTAAGGGCAGATGAAAACTCTTTCGTATACCCCTCTTTTTCCATCTCAGGAACCATCACTTTACTCATCATAGCTGCCTGAGCATTTGCTGATCCTAGAATGGATGCTAAAAACATATTTGCCACAACCGTTACATAAGCAAGCCCTCCTCTTACATGACCGAAAAGGACTCTAGAAAAGGTGACAAGCCGTTTGGTTATTCCTCCCCCATTCATTAGTTCTCCTGCAAGCATAAACAAAGGAATTGCCAACAATCCAAAGTTATCAAGCCCCGAATACAAACGCATCGGTGTTGATTCAAGAAGCATCGTATTTCCTACGAGGAAAAAATAAAGAATGGTTGTGATACCGAGCACGAGTGAAATTGGAATCGCCATGAAAAGGAGAACGAAAAATATGATCACAACTAATAGAGTCATAGTTCACCTTCCTTTTTTACGATGTCAACTAGATTAGAGAGTAAATGAATTGCCGAAAACGATAGCCCAAGTGGTACAGCGAGATACGGGATCCACATCGGCAACAACATCGCAGTGGATTTCTGAAAGGCAACGCTCGGAGAAGTTATCCATATGAAGCTATAAAAGATCAATAATACGAGAAAAAGGAGCATAATAATATGCCCTGAAATCAATATGCTTTTCTTTATTTTAAGTGGAGCATAATCTAAAATAATCGTAACTGCAGCTTGAGACTTATATTTAAGCCCCAGGCTACCTCCTATAAAACTAATCCAGATTAAGAGAAAAACAGATACTTCACCAGCCCAAGACAACGGCGCATTCAATACATATCGGAAAGCAACCGCAAGAGTGACGATGATGGCCATCGAAAGCATTAGGATAATCGAAATGCTTTTCTCTATTTTAGATATGCCATGACTAATAAGGTTCATCTTTGTGCCCCCTTCCCCGTTACCTATTCGCGAAACGTATCGATGAATTCTTGAATCAATGGATCCGTTGGTCCATATTTTTCGTCAAACTTCTTCATCTGTTCTTCAAATACAGAGGAGTCTAGTTCGTAAATGTTCATGCCGTTATCTTTCAGTTCTTGCTTAAACTCTTCTTCTTGTCCTGCTCGAGTTGTTGCGGCAAATTCCGCGGCAGCTGCGATAGACTCTTTGATAATCTGCTGATCTTCTTCAGACATGCCTTCAAAAGTCGATTTATTTACGATTGCGACAGAAGGCCATACCATATGATTAGTTACAGCTCCATGATCAACGACTTCATAATACTTATTCGTAATCGCTGCATCGAGGTCCATATCCATCCCATCAATTACGCCTGTTTGAACAGCTGAATATACTTCTGGCAAAGGCAGTCCTTCAGTAGAGGCTCCAGTAGACTTATAGAAATCTTGCATTGGTGGGCTTGGTGTAACGCGAAGCTTTAATCCATCCATATCGGCAGTGGACTTCACCTCTTTATCTTTAAATAGCATGACACGCTGACCTGCGAAGAGATAATCAAGTCCTACCAATCCTTGCTGATCCAACGTACCTAGTATTTTCTTAGCAACCTCTGAATCTCTCGCATCATTGGCTTCGTTTAGATCTTCAAACGCATATGGGGTAAACCATGCGGCAAAAGATGGTTCGCGTGAACTCATATAAGCTGCAGTAATGAAACCAAAATCAACGGACCCCGCAGCAATTTGCTCCACCATGTCTGCCTCACTGCCCAGTTGACTGGAAGGATAGATCTCCATTTTCATTCTTCCATCTGAACGCGTTTCAAGTTCTTCTTTGAACTGTTCGGCAGCTTTATGCCACATATGTGTTGGTGGCGTGATATGGGCTAATTTGAAATTATATGTTTTATCAGATCCTTCTCCAGAAGAAGCAGTACCTGCCGACTCAGAATTGTTACATCCAGCTAATGAGAAGATCATCAGCGATAGTGACAGAAGAAATACACTCCAGTTTCTTATCTTTTTCATTTAATTTCCCCCCGGATAATAGTGTGAGAAACATCAATAAAGATAAAGCGTTTTCAAAATTGTTTGTGGAGCTGGCTATCCCGTATAGGTGCTACTTAACTGCTTCCGATTATTATTGAAAGAAGACCAATCTAATAGCGTTAAAGCTTCCTTAAACCTTCCGTGAGACAAGAGATTTCTAATTCTGGTTGAGGAGATAACGTCTCCGTTTGGACAGCAAACGGGTTTAGTAGGTTTTACATTAAAATGCTTGGCTAAAAGGTCTATATCCCCAGCTCGGTTTTTCCCGAAACGAAAGTCCATTCCTACATGGATTTCTAAAGGATTGAATCGCCGTAGCGTATCAATAAACCATTTTGAAGTTCTATTGATGTAGCATTCATTAAAACTTGCTATGACTACTTGGTCGACACCTAACGTCTCGAGATACATTAACTTTTCTTCTATTGAGGTTAATACCTTTGCATTTTGAAAATAGTGTCTTGGGGGAGGATCAAAGGTATAAACAAGGCTAGAGACTCCTAACTCCCTTGCTCTATCCACTGCATGAGAGATGACAGTTTGATGTCCTCGATGAACACCATCAAAAGCTCCTATCGAAACAACTGAGCCTAAAAACATGGGACCTTGATCAACATGCACTTCCACCGTTTCACTCCCCTTCTTTGTTTAGTCGGACTATGATTATTTAATTGATCCATTTTTATCGGCTTTACTTACTCCACCGACGGACCAATTTTCTTCGGGAATTTCGTGAAGTAATACGCGAACCTTACTAATTTCAACATCCAAACTATGACTGATGGCATAACTTACTTCGCTCACTAGCTTTCTTTTTGTTTCCAATCCTCTACCTTCTAAAATGTGAATATGAGCTATTGGCATGTGATTTATCCTTTTACATCAAAGTTCAGTTTGCCAAGAGGACCAAAATCAACCTCGATTTTATCTCCATTAAATACGTTAACGGCTTCGGTTATCCCACCCGTCAGAATGACCATTCCAGGCTTAATCGAAAGTCCTTCTTTATTTATCATTCTTGTCAGCTCTACAATCGACTTTACTGGATGGCCAAGAACAGCAGCCCCAGTTCCCTTTTGAACCTCTTCTTCATTTTGTTTCATCGTTACATTAACCTCGCTTAATGATGTATGAAACGGTGAATAAACTTGATTTCCTAATAGAAACTTAGAAGAAGAGGCATTGTCAGCAACTACATCGACTAACGTGAATGAGAAGTTTCGATATCTACTGTCGATCACTTCAACAGCAGGTACGATAAATTCAGTTGCCATCCAGATATCTCGAGGAGTTAGGCTATCCCCTTTGAGTTCTTTATTCATCACAAAAGCAATTTCAGGCTCTACTCTAGGGTGTATTAATCCCTCTAGAGATAAGACTGGTTCTGTAAGTTCCATTGGTTTTGTTAAACGACCATAGATAGCGTCACTTACCCCAACAGACTCTTGCTTTGCCTTACTCGTTAACCCCATTTTCCATCCAACGATGTGATCTCCTCGAGCTTCAGCTTGATCAATACATAGTTTTTGGATTTCGTAGGCATCCTCCACTGTGAGGGAAGGATGATTAATCGTAATTTTATCCATCTCTGTACCTGCTACCTGATGGGCATCAATCTTTTCAGCGATTTCCTTTAAATTTCGTGTTTTCGTTTCCACATTCTAGCTCCTTCCTAATCTCCTACTACTTTCTTTCTCGATAGTTCACTCGCAATATCTACAATCATATCTTCCTGGCCGCCAACGGCTTTTCGATTCCCGATCTCGATCAGAATGTCCCGTGGATCTAGATTGAATTTCTTTGCTGCTCTATTCGCGTGAAGAAGGAAGCTTGAATAAACGCCGGCATATCCTAAGACCAAGCTCCCTTTTGTGATTTCTTGTGGCTTTTCTAATAATGGAGCTATCACATCTTCTGCGAGGTCCATCATCTTATATAAATCAATTCCGGTATGAATGTTCATGCGTTCTAATACTGACACCAGGACTTCAGTCTGCGTATTACCGGCGCCTGCCCCTAGGCAACGTACGCTCCCATCGATCATGTCAGCTCCTTCTTCTATTGCTGCAAGCGTATTGGCCATAGAAAGGGAAAGATTATTATGACCGTGAAATCCTATATTCACAGTGAGATGCTCTCTTAGGCTACGAATACGTTCTTTTACTTGCTGAGGCAATAACGCTCCTGCAGAGTCCACCACGTAAACCGTGTCTACTCCATAACTCTCCATTAACTTCGCTTGTTCAACCAGTTTTTCTACGGAAACCATGTGTGCCATCATTAAAAAGCCTACTGTTTCCATACCGAGGTCTTTTGCGACTTTAATGTGTTGCTTTGATACGTCAGCTTCTGTTACGTGCGTAGCAATTCGAGCCATCCGTGCTCCAAGACTTTCGGCTTCTCGAAGTTGCTCAACGGTTCCAATGCCAGGCAGTAGTAATACACCTATTCTAGAATTTCTACAGACCGACACGGCCGATTGGATAAGTTCCATCTCATTGACTGCTGAGAGACCATACTGAAGGGAAGAACCTCCCAGCCCGTCTCCGTGGGAAACTTCTATATATGGCACATTTGCTTCATCTAGTGCTTTTGCGACTGAAATAACCTGATCTACCGTGTAGCTATGACCGACCGCATGACTGCCATCTCTTAAAGCTACTTCTGTAATGATTACTTCACGTTGGCTCAATTGGATTCTCCTTTTCTTTTAGGCATTTTTCGTGAGCTGTTTTTTCGCAAGTTCCTCTGCTACCTTCACTGCAGAAGAGGTCATAATATCTAGATTTCCTGAGTAGTTAGGGAGATAATCACCTGCTCCTTCTACCTCTATAAACACCGTAACTTGATTTCCATCAAAGATCGGCTCAGCTCGCAATCGATAACCCGGCACGTATTCTTTTATTTTTTTGACCATTTTTCCGATCGATTGAGAAATAGTGGCCTCATCCATTTCGCCTTCTTTTACGACACAATACACCGTATCTCGCATAATGATGGGAGGGTCAGCAGGATTTAGAATAATAATCGCTTTTCCTTTTTCGGCGCCACCAATATCTTCTATGCCTTTTGCTGTGGTCACCGTAAATTCATCAATATTTGCACGCGTACCTGGGCCGGCACTTTTGCTGGCGATTGTGGCTACGATCTCTGCATACCCTACTTTAGAAATTTCATTTACCGCATGCACAATAGGAATGGTAGCTTGTCCACCACACGTAATCATGTTCACATTTGGAACGTCTAAATGCTTCCCAAGATTAACTGACGGCACAACAAATGGACCTAACGCAGCTGGGGTAAGATCAATAACTTTTTTCCCGAGCTTTCCGAGAACGTTGGCGTGATGGATATGCGCTTTTGCTGAGGTAGCATCAAAAAGAATATCTGCTAGGTCAGGCTGTTTTAAAAAGCCTTCAATTCCATCTTCAATCGCATGTATACCAAGTTCTCGTGCTTTTCTTAGCCCATCAGACTGTGGATCTATTCCTATCATCGTCGTGAGTTCAAGGGTGTTCGATCGACCTAATTTCATCATTAAATCCGTTCCGATGTTTCCTGAGCCGATAATTCCGACTTTAAGCTTTTGCAATGAATTCCCTCCTCTTTTCCTTTCCTATATGTAGTGACTTAAGGAACGAATCGAACAGAAACTTCCCCTATTGGCTCCATTTTTACTGAAAATTCATCTCCAGGTTGACTATTCACTGCAGCTGAAAGCGCTCCTGAGAGAATAACGTCACCTGGTTTAAGTGATTTATTATAATCGGCCATTTTATTGGCAAGCCAGGCTACACAGTTAGCCGGGTGATCTAACGCAGCAGAACCTTTTCCAGAATTCATCAGTTCTCCATTTTTGTAGAGATCCATCTTCACTTCTGCAAGGTCAACTTCATCGACAGATGTTTTGTTATCTCCAAGAACATAAAGACCAGACGAAGCATTATCTGCAATTGTATCCTCCAGCTTTATTTTCCAATCCGATATCCGACTATCAACGATTTCGATAGCTGGAACGACATAATCGGTGGCATTTAAAACGTCCTCTTTCGTAACATGGGGTCCTTGGAGCTCTTTCTTAAGAATGAAGGCGACTTCCCCTTCTACCTTTGGCTGAAGAACACGTTCTTTCGTAACGCTTCCACCGTTACTGACAACCATGGTATCGAGCAAGTGGCCGTAATCTGGTTCATTTACGCCAAGAAGTTCTTGCATGGCGACAGAAGTTAATCCAATCTTCATACCGATGATATGAGCCCCTGCTTCTACCTTGTTTTGAATCGTAGCCAGCTGAATTTGATAAGCCTCATCCATGCTTAAATCCTTTTTTATATCGGTTAAAGCCTTAACAGAATGATGCGTTTCTTCAGCTTCTCTTAAGTGCTGAGAAAACTCATTTACTTCTTCACTTAAATGTACTTTGTTCACAATAGGAGCCTCCTTTAGGATTTAAAGTTTAACCGTGACATTCGACAATTCACTGTAAAATTCAAAACTGTGCATGCCACCTTCTCGACCAATACCACTTTGCTTCAATCCTCCAAAAGGAGTTCGCAGATCTCTTAAATACCAAGTGTTCACCCAGATAATCCCTGCTTCAATTTGAGAGGCAACTCGATGAGCCCGTCGTAAATCGTTCGTCCAAATTGTTGCCCCTAATCCATAATGGGTGTCATTGGCTTGTTCAATAACATCCTCTTCTGTATCAAAAGGGAGCACCGTTACCATAGGACCAAAGATCTCTTCACGTACGCATCGGGAATTACGATTTAGTCCTGTGACAATCGTAGGTTCTATAAAAAATCCTTTTTCTTCATGATCAGGTCTTCCACCACCAGCTACGATGGTTCCGCCTTCTTCTTTTGCGATTTCGATGTATCTCGTTACACGGTCATAATGTTCTTTTGAAATCACCGCACCAACATTCGTCCCGGTCTTAAAAGGGTCCCCAACTTTTAGCTCCTTGGTCCGACTAACGAACTTATCAAGGAAGGCTTCATAAATCGGTCGTTCCACGTAAATTCTTGAACCACAGAGACAAACTTCTCCTTGATTCATAAAGCTCGATTTTAGAGTGGTTTCAATCACTTCATCGATGTCTGAATCTGCAAAGATTATATTTGGATTCTTCCCACCAAGCTCATAGGAAAGCTTCTTCAGTGTTGGCGCTGCTGCTTGCATAATAGCAGTCCCTGTTTTCGTTTCTCCCGTAAACGTGACTGCATCCACTTGTGGGTGCTTTGTAATCGCTGATCCAGCTGAATCAGGCCCAAATCCATGTACAATATTGACTACGCCGTCTGGTACGCCTGCATCCTTACAGATCTCTGCCAGAACAGTCGCCGTCATCGGTGTCCATTCTGCTGGTTTAATCACTGCAGTGTTACCTGCTGCTAAGCAGGGAGCCATTTTCCAAGTTAATAACAGCATTGGAAGGTTCCATGGATTGATCATCCCTACTACTCCAACGGGGCGACGAATAGAATAATGAAGTGCTTGATTATCCTGCTGATACGACTCGGTTCCTAAGGATGTTAAATAATCAGCGAAAAAGTGGAAGTTGTATGCAGCTCTCGTTATATCGACTTCTAACGCCATTTCATATGGTTTACCTGTATCTAACGATTCAAGGGTAGCTAGCTCTTCTTTTCGTTCCAAGATTAAATCACCGATTCGACGAAGAATTGAAGAACGTTCTTTGGAAGTGAGATCCTTCCAAGGGCCTTTTAATGCTTTTCTAGCTGATTGAACGGCGAGGTCGACTTCTTTCTCTCCACCTTCAGCTACTTTCCCCATCACCTTTTCTGTTGCGGGGTTAATATTTTCAAAGGTTTTATGATTCGATGAGTCAACATATTCGCCATTAATAAAATGGCGACAATCAATTGGTTGTACCTTGCTCGCGAGCTTTTCTTTTATGTGCATATCCATTTTCCCCTTTGCAAAACACATTGTGATTTTTAAGAAAAAATGGTGACGCGATGGCCACCATTCTATTCTTCTACTTCAACTATCATTTCGATCTCAATCGCTGTTCCTCCAGGAAGCTGAGCCATCCCTACAGCCGATCGTGCATGTTTTCCTCTATCTCCAAAGACTTCATTCAGTAAATCTGAAGCTCCATCAATCACTTTGGGTTGATCAATAAAATCTTCTGTACAGTTCACCATTCCAAGCAACTTTACAACTCGTTTCACCTTACTTAACTCACCAAGTTCATGTTTTAAGACATTTAAAAGGTTTAACATGGATTGTCTGGCTGCTTTGTAACCTTCATCGATCGTAAGGTCGTGCCCTAGTTTTCCATGATACTGATCGACCCCTTGACCGGCTGTAAAGATGAGATTTCCTACTTTTACATGACTCACGTAGTTCCCCACTGCAGGTCGGATAGGGGAAAGGTTAAGTCCCAGATTTTGCAGTTTCTCCTCTGGAGTCAGAACTTTTTGTGTCATGGTTTCGTCGTTTCTCCTTTACATTTAAGAATCGTAGTGCGTTTTCTCCTAAGATCTTTCTTTTTTGTTCTTCTGTTAAATTCTCCATTTCATCGATCACTTTTCCAGGAGGCATCTCTCTTAATAGGAAAGGATAATCAGACCCCATCATGACCCGATCATGACCAAAGCGATCAATGAGATAATTAATATTGAGTGGATCATAGTTTAGAGAATCAAAATAAAAGTTTTGTACGTAATGACTAGGAGGATGCGTGGTTAAGCGCAGGTGCGGCCATACTTCCCATCCCCTATCCAGTCTCGGAAGAATGTAAGGGAATGACCCTCCTCCGTGTGCAAAGCAAATCTTTAAATTCGGATACTTCTCAATAACCCCACTCCAAATGAGACTAGCAGCAGCAAGGGCTGTTTCACTTGGCATGCCTACCGTGTACATGAAGTTATGGCGAGGTGTACGCTCTTTCGCCATCGTCTCCCACGGATGAATAAACAGTGGAACATTCCATTCTTCTGCTTTCTCGAAAAAATCGAGAAATTGTGGAGCATCAAGATTCTCCCCATTCACATTTGTTCCAATTTCAATGCCGTTTAGGTGAAGCTCATGCATGCAACGATCCATTTCTTTAATGGCTGCTTTTGAATCTTGCATTGGAACAGTTCCTAGGCCAACAAATCGTGAAGGATTTTCCTTTACTGTTTTTGCAATGAAATCATTTTGAACTTTTGCCATTTCTACAGCCGCATTCGCATTAGCCCAATAAGAAAATGTGACGGGAACGGGGGAAAGGACCTGGATATCGACCCCTTCACGGTCCATATCTTGAATACGTTTTTGAGGGTCCCAGACTTGATCGGTCACTTCTCTAAAAACATTTCCTTCGACCATAATGTTAGCCCCACATGCACATGTCTGTTCTAACGTTGGCCATTTCCCCCCGTATTTTTCTGCGAAATCTGGAAGATCTTTTGGAATCACATGAGTGTGAAAATCTACTTTCATGCGTTCCATTCCTTCACTTCAGCTGGCATTTTGTAACCGCAATGGTCGCATGTTCTTAACTCTTCACTGCTGTTAAAGGTTTCGATGGCTTCTTTCACCTGAGTAGCAATATCCGTTAACTGGACAGTTGCACGGTGCATCTCTTTGTCGCAGTTATCACAGAACCATAAGAAGTGTTCAAGTTCCCCTTGAGCTCGTTTACGCTCAAGCACTAGCCCGTAAGAATCAGCTACACGATGAGGTGAATGTGGAACATTGGCAGGAAGCATAAACATTTCGCCTTCCTTTACTTCTACTACCTCACGCTCTCCTTTATCATTGATGCATTCAACGTAAGCGCTGCCCTTAATTTGATAGAAAAACTCATCTGAAGGATCTACATGAAAATCTCGACGTTTATTCGGTCCGCCCAGAAGCATGGCAATAAATTCAGAGTCTTCCCATAGAACTTTATTATTAACGGGTGGTTTTAACTGATCTTTGTTTTCTTCAACCGTTTTCATCATGTCCATTACTCTTGATTTAAGATGCTGTTTCGCTTCAATAGTCATTTTACTTCCTCCTTATAATTTGTAAGCGCTATCATAAAAGGCTAATATAACCCAGGTCTTTTGATATTTTTTCAGCTGTACTGACGACGCTTTTTATCATGCGTTCTCGGTTTCGGCCATTCATATAAGAAACTGGTCCAACCATATTAAGGGCTGCGATCGTTTGCCCTGTATATGAGTGAATGGGCGCTGCAATGCCGTACAACCCAAGCTCATTTTCATTGTTGCTAATGGCATAGCCTTGCTTTTTTATAATGGAAAGCTCGTTCCTTAAATTTCCTACGTCTGTAATCGTATTGGGTGCTAACTTAAGCAACCCTCTTGCGATGGTTGGTTTGATTAGAGAAGGATTGAAAGCAAGCAATATTTTCCCGGTACTTGTGCAATATGCTGGTTTTGTTGCTCCTACGTAAGTCGGAACTGGAAGTGATTCTTTTGACTGGACTTTAAGGACAAACCGAACCTCTCCGGCATCGAACATACCGATATGAACGGTACTATGAAACTTTCGAATTAATGCTTCACAAAATGGCGTCGCTTCATGGTAGATTTCCTGTTGGTACATGACGTGGTTACTCCATTCAAGTAGCTTCCAACCTAACCGATATTTTTTACGGCTGTCTTGAATGAGAATACCTTCCTGGCAAAGCGTACGAACAAGATGATGAACGGTACTGGCATTCATACAGAGCTTTTCCGCAATCTCTAAATTCCCTAATGCAGGCTCATCTTTGGTAAAGCAATTCAGTATCTTTGATATTTTTTGTACTGATGCAATCATGCTTATCCCCCTAAAGAAACGATTGTTGATATAAGAATAGTTTTAACATCCAACGTATTCCCAGTTACTACTTCCAACAATCTCCGCCAAAGTCCTGCACTCACGCCATCCCATCGTTACATCACGTTAGCTGGCCTTCTAAGTCTTTAGCACCCTTTATTGCTTCATCCACCATTGGGAATGTGTTCTGGCGCTTATAAGTACTATAGAAACGACCCAGTCGACGAAGAGGATCACCTGAATAGTAACGCTCGTATTGAAGCAGTCTCTGACCGAAAGCTTCACCGGAAAGATCCCATGCTAGCTTGAATAACTGAACACGTTCTTCTGAAGTGATGCCTTCTCGTCCAACGTAATACTTTTCTGTAACTGAGCGAAGTTCCGGATTTAAGAAGTCAGCGCCTGTTGGAGACATGAGAAGCCCACCAGCTCCAATTATTTGAATCACTTCAATGGCTCTCGGATAAAGCTTTGGCAACATGCCTCGAATGGTCTCTAATGCCGTAGCTGCAGGCATGACTTCACCTGAATTGGTTGTCTCATACTCGTATTCCGATACGCGTAGCAACGCTCTTATCGTTTCAACCGATTGCATAAGTTCTCCAAGCTGTGTTTGAACATTTAAATAGCCATCAACTCCGATGGAATCTGCGACTCTAGCTGCAACTTCAGAAGCAAATTGAAGTTTCACTAAACCTCTTACTCCCGATTGGTGAGCTGGTTGCTGTCCTATACCGGTTTTAGGATATAACAAGTTCGCTGCTTCGATGTTTTGATTAATAAAAATACGATCTTTTGGTACGAAAACATCATTGAACACGAGCAATGCATCCATTTCTTCAAAACGTGAAGCGAGTGGATGATCAAATGTTGAACGTGTGCCATCTTGCATCGGTTCCCGACAGATAATTTGCAACCCTGGTGTATCAATTGGAAGGGCAAAAGCAACAGCATGCTTTTCATCTCCAGGTTTGAAACCAGGGAATGAATAGATAATGACTTCGTCTGTAATTGGCGCAAGGGTAGCTAGCATCTTAGCTCCTCTAACAACAACCCCATCTGGTCGATCTTCTACTACACCTAAGTGGGTAAATTCATCACTTTGTTCATGTGAAGCCTTGCTCCTGTCATTTTGAGGATTGATTATCGCATGTGTTAAAAACAGATCATTGTCACGGATGTATTTGTAGTAGTTAATCATGTTTGTTGCCCATTCAGTGTTATACTGATCAAGAAACCATGAGTTACTAGCCATAGCCGTAATGGTCACATTTAAAAAGTCTGGAGTTCTTCCCATCGTTCCAAATGTAGCTCTAGCAAATACTTCAAATAACGTTGACCGCGCTTTTAAATCCTCATATGTTTTAGGAACCTTGAAAGCATGTGAAGTTCGCTCTCCAGTGTCTTCACAAACATAGGTAATCTGTTCTTCGTATTTCGGATCATGTTGCATATCATATAGTTTGGCTATTTCATGAATTGGTTGACGGAACACGTCTTCATTGTAAACATCATCAACTCGTTTCCCACCAAGCCATACTTCTGGATGACGTGTTTTCAAGCCATCTATGTACTGAGCACCAGTTCGTATACCCATAATATCTTCCCCCTTTAAATGTAAGTACTTATTCAGTGACGTAGTTCTCTATTGCTTCAATTTGGCGGAATTTCCCTTGAGAAAACACGAGTCCGTCGCCTTCTTCATATGAAAAGTTCTTCACTTCACCTATGAATAAAACATGGTCTCCGCCTTCATATTCTGTCCATGGTTCACATTCGATAGTAGCAAGTGAATCTTTGATCTTAGGACCCACTTCGGTCTCCTCCCATCCAATCGAGAGACCTACTTGTTCACGACCTGCAAACTGCCAAGCGACTGCTTCTTGCCCGGCTGATAGAATGTTCACAATAAATTTTTTGTTTTTCAGCGCTTCATATGATTTTGCATTTTTATCGATTGAAACAAGAACGAGTGCAGGATCAAGGGAAACCGATGTAAAAGAATTAACCGTAATGCCTCGTTTTTCACCATCATCATCTGTCCAGGTTACCACTGTCACCCCTGTGGCAAATCGTCCAAAACAGTTTCTTAGTTCACGTGTATCCATCGCTTTTCGCCACCTCCATTTGCTAAAATCTGATTAAAGTATATAAGGAACGACAAACTCTAACAGGCTGTAAATTTCATAATATGAAATTAGTGATAATTTATTTGAAAAATCTGAATGAATTGTAAATTCGATATATTATTAAGCTGAAAATAATGGTTATGTGTGACACCGATTAGAGTAGAAGATGGAGGGTTTAATCATCATTGTGGGTGAGATTAAGTACGCACCGAAATGAATGAGTAGTTTGAGGTATTAAGTTAATGCAAAAACCCTCGTCTTTATTTTACGAGGGTTAGTATGGAACATTTATTTCTTCCTTGTGTTAAATGTGAAGCTTTATTACTCTTTGATAAGCTGTAAAGAGATAATACTAGCTAGTGGGATGTACTGCACACAATAATTGCGGTCGATTACTCTAATATGATGAGTAGTACAATCCAAATAATGAATGTCTCCTTGAACACTGGAGACTGCATTATCAATTTTATATGTAATACCTACCTCCGTAGCAAATTCCATTGCTGTATAAACCTCAGCAAGCACTTCCGGTTGAAAGGTCCAATTCTCTTTTATACTCATCGCTATCCCGTCCTCTACTTATCTTACCTTCATCATATACGAATGTATGTTCTGTTATCAATAGTAAAAAAAATCAATTATAAGTTATATACTCTTTTAATCCTTTTTTTTAAAACCGAACCATGCTAGACTAACAAACCAAATAAAAGTTAGAGGAGATGACCGCCTCGGTTTTAGAGTGTTTAAATGTATTGATAAATGCCGGCTTACTTTTGGTTGCGGTACTAACTTATTATTTAAAACGACAGGAATAGTTTAAAGAGGAGGACTTACTCATTGAATAGCTAATTATAAAGTAGCTAGGAGGTGAAAAATTGCTGACTTCATACGAAAAGAATAGAATGATGCAAGCGTACATGCTGCTGTACGAAGTTGAAAATTATGTTCGATCAACCATCGAACAAGCAATGAAAGATGCTTATGGTACTAAGTGGTTTACGAAAGCCCCGAAATTATACAACATGCCTTCTCCCCCTAAGTCTTTTCTTGAGCTCACATTTTTTCAGTATGAATTATATTATCTTCGGAAATACCCCATATTTAACTTAACTTCTGCTTTGTCTTATCATTTTTATGTTCTCTATCCCCTACGAAATAAAGTTGCTCATCACCATTGTTTATCTCTTTATGAATTTCAACAATTAAAAAGAAGCAGTTATTATGTTTTACGAGAATTGAAATGTTAGTTTATTTTAAAACACGATGCAGAGTGTGACAAAACAGTAGTCTCAGTTTTTTGTGCTTTTTTAGTGTGTATTGAAAAAACTGGCTACCATAGATAGCCAGTTTTTCAACTCTGTTATTTAATTTGATTCTACAGGAATTTTGAATGAAAGCTGTTGATCGTATAATTGACTGGAAAAGTCTATTGTTACTTCTTCACTTTTGTTTTGGAGGGAGTAAAGATAATAAGATCGAGCACTTCTATTTGGTTGTAGTTCCGGGGAATCTGCGTCAAAAGGATAGTCACTCGCTGCGAGATCAATAAAGTTTCCAGCTAAGTTGGTTTCATCAAATAATGTAAGATCTAATGGACTAATATAGAGAGCATTCATATCGTCAGAATCTTTGTTAATGTATTTATAAGTGTATGTAATCACAACCGTTTGTGCTGAATTTGAAGGAACATATTCTTGATATTCCTCTCCTACCTGATATTCCTCTCCTACCTGATATTCCTTTACAGAATCAATTGTAAGTGAATAAATCTTTTCTCCATCTGAGTTTGTTATAAAGGCTTCCTCCTGTTGTGAGAAAGTCTTTGGTTTGTTAGTAGTCTCTTCTGTTTGAACAGAAGAACCTTCTTGTTTCTCATTGGACGCTGCGTTATTTGAACTGCAGCCAAACAATAGGAAACAACTGATGAGTATCATGATGTATTTCTTCATTTCTAAGCCCCCAGGTATTTTTCTGTGATGTCTTTTCTTTCCACCTAGATGATAATACCAATTAATAGGTAAATTGACTACCATATAATTTAGAAGCCTGGTAAGAAGTGAAATATACAATTAAAGAAAGGTTATTGTCCTTTTTTCACAAGAACTAATTACTGTCACGGACAGAAACCATAGATACTAATCTATTTTTTCGAGATAATGCTACTAGCTTTTTTGCGTCCTTTTTTGAGATTCCTTGTTTTTTTGCATTGTTTTTTCTGGCCATTACTCCCACACTCCCTGTGAGTTTATTATTCGTTATCAGGAGTATCGCCAGCCCCTCTCCTTTTTATACGTTCTAACCTCTCCTCCTCTCTCATATCTATGACTATATGATTTTTTAACTTTATGACTCTAGGATATTACATGAAAAGGGAGTTATTTTAAAACGGGAGGGAGACGGATGGACTCACTTAATCCAATGTTTCAAAAAAAGAAGCCAACACGATCAGTTCCCATTAAGACAAGCAATGTTCGGAAAAAGCCGATTACTAAAAGTGAAGGTCGTAAGGTAAGGAAGGATAAGAAACATGATATTAAGATACCTCTGACACTTGAACAGCGAAAAACGATCAAAGCTCTTTCTCAACACGCAGGTGAATACCCCACCAACTTCCTTAGTCAGAAAATGAAGGTTGAGTTGCCTAGAGCTGAATTTCTTCCAGAGCCCATGATTCCTTATCCTTCAAATTCAAAATTGTCCTATCCCGTGAAGTTAGAAGACCCCTACTTTAAACAACTTCAAGATTTAAGCATCGAGTGGGACTGCAGTTTACGACGTGCTGCCTATCGCATAATCTCCTCATTACTTTAATAAAGGAGGCTTCCCTGATGAATGAATCAAATCCGTTTAAGCTTGTTCAAGAAGAAGTTTCCAACCTGGCTTACGTAGCGACTTCTCGAGGTGAACGTATGATGGATAAGCTGTTTCGTAAAATGAAATCTTCTGAAATACTTAAATATCGTTTTTTAGTACCTGCTTCTCTTTATTTGCGTGGTGAGCTTCTGTGTGAAGATATTACGGAGCTTAGTGATTTTGAATTTACTCAGGCTGATCTTTTAGACTTACTTCTGCGCGATTTCTTGCAAAATATACGGCAGTCTCCTGATCATCATGCCGTGTTTCGTGAACTGATGGTTCGTGATAAGCGCCCTGCTCTACTCAGAACCTATTCCGGACAAGAGGCCCTTCTTAGTCAAGGAAAACAAAAAATGAAGGAGATTACCTGTCCTATTAAACGTCGCTCTGCTCTTCGGGTTGAAGTCTTCTTAGCCGATCTCGCTGAGTTATATGAAGATGCTCATTACTCTGTTGAGGATATTCTTCAAATTCTTTATTGTGACTTTATCGATTCCTACCGGACAGGCCAACTTCGTAATGTGGTGAAGTCCATTATTCAAAAGCTTGAAAAAGAGGTATAACTTATTATGATATCCATAACATATTTTGTTTATACCTCTTTTCAAGAAATAAATATAATAAATTCTAAGAGGTATTCAGCATACATATACTAACAAAAAGCTTCGTATGCTGACGTTTACTGCTTTTTGTTGCTATGATCATTCATGGGAATTTTCATCAAATAAAAAGAAGGAACGACGGTAGTCGCTCCTCCACTTTTGAAAAATTCAACTTATCGTATAATATCATGTCGATATTAACTTCATATAAAGGTATCAGCCACCAAACAGTTTGGCAAAGAACCCCTTCTTAGCCTGCTTTTCTTCCTGTTCTTCTTGGGCTTTTTTTAAAGCCTCTTCCGCCTGCTGGCGTTGGTTTTCCTCTTCTTTTAAACGTGCTTCTCGCTCTTCTTCTTTTTTGGTCATTTCTTCAAGCTTCTTTTTCATTTCTTCCTGTTCTTTTTTATACGTTTCTAGGGCTTCTTGCGCTTTTTTTGTTTCTTCTTCATATGTTTTCTTACCAGATGCCTCTTCTTTCTCTCGAGCCTCTAAAGCTGCTGCGACTTCTTTTAGTGTTTGATTAGTTTGATCTAACTCTGCTCTTAACTGTTTTTCTTCCTCTTTTGGTGCATCTAAACGCAAGGTCATCTGATTCATTGATTTTTTTAACTCATTCACTTCTGACTGCAACTGCTGATTGGTAGTTACAATTTTATTGAGTTCTCCAGCAATGAGCTGAAATGCTTGATCAAATCCCTGTTCATTTAGAACGCGTTCAAAGGCTACCGACAATACTTTCTCTTGCTGTGTTAATGTTTCGTTCTCTTCTTTCTCCATTAACATATTCTCTGCCATTAACTCACGTCGAATATCATCATATGTACGTTTAATCCCTGCTTTTCGAGCTTCTTCAAACAAATCACGAATTCGTATTATCTTTTCAAATTCTGACTCATGAAAATATCGTCCTGAACTTTCTTTAATGGATGTAATGAGTTCTTGCTTATCCCAATATCGTAATTGAGCTGTTGTTACGTTTAATTCTCGGGCGGTTTCTGCAATCGATTTTAAGCCTTTTTCCATGTCGTTCACCCCTGTATCACCTTTATATCAACATCATACCATGTTATGTGAAGTTAATATGATATGATATGAAGTTTATTTGTTGTTTTGAAATTAATATGACATGTATTTTTAGTTATCTATAAAATCTTATTTTTACTAGTTTTCATAGTGTTTTCAAATTTGTATGAAGAACATATTAAGATGAACTCGCAAAAAAACCCTCAAAATGAGGGTTTTTTAGTCGTCATCATCATCTAAATCAGCAAAAAAGGCTTGATCCATAAAACTAGCTGCCACATCGTTTGCTTGAAATAGCTTTTCACTTTGCGGTTGTTCTTCCTGAGGTTCATTGTTTTGAGCTAATAGCTCGAATGCCTTGGCAGGATCAGTTGCTAACTTTAGCACAATCTGAGAGATAAGGGCCTTTGTATGTTTGTTTTCTAGCCATTGTCTTTCTTCATTAGATAGATTTTCTGGAATGGGAAGAGAGTAGTAATCTGGATCCGTTTGTGGAATACGATCATCGATCGCATCCACGAAAAGGGGAGCGATTTTACTACTAAATTTCCGTCCTTCGGTCTTTTTAAGCTTATTTAAATAAGTAATGACGTGAGAGGGCGTATGGTTTGGAAGTCGAAAAGAGATTGTTTTTCCTGGTTCCAGTAGATCAGCCATCGTTATTCTTTCGTAGAAGCGACTTCGAGCTCAATGCCTTTTTTCTGGCAGTACGTGTAAAGAATCTTAATATACGCCCTGGCAATCATCCAAACACTATCATCTGGCTTCACAAAACGAAGAGGGTACTGTTCCTGATCTTCATTAATACCTTCTAAATAAGGTTTAAGTACAACAGATCCGCCGCCAATTAAGTAGGCATAGCGAAGAGAAGGAACACGATTCCACAGTTTTTTTAGATGTTTGTATTCTTCTTCAGCAAGAGAAGAGAGCTCATCATCGATAATATGCTTAATCGAGACGCGATTTCCTTTATTCCAAATGTGATTTCGTTCTTCTGGATCTTCCGAGACGATCACGTCAACAACGGCGCGACGGCTATGGAATGGGTATTTGAACTCATTAAACGTTCTAGCGATGATGTTATCAAGGTAAGGGGATACACCTTCTTTGATTCCATCTGAGTTCTCGTTATCTACAGCAGCTTTGTTTACAATGGCTGAATCAGTCGATAATCCCCCGATATCGTTGATTAAAATCGGTTTTTGAATGAGTTCGGGATTTTTAATAGCACCTTGTTGATCCGTTGTTAGATCAACAAAGGCAGCAAAACCTTCAGAACTTACAATAACTTCTTCAAATTTAATTCGTACGGTTTTTCCGCCAACTTCAGGCGTTTGAAGGAATTTCACTTCGTGCTGATGGTTACGCAATTTTTTGCGATAATCTTTTGAAAGCCCACGTTTTACTTCTTGAAGGGGTAAGCCGGTTGATAAAAGATAAGTAGCTTCAACAATACCATCTTTGTCTGGATTATTTTGCACAGCATCGTAAGCAATAGCTGTTAATAAGAGAATAATAGGTTGATCACTATCAGCTTTATCAACTTCAGGCGTTAATTCATCTTTTTTTGCAGCTGAAGCTGCTAGATTTCCTACTTTATATGTACCATTTTTCATTTTCAGAGCAGATGAGGTCAATTCAACGTGTAATCCGTTTAAAATCTCTTTTTCTGCTTCAATAACCCCGCGATTTTCCTTTGCTTTTGCGACCACGTTTGGGATGTGAACTTGATTGTCATACCCGTTAAAATAGCCTTTGACAGCGTCATTACCAATATCGATTGCTGCTAAACGCATACAAAAAACCTCCTTTGTATTAGGTTGATATCACCTTTATATGACTCATTGTATGCGTTTTGTATGCAAATAACAAGAAAAAATTGGTCAAATGAGCAAAAAGGAGCAATTTGCATACAAATTGTATGCAACGTTGAATCGTTGATACATAGGGTTTACGGCAAAAAAAAAGTAGTGTATAGTAGAAGACGATAAAGCTAGTTAGCAAATATTGCCTACATATTGTAAATTACACATAAAATTGTTTTAGATGTTTTATAAAGAAAATAGTCGTTTATGTTTTTGGAAGAAATAAAAGATCTGACAACAAAAAAAGACCAAATAAAAAAGACCGTGCTACCAACACGATCTTTTGGGTATCCAAGCTCAGCCGACCTCTCCAAGTTACGCTAAGCTTGAGAACGAAGTTCACTCCACCTACCAAGTTTTGTGAGCTTTGTTATTAATATAGCCTTATATGGCTAAATAATAACATATATTTGTATAACTGTGCAACGTTATAACCGTACTTTTGTCTGTTAATCTATGTTTTTTTACTAGATTTGTACCTTTTCAGACAGGGGGAGGAAGAGGCACACTCAGTACAGATACGTTCTCAAGAATATTGTGCGTAACAGGATCGGTGTAAGCTTTGCTTGCAATCGGTCCTTTTTTGTTTGTCCCAGAAGGGAGAAACAAATGAATATTGCCTATCAAGATAGGGTGGAACAAGAGGTTAGACGAGACGTCCAGCCCGTAGAGATCATGCAATTCATAACACATAACAGCTTGCATCTATATAAGAAAAAGGGGTCAAGTGCGCCTTTACAAAAGAGAGTAGAGTATGAGAAGAGCGAAAACCAATCAACGTATAAAAAGGGGACCGTATTTGTCTCTTGTTCTAAGGCTGATCTAAGTCAAGGGAAGGGATTTCTCATTAATTCTTACGAAAGCTTACATGAGAAGCACTCGGAATTAACGCACTGGACGCCAAACACATATCGTGGTGGTACATACTATGATTTTGGTAAACGCGTTATAAAGGGACATACCCGAGATAACTTAAAACAAATTAACGTGATCGGCTTTGATATTGATACAAAAGATATTGATTTATACAGTGTTTTCCTTGGGTGCGAAGAGCTCGGCTTACCTTGGCCCAACGTCTTGTTAGAAACGCCTAAAGGTTTTCAAGGATTTTTCGTACTCGAGACACCTTTTTATATTCATAAACAGAAAGATTTTAAGGCGTTACGGGTAGCTGAGCGACTGTCTGAGAATATGTTAAAAGCTCTAAAGAAGTATGTACCAGTAGATGTTAACTGCGCACCTTTTGGGTTCTATCGCATTCCGAAACAAGATAACGTCGTTTACTTTGGTGATCAGCCAGCTAATACAAGTAAACTATTAACCTGGTCCAGAAAGTTTGAAGAAGAAGAGAAGAGAGCCTCCTTTCAAGTGATTTATTCACAGGGTTCTGTCACATCAAATCAAACTTCTTCGGCATGGTATCAAGCTCTTATTCAAGCCACTCAAATTGAAAGTGGTCACTATAGTTCTAGTCGCAACAACGCTGTATTAACGCTTGCGATTGCCAACTTTGCAAGTGGAAGACCACTTGAAGAGGCGTATGATGAACTTGATCAGTTTAATAGTAACCTTGCTCAACCTTTAGGGAAAACTGAATTCGAACGCATTTTAAAAAGTGCATATTCTGGTAAGTATAAAGGCGCTAAACGTTCCTATGTGGAAGGACTTCTCGAACTCTGGACGGATGGAAAGACATCTTTTCAGGGGAGAGAAGGGTGGTACAAGTTCAAAAAGCCTAGAGAAGAGCGCGTACGTTCTCATTATGAGGAAAGAGAACACGATATTCTACAGTATGTGGAAAAGGTAGCATGTCCAGAAAAGCCATTTTTTGAGGGAGCGCTCAAAGCTCTTGCCGAACGTTTTGGAATGGCCGTTTCAACTTTGAAAGAAGTGTTAAAGCGCTCATCTAAGCTAATCAAGCGTACAGTGGGCCGTGGAAGAAATGCAGTGACGAAGATTACGAGTCGATCCATGCTCTTTAAAAATTTATTACTAGCAAGAAGAGAGCGTGTCCAATTAGCTCAACTATCCTTTGCGCAGCTGCTTCCATCTTCACATGAAGTAATCAGTGAAGAAGATCTACCATCTATTCAGACCGAGTTATTAACCCATGAGGTTGATCTGATTTACCGATCTGGGGCTAGCCACCCCGTTAAAATGACAAGCTAGGTAAATGAGCCAGTCTGCCAATACATATCTAAATTACCCTTTGTTGACTTTGGCAAGTTAGTTACGGGAATGCTCTTTGATAATTAAATAACGCTACTAGGTTTGATTATTTGTTACTATTTTTCAGGGCAGTACGATAGTCATGTATTTTTCTTTGAGTGTAGTTAAATGGAACGAATTCCCATTCGCTTGATTGCCAAACAAGTGTGCTTATAGTAGACTGTTGTCAAGTTCATATGACGTAAATAATACGGAAATAGATGCGCAAAAGAGATGTTAATCAATGTTCTTTTCATTTGCGGTTTTAAAGCGCCTCAGCCCCTTGTGCAGCAAGGGATGAATGCCTCCTGTTTATATTGGTAACCTGTAGAAGACCTCGCCTATACTACGTGAACATAGCCGAGGTCTTCTACTACTCTATAAAGGCGGAGGCATTCAGTGATTTGGTGGGGGCTGAGGCGAGAGGTTTTAGAGTTTGATTTAGATTCTAGGTTTAAGATGGATTAGGTCATGAGTAATAGGGAGGGGAGACTAGGAGGTAGGTTATAAGATTTGTTGTTTGGGTTGATCAGGAGGGTAAGTGTGAGTTCAAGAGATTAGTAGTTTAAGTCATTTGTGAGTGAGTGCAGGTGGGAAAAGAGAGTTTTAGGTTTTTTCAGTGGATGTAACATTCTATTTCAAGTTCAAGTGATTTAGTGCTTCCAGGTATGTGCTATACAGGAGGTGTTGATGGTGGAGGTTCCAAGGTGGTTAACTGCTTATGTGAGTCTTCTAGCTTTCTTGTATGGGGTAGTGTTCTGGTTAGGCGTTCAAGTGATTAAGGTCGTTTGGTTTTTCGTGATGGTTCTTTTTTTCTTTTTGGTTTATGGTATCGGCTTCTGTTTTGGTAAACTTTTAAGAAGGAGAGTGGTTCCGATATCAGAGTGAAAAGGATGATTGGTTTATGTTGAAGTATACTTCGCTAAAAGAAAAAGATCTATCGTATCTTACGTTTATTTTGAGAAACGGTATGGTGACGGCGAGGCAGATTATGCTGGAGTTTTGTGAGCCGAATATTCATCGTGTTTATCGTCGGTTACGAAAATTAGAAGATAAGAAGTTTGTTAGACATGAACGGATTGCTCATAAAGTTGGTGTTTATCTAGGAACCAAAGAAGCCAGAAATCTGACTAGTGTGAGTGCCACGGTGCCAACAAAAGCGTCCATTTATACGATGCAGCATGATTTGTTGATTACGGATTTGATTCTCTATTATCAGTTCCAGGCTCAAAAAAATGGGCTGGAATTTAAGTATCGCACAGAGCGAGAAATTCGTTATGCGATGATTGGAACCGGTGATAATCAAAGTAAATTAAAAGCGTACAATGCGAAACGAGATCGTATCCCGGATGCCGTGTTCTTTTTTAAGTCAGCTGAAGGGAACGTGACGACGACGTGGGTGGAACTGGAACTTAATAAAAAAGAGCGTAAGCGTTATGACGAAAAGTTTTCGTTATTTGAGGAGCTACTTTCAAGTGAAAAAGCTAGTGACCAGCCTTACGCGTATGATCAGGTAATCTATTTCGCAGATGACGTTAAAATACATAATGCAGTAAATGAAGCAAAGGATCGACTAGTAAACGCCAATAAAATCTCAGTTAAAAAAATCCCACCCGTGATTCTCGAAGATCGCTGGGAAGAGGTGTTGCCAGGTGGATCCGATGGCAAAGAGAGAGGGTCAGGTTAAGCAAACGGAAACGGACCGAATGATTGGCGACGTTGTGATGTACGGGGTACTTGGAGTTTTGATTGTGAGTTTTCTTCTCCCAGTTTTGTTAGGGATGTTCCTTTTTGCAATTTTTTATTCTCTCAAGCGAGATTGGCTGTCCTATCTTGCGCTCTTAACGGGGGGATTGCTGCTTTTATGGCAGTTTCAAGCAGGGCATCTTCTCACTTATTTTGCTTTTCTATCAGAAATGAACGTCCCGTATCTGTCAGAAGTGCTCGAGCGATTTATTAATAACGGAGAAGCGATAGAGATCACATCTCACTCGTATATCACGTTAACTGGTCTATCCCTGTTATTTTCGTTTGGTTTCTTTATCTTTGCAAAGTTTTTTTGGAAAAAGCGTGTGACAACGAAGTCAGGAAAAGTGCAAAAGCAAAAAGCTGAGCAAGCCTATAAAGCATTTCGCAAGCGTCGGGTTCTATTTTTGAATCGGAAACAAAAACAGTATCGACGAAAACCCACAAAAGAAGTGTTTATTGGCTATACGGATTTTAAAGAACGCGTATCACTGAAGTCGAAAGAGCTAAACTATCATATGCTTGCAACTGGAGGGACTGGGACGGGGAAAACGACGCTGATTGCGTCTTTGCTTGAATCGGCTCTTCAGCAGAATAAACCCGTGATTTTTATGGATGGCAAAGGCGAACGGAAATCGATGCTTGAATTTAAAGCTCTTTGTGAGGCGTATGGAAAAAGGGTCTATCTTTTTTCAGAAATGGACTCTCTCACTTACAATCCGATAAAAAACGGCACGCCGACAGAAACACGAGATAAACTCATGGCGCTCTTTCAATTTTCGAGTGAAGGAGATGGCGCCTACTATACGGATATTGCTTCGCGATATCTGCAGCTAATTGTGAAACTGATTGATGAAGCCGGCGTAACGAGAGATATCTCAACCATCGCCAGCTTGACGAATTCCAAAGCGATGAATCAATTTTTTAGGGATCACAGCACGCAAGAAGAAATTGAAGAAGAGATCGAAGTGGAAGTAGAGGAAGAAGTAGCCACACAAAACTCCCAGGACGACGATTTAAGCGATTTTTTCACATCCTCCGACCCGAAGGATCAAAATGTGGTGAAAACCGTCACAGAGAAGCGTACAAGGACTGTCACGAAGTTGCGTGAGGGTTTGAGTACGATTAAACGAATTTTAGACGAAGAATTCCCAGAAGAAATTGTCGTAGGTTGCCTCACGCGCTTAAAAATGCAGCTAGGTGAGCTACTGGAATCAGATCTCGGCCATTTGTTTGTGGAAAGAGAGGATGGCATCGATCTTCAAACGATTACAGATCAGAATAACGTAGTGATTTTCAGTATTTCAGGGAGCCGGTATGCCGATTATATTAAGAAAATTGGAAAAATGATTATTTTGGACGTGAACAGTCTCGTTGCCTATCGCCAGGCGAAGGGGAGAAAGGCGATCTTTGGGGTTTATGATGAGTTTTCTGCCTATGGGGACCGTCGTATCGTGGACATCGTTAATAAATCACGGTCTGCCGGTTTTGAATGCATCATTTCAACACAAACGCTTTCCGATATTGATGCTGTTGATCCGATCATGACAGAACAAATTATTTCGAACTGTAACGTGATCGCAACGGGGCGTGTGAACTCGTCAAAGGATGCGGAGCGTATCGCGCAGGTTTTTGGCACTTTTTCCGATCGAGAAGTGACACAGCAAATTCAAAAGAAGTATCCTCATACTCGTTATGAAGCCGAGATGGGAACCGTTCGTGATGTGGAACGATTTAAAGCGAATCCAAGTGAGATCAAGAACCTTCAAATAGGAGAAATCTTTCTTAATCGTAAAATGGTTGAAGAAGCAGAGAGCGATACTTATTTCCGTCGTGTCTATGTTCGTAATGCGCTCGGACTAGGAGGGATTAAATGAGATTGTTCAGCAAGCTGAAGGAGGGACTTCATCGGAATCTTATGAGAGGAAGAAAAAAGGTGATGAAAGATGACCGTCGTCTTCCGTCATCACGGTTTAATGGACGCCTCGCGTTCTCAATAACGTTTTGGTTGGTAGTGGCAAGCGTTGTTTTCTTCGCTTTTCAATCCTGGGCACGAACCGGATTTTTAAACGAAAAGGTGAATGGATACCAGGAACAGGCTTCTGCCGAAATCGCCACGCTTAATAATGTAGGATTTTCGAATTCACCAGAAGGAGAGCACTATGCGAGTCGTTTCCTTCAAACCTATTTGAATGTTCCGAGTGAAGAGGAAGAGCGAGAGGCGCGAGAAGAATCACTGCAAACCTTTCTTGCGGAAGGATTGAAGGTAGGTGAACTAGAAAATCTGAGCTCGTTTCAGGGGAAACGCGTGTTGCGTGACGTGAGCTTATACGAGGTGCAGGACGTAAAGGAAGATGCCGCGAGCTACGTTTATCGGGTTGATTATGAGCTCTTTAGCGTCAGTGAAAAGAAAGAGGAGGTAGAAGTGAAAAAGAAAGACTCAGATGGAGAAGAGAAGACGGTGAAAGAAGAAAAAGTCACCATGGAAGATGAGTCTCTAGGGATTAAACAACAGATGATCGTTGTTCGGCTTGGAACGGACGGAAACTCGTTTAATGTGATTGAGCAACCTTACTATCAATCACTTCCCAGTGAAACACGGTTAACGGCAGTGGCCAATGAAACTGATCAGGCAGAGAAAAACGTTAGTATGGAGGATGAGCTGAAGCAATTTGCCACGCAGTTTTTTACGTCGTACACAACAAACTCTGTGGAAGAGATGTCTTATTACATGGAGGATCCTGAATCGCTTCAAGGCCTTTATCAGTATCAGGGAGTTGAAGACTTTACGGTGTACGACGGGGAAGACGGGCAATATGTGTTAAAAACGCTGGTATTTTTAGAGGAAGAAGGGACCGATTTACAAACAAAACATCCCTTTACCCTTGTGGTGAGCAAAGAGAACGATAAGTATTATGTTCAAAAACTCAAACACACGATAGGAGGATAAAGACATGCCGGATATTACGGGTTTGACTGATTATGCGTCTGCACAGGTGGCAGCTGCTTTGTTCATTTTAATGATCGTGATGATTGTCCGTGCTTTTGTTTCCCAGCGATGGGGGATGTTTTTCTCAAGTTTTCTCTTTGCGGTGATTTGTTATGTGATTGTTGCAAATCCCGGTGAATTTGAAAGTCTAGCTAATGCGATTTGGAGTTCTGTTAAAAGTGGTGGTTTAAGTTGAGAGGAGAGTCCTATAGCTATCGGAAGTTCTTTCACTATCCGTTAAAAATTTGGAAAATTGGGAAAGGTGAGAAATCAATTGTGTTTTCGAAGGGAATTGAAATCCGTCAAATCATTCTTGCCTTCCTACTCTTTGGGATACTCTTTCTCTTTCGAGATCAGATAAACGCGGTTTTACCTACAGCTTTGCAGCTTGCCTTCTATGCGATTTTACCCTGGATGGTGGCAGGTGCTGTTTGTCGAAGTCGCTTGGATGGCAAGCGACTTGATCGCTTCTTTACGGGCTACCTTCGCTATCTTTATACCAAGCGCTATTCTTACAGCAGTCATAAGCCCGTGTATCAGTCTCAGATGAAAAAGGTTCAGTCATACGAGCGATTTCAATAAGGTGGTGAAGTGTGATGTTGCAGTTCCCGATTCAATCGTATCAAGATAATGTGATCTATACCCCTGATTCGGAAGCCTGGTCTTACTATCGGTTACAGGAGAGTACCGTTGGCATCAATGAACAGGAAGCCGAAAACAATTTGGTGAATCGTTTAAAGCGACTGGCTACTCAGCTGACTGTCTTTGAAGAAGTGGACTACAAGATCGTACCCGTCCCTGTGAACGTCGATCAGCGCATGCGTCAT
This sequence comes from Bacillus sp. RAR_GA_16, assembly GCF_020165985.1. Taxonomy (GTDB): domain Bacteria; phylum Bacillota; class Bacilli; order Bacillales; family Guptibacillaceae; genus Guptibacillus. The sequence continues at coordinate 84,047 of NZ_JAIUKZ010000019.1, forward strand.
CTTCAAAGTAAGTATCAAGGGCAGTATGCTGAAGCTGGGAGCTACTATGCGGAACGGGCGAGAGAGATCCTTCGAGAAGAGGCGCAAAATATCGTGGAGTACCGATTTTTTATCGGGGTGAAGTTAAAGCGTCGAGAGATTGACGAGAAATTAATCACCTCTTTCTCTTCATCTTTTAAAAGTATGAACCGGTATCTTCAAAAGCTTGCTGGATTCCAAGGCCAAGGCGTGGACGAATTAACTGCGAGTCTCTTTCGTGAATCAGAAGAAGATGCTTATACTACGCTGAATCACTTTTTACACGCTTATCGCCTGAAAGAAAAGGAGCTTCGCTACCTTATTCGTACTCAGTTTGTTCGTGGCCAGTCGCAACCGGATGGAGAAGGAAGTGTTTACAGTTTAACGGAAGGAATGCTTGATCCGGGGAAGGCCGGTTACCTTCATATCAAGCAGCTAGACGAAGAGTCCTGGTGTGCGTTTCTTCCCGTATCTGAATTTCCAATTGAACTGTCCTACACCGACTGGGCTTACTTCTTTCAATCCTATTCGTTTCCTGTGGAAGTGCATATGCGCACTATCTATAAGCAGAAAAAACAGGATGAGAATCAAACAAATAAGATTAAAAAACGGTTTCGTGATCAGGATGCTCAGCTGATTGAAGCCAATGAAGATGACGATAGTTTGATCAATACTGGGCGCGAGCTTCTACACGACTTAGAAAATCAAATCAAAAATCAGGGAAAACCTCTGTTACGTACGCACATTCACTTCGTCGTGTATGGTTCAACACGGGAAGACGTTCGAAAGCGAGCCAGAAGGCTGAAAATGGATTTTAACGACCATCACATCGAACTCGTACAACCACTTGCCGACCAACTTCTTTTATTCCACCAATCGCTACCAGCCTCTAAAATCGTTGCGCATGACTGGGAACAGGTGCTAACAGCCGAGTCCTTTGCCGAGTCTCTCTTTTCTCTTACCCGAAAAATTGGCAACACCGTTGGTTTCTACTTAGGAAAAAACATCTCTCATGAAGGAGAAAGCCTTGAAAATTCGCAGTCTCTCGTTTTTTATCATCCTTTTTTAGCCCATCAGGGTTTACCAGGATCCAAGTACTCATCACCTCATGTGACCATTTCAGGACCAACCGGGATGGGAAAATCGTATCTTCTGAAAGATATTTTGATGAATGCAGTCTTTTTTGGGGCAAAAATCTTGATGACGGATCCGAAAGATGAAGTCGAGAAAAAGTTTAAACAAGCGCTTACTCCAGAAATGGCACGTCAGGTTCCTTATTTTAACGACATGATTGAGAGCTTTAACTACATTACACTCTCCAGTGATATCCATGACGCCGGTAAGCTGGATCCTCTTACTTTTCTTGAGGGAGAAGAGGCGACAGATGCAGCTGTCGGTGTCCTTGAATACTTATCTGAGCTTCAATCAAGTGAGCGAAACATTAAAACGGCGATATACAAAGGGGTTCGCCACGTGGTCCAACAGAATCGAAAACCCGGCCTATTAAATGTTGTTCGCTACTTACAAGAATCAGAGGATCAGGATGTGCGAAACGTCGGTGACCTGCTTTATGAAATTGGGCGAAACGGTATTGCGAAGCTCATGTTCTCTGAAGGGGACGTCGAAGGAATCAGTCTGGATGAACAGGTAAATATCTTACAAATTCAAAATCTGAACTTACCTGAAGAAGGTGAGAAGGCAGTCACGCGTGATGAACATGTGGCCGTTGCGCTCATGCAGCCTCTGGCCAAATTCGCGACAAAGTTTGCGCGTGATGATTCCGTTGTGAAGATGACGATCTTTGAAGAAGCGTGGATGCTGATGAATACAGGAGCTGGTGATCGGCTCATTAATGAACTGGTTCGGACGGGACGCTCGCTTCGTTCAGCCGTATATATCATCACGCAATCGACGTATGAGTACAACAAACCTCAAATTAAAGAGAATATCGGAACGAAATTTGCGTTTAAGGCGAAAACGACGGAAGAGGCAGGGAATATCATTGAATTTCTCGGGATGGAAGACAACAAAGCGAATCGCGATATGCTGAAGAATCTGACCGAAGGGCAGTGCATCATGGAAGACATGTATGGCCGAACGGCCAAGATCCAAACGGATGTCCTGTTTGATGAATGGATTCAGGCCTTTAACACAAAAGACCACGATCACGATGCCGTTGAATCCGAGGAGGCGTTTATCTAATGAAAAAAGTATTCGCTTCGCTTTTCGTTTTAAGTTTTCTATTGATTGGATGTAGCGAGAGTGAAGATCCAGAAGATATTGCAAAGATAACCTATGAGTGGGAAAAGGCTAAGTTTGATAGAGATTATGAATTACAGCAAGAATTTATTTATGAAGAGGGATCTTATGAAGCTTATAAAGGAGACGAAAAAATTAATTCGAATCTAGAATATAAAGATATCAGGTTTGAAATTTATCATGATGAAAAAGTAGAGAGCTACTATGTTTTTGCTGATTTTGATAATCCTAATGGTGAGAATACCGTAGAGGATAATGTTGTACTTCGACAGAAAAACGATGAATGGAAGGTAGATACTAGTAAAAGTTTAGATGTGAATCGAGAGGAGGTTAAGCAAAAATTTGACCAAACGTCCTGTATTCACTGCGAATAGGAGGGATGAAATGAGGTTTCTAAAAAGAGGAGTTGGAGTAGTTCTTGTACTATTGTTTCTTCTTTTGCCCACAGCTTCCCTCGCGGAAGATTCCTCTCCTATTGTAGAGAAGAAGGAGGAAACGGTTGGGCGTGTGACGCTAGAGAGTAAGGAATATCCTCTTGATCACTACCGAATGGAAGCTGATATCGGGGATGGATTTAAAGAAATGGATGATGGGGCACTTCACGCGATTAATCAAGGGATGTGGGGATTCAATAAAACCATCGCTAGCTTTACTCTGTACTCGATCAACGAACTTATGTCATTTGACTTGATCAGCAGTATGGCGAGTGAAGCAGGCATTATGAGTGAACGAATCTATCAGCTAATGTCTGGTGCGTTCTTTTCGCTTTTTATCATCTTTATCGGTGCTTCTGCAGCCTGGCGTTACTTCGTGAATCAACAGGTTGGTCATGCGGTCAAAGCTATACTGGGGGCTTTGATGATCACAGTGGCGACCTTCTGGTTTTTCTCAAATGCAACAGGGAACATTCAGTGGCTGAATGAACGAGGAAGCGAGCTAGAAGGTATGGCCAGCTCAGCGAACGTTTTACTGAGCTCTGAGGAATTTGATGCTAATGAGGCTTATAACTCGAACGAAGGCGTCGCTGTTTTAGAAAATCAGCTTTTTAACTTAATGATCAAACGTCCTTATTTGCTTCTGAATTACGGATCCACAAAGGAATCAGAAGTAATAAGTGATAATCCAAATCGAGTGGATAATTTATTGGAAATTAAACCATTTACAGATGAAGGAGAAGAACAGAGGGGCCAAATTGTCCAAAAAGAAGTTTCGGATTTTGAAAATAAACAAATGTCGCCTAAATTTAGTGGCGAACGGTTTGGATATCTTATCATTACAATCCTTTCGACCATTGCCCTTGCGATTCCAGTGTTATTGTTGGGGGCATTTAAGTTTTTACTTCAAGTTTGGTTTTTAGCGCTTGTCATTTTTACGGCGGTTCCACTCGTTCTGTCACTGATCCCGGCTTATAGCGAAAGTGCGTTAAATCACGCGAAGAAACTGGTTGGGGTTTTAATGATGAAGGCTGGCTTGGTTCTATTGATTTCCGTTATTACAGGACTTGTGACACTTCTCTATGAATCTGTGAAAGTGACGAACGGGGTTGAGGGGTACGCATTTGTAGTGTTTTTGATTTGTTTAACGATGTGGGGATTGTTTAAATATCGTTCTGAAATTTTTGAGGTCGCTTCTGCCGGTATGGTCCAGGGTCAGCAAGTGGTTGAACGAGCGACGACGAAATCCGTTGACAAGGTGGGCGAAGCGCGGCAAAAAACCACGCGAACGGCCACACGTATGGTAGGGAAAACGTATAAAAGTTTTCGAAATCACAAGCGTTATTCTGAGATGGGAGAAAGAATTTCTGATCTAAAATCCTCTACAGGCGGTGGAAACGAAACGCGTTCTGATCAAAGGGTGGCAGCAGGTGATAATAGGTCTGAAAAGCAAAAGGTACCCAATCAAAAAATCGTCTCTTCTTCTCATTCTGGGAAAGAAGGCAATCGTTCAGCTGCACGCAATGCTGGGTCCGTTGTTCACTTACGCGACTATAAAAAGGGAAAGGCGCCAGGTTCTATTAAGAATGAAAGCACAGGTGAAGGGAAAACCACATTGTCTTTTCCTACAAAAAAACAAAACGTTGCTAGACAAGGTCAGTCGAGTGATACCGTGCGAGAGCCTAGTAAGCATCGAGAGAAAGATAGCTTAAAGGCGCTTCCTCCTGAGAAACGGAGAGGAGTTAGCCCCCAGAAAGTACAGGAAGATCGAGTAGCGAAGAATAGTTCTTACAGGAGACAATCTAAAGACGATTATGTCGTTACATCTTCTGAAGATAATCGTCGCGCTTCTGTGAGTGGTAATAAACCTCCACAGAAACAAGAACTTCCTCCTGTGAAACGGAGTTCTCGAAGCATTCAACCTGTTTCTCATCAGCGAAAGCCCCCGTCTGAGAAATCATCCATGAGAAAAGAAACGGCAGCGTCTAAAGAGTCTTCTAAACCGATTACGAAATGGGAAGCACAGCAACAAATTGACCAGCGCCGTTTTAAATCTAGCAATCTAATGCGATCTCGTCGTCGGAAGCCAGGTGAGTATGTTTTGAAGAGACGCAGATAAGAGTCCGGTGTGCCAATAAGCTTGCTCAATATGTCACAAGTGGAAAGGAGAAGCTATGGAAAGCGTTATCAGGAAAGGAGCGAAAGTTGCCGGTGCCATTGCTGTACTAAAACATCCTTTCACCTGGATTCTTGGGGGAATCCTGCTTCTTCTGACCTTTCTTTTTGGTATAGGGTTGTTTCTCTCCATTAGTCTGGGAGGAGAGAATCAGTTTGAATCGGGCATGTCTGGTGAAGGGGCTGGAGGCACGGCTCAGGTCTCGGCTGAAGTTTTACGCTATGAGCCTCTTGTTGCGAAATATGCAGCTGAGTATGAGGTTGAAGATTATATTGGACTCATACTCGCCTTAATTCAACAAGAGTCTGGAGGGAGGCACTTGGACGTGATGCAGTCATCGGAGTCCATCGGACTTCCTCCAGGTACGATTACGGATCCTGAATACTCCATTCAGTTAGGCGTGAAATACTTTGCAGAAGTGATGAGACAGTCAAAAGGAGACATCCATCTAGCTTTACAATCTTATAATTTTGGAAGTGGTTTTATTGGTTACGCGCTTGAGAGAGGAGGCTACTCAAAGGAAGTGACGATTGACTTTAGCCACATGATGGCTCTCAAGATGGGCTGGGAAACGTATGGTGACGTTAACTATGTCGATCACGTGCTTCGCTACTATGATGCTGAAAACGGAACGGTATTGGTTCAGGGCGATGGGACCCAAATCTTTGATGTGGAAGAGGTTCACAACATCATGAAGAAATATCTTGGAAGACCCTATGTGTGGGGAGGAAGGACACCTGGTGCAGGTGGATTTGACTGTTCTGGCTTGCTTGAATATGCTTTTGCGCAAATAGGAGTTAATTTGTACGGTACGGCTCAGTCCCAGTACGATAAAACCGTTCCCGTTTCGGAAGACAACATTAAGCCAGGAGACCTAGTCTTCTTTTCTACCTATAAGCCAGGCGCTTCTCATGTGGGCATGTACGTCGGTGATGATCAGTTTATTAATGCAAACAGTGGAAATGGTACGTCTTATTCTTCAGTTGAGCAGTGGAAAGGTCTATATCCCTTCCTCGGATTTAGGCGCGTTCAGTAAGGATGGTGTGAAATGAAGTCTAAAAAAACGTACGTCTTTCTAATGAGTGGGTTTGTTGTTGGAGTGCTCGTCGTGGTATACGTATTTAGTTTGCAGGCCCAGCTACGAGAGGTTCGGGCCAATCAACAAAATTATGAGAAGGCGATGGATTCCCTATCATCAGTAGAAAGCTCGGATGCTTTGGAAGTTAATCAGGAATTTCTAAATCACTTTTTTACTTATGAAACTCCTAATGACCGATATAAAAATATTCAAACCTACATGACAGATCAAGGATTTCAGGCGACTCACCCATCCGGTACCGAACTTCCGAAGTCAGAGGAGTCCGTTACCTCTACTATGTCTGGGCTCAAGGCTTATGAATTTGATTTCTCTAAAACAGAAGCAGCTTTTTTGAATGAGTTTCAGTTAAGCACGGATTTTAACGACGTTACCAATACCGAAACGGTCATTGTGAAAACCTCTTTAGTTTATGTAAAAGAGCAGGGGTGGAAAGTGGATGATGTAGAGTTTGTGGGTCAACTAACGGGACGATAAAAATTAACGTGGTCATTGCAAAAAGAAAAGGAGAGGTTGAATTAAAATCAACGGCTATCGTAAGTAAGATTGATGATTTAGGAAGGCTGGTCATTCAGGTTGAACTTAGACGGACATTGGGCGTGAAGGTTAAATATCCTCTTGAAATCTTCGTTGAGGAGGATCGGATTATTTTGCAGAATTTAGTTAGGTATCCTACAAAAAATGGGGACAAACTCTTAACGATTACCAACCCATCAACGCGAAAGGTTTGGTGGATGGACTATGTGAAAACTGTAAAGGGAATGTTTGATAGATTTAAAAGTGCTCTATGCTGATTAGTCGCAATTCAATAAAGTATAAAATTATAGCTGACTTCTGAAATCTATTTAATATTCTATATGTTAAATTGTTATTGAATAAACTATTTCGTTTATTGCATATAACTTTTTAGCAACACCAAGAAGTTAGACGAGCGTTTTCGATTGCCTTCCAACGCTATGTTGGTATACGTAATTAACACACCAATTCGTAGGAGTATGTTAGCCATCAGAACTGTTGTGAATTTGTATGTGAAATCAACTAAAATCCTTTGATATCAACGATAATAAGAAGTCCAATTCAGGTGCGGATTGGACTTCTATTTTTATAGCTTTTATGATGTCTGTACTCCAAAATCAAACACGTTACTAAATATTATTACCTTCAATCAAAAGTGGTGAAATGAAAAGTAGTAACCACTAACAAAAAAGTAACCAAAGAAATCCTTGCTCGGGGGTAAAAAGGGGTTGCTTTTTGTATTTAATAATTTAATTTAGAGCTACATGAACTGCTTCTTGAATAGAGGTGAAGTGTCTTCCCCATACTCTACCTGCTCTGAGAGACCATACTGTATAACCTTCCTCATTTAATCTATTGATTGGATTATCTGTCCACTCTCCCATAGTAAATAAACGAACGACTATATCTAATTGTCCCTGATAATTTCTAATATCGAATAATTTTCTTCCTGAGTCTTGCATGATTAAATTTTCAGCTTTTGGATCAAGTGCAATAACTTTGTTATCTTTCCAAACAATAAAATCTGGGAAGAAATTACGGTTTGTTCCTTTTGATAATAAAGGTATAAAGTAACCACCATTTGAAGGGTTTCTTACCCACGGATGCCCCTCATTATCAATTGCCTTAGCAAAGTCTAATTCGAGTGAATTCAATCCACTATATCGAGAATGTAAAGAATTCACATAAGACTGGGCATTGTCAGGATTAACCATAACGGGTCCTACTTCAAAAAGATTTTCTCGATCAGATATTAATTGTGCATTATTTATATAGGCATCTACAATGCTATTCCCTACATCTTTTAATGCAAGATGAGCAGGACTTGTAAAATGAGCTCTTGCATCGAGTTTCGGATCAGTTAACAAGCATAATCCACGAGCTCGGGGGTATAGTTTTTGTATCTCTCTGTCGATTATCCATCGGGCTGTAACCTTGTTTGTTTGAGGCATCAATGTATTAACAATTTCTGCTTGTTCACTTGATGCTACTTTTTGAATAGTTTCAGCTCTTATACCTTGTCCTTTTGTATTAACAGCATCGTTCCGATAGTCATGTACAGCATTTAGAGCACGTTGAATAGGAATGATGGCACTTGTCGCCTCTATATGTATTTGTGGAATAAACTTTTCTTCCTTTACTGGTTCTTGTATACGAGTTCCACCTGAACCACTATTTGAGTAACTATTTAACTCTATTTCCGGAAACTCTGTAGCAATTTTTGAACGCACTTTTTCTATTATCTCAGGGAAAACTGTTCTATCATCCATTCGAATATAAAAATGAGCAGTATTTAGTTCTAAGTCCGAACAATGAGTTGCATTTGGCTGCCTAAGTACACGCCCAATGACCTGTTCAACTTGTATACTTGATTCCATACTCTTATCAATATAGGCAAAGTAACAGTTGGGGTCATCCCACCCTTCTTGTAGGCTTAGATTAAAAATAATATGCTTGAAATTTCCGTTTTGGAATTCATCAAAGTCAGAATCTCCTTTTGAAAATAACATAAAGTTATCTGGAGGTGGAAAATCCTTAACAAACTTTAAATCACAGTATACTGCTATATCAGCTGGATCCACCCCATTATCAACTAAATGTTTCCAGATTAAAATAGGGGGAGCTTTTCTAAAAGCAAAATCCCTAGCGGGGTCATCTGGTGTACCTTCTTCTTGGTTGATGTTAGTCTTACATACATAAATAGCTTTTGGAGTTATATCAAGACTTAGCTCCTCAACTCTTTCTTCTAATAATTTCATTCTTTCTAGTAAAGGATCTATTGCTAGGTCCATAGTCGTTTCATAACCACCAAGTACAATTTGTTTCTTAACTAACTCTGCTTCAACCACATCTTTGCTTGAAATTATGGTTGCTAAGTCATCGTTGCTCCAACCTGCAGATTTAAGTCTCTCAATCATTGCACCTAGTTTTCCGGGAGTTCTTAGCGTGGCACTCGCAACCAAGATTGCTTCAGGTTCGAGCTCAAATAATAAATCTATTTGTTGGTCTGAAAGGTTATGTCCTTCATCGTATACAATAACTAAATCTCTTCTCTGCCCTTCAGGAGTTTTTCTTCGTTTTAATAGTTCCCACAGAGAAACTGAAGATCTATCTTCTCCAGCCTTGTATATCTTAAGGGCACTCTCTTCTTGTTCTCTTTGGTTGAATGTGCCTGTTGTAGCTAATGCCATTAGTGAAGTACTGCCATCACTTATTTGGTTTTCATTTAAATCCCTTAAATAATTTACAGAAAAGTTCTCCAAAAGGTGCGAATACTTACCACCAGAACGGAAGTTTCCATAAGTTTGGTCTACCACTGTCTTTCCTTTTGAAATCCACAAAACAATCGGCTCTACAGGCATTGCTAATCTCATTTGATAAACTGTATCAGCTAGAATAGGGGTTTTTCCTCCCCCTGTTAAAGCAGAAAGTGCCTGGTAAAAAGGCGTTGGTATTGTCCTAGTTTCATAAGGTCTATTTTCACTATCTCTAAAAGACATATACCTGCTGGCCATCTTTTCAGAAGCCTTAATTTGAAAGGGAAACAGAGAAATCATATATTTATTACCTCCACTCACTCTTCTTCTTCGTTATAAGCATCAATCGCTTCATTATATCCAAGGTGTGCTAGGACTCGATCAGGAATTTGGTAAAATTCAATATTAGGCCCTTGGTATGACCATAATCGTGCATATACATGATACTTTTTATTTAGGCCAGCTGCTTTGGCTTCCGCAGCGATTTTATGGAAAGTTTCCCTATCTAATATTGGGTCGCTATTTGGACCATCCCATACTAAAAAGTAACCTTCATTCCGTGAATTAGTGGCAAATAAATAATTATAGGCCCCCGGTTCTAGACGTTGTAAGTGGTTCGCTCCCCTATCTTGTTGTTCCCAATGACTTATAACCAATAAATCAATCATCTCTTCTTTTTCTAGTGCTAGAACTGCTGCTGCATCTACTTTTTTAGTTAAATGTACAAACCGGAATCCTCCTGGCAATGGCTCAAAAGGACGTTCACTCCATTCTCCAGTAATAGAACGTTTAATACGTTCGGCTGTTAATGTCCTAGCATATGGATCCCCTCGTTCTTCACGTCCCTGCTCTATTAGGATAAAACGACGATTAGTTCCAGCAATTTTGTTTGCAAGCAAAACAGCATGTCCAGTAGTTCCTGAACCAGCAAAGGGGTCTAACACTATTCCATCTGGAGGACACCAAAGTTGAATAATTTTCGTTATTAACTTTAAGGGTTTTACAGTTTGAAAATTATGCCCTTTGCCCATAATAGCGTTCAATTCATTAATACCTGTCTGACTATGTCCTGACTCTGTATGATCCCAAGATTGGCTCCCTAAATACATAGGATTATCATAATCTTCATTTGCCCAGTACGTTAAAGGAACAATTCCCTTCTTTACTTGATTGAGGTATCGTTTTACAGATGGCCTACCGAATCCCTTTGAAGTAAAGTAAAGAAATGGCCATACTTCGTTATCTCGAACTTTGATTGCAGCCTCTCTTGCAGCCTCTACAATTGAATCATCATATACAGCACTATCGGTAACTACAGGGTTATTATTCAAATTTGTATCCTCCGGGATTACGGGTATGGGTGCACCTTTAATTACGAGTGCTTTTGGTCTACCATCTTTTAAATCTTTCTCCACATACTTACAACCCCATTGTTGTATCCATTTCTTCATGTTCTTTTTTGGATGAGTCCAGGCTCTGGATCCAGGATAATGTAAAGCACCACTAAAAGGCGATTGAATGGCATAACGATCGCGAGCAGCAGGAGTAGCAACAGTAGCATTATCACTACGCCAGAGATCAACATCATTATCAGGATTTTTGTATTTAGAATTAGTTGATTCTCCCCTAGGTTGTAATCCTGTCTTCGCAGAATCACTATCTTTTGCATAAACTAAAACATACTCTGTAGCCCTAGAAATATGTTTACTATCACTTTTGGGTGAATACGACTTCTGCCAGTTTATAATTGCTATTCTATTCTCTTCGCCGAAAATCTCGTCGAGCAACATGCCTAATCGAAAAAGTTCTCTCTCATCAATACAAATGGCCAAAACACCATTTGGTTTTAGCATTTCTTTCATCATCCAGACCCTTGGAGTCATAAATCTTAACCATTTAGTATGACGAGATCCATCATCCTTCGGAACTATTTTTCCTAAGTCTGGATCATTCGGATCCACATCCCACTTGTCATTGTAACGAAAGTCATTCCCAGTATTATATGGTGGATCGGCAACGATTAAGTTAACTTGCCCCCTATACTTATATAAGGAAACCATTGCTTGAAGGTTCTCCCCTTCAATAATCATATTTGATGATTGTTCTGATTCATTCCCATTGGATAGGTATTTTACGATATTTAATGCTCGTGGTTTTACTTTACGGACTATTTGCCATGGAGGTGTTCTACCATTATAGGTAATTCTTATTCCGCCACTATTTTCTTGTTCATTGCTCTGGTTAGTAGTGGATTGATCTGACATTAGCAAAACTCCTTAATTAGTAATAAAAAGTAGAATAGGTAAAAATTTCTATTACATACAAATTATAATATAATGTCTAAAGATTATGAACATAAATTGACATTAAAGTATAAAGTACCTCATAAATAGTCAATGAAGAAAATGTTAGAGAAGAATATCAATTTTCACCAGAGGTGATACCTTGGCTAAAAGGAAATATTCATTATCGGAAGAGAGAGTTCAAAATTTAATAAAAGAAGGAAGAAAAATTCTTTAAGAACCTCTTTATGGCGGCAGCACTGAAAGACTGATCAGAAAGCCCAAAACGCTTTCTGTCATTCTGTAGGTGTCGCTTCGATCCTAAAGTGCCCGATAACAACGGTCTGTAAGCTCTCGCTAACAGTCCGTACGTTCCTGGTCCCTTTGCGCGAAGCGCCGGACCGAACGAGCCGAAGAGAATAGTGCCATGGAAGGCAGCCTACGGGCTGCCTCTTTTTTGTATTTTTTTCTTTTGCCCTGCGGAGCGTACAAAGGCGCCATCCGACTAAGGCTCAACCCGGGTGAGCCTCGATCTCTTCCCGGTTTGAACCTAAGACGGATCACCAGCCAGTCAAGGGGACCAAAACTTTTTGACATGGTGCCGTCAAAAACTGTTGGTCTTTATCCCTTGACCGTCTGGTGAGGCGATTTGTTCGTCCTACGTGCCAAAAGGCAAAAAAATACCCTTTCGGGAATCAGCGCTCGCCTGGCAAAACAAAAAAGGAGGACAAGCTTATGAACGCTTTTGTTTCAATGAAGGACATGGAATTCAAACGAGAGTTACAGGAAGAAAAGAACACACCCTCAGAAGAGAAGAGCATTGGTCTTAACGCCATTTTTGAAGTGATTCGCATTAAACAAGTGGTTCAAGAAGTGCCGACACCTTTTGCGATTGGGGCAATACGTTCCCCAGATGACGCCGCGAACATTGCCGGGACGCTGATTGGAGATGAAGACCGGGAAGTCTTTTTGGTCCTTTGTTTGAACACGAAAAATCAGGTAACGGCAGCTCATCGCTGTCACGTTGGCAGCATCAATGCGAGCATCGTTCACGCGCGAGAAGTGTTTAAAACAGCGATTTTAAATAACTCAGCTTCCATCGTACTGAGCCATCAGCATCCGAGTGGCGACCCGACGCCAAGCGTGGAAGACCTGAACGTTACAAAGCGCCTCGTGCAAGCCGGTCAATTGCTAGGTATTGACGTTCTGGACCACGTAATTGTGACGCATAGTGGGGACCATTACAGCCTAAAAGAAAAAGGGCATTTGTAGAATACGCCAGGCGGCGATAAATCGTCGCCTCGGTTTCGCATGGATAAAAGCTACGCTTTTGTTGATAGAAGCAGGCATCGAGCCTGCTTTTCGGCTGCTTAAGCAGCCGTTGTTTGCTTATTCGAAGAAGAGGGTCCTTCTCTTATTTTTGTGTGGTGGGGTTTGAACAGGATGGTTCTTTTTCATCTGTTTTAGGCTTAGAAGGGGTTTACTGAGAGGGGGATTTCTTATCTGTTCTACTTCATCTGGTTCGTCCTTCATTGAATTCTTAATCGTGTCTATAAAGACTATCGGTCTTCTTGCGTAATTATCATTTCATTAAGAATTTTGGGGTCACCACAAGGGTCTGCTCACAGGCTGATAAGCTAGCCCAAAACGCTAGCAAACAGCCTATGGCATCTCGCTCTCCTCTAAAATCTCCGATAACCACGGGCTGATCCGAAAGCCTACTTCGCTTTCGGTCAGTCCGTAGGTTCCTGGTGATTTCTTTACGAGGAGCCGATGACGGCAACCTTTAGTGCCATGAAAGCAGCCTTGAGGCTGCTCTTTTATTGGTCATTTTTCCTTTTGCCTTCCGAATCGTAAAGCTCGCAAGCTGACTAAGGTTCGAAAAGGAAAGGACACCCGAACCTTCCCTTTCCTTACCAAGTCAGGGCTCAGGCGTTCAAGGGGCGCAAAAACTTTTTTCCTAGGAACGCTACGCAACTGAAAAAACTTTCTGCTTTTATCCCTTGATCGCCTGAAGATGCTCGCTTTTCGTTCTCCACGTCAAAAGGGAAAAAATTCTCCCTTTTGAGGGATAGACTCGGTTCTTCAGTCAAAAGGAAAAACAAAAGGAGGAAGGGCGAAATGAAGAAAAACGTTTATGAGATCGTAACGGATAAGATCATTCAGCAGTTAGAGAAGGGCGTCATTCCATGGCGGCAGCCCTGGATTAACGGACGAGCAGTGAATTGGAAAACGCAAAAAGCTTACCGTGGTATTAACGCTTTTTTACTCGAACCGGGTGAATATGCGACGTTCAAACAAGTTCAAGAAGCCGGTGGAAAGGTGAAAAAGGGAGAAAGCTCACACATCGTTGTCTTTTGGAAATGGATTGAAAAAGAGGATTCCGAAAGTAGGGAAACCGAGAAAGTTCCTTTCCTTCGTTACTATCGCGTTTTTCATATTAATACGCAGGTAGAGGGATTAGAAAGTAAACGGGATGCCACTACGTTTGATCATGATCCGATTGCAGAAGCTGACGCCATTACTAAAGGGTATCTGAACGCACCAGATTTTACATTTACATCTGGACAGGCCGTTTATTCTTCAACCTTTGATCGCATCAACGTTCCGCCTTTACATGATTTTGAAATGGCTGAAGAATTCTATGCAACCCTTTTTCATGAAATGGTACATAGCACAGGGCATCAAAAACGCCTCGCTCGCCCAGGCGTTACCACGCACCGTGTCGCATTTGGCGACGAGGTGTATTCGAAAGAAGAGCTCGTCGCTGAG
>NZ_JAIUKZ010000013.1 GCF_020165985.1 Bacillus sp. RAR_GA_16
TCACCAAAGATGTTCTTATAGAAGTTTATCGTTTCTAAGCTTTTAAATAGTAATTGAGGGAGATCTTCTTCATCGCGATACACAGCAAGGTTAGGTCCAAATGCTTTTTCAGCTAACGCGTTAAGCTCCTTAAATCCATCAATCGCATCCTCTACTGCATTCCCGCTACCAACCTGCACACCCTTTACCACATCACCTAAAAAGCTCCGTGCCGTATTACGCGCTTCATCAACCTTCTGCTGCGTCTCTCCCCACCAGCGATCCACATAGCTTGAGTACCTGACTACACTATGCGACACATCCTGACGTACCTCGTCTAGATAAGTCGTCGTTTTCGATAAAGGATCAAGCACGACACTTTCATATGTCTGTTTCATCCTACTCTGGATGACCCGTGGGTTTAAGGCATATTGCAGGTCTGGAAACACTTCTCCAAATGCATCACTGTATGAAGCCGTCAGTGGATTTTTCCCCAAAAGCCTTTGACTCCAGCTTAATGCTTCTCCCGTGACGGGATCATAGTCCTGAAACAACCTGTTTAAGCTACTAAATTTTAATGCCATAAGGCCGAACTTCGCAGAAAGCGAGCGATCCTCTTCCGTCATTTTTCTCTCTGTTAATTTCACTGCCGCCTGCAGGTCATGGAGCTTGTCTCGGTATTTGCGCATTTCATACTGTAACTCCGCTTGAAGAGCATCAATCTTACCGGTGTTCGCGCCCGTGATGTTCATTAGAAGAGATTGATAGTTCCATTTAAAATCGCTAATCGCTTCATCTGCTTTTCGCTGGGCATCCTGGATGCCGCTTGCCAGCTGATCTAATTGTTCTGGTTTAATTGCTATTCTCGTCACTTCAAGTCCTCCGCTTTCTGAAGAAGTCGGTCGATTTCTTCGTTAATCGCAGAGGTTAGTTCCTCATGAACCGCATACACACTTTGAGTTGCGTGTTCCAGTTCTCCGATAAGGGTTTCATAAGCTTCGCGCGCCTCGCCGTTCCAATTCGACGAGTAAGTCGAATGATGGTGATCAAAGACTCGTTTACTATCATCGATATCAAATCTAGCTTCCCTTACCTTTCCTAGATACGCTTCCAACGCCTCGGCTTCTGCCCGATACTTCATACGCTCCAAATAACGTTTAAATTCTTCTAGTTCGTTTAGCACCGCAACCTCCTTTTCGACCAAACCTCGTTTCACCACAAATGAAGTCTATGTGTACGTCTAGTTAGGTATAGCCGCTGTATTGTCGAGCAGGAAATGATCGCTCTCATATCTTCCATTAATTTCTAAACTTAGAATACCCTCTCTTTCCCTTCTTTTCTATGTCTTTCGACGCATTCCACAAAAATAGTCCTTTTCTACCAAGAGAAAAGGACTATTCCTATGAACCTCTTATGCTGTTTACAAACGTATCTACTTATTATCGTTTCTACGCACCCGATCCATCACTTCCACCAACCGCTTCGGTTCCCGTGATCCAATCAAAAGCTTCTCACCGTTCACTTCCATTAAAACACCCTGCTTCCCGCTAATGGAATAAGCCTTCTCACTGCTGAAATTCCACCGGATTCCCCATCCACCAAACCTACGAAGTGGCCGGTAGTTCAAACTCTCATAATGCGTTATATCCTGATAGAAGAAAACACGAGGTGTCAGATGAAATGGGACAAATCGCACATAAACCCCATCATCCCTCACCTCAGTAATGAGTCGCAGCCATCCGAGCATCACGATGGGAAAAGCAATTCCGAAAATAATCCATAACATGATCACTTCCATATCAGTACCTGGCTTACTCCCAAATGGAATGCCCATCACGACCTGACGGAAAAAGCCAATCCACATTAAAATCGCGATGCCTATTACAATCGCCCAGATCCAGATCTGGTTTGGGCGCTGAACTTCTTTGTAGTAGATTTGCTGGTTCAATTTCATCAGCCCCTCTCTATCCCTATACTAAAAATGACACCCTGAGCGAACAGATACTCTTCCATCACGCTTTAAAGTATGCTGCAGGGACTCAAGTTAGAAAGCAGGTTGATGAAAGTAACTTTGTTAACCTCACCTCGGTAACGTAAAAAACTCCTTACTCTCACTATAGTTCCCCGCAAGCCTGCCAAGAGGAGAAAGCTTCTCGAGATCGACTTTATAGTTACCTAGATACACCTCATCTTGAATATGATAGTGCGTCATCTCCCCTAGAACAAGCGCATTCGATCCAAGCGGAAGGATTTGATGGAGCTTGCATTCCATATGAATCAACGCCTCTTTCACCCGCTTCGGTTTGACCGTCACACTATCAACTGGTGTTAGACCAGCATATTGAAATTCATCCACTTCAGCCGGAACATTCTCCGCACTTTTTTGCATTTTGTTTCCAAGCGAACTCGACACTACATTGATCACAAATTCTTCTTGCGATCGAATATTTGCGAGTGTATCTTTTTCCGCACCCTGTCGCTCACCTGACCCCTGACCAATAGAGATGGCGAGAATGGCAGGCTTTGTGGAAGCAACGGTAAAGAAACTGAATGGTGCTAAGTTATGCACGCCTTCTTCGGAAACGGTTGATACCCATGCGATCGGCCTTGGAACAACGGAGCCGGTCAGTAGTTTGTAGATATCTTTTGTTTTTAAGTCGGAAGGGGTTAAGTCCATTGGTTTCACTCCTCATAGGATGATTGAATCGTCGGGACGGTTCTATCGATTCCATCTCCAAAATAAAAGGAGCATCAATTATACTAATAATTAATGCTCCTCTACCTTTTTCGAACTATCGCATCATAAAAACCGTCCCGGCGAAGCGAAGTATCACCTTCTATATTCTAGCAGGCTCTTATTCACCTACCATACCGTCATTATCATTATCACGCATATAAGGATATAACCAATGCTCACTCATGATCGGCATACTGAAACCTGCTGCCTCTGCTTCTTTAATCGTCACTTGTCCATTCCTGTTTGTATCAATACTAGAAATATCACCCTCTGTGTCTGAAGGAGTTGAATCGTCAGGCTCGCTCTCAGTTAAGCCGAGTGATGCGTTGGCTTCATCAGGGTTCACATTATCAAATGTATCAACGATTTCATTTCCGTTCAACGTATACGTGTACTGATAACTTGAAGGTATCTGCTTTTCCGTATCCGAATAGGTGATAATGGCTTCGAAATCCGTAGCTTCACCTGCGCTACGGATCGCGTCTTCCATATAAGCTTGATCACCATGTCGGTTAAGTGTACTCTCTTGTGGGGTAATGTTATAAGCATTCGATACCCCTCCGAGAGAATCAGCAATAATATGTCCTTCATCTAAAACATCACTCTCGACGCCAGGAACCTTGGCCTCATCAGAATAGTATCTGCCAGACGATAACACAGGTTCGTTACGATCATCTTGTAGAATGATTTCGTCAGCAACGACACGTACGAGTTGTCCGTATTCATTCGTAAATGCCCAATATTCACGGTCACCGTAACCTATATCAACGACGACATTAGGTTCTCGATGTCCAGACAAATCACCACCATCCACTTCAATAAGTTTGTATTCTGAGAACTGTTCATCATCTGTTAGGTCTGGTGTTTCGTCTTCTACTGGTTCATCAACAACCGTAGTGTTCGCTTCTTCTTTTGCACTATTTCCATTTGTTTCAACTGTACTTACTTCTTGTGTATCTGTTTCTGCATTTTTATTGGATGCCTCTTCTAAGTTGGTACAACCAACTATAAAAATGATCGTTAAAAATAAGATGAAATAGTTCATTTTCGTTTTCATATTAGAACGCTCCTATAATAGGGAAATTTCGTAATGTTAAAAAATCAAAAGAAAAAGTAAAACAAGGTCCATATTTCTTCTACCACTTTTAATATCCATTACTTTAATAGTTTAATTTTACCACATTAAATAACTTCAAAAGCATTCAGAAAGAAGACACGATTCATTTCAATAAATAGTTTTACAGCTTATTCTTAAAAGCTTCCGAGTCTAATCCCCAAACATCCACGATTTCGAATCATCAAAATGAATTGGCAAAATCATCTTCTATCAACATGGACTCATATCACACTTTCAATATAATCCCCATTCCCTCTCACAATCGGAAGCCCCTGCTTCTCGAATGCCTGCCACAAATAACGATTCCAGTGCATAAGGTGATGTCTGTTGTAGCAAAAGCAAGTCTTTCTCAGTAAGCAACAGTTCATAAGAACGATTTTCCTTTTTAATCACGACTTCATAGTCAATCAGCTTCATAACGACCACTTCATACGCTGCGTCCCACTCCTTCAACTGACGCTCCATGACTTCTGCCACGTGTAATAAAAAGCGTTCTCCATCATAATCTTTCGCCATAATATTTCGTGCAAATCGATTCACGTTCACAAACTCATCCCCCTTTTTATATAAACAAGGTCGTCAACAAATGAACAAATAAGGCCCTTCATCGCAAATGAATGCAACAAAGAGCCTCCGCTATCCGTGCGTTATCATTCAAAGCCATGCTTTGCAGGTTGGAGCAC
The DNA here is from genome assembly GCF_020165985.1 of Bacillus sp. RAR_GA_16. Taxonomy (GTDB): domain Bacteria; phylum Bacillota; class Bacilli; order Bacillales; family Guptibacillaceae; genus Guptibacillus. Next base: position 4,517 of record NZ_JAIUKZ010000013.1, read on the forward strand.
CTTACCGCCTGGCAGGTTGCTGTGAAGTCAGTGAGCCCGTACTCTCGTTCACTCGTGATAACCTTATTTAGTTGGTATTAGTTTACTTGATCATTGAAAAACTGTCCATAATAAAAGTCAGATAAAACTTACATAGAGACTTTACATTCGTACTTATCTAATCCTCCACATCAATCAAATATACCCGCTCATCAAACCCACCACGAATTTCTCGCTTCTCTTTCCGCACTTCTTCCAATTCTTCTACAGTAGAATGATGCACCTCAACTAATGAATAGATCAACTCAAGCATATCCGCAAGTTCTTCAAGCGCATGACTATCTTCCTGAGCTTCAAGATACTCCTGTAACTCTTCTTTCAACTTTAGCTGCAGTTCTTTTTTATACTCAGCTTCCTCTAAAAATTCGGTATTGCACTTATTTCCATTTGCACGAATGATTTCCGGTATACGATCTCTCACTAGCTTGTTATAGGTAGGCATTCCCTTCTCCCCTTTGAATTGTCAGTTAATTTAATCATAATATAAGACAATCCAATTTGGAAAGGAATTGCTAGATTAATCTACTATACGATAGCTGGATTTTGAGGTCTTCTTTTGGTGTTAATGAGATTTTCTTTTTCACTATATACACTATGAATATTACGGTTATTTTTATGAGGGTCAGAAGCCTAACAATAATAAATAATAGTCGTTTCATTGTATTCCCATTGCTTAGGTCTATATACGGCATTTCTTACAGATACTGTATCCACCATGGCTCTAGCTCCTATTATATAGTAAAATATTTTATAGATATACTTTTATATTAGGGGGTCTAAAGGATTGAAAATTAAAGAGAAAGAATTAGAAATACTGAATGAATTATGCAGAGAAAATGATTTAAACACAAAAGGCGTTTATCAAATTATAAGACAAGCTGAAAAGATGTCTTATGAAAATGTTTCTGATCGCGCTCGTCGAAAAGAATATAGTGATTTAATAGACTTTCATTTAAGAAGGGATAGCTAATGCTTTTAAAGAAGCTCGTTTTTGATAACTATAAAACCTACTATGGTCATCAGGATGTGGATCTTTACATCCCACCTGAGGAACGTGAAAAAGGCAAAAACATTATCTTATTAGGTGGTTTAAACGGGGCTGGTAAAACCACTATTTTAAAGGCAATTTCGTATGTCTTGTTTGGTAAAAGAGGCATATCTGAGAGCGAACACAAGCGGTTGTTCTCAAACGTTATTAACAATACCTTCTTTGAAGAAGGAGGTCGGTCTTGCTCTGTTACATTGGTGTTGGAAACCGATCAAAAAGAAGAATGGGAATTAAAAGTACGTTGGGGCTTTGACTATTTGAAAAGACTGACTCACGAAGAGCGCTCGATCCTCGTCAGAAGACCTGGTATAAGGCAGGGTAAAAAGGTACAAATCGATAATATTGAAGTGTATAACCGATTTATTGATAAGATTATTCCTTATCATTCAGCTCCTTTCTTCATCTTTGATGGTGAAGAAATCAAAGATATTATCTTGCGACAAAACAGCAGCGAAATGACTGAAGCCATTCATAAAATAACTGGTATGCAAGCGTACAATCAGTTATTAGATGATTTAGATAAGATGATTCGAAGTCTTGAACAGGACCTCTCAAGATCAGTAAGTAAATCAAAGCTTTCAAACATTAATAACGAACTTGAGAAGGTTGAAGATGAAATTCAGACTTTACGAGAAAAGAAAGAAACAAGAAATAAGGAACTGGATGAGCTAAAGAGCCAGATTGAAACAGTGAAGAATCAACGTAACGATAAAATGAAAAACAATTCTAGATCAAGAGAAGAGTTGATCAAACGCCAATCATCAATAGATGCTAAGTTACAAAACATGAAAACTGAGTTTCGTAATCTCTTCTTGAATGAAGGCGTCAATACCATCCTCAACTCGAAAATTAACACATTAAAAAAACAGTTAAGAAATGAACAAGCGTTAAAAAACAAGCGAGTAATCGCTAATGCTTCCCTTACACCTTACCATGACTTTATTAACAAGTTATTGAGTGAACCCATTAATCCTCCTCTAAATGAACAGCAATTAAACCAAATAAAAGAAATTGGTGAAGGCATCTGGATGAAGGACAATGACATTAAGGAAGTGGATCAAGAAGCAAAAGAACTTCATGACCTATCTACTAATACGTTTAACTACCTTACTAACCTTCAATCGAACGTTGCGGAGAAATATTCCTCAAAGCTAACAGAAATTGATCGGTTAACAAATCAGTTGGAAAGCTTGGAAACGGAGCTTAGAAACGCTCCAGAGTCAGTGGATATTTCAAATGAAAACAAACAAATTGACGATTTAACCAAAGTCCTCGGGGAAAAAGAAGTTCGATTTAAATCTACCAGAAGAAAGTTAAAGAAGGCTACTGAATCAAGAACTGCATTAACGAGTCAGCTTACAAGGCTTAATGATCAAGGTAGTGATTATGAGGATGTAGTGAATCAGCTCGAGACAGTTAAGAAATTATATAATGTTGTCAGTGGTTATATCGAGAAAATGACAGAGCTAAAGGCAAATTATATTAAAGAAGAATTCAGCAATATGCTAACAAAGCTCTTCCGAAAGAAAGAAGAATTTGGAAAGATTGAATTCGATATTCGCTCTTATACTGTTAAACTATATAGTGATCAAATGCAGGAAATCAGTATTCAGGATCGCTCTGCAGGGGAAATGCAAATGATCTCTTCTGCACTAATCTGGGCATTAACAAAAGCATCTGATTTGTCTCTTCCGATGGTAATTGATACACCACTTGGTCGATTGGATAGTTTCCATCGAAACCACTTGATTAATCATTATTACAAAGAATTAAGTGAACAAGTCATCATCTTATCAACAGACACAGAGATAACAAAAGACTATGTCGACTTCATGAAAGAACATTCTTACAAACAATATATGCTAGATTATGATGAAGATAAAAAGTACACGGTCATTCGAAAAGGATACTTTGATTTAATAAAGGTGTGAATATAATTGGGTAACAAAAAACTGAGCTTATCTGGTACTGGTAAAGAGATTCTTGATCAACTTTGTGATCAAATTGATATTGACCGTCCACTTGGAATCAACTTAGCTATTGCAAAAGGAATATCTAAAGCTAATGGACCTGTTTCCAATGACTTTAAAGACAACAAACCAAAATGGACAATCCCTGAAAACGTCATTAAAGGGAACCAATTCCTCTTATATAAACATCTAATTATCCAGGAACTCTCTAAACCGTTAGATGACGACGCAATTCAAGAATCCTTATTAGTTTTCATTGAATCTGGATTGAGAATTATTAAAGCTGAAATTGATGACCTAGCCTCAATAGAAGATTATCAATTAACCATATTAAATTAAAAAAGTGTCTCATTAGTTTCTACACTAATGAGACACTTTTATTTTACATTCGATCTTGTAATGGAATAATATCAACTACAGTAACGACTGGCTTAGACAACTCGCCACCATTTGTTTTTATTGGACCATGTACAATACATTGTCCTTTTTTAAGCTCAGATAATTTCTTCTCCCACTGTTTCTTTTCATGCTGATCGTTTGAAAGACTAGTAGCAATACTCGAGATTTCTTGTTCAGGAGGTGAAAAATAAACCTTCTCACCCGAATTCTGAAGTCTAGCTAATTCGTCTGTATCAAGTTGGGATTTCAAGAACTGTGTCGCATACCATGCAGACCAACCAAACTTCCTGCCCTCTGTTAATATTCTAGCTGAAGGAGATTTTTCAGTATGATCAAGGTTTTGCGCTTCATCCATAATAACCGGAAGTGGATTATTCTTACTACCAAATCGAACAGTATAGTTCCACAGATCCCAAAGAATAAATTCAGTAATCATGAGCTGAACATCTCTTGGATATCCAGTGAGTTGAATTACATATACTTCACCTTTATCATTTAATACATCTTTCCAGTCTAACGAATTCTCATGAGTAAATGGATTCCGGTCAATTAATGGGCGGATCTGGGACAATGTTGTTTTAGCATAATTGGTACCTGCCTCTTCCAACATATCTCTCAAATGAAGTAAGCTCATGTCTTCCCCGAACTGCTCTAACCCATTCAATGTTGCCTCATAAAGAGAATTTAATTGTTGGATTCCTAAACTACTATAAACCGATGAGAACACACTCTTAATTCGTTCTGCAATATCTGTGTTTGATTCAGGAATTTTAATTTCACCAATATCTCTTTCGTTTTTCTTGAAAGGATTAATAGGAAACTTATCATTATAAACAATTTTTTGCTTAAGTTTATCTCCTAAATAATCAACAAACTCAGGCTCTAGCTGGTTAGGTAAGAACCCTTCCGTGTAATCAATGACTACACTAGATAGTCCTAACTTCGATTTCTCAAGTAATAAACACTGCATAAAATAAGTCTTACCCTGTCCAGACTTACCTGATATCAATAAATGTCGGTTTGCTAACCCTTTATTTCCATACTCCCAGTAGATTTCTCGATTAGAATTCTCAGCTTTACCTAGTAATATCCTTGATTTCTCAATATCAAATGAGGGTGACGTAACATCTGGTACGTTAACTTCTGTTACTTCCTCCGACTCAACTACAACCTCTTCTTCAACATTAGTTACTTCTTTCTCTTTTTCAACCGGATGATCTTCAACATCTGAAGGTCCTTCGTCGTCCACATCTTTAACCGCTTCTTCTTCATCAAAAGAAGGCGCTTGATGTTGAGAGCGTTCTTGTTTTCTCCCTGAAGGTGTTAAATCACTGCGATTGCCATAAGTCTCTACTGATTCTGTATTCATTCCAGCATAAACCTTTTCTAATAGCTTTTCTTCATTCTTGCTTGTCTCTACTTGAGAAGGATTGTACTGGTAAGATAATAGATTTTCTCGTACAAAGTCATTTTCTTTATTTTGTACCCAATCATGCATCTGATTAATGGACTGCACTAACCCTTTATAACCATCAAATTCTGTTAGGCCCACATACGTAATGCCTTCGTCAATAGCTGAGCTTCGATAGTAAGCATCACGCTGGAAGGATAGAATAGCTCCCTCTCCGATGACCTCATCAATTTCATTTGAGATCCTATACTGGTCTTTTAATAGCTTCTCGATGATTTCATCAGATAATTCATAACCCTTTTCATTCCAGATGTCATTTGCACCAAGCTTCTTAACATTTGATAAGAAAAGTTGAACAAAGAAATTGCGATAGAATTTCTTGTTAAACTGAGATCCTTCTGATTCAATTAATGCATCATTTAGAAGAGATTTCGTTTTCCTTACCTGTTCCTTCGCTTTCGTTACAACATCATTTTTATTTGCTCCAATTTTCACTTCTACTGGGTAAAAATGAAGCTTAAGATTAGTTGGATCTGCAGTATTTAAACCAATTAACAACAAATCATCACTATGACTACCTTGCACTCCTAGATTCTTAGCTGTGAAGACACCACCAGATTTACTCAATCCTGCTGCTCCTGCAACCCTAAGAATTTCTTCCAAGGAAATTGGTACCCATAGGATATCTCGATGGTCAAAGTATGATAGTGAGAACTTAATAGCAGAAATAATACTCAATTTCTCTCTAGAATAGTGTCCCTTACTTCCAATAATTCTTAACAGCCATTCTCCGTTAAAAGTATTAAATGCTTTGATAGTATTTTTTACATTCTCATCAGAGCCTTCTACTTGCTTATCATTTAGAAACTCCTTAACAACCGCAAAATACTGATCTGACTTGTCAGTTACAGTAATAGCATCATAACGACTTGAAGATGAATATTGATCGCTATAATGAATCACAACAAGATCATCATCGTGTTCATTGAAGAAATCTAAGTCTACACTAGGATCGACAAACGTTACCCAGTGTGAAGAACTAAAGATTTGTGAAAGAGTCTCTTCATCAATGGTAGAAGTTCTAGAAAGAATTGCTTCTCCTTTATGATAAGAATCATTACCACCGTTCTTTAAATTGGCACTTAGTTCATTTAACATATAAGCGGTTTGTGTTAATACATTACCTTGATCGATCGAATAACCCTTCACTCCAAAGCCATTTCGGTAGTTCTCATTTCCCTTCATCGATGGGACTGAGGAATAAAGTCCATTAAGGTTTATTCCAGAAACCATATCTTTCATTGGCTGGAGTGCGTAAGTTTCTTGAGCTTGCATTTTATAGAATGAAATGTGTGCATAGTCGTATTCATCCACGCCAAATTCTCGTTTAAAGTACTTAATCTTTTCTCGAATCAGCTGTAACAAATCTTTAGGCTCGTAATTCTTAAAGTCTTTAGAAGAGAACTTTAAATCAAGTGCTGTTTCAAGCTCTTCAATAGACTCTGTTCTAGAAAACACATCAAACGCGCTAGTAGCGTCGCTTTTATAAACAGTTACCTCAATAGGCTTAACTTGATCCAATTCTTTTGAGTTTATCTGCTTGATGAGACGCTGAATAATCCCTCTAAGAATTTCATTATCATTATTTATATTAATAAGATTAACCAACAGGGGTGCATTTGAACTTCCCATAAACAAGTAAGAAAAATGCTCTTCGAATTGAGTTAATTTATCCTCTACAACTTTTGCCACATAGTGATTTCCGTCAGATACAGATACTTGACTAACCGGCTTATAAACTAGCCACTCAAGAGCAGCATTTTGTTGATCTGGCTTATAAAGATCATCATGATTTCTATAGATATAAGGCACTAATCCTAGAGGTTTCAACCTTGATAAAATGCTATTATCGATTTCCTCATTTGAAAGAGACTCCTTTAACTGCAGCTGAAAAGCCACTATTAATGGATGGTAAGGTGTGAAATAAAGCTCATGTTTAGATGAAATGGTTCCGAGACTGAACAAGTCTCTTCCTTTTTTACCCGCTTCAACGCCAGTCTTGAAGGATTGTACTTCACTTAAATAGGCATCAACATAAGCTCTTGCTCTTTCTTCTAATTCAGGACTCATGTAACTGAGTGTTGGGATATTATTCTTTATATTAAAGTAGTTGAGATAACGACTATAGGCTTCACGTAACTCATCACCAAGATCAATATCAATAGTTTGTAAGGTATCTCCCTCTAATTTAGCAGCACGGTAGCCATTTTCTTTCCAAGTTTCTTCCCATTTAATAAACTCCTTATATTCTGAATGAACATAGAAGTCTCTATTTCCAAGAACAAGACGGTTGGACTTTAGTTCGAAGTCCATTCGACTTTCTCGTTTCAACTTCCAAATCCTTGCTCCAGTAATTGGCATAGATTCTGGAAGTTCGTTTTTCAACGATAAAGGAAGTACAAATCCACTCTCTGTAAAATGTAATTTAAGAGCAAGCTTATTATTGTCATTAAAAGCCTCTGCTTGTGGAAGCAAAGTTAATTGCTCATCATTCTTAATTTCGATGATTTGATGATCTTCAATTACCTCTTGTTCCCTACTCATCCCCAGACCAACTATTACGGAAGACCCTTCATATTGTAGTTCCAAATCTCCTGATGATACATTAATTAGATAACTAGTCTTAAATGATTCCAGTACATATGGATTGACTGGTAATACAGTAATTAAGAATTCCGCACCTAGAGTTGCCTTATTATCATGTTTATAAGCAAACTTAGTAAATGTTGGCTTATTTGATTCAGGTGTTATTTTGACATTCATGTTTGATCTGGCAACATTAATATCAGTTGTAGTGGTATAAGCTTTTTGTAACTTAGCGAAATCTTTACTTAAGCTTGTAATTTTACCTGTTAGAGAAAACGAAATTTGCAGGTTAATTTCATCTAATTGCTGTTCATTAAATAAAATGATGTGTCTCTTCCGTTTACCAGCAGCAGTTTCACGTTGGGGTCGGTCCCAGATCTCCACACCCTTCTCTACTGTTATCCCCTTGAATTCAATTTTCGCGTCCTTAACTGTTTCAAGGTATTTCAAATGATCTTTTTTAATATCTGAATAGGGTTTGTCTTCCCAACCTTCCTGGTATAGCCTATTTGCAAATTCAGAAGTGAATTTCTTCTCAAGCTCATCTTTGTCTAATCCAAAGTCATGAACTTTTCTAACAAAATCAAACAGCTCACGGTTTTCTTCTAATCTATTTTCGAGTTGTTTACCTGTAAATGTCGCCAGGTCTGGATCTTTAAAAAGCGCAAACTCTTTGTAATCCTTATCTTCCATATAACCTTTACCCAATATGGTAAAGATCTCTTGAAAATCAAAGAATGAGATTTGTTGGAATGATTGTTCTTCGATCAAACTTTCCATATTATCTAGCAAGATAATCTGATCGACTTTTTCCAAACTACTATGCTCGATATCAGATTTCAGCGTTTTATTTAATGAAACTGGATGTAAAGGCATCCCTTCCTTAAGCAAGTCACTGCTTCCACCTTGAATGGAATCGAGCTGTTCCGACACAATGCTAAGTAGAGCTGTGTTCTTCCATACTCCTTGTTGCTCCCCTACCTGATTTCGAAGTGTAACGAGAAAATCAGGCTTGATATTTCCATGGGTGTGAGCAACAACCACTCGAATATTGTCTATTTCAATGCAAAACGTTTCATAAGGGTGTCCAAATTCATGCTTGTATATAAACTTTTGCACATTTTGCTTTTGCTGAAGGGAGTTTACTAGGTTCTTAATCTCTTCATCTTGATCAAGCTGCAAGTAGAAGCGTTCTCCAGCAGATAACGAGCTTGAACTAAAATGTTGAAGGATTTGGTCAGCTATATAATTATAAAATTGGTTTGACATACTGAGCATCACCACTATCACTTTTTTTGTCTAAAATATTTAACGAGTCAAACAACGCAATTACTTCTTTTTTCGAATACCGATCGAACATGACTCCCCTATTTGCAAACTCTTCAAAGAGTTGGTTAAGAGGGATCCGATTGTCTTTTACGGAAACTGCTGTAAGCAATAAAAGCATCTCATGGGTAATATTTAGCACATGACCTAAACTTCCCCGAGATTTGATGAATCGTCCGCTACCTAAGTCTTCAAGGTTTTTACCGAATTTCTCACAAACTGTAGTACTCATTCCGTATTTCAAGCAATCAAACATTGCAGGAAACGCCTCTGAGAGGGATTGAGGTTCTGGTACTTTCTTCATCTCTTGCCATTTTGAGTAGTTAGCAATCCATTTCTTTAGATCTGTCAGAAGAATATCTTCCTGTCCTTTTTGAGTAACCAAATCAAACAGCTCTTTATAATTCATTATTGACTTCTTATTATTGGGTAGAGACGTATTTAATTGGTTGTGGCTTAAATGAGAAAGGGTGTGAATATGAACGAATAGATTACTAGACTTTTCTTTAATGAATTTAAAACCTTCTAGCTCATCTGCTGGTTTTCGTCTCTTACTAACAGACTCCCAATCTAAGGCATAATATAACGGTGATGGTTCAATATAATCAGCATTCTCAAACCTTTCAAGCTTGAGGGTAAGCTGACATACATACGACATCGTATAGAAATGAGTTAACAGCTCAAATGATTGAAGAAAGTATTCTTGATGTTGACTTAGGTATAGCAAGTCCTCCTGATACAAATTCGTAAGAGAAGGAAGCATAGATTGATAGTTTTGTTCTTTCGGCTTGCTGTCTTTTAATGATTCAATGTTTTGAAGGATTAGTTCAGTTAAGATGTCGTGATGATTTTTCTGATTAAACGTTTCTTTTAATGCAGAGCTATCACCCGCAAAGGCATCTTTGAGAAATTGTGCATACTTATTGAATTCATTGTCATGATTATCTGGGACTGGTACATAATTAAAGAGATAAGGGTGAATTGGTTTGATATCATGATTTTCATTAAAGAGGAAGTTCTCAATAAAACGCTCTAGATCATTTCTTGAATTCCCATCATCAAAGGATACTTGTTTCAAGATTTGATTGACTAGTTCATTGTCACTTTCATAGAGTTCTTCATCTACAGATTTACTTTTCTTCCCCTTTGCAAGTTCAACCTCACAAACGCGTCGGATGTACTCACCTAATACACCATTAAAGTTATCTTTGATCGCTTTTGTTCTCTTCGTTAAAAACGGAAGAACATCAATTGCTTGTCCAACCGTATGTTTATTTTTCTTTGTTAATAAATCATCCAAGTAATTAACATCTAAAATCTCTTCCATCTTAAGACTCCTTTTCAAAAACAAAATCACCGAAATCGTCACGCTTTAATTTGTATGTCCGTTCATCAGCTGGGAACTGAACTAAAAGCTCGTCCTTCTTCTTTCCATAGCCCATAATTCTGTCCATAAATTCAACGAATTTTATCGCATCTTCTTTATCCTTTTTATTTGGACAATAACCTCGCTGTACCTTTGTTAGTAAGTTATATAGTGGATAGTCAATTTCTAAATCAACTTGATTGTCCCCATTACCATCGTGATAGCGCAAATGAATAGTGGCCTTAAACGATTCTAGTACATTCTGGTGATTAAAATTTAGATGCTTATACGTAGGTTTAAAGTTCAATAACTGGGCAATTCGAAACTTCTCAGCTGGATTGTTAATATAGATATATTCTTTCTTCGGAGTGCCATTCCATTTGAAAATTGACTGCTTCATCTCTTCGTAGAAATCTCTAATCTTGCTTTTCTCGCCAGCATTAAATGCGTACAAATACTTTACGTAGTTCAAGTAGTTCTCTTCAATGACTTGTTTTGAAAAGTCCTCGTTAGTTAGATAAGCTAAGCGGATAACAACTTCTACAAGCTCGCTAAATGAATGACCTGTCACACTGTCATCTTGTTTGAAAGGTTCTAACCACTTCTTTGCTACATCAGACTGAATATAGAGGTCAAATACTTTATCATAGTCTGAGTACGTATTTAAATTAATAATGAGCTGATCAATATGATAGGAGCGTTGGTGAATTGGATCCTTTTCTCCCATTGCCTTTAAAATTGGAGAACGTTCCATTCGATTAAATAATAAATTTGTTGAATTCAACTCTAACCGTTGAAATTCAGTTAGAGAATAATAGGACGAAAGTGTATCTGGAATTAAGATATCTGCTATGAAATTCAAAAACGCACGTGCAGAAATCACCATTTTATCCCGAATCAATGTCTGTATGATTAAATCAACAACCTGCTTTTGTACAAAGGGCTCCCTCATAAATTCAAAATTTTCGTGGAGCATTGTATGGATTCCATTGTTCTGATCTTCTTTAAGAGCGAGGTGGAATGGATTATCATTACTGTCTTTAAAGATATTATTTAAAATCGATAAGAAAAACTGAGACTGAGGACCTTCATTCGTAACCTCAAACGGGTGATAATCTCCAAAGCTCAGTAGATCAAATGCTTCCTCACTATAGTGTGTGGTTACATTCTGAGAAAACAACTCACTATTATCAACAAACTTACTTAGTGCATGATACGTTTGATCGCCATGATCAGCTGTAATGAAATTATGCAAAACACCCATATTGATCGCTAGAATGACACGCTTGTTACTACTTTCAACTCGCTGGTCTGAGAAATCCTTCAGGACTTCAGCTAGCGTTTCCATCGCATCCTTATCTGGAGAGAAACTTTCAGTCGCATCATTATGAATCTCATAATCAGAGATAAGCTCTGGTTTATGTTTCTTCAAATAAGCTAATAGATGGGATTTACCATCTCCAACACTTCCGCAAAGAAGAATGAGCTTTCCTGTATCATCTTGCTTATTCTTTTCAAGGATGTACTCGAGGTCTTTTTGAATCTTTCGGTCCACGTGCATATATTTTTTAAAGTGACTAAAAGCGTTTGCATTCTCAATTGCTTCCTGAGCAGAATCGCTTAATCTCCTTAATTCTCTTAACAGATAACTTTTATTGTTAGGCAAATCTTTAACAAGAATTTCTTCTCCCTCTGGAATCACTTCTTTCGTATCAGAAGTAGAACGCTCTCCTCTTTCTTCCAGCATTTTAATTATCTGTTTTTGAATGAGCTCATCGATTTGTTCTTGGGAACTGATTTCACTCTTAGTAGGCTTGGGCTGTTCGTAAGGAGGTATATCAACTCTTTCTTGGGAGTATAGCTCATAAAACCATAGGGCTACATCGTACATTACCTTATGTAATCCAATTGCTTGAGACAAATCTGCAAAGTCACCAGTATGAGCAGCTTTGTTGCCATTGATCCTAATCGTATCAAACAACTTTTGTGTATCTCTCTTTATAATTCCCTCTTTTGATAAATAGGAAATCTTCTCATAAAGTGAAGAAACGTAAGGCGCTTCAATACTCTCCATTTTGAAAACTTCATCTAATACTTTCTCGAGAAATAATCGTGATTTAACAATTGCACTCGCAGAGTCTTCAAATAATAACTCTTCCATTTTCTTCGCATTTAGAGCTGCTAATGGACTTAAATGTTCTATAAAACTTAAAAAGCTTCCTTTTTCCATAATTATCAACCTCTTATAAACGTATTCTTACCATTATTCTACCATATAAATACACTCCTACTAAACTGGCAGAAAATTGAAAGCAGCGAATTAACGTTCGCTTTTTATTGCCATAAGTTTATATGAGGTTTATAATAAAATTAACAATTACGTACGTAAATCGGAGGTTGTATATATGGATATGGGATTTAGCTATAACTTCCCTGCAATACGAGGTAAACAAGCTGGCAAGGAATACTTTGTGGCAATGTGTCCACTTAGGATCATCCCTAAGATCTTCTTATTTGATGAAGACGAGATTCCGCCCGAGCATAGAGCACAACGAATCTTAAATAAAACAAGAATCCCTGAGATGACGAATTACATCGTAGAAAACCAGGATGATTATGTGTTTTCTTCGATTACAGCGTCAATTGATGGCGAACTAGAGTTTATTCCATTTGGTCAAGATACAACGTCGAATGATTTAGGTCAATTAAGAATCTCGTTAGAAGCTCGTTTTTTAATAAATGATGGTCAACACCGCCGAGCAGCTATTGAAGAAGCATTAAAAATTGCCCCGGAGCTTGGCAACGAAACAATTTCCGTTGTATTCTTTTATGATGAAGGTTTGAAGAACTCACAACAAATTTTCTCTGACTTGAACAGACACGCGGTAAATACAACATCTTCTATTGGGATTTTGTATGATCACCGTGATAGACTGGCAATGCTCACGAAAGAGATTGTCTCAGAAAATCCCCTTCTCTCGCGTTATACTGATCGCGAAAAAGTTTCTTTATCTAAGAATTCACCTAAAATCATGGCTTTGAATCATATTTTCAATACGAATTTAAAGCTTGTTGGAAAAACAAAGGGTGATGTAATTACAGATGATGAAGAGCATTTTGTTAAAGAGTTCTGGAGCATTCTCTGTGAAACCATTACTGAATGGCAAATGATATTGGATAAGCAAATGAACCCCCGTGAGCTAAGAATGAACTATATTGTAGGACATGGCTTGTTTCTTGAGGCAGTTGGTATTGTTGGAAGATATGCATTTGAATTTCAGCCAACAACCTGGCAAGAAACCATAAAGAAACTATCCAATATTGATTGGAATAGAGCAAATACAACAGATTGGGAAGGAAGAGCATTTAACTCGAATGGAAGAATTCAAAAGAACAATCACACCATTCAGCTAACAGCTAATCTCATAAAAGAAAAACTTGGTCTCCCTCTCACTGAAAATGAAATGAAGATCGAAAATAAATTTAAGTCAGGTGAATCAAATGATTAATAGCATTAGTAATTTATTAAAAAACGACTTCCCTAAAGCTTCTGAATCAAAAGAGCATATTAAAGAAGTTTATAAATCAGATCCAAGGCCATGGGTTGTAGGTTATAGTGGCGGTAAAGATTCTACTGTCGTTATTCAGCTTGTTTTCGACGCATTGTCTGAGCTCTCTCCTGAAGAATTGCATAAGAAAGTTTATGTCATCTCTTCAGATACTTTAGTTGAGACGCCACTGATCATTCAATCAATCAATACAACGTTAAGAAGAATTCAGACTAAGGCATTAGAAATAGGACTTCCTATTGAAACTCATAAGGTTAAACCTGCTCCTGATCAGTCATTTTGGTCGAAAATAATTGGGAAAGGCTACCCTTCCCCTAACCAGAAGTTTCGTTGGTGTACCGATCGACTTAAGATCGATCCTGCTAACCAATTTATCCTAGATAAAGTGTCTAAATTCGGTGAAGTGATTATGGTGTTAGGCGTACGAGATAACGAAAGTGCTACAAGAGCGAACGTGATGAAGTCACATAGTGTTGAAGGTAAGACACTCATGAAACACTCTACCCTTTCAAACGCATATGTTTATGCACCAATAAGAAGCTTTGAAACGGATGATGTTTGGGATTATCTTCTTTCTGTTCCATCTCCATGGGGAGATGATAACCATGCATTGAATAAACTGTATCAAGACTCAAGCAGTGGTGAGTGCCCCCTTGTAGTAGATAAGAGTGTGAAAGAAAGCGCAGGCTCTTGTGGTAACAGTCGTTTTGGTTGCTGGGTATGTACTGTCGTAAACGAAGATAAAGCCCTAAACGGCTTCATTGAGAGTGGTGAGGACTGGATGCGCCCTCTTCTTGAATTTAGAAATTGGCTTGCAGGGATTCGAGACGATCGCAACCGTAGAATGAAATATCGTATGAATGGACAAATGTACTTCAATGAAGTTCGAATTGAAGAAATTGACGATAAAGAATACGTGATTATCCCTAAAAAAGGTAGCAGAAGAAAAGATCTAATCAATTTAGAAGAATACGCAATTGTAGAAAAAGTCAATTTAAAGCAATATATTAAAGAAAATAATATTGACCTTGGTGCTTCAGGAGATCTTAAGCTATTAGTAAGAAATGAAGAAGGTAAGCTCGAACAGCTCGGTCTTGGACCATTCACTCTAGAAACAAGACAAGAGATTCTAGAGAAGCTTCTTATTACTCAAAGAGACCTGAAACACCCGGATGATCCAAACTTTGAACTAATTCGTGAAGATGAGCTTAGAGTCATCCGTAGGTTCTGGCTTGAAGCTGGCGAATTTGAAGATAACCTACCTGAGATCTTTAAGAATGTTATGGGTTATGAACTTGACTGGGAATTCGATGATCGTCCTCTTTTCGATAATGAACAGATCTCTGACCTTGAACTACTTGCTCAAGAGAAGAACATTGATTTCAAACTACTAAAGAAACTCATCCTAACAGAGAAAAAATATTCAGGCTATAAAGTAAGACGTGGGTTAATGAATGAATTAGATAAAGCATTAACACAGGATTACCTACACCTTTAATGCGAAAGGGTTACTGACATGTTATTTAAGAATTTAACGATTGAAAACATAGGTGCTTATCAAGGCACCTATTCCTTTGATTTTGAAATAGGATCACCTGAGCAAAATGTTATTCTAATAGGTGGCGAAAATGGAGCTGGTAAGACTACACTACTAAACTCTATTAAACTTGGTTTATTTGGCTCATTTGCATATGGGTATAAAACGGAAAACAAAGCGTATTATGATCGGATTTGGGGCTATTTAAACAATAGAAAAAGAGCTGAAGAAGGCCACCGTTTCCGCGTTATTCTAGAATATAGCGAAGTAGAAAACTTCAAACGACATACGTATAAGCTTTACAGAGGCTGGAAAATCTCTGATGGTGCTGTTAAGGAAGAACTCGAAATTATTCGAGACAACCATCATTTAACCGACTATGAGAAAGAAATCTACCAAACGAGACTTAGGGAAACAATGCCGCCACAATTATTTGACCTTTGTCTCTTTGATGGTGAAGAAATCTCTCGAATTATCAATGAGAATTTACTATCAAATTATCTTAAGAGTGCTTCAAAAGTATTGTTCAACCTTGATTTGTTTGAAGTCCTTGAATCTGACTTAAAGCAATATGTGGAAAATGACCTCGATCAAAACAGCCTGTCTCAAGCAGAAAAGCAGTTACTAGAGCTTCAGAATAAAGAAGAACATTTGCAGGCAACACATGAAGCAAGAATTGAAGAAATTGAGGATAAACAGCATTACCTTTCTACATTAGAAGACCAGCTACAGGATCTAAAGAAAGATTTTGAGGTTAATGGTGGCCTTGCAAAAGAAGAACGAGATAAATTACAAAATGAAGTGAATATCATTGAAACAGAAAGAAAAGAGAATATAGAAGCTGTTAAAGAGTTCATTACTACTCTCTTACCTTTCTACTTAAATCGTTCTTTAATCCAGGATTCTCTGGATCAAATGGAAGATGAAGATTCAAACCAAATGTACCAGAAGCTTTCAAACCGACTCAATGATGAAACGATGAGCACTATAATGACTTCCGTCTCTTCTGATGATTCTAAAGTCGATTCTAAAAAGCTAAAAGAAGGCATTCTTAATGAATTTAAGCCTGAGAATGACAAAATTATTCATCGCGCCTCCTTTTCTCAGCGAAGCCAGGTGGAATCTACACACCAACAATTAAGCAAAGAAAACCATCACTTCTACCTTGATCTTCTAAAAGATAATCAAGAGTTGCTAGCTGAATCGAAGAAGTTACGAGACAAAATCACTGCAAATGATGAGTCAAAAGATGACTTCCATAAAATCATTAAAGAAATGGATAGCATTAACCGAAAGATTGTAGATACCGAATATGAATTAGTACAATTAGAACAAAAACATTCTGAAGACCAAAGAGCGCTTACTGAGCTTTCAGATCAAATTAATGATAAGAAGAAAGTTCTAAAGCAAAATGAAAAGACTCAGAATGCATTCACTATTTCTTCTAAAGTGATGGAGTTAAGTAAAGAATTTAGAAGTCTTCAACAACAAAAGAAATTACAACAAGTTCAAATAGAAGCTACTCAAATGTTAAATCGATTAATGAGAAAACAAAATTATATTTCTTCACTTCGTGTTAATCATGAAACGTATGAAGTGGTTCTTTATGATTGGAATAAAGAAATTCTATATAAAGAAAGTCTATCTGCAGGTGAAAAAGAGATTCTCCTACTCTCCATTATTTGGGCAATGTTCAAGTGTTCTGGCCGACGCGTACCATTCATCTTTGATACATTACTTGGTAGGTTGGACAAGTCTCACAAGAAATCGGTCCTGACGGATCTCATTCCTTCAAGTGGAGAACAGGTACTCATTCTTTCTACAGATACTGAAATAGACACAACACACTACAACTTACTAAGCAAACATATCTCTCACGAATACACCCTGGAGTTCAACACAGAGGAACAACGTGTTGATTTACACAAAGAGTACTTTAAATTTAAAGAATCGGAGCTGAAATTATGAACTTCAGACTGCGAACTTCAAAACAAACAGAAGAAAAACTAAAAAACCTGCAGTCTACAACCAACTTAACACCTAACATTCTAGCAAGATTGGCCATCTCCCTTTCCTTAAAAGTGAAATCTATGCCATCTGAGGATTTAGCAAACACGAACGGGCTAGAATTTAATCGCAACACTTTAACAGGTGAATATGATTACATCTTCAAAGCATTAATTACTCAGCATGCAGAACGTGAAGTAACCGATGAAGAATACTTCCCTTCCCTATTTAACCTGCACTTAGAGCGAGGCGTTGGTCTTTTGGATAGTGAATACAAACACGCTGGAAACTATGAAAAGTTTATTATTAACTTAATGAGCATGGATTAGGAGGAAAACACATGTTATATCTAGACAACAGTGCAACAACTCAAGTTCTACCTGAAGTAAAAGATGCCATGCTCCCCTATTTACTAGAGGAATTCGGTAACCCTTCAAGTAAATATTACTCTCTTGCAACAAACGCTAGTAAAGCAGTCAAAGAGGCTCGCGAGAACGTCGCGAGTTTAGTTGGCTGCGATTCCAGACGAAGTCGTCTTCACAAGTGGTGCAACAGAAAGTAACAATATGATTATTAAAGGTGTTGCAGATTATTATCGAAATAAAGGCAACCACATTGTCACTACGAAAGTCGAACATCCAGCTGTACTGGAAGCCTGTAAATATCTAGAACAGCATGATTATAAAGTTACTTATCTAGACGTGGATCAGTTTGGAAGGATCAATATCGATGATTTCAAACAAGTGATAGAAGAACATCCACCTATACTTGTATCTATTATTTGGGGTAATAACGAGGTTGGCTCTCTTAATCCTATTCAGGAAATTGCAGAAGTTTGCGAGGAGCATAACATCTTCTTTCATACCGATGCAACACAGGTGATTGGAAAAGTGAAGTTCAATCTATCGGATTATACAGGTATAAACTTCCTATCAGGATCTGCTCATAAGCTGCACGGTCCAAAAGGAACTGGGATGGCTATTCTGCGTAAGGATTCACTAGGAATTCCAGTAAAACTTACTCCGTTGATGCATGGTGGGGGTCAAGAGAGAGATTATCGAAGTGGGACGTTGGCGGTTCATAATATCGTAGGATTCGGGAAGGCTGCGGAAATATCCTCTAAAAACCTAACACAAAATGTAAGTAAGCTTGAAGATCTAGAATCCACTTTAAATAGAATATTAAAAGATAAATTTGGAGATTACATCAAGTTTAACAATGATAATAATTATAAAATTCCAGGAATAGTTAGTATTCAATTTAAAGGTGTAAATAACGAAGTCTTAGTAAAATCTTTAGCTAATCATATTGCTGCTTCAACAGGCTCTGCTTGTAGTTCTAGTAAGCCGAGTCATGTTCTTGAATCAATGGGGCTTTCGATTGAAGAGATAAGGTCAACTATTAGGTTATCTCTTTCATCCATTACCGATAAACAAAAACTAGCTATATTTAATGAGTTGTAAAAATCTAGACCTCATAAGATCAAGCTAATAATTTCATCAAAATTATTATGATTACGGTTGTTAATCCTCCCTTTTTATCAAGTTGTGCCGATCAATCATTTAGGTTTTGATATAATGGTGAATGATATCCATCTAAATAACTTGAATAGATCCACAAATCAAGGTGAATTAAAACAAAAAAGTTAATCATTACGAGCAGTTAGCTTGCCAATCATATGTTATTACTGAACTACTAATCATATAAAATATTCCAATTTTAAAGTCAATTTTCTATACTTTAAAATTGGAACCTATTGTTTTAGTTATCTTTACTATTTATCGCGGATCAGTTTTCATAATTCCAAATTAATAAAGCATCCTCCGCCATATCTTTTTGTCGCTCTTCAATTTTTTCAAAGTTCCAATCTTCAATCTCCGTAATTTTAATAGGATAATGTAAACCTGAATCCACATAACAAGATTTCTTAAATTCAAAATCTCTATTACTAGCACGTTGATTAATTTCACTTTCTAATATCAATAAGTTCCCCAGTCTAAATTTATAGTCATTATAACTCTCCAGATCACGAACTTTATTCCATTCTCCCTGTCTGTTTTTAGCTCTTGATAAGGATCTTGGCATGATGTGTTCAAGATGTTGGCTTGGACTTTGATCTAAAGGCACAACACCAGAAAGCTTGTACTTCTCTAACTCTTCCAATAAATAGAATGCTAGCTCATTATTTTTAGTTTTGAATTGTAAGAAATTTTGCCTGAAAGTAATTTCCGGAGTTAGAGATTCCATATAAGCGATTAAATCATCAAGGTCCTGGATTTTTGTAACTGGTTGATCTTTGGAACTAATCTCATCTTTTTTTCTTGGAGCTCTTAAATATTTAGACATGTTGCCTATCTCTCTTTCGAGAATCGTTTACTGTTTGACTACCAATTGTGAAGTACCTAATACAAAAAGTAATTAAACTATCTAAAAGTCTTTCAAAATCAGCTTGGCTATCCCCATATTTCACTGCACCAGTTAGTAATAGTGGTGTATGATGTGTAATATCAATTTTTTTAAATGTTTTTAGTTTAGCGGTAATGCTATTATTCCAATATTGGGTTCCTATTGAATTAATTCTAGCGAACCATTCTGATTCCTCTTCTAGCTCTGTAACATAAGAACTAGGTGTTGTAGTCTTAGTGATGTGTTCTGTGATAGTCGAAAACAAATCACGTGGTTTCACATTTCCATATTTTGAGGCATATTGAAAACGAATATAACCAGTGAGGTTTTCATTTTCAATTGTATTTATAACACCATCCCAACTATTCTTTAACTCACTATATCTTCTGTCATTTGTTTCCCTTTTGAAAAGCTCATTTTTTATTAAATCTGATCCAGAAAGGTCCTTTCCTCTTTTATTTAATGATCCAAATATTACATAAGCCATAGCTCTGTCCTGTACTATTATTTTTAAGAAAGACATATATCTAGTGAGAATTTTCACATAACCTTTAAGTTTGTTAATTAATACTCCTTGATCAATATCTTGTGGAAATTCAATCTCGAGCTTTGTGAGAAAAAAATCATGAGCGCCTTTAATAAGTTCTGCAGCTTTTCTTCGAGGAGTATTCCTATTATAGTATTCTGCTCTTTCTTGAGGTGTATGACGAGTTAAAATATAATTTAAAAAGAAATTATTAATAGAATCATCTAGGTGCAAAAAAGGTTCAAAATCATCCAATGGATCGCTGTAAGTATAAATATCCTTTAAAGAATTAATTATACCTGTAAATGAATGTGGATCATCTATTCGCCTAGCTAAATCTGCTAGAGATTTAGCCAATATAGTAATTGTAGTTAGTCTTTGTTGGCCATCAATAATTTCATAGTTTCTTTCCTTTTTGGTTAATACTATTCCACCTAAAAAGTATGGTCTTGCATTATGTTTTTCTGTGTAGCCATTACTTTCATCCAGAGAGTTTTTAACAACGCTTATAAAATCACTCCACAAATCCTCTAATTCGTTATCAGTCCATGCGTAATTCCTTTGATGATCAGGTATGTAATATTTTTTATTGTCCTGCCTAAAAAAATTCCTTACATTAACCGCTTTTGGTTCAAAGTAATCTTCAATTTCCATTAAAAAACACCCCTTTACTTTTATTTTATCATTATTGGAGATTTCGAGATATAACAACAGACTTTAATTTTATCTATTCTATCTTTTCATCTAAATTTAGCATGTCTATCAATCCTCGTGTTATCAGGTGATTATAAGCGGGTGTTAGCGAATAATGTGATCATTCCGTTTAATAGTAGGGAAACCCGACACCCAAGATGTTTAAGATAGCAGCATGATTCCAAATCCAGGAAAACCATTAAACTTTTTTAAGACTCCTTGCGATTAGCAGTGTTTCTATCAATGATTGGAATGAAGATGGAGTGAATCTTACGAAACTCAGTGAAGACGAGAAATTCTTCGTTTTTTTTTTGATGCGACCAATAATGCTCATCACTTCTTTTACTTTTGGAGCTTCGTTTAATGTTAAGGTTTCATAATCTGGAATAATGACACCCGGGTGTGACCGTCAAGTAGAATGACACAAGTTCTGCTGATTAATTTGAAACACTTTGTTCACCAAAAATCGTTTTTCTATGCTTCATTCTCCAACTATCTTCATTTAAATGAATAATCTCTACTCGATGTAAGATTCGATCCAAGATAGCTGTCGTAATCGCTTGGTCGCCCAATAGTTCTCCCCACTCTTTTGGCCCTTTATTTGACGTTAATATGATTGAAGTTTGATTGTATAGGTTATTAATTAGATGGAAAAACATATTCGCTTCCTGTTTATTCATTGCCATAAACATCAGATCATCTATGATAACTAAATCTGCTTCTCTAATTCGCTTCATTCTTGTTTTCGATTTCCTCGTGATTTCTTCTGTTTTTAACGCTTGAATTAGATCTCCCATGGTGGTGAAAATGACTTTATAACCTTGATTTAACGCCTCTATACCCAAACCTATCGATAGGTGGGTCTTTCCGACACCTGGCGGTCCAAGAAAAATAATGTTATAAAGCTGCTCAATCCATGTTAAATCTTTTAATTGGTTTAACTTCTTACTACTTAAGGATTTTTGCTCCTTTACGTCATAATCATCGATTGTATTATGGAAAGGGAAGGTCGCCCAATTAAAACGTTTCTCCAGTTGCTTCTCATCTCTGCGATTTTGTTCATAGGTGGCAAGATCCAGGAGAAACTGAGTAAAAGATAAGTTCTTTTTCTCAGCTTCTCTGATCAATTCAGGCAATTGATTTGCCGTCTCAGCTAGTCGTAAAGACCTTAGTAAATCTTGTACTTGCTGGAACTGACTCAATTTGCCTCACCCTCTTCCAATAACACAGTATAGGTATCTACGTTTCTTTTTTGTGCTTCTGTGTCCATCATCCAACCTGATACGCTCTTTAATGGTGATACAATCTCAGCGTTATCATTCGGTGTCTCATGATCCTGTCGTTGTCGTTGAAGGTATAAAATGATATCGCTGAAATCTGTTGCACTATATAAGTTTCTTTCTATACATTCTTGTAGAGCTGCCGTTAGAATCTGTGCGTTTTGTTGTTTTGTTTCTCTTAGGATCATTTGTAACTGATCGCGAATGTATCTTGGATACTTCTCACGAAGTTTATCCAGGTAATCAAACGCCATTGTTGTTTCTTCAAACCGATTAGCTACGTTATCTATAAAGGCATCTATCCCTTTTGTACGATCTCTCGTATGCTGCCGATCTTTCATTAAGCGTCCTCTGCCATCCGGGATCTGATGTTTGGCTAGAAGTTCTCCAGTCTCACGGTGATAGATTAATAAGTGTCGATCATCTGTTTCCTTGATTGAGACAGTTTCATATTTATGAAACGTTCCTAATGGAAGAGAGTACCTGTTAGACAAATACCGTATGGTATTGTCCTTATGCACACTTCTTGTTATACTGTTTTCATAATTGTTTAGGAAATGAATATTTCCTTTGGCTGGTCTTAAGTGTTGCTTTTCCAAGGAGAACACTTCGACCGGTCTTTTTTTTGTTGTATTGTGGATTTTATAGTTACCTGTTCGATGTAACCATTCCCATCCTTGTTCATTCCACGCATCAATATTTTGGAACACTCTATGTTTGGCGAAATTGTACTTGATAAACCCGACCACATTTTCGATCTTTCCTTTGCTTTCTGGATCTGCTTTACGACAAACCCGTAGGTTTAATTTCCTCGTTTCTCTATATTGCTGAAATTCTTTCGTCAAAATAAGATCGCCACCATTTTCGCTCACAACTATAAGGCTATCCTGGTCATAAACTAATTCTTTTGGAATCCCACTGAACCATTGAAACGCATTTTCATGTGCCTGAATGACATCCTGAGTGGTAAATGGTCGATCTAGCCATTCCTGATATTTATATCTTGAGTTAGACAAAACAAAGGCAATAAAGTTTAGTTTCATTTCTTTATTATCAGATGTTTTTTGTTTTGTATGAGCAAAATCAACTTGAATCTGCTGCCCCATGGGTGAATCAGGTATCGCTTCGTATTCTCTTGGTGACGTTTCTTTCGTTATTTGATAGTCTTTCCGTAACTCTCTTACGAAAGCACGAACCGTGCTCTCACCAACTTTAAGATCTTTGTGCCTCTCCATTAACCAATCTTGTACCTGGGCTGCTGTAAGATCAGGGTGCTCATTCAACCAAGATAAGATTAACGCCTTATAGGGGTCAAGAATCTTCTTTCTTGTTTGTAAGGATTCTACCCATACGGCCATGTCCGAAGGAGATTTCTTAAGGTGTCGATAGACAGTCGATCTTGATACTCCTAGCTTGTTTGCCACTTTAGACTTACTAAATCCCTGTTTGATTAGCTGTTGAATTTCCATATACATTTCCCACTTATCCACCTTTGTTCGGCCCTCCACTGATCTATGATATAAACTATCTAATCATACAATGGTAGAGCTCTTTATTTAACTGGTATATTAGGGTAAATAAGTGTTTCATCTTATATAGCGAAAACTGTCTACTTTAGTCTAGCAGTCACACCGGGTGACCCTACAATTGCCTTAAGCCTCTTGAGCATTTTTAATATCGCAATTTGCCCTGTCACTTTCGTTTGGAAGCATTGATTCTGAGATGGACTTCTGAATTTTTGAGGCTTCAACATAGATGGGTGGGGCCTTGATTTCTATCTTTGGTAAATGATCAATGAAAAGCCCTTACTTTTTTCTTCTACGTTAGTAATGTTGGAATGCCTTTAGAAGTCGATCGTTATTTACTGCTTCAAAAATTGTTGTTTGAATTATTTTAAAGAATTTTATTCGCCAGGTTGCATGATCGCCAACAGTTCTTTTAGGCTATTTTCAACAGATGTCCAGAATCGGAATTCCAACTTCATTGCTCTGAGTGCACTTGATCACTAATTATATTCTGTGCTTCACCGCAAATCATTATTTTTATTACGTTAAGTATAACCCTCTTATTTTTACAATAGAAGACATTAACTTACTTTGAGAGAGTAAAGGTAAAATTAAAGATTCTATAATAAAAAACTCCCTAAAATTAAAGGAAGTTCCAATCGTATTATGAGAAATGAATGAAGATACCTATTTCTTCCCACTTACATTCCACTCAGGACGGTAAGCCCTTTTAACTCCAACTCTAGCGTTTTTATTTCTTCATCCTCTGTCATTGGTAGCAAATAAAGAGATATCTCATTCACCTTTTGTTCTTTTGTGATCTGGGCATTAAGATGACAGTTTGTAGCTTGTCCATCTTTGAAGCAATTCTTTGGATGAATGACGCCGTAACCCTGGTTTATTCTTTTTCCGAACTGATCTAAACAGCGACCAATGTATTTAACCTCCCCTGCAGTCACATATGCATAAAGACCTTTTAACTGCTTATCTTCTTCACTTTCCATTAGAAACCGACCATATTCAAGATCCCCATACTGATTCAAGAATTTTTTATAGTATTGATCGCCTTTATTTTTTAAGTCTAATAAAAAATCTCCAATCTGCATTGTTAAGGAAGTCGGGTATTTCTCCCTTGTTTCACCATCCAGATGGCTATAGCGGTTATGTACTAGCGTTTCTTCCACTGTAAGGTTATTCTTCCTAGCAAAGAGATTTGTTTCACCTGTCGTGACAAATTTTAGTGCTGTATAGAAAAACCTATAGGACGCAATCGGAGTAGTTAAGTCGAGCTCACTCGCTACTTTACCTATTGTCTGATACTGATTCCCCTACTTTCAGAATCTCTACCATATAGCCAACTTCAAGCCAGGCTCTTGCATGGGAATGAGTTTTCATTTCGTTTCCCCACCAAGCTGAATAAGTAGATGCTGACTTCGGTAAGGCAAAACCGAGGATGTGTTCTATCTCTTTAAACGTTAAGTTCACGCTCCCCATTTCTAAAGATCTATTCTTCAAGAAATCCTGTAACGGTGCGTACTTTCCTCTTTCACTAGAAATACTCAATATGAAAAGCCTCCGTTTCTTGTTCTTCTTATTATCCTAAAACCAGTAATCGTAAATAGATTCGAATCGATTGGATTAGCTAAAATACCGTCGAATCGTTTCCTTCATTCCTTCTTTATTCTCTGCAAACTGCCGATGACGATGGCCGTTTCCTCCTGAAGGATGTGGAAATCCGTTTACGATCGAGTTAGCAGAAATCAAGTTGTTTTCAGCTAGATGCATCAGTACTTTTGTTACATTGACACCTAAAGGAACGATTAATGGATCGTTTAACTTCTCTAACTCGATCGGTAGATGGTTCAAGGCATATCGATGTAATACTTCCGTCTTTAATATATTTGGCGTTGAGCCACTGAAGTTCTTTCCTTTATAAAAGACTGGATAAGGCAGAACGGAAGTCGTTTGGACGAGATGACTGGCGGGACCAAACAGCTCACTTGTAGAGTCTAGGTTTAAGTATGTATGTAGTTCCAATTCATCTAACATCGTAATCAAGTTTTTCCTCATCGGACCTTCGAAACTGGAATGGTTCTTCACCCTTTGTAAAACTTCTTCATCTCCACTTTCTTCACCGTTGTTATTCCAAACCGTTTCAAATGATTTCTTCATCTGATGAAGTCCAGGAGTAATTCCGACTATCACGATTTTCGCATGTTCATTCACATGTTCGAACGGAGCATAATACATTTCCAAGTTCTTTTTCTCGTCTCGTTCTAGTATGAATGTTTCAGTCATTAGCTCTTTCTGATCAGTAGGATCTGTTAGAGAGTGAATCGATTCTTTGAAATTAGTAAATTTTGAATAACTAGCAATTGACATGATCAAACCTCCGATATAATCTTTCTCTCCCTCTATATTACTATTTTATGGATATAACAAAAAGTTAAATAAGGAAATACTTAACTAGCCAAGCCTATCTATTAATTCGATTCACCCCAAAAAAAACATAGAGAAGTCCCCTTCTCTATGTCTTTCCAATTCTCTGGTACACATGGACAGGTTAATCGTCCCGAAAAAGATCTAATAAATAATAGCCCAAGGAATGAATTATAGTATATCTTTTTTCCCACAAAAGTAAAGTAGATCGCCGTCTAGTAACACCTACATGATTCATCACTTTTAAACTTTTAAGTGGAACAAGAAACCTGTCCTTTTGTCCCTCATTACTTAACATAAAATGAATTTAGGCTGTAGTAAGTTACAAATGATAGTTTCTTTCTGCCCATCGCTTAAGGATATACTCATCTGTCTTCTCTATAGTAGCATCTTCAGAAAAACAAAAACTTATTGCATTATCTGATATTAATTTATTATACAATTCCGGTCTCAGTAGAGCTGCTTTTTGATTATTCTCAGGACTTCTTTGTGCAGTTTTGCCATTCTTTTTAATACCATTTCTCATCACCTTAAAACAATGGTAGTGTCAATAAGTTTGTGTAATTCATAAGGTAGGGATATTCTCTAGCCTTCATTGAGGTGGGGAGTTCTGGCAGGGCCCCGAGGGGCCCTGCCAGAAAAATCGTATTTGCCCCTATTCCTCCTTGACTCCATAACGTTCCAGAAACATAGCTTGTAACGTAGGAAAGGCCGTGCTAAAACCACGTAGCTTTCGTTCGCTCCAGCGCTGATTGTAGTCCTTGGATTGGAGGTAGACGATTTTCTCGGCAGCCTTTTCACCTGGAAGACTATTCATCGTTTTAGTACGCTTTTTGATCTCTTTAATTGTTCGTTCGATGATATTGGTTGTATAAATCATCGGTCGAATCGAAGAAGGATAGCTCAGAAAGGTTAAGAGAACGCTCAAATCCTGTTCCCAAGATTTCACGACTTTCGGATATTTCTTCTTCCAGTTTTCCTTGAATGCTTCAAACCTTTCTCGGGCTTCTTCATGGGTACTGGCTTGATAGATAGGTTTGAGATCTTCTGCGACAGAGGATTGATCTTTCTTTCGCACAGCGTTTAAAGCGTTACGTACTTTATGGACAACGCAGCGCTGCACGTCGGCTTTTGGATAGACAGATTTCATGGCTTCTTCCAGACCAGGAAGCCCGTCGAAAACACCAAGAAGCACTTCTTCAACACCTCGGTCGTACAAGTCTAAGAGAATTTCTTTCCAGCCTAAAGCACTTTCTTGACCGCCTACATAGAAGCCCAGAATTTCTCTGTGACCCTCTTCCGTCACACCAACGACAAGGTAGACGACTTCATTGGCGACATCCTCTCGACGCAACTTCAAATAGGTGCCATCCAGATATAAGACGGAGTATCGTTTTTGAAGAGAGCGTCTCTGCCATGTTTCAATATCTTCAGCTACGACATCGGTGATATGGCTAATGGTAGACGCCGAGTAAGAATGGCCCAGGATGCGCTCAAGAAAATGGCCGATTTCTCGTGTACTAATGCCTTTCTGATACATCGTAATGATCGTTTCACCAAGCCATTGTTCACGACGCTGGTATGGGGAAAAGACTTCTGTTTGAAAGGCATTATCTCGATCGCGTGGCACCTGAAGGTCATCTAAACGGCCGTATTTCGTATCGAGCTGACGGGCATACGTGCCATTTTTGTAGTTTTTCAATTCAGGATGTTCGTCTTCAAAGAAACGATTCATTTCTTCTTTCATGATCGTTTCCAATTTTTCTTTTACAAATTCTCGTACCATGGAATCTAATTGATTTTCTAGTGAATTCTGTCCTATACTAGTAGACATAGGTAGGGCATCTCCTCTCGAGTTGATTTGGTCGTTGACTTTGAGGATACCCTACCTCTTTTTATGTCTCAAATGTTTTACACAAACTATCGTACGTCATCAAAACAATAAATACCTTTAGAATTTTTGGAATCAGTTTTATCCAAATAATTTGTTATAGAATTAATTAATTTTGCCTCTTTATTTATTACTACTTTGTCAGGGATGAAAGCAGAAAAATATTTAGTGAACTGTTGAATAACGTCTCCTAAATTCTCATTATATTCAATACCAAAGAACTCTCTAAATGATTTAATGTCACTAATATGAATTTTATAAAAGTCTGCATATGTACAATAACTTTCATTCCGATAACCCAACTTAATAAACTCAAGTTTTACAATCGCATATTTATCATCTTTCTTTTCTCTATCTGAATAAACTTTTATTAAAACAATAGTTTATCGATAAATTGTTGCTCTCCCACTTGTATCTCAATATTTAAATAAGTACCAGTATCCGTTCTAGCGCTATTTGGTATAATAAATTCATGTTTAATTTAGCAACAAAGGATTGATGAAAATGAAACGTATTCATTTTTTTCTATTACTATCACTAGTAGTGCTAGGGAGCTGCAGTGTGAACTCTAACAGTGAAAACTATAGCGAAGAAACTATTGAAAAGGCGAAAGCCAGCGTAGAAAGTTACATTATAAATAATTATCAAAATATCGAAAGCGTAGAGTTTCAAGAGTCTCCTTCTGCACCGATGGGCAGACTTGTTCTTGAAGGTACTGTTAATAAAAAAGCGACATTTAATATCGGAGTGAATGATGATTTTACAGTCGGAAGCATTGGCATGGGGGAAGGCTTTCCAGAGCCTAAAGAAGAATGTAAAGAGCAATCTTGTGACTATGAAGTTGGTAAGTAACAAGTTTACTACTCTCTCGGCCTGTTGCCTTAGATTCTTTTCTGTGCAAGCAGGCTTTCTTTTTGCAGTATGTGGGCTACCCGCTTCCCTTCTATTCTGTTTAGGCTAATCAAGAAAATGCATGAAGCGAGGTGACCTCAAATGAAAATCATCCGTATTTGCGCCATTGTAGCGCTCATTTTATTAGTTGGTTGTAGCGTGAATTCTAGTACAAAAGAATACAGCGACGAAACAGTTAGAGAAGCACAAGCAAACGTGACGAGCTACATAGAAAACAATTACGCTAACATCGAAACCCTTACAGTAACCGAGCCCTATGAAGCAGAAATGGGGATTATGACCGTGGATGGTAAAGCAAACGGTGAAGCTTTTTCCGTAAGCCTAGACACTGATCTTATGGTAGCTGGGATAGCGATTCAAAGTAAACAGTTTCCTGAAAAGAAAGAAGAATGTTTGGAGAGACTATGTGACGATTAAATGCTTCTTACATTCAATGCGCTTGCTCCATTTTCGAGCTAAAGGTTAGGAGATGGTTCTATTTCTACATTAAAAACGTTTCCTCTTGTCGTTCTTCTACTCTTAGCTGCTTGTAGCTTCCATAATCAGAGTGAGAATTATGACAACGAAACAAAGGAAAAAGCAAAGGCTTCTGTTGAGAAATTTATCACGAATAATTATGAAGAGATTGAATCCGTTGAGGTCACTAAAGTTTATCAAAGCGAAATGGGTGGACTAAATGTAGATGGAACGGTCAATGGTGGTGAAGCTAGGTTCTCAGCTGGAATCGACAATGATTTTACTGTTGGAAGTTTAGGATTAGGGGAAGGGTTTCCAGAGATGAAAGAAGCTTGTAAAGAACAGATTTGTGGTTCGTAAATAATACACCTCATAACCATACGCAACTCGGGTGGTGTATGGTTATGATTCGTTTAGCTGAAGAATGATCTTATGGATGTACGATTATTTCGTTTTTTCTTTTGCAGGATACAGTTTGTTCAATACGGTCGCAACTGTCATGGTTGTTAAACCTAGTGCAAGACCTTTTATGATGACATGATCAGGCAAAAACACATACTCAATACTCATTAATACCATTACAATCAACCATGTAATAAGGAACCTCTTACCAAAAGACATGTTTACCCCCTTCTCAATTTCCACTTCACACGCCATCCAAATATTGTAACTTTCTGTTTTAACTACCACTTTACCCCATATACGAAACATGCTTTTCAATCGTAATGAAACTAGCAAATCAACGATCTCTTCATCCTCTACCTTTATTTGGTATAATTAGATTCAACGTTTTTCATTTCTATCGATCTATTAACAACGTGAATCAAAACGAGGTGGTTCCCTTTTATAAACGATTATTATTCTTCCTCACCCTCTCCAGTCTATTAGGGGCTTGCGGGTTTTTCTCACAGGAAAACGACTATGATGAGGAAACCATCGACAAGGCAAAGAAATCGGTTGAACGTTTTATTGCTGATAACTATGAAGATATCGAATCGGTTGAGATAACCAGGTCCTATGAAAGTGAAATGGGTGGTTTAACGATTGAGGGAACGATTAATGACGGGAAGGCTGAATTTACAGCTGGGGTTCGAAGTGATTTTTCAATTGGACATTTAGCTCCAGGAGAGGATTTCCCTGATGTGAAAGAAGCTTGTAAAGAGCAGATTTGTGAGTGACCGAACCTTTTAGCGAATTCATCATGTGAGGATATGATTTTATTGAAAAGCGTCTACATCTGTCTTATCTCATTATTCGTCCTCCTATCTGGCTGTAGCGTGAACTCTACTGAGGATGAAACATTAGAAAAGGCAAAAGAGAAAGCGGAAAGTTATTTGAAAAATAATTATCAAAATGTAAGTGAAGTCACGTTTGTTGATGATCCCAACAATCCAATGGATGGCATAACCGTTGAAGGTACAGTAAATGGAGAAGCGGAATTTACAATTGCGATGGATGAACGATTTGAAATTGCTGGAGTTAGTCGAGGAAAGAACTTTCCGGAAAAGAAAGAGCCGTGTAAAGAGCAGAATTGTACGTATTAGTGCTAGCTTCATTTCCCCTCTCTGTTACTAATAAAAAAGGAATGATAGCTATGCCGAAAACGATGAAGCAATTATATCAGAAGCGGAAAACAGAACGATTGAGTATGTAAAACGAAATAATAAAAAAGTTGATCATGTCGAAAT
The DNA here is from genome assembly GCF_020165985.1 of Bacillus sp. RAR_GA_16. Lineage (GTDB taxonomy): Bacteria > Bacillota > Bacilli > Bacillales > Guptibacillaceae > Guptibacillus. Next base: position 35,631 of record NZ_JAIUKZ010000013.1, read on the forward strand.
CAGCTCGCATCAATTTTCACCAATGGGAACTATGTTCATTAGTCGTCAAGTTAATAACGAATGTCGTTGGTTTCTCTCATGATGTGTTTTTTCTAGAATTAAAAGACGAATGCAAAAAGAAAGTTTGTTAGAAACTTGTAAAGAAAGGAAAGATTCGTTTTGAATAGAAGGCCCCTTCTATTTGTTGTATGCCTTCTCCTTCTCGTCGGCTGTAGCCAGAACTCATCAGGAGCGTACGATGATGGAACGATCTCAAAAGCAAGAGCTACAGTTGAAAGCTACTTAATTCACAATTATAAGGATATTGATCAGATCAAGTTTGATAAGGACACAACTAGTCCGATGGGCGGTATGATGATCTCTGGCATAGTAAATGGGAATGAGAAAGCAACCTTTTCGATCGATGTCGAAGTTGAAAATGACTTTTCAGTAGGAAGCATTGGAAAAGGGAAAGAATTCCCTGAACGTAAGAAGGAATGTATCGACAAAACGTGTGATTACTAACTGAAAATGGGGGCTTCGTTATCCATCTCCCTTCTTATACCGAGTGTCGCCCTCTTTATTGGCTAAAATCCAATTATATTGGCCATTCTGCTATTTTATTGGCCAAACTCGAGATATATTGGCCAAATCCTCTTTTTATTGACTAACTAGAATGATTCTAACAGAGGTGGGGCAACTTCTAACCGCCGTTCACGAGAGGTGATGATCATGCAATGGAAAGCACCAATTTTTATCATGCTCGCCCTTTTCCTTAGCGGGTGTAGTCTATTCTTTACTGGTAGTAATGAGTACTCGGAAGAATTTATTTTACAAGCAGAGAAAGAAGCGGAACATTTTTTAAGAGGGAATTATGAAAACGTTGATGAGGTCACTTTTAGTGACGATCATAGTGACCCTATGGGTGGGCTTGTGATCCGAGGAAAAGTAAATGGAGAGGCTGTGTTCTCAATGGACATGGATAACTCGTTAAACGTGATCGCGATCAGCGAAGGAACGGGTTTCCCTGAAGAGAAACCCGCGTGTAAGGAGAAAGTTTGTGATGACTAAGTTGTCATTATATTCTTTAAATGGGAGTGTTTTTTTTGAAACGTACTATTGGTATCTTCCTTTTAATCTCTTTATTAGGATGTAACGCCATTTCTTCATCAGAAACGGTTGATAAACAAACGATTGAAAAAGCAAGAGAGAGCGTAGAAAGCTATTTCCGTCATAATTATGAGGACGTAGAAATAATGACGTTCAGCGAGGATACGAGTGATCCGATGGAAGGTTTAATGATAAACGGAACGGTCAATGGCGCTGAATTTTCAGCGAGCGTTGATCCGGAAACGTTCGTGGTGAAAAGCGTTGGTGAGACGGAAGGATTTCCTGACGTAAAAGAAGAATGCCGGGATACCGTTTGTGATTATAAATAGGCATTTCCTAACGTTTATAGTAAGGAGCATAGTGAATGAAAAGACTTGTCTTTTTCCTATCGTTTACGATCCTAATCGGTTGTGGTGTAAAGATCCAGAACAAATCGACAAAGCGGAAGCGAGCGTCGAGCGCTATCTGAAGGCTAACTTTCAAAACATTGAAAGCGTAGAATTTAACAATTCCCCTTCTGCTCCAATGGGTGGTCTCGTTCTAGAAGGAACGGTCAATGGAAAGGCCACATTTAATATTGGGGTAAATGAAGATTACACTGTCGGAGGGATCGGGAAGGGCGAGGGATTTCCCGAACGGAAAGAAGCGTGCCGAGAGCACTCGTGTGACTATGGACAGCAGGAAGAATAGGTTAATAGCTAGTCTCAAATGATAGTTTGTAACTTTCTAAGGAAGTGATTCTATTGAAATGGCCCCTTTCTCTTTTGACATTAACACTTCTTTTACTTATGGGATGTAGCCTGATGCAAAGAGAGGAATATGACGAGGAAACGATCAAAGAAGCGAAAGCGAGTGTGACAAGCTATATAGAAAATAATTATGAGAGCATTGAACAGATCACGCTGAAGGATCCCTCCCAGGGAGAGATGGGAAGTTTCAAACTTGAAGGGAAAGCAAATGGAAAAGCTTTTTCAGTGATGTTAAATAACGATTTGACGATTTCAGTGATGTCCATCCAGAGCGAACATTTTCCAGAGAAGAAAGAAGCGTGTAAGGAGAACATTTGTGACTATTAACGTGACGGAAAAAATGCTTCTTCCCTTTCCTTATTGCGAGGTGATTTTTTGTTAAGACGACTTCTTAGCGTGCTTCTTATGTTCACTGTCCTTGGTGGGTGTAGTTGGGCATCTTCCCATGAAACGTATGATGATGAAACAATTGCTAAAGCGGAGGCTTCCACACAAAATTACATCAAGAGCAACTTTAAAGAGATCCAATCTGTTGAAATCACAACCGTCTACCAAAATGAAATGGGCGGCATGACGGTAGAGGGATCGGTGAATAACGGTGAGGGTACTTTTTCCGCTGGAATTGAAAAAGATTTTTCGGTTGGAAGTGTTGGGGTAAGCGAGACATTTCCGGATCGAAAAGAAAATTGTATGGAGCGCACGTGTACATATGAGCACTGATTTGATGTGAGGTGAAATGGAATGAAGTCCTATCGAGGTGCTTTCCTCGCCTTGGTGATCCTCTTTAGCGGATGCCAGGCAGAATCGTATGATGAGGAGACCATCCAAAAAGCAACCGAAGCAGCGGAAAGCTATATGGTGAACAACTTTTTAATAGAAGAAATAACATTAGGCGCGCCCTATCAAACAGAAATGGGCGGTATGGCGATTGATGGTACGGTGAATCAAGGTGAGGATTTCACCATCAACCTTGAAGAAGATTTTACAGTCGCCGGGTTAGCCATTCGAAGCGATGATTTTCCTCCTCGAAAAAAGGGGTGTGAAGAAAGAGTTTGTGATTATTAAAGATGGCTTTGAGATGGCTCTATGGGCGGAGAAGCTGAGTTTTCCGCTGGGATCGAAAACGATTTTTCAGTAGGAAGTATCGGGTTAGGTGAAGGATTTCCGGAAATAAAGGAAGAATGTTTGGAGGAAACGTGTGATTACTGAGCAAATCCGCGGTCTCGGTTCTTGCGTAGTCCCTGTTTATTAGCCAAATCCCAGATATATTGTCCAAAATCCATTTTTATTGGCCAAAATCGAAAGATATTGGCCAAATCCACGTTTTATTAGCTAACGAGAATCATTCTAACAAACTCATTCCTCCCGCCAACCGCCTTCCCTCAACCTCTCCCCTTACCACAAGCCACAAAAAAAGCCAGTGCCTCTTCCACACGCTTTCGCGTATACGGTAAAAGGCACTGGCTATATTTTATCCCTCTCTATCAACTAGATCTCCATGTCCCATCGCTCTTGTTGGGTTTTCTTCAACTGCTCTTCTGTTTCCTTAGGATAAACGGTTCTGAATTTATGGTGGTCCGCTGGTATGATTTCAATCATTTTGTCGATCATGTCTTTGGGATCAAACAAATCATTTAATGCAGCATCCTGCTTCTCCATTTCTTCCTTTGGTGTAAAGTTCTTTTCTTCATCGTACCATTTCCACTTTTCTTCTGCGCTTCGTTTGTTAAAGCCCGTGTCATATGCGCCAGGGTTGATGGTCGCTACTTGTACGCCAAATTCCTTTAGCTCACCTTGCATCGTTTGGGCAACGCCTTCAAGCGCATGTTTTGTCGCAGTGTAAGGTCCGACGAACGGTGTCGCAGAGATACCTGCCATCGAACTCATGAAGACGATTTTCCCACTCCGTTTTTTCACAAATTCCTGGGCCGCAATCTGCGCTGTTTCAAGTGTCGCAAACACATTCACTTCAAATAACGCGCGGAAACGGTCCATCGGTACTTCACTAAGAGGTCCACCTTCATTAAGAGCCGCATTCGCCACAAACACATCAAAATCATACTTGCGAATCTGTTCGCGATCCCGCTCGTTCGTGATATCGAGTTTAAAGACTTCGATATCCAGATCCTGTTCTCGTGCCTCGCGAAGCAAATCTGTTTTTTGTGACGTTAATTCAGTCGTTGCAATAATTTTATGTCCTTTTTTAGCAAGACCGAGAGAAGCTCCTCGCGCAAGTCCACTTCCGGCCCCTGTGATAAAAATCGTTTTGCTCATTTGCTCTTCCTCCGTTCCGTATTATCGTGTATGTCAGTTTCTTCCCACTCGAATCAGATTTCAAACACAGAACGAAGAAATACCAGTTAAATCCAGAAAGGCAACTCTCTTTCCCGTCTATCTCGCATTATCCTCTATTAAACACTCATTCCTACTCACGATGTATAGGAGATTCACACTTTATTAGCCAAACCCCAGATATATTGTCCAAAATCCATTTTTATTGGCCAAAATCGAAAGATATTGGCCAAATCCATATTTTATTAGCTAACGAGAATCATTCTAACAAAACACGTACGCCACCCCGCCCCCCATCTCCATCTCCACCTCGCCCCAAATACCCTCCCCCTCTAATAACGCTTATACTTCTTCATCACCATGACGCCTGCTATAAATAGCAAAAGAGATAACGTCGCGGTACTACCGATGACGGTCCAGGCTGACTCGGTCCATTGTTGTTCGATTAAAAGCTTCGTCGCTTCTCCTCTTATATTTCCTGGACTCCAATCCATGAATCTCGGAAGAAGTGTTGTCAGCAGGCTGATTAGCGCTAGAAAGAGAAGACTGACGCCGGCGATTGCGCTACTCTGCCTGATGATCGTGCCAACAAAAATCGTGACGCAAACGACAAAGATCACCCAGAAGCAGTACATGACGAGGCTGCTCAGCATGACCTGCCAGTCGACCGGAGTAAATAATAAATTTGTATAATACCAGGTGAGGCAGTAGCTTAAGATAAGTGATAGAAGCAAAAGGGCAAGCTGGGCAACCGTTTTACTGCCTAGGTATTGCCACTCGTTCACGGGTCTTACCATCACAAGCGTAATGGAACCATTTTGTCGTTCCTGAGCGATGACATTCATGGTGGCGAGCGCAAACAACAAGGTTCCAATCGTGCCATATTGAGACAGGGCGCCGCTCAATACTTCTTCACCCGTAGGGGTCGGGATGTTGATGCTTGCTCCTTCTGGTAGGTTACCGGCCATATCGAGAATTTGTGGCATATAGTAACTTGTCAGTGGTTGCGAGATGCCGATAATCATGAGAACAATCGGAAGCCAAATCAACTTACCATTCCGCATCAGTTCAGTAATTTCTTTGTGTAGTAGCGTTAGAAAACGAGTCATTGTCTCACAACCTTCATATAAGCATCCTCTAGTGAGTCCTGCATGATTTCAAAGTGAGTCACCGATCGGTTCCGGTTAATGAGCGCCTGTAAAAGCTCATTATGGTGAACATGCTCAGGCAATCTTACTTTCACTGTTTTCGCATCAATGTACTCATAGTCTTCAATGATCTCAAGCTGTTCGATGACGCCGTTCATCGGTTCTTCGGTTTGCACTTTAATTGGCAATAGATCAAACTCTTTACGTAAAGCAGGCAGTGATCCTTTCCACTTGAGACAGCCATCTTGCAGGATAAGAACTTCATCGCAGATTTGCTGGGCATCATGCAGAATATGCGTCGAAAAAAGCACCGTCATATTTTGTTTCAGTTCTTCAATCAGATATAGGAAATCTCGCCTGCCTTTTGGATCGAGCGCTGATACCGGTTCATCTAGGATGAGCAGCTTCGGTTTGTGAAGCAAAGCCTGCGCTAACCCGAGGCGTTGCTTCATTCCGCCAGAGAAGCCTCCGATTCTTTTATTCATCGCCTCTTCTAAACTCACAAATGTTAACGTCTCCTGTACACGTGCTTGAAGCTGTTCCTTTGGAATAGAGGATAGCTTCCCGGCGAAAAACAGAAATTCTTTGGCTGTCATCCAATTAAAAAAGGAGGGGTGCTGAGGTAAAAAGCCGATCAATGGCCGATAGTCTTTCTCAGCATATCCTTTAAATTGAATGGCGCCAGAGTCAGGTGTGAGAAGGCGGGCTAATATCTGTAGCGTCGTCGTTTTACCCGCTCCATTTGGACCCAATAGTGCCATACAGCTTCCCTCATGTATGCTAAATGAGAGGTTCGACACTGCCCTTTTTTCTTTGTACTGTTTCGATAGATTGTCGATATTAACTAGCAAGATTTCCACCCCCTAACTGTTTTTCCGTCCGATCACAAAGTAAAGAATCGCCCCAAAAAGATTCACAAACAGAATTAGAAGGATCCACATCCATTTAGGTCCGTTTGTTTCCTTTTGCTTGATGCAGCTCACAAGCGCTGAAATGGCTAAGATTGCTTGCAAGATCAACAATGGCGCCACTAACGCCCAGTTTATGTCGTTCAAAGCTTCCATGTTTTTAACTCTCCTCCTTTTTTAGCCTTCGTTTATATGGCCATACAACGAACAGCAAATAAAATAACGTTGGCATCGGTAATTGAATCAATCCCCAGATTCCCCATAGCCACGGGTAGCTGCCTTTTTTCTTGGCATCGACAAAGAGAAGCATGCTCTGGGTGAGTAACAAGAGAATCAAAATCGGAACAAGAACAAAGAGCTCAAGGTTTGTCATGAGTGGCCACTCCTTTCTTATTCACTTTCTTATAAGTGAAATAGACACCAAAAGGAACGATCAGGCTGGCCACAATCTGGATGATCAGAAAGAAGACCGGAGCTTGGAAAATACTAACCATGACGGCTGTTAAAATCACGATTGCTGTTAACAGGAAAAGCGCACTTTCGAGATAAAAAGCTTTTTTCTTTTTCTGTTGGAATAGCAGAAGCTGCTCCTGCATATCTACCTTCGAAAGTGATTCTTTTCCAAGCTCATCGATTTGCTGCCAATCCTGTTTAAGGTGTTGCACAATCTTTTTATCTTCTTTGTCATTCACGGCGTATCCAACTCCTTTCGTAACTTTTGTATCCCCGTATGCACCCTGGACTTCACAGTTCCTGTACGGATGCCGAGCATTTTTCCTATTTCGTCATACGAATAGCCATAATAATGACGGAGCAAGATCGGAACTCTTAAGGTAGAGTCTAACGTGTTAAAATCGGTGAAAAGATCGCTCCAGTTCATCCCTTTTGTACTTGCTTCCCACGCTAACTTTCGTGACAGGACATGCTTCTCGTCCTCCACCCATTTCTTCTCTCGCTTTTGTTTTCGAAGCACATCCATGTATAGCCTCGACGCAATCGAAATCATCCAGGTGGAGAACTTCGCTTCCCCTTTGTAGGAGGAAAGCTTCACATAACACTTCATCATTGTCTCCTGTGCAAGCTCAACGCTCGTTTCTTCATTCAAGGTTAGTTTTAAAAGATATTTGTAGAGGAAAGCATAATAGCACTGAAAAAGCTGAGTGAACGCATCATCGTCTCCGGCTTGTGCCTGCTGAATTAATTGAATTTCCTCCTCGCGTTCCATACAACCCTCTCCTTTACCTGCACCTATATGACGTTGACCTCGTTTAAATCGTTCATTTTATTTTTAACACGATTTTTTCTAAAAAGGATACATAAAAAAGCTAACTTCCATCATTGAAAGTTAGCTTTCCTCTTCTTTTCATTTTTACCGTTTCAAAACTCCCAAATACGCTTCCCACGGTCCAACATCTTCTCTGTACCTTTCTGCCATCACTCTTGCGATTTGAGACACATGAGTAAAATCATGGACGACCCAAGTGGCTAGCAATTCCTTTAGTTTCACTTCACCGAATGCGGGATGATGACCCGTTAATTCAAGCTGAGCATCTGAGTGCACCGCCTGCTTTAAATGCATTAAGCTTTTCGATCGAGCTTCTTTGAATTCAGCTAGCTTCGTTTCGATCGGGTTAGCGGCATTGGTGAGATGAGCAAACCGATTCGAACGGTGGAAAAGGATTTGCCTCTCCTTCTAAAATCGTTTCTACCCTTGGCATCCAGTTGGTTCTTTCACTCTCGATCAGGTGGTTAATGACTTCAGAGACAGTCCATGTCCCTTCTCCTTCGTTCACCGTTAACCAGCCTTCCGATAATCCAGAGAGTAACCCTTCTAATGACCACGGCGTTCGTTCTAATATCTGAATCGCTTCATCCAGGTTAAAATTCATGCAATAGCCCCCTTCTTCCTACGATTAACCAGTAAACAGATCTTCATCAGGATAACGGATATTCGTTCGGTCTGGTTGGGCTAATGAAAAGGCAAGAGTGAGTGGTCCAAGCTTCCCTAAAAACATGATAAAGATGATCGCTATCCTTCCGATTGTGGACAAATCCCCTGTAATGCCCATTGATAGGCCAACGGTCCCGAAGGCAGAGATCACTTCAAAAGCAATTTCAATAAAGGATTGATTTTCGGTCAACACGAGTACAAAAATGGTTAAATACACCGTCATGATGCTAATGATTGTAATCGCAAGCGCTTTTAAGACGATATGTTTTCTGATCGTTCTTCCATAAAGGACCGGATCACTTTTCCCGCGAAGAAAGGTAATGACAGCCATGATAATTACAAAAGCGGTCGTAAGTTTGATCCCGCCTCCAGTTGAAGTACTGCCTGCCCCGATAAACATCAAAACAAACATAAAGAAAGCCGTATCGATTCCTATCCCGCTAATATCCACACTATTAAATCCAGCTGTTCTTGTCGTAACCCCCTGGAAATAAGATCCCCATAATTTATCACCAAGTGATAAATTGGCTAGCGTTTGCGGATTGTGATACTCCAATATAAAAAATGTGAACATGGCGATGAGATTAATGACAACCGTCCCTGTCAGCATGACTTTCGAATGAAGCGCCATTCCCCGAAAGGTTTTGCTCCGAATAAGATCGTCCAGTACGGTAAACCCAATCCCTCCAACAATAAAGAGAAAGGAGATGACGATATTCACAACAGGATCCCCGACATAATCCATTAAACTGTTCGACCAGATCGAAAACCCAGCATTGTTAAAAGCAGAGATCGAATGAAAAAAACTGGCATACGTTCCAGCCTGCCATCCCATTTCAGGTACCCATCGCGCTGCAAGAATAACAAAGCCGATCGCTTCAACGGCCAAAGAGAAAATCAAAATGTTTTTGACTAATTTGACAACCCCGCCTATCGAGGTTTGATTGGTTGCCTGTTGCACGAGTAAACGGTGTGTCATGCCAATTTTACGTCCCAGCACCATGAAGATTAACACGGCAAACGTCATGATTCCGAGTCCACCAAGCTGGATTAATGAGACAATGACGATTTCACCAAATAGCGTAAAGGCTTCTCCTGTATCGACAACCACTAATCCTGTCACCGTCATCGCTGAAGTCGCTGTAAATAACGCATCAACCCACGTGATGCCATCTGTCGTTGCAAAAGGCAATTTCAATAACCCCGTTCCAACAAAAATCAAAGCGACGAAAACAAAGATCAGGACTTGCGGCGGACTAAGTTTAATAAATTTTAAGGCAAACCGATTTGTTATCATCGTTTATACCCCTGACTGTTCAAATCGCTCAAGATTATCGTTGTTTCCAATCAGGACTAAAACATCCTCTTTCTCAATCATCGACTCAGCAGAAGGAGACACAAGAATAGTTTTATCTTTTTGCTTAATCGCTACCACTGTGACACCAAACCTTCCCCTGATATCCAATTTACTTAACGACTTCCCAGATATTTTCTGTGTGGCAATCACTTCGATAATACTATACTCATCAGACAACTCAACATAATCGATAATTTTTTCAGAAACAACATGATGAGCAACGCGTTTCGCCATTTCACTCTCTGGGTGAATAATGTGATCCGCACCTATTTTTTCAAGTACTTTATGGTGATAATCATTTTTGGCTTTCACCCACACTTTCTTAACGCCCATTTCTTTTAAAAGCAGGGTTGTTAAGATACTGGATTGGAGATCATCTCCGTGGGAAACAAAAACGTGATCAAAATTCCGTATACCAATTCGCTGTAAATTCCCTTCAACGGTCGCATCTAATACGAGTGCTTGCGTCGCATGATTCGAGTATTCATTGACGCGCTGGCTATCTTTATCGATTCCAAGAACTTCGACATTGCGCCGATTCAACTCTTTACAAAGCGTTCCTCCAAATCGGCCAAGTCCAATAATGGCAAAACTTTTTTTCATGGTGCCTTCTCCCCTCAATTGCAATTCCATTATGCTCTTAATCTGTCCATCGCCTAAAAGGATAACTCTTTTTGCGCACAAAAAAGACCACAGACAAATTAGCCTGTGATCCTACATTCCGAACACAAGTTTCATCGTCTTCCCTCATAACGCTTACGGAGTTAGCTGTCGGATTCGGGCTATAAGAGTAGCCCTACCTATGCTTCCATAGGATTCACCCCAAGCAGTATAACTGCATCAAAATTGGGTCCCCCGCACCATAATAGGTTTAAGCGATTTAAGATTAAGAAACGGTTGATTGATCTAACTGAGACATAGTTTACTCCTGAATATTTAAAAAGTAAATACTTTTTATTTCTCGAATCAAAGGGAGCAAACTATAATGAATGAATTGCTCCTTCACGGTTCTAACAATACAGATAAACCAAAGGAATTTAGTTATTAAATCCTGCTTCTTTCAAAAACTCTATTTTTCTAATATCTTTATTGTTGTTTTGATCTGCCCTATAACTATCTTTTGATGAGGCGTTATAAACACGTAAATATTGTTCTGGGGTCAGCAAATAATACTTAACTCCTTCATGTTGCCGCATCTCTAAGTCTTCTAATGGTACTCCAGCGAAGCTTGGTAAAGTGTCCATGATTCCAAACTCAACGGATAGCCCTTCTTTGAAGAACTCATGTTCATGCAAATCAATTAACCTATATCCCATTGAATTCATGATATTCACAATATCCATCCAGTTATGTATCGATAATTCCGGTGCTACTTCCCACCCTCTTTTATCACCAGGTACATGAATATCTATGTCTTGAGCATTCCAACTCTTACTAGTAATTACTTCTAAGCCAACCGAGCCCATTAGTAATGGAATAATGTCACTATTGTTTAATTTCTTGGTGATTTTCAAAAACTCATCAAACTTGTTATGTACCATGTTCTCCTCCATTTTTCCGGATTGATCTCAACAGCACCATTTAGATTCTTCTACTGCCACATTAGTTAATAATCACCCATTTTGACGATATCTCTTTTACTAAAACAGAAACAGTTTCACCTATAAAAACGCAAATAAATGATGAACATCTGTAGGTATATGTAAACGTAAATGATTCCTAATCCTATGACGATTTCTTTTGGCACTTTCGATTTTTCCAAGGTATGATCCATTCCTAACCGGAACGCATATGAACTAGCTTTTCGCAAATGCCAGGGTGAGGTGACGATAACCGCTTTTTTCAGCCCTCTCTCGTGCATAATTTCTCGCGATTTCACCAAATTTTCATAAGTGCCCTTCGCTTTTGTTTCACGTATGATGTGGCTACTATCCACGCCTAACTCCACTAAGGCTCTCGCCATAATTTCTGCCTCAACATAGTTATTTGCGACAGATGCACCCGAACAAATAATGACTTCAGCAATTCCAGTGTGGTAGAGATCTGTTGCTTTAATGATTCGTTCTCGTAAAATTGGAGTCATGCTCCCATCCTTTTTTGCGGGATAACCAAGTACAATCATAGCGTCTCTTTTTTGCCCATGATTGTAACCCGCTTTGTTAAAATGCTTTCGAATAAATATAACCCCCACCATAAAGCACATTAAAATTAAGCATAAAACAGACGAACTTATCATTTAACAGATCTCCTCTGACATACTCTCTCGATCAATCGACAGATATTATACTTTGTACTGGATGCATATCGGATTTACAGTCATTTGTTCAAGTATCCTGACCGTTTACCTAACATTTCATCTTCCATAAATCTCATTTTTTGAAAAATTTCCAATAATTCTAATTTATCATATATAAGCTCCCATAGAACAGACAACTCTCCATAATCTCTCGCTTGACTTACAGTCCAAGCAACAAAAAAACCGACATCTGCTAAACTTTCACTGATGAAATCATGACTTCAACTGCTCTTTATTGGCCAAATCCTCATTTTATTGGCCAAATTGCGTTTTTATTGGCCAAAAACGAGATATATTGGCCAAAATCCCATTTTATTAGCTAACAAGAATCATTCTAAACACCCCTGCCCTTCCCCCGCAGAACGCACCAAACGCCATGCTCCCTCCCCCTCCAACCTCCAAACCATTGACAATCCAATCTCAGCATGTTAATTTGTATATGCAAATGAAAAGGGTGATACGTATGCAAGAAGAGGAAAAGGTTTTAATGCAATGCTTGTTCTTTACGTCGAATCGATTTGCCCGCAACATTACGAAGCTTGCGGAGAAGAACTTTGATTTTAGTGACCTTGCGCCTTCGTATTTTTATATGATCATGGTGATTCATGGACAGCCGAATATTACGCAGAAAGAGCTGTGTCAGAAGCTTTCCATTGCACCTTCAACGAGCACGCGATTTATTGAGAAGTTAGTCAAGCAAAATCTGGTGCGTAAAGAAACAAGCGGGAAACAAACGATGATCTCGCTTACTGAAGATGGAGAAGCACTTTATGTGGCGTTTCGTAAGGGCTTGAAGTCTTTATTTGATGATTATAATGAAATTCTCGGGAAAGAGCTTAGTATGAATTTAAGCCTGATGCTTCATGAAGCGAGTCAAAAACTAGAAAAAAACAAATAAATTTTTTTACACTATCATTTGCATATACAAATATAAGGAGGACATCAAAATGAAAACACTTGTGATTGTTGGGGCTGGTCCCGGAATTAGTCTTCACACAGCGAAAAAATTTGGTCAACAGGGCTTCCGAATCGCCTTAGTGGCGCGTCGTGAAGAAACGTTAGCACAGTATGCAGAAGAGCTACGCGGAGAAAACATGGAGGTTGCTACATTTGTAGCGGATGCAACAAAAGGTGATGAGCTGAAGCATGCGATGGAGCAAATCAAGAAACAGTTCGGTCACATAGATGGATTGCTGTACAATGCAGCAAGCGGCACGCCAGGAAAACCTACGACGCTTAGCGTAAGTGATGTAACACGCGATTTTGAAATTAGCGTTGGTGGAGCCCTTTCAAGTGTTCAAAGTGTGCTTCCACATATGGAGCAAGGGTTTATCCTGTTAACAGGCGGAGGTCTCGCGCTACAGCCTTATGCGGACTATGCTTCTCTTTCAATTGGAAAAGCAGGCATAAGAAACCTTGCCTACAGTTTACATGAAGAGCTTCAGCCAAAAGGCATTTATGTTGGAACACTGACGATCAAAGGTTTTGTAGAAGAAGGAACGGCTCTTTCGCCAGCTCACGTAGCGGATGCCTTTTATAAGATGTATGAAAATCAAATAGATATAGAAACTGATATCGTCTAAAAATTTTTAAGGATACATTTGCATATACAAACGAAAGGGAATGAGAGCTCATGAAAACACTTGTCATCCTAGCACACCCAAATCTCCCACAATCGAAAATCAATCGTACGCTCATCAATCGTCTGGAACAGACAGATGTGACGATTCACAAGCTTTATGACCTTTATCCAGATGGAAAGATTGACGTTGAACGGGAACAGGCTCTATTATCTTCACATGAGCGCATCGTTTTTCAATTCCCATTCTACTGGTACAGCAGTCCAGCCCTTTTAAAAGAATGGCAGGACAACGTGCTCACCTACGGATGGGCGTATGGCAGTGATGGCACAGCCCTCCATGGAAAAGAATTGCTGCTTGCCATTACCACCGGCGGTCCTGAAGCGGCCTATCAAGCAGGCGGCTTCAATCACTACAGCATGAGTGAACTTGTGAAGCCGTTTCATGCTACGGCGAATCTCACTGGCATGCGCTTCCTTCCGATTTTTACGGTGCAAGGGGCTTCGCGCTTATCTGAGGAGGAACTTCGTGCAAAAGCAGACGCCTATGTCGAGCATATAGAAGCTTCTTTTTAAAAGAAAAAGACCTTTCCCTCTTTTTATACGAAGGGAAAGGCCTTTTTTCTATTCTTCCAATAACCCGTTTTCCACTAGCCAATCATGCGCGACGACAGAGACACTGTTTCCTTCAATGTCGACCTTGTAGTTTAATTCTCGCATAATGTCGCTGTTAAGCTGCTCGGCAAGTGGTTTTGTGATTTCTTTTACTTCTGGATATTTTTCATAGACGTCTTCATTAATCGTCACTGCTGCTGTATAAGGAGGAAAGAAATTCTTGTCATCCTCAAGCGTAATTAAGTTATATTCCACAATGGTGGGAATCGGTTTCAAACGCGACCGATACGTCAACGTCGCCATTGTCTAATGCTCGCTGCGTTAAACCGATGTCCATCTGGTTGATTTGATTTGTATCAAACTGAAATCCGTACGTTTTTTCTACCCCAGGAATGCCATCGGGACGGTTCGCAAACTCAGCGTCAGAGGCAATGGAAAGCTCGCCGGGATGGTCATTCATATAAGCGGCGAGATCGCTGATGGATTGAATCCCTAACTCTTTCGCCTGTTCTTCTCTCATGGCGAGCGCGTACGTGTTGTTTACATTAGACATGTTCATCCAATGGATATCATTTTCTTTCCCATCAATCTCTTTTACTCGCTGAAACGCTTTTGCAGGATCAGCGATCGTATCCTGCCCCATATAGGTAAGAAGCGCCGTACCTGTGTATTCCCACATTAAGTCGACCTGCTCATTCTCAAGGGCTTTACGCACAACGGTACTACTTAAGTTATTCATTTGCTTCACATCATAACCAGCATCGTCTAAAAGGAAAGCCGTCATTTCTGAGAGCAAATACTGTTCGGTATAGTTTTTCCCACCAACAGAGATCGGCTTCCCGCCAATCCCAACGGTTGAGCAGGAGGTTACCATTGTTAAGATCATCACGATGATGATTCCACTAAGCATCTTGCTTTTCACATCAACACCTCTAATCCCATTACAATTCTTGTGGTGGCTTCGAGCCTTCAGGAACTATGAGACGCTCAAGTAGTCGAAGCAAATAATCGACAAAAATGGCGAGTAGCGTAACAGGGATTGCACCGGAAATTAAGTAGCCATTATCAAACAGCTGAATGCCAGTGAAAATCCATACGCCAAGACCGCCTCCACCGACAACGTAAGCGAGCGCAGCCGTTCCGATATTTAGTACAATCGCCGTCCGAACTCCGGCTAAGATGGAGTACGCCGCATTTGGTAATTCAATTCGGAACAGAATTTGGATTGGCTTCATCCCCATTCCTCTCGCTGCATCAATTAAATTTTCATCAATGGAATCAATTCCAGCGACGGTATTTCGATACATCGGCAGAAGCGAATAGATAAACAGCGCAAATACAGCTGTTTGAAAGCCAATCCCAAGAATACTAATCATCAAGGCAAGTACGGCAAGACTTGGAATCGTTTGACCCAGGTTAACTGTATTCGAAACGACCCACTCGGCTCGTCGAAATTGTTTTCGTGTGACGAGAATGCCACCAGGTATCGCTATGAGTAAGGCGAGTACGGATGACACAAGCACAAGCTGTAAGTGCTGCTTGATTAAATGCCAGAATGTCGATGATTCTGTAAAAATGTAATCAAAATAGTGGTTACGGATCGCCCAAAAGAAAAACAACGCGACGAGTGCGTAAACCGAATAGCGTACAACAAGACTTATCACTTTCTTCTTATTCATGTTATACCCCCTCTAGGACCGGGGCTGGTTTTGCTTTGATTTCGTAATGAAGGTACTGCTGAACAATATCAATGGTGATCGCACCGAGCTTGTTTCCGTCATCATCACTGACAATGACCTGATCCGCTTCCTGATTCAGTAACATGGATAAGGTGTTTCTGAGATCATGGTTTACATTAATCGTCTTTGTATCTGCAATTGCATCATCAAATTCCGCAAGACCAATCATTTCTTGCAGGTCCTGGATTGTATGTAAACTTAAGCTTTTAATGGCTCTGTCTTTTCCGAAGAACTCACGAACGAATTCATTTTTAGGACGGACGAGCATCTCAGAAGGCGTGTCATATTGCATCAACTCGCCACCGCGTAGAAGCACAATTTTATCCGCCATCTTAATCGCTTCATCAATATCGTGACTGACAAACAAAATCGTTTTCTTCACTTCTTTTTGAATTTGCAAAAATTCATCCTGAATTTTTTCGCGGATAATCGGATCAAGTGCCCCAAAAGGTTCATCCATAAGCATAACGGGTGGATCTGCCGCTAGTGCCCGGATAACTCCGATGCGCTGCTGCTGTCCTCCGGAAAGTTCATGCGGGTACCGCTTTCCAAATTTCTCTCCGCTTAATCCAATCATCTCCATTAGCTTGTGGAACCGTTCTTTCTTATCCTTCTTGCTCCAGCCTAAGAGATCCGGAACGATCATCGTATTTTCTTCAATGGTCATGTTCGGGAACAAACCATTGCTTTGAATCACGTAGCCGATTTTTCTTCTTAAGGCCGTTTGGTTTAGTGACATGGAATCTTGCCCATCAATGGTGATTTTTCCATCCGAGATCGACTCAAGTCGGTTAACCATTCGGAGCAATGTCGTTTTTCCGCAGCCGGAAGGACCTAATAGCACGACGATTTCACCTTTTTCTACGGTAAAATCGACCCCTTTGACGGCGGTGACATTGCCTTCATATGTTTTCGTCGTTTTGTCAAACGTTATCATTCGTACACCTCACTCCTTAATTAGCAATGCTTTTCGGCGTGAACCGTTTTTGAATCCATAGTAAGATACCATCCGCAATCATGGCTAGAATCGCAACAGCAACCGAGCCGGTAATGATCAAATAGTTATCTCCTCGTGAGATACCCTGCGTAATTAACACGCCAAGACCGCCCGCTCCGATATAGGCTGCAATGACACCGATACCAATATTGATGACAACTGCCGTGCGAATCCCAGCCATAATCACTGGAAACGCATTTGGAATCTCGACTCGAAACAAACGTTGAATTGGCTTCATCCCAAGCCCAATCGCAGCATCCCTCATTTGAGGATTAACGTTACGAATTGCGGTGTATGTATTCCGTATAATCGGAAGCTGGGCATAGAGAACCAATGCCACGAAAGCAGGTACAAACCCAATCCCCTGATTCACGATCGAGAAGACAGGAATCATAACACCAAATAACGCAATACTTGGAATCGTTAACATAACAGACGCAATCTGGAGAACTGTTTCGGCCAGATAGTCATTTGTCGTTAAATAGATTCCTAGCGGTACACCAATGAGGAGTGCTACCAGAATCGCTAACCCTACTAAAATGGCGTGCTCAATCGTCAAATCAAAAATGCGAGAAGAATTTACTTCAAGGAACTTCATCCATTTTTCCAAAATTCCACCTCCCTCCCCTTTTTATTCCTAAAGCACTACATGATTCATGGTAACATAGTCCTTCCGGTTTTTGGCGCTTTCCCACAGGAAAGTGCAGAATGGTGCCTGTAGAATGGTTTGGCATGGTGCCTGTCACCACCCGGTATTTGGAGAATGGTGTCGATTAAATGCCTTTCGCTTACGGTTTTAGCTCGATTATCGGTTTAGGTTGTGGAGTTCTGGTAATTGTTGATGCTAACCTGCTTGAAACTCTCGGTGACATGAGTAAATCCGGCCTCATGTAGCGAGTGAAACGGGATTTATTGGCCAAATCCTCATGATATTAGCCAAATCTCATTTTTATTGGCCAAAAAACAAGATTTATTGGCCAAAATCCCATTTTATTAGCTAACGAGAATCATTCTAATCCCCTGACCACCGAACAACCGCCAGCACACCCACTCATCACCGACAAACAGCACCACGCAGAAACAACCAGGCAGTCCGCACATATTCGTGTCTTCCTGCCTGGTTGTTCATTATTGAGCAACCCTCGCATTCTCGAGTCCCGCTCTCATCTCTTAAACGCTAACCCCTTAAATCTCAAACCACCCATTCGTAATCGTTTGACGATACCAGTAGTAGCTATCCTTTGGCGTTCGCTCAAATGTACGATAGTTCACATGGATGATGCCGAAGCGTTTTTCATACCCAAATGCCCACTCGAAGTTATCAAGCAGCGACCAGACGATGTAGCCTTTGATTGGTACGCCTGATTCAATGGCACGGTGAAGCGAAGTTAAATGCTGTTTTAAGTAATCGATGCGCTCCTGATCCTGTACGCCGCCGTCTTCTACTTCATGGTTGTAACACGCACCATTTTCTGTAATGTAGATCGGCACATCGCCATACGTTTCGTGAAGGTCACATAAGACGTTGTAGAACCCATCAGCATAAATCGGCCAGCCGATATCCGTCTTCCGGTAATCGAGTGGAATCTCCTCTACTTCAAATAGCCCTTCGCCTTCTTTATATCGTCCGAAACTGCCCGTGTAGTAGTTAATGCCCATGAAATCGATCGGCTGTGAAATGAGTTCAAGGTCGCCGTCTTCAAGCTTGAGCTTGGCGTTATGATTTTCAAAAATGGTGATCAGCGTTTCTGGATACGATCCTTTGAAGACAGGATCCATAAACCATTCCTTTTGCCACATCATCGCTCGCTTACAAGCATCGATGTCTTCTTGCTTATTGCTAAACGGCTCAAGCCAGCCTGTGTTTGGCGCATAGCCGATTTCCCCTTCTGGTAAAAGCTCTCTAAAGGATTGCACTGCTTTTCCGTGCGCGAGCATGAGATGGTGTGCGACGTCGACGCCCGCTTGTAAATCGGTTTTCCCTGGAGCATGAGCACCTAAGTAGTTTGATAGAAACGAAGCGCACCACGGTTCGTTAATCGTAATCCATTTTGATACCTTGTCCCCGAACTCCTTAAACATCGCAACCGCATACTCGTTAAACGCATCGATTGTCTCACGATTTTCCCAGCCGCCTTTGTCCTGAAGGACTTGAGGAAGATCCCAGTGATAAAGCGTGATCATTGGTTCAATGCCATTTTCGATCAGCTCATCGATCACGTTTTGGTAATAAGCGATGCCCTTCGGATTTAGCTCGCCTCTTCCTTCAGGCATCACCCTAGGCCAGGCAATGGAGAAGCGGTAAAGATCGACGCCAAGCTTTTTCAGATGCTGCACGTCTTCTTTATACAGATGATAACTGTTACACGCTTCGTCTCCATGGTCTCCATTTCTTACATTGCCCGGGGCATGAGAAAATGTATCCCAAATGGACGGCGATCGGCCGTCTTCATTCGCTGCGCCTTCGATTTGATAAGAAGCGGTTGCTGCGCCCCATTTAAGCGTTTCTGGAAATTGTATCGTTGTCATGTTGGTAGCCTCCTGTAGTCGGATACCTCTTACCTCTCTATGCTAGATGAACGAATCACAAGCTCAGGGTCCACTTTTACCGGATGGATCTCTTCGTTCCCTTGGATTAAATCATCCAGCATATAGGCTGCGAGCTTTCCTAACTTTTGTTTATCCTGTTTCACGGTCGTGAGAGGGGGATCGCTATAGCGACAAGATTCAATGTCATCACAGCCGATCAGCTGCATGTCTTCTGGAACCTTGATGCCATGCTCTTTCATCGCTTTCAACGCTCCAAGCGCCATCATGTCAGATGCAGCGAATACCGCTTCCGGACGTTCCTCTTCTTGAAGAATTTTTTTCATGGCGTTGTATCCGCTCTCCTCAAAGAAATCCCCGTAGTGAATCCACTTTTCATTCAACGGTAAGCCGAACTGCTTCATCGCATCCATGAACCCTTCATTACGAATGCCTGAAATAAGCGAATCTTGTTTCCCACCAATGTACGCGACCTTTTTTACTTTATTTAAATAGAAATTCTCAACGACCTTCAGCCCAATCTTGGCATTGTCCGTCATAATGTAGCTGGATTTTTGACCTTCGAGCTTTAAGTCGATCCCAATACACGGAATTTCACTTTGCGCGATTTCATGAACCGCTGCTTCAATTTCATCCCCTGCGACGATCAGGCAGCCATCGACATGGAAATGCCTGCATCGCTCGAGGTATTTACTTTCCCCTTGATAGAACTTTTCGTTTGAAAACAGAAGGAGATCGTATCCGAGCGCCCCTACTGCTTTCTTAAAGGTATTCATCACTTCATTGAAGAAAGGGTGTTTGAAATCGACGTTGATTTTACCTGCGTAAATTAATCCGATTAAGTTCGATTTCTTTGTAGCCAGTGATTTCGCTGAAAACGTTGGCTGGTATTTTGTGTCTTCAATGATTTTATATACTTTCTGACGAGTAGCCTCGCTGATGCCCTCGTAATTGTTCATGATTTTGGATACAGTCGCTGGAGAAACTCCAGCCATTTTAGCAATATCTCGAATCGTTAAATTCATCGCGTTCATCTCCTTAGCAACATCGCTAACGTATTCTCATTTTATTGTATCAAAATACGGAGGAGAGACAGGCGATTATTTAACAGATCCTTCCGTAATACTCGAAATAAACCATTTGTTGAAAATAAGGAAAATCACAATCAATGGCACGGTTGCCCAGAACACGCCAGATAGCAGCATACCAAAGTCAACGCGGAAGGCATTGTTTAGTGAAGCGAGCGCCACCTGTAATGTATAGGACGCAGGGTCACGGAGAACGGTGAACTGCCATAGGAATTCTCCCCATACTAATGTAAAAACGATAATGCCAAGCGTTGCGAAAGCAGGCTTGATGATCGGAAGCACGATGCTCCAGTAAATGCGGAAATTCGAGCAGCCATCAAGCTTTGCCGCTTCAATCAGTTCGTCTGGAACCGACTCACTGATGTATTGGCGCATCAAGAAAATTCCGAGCGGATTCAGTAAGAACAAGATCCCCGCTCCTAATAGCGAATCAAGCCAGCCTAGTTGCGAAATAAGGTAGTACTGTGGAATCAATCCCAGTTGAGGCGGAATAACCATTGTTAACAGGATTAAGATGAATAAAAAGTTTTTCCCTGGGAATGTGAATTTCGCAAAGGCAAATCCAGCTAATGAACTAATCAGCAAGACGGCTAGAGTGACAACGGTACAAAGAAGAATCGTATTCCACATGGCCTGGAAAAACGGAATCGTATCCAGTACCTTCTGGAAGTTTTCCACGAGCTTTCCACCCGGTAATAGCGTCGGGGGAATCGAGTTATACGCCGCACTCGGCTGCGTTGCCATCACAAACATCCAGTAAAAAGGAAATAGTGAAAAGAGAGAGGTAAATCCTAAAATCAGATAAATCGGCAATGTGCCAGCTTTTGATTGTTTCTTATGCTTTTGTTTCATGCCTTACGCACCTCTCTTCTTTTTATTGCCAATGCCTGATGTTAACCACGTATTGATGGCCGCAGCACCGATGATGATGATTAGCAGCAAGACAGCTGTCGCGGATGCTGTTCCGAATGAACCAAGGTTAAAGGCATCACGGTACAAGTACATGACGACGGTCATCGCTTCATCACGGCTAAACGCAGACGATCCTAAGAACACGGTTGGTTCCGCAAATAATTGAAGCGCTCCGACAGTGGACATAAATACTGTCAAAATGATGAATGGCTTCAACAATGGAATTGTAATGTAGATAAACTGCTGGATTTTGTTTGCCCCATCAATAGTAGCTGCTTCATAGAGGTCCTTTGAAATACTTTGCAATCCAGCAAGATAAATGATCGTGTTATAGCCGACCCAGCGCCAGAAGACCATGAGCGCAATCGCAATTTTCGCTCCCCATTCAGACGTTTTCCAGCTAACAGGATCTAAGCCGAACAAGCCAATCACATAGTTTGCTAGTGCCGTTTCATTGCTACTAAAGAAAACGCCAAACACGAGGGCAACGGCAACCATCGATGTAATGTATGGCATAAAAATGGTGACGCGAAAGAAATTGGTAAAGCGGATAACAGCCAAGTTAAGGAAGTAGGCGAGTACAATCCCTACGATTAACTGTGGCGCGGTCCCCATTAAACCGATAATGACGGTGTTATATAACGACTTCCAAAACAATGGATCCTGAAGAACGACGGTAAAATTGCTTAGCCCGACATATTCCATTTCACCAAGTCCGTTCCACTCCTGGAAAGCGAGCACGATACTAAAGATCGCTGGGTACAACCCGATAATGCCAAAGACGATAAAAAATGGAGCGACATATAAATAGCCGGAAATCATATCTTTTTTCTTTTCAGATAGTTTCCTAGTTTTAGTCGTTGAACGAGCCTTTGCTTGCTTCTGCACTTCCTCCAACGTTGTAACCTCCTTCAAAGTGAAAGGCCGGAAGAGTTCCCCCCGCCAGCCTTTTAACAACTATGCCTAACGTTTCACTAATCCTTCAATTCGCTTAACCGCATCTTTCCATTCTTTCTCTGGGTCAGCGCCTTCTTGTACGTTTCGTAGAGCCGTCAAGACTTCATCATTGACCGTGACATATTTTGGTCCTTTGTAAACAGCCGGAATTTCTTTTGCGGCTTCAGCAAATGTCGCTGCCGTATTTTGACCACCGAAGTATTCATCTTCGTTATTTACAAATTCGTCCATTTCATAGACAGCTGGAGCAGAAGGGAAAAGTCCGCTCTCTTCAAAAGATTTCAATTGATTTTCAGGAGAAACAAGCCATTGTGCAAAATCATAAGCTTCTTCACTGTGCTCTGTTTCTTCAGGGATCGCGACGTAAGATCCACCCCAGTTACCAGCAAAGTCACTTGGTAGTGTTGTCACACGCCAGTTGCCTTTTCCTTCTGGTGCATTTTCAGTCATGTAGCCTTTCAACCAGGCTGGTGCCATCTCAACCGCAAAGTCACCTTTGTTTAGAGCCGTTGCCCATTCAGGCGTCCACATTTCGTATTTTCCTACGTAACCCTTTTCATAAAGAGAAACAGCGAAATCATAAGCGTCTTTTACTTCATTACCTTCTTTGCCAATAATCAGTTCACCGTCTTCGTTAAAGTAACTTTTCTCTAACGCATCCATATTGGCACGGTAAGCCATTTCCATGCTATCAACCATCGGCTTGTCTGTTTTATCAAGCACGGTTTTTGCAGCGTCTGCAAATTGATCAGGTGTTGAAATCATTTCTTGTACTTTCTCTGGTTCTGTTGGTAAGCCCGCTTCTTCAAAAACATCGACGTTGAAGTACATCGCTTTCGGACCGATATCTGTCGGAAGACCGAATAAGAAGTCGCCATCTGTGCTTTCTGCCATGTTCCATTTCCAATCAAGGTAATCGCCCTGCACTTCATCTGCGCCAAGATCATACAAATTCACAAAACGCTCCTGTGCTTCACGGTAACGGTCAAGCTGATCCACTTCAATCATCGCAAGATCCGGAGCACCCGTCCCTGCAGAAATCGATGTAAAGAGACTGTTATGATGATCCCCTAGTTCAGATGTCTTTACATTAATCTCCACGTCCGGATTGTCTTTCATATATTCTTCCGCGAGAGATTCATAGTTTGTCGCACCAAATGTCCAAAAGTCCAACGTCACTTTGTCGCCGTCTCCAGATGATTCCTCTCCGCCCCCGTTACAAGCTCCAAGCAATAGAGATGTCCCGAGTAACAGCCCAGCAAGCAATTTCTTTTTACCTTTCATGCAATATCCCCTCCGTTAAATGATAGACCCATAGATGAACAAAACAAGTTATAGAAACCGGTTTCGTAAAACGGCAAAAAAAGAGCCGAAATGGTTCGTTAGGTTTGATTAAAACATATAATGTATCCGATTTCAATAGCCGATGTGAGAGTTTTCTAAAATTTTATCGATTATTTGGTAAACCGGTTTCCTTGATGTGCGTTGCGAGAGGGACAGCATCGCGCTTTATTGGCTAAAATTCGAATATATTGGCCAAACTCGATTTTTATTGGCTAAATCCAAAATATATTAGCCAAAATCTTTTTTTATTAGCTAACTAGAATGATTCTAACGTGAACAGGAGTTAAAAGCACTGCACTCTCCTCACACAGCAAAAAAGCCGCACTTCGCTTAACAACGAAGTGCGGCTAACGATTACTCTCGCTCAAACAACGACACGCCAGCGATTCCTGGATGCGTCATTTCATAGGGATCTAAAATTAAGTTCAGTTCTTCTTCTGTCAGTACATCGTATTTTATGCAAAGCTCTCGTATGGAAGCGCCACTTAGGATCGCTTCTCTTGCAATACGTGCTGCGACTTCATACCCGATGTGCGGGTTTACGGCAGTAAGCACGCCAACGCTTTTTTCGACGTACTCATTGAGGCGGTCTTCATTTGCTTCAATGCCTTTTAAGCAGTTATCTGTAAACGTGCGGAAGGCATTTTTCATAATGCTAAGCGACTGAAGCAAATTGAAAACAAGCACAGGCTCCATCACGTTTAACTCAAGCTGTCCAGCTTCTGAAGCAAGGCAGATGGTGTTGTCATTACCGATGACCTGAAATGCGACCTGGTTAATCACTTCTGGTAACACCGGATTCACTTTACCAGGCATAATTGAGGAGCCAGGTTGTCTCGCTGGCAAGCTGATTTCCCCTAATCCCGCTCGTGGACCTGAAGCCATTAAGCGCAGGTCATTCGCGATTTTAGACATGTTCATCATGCACACTTTTAACGTACCTGAAACTTCGGTGTACGCATCGGTATTTTGCGTCGCGTCGACCATATCTTCCGCTCCTACAAGTGGTAAACCACTAATCTCGGCTAGTTCTTTTACGACGAATTCAATATAGCGCGGATCGGCATTTAGTCCTGTTCCTACCGCCGTAGCGCCCATGTTCAGTTCATATAAATGCTGGCGGGATTGTTTGATTCGCTTGATATCGCGGGCAATGACGCGACTGTATGCTTGAAACTCCTGTCCAAGTCGAATCGGTACTGCGTCTTGAAGATGAGTACGACCCATCTTAATAATCGGATTGAACTCTTCAGCCTTTTGTTCGAAAACGGCATGCATGTCTTCCATTGTGCTAAGCAGTTGCTCCATCATATTTAAAACGGATAGGTGAATGGCCGTTGGAAACGAGTCGTTTGTTGACTGCGACATGTTCACATGAGTATTCGGGCTACAAACGATGTAGTTCCCTTTTTCTTCACCTAACAATTCAATCGCGCGGTTCGCGATTACTTCGTTTACGTTCATATTGATCGAAGTCCCAGCGCCTCCCTGGATCGGATCGACGATGATGTGGTCATGCATCTTTCCTTCCAGCAATTCGTCCGCTGCTTCCACAATCGCATTCCCGATACCAGAATAGAGATGCTTCACTTCCATGTTGGCGAGCGCCGCCGCTTTTTTCACCATCGCAAACCCTTTGATTAATTCTTCATGAATGCGGTAGCCCGTAATCGGAAAGTTTTCCACGGCTCGTAGCGTTTGGATGCCATAATAGGCATCAAGCGGAACTTCCTTTTCTCCTAAAAAGTCGGATTCGATTCTTATGTTGTTCACTGTTGTCGGCATGATCATTTCTCCTTCTTATTCTTCATCCTTTAGTCCATCAAAACCACTCTCGCATCGAGCAAAAGCGAGTGAACCGCTCAATTTATTGGCTAAAATCCTACGATAGTAGCCATATTGTATTTTTATTGGCCAAAAAGGAATGATATTGGCTAATTTGTTATTTTATTGACTAACAAGAATGATTCTAACACGGATCGAATCAAAAAAAATAGCTTAAGCCCCATATAATTCGGGTAACAATAGGAGAAGTGCTTAATCAAACCTAGAGGAGGTTACAGTCATGGAAGCTCGTACACGAGTTCAAGAATGGATTCAGTCTACATTTGATATCGAACATGTGACGCTTCAGCGTGACGATTCGGTTCCATATGGTCAACGTGTCTGGTCTAAAAAAGATAATGACTATGCCATCGTCTTTTTCGATGAGCCATCTGATCAGGTCATGTGTTCATTTAAAGAGATGGAACCATTATACTTTCGCGTCGACCCCTTTATCGAAAAAGCGGAAATTCGCCAATGAATGAAGATTATGAGAAACACCACAATAAAAGTTGAATAGCTATCCTTTGCCTCTATTTGACAAAGTTGAACGAAAAATTCGTCTCACATAAGGATAGCTTTCTTACTCCTTCCTATCAATCCATCCCCTCACCAAAGCGCTTTCCTTTATACGTAAACCCACTTAATTTCCGTGCATACATCATATTATTAAAGCGGCATTGATAAAAAGCGAGGCGATCCTTTGCCATGAGCGCAATATACGGATCGGGATTTTGATGATTCACTTCGATGAGAGTCAAGTGACCTGTCTCGTCTAATCCAAGATCAACGCCAATGTTTCCTAGCTGATACCCCTGCTTTTCCAACGATTCAATCACGTTTACCACCATTCGCTCCATTGCCCTTTCCATTCGATGAACCTCTAAATCACTCAACTTCCACACTTCTTTCAACGTTTTCCTCGCGATTTCGGTATGTCCGCCTGCAGTAATGTTACTCACAATATGTCCGGTTGCGCCGTACCGAGCGTAAATGCCTGGAATCTCCCACTGCCCTTTATAATTTTTCGATGCCATCACGCGAAAATCAATCACGCTTTGATGTACTGTTTTTAAAGGAATGGTTTCCTGAATGATAAAAGCATTAGGGATCAGGTGCTGGTCGAGAAACGTTGCCATTTTCCTCATATCAACGAATTCTGCACGCTTTTCTTCATATTTCACGGTAATCGTCTGTCCGCTTTTCAACACGTTAAAGATTCGTTTTCCTAAGCGTCCATGAAGTGGTTTAATGTAGATGTTGCCATGTTTTGATAGCATGTCGTAAACATCCGAGATATCTTGATAAATCGCCGTATCAGGCAAATTCGACCTCCATTCAGGAAGCAGCATCCGATGCATTTCCCACTTTGAAAAGTGTGGGTAATTAAACACCTTTTCGCCTAACAACCATTGAAAATTTCTCATATGCTTATGAAAAGCGTCTGATGCAGACGTTAAGCTTGGCTCTGCGATCGACATAACCACTCCTGGAAACGGAAATGTTTTTTGATCCCAGGATTTGCTTTTCGCGTTATAAAGAAACCCATCAATGACCTGCTTCTCTTCATCAATTCCTTCCACTGAAAAAATCGCAATTGTGCCCCCAAAATACGAATATCCTTTAACAAAGCTTTTGTACGTTGTAATCATTTCAGCTAGTTTTCGATTCGTTAATTCACAAAGAATACCAATATAAGGTCCAAATACGATCTTGTCCCCCTGAACAACAAGGTCAAACGAAGATGTGAGTGGGAGCCCAAGTTGTTCCATCACATTCGTTGATAGGTAAATCGTATCGTTATTGATCGTGTTAGCATGTTGAATGGTGACATCTACTTCTCTAATGCCGTACTGCAGTTTTATTCGGTTCAATGAAGGCCGATCAAGTCTGCGATAAAACGAACTTGAAACAACCATCATCTGGTCTTTTTCATCGTATGGTTTCACTACATACATCCTACTACCCCCGCTCCAATTTCAATCCTGGCAAGCTCCTAAGTTAGTATATGCTCGTAGAAGAAAAGAGAGATATGCTTCTTTTAAGATGATCGATTAGCCCGTACCTCTCTCTCTTAATCGAATAAGCTATATAGAAGTCTATTAAGAGAGTAGGTGTAACTGATGAAAAATCTCCCCCTACATGTGATCCTTCGTGTTCTTGATGGAAAAGTTGTTTCTGGTAGCGCAACAAAGACAATCAAGAACGCCGCAAAATATGGCGAGCATCTTATTACGGATGAATCGCTTGTATTCGTATTAAAGAAAAAAACATCCTACCCACTACCGGGAAATGTGCGCAATATCACCGTTGTCACCTCTAATCCGAAAGCACTGAAGTCTGTACGAGACGATGTCACCGTCATTTACGTCGAGAATGTGAGAAGAGCGTATTATCGCTTTGTTTCATACTATCGAACCATGTTCAAGCTTCCTGTCATCGGTGTCACCGGTACATGTGGCAAAACGACCACGAAAGAAATGATCGCCTGGATTCTCTCAGAAAAAGAACAAGTGGTGCGAACAAAATTAAGTCATAATGGCTTAGCCAGAAACCTCGATTATCTATTAGAAATTGATGACAATACGGACAGCGCCGTGTTTGAAATGGGGGTTTCTGGTCCAAATCAGCTTCTCTATTCGGCCCACTATTTCCGTCCACAGATCGGCATCATCACCGCGATTGGCACCGATCATATCGAAGGGTTCCGAAGCCAGGATGCATATATTGCTGAAAAAGCAAAAATGCTGACAGCCGTCGGGAAAAACGGCACGGTCCTCTTAAATCGTGATGATGAAACGGTGCGAAACCTTGATTTACGTGATTTTACCGGAAAAGTTCTTTATTATGGTCAGCATCCAACAGCTCATTTCCGTGCGCATTCCATCTCGTTCAATCTTAAGAAAAATGGTATGGATTTTACACTTGTTTGTCCTGAAGGAGAATATGCTGCCTTTGTCCCGGGATACGGTACACACAACGTATCAAATGCACTTGCCGCACTCGGTGCTTCATCTCTAGTGGGTGTGAAAATGACAGATGCGATCCGTCGTTTAAGGTCCTTTGAACACGTGAAAAGTCACCTGCAATTTCATCAGGGCAGAAAAGGCAGCTTGCTGATTGATGATACGTGGAACACGAATCCCACTTCCATTGAAGCGGCGTTAGAAGTGCTGACTGAAACCGCTGAAGGAAGAAAGACGGTTGCCGTTATCGGAGAAATCGAAGAGCTTGGCGCCTATTCGGAACAGGAGCATCGTAAAGTTGGGGCGCTTGTTGCGAAGAAAAACGTGGATGTGCTAATTGCCGTTGGAAAAAATGCGTCGCCGATTTGTACAGAGGCGGCGAAGGGTGGACTTAGCCCGTCCGCGATCCATCATGTCACAACGCAGGCAGAGCTTCTTACATTATTAGATCAGCTTGCCTCTCCTCGCACCGCCATCCTGCTCAAAACATCCATGCGAAGATCCTTTAGCAACACGCTACAGGCCCTTGTCGCAAAACCCCAAAAAGACTGATCGAATCAGTCTTTTTTCCTGTACATTAAATAATGACCATATTGGATTGGCGTCCGAAAAACCGCTTCCCACTTCTCATGAAGAAGCTGCCCATCTTGAAATAAGCCTCCTACATAATCAGAAATAAAATTACACTCTATGAAATACGGTTTGCCCTCTTTTGTTAGGCCAATATCGAAACCGAGATCAGCAAGATGAGGAAAGTGACGATCCAGAACGTTTGCGGTTTCGAGAGCTAAGAGGTGAATGTTGTTCACAAGTGTGGCATACGGAACAGTTGGATGCGAAAGTGGAGCAACCTCTTCAAAGGTGTACGTTTTTCCCCCCTGTGCGCCATTCGTTAAAAAGTCTCCGCCATTCGCCACCTTACACATGATTCCGGATACTTGAAATTCACCACTCTCATCCTTTTGCGTAGCAACCCGCAGATCAAATGGATGTCCTTTGTAATCCGCTAGCGGAATCATTTCCTGAATCATATACGTCTGGCTCTGTACGCGACTCACTAAAACCGGGGGTAACTTCGATTTAACATCAACTTGCTTTAGCTCGCCCGCTTTTGTTTTATATGAAAGAAGCCATCCCCTCTTTTGTCGTTCCATTTTCATGGCGCCCATGCCAAATTCCCCGTAGCTTTTTTTCAAAATCAGCTGTTTGTACCGTGCCGCCATTTGATTTAAGTTCGCAATTGAAAACAGTTCTGTGTGTGGGAGATGTGGAGAAACGCTTGCATATTCAAGCAAAATGTTATGAACCTTGTGCTTTTCCACATCGTAATTCGGAACATTATAAATCTGAGTACCTTCCTTCATTAACGCCTTAATATGCGTACGAAAAACAGGCAAATGATCCAGCACACGTGAATAAATCACTTTCGGAGCCGGAACTTCTTTTAAATGAAACGTCTTTTCCTCATACACGTAGGCTGACACGATCTCCTGCCCTGGCTTCACATCAAAGAAACGAAAATAACATAGCATGAGGCCACGCTCTCTCGCTGCCCTCTCCCAAATCAGAAACATGCTCCGCGTGCCACCTTCCAGCCCTGGCATCGCTTCGTACGTGCTTTTTGGAAGTATAATACCTAAATAACGATCGCTCACAAGGATCTTCCCCCTTCGCTTTACTTTATTGCGAATAGGGGCAACGAGGTGCCTGGTCCTGTGAAAATAGGCGAGATCATTGCCGCTCACACTTCCTTCTCTTGCCTTTCTTCAAGTAAAGCCCCCTTGCTGTTCCTTGTGCTGGTCTTTCTTTACAATACCATAATACGCCAAAAATCCGTTGCACTCATTTGTCCTTTTCTCCTTTCTAACAATAAAAAAAAGATGAAGATCCCCCCAATCCATCTAAGGGAATCTCCATCCTTTTGTTCGCTCAGCAAGGTTCTTTTATTTGAACTAAATCCATCGATCCATTCTCGAAGTAATCGTCAATGACAGCAAGTTCGGAATAAGGGACGCGCTCATCACCAATGATTTGATATCCTCCAAATCCGATTCCTGTGAGAAGTACCACATCACCAGGTTCAGCTAAATCGAAGGCATGATGGATGCCTTCCTCTCGGTGTAAGCGTGAATGGATATGCGGTGCAGAAGGGTTCTTAAACCCTTTTAGTACATCATCCACCACTTCCTGACGATTGGTGTGACCCGGCTGATCCACACTGACCACGATTTCATCCGCCATTCCATCAACCACTTGAGCCATTAACGGGCGCTTAGCTGGATCTCGCAGCCCTATGCCGGTAATCATCACAATCAATTTGCGGTAAGGTACGTCGCGTACCGCTTCTAGCACATTCACAAGGGCATCCGGTGTATGCGCATAGTCGAGCACGATTTGATACGGGGCTTCATTCTCCACGATCTGAAAACGACCTTCAGGGGATTTAATGCTAGCTACCACTGACAAAATCTCTTCGATTGAAAAGCCGATTTGATAACACGTTGCGATCGCAGCGAGGAGGTTAGCGACATTATAGTCTCCTACGATTGGTGCGTCCACTTGATGATTTTTTTCAAAGGCTGAAAGAGTAAACGAAGTTCCATTTGTCGATGTCTGAATATCTTTCGCCTGGAGATCGCCTACACCAGACGTACCGTACGTGATAAGCGAACCACGAAAACGAGTGATGACATCTGGGGCCATTAAAGGATCGTCAATATTCACGACAGCGCGCTTTGCCTGATCGAATAACTTTAACTTCGCTTCTTTATACGCTTCCATTGTGCCATGGAATTCCAAATGTTCAGGTGTTAAATTCGTATGAACAGCAACATCAAAATGAAGGCCGATTAATCGCTTCTGTTCAATGGCAATCGAAGTAGACTCAATCACCGCTGCCTTCATCTCCCGCTCTCGAAAGTAGGCGAGGACACGATGAATGTCCGGAGCTTCCGGCGTTGTCGGAACGGTTTGTTTAAACGTTGTTTTCTTCTGATCATCCCAAATCCCAGCCGTTCCAATACAGCCTGTTCGGAAGGAAAGCGCATTAAGAAGAGAGTATGTAAAAGAGGATACAGTCGTTTTCCCGTTCGTTCCGGTTACCCCAATCGTTACTAGCGCTTCAGAAGGAGAATCATAAACAATTTTCGCGAGATCGGCTAATGCTTCCCGGCTATCATTCACACAAACGAAACTGATCGAGGGATACATCGCAGCATAGGTTTCTAATAGGGGTTCATTCGTTCCAACAATGATGCTGGCACCAAGGCGAATCGCGTCTTCTATAAAAACGTGCCCATCCACTTTCTCACCAGTCACACAAACAAAGGCTGCCGCTTCTTCAACATCACGAGAATCGTACACAACAGACGTCATGTGCTGACGGGAAGGTCCAAAATACTGGCCACGTAAGAGAGTTTCAATTCTAAATTCGTTGTTGTTCATTTAACCACCCTTTTTATCTAAATATCGCTTTAATAAAATAAAGCGAATCGAATAGTGGTAAAATTCCCAACATTCCCGAGGTGTAAACCTTTTAAACGTGCTGAATAGGTTTTCAACTGTTTTTCTGTGTGAGATAAGGTGACATGCGCTGTGAACGCTACGTTCATTGAGAAGATACACGAGAACCCATTTTCGCGGAAAAAACGAAAATATCGCGGAATTATACCGGATTGGTCGTTTGTTAATAGGTAGAGTGCAGCGAAT
Organism: Bacillus sp. RAR_GA_16; assembly: GCF_020165985.1. Taxonomy (GTDB): domain Bacteria; phylum Bacillota; class Bacilli; order Bacillales; family Guptibacillaceae; genus Guptibacillus. The sequence goes on from NZ_JAIUKZ010000013.1 coordinate 67,697, forward strand.
AATGCTAAAAAAGAGCCCGCCACCTCGAATGTGAGGGTAGCGGACTTCTTTTTCACCGATCAGCCGGTGAAAATGTCTAGCTTTACCTTATAGATCCTTCTCAGAAAAGTAATTCACCTGAGGTTGCTGCGTCTGACCGCCAACCTCTCTTCCTTTTTCTTTCACAGCATTCTTCGCTCTTCGAACTGCATGACCGTACTTCCGTTCCCAGCTTTTAGTTGCAGCGGCAAACGCAATCAGTGTGACGACCGCGAGCGCTCCTGTCGCTGGTAAGAATGATGGCGAGATCATTCCGTCCGCATACGCAACGCCAATTGGCGAGAAGAGAAGATACGTTTCGCAAATGCTTGCGATGAGTAGAATACCTGCAGGCACGCTGTACTTCCACGGCGTCATGTTCACTTTAGACGCTTTCGGGAAAATATAGGCTTTCTCTTGTGGCTTCCAATAAGCAATTCCAAACATAATGGCCACTTCCGCTACGAATAGAATGCCGTAAATATGAATGAAATGGATGTTCAGCGGAATGTTAAAGAGCTGTTCCGTGCCCCATACCATCATATAGTAAGCCACCACATGGAAAATGATTGCCACTTTCGCGGCTAGTGCCGGTACTTTTTTCGATAGAATACCGATCAGCACAACGGCCACGATCGGAATGTTGAAAAAGCCAGTAAACTTACGGATCAAATCCCATAACCCATTTGGTGCATACATGAGCATAGGTGATACAAAGAATGTCACAATGGCAATGATCGAACCGAACCATTTACTTGCGGTGATGAGCTGTTCATCTGTCGCATCTTTTTTCATTGCCGGTTTGTAAATATCGAGTGCAAACATCGTCGAAGCACTGTTTAATAGTGAATTATATGAACTTAATACGGCACCTAGCAAGACAGCAAGGAAAAAGCCAGATAAGTAGGATGGAAGCACGTTCATCACAAGCGTTGGATACGCGAGGTCAACCGACTTCAGCTCTCCACTATACAGATGAAACGCGATAACTCCTGGTACCATCATAAAAATGGGGATCAGCAGTTTAAAGAATCCTGAGAAAATAACCCCTTTTTGCCCTTCTTTTAAACTTTGTGCGCCTAATGTACGCTGAATAACATACTGGTTCGTTGCCCAATAGAACATATTCGCAATGATCAGCCCTGTAAAAATCGTCCCGAATGGAACAGAATCTTCCGGACCACCAATCGCATTAAGCTTTTCTGGATTGGTTGTTGTGATGGTTTTGACACCATCTAGAAAAGCACCATTTCCAAGTGCGATCAGTCCAAGGATTGGAACAAGCGCACCGACGATGAGTAACCCAATCCCGTTTATCGTATCGGAAACGGCAACTGCTTTTAAACCACCGAAAATGGCATAAACCGCGCCGATAATGCCGATTCCCCAAATGACGACCCAGATTGATTGAGTATATGTAATGTTTAAAATATCCGGTACATCAAACAGCTTAAGCACCGCAAGTGCACCAGAATAAAGCATAGAAGGAATCGTTACCAGAACGTACCCAACCATAAACAATACAACGGTATAGCGTCTTACCCCTTCGTCAAATCGTTTACTCAGAAACTCCGGAAGTGTCGTAATGGACATGTTCAAATATTTTGGAAGCAAGTAAAGTCCCATCAGGACAACCGCTACCCCTGCCGTTACTTCCCAGGCCATATTTGACAGGTTCGTCCGAAACGCCTGACCGTTCAACCCGACCAGCTGCTCAGCTGACAGGTTCGTTAACAAAAGAGAGCCGGCAATAAACCCACCGCTTAGTCCTCTTCCTGCAAGAAAATACCCATCGGAACCGCTCGTGGTTCCTTTCGTTTTCCGATAAGCTATGTATCCAACAAGCACCATGAATGCTATACAAGATAGCAATGTAAACCAAAGTGATTGCATCTTGACTCCTCCTCTACCCTATGAAAAATAATTTCTCGATTTATTGTAGTAGGAGGAATAACCTTTTTTCATAAGCAGTAAACATTTTTTTGAAATGAAGTCTAAAAAAAGGTGAAAGTTAGTAGAAAAGACACGGAGATTGGAAGGAATTCTCCCAGAGTTTTAATCGTAAACAAGGACTGCCAATTACGCAGTCCCTTGTCCCAGACAAATTATTTTTTTACAAGCTGATCGACCTTTTCTGTCATCCAATGAAAAGCCCGAGCCGCGATCAGCTGTTCAAAATCATCCTCTAGCTCCTGCATACAATTCTTAAAGATCTCTACGAAATCACGCCAGTAAAAGACGGTTACCCCCTGAACGTTTGAAAAGCGATTCTCAAACGGCTGACCTTTCTCTGTCAGTTCTCTACTATAAGTTTCGACCGCTGAAACACCTTTCGTCGAAATCACATCATCTAGAATCAGGAGGGAAAAGTAAAAATCTTTTCCTTTTGCATAATGGGACCCGACGTCAAGATTTCGTAGAACCTGGTTTCTCTCCTGACCATGCGTCGTTCCAGTGGAAATGTCTGATTTGAACTTTGCTTCAATGAACCAGACGAAAGCGTCACTCTCTAAGATGACATCCACTTCCGTTGCACCTTCTGCCTGTTGGTCCCCTCGTAGCGGTGGTCGAATCGATTCCCAGAGCTTGATCGTTAAATTGTGAGGGACGTCGTTAGGGAGGATTTGTTTTTTAAGATTAAACGTTGTCTGATCAATCCCTTTTGAAATTAGTTCAGTATACCAGTACGCTGGATTGATTTGCTGAAGCGATTTAAACACATTCCACGTGATGGCGTCTTCACTATTTTCACTTCTTAAATGCTTTGTTTTCATACTTCTCATAGCGGGTAAAATGGGATTGTACTTATCCAGTAGCAAATTGTCCCTGAAGTCATCGTATTCGAAGACACCGGTTTTTGAAAGAGTGCCATTTTTCGTGATCACTTGATCACCGGAGATAAAATCTTCAAATGAAAAGTACTGGTGACCTGGCGTGTTCGGTGTCACTTTTGGTCGGTGAGATAATGGGATTTCGAGGTCAAGAATCCAAAACATATAGGCTTGTCCTGGTTTTTCAAAACCAAATCCTTTTTTTCGATCCTGGATGTAAGAAAGAATTCTTTCCTGAGTGTGTGAGTCGAAACGTGTGAGGTCTGCTGATGTAGGATGATAGGGAGGCATAAGTACCAGGCGATCACGGACGGTGTAGATCGTTTCAATAAATCCACCTGTTTCACGAAAAGCGACATACGGTGTTTCTTTGTAGAGATAATGACTAGGAAACGCATGGATCATGTGCTCATAAATGATCTTACATGTGCCACTTGCCGGGAGGGTTAACAGATTTTGATTCATCTCATCACCACTTCCATTTAATGTATGCTACATGATTAATTGTACTATACAATTAAAAGATTGAAAGTAACTCTTAAATAAAAGAAACATACCCCATCCTCTTTTTTTACTAATTTCCCAAATCCACATTGTAAGGTTATTTCCAATAATTATACAATTAAAGTATCTAAATAGTTGGATAAACCTGAAGGGAGAAGTAACTAAAGAAGCAAACCATTAAAGAGGTGAATCGATGTACTCATCAGGGATGAGCACTTTCGACTTTGTCCTTTATATCGCTTTCATCATGTTATGTTTTGGGGTAAAAATCTATCGTGAACGGATGAAGGAGCAAAAAAACGAGATCAATCAGTTGAAAGCGGAAAATGAAAAGTTGAAAGAAGCGGTGATCTTTTATCATGAACAAAACGATCAATCTGGTTTGAAAAGAGAGAGATCTATTTCAGACGAATCATTTTAGACCCATCTCGGATTAAGAGCATGGGTCTAATGATTGAAATATTAACCTACTTAAACCGAACCCATTCCACTTCCATCAACGCTTCATTTATTGTAAATTCCAGCTGGTGGGGCTGATCGCCATATGGCGTTTTTACTGTTACTTCCCATCTCTGACCATTTTGATTGATAGCTACATCAGGTGTTCCTGTTAATACCTTAAAGTATGTCTCCTTGCTTACTTTTTCCTTATTCCCGCCTTTAGTTAAGAAGTATTCTCCATTTTTCTCAAGTCCGAGTTCATCTCCGGTGTGATTGATTAGCCAGCTCTTGATTTCAGATGATTGCTGTTGCGCGATATCAAGAACGTTATCTTCCGTAATTGGAGGCATTCTCTCTAACACATCAAAAAGAAAATATGCTCGATAATCACAGTCACCATCGCATATATCGACGACGACGGGATCAGTCGGTAATTCATTTTCCCCCACTTTTCTCTTACCAGCCGTATCAATGCGATAAGAATCCTCATCCATTTGAGGATAACTCGTTCTCTGCCCACTAGAAGATAAATAGTACGTATCCACACCCTCTTCATTTAGCATAGGTTTCTTAATCAAATCAATCTGATTGAAGAAAAACTCCCCTTCTGTCACGGTTTCTGAAGTAAATGGGAAAGCGTCCCCTTCAACCTTTATACGTTCTACAATAAATTCCTTATCTTCATGAGAGAGGGTAACATCATAATGAATTTTTTCACGCGTTGCATTCTCTTCTACGTACATATCTAAGTCTTCAATCTCTCCTTCATCACTAATCGCCATATCGAAAGCAAGGACCTTGACCGAATTTTCTTTATTCCCTAGTTTGCTATGTATGTTCTCCCATTCTTTCGCAAGGCTGCCTTCATAGAAGTTAGGGTTCAGTACCGTAATTTCTTTTGGCTGCTCATATATGTAGTTTTGTACCCATGGGACGATTGTTGACACTAGGAAGATCACTAAACCTAAATAAACCGCACGCTTCTTCGCCTTTGCATTTACTTTTATATTTCTGAAGAATAATAAATAAATGAGGAAACCAAGCGGTAACTTCCATTCATTAAACTGAAATGAAAAACCACCGAGAATCGTATAGCCGATGAGTTTCCACATTAAAGAAGGCTCCAATTCATCTGATTTCCGGTAAATTAAGATTGTGAGAATTAAAATAACGAGGTAGAAAAACACCCCTATCATATTGTTCATCGTTTCACTCCTTCGTTGAGCAGTGCCTGTCACCACCCGATTTCAGTCGAACATTGTCGAATATGTTCACCCTAATCTCCTTGATCCTTTTCAACGCTATTTGTGCTCTCCTTTTAACTCCACTATAATGAAGGACAGGCAGCGTAACAGACGAGAAAGGAGAACGAAATGTTTAGCACCTACCGCTCAAAGAGAACGACGTGGAGAACAGGTTTCTTCATCTTTATTAGCATTCTAACAACTTTCGCTATGTTTCTGATCGATTCCGGTATCTTCTCGCTCCGGTGAATCAGCCGCATTATCTATCATGATTTTCATCCTTGTCGGTTGTTTACTATCCATTTTATTCGCATTTGTTGTTTACCGAACGAGTGATGAGAAAAAGGGATGGGCGACAATCGGACTGCTCTTCACGCTTTTCAACGTTTCTGTAACCGTTTACTTCATATGGGTCGGAATTAGCCTCGTTTAAACGGCATCCCTACAATACCGTACCATTTTAAGAATAAAAAAACAGGCCTTGATTCCTCCTCGAACGAGGTATCAAAGCCATTTTTTTATGGAAATAAAGCCCCTTATCAACAAACCTATCGATATAACGCCAGAAACCGTTCCATGTAATACGTAAACGTCTGATTGTAATAACCAGAAAAGTAGAAATCACTTCCATGGTTTCCGAATGGCATATAAATCACTGCAGCTTTGTCATTCTCATGTTCCGCATACGTTTCCTTAAAAGAAGCCGCCGTTTCATAGCCAACATACGTATCGTGGGTCCCGTGGAAAAGAAGCGCTGGTGGACTTTCTTCACTCACAAGCTGTTCTGGCCAGAGCAGGTCTTCTGTGCCAGGAATTCCTCCTAACGCAGGTCCTTTATTCGCAGGGTAATATGGAATTAAACCCTTCACCTTTAGTTCATCTGAAAACCAATCAGAATACTTTCCTTCCGTCATCGCAAGAGCACTCGCCGTTGCGAGATGACCGCCGGCCGATCCTCCTGAGATAAAGGTCGTTGAAAGATCCAAACCATATTCCTCTTCATGTTCAGCTAAATACTTCGTAAAAAGTCCAATGTGACGAACTTGGTCATCAATTGAAAATGGTCCCCTCACCTTATCAGGAACATTACTACTTAATCCATAGGAACTTAGTGTCGTGAGCCCATACTGAATATCAAATACCGCATAGCCCTGGTTCGCAAAATACGTATTTTGCTGCATCACGTTCTCATCACCCTTATCTCCATTTGCCCACGATTCCACCGTGAATGCGGATTAAGACGGGCAACTTCCCCTCCTTTTCTTTTGGAAAAAAGGAATCAAAGCGAAGCTCAATGCCATCGTCCACTCCTTCTGTTCCTTCATAAAATAGCACATCCTTTTCCCCTTCAACGCTAGCTGGTGGAATGCCAAGAAAATAAGCAGGAAGAGAAAATGGCGTTTGTTGAAATTCTGACGACTGGAAGGCCGATGAATCCCACTGACTAAACGCCTCTTCTACTTGTTCTTCTGCCTGATTGATGATAATTGGGACAGAGAAAAGCGGTAAGAAATGAACGAAAGCAATCGAAAACCCGCCGATCATCAAGATTCTCCGCACCGTTGGGTGTGATCTTTTCCACGCCTTGCTTCCCTGTAAAATGAGGACAGTGCTTGCTAAGAAAACAAATGCGTAAAACAAGGCGAGCTGATTCACGTAAGGCCCATAGCCGCCGTTTTCATATCGAAAGAGAATCAGGGAACTTGTGAAAAGTCCGACGAGTAAAACAACGATATTTCCCCATACTAACAGCTCAGAAAGCCATCTCGGGATGCCGTTCACTCTCCCTTTTCGCTCCTTGTCCATTCTCCAGGCGAAAATAAGCGTACATGCTTGAAGGAGAAGGAACAAACAAGGGATCAAGATCGGCAAGCTGCTTGTTTCCTCTGGATACTGATTTGAAAGCTGAAAATTTAATAGACCTATTAAAATCAATGTAAAAGGAAGAAATAACAGATACTGTGTACTCACCATGCTAAGTTTGCGTTGCTTGAGCACACCTAAGATGCTCATCACTATCATGACGAGAAACATAATCCCAAACACATTCCAAATCGGACTAGTATTTCGAAATGAGAGATAAAACAAACTAAAAAGTAGATTCATCCCCGCAAGAACTTGAATGACTTTCCAATAGGGAATTTGTAAGATGAACCTCTTAAATAATGGCGACTTCGTTTCGCGATCTAGATTTGATTCAAGTTCTGAAGACATGATAGCCCCCCTTATAAGTGCCTGTCACCACCCGGTTTAGGGCGAATGCTGTCGATATTTGCAAAGTGGCAAGATATAGCAATGATACCCTATGTTTGAACACGACAACCAATCAAACACTCTCCCGATCCTATATTTGTTATAATGACCATAATTAAACAACTATGATTCTATAAAAAGGACTGAAGCTCTATGCCCTCACAGTATTTTATCGGCATTACTCCACCATCCGACTATGTAAAAAAGGTCGAGCACTTCCAACATCAGTGGTTAGATTCTCTCATCGTCGAACCGCATATTACGTTAAAAGCACAGGGCGGTTTAACACCTGATCGGGAGTGGATCGAAAAAGTAAAGACGGTATGTAAAAGCATGCAACCGTTCACGACTTCATTAGCCAAACCGAACTACTTCGGTGATAACATTCTCTACTTAAGCGTTCTTTCTGATGAGCTTTATCCCTTGCACGAAGCAATTGTGAAAGCAATTTCACCTCCCCCAAAACTCATTAACCACTATTTTGAACTGGAGAATTTCGTTGCTCACCTAACACTCGGAAAAGAACAGCATGGTTTAACGAAAGAGGAGCTAAGCGATATGGCACATGCAGCTGAGAAAGAGCTAACGCCATATCCTACTTTCCTAGTAAAATCTGTGCAAATTTACGAGCTACGCTCGAACAGCAACCGTTACGAGCCACTACTTGAAATCCCTCTAGGCTGAGTGTCCTCAACCACAACATTTTTCTAACCGCCCTCTTCCCGTTCCATTTCAACGGGAGGGGGGTTTCCGTGCTCAGCCTCACCTTCACGCTAATCAAAATAAAAAATACTTCTTCTCATCCCCACATAAAATAAACAAAGCACCTTATTGAAAGGGGTGACACGCATGCTCGAAAAGTTTGTGGATCGACTCCCCGTCATTCCAACCATTCAACCACTCAAGACTCAAAACGGCATTCCCTTCTATGAAGTTACGATGAGAGAAACGACGCAAAAGCTTCATCGAGATTTGCCACCAACTCGAATCTGGGGATATAACGGAATGTTTCCTGGCCCAACCTTTCATGTCTTTCGAAATCAACCCATTCAAGTCCTTTGGAAAAACGAGCTTCCCACCAAACACTTTCTCCCGATCGATCACACTGTGCATGGAGCTGGCATCGATGTGCCAGATGTTCGTACCGTTGTGCACCTTCACGGAGGATCTACTCCGGATACAAGTGATGGCTACCCAGAAGCCTGGTTTACACGTTCCTTTCAACAACTCGGACCGTTCTTTACCCAACCCGTTTATGAATATCCGAACCAACAAGCCGCGACAAATCTCTGGTATCACGATCATGCGATGGGCATTACCCGCTTGAACATCTATGCTGGACTTCTTGGAATGTATATCATCCATGATGAAGAAGAACGTTCACTCGGCTTGCCGGACGGCCCATTCGATCTTCCACTCATTATTCAAGATCGTTCCTTTCATCAAGACGGATCTTTGTATTATCCGTCTGAACCCACGCCGCCTGTTCCAGATGTTTCACCCTCAGTTGTTCCAGAGTTTTTTGGAAAAGTGAATCTCGTCAATGGAAAGGTATGGCCTTACTTAGAAGTCGAGCCGCGCAAGTATCGATTTCGCATTCTGAATGGAGCGAACGCCCGATTCTATCGCCTCTCTCTTTCTAACGGCATTCCCTTCACTCAAATCGGTACAGATCAAGGCCTATTACCACGTCCAGTGCCTGTCACCCGCGTTTTGATCGCGCCTGCCGAGCGTGTGGATGTCATCGTGGACTTTAGTCAGTCCAGCGGGGAGCTGATCACATTAACAAACGACGCCCCTACATCCTTCCCACAGGGCAAGAAACCAAATCCAAACTCAACGGGAGTCATCATGCAATTTCGCGTCACAAAACAACTGACTCAACAAGATAGCGTCCTTCCAACAAAACTGGCTCGGTTTAAAACCATGAACGAGCACCAAGCAAACAATCAAAGAAACCTCTTCCTCGATATGAAAGAGGATTCCTATAAGCGCCCTATTCACCTACTCGACAAGAAGCTTTGGTCTGATCCCATCACGGAAAATCCGCGTTTAGGTCACATCGAGCTCTGGAACCTCATCAACGTCACAAAAGGCACTCATCCAATTCACCTTCACCTGATCCGTTTCCAGATTCTTGACCGCCAGCCTTTTGACCGAAAATTATATGAGGAAAAAGGGATTATTGTGCCAACTGGACCACGAAAGAAACCTGAAGCAAATGAACGAGGCTGGAAGGATACCGTTCGTGCAAACCCAAGCGAAATCACACGAATCATCATGAAGTTCGCTCCCTATGCAGGATTGTTTGTCTGGCACTGCCACATATTAGAGCATGAAGACTATGAAATGATGAGACCCTATCTTGTTATAAAATAGAATACAAAAAAAGCTGACCCTGTCAGCTTTTTACTATTGTCGCGGTGCCTGTCACCCGCGAATTTTCGTTAGTTATCCCCACCACATCGCGACCACAAACAAAGACCATACGCTAATAGGCAAACCAATGAAACAAGCGACCACCAGTTGACTCTTCCAGTTCGTCTCAACTACGTTTAGGTTTTTTCCTTTAATCATGGTAACTCCAATAATGAAAAGGTAAAGAAAAATACTGAAACCAGTGAAGAAAGTTAAGTAATAAATCGGCCCAATTCCAAACAGAAAATCATTCATCACATAAGCCAAATCCTGTCCAAACAAACCTAGACATGTTGCTACAAGTAAGACAACCCAGAATTGTCGCTTCTCCACCCAATTCCCTCCCACAGGTCAGTTCTTACAAACCTACTTTTCTCCGGTTGATCATTTTCTGTAACACCAAGTGCACCATGATTCCGACTACTAATAAAAACGAAAGTAAACATACAACACTGATCATTGGCTGAATATGAAAGGCATAAAGGAACTTGTCAATTTCATAGATTTGCTGAGCATCTGTTACTGTTTCAGGTGTAAGGTACAAATGCTCTTTCCAATCGTCCACATACGGCAAGTACGATGCTGTCCAGGAGTTTAAAAAGTAACTAAAAACAAACACCGGAATCATTATGATCATAACGATAATCCTCTTCATTTGCGCTCTCCTTTTCACTGCCATTTACTCTGTGAATCTAGCTCCTTCAGACGTTCTCTTGCTCCCGCTTGATTAAAAGTACTAAACCATCGATAATTCTCCTTATCGAGTATGCGATAATGCTTGCTGATTAGATTTTGCTGAAGTCGGAAGTTTCCTTTTGACTCTATTTCCATCCACCACATTCTTCCTCCCATTGTTTTATCTCTCGGTTCATTTACATTCGTGTGGGCAATTAAGCGAAGCACTTCCAACGGTTCATCCCCCAGCTTATTTTGCAAGCTGTCGCTATCAGGAAATAAAGCGACTGTGGCAACCACAACATTCCAGCTTGCCATCACACGCCCTTTCTCAATTTGCACAAGCGTCTTCTTGGAAATCCCTAAACATTCCGCCATTTTTTCCTGCGAAAAATCACGCTCCGTTCGAATCACTTTCATTTTTTCCGAAACCGCTTGTATCACAAATTCCTTCTTCACCCTCATCACCACCAGTGTTATTTCTTTCTTTTAGTGTAATTTTACACTAAACAGTTTTCTTTTCCAACACTTTCCTAAATTAAAAAAGATCACCCATTGGATGATCTAAAACTGAAAATGGACGATAACACTATCCCCTAACCCCTTCCAACCCCTCAATCGCCAACAAAATATGTTCATCAAAGTCAAGCGATTCGAGCAAAGCCACTCCTTCAACCATCACCAGCGCCAAAGCAGCCATTCTTTCCTGATCTTCCCCTTCTTCGACCTTAATCGTCTCTTTATAAAACTCATAAAAATGATTTCCAATTTCTCTTGCGATAGGGTAATAGGGATCTTCTTTTTTAGAAGCGGTGGCAATGAGCTCAAGCCATAATTTCATGTATGGTTTAATTTCTGGATCTTTCATCATCTGATAGAGGTAGCGAACCATATGAGAGAACGTTTTTTGCTCCATTTCGGTATGGTCTAACATCAAAATTAATTGCTTTGAGATCGTTGATAAAACAACCGTTAGCAGTTCCTCTTTATCTTTAAAATAATGGAGAAGCATTCGATCGCTTGTCCCAGCCGCTTTCGCAAGATTTCTGAGACTGGCTGAGTGTATCCCGTGCGCTAAAATATATTCGACCATTTTTTCTATTAACTCGTTTTTTCTTCTTTCACCTTTTTTCATATGTAACACCCTTAACCTTTTTTTGTAGTATATGCTACATCTCATACTGGAGCAAATCCGATCCAACAGCAAGCTCCCTATTAAACTTTCTCTTGATCTAAAGTGTAGCGAGTGCTACATTATAATAAAAGTGTAGCACTCGCTACAGAAGGAGGATCACCATGTTAAAAACAGAGACTCACCAGGAAACAACACCTGAAAGCATTATGAACAAACCTCTATTCAAAGTGTTCTTAGTGACAGGTCTTATTTTACTTTCCCTCCTCACAGCCGCTGCTGTAGTTCAGCATGGATTTGTAGGGATCTTCTCAGAGGCTTTTCAAAACTTTGCAACTATACAAATTTTTGTCGATTTGTTGATCGCCCTCATCTTCGTTCTGATTTGGATGTGGTTTGATGCGAAGAAAAACAACCGTCCTTTTTGGCCATGGGCTCTCCTTACGTTAGCTGTCGGTTCATTTGGGCCTCTTTTTTACTTATTATTTTATAAAAGTAAGGGTGCTAAGTAGCAAGCAATTAAAGTGAAAGAAAAAAATGCCGTCCAACTTATCTCAAGTTTTGGATGGCATTTTTATTCATTTTCTTTAAGATAAATTAGGCGTACAGAGAGTATTGAACCTCCCCTTGATCGTCTCTCTCTTGTTTAGTCCATCACACCTTGTGGAAAACTAAGCATAGATCATTTGAAAACCCCCTCCAACACTACATGTTAAGAAAGGATCCACTCATGTCAATCTTACCTAGAGAATTCTATCAAAAACCTACCCTAGAATTAGCAAAAGCGCTACTTGGATGTGAGTTAGTCAAAGAAACAGACGAAGGACTTGCATCTGGCTATATTGTTGAAACGGAAGCTTACCTCGGAGCAGTCGATCAAGCAGCTCACAGTTTTAACAACAAGCGAACAAAGCGAACGGAAGTCATGTTTGGTCCAGCAGGTAACGCCTACACGTACGTCATGCACACGCACTGCCTTTTCAATGTGGTCAGTGCCGAGACCGGAGTGCCGGAAGCGGTTCTTATTCGAGCTGTTGAGCCACTAAAAGGACTCGAATTAATGGAACAGCGCAGACCAGGTCGCAAACAAAAGGAATGGACGGATGGACCTGGCAAGCTAACAAAAGCACTTGGAATTGATCCAAACGATTATGGACATGCTTTAATCCGAGCGCCACTTTATATTCGGAGTGGTTATCAACCTGATCACATTTCTGAAGGGAAACGAATTGGCATTGATAACTCCGGTGAAGCACGTGACTATCCATGGCGATTTTGGGTAACGGGAAATCCATACGTATCAAGATAACGTTCTTCCATTTCACTTACCCCCATTTTCACCTTACTAACGGTGACCGACGTGCTACACTCCGACCGTTTACATTGATTTTTCATCGGGTAAAGCTAGTACTATAGCAATAGAATATGATTTCCAAACAATGAACCAGGAGGTTATATGCATGAGTAAAGTCGCAATTATTACAGGTGCAGGAAGTGGATTAGGACAAGCAGCGGCTGTTCGCTTAGCTGATGAAGGAGTTACAATCGTTGCCGTAGACATTAACGAAGAAGGCGGTAATGAAACGGTCGACCTTGCAAAAAAAGCAGGCGTTGATGCGCTTTTCATAAAAGCCGATGTGTCGAAAGCAGAAGATGTGAAGAATTACGTTGATAAAACAGTTGAAGCCTTCGGTAAAATTGATTACTTTTTCAACAACGCCGGCATCTCCGGTAGCGGTGAATATTACTTAAATACAAAAGTGGAAGAAATTGAAAAGATCGTCGACATTAACTTGATGGGTGCCTTATACGGTGTGCGTTATGTCGCTGATGTCATGATTAAGAACGGCGGTGGCTCCATCGTGAACACGGCTTCAAGTGCTGGTGTCATCGGTCAGGATTCAGTGGTCACTTACTCCGCTACAAAGCACGGGAATCATTGGACTAACGAAAAGTATTGTAGCTGAATATGCGAAAGACGGTCTGCGTGCAAACGCAATCGCCCCAGGTCCAACTGAAACCCCGATGGTTAAGGACTTCTATGAAGCCAATCCAAAAATGAAAGAAAATGCAGAAGCCGGCATACCACAGAAACGTCTTGGTACACCTGAAGAAGTAGCTGAGCTGGTTACGTTCCTGTTAACTTCAAAAGCACAGTACATCAATGGTGAAGTGATTCGTATTGATGGCGGATTTACGAATACGAAGTAAGCAACCTAAACTTCTTCTCCAATTTTTTTATAATCCCAAACATAAAAACGGCCCACAAAACAAATTGTTTTGTGGGTCGTTTTTAAGTGAATTTCTAAATAGATTCACAATGACATAAGTTCACATACGATCAAAAGAAAAGAGCGATACCACCCGCTGTCATCAAGATAAGTCCCACCAAAAGATGAAGACTAACAGAACTTAACTGAAGTGTCGCTATTTCATACAAACATGCTAAATAGCCTTTCGCTCGATTCATCTCTTTATGATCTTTCCATACCTCCCTTACTCCCCAAAATAGAAATGTGACCCCCATGCCAGTTAGGACAATAAACCAAAGGATGGAAAAGTTCACTTCATCCGATTCCTTTTAATTGATCCCGCACTCTCTCACAAAGAAGAGCAATCGCCTCTTCTGTTGCAAATGGCGCCTCTGGCCAGTCATAGACACCCATTGGTCCCCAATACTCTTCTGGGGTACCAGGATAGCGCGGGATAAGATGCATATGAAGATGTGGAACGGAATCACCGGATACCTGTGCATAAATATGTTCAGCGTGCTCGCTTTCACGAAGCGCCTTACTCACTCGAGCCGTAATGATTCCAAAAGCACTCGCTTCTTCTTCCGTCATATCCGCGAGGGTGGGCACATGTCTTTTCAGATCAATCATGACATGCCCAGGGAGAGTCGGTTTCCCTCCTCGATAAATATGTCCTACGTACACACGATCGTCTTCATAGATGGTTCCTCCTGGCAACTGAACCTCACCCGCATGCTTCTTACATATAAAGCAATCCTTTTCCATATCCTTTTCCCCTTGCAGTAGTCGTTAAATTTTTCCATTGATCCTCACTATCATTAAATCAAATATTTTCCTCTACGCCTACACTTTCTTTCTTCCGTTTATACCCCTTCTGTTTTCCACTGAGCATCGTGATGGTTACGAGTATGATGACAAGCCCAATACTCTGCGTGGGCGTAAGAACTTCTCCTAAAACCACTAACCCAAATAAAGAGGCCGTAACCGGTTCAACCATCGCAATCACTGAAGCAACCGAAGAGGATGTTTTTTTCAACCCTTCGATATAAAGGTAAAAGGAAAGACCCGCGCCGATGATTCCGAGAGTAATAAACCAAATGAGATCCTCTGATAATAAAACAGATCGTGCTTCGCTATGATCAATAAATAGAAACAAGACGATCGTAAATGTTGCAAAAGCTATGCTTAGAATAAATGGCGGACGACCATTCTTAGAAGCGTTCTTAAATCCAAAAATAAAGAGCGCATACGACACACCTGATAGTAAACCAAATATGACGCCTAACACATTTAATTGACCGATCCCCGTTTCATAAATATTTGTTAATAAACTAATCCCACCCATCACGACAATCATTGAGATAACCTTAAATGGCGTGATAGACTCAATTCGAAAGAGAAAGGAACTCATTAACACGAATATGGGTGCCGTATACATTAACGTTGAAGCGACAGCGACACCTGATTCTGAAATACTTAGAAAGTAAAAACTAAAGTTCCCTGCTACCGCTACTCCAGCCAACATGGCCCACCACACCGTTTTCGAAGAAAACTTTGTTGAGCTTCCTTTACTTCCTTTTCGTTTAAGAAGCAGCCAAAACAATAAACAAACCAACCCAATTGCCCCTCGATAAAAAGAAATCACTAAGGGACTCCACCCTTTGTCCATTAAGATTCCAGCTAGCCCACCAGAAATGCCCCATAAAATAGCTGCGATAATGACAAAGCCTGTATAATAAACATGCATTTTATCCCTCCTAATGTGAACCTGTTCGGAGGTGATTCCCAGTTATTTTCCAGATAAAACGAAATTGAAGAAAACTCATGAACATTCCATACTTTTTACTATCCTTTCCTAAGTCCTTAGACACGCTCTTCATCAATTCAAAGACATACAAAAAAGGCTCATTTCAATGAGCCTTTTGAGTCATTACCTTTCGCCTGTCATCATCCACTTTGGCCTTTTTCGAGTCATATTTGTTTCGAACGACAATTAACATCACAAAATACGTGTAAACAGGGATTAAGATAAACCAAATCGAGAGTTCTTCTTCACTCTTCCACATCAAAAGACCAACGAAGGTATACATGATGAAACTCGCCACCATTTCCATTATATGACTTAATGAGAATCGCTTCACCACGAAGTCAGTCAGCAGTGTCGTAGGTAGTCCCAAAATGAAATAGAAAAGGTAAAAGAACATCGCATAAATAAGGCCTACATCAAGACGGTAAAAAGGATATTCTTCTCCCCAAAACTGGCTATGTATGAAGAGTGAATCACACAAGGCAAGCAAAACGCCTGCAGCGGGACCTGAAATCAGTATCGCTAAAACGATCATTAAAAAATACTTCATCATTACCTCTCACCAATCATTTTACTTGTTATCATCCGGAAAAACGCTTCCCATTAAAAAAGAGAACTTACCTAATAATACCAGATAAGCTCCCTCTTATTTATCCAAGATTTATTAATAAATTTTATCGTACAAGCTGCTGATCCAAGAAATGCAAAATCTTTCGATACACCTTGATCTCATTTTCTTTCTTAGAAAAGCCATGCCCCTCATCTTCAAGCACCATATATTCCACTTGTGCTCCTTCCTTCTTCAAGGCTTCGACGATTTGATCGGACTCAGCCTTCACGACCCTCGGATCATTTGCACCCTGAACGACAAGCATCGGTTTCTTCATTCCTTTTAAATAGGTGATCGGGGAATCTTCCGTTAATTTGTCTTTATGCTCAACCGGGTCTCCTACAAATTTGGCCATAGAGGGCTTCCAATGATCCGGGACACTATCAATGAACGAAAAGAGATTTCCTGGCCCGAAAATATCAACAACCGCTTTGTAGTATTCAGCATGACGACCGTGAAGCAATAGCGCCATGTATCCTCCATAACTTCCACCCATTAAAAGCACCTTATTTGAATCCACATAGTCATTTGCAATCAACCACTCGATTCCCTTCACATTATCAAGGCGTGGCCCAAAGCCCCAATCCTGCTCAACCATTTTCATAAATTCGAGGCCATAACCAGTTGATCCTCTGAAATTCGGAGCAAAGATGGAATAACCGCGATGTAACAAGAATTGATATAACGACCAGTACATTTTCCGTTCAGCAGATTGTGGGCCGCCATGCGGCCAATGAATCACATGGCCATTTGAATTTTCTTCATCTGCTCGATAGAACAATCCCTCAATTTCAAGCCCGTCATAGGAAGGGTATCGAATCACTTCAGGCTCTATCAAAAGTTCTTCAGAAATGCCTGGTACTACGTTGTTCGTAAGTTTTTCCCATTCCTCCCCATCTTGCCTTTGGAAATAAATATTTGCGGGACTTGTTGAGCCATCACCAAGAACATACAGATTTCCTTTTTCCGAAATCGCCAACTTATCAATCAGGTTCACCGGGATTTTTTTAAGATCATACGCTTCTCTACTTAAGTCATACACAAATAGACGGTCTTCCACCCCACTTTTACTGACGAGATACAAGCGGTTATTTTCTTTGTCAGCCTTAAACGATGTAAGATCCTCATGTTCAATCTCCAATACTTTGGAGAAATGCTTCGTATGTAAATTGAACTTCGCGAGATAGGAAAAGTTTGATTCAAAGTTTGTTGTAAAATAGACGCTATCCGCTGTGACAAAGATCGCTTCATAGACCATAAATTCTTTCTCACTTGCTGGGGTTAACGAAAGATCTTCTCCATGACTCCTCACAAAAACGGGTGTATGCGTGTTTGAATAATGCTTCGTATAAATAAAATTCTCTTCATCTTCACTGACGGCGATGATTTCAATAGGCGCCTCGCTTCCCTCTATAAGCATCGTGACCTCTTCTGTTTCAAGGTTATAGCAATAACCGTTAAGGTAAGTTGGGTTTCCCTTAGACGAGGTGTAATACAAACGCTTCCCATCTTCCGAAAGACTACTAAAATAATGCTTTTCTCCCTCCTCTACACGGATTGGAAGCAATGAGCCACCGCGAGGCTGCAGGGCATAAAGCTGAATATTTTCATCTCCATCTTGATCAAACCCCGCAATAAGAAATTCGCCTTTTTGATCATAATGAAGAACATGACTTCTCTGATTTCGAAACGTCATGGGATACGGGTACATATTCGGAAGATCCATTCCCCACAAGTTAAAATGACCATTCATATTCGTGGTGACCACAAGCTGTTTTTCATCTGGACTAATAACAAAATCCGTAATATCTAACGTTTGAAAAAATTGCTCCACATCTGGTTTATGAAAATGTAACATATCCATCCTCCTAAAAACTACGATTCGTTTACTTATTCGATTAAAAGGTAATATTCTCCTGTTCACAGCGATATGAATGTCGATTAAAAAAGAAATAAGCGCCATTCCCGATTAGGAATAGCGCTCCGCGGCATTAGCTATTTAATTTACGTTTTAAATCCATTAACTGTATGAGCTCTTTATCAATCGTTTCATATTCCTCCGTACCTGCTGACAAATAACTGATTTTGCCCAGGAGTTCCGTCATTTTCGTTTCGATGACGGCTAATTCCTCTTTTGCGTTTTCTCTACCTGTTCCCTTTTGTCGTTCCTCGTATTCCTTAAGCCCAACTTCCACCCGCTTCATCTGACCCTTTTCGATCACTAATAATTTCGTACACAGTTTTTCAATCAAGTATCGATCGTGTGAAACGATTAACAGCGTCCCTGTATACGTGTTTAGCGTTCTTTCCAGCTCTTCTCGGCTTGGAAGATCGAGATGATTCGTCGGCTCATCCAGGATTAAAAAGTCATATTCCATTAAAATCATATGAATCAGCTTGATTCGCGTTCGTTCTCCGAGACTCAATTGAGCTATTGGTTTCTTAAGAATTTCCTGCTGAATGCCCATATTTGAAAGAAGCGTTCTCGCTTTTGTTTCCTGCTGTCGATTCGATAAATCAAGGTAATCTAACGGCGTTTTTTCACCTGGTAAGTCCGTTACATCTTGCGATAGATATGCCACTTTAGTCGATTCACTTTTCCAAAGCGAACCCTTTGTAAGCTTTTCCTGCTCAAGGAGTATTTTAATAAACGTTGTTTTTCCGGTACCATTGGGGCCAATCAGCCCAATTCGTTCACCGTGCTTGATGTAAAAATGGCTTTTCTCAAAGAGAAGACGATCCCCAAATTCCTTCTTGATCCCTTTGGCTTCGAGAACGCGTTTCCCACGTTTGGACGCTGATTCAAACTGAAAAGAGACCGTCTTCTCTTCTTTCGGCTTTTCGACTCCATCTTTCTTAAGCTCTAGATTTAAGCGTTTCAGCTTCGATTTAATCTGGTTATCCTTTTTCTTCGCCTTCGCGCGTTCGAATTCGCGCAATCCCATTTGACGATTTTCGGAATTAGATCCTCCTTTTCCAGCTTCACGATGACCCTTAGCCGACCAGTCTTTCAAAGTAGAGATTTGCTGTTCAATCATTTCCACCTTACGCTGCTGCTTTTCATATTCACGTTTATTCTGCTCGGTTCTTCTCTGTTTTTCATTTCGATAGAACGAATAATTCCCTTCATAGATTGTTAATTTGCCAGATTCCAGTTCAAAGATTTTTGTCACGGTTTCATCTAAAAAATACCGATCATGTGAAATGATGAGGGCAGCACCCGAATAATTCCTCACCTCTTCACTTAGCCACTTTACCCCCTGCATATCCAGGTGATTCGTTGGTTCATCCAAGATCAAAAATTCAGGAGAGCTTGCCCAGATCTTCGCTAATGAGACTTTCAGTTTTTCGCCACCACTTAAATGGTCTAGATCCTCCTGCTCCCATCGCTCTTTCTGAAACCCTAGCTTCTTACTTTGTTCCAGTAACCTTTCCCCGAAAAGTTCAACATCAACAGCCAGGTGATTATCTGTTGATTGAGGCAAATAACCTATGTTCACATAGGGAATAGTCATAGACCCTTTATCTGGTTCAATCCTTTTCATCAGAATATTGACGAGAGTTGATTTTCCAGCCCCATTCCAACCGACTAAACCAATCTTTTCGCCATTTCGTATATCAAAGCTAACGTCACTTAAAATCTCACGTTCGCCAAAACTTTTCTGCAGTTCTTTCACTTGTATCACTCGAGCCATGCATGTCACCTCTTATTAAATTTGATTGAGAGGCTTATCGAATAGAAACAAGCCTCTCCAAGAATCCTGGAGAGGCTGCTAATCCCATATCAAATAACATGCAAACGCTTTAACAAATAGTGAAATAAACGCAAATATAAGTTACGTTTCCTTCTACTTGAAAAAGATACATGATGAAATGATCGCTTATTTGGACAGACTAATCCTATTTTCCAGGTTCTCATTTTATGAAAATATGAGTTTGATCCCGTTTAAATAAGATTAATTCCACATCCGCTAAGTACCATTCCTTCCCACCTTTTTCTTACATATTTAGTATATTCATCGAGGTTAGACATGTCAATAAGACGCTCACTTCTATTTGTTTTTATATTCACTCATTTTTTCGGTGAAATATTTATACTGGATTGTTCCAACTACCGATACGGTTACCGCAATGGCTACACCTCTTGAAATGGGGTTATCAGGAATAAAACGAAACTCAATGAACAACAGAAGCATCGTGATAAGTGGAAAGATCAAAAATCGTTTTGTTTTCGATATAATAAACCACCCTTTCGAACATCATGTATTAACGCATTTTCCCTAATTTGGAAATTGGAAACTTGTAGGTAAATAGAACATTAGAAAAATCACTATTATGAAAACTAGAAAAAACAGGAGCCAAAATGAAACTAGCTCCTGCTTTCTGATTGATTATGTTTTATATGTTAAACACTCTCTCTAAACCTTGTTAATAACCTACCCGATCAGATAAGAAGAGTAATAAATCATCGTTACCACAAAGCTACTGATGCAAAAGATAAGTAAACCAAGAGTGATAGGGTTAATTTTAAATCTAAAGATCTTGATTCCCCCTGCTTCTTGGCCAGTTACCCCCTTCAGACTTGTATTGAACACATTGTTTTGTTGGGTCATTGAAAAAGAAAAGAGCCAAACAACACCAAATATACCTATACCGCCAATAAAGAGCGTGTCGATGAAGCTTAAATTGATGAACGTTGAAACAATGAAAAGAAAGATTAATTCTGTCACAATTGTTAAAAGAACAAGATAACTTTTACGCATAAGCACCCCAACCTCCGATCGTTCATTTATCACAGCGGCTCGTTGTTAACGAGACGTTTCCTTTTCATTTGTATACGAACGCCATCACCAAATGGTTTCAATTTTTGGTAATATTTAGATAAAATCCGCCAAAAAAATGAGCCTACCATTGGTAAGCTCAGAGATTGTTAACGCGCTCATATTCCATTTTCAAAAACTCGAATGTACTACCATTCGTATCCTGCATGAACGTGTGAACATCTTTGAAACCTAGCTTTCTGTATACGTTTATCGCTCTTTGGTTAAAGGTTGCAACGGATAATGTGATTTTACTAGGGTTATATTTCTTATTAATAAAAGCTAGGCCCGCCTTTATAAATTCCAATCCTTTTCCTTTATTCGTTAGGTCAGGACGCATCCCTAAGCCAATATCATAAGTACGGTCGTCCACTTTCGTAACGTTGAAAAAACCAACTAATTCTCTATTCTCCAAAACCGCAAAGGTAGAATCCCCGCGCAGTTCAGGATCGACGAATTCTTGTAAATCTTCTTCATCAGCCTCCATATCATAAAAAGAATATTCCCCATCATAGTGCCAATTGTAGGAAATGTCTTCCGCTTGTTCTTGCGTCATGATTTCAAATTGATAAGTCATACAAGTCTCCTTTATCCAAACTTACTGTAAAAGTTTTGGCCATCAGTTAATTTAAAATAATCCATAGTAGAAGTCTCTTTAAACCCGCACGATTCGTATAAACTCAAGGCTTTCTTATTCTTCACTGCCACTTGGAGCAAGATTTGTTGGGCTTGTTTTTCTCTTAATTCCTTTACGGCTTTCATCAAGATCTCTCTGCCAAACCCTTGGCCTCGGTATTCGGGAAGAACACCTAATCCATAAATACCACCTACACCATTCTGTCGTTCAATATGAACTTTCCCTATAATCACTTGGTTCCATTCAGCAAGGAAAATCTCCATCCCGTCCAAGGAAGTTTCCTCTGAATTCGTGTGAAAGTAAATCGCATTTTGTCTAGCAATTTCTTTTGCATCTTGATTTAGAGCCTTTCTGAAATGGAGACTTGTCGTAGCGGGAGCTTCCTTTGGTTCACCTACTAAATGCATCTCATGTTCTGAGTTCTCATAGTGAGCTCCCGTACTCTTAATAAATTCAATGCCAGATCTAGACTTGTGATCACTCAACAAAAGCATCTGTTTCGACTCTCTTTTATTCCACTCATCTTTAACGAGTGAAAACAACTGCTTAAAAACTCCCCTTCTCCTATAGTCAGGATGAACCATCCCATTTACTTCTAATGCTTCTGAACCAAATTGACAAATGCCCATATAGCCAATTAGTGTGTGGTCATCATAAAACATAAACTCGTTGATTCTATTTTTAACATTTTCGTTATGAGATTGATTTCGTTTGTGATCAAGTTCTAGTTTTAACGTTACATCTTCTTTTTCAAGGCAGCACTCTTTTAATCTAAGAATTTCGTTGTAGTCTTCTTGATTTAAGGAAGGTTTTAGTTTCATAGATGGATGGGTAATTGAATTCATTCGATATCGTTCTCCTATGTCTTTATTATTTTTCTTTACAGACTACTTGAAAATGACTCATAACGATAGGAAACTTCATTAGCTGATCTTCCTTTTCACCAGTTTCCGAACATCTCATCGATCTTATAAAGATTCTCACCTAACCAGTTCATTTCATTTTGAAACTGAACTTCCTGGTATCTAGCCTTATTGATGTTTGGACGTATCCACCAGGGGCTTTCTAAGTACCAAAGTAAATATAGAGATCGAGCAAACACGCCTTGTTCCAGGTTTCTCTTTGTCTGAGATCCATTTAAAAAAGCTTTAGCGCTATCGGAGTGAAAATCATTTCCCTTTAAAGCCCCTGACATGATTGCTCTGGCAATATCTAATTCAGGATAATCAAAATGAAACCGATCAAAGTCAAGGATTGAAGATAACTGATCATGATGAAACAGTAGGTTATCTACCCATAAATCCCGATGTGCCCATCCCGTTTCACATGAGTGTATAAAATCTAAATGAAACCTTTCCGTTGCGTTCATTTGGACGGCTACCATTTCTACTAAATCATTGTCTTCTTCAACTGCGGCATAGACCTCATTCCAATGATCGAATCGTTCTTCCACTTTTGGAGGGTTGAATTGTGGCGTTTTATCTCTTGGGTGTGCTCCATCATTCGAAACATTGTGCATATGACCCGTCATTTGCCCTAAACTGTACATTTGACTCTCATTTAACGTCCCAGGGGAAAAATTGTCCCCACCTTCAAATTCCATCACCACAAATCTTTCCTCACCAGAGGTTTTATGGATGACTTGATTGTCGTGGATGAGAACCCTGGGGCAAAGCGTGCCATTTTCTTGTTGCCTTAGCTGTTCACGCAAAGCGAAATCCTGCTCCAATTTGATCTTTTCAAAATCATGTGAGGCATATCGCTCTCGACTAATTTGCTTTATCACGTAAATGCCTTTTTCCGTTTGAATTTTCCACTTTAAATTTAAATAGCCTCTATTGATCGGAGTAGCTTTTTCAATATGTAAATCAAACAAACATTCAATCGCATCACTTAATTCTAGAAAGATATCATTCGAAGTTTTCATTACTTCCAAACTCCTGTCCTCCTTCATGCATCCATTTCCCATAAAAAACTTTGCTGCTCTTGCAAAACCCTCTTAATTTTAACATTAATATCCAGATGGTTGGATTAAAAAAGCGCAACCACTATTGATTGGTTTGCGCTCCTATTTCAAGATCCCTATCCTGTTTAGAGGCATCCAAATTAGCTCAATTCATTAGGTTCGTTCTTAAAGTAATGAACAGGGCGTATTTCAATGCGCCAGCCTAGTTCTTCTCCTATGTTCAATTGTGTCGTCGGATGGAGAGAAGCCAACTCGATCGCTTCATTCATGTTCTCAGCTTCCACCATAAAAACACTTCCTATCAGTTCTTTCGTTTCTGCGAAAGGACCATCCGTTACGGTTACCTTCCCTTTTTTTCGTTTCAAACTTTTTGTTTCGACTGACAATCCAGCGTCCATTGTTACCTTCCCGCTTTCATAGAAATGCTCGAGGTGAGGCTGGCATTCATTCATAATTTCCTCAATCTTCCTCTTCGGTTGTGCATCCATTTTCTCAGGCATAAAATAACCCATACATAAAAATTTCATCGTTTTCTCTCCTCGTTTGCTTGAATTTTTTGTACCTATTTACTCAACGATTTGTAAATGGAGAAATCGACAAAACTTCAATCTTTTTTATTCCAAACAATCTTTCGCCTGTTTCAAAAGGAATTTCTTTTCCTGAACATTTTGAGTTAATGAAGCCGCACGTTGAAATTCTTCAAATGCATGCCTCTTTTTTCCTAGCTTTAAGAGTAAACTACCCCTTACGCTCGGAAGCAAGTGATAGTTCTTGAACGAGGGCTCTGAAAGAAGCGAATCTACCATCTTAAGCCCAACTTCTGGTCCATCTGCCATCGATCGAGCAACCGCCCGATTCAGTTCAACGACCGGGGACGGCGCCATTTCTGCAAGTGCATCATAAAGTTCAGAGATACGCTTCCAATTGGTTTCATCTGGTAAGATCGCTCTGGTATGGCACGCAGCTATGGCAGCTTGCAATGCATACAAACCATTTGCCCCTCCTAATTCTTCCGCTTTTCTTAGGGCATCCAACCCTCGGCTAATGTGTTCTTGGTCCCATAACTTTCGATTCTGATCCATTAGCAAAATCATTTCACCTTCCGCATTGGTTCGTGCTTTAAAACGGGATGCTTGTAACTCCATTAAAGCAAGAAGACCAAAACTTTCCGGTTCTGTGTGAAGAAGATCTACTAAAACCCGTCCTATTCTTAATCCTTCATGACATAGATTAATTCGGATCAAATGATCACCTGAAGAAGCAACATACCCTTCATTAAACATAAGATAAATCACTTCCAATACTGAACTAAGCCGTTCTTTATAGGCTTTCTTCTGAGGAACTTCAAAAGGGACATGACTTGTCGCAAGTGTCCGTTTTGCCCGTACAATCCGCTGGGCAATCGTGGGTTCAGAGACAAGGAACGCATTGGCGATTTCTTCTGTTGTCAGTCCTCCAACCACTTTTAGCGTAAGGGCTACACGAGCATTTTTCGATAATACAGGATGACATGTCATAAAAATCAATCGAAGCAAATTATCCTGAATTTCCTCTTCATGATGAATCGACCAGTTAGGCTCAACATGTGTCTTCCCTTCATAAGCCATCTGTTCATATTTTTGATTCAGTCGTTTTTTCCGCCGCATCATGTCAATGGCTTTTCGCTTAGCAACAATCATCAGCCATGCACCAGGATTATCTGGAATACCGGAGACGGGCCACCGTTCAAGCGCTACAATCAAAGTATCCTGCGCAAGATCTTCCGCCACATCAATATCTCTCACCATCCGGGTTAAAACAGCAACGATTTTTGCAGATTCCTCTCTCCAGATCGCCTCGATCCTTTGGTTGATCACTCTTTCTCCCCTCCACTGTTAGAAAGTTAACGAATGAAAAATGATGAGCACTAAATATTCTTATTAATTGTCCTTCTACAGTACAATTTCCTGCACAACCCAATCACTTTCCATATTAATCCATACAGTATTAAGGAAGGAATAGCTCGTATCACTTTATATTCATGGTCCATTTTGAACTATTTTTCATCCTGACTCTATTCCTATCTGTCATTAGAAGGGAGGTTTTATCATGTCGAACGTGTTTAATGTTGGGACAAGTGTACCCGCTCAAGGAAGTGGATCACTCAACCGCACGGTTACAAGCACACCAATTTTACTTGCTCAATTTGGTCTCGCTGTACCTCAAGGGGCTAACAGAGTCCTATTAAGCGCTACAGTAGGGGTTCGGTCCTCCTTGCTAGCTCCAGTATTAATCTTTACGATACTAAGAGGGAATCAAGTGATTTATACGAGCAGAGAAGCAGTGCTCTTATCGGTGGGACAAGAACAAACTGTTACCGTTCATGCAATCGACCTGAACGTTCCTGTTACGTCAAATCAGGGATACTCGCTTACTGTTGAGCTTGAAAATTCGCTTCTAACAGGAGCAGTTGTTACTGGACCAGTGGAATTTTCTGGCGTTTCCTATACGTTGTAAATAAAGGGAATCCCCCCTAATACTTTAAAAGAGGTGACCTTATGCCTAAACTAATTGCGTTAGATGATGGGCATGGAATGAATACTGCTGGAAAAAGAACCCCCTATATACCGGAAATTGGTCGCTCCATTCAAGAAAATGAATTTAACAGAGAAGTGGTCAAGTATCTTAAAATTGAATTAGAGAGATGTGGATTTCAAACTCTATTAGTAGCTCCTACCAATACAGATACGCCACTCTCAACACGGACAAACCTTGCGAACAGTAAGAAGGCAGATGCCTATATCGCAATCCACTACAATGCCTTTGATGGCTCATTTAGTGGAGCAGATCCGAGTGGTATCGAACTATACGTTTATTTAGGTCATACAAACAAAGAAGCCGGTAAACTCGCTTCTTCCATCGCGAAATACCTACGACAAGGAACACCGCAAAATTACCGAGGGATTAAAGAAGCAGATTTCCATGTTTTACGAGAAACGAACATGATCGCCGTCCTAACTGAAAACGGCTTTATGGATAACAAATTTGAAGCGTTACTCATGCTCGATAAAGATTTTCAAAAGGAAGTAGCGATTGAACATGCCAAAGGTATTTGTGATTATTATGGCGTGACTTATAAAGCTGAGGAGGAAATGAGCTTGTTAAAAGTGGCGGTAGTCGTAAACTCATTTGTTGATTACCCTGTTGCTGAGTTACTAGCCAATCGTATTTCAGCCCCGATCTATACTAGAAGTGTAGCTTCAAACAATAAAGTGGCCAGTGAATTAATTGTTGTAGGTGGAAAATCTAGTGGGTTAAAAGCAGATAAATTCACAGTACTTTCTGGTACAGATCGTTTTGCAACAGCCGCAAAGGTTAAAAAATATATTGATTCAATCAAATAATAACCTGAGGAACCTAAGTAAATAGTCACTAAGAATTGTGCGCCAACCAATTTGTGAGTGGTAAAAGGAAAGAACTCAAGTTTATTTATCCTTCTAATAGCCTGAGTCCGGCACCACTCCAAAATAATATCATTAACTTTTAAGCAGAGAATGATTATGTTCAAGCCTTATTCTAAAATGATTCATGATTCTAACTTGATCTTCCGTTAACCAATCTTGATCCCAGTACATATGCATTAAGCTATACTCAAAGACTTCTTTTAATTTAATAAATAAAGGGAGCTGATCAACCATTTCTGGCGAAAGGTTATTCTCCTCCTGGTAACCGTTGATGATTGCGTTGGTCATCGCTTGTCCATAGTCAACAATGCTCCCCCCACCAATATAGGAATATTCCATCGCACTATAAACTGCAGCAGCTAGATCGAAAATATAAAAGTGCTTCTCACAATCCTGAAAATCAATCATTGTTAAATTTGACTCTTGATCAACTAATAGATTCTCTAAGCACAAATCACCGTGCAACAATCCATAGTTGGAAGGTGATTTCGGAAGTTTTCCTATGGTTGTTAAGACCTCATCTGCCACCTCTCTAATCGTACGTTCTTCTTTTGGAATATACTTCAGAAACGCATACTCCTCATTCTCATGCCAGTCATTAATGTGACGGACGGGGTGGATCTCTTCAAATTTCTTAGACAAACGGTGCAATCGCCCCAATTGCCGACCTAGTTCCTGAAACACGTTGGGCTGCCAACGCTTTCTAGGCAAATGGATCCCAGGAGCCGATTGATAAACGACGGTTAACATTTCCCTGTCTAGCATGACCTTTTCGACTTCTTCTCCATTTACAGAAGTGATGGTTGGAGTTACCCCCAAACCTTCTTGATAGAGGAAATTTGTATAAGTCACTTCTTCTACCTGTTCTTCATAGCTTTTATAGTTGGTCACCCTGGCGTAATAAGTACCTTGTTTCGCCGTACAACGAAACATTTCATCTGTGACCGCCTCCACTTTGATAAGTTCCAATGAATATTTTTCGTTCAGTATTTGAAGTAACCGGTCATTCATACGAGACTCTTCCTTTCATCTCTCAATAGTCGAATAAATGCAGTGTTCTTGCTTACATCATCTTGACAAGCCAAATCAATAGAATTTGGCCAGCTCAGGAAACGATTCAATCACATCATCGTATTCGGATACTTCTCCAAAACCATACTGCGCATAAATAAAAGGAATTTTGGCGTACCTCGCTGCTTTTAAATCTCCCTCCGTATCCCCTACATAGATTGGAGAGGTCAGGTTGTTTCTCTCTATAATCAACTGAATATTTTCCCCTTTTGAAAGGCCAGTTCTCCCGGGGTTTTCAAAGTCTAGAAAATATTTCTCAAGTTGGTGATAAGCATAAAAAGATTCAATATATCCATCCTGGCAGTTACTGACGATATAGAGATTGTAGGCGTTTGATAGATTCTGCAAGACGGTCTCTACCTGAGGAAAAAGAGAACCGCCGTGTTTTTCTAAGTACCCTTGTTCAACCTCACAACATTCCCTTATCAGCTGTTCGCGAACTTCTTCTTCAAGATGAGGAAATAGTTTTAGACTGATGTCTTGCATTTGTAACCCCATCGTTCCTTCAAAGTCCTTCCTCGTCAGTTCCCGATGAACTTGTGGATGTTCTTTCAAACGACTATTCCAAGCCAGTAATACAGTATCTATCGGATCCCAAATGGTCCCGTCTAAGTCAAAAATAATGCTATCCACTACGACGATCGCTCCTAAAAAAAGTTATTTGTTTTTTTATTCTTTCAAAAATACAATCATGCTTTCCGTTTTTACTATGTAAAGAAGTATAAAATACTCTATGAAGTGAAGTTGGCTTTTTCATCTATCTACTCTTATTTGAATTGATTTCACACCATTAATCGTAACATTCATTTCCATGTTTGGAGGGTTCTTTGTCAATCGAAGTTAGAAAGAAAACAAAAAAACCTCAAAGAACGAATGAACATTCTCGGAGGTTCCATGTCAATTTAATTTGATTTCTTCCAATACGCCGCATCTTTGTTGGATTGAGATGGAGGAAATGTATCTCCACTGCTTAGTTGAATGTTTTTTTCTTCTTCCGCGTTAGCATTCTGATTTGATTCGTTTACTAACCCAACAAATTCATACGTTCCATTCTCAGGTGCTTTTTCGCCCGTCTTATAACGCTCTGCCATCATGAAAAACTCCTTTGTCGGTTATTGTGTTACATGAAGGAATGTACCCCGTAGAACGATATCAAAACCTAAAAGAGTACATTCAGGATTTTTTTACCATGCTATTTGAAAACCCTTCATCTACCCAGCGTGTAAATAAGTATGGAACAAACCTAGAAACAAAAGTTTATCATTTTCATATTGTTCATCTAGTAATTTGAAATAAGCTTTAAACGGTACCTTTAACGAACTGTTCCATTCCGCAATGGCTGACCCATTTTTATGAATTTTCGCTTTCTCCATGACAGGTTTTTTCAATGTGAATGTTTCTCCACTGTAAATAAACGAGGTTACTTCACCTACATCAAACGATTTTTCATCTACAAGGTGGATAAATTCCTGTGTCGCTTTATCCGTTTCGTATTCAATAAAATACTGTCGTCTTTTAAAAAATTTTAAGCTTCTTTTTGCGTTAAAGCGTTCACGATGATGCCGATCAACTACTTTATAATTCCCACTGAATCGTCCATTCAACAGAAGATCAGCAATCATTTCCCAACCATTTCTATAATACTTTTCTATCTTCCCGATTACATTCCCATCTTCGCCATAAATCTCAGATGCATTTGTTGATAAGGTATTGAAAAATCGATATTCAACCATCACATCACGTCCAAGTCTGTAGAATTTCTACGTTGTGCTATAAGCCGATAACAACCCTATTAAAGCCCCTTAATTTGTTTCAGTCTGCTCTCTGCTTGTTGAATGTTGTGCTTTAGATATTCTGGTGCCTTTGGATTGGCAAGAATTTCGGAAGTCGATTGCCATATGACCTCATCTACTTCATCACTACTTTTAGGGTAAGGTTCATTTGATTGATGCTGACAAAGGAAAACAATATCAATCACGTTAATTCCTGAATCAGTCACAAAAGAAGAACTATTCACATAGGTAAGTCCTGTCACTTCGCAGCCTACCTCTTCAAAAATTTCTCGCTTCAATGTTCTTTCAAGAATATCAGAAGAGAAACCTTCCAGTTCACATTTTCCTCCAACTAGTGAAAGAGTGCCACCAGCGTGTTCTTCCTTCTCACTTCTTAAGATTAATAGCCATTTTCCGTTGCGTCGAATGGCACCTTCTACATTGACTACAAACATCAAACACTCCTCCTCGTGCACACTTAGTTCCAATTATTTCAAAGGAATCTGGATTACTCAATCTTTCATTTCAGATTCACGACATCTCACTTTTAAAGATAGGCTCATGATAAAATGAATAAAAGCTACTTAATCTGCTAAGCCACCCCAGAGCATAAAAATGTGAACTGATTACGTAAAAAAACTCCTGAGGAGGAAAAACGTATGAAAGATTCAAAGTCCTCGAAACCTTTTGGCATGAAACTTCTGTTAACTTCAGCAGGGGTCAATAATCCGACGATTCACCATGCGCTGGTTGACATGTTGGACAAACCAATCGCCGATTCCACCGCTTTATGTATTCCTACTGCGATGTACGGACACCCCTGGGTTGGCCCCGGTGTCAAAACCTGGGAGTTTATCACAGGCAATTCGGAAAATCCCATGGTTAACTTAGGCTGGAAGTCCGTTGGCGTTTTAGAGCTCACCGCGCTACCGAGCATCGACGAAAGCCGCTGGGTCCCTCTTGTGCAAGATACAGATGTCTTTCTCGTATCTGGAGGCGATGCTCTCTATCTTTACCACTGGATGCAGCAATCCGGATTTGCCGACCTCTTCCCAACACTTAACGCCGTTTACATTGGAATGAGTGCCGGGAGCATGGTAATGGGCCCGAAAATCGGTGAAGAATTTATAGGCTGGCGTCCACCCAGCGACCTTGATCAAGCATTAGGCTTAGTGGATTTTGCGATCTTTCCTCACCTTGATAACGAGATGTTACCGAACAATACGCTCGCCAATGCAGAAAAGTGGGCTGCTGGCGTTTCCGTTCCAGGATATGCCATTGATGATCAGACAGCGATCCAAGTCACCGATGGAGCGGTTAAGGTGATTTCCGAGGGGCAATGGAAAATATTTTCTTAAGATTATCCGTGAAAATAGAGCTTATCAAAACGAAAGATAAGCTCTAATAGTTTTAATTTTGAATTGATTCATATGAATCATCTCCGTCGTACTCGTCTAGCTTTTTGATTCTTCTTATTTCTCCAATATTTGAGAATAGCCAAACGAGGAATAGACTGATCATATCTTGAGGAAAGTCTACTTTTACATTCTCTAAATCCCACTGAAAGAATAAAAGTGTTGAACCAGCACTAAGAACAAATAGGAGGACCAATCCCAACATCGCCTTTTTCTTCCAACTCCTCTTCCCATGACGGTAGATCTTAAAGTTCAGATCTTTTTGCATGGCCCTGGTACCTATCACCTTCTTAGTCCGAATCGTATAAAGCACATTCACAACCAAAATCCATAGGACTGCACAACAAAAACCGAAAAGGAATGTTAAAGACCCTCCAAGCTCTATATAAAAGCCAATCGTAACAATAAACAAAAGCATGAAAAGGTTATTTTTTAATAGCAGATTCTTTTTAATCTGCTTTATTTCTTGGATATCCCATTTTCCATCTTCCATGAGCTCGACACCTTCCATTACGTTTTTTGTTACTTAAACAGGCTCTTTCACCACTTAAAATCATCTTTTAATTTCAATACTTTAGTCCTAAATTATTTCCCTCTTCCAATTATTTCAAAACTACTCTTTGGTATAAGATGGATAATTTTAAATTAACTGAAGCAAAAAAATGAACCCCTCCAAAATAGGGGTCCAAAAAGGTAGCATTCGGTTCTCAAACTAGTTAACTATTACCGGTGATTCTGGATTTAGATAATTCTAAATGGATGACCATAAAGCTACAGAAAACCCAAAAGGATCGTCTTTCCCGCTTATGAAAACCTCTCCTTTTCTACATATTCGATATTCCGTTAATGAAAAAGCTAAATAAGAGACTGATTGTTGTTAAACCAGCAACAGGAATAGAAAACCGTTTGTTTGTCTTAAATTCAATCATTGCTACACACAATCCAGCGAAACACAAGACGAACCATACAGGCATAAAAAGGGCATCTGCCACATTCGTTGGCAATAAACCATACCCACTAAATAAGAAAAAGACCCAATGGAAAACGAGCATTCCTAATACGACAAACGAAATTTTTCGAGGTGGTTTTCCCTTCCCACTTTTTCTAACGGCTATAATAGGAGTGAAGATTAAAGTCATCATTGCAATGGTACCTAAAACGATAAAAAAAAGAATCGAAAATCCGATAAGATCCATCTCCTTCATATATTACTTGACCATACTTCTTTTCGTTTTATTCTTTCTTACAAAAAGGATCGTAAAGAGTTGTCTTGAGATAATGTAAGGCAGTGCACCAATAGGAATAGCAAATAAATCCAACCAAAAACCATTCTGATACTGTTCTGGATACAAGAATAGTAATCTTGTTTGAATTCCAGCTATGATCAATGTCGGTAACAAAAAGAATAGCCAGGGATTTAATAACCTAGTCGATTTAAAGTGACTACGTAGCGCTTCATAGATTGCCTCCGCAAAACCCGCAAGAATGGCTATCATCAAAAATCCCATTACAACACTATACAGCGGGAGACGATTATCAAACTGGGGATTGTAGTACTCCATAGCCGAATAGGAAAAGATGCTTAGACATGCAGTGACGCATGTGACACTCCAAATAAACCGAACGATTTTATAAAATGGGAAAATCGATCTCTTAAACTCCCAATTTAGCTTACTCTGATTTCCAAAGGATTCAATGGCCAAACGAATCGCTTCATCTTCAGAATGTCCTTTTATTAAAAGCTCTTCGACATGGTCCTGGAGGTGGCCATAAATTTCTTCTTTTAACTCCTTCTTTTCATCCTCGGGTAGATCTATGATGATGTCATTTACATACTTCTCAATCTCCTTCATATTCATTCCTCCACTGTATTTTCGATTAACGAATTAATTTGTTTCCAACTTTTAAGTTTTTCTGCCAATACCGTACGGCCCGTTTCCGTTATCGAGTAATATTTTCTCCGCCCTCCATCAGATTCCAAGTTCCAATAGGAAGTCACACATTCTTTTTTTTCAAGTCTTTTTAAAGCAGGATAAAGTGTCCCTTCATTCATATGGTAGGAATCTTGGCTTAACACCCTTAGTTTTTTGGTCATTTCGTAACCGTAGCAATCTTTTTCAGCTATGAGTGAAAGCAATAGAATCTCAATGCTGCCTTTTAACAACTCTCTATCCATCATTTTTCCTCCTAATCGTGATAACTACATTGTATAACTACTTACATCGTAATACAATGTAATTACACCAAAAAATACCATCATTCTGGTAAAATGATGGTATTTTTCAATTGTGGTCTATCGCCATTCTTCGTTTCACAATAAATTCGAACAGTTCTATTCTAAAAACAACTCCAAAAAGGTAATGACATAATAACTATAGAAAAAATTTATCGCTTGAACGATTAAGAAAACAATGAAAAGAATGATGAAGTTTCTTATGGATGACTGTCTGATTTGTAGGTAATAACCCAATGCCCATATAATGTAAATAAGCAGCAGATGGATGTGTTCGGCTATATACGGATCTTGTTGAGGAACAAAATGTAATCCAAAATAAGCAAAAAAACCTAATACGAATAATGCAGCAAGTAAACTAATATTTGATAGATGGACTGCGGTTTTGATTCTATCACCTCACTGTAGTTAGCTGATCTACCTCATTTAAATATACTTGCAATGCAGCGTCCTGCTATTGCTTTTACTTATCAAGTAATCTTTTATTAATAAAGATATACACAGCAGTAAGCAATACTAGCATAATCACAACTAGCACTGTTCCTTCATTGGCGTAATGAAAAATACTATTGAAGATGACAACTAATCCTAAAGGAAGAAAAAATCCGACACCCGTAACTGTTCCTAGTAACGTCTTATCTTTGATCATTTTCTCATTAAAACCTGCTAGCAACCACGTTTGCTTTTTTACACCTACCAAGTAAGAAACCACTAATAGAGCAATACCGATGAGGAGTAATCCAATGTCCATCCCTAAAAGCCTCCTTTCATAGATATAACTTCTTATAAGATCTATCTACGTCTCAAAGGCAAAAAAGTTTCCAATATCTTCAACTCCAACTCGAGATGGCTTCTCATCCACTCCTTTCAGCTTTGTAATGGTTGAAGATGTGATCTTTTAATAAAAAAGGAATCTCCTTTTTAAAGAAGACTCCTACTTGGTTATCAATAGAGTAAATGATCTAATTTGCTATGTCTTTATTCGTTCTTAGTTCAACAATATCTGAAATAAACGAATAGATATTTGGCGGATATTCTGCTAGTCGATGAACGACATACAGATACCATTCACTACCGTACGTCACATAAACTTTTGCTTTCACCTTATTTTCGTTTAAGGAGCTTAATAAGTCAGCTCGAACACCATCTAACATCTCTACTTCTACATTGGAACGATTAAGATAATCTTTTGTTTGTAGTTCGTTCAGAATATTTTCGTCATGGGTAGCTATAGATAATGGATGCTGGTGGTCTATACAGAGCGACACAAAATCGATATATCGCTTATTTAACTCTTCTCCTCTTGGAAGGTATTTGTCTTCTGACTCCTGGTAGGCTCCCTTCACCAAACGGATTTTACCAGGATAGTTGAGTAGCTCCTTTAAGTCAGTTGAAGAGCGATTTAACTGAACTTGTATGGTTATGCCTACGTTTGGATATAAGTTGGAGACTCTTTTATATAGGGACAAAATTCGGTCCGTTTTTTGAGATTCCTCCATGCTGATCATCAGCTGAATATGATGCTGATGTGCTTCTGATGCTAATTCTTCTAAATGAGCAAATGCTAATTCATCAGAAATCATCATCCCAATATGAGACAGATCAAAAGATACAGTCGTCTTAATCTGTTGATTTCCTAATTCTTCAATTAACTCTTTAAACTCTTTTTTCGCAAAAATACATTCCTTTTCGGAAGTGGTATTTTCACCGATATACTCGATGGAAGTCTCATATCCTTTATTCTTAAAATCAAGAACGCGGTTTATGCCCTCTGTACGTTCTTCTCCTGCTACAAAACGTTTTGCTCCTTTAAACAAAAGGGGAAAAAGTTCTTCTGAATTTTGTATATATGCTTTTAAGTTTTGATCCCTAGCGATCGATTTAAGGCTTTCGGAAAAGCGAATCTCCTCATTTAACATCATTCATGTGTCCCTTCTTTTAAAAATTCCTTCTAATTACTCAACCTTCTAACTCGATGAGGTTGATTTATGAATAAAAATATCTCGATATTGCCCAGGCGTTAAGCCAATAAATTCTTTGAAAAAATGACTAAAATGACTTTGATCAATAAATCCCGTTTCCATTGCCACATCAAGAGGTTTCATTCCCTGTTCTAATCTATCTTTTGCTTCATTGATACGGACCGTTTGTAAATACCGATAAGGCGTTATCCCTAAATAGCGAGTAAATGATCGTAATAATGAGTATTTGTTCATATTTGCTACTGTCGCTAAATCTTCTAACCCGATATCCTCTGCATAATGAGTCTCTAAAAAGCGACAGACCTTTTCAATTTCATGTTTTGTCACGATCTGCGTGTCTTCTTTTGCTACAGCATATTCTTCAATGAGCTGTTGAATAAGGAAATAAAATGTTTCTTCTTTTTCTAAATCCGATATTTCATCCATCACCATCTGGTGAAGGTTATGCAGCAAGTTAGCATGTTCACTGCGGTAGGACACAGGTGAAACAAAGGAAGGAAGGTAATCCTGTCCTGTTATCTCTTTGGTCACTTTCCGCATCACTTCAGGCTTAATATTTAAACAACGATAATCCAACGTTTCATGATTAATCGATTCACAAGCATGATTATCATACGGGTTAAAGAATATCAGGTCGCCAGTTCCGATCTCATATTCTTTGTTCTTACAAGATAACCGTCTTTGTCCACTTTCAATAAAACCGATGACATAATACTCATGAAAGTGATTCGGGAATTTCTGCATAATTCCTACGAAACGATAAGCTTCTATTTGTAAGGTAACATCAAAATGCACCGTTCTCTCTTCTTGCTTCATGAACTTTCACCCATCCTTGCAATAACTGATTGCTAGTTTATCACATGAACAGGGAACTAGCCTTGTAATATATTGACTTCCAAATAGTGTTAACAAATACATGTTCAAAGTCTTGTATTCCTTCATTCCATTTCTCCGATCCTCTATTTATAAAGACCTATCCTTTAAGAAATCGATGAAGATATTGGGCTGTTTCTCGCGCTCCGTTCTCTTTTTGTAATTGTTTCCCCAACTTACGAGCAGTTTCGATCATGGCGGGTTGAAGCATCTGAGAGACAGCACTTGCTAACTTTTCCACCGTTACTTTCTCCCTAGGTATAGGAGCAGTTCCAACTCCCAACTCCTCTGTTCGTTTGCCCCAGGCGAATTGATCGTTTCCATG
>NZ_JAIUKZ010000002.1 GCF_020165985.1 Bacillus sp. RAR_GA_16
AACAAGGAGTGCTCAAAATATATTAGATAGCTTAATACCATTTGGAATAATGATTGGTTTGGCTGTTTCTCTACTTCTCAGCATATTTAGCCTCTTTTCCTTTCTATCTGCCATTACGTGGGGACCTGGAATAGGTATGTTAGTTGGATATGTGGCTTATGAAATTTTTAGCAAGAAGGAAGACCGTTATTCATAATTAAGCTTATCCATTTTTAGAAGTAAATGCAAAACGCCTATAGATAGGTTTGGAGGAATAAACTTGAGATTCTTTGTAGTTATACCACTTATTTTGGTTGGTGGTTTTTTAATCGGTTTAGAAATAAATGACATAAAAAATTTAGGAAATATCATGATGAATATAGTAGGTTTCAGCTTTTTTATTATTGCTATTTTGATTGGTCGAAAAGGTGGGAGTAATGGATAGGACTAGTCTAAACTTACTTACGAGAATTTCCTGCTTTATTGGATGGGTTACTGTAACAGGGATTATCGTATTTATTTGCATTGGGATAACTTTGGAAGAGAACATCAATACGATCGATAATATTTTAAGTTTCTATGTACAGATTACTTTTCTTTTGTCTCTATTTGGTACTCCGCTGAGTATTGTTTCAATGTTTAGTAAAGAAAAATTAGGAAAAAGAATCTTCGCTTTGATAGTAAATTTATCACCAGTATCGATTATTACTTGGGGTTTCATTGCGGAAGTAACGAGAGAATTTTCTGAAACACTCATTTAGAAGTAGCTATAATGTTGTTCCAAAGCAATTAGTTATGTTGTTAATACGTACTATGAGTAAAGGTGTTACTAATTCAACCAAAAGATTTTGCATTATCAAACGAACGGTTAGTATTAAGAGAAGTTACTAATAGTGATTGGAAAGGTGTACATAAGTACGCATCGAAAAGTATCGTGTGCCAGGATCAACCTTGGGGACCAAATTCTGAAGAAGAGTCTAAAGCTTTTGTAAAGCAAATCATTGGAGATACAACTAAAGAAACAAGGACAAGATTTGCTTTTGCAATTGACTACAATGAGGAAATGATCGGTCTTGGAGAACTGAATATAAGAGATGTAACGAACAAGGTAGGAGAGCTTTCTTATATTGTAAATCCGGATTATTGGGCTCAGGGAATTGCAACAGATGTTGCAAAAATCCTAATAAGATTCGGTTTTACTGATTTAAAACTCCATCGCATATATGCCACCTGTGACCCTAGAAACATTGGTTCTACAAAGGTATTGTTAAAAGTTGGCATGATGAAGGAAGGCACGATTCGAGAGAGCTTGTTACTAAGAGATGGATGGAGAGATTCTTCCCTATTTAGTATTTTGGAAGATGAATGGCCGGAAACTTAGTAGATATCTTCATTCAAAGCAACGACTATAAGGAGAATGGTTATTAGTCTCTATATTTAGTGTGCGCTAGTTTGAAATAATCGGAAATGCAGAGTGCGTATAAAAGATTTTATTTTAGGAGTGGATTTAGTAATGCCTATATCTAACTACTATCAAGAACTTCGTAATAAGATTCATAATGACCTTATTTTCATCCCAAGCGTTGCTGCGATTATAAGAAATGATGAAAATGAAATTCTGTATCAATATCCAGGAGACGGGGATATCTGGAGTCTTCCTGCGGGTGCAATAGAACCGGGCGAAGCCCCTGCTCAAGCAGTAGTGCGAGAGGTATGGGAAGAGACCGGGTTAATAGTAAAACCTCAAAATTTATTAGGCGTATTTGGAGGTGAAGATTTTCGTTTTACTTATGCTAACGGAGATAAAGTGGAGTACAATGTTTTTGTATTTGAATGCAAAATTTTAGGAGGAGCATTAAGTCCTATTGATGGTGAATCTGTAGATCTCCAGTTTTTTAGCAATGAGGATAAACCTAAACTTGCTCTACCTTATCCAAAAGAAATTTTCTATAAATCTCATTCCAATAATGTTTACTTTCAATGGCAAGAAGATTGGAAGTTCTCCCGCTAAATTTTCTTTTCAAATTGAAGTTTTAAAAACAAAGGTATAGCTTCTAGTATTATTGAATAGGTAAAAGAATGATCAATACTTATCTAAGAGGAGTAACTTATGCATAACAAAATCAGTACAGTTCAAGAAGCACTTGAAAGATACAAAGAAGCTGTAAATGAGCTAGATGTTGAGAAACTTCTGTCTGCTTATTCTTCTGACATCCATATCTATGATTGCTGGGGAAGTTGGGAGAGCAAAGGGAAAAACGATTGGAGAGAGAGCGTGACAGAGTGGTTCAGTGGGCTAAAAGAGGAAGGGGTCAAACTGCAGGCAGTGTTTGACGATTTAGTTATTGAAGAAGGGGAGAACACGGCCTTTTCTCATTGTGCTTTAACTTTCGAGGCTTACAATATTGAAAAGGAAGAGAAGCTTCGTCAAATAACCAATAGGTTTACATTTTGCCTGAAAAAAGCAAATGGGTCCTGGGCCATTACTCATGAGCATTCATCATTGCCAATTGACATGCAAAATGGAAAGGGTATGTTCAATTTAAGGTCATTAATCATTCCAATGTTTTAACTGGGAAGCGAAAGGGCGGAGTGCGTTTTGTCCAAAATTGTGATTTATGAGTATGACGAACAATGGGCAGAAATATTTAGGTCATTGAAACAAGTGATCGAATTTACTCTTACTAATTTGATTATAAAGGTTGAGCACGTGGGGAGCACTGCTGTAAAAGGCCTTGGAGCGAAACCAATTTTGGACATCGATCTTGTGATAAAAAGTGATGATGACCTCCCTGCTGTTAGTAAAGGTCTTCAAAAGATAGGGTACTTTCACCAAGAAGAATGGAGTTATGAAGGAAGAGAAGCATTTGGTAGAAAAGATCAATTTACTCCGTGGGATGGAAATCATACAAATTGGATGGATCATCATGTGTACGTATGCACTCAAGATAGTAAAGAGCTGGCAAGGCACTTAGCCTTTAGGGACTATTTACGGAGCGATCCAGATGCTGTGGCTAAATATGATCGAGTTAAAAGAAATTTAGCTAATATGGCGAAAAATAGAGCGGATTATACAATGGGTAAAACCAATTTTATTACTATGATTTTAGAAAGAACGTTTGATAAATAACTTTATTGTCATACCAGTAGATTAGATCGGAGAGAAAGCCATGTACTTAGAAATACAAGAGAATGTATTTGTGGAAGATCTTGAAGAGATGAAAGAAGTTTACCAATCGGTAGGTTGGATGAAGCATACCAATGATGTAATAAGACAAGTTTTCGAAGCAAGTGATATTAAAGTACTTGTGAAAATAAACAATCGTGTAGTTGGACTTGGAAGAGCTATTTCAGATGGAATATTTAACGCTGCCATCTATGATATAGTCGTACATAAAGAATTTCAAAACAAAGGTATTGCAAAGCAAATAGTAAACCATATTTTAGAACAACTTAAGGATGTTTCTTGTATTCACATCATTTCGACTACTGGAAATGAAGCATTCTATAGAAAACAAGGCTTTAGAAAAGTTAAAACCGGGATGGCTAGGTATTTAGATAGTGAATTAACAAAGGCATATCTTGAATAACACTTTTGAAAAAGTAGATTGATAGGTACTGGACTAGCAGGATGCAAATGAGCTACCGCTTATTTTTAACGAATACAACGATCCAAACGGTCGCAGCACCTAAAAAGGGAACCAATATTGCAACAAAAGTATTGTTGTCGATAGGGAACAACTCCTTTTGAGTAAAGGATGTTTAGTAAAAATAGTACCATAGAAGAGGCATCTGTTTAGGATGAAAATTAAAATACATAACAAATTACAGATGTAAGGTGATAAGTCGATGGTAGGAATCAGCATAGCAACGAAGTGGGAATACGAGGCGACATTGGAATATTTTGGCGTAAGAGATGATGAACGTACTGATTATCCTTATGGCGAGTATTTTAAAAGAACAGTTAATAGTAGTGAACTTGTTTTTTATAGTACAGGGGTAAGAAAAGTAAATGGTGTTGGTGGTAATCAGTATATGATTTCTAGATTTAATTTAACTAAAGTCATCGTTGCTGGAACATGTGCTGGAATAGATGAGAAGTTTAGTAATTTAGATATTTTGGTACCCGATAAAGCCGTTCAATATGATTGCACAGTAAAAGAAGTTGAACCGCTTATTAAACAATCCTTTATAGTGAATCTAGATCTATCAAAATATGGAGGGGGTTTTTATAACGGAACCATTGGCACCGCTGATAAAGCAGTAGTTATGTGGAAGGACTATTTGGAGCTTAAAGAAAACGAAATCACAATCGCTGATACAGAGGCGGGTGCAATTGCTTATATCTGTAAAAAGAATGATGTAGAATGCATTATTATCAAAGGGATATCTGATTTTCCAACTGATGAAAGAAGCTCGGATAAATTCGAATCGAACACTGAACAAATCAGTGTTTATTTAGAAAATACCCCCAAAGTGATGAACAAAATATTTAGCGAATATTT
Organism: Bacillus sp. RAR_GA_16; assembly: GCF_020165985.1. Lineage (GTDB taxonomy): Bacteria > Bacillota > Bacilli > Bacillales > Guptibacillaceae > Guptibacillus. The sequence goes on from NZ_JAIUKZ010000002.1 coordinate 4,485, forward strand.
GAAAAGGTTCATATAAATGCTGATCGTTCTTTTCAAATTGAAACAAACAAGATAATGCTAGAGGTGGGGATTTGGTTGAGAATTTTAAGGTGGATTTTCTCAATAGCAACTTTTACACTTGCTGTTTATGGATTGGTGACAAGTAATTTTGAGTTTAATCATATCATGATATTACTTTTAGGGCTTACAATGTTGGTTATGGGAATAGAAGAATTTCAAAATGGCCGAAAAGCGACTGGATCATTACTTGTTGGGGTTTTTATCCTTTCATTATTTGTGTCAATCGAGGGGTTTTTACTTAGCTTGGCTTAGATGTAATGAAAGATGAGAAATAAATGATCATACATAGCAATCCCCACACAATACGTGTGGGGATTGTATCAATTACTTATTTAAGGGGGGAGGAGTTAGGGGAAACTCCTTGCTTCATAGACTAACACATAAAATCGACGATACTATGAATATGGTATAGTTTTGACAATTTAGCGTTTATTACCCATTAAAATCGTCTTAAATTAAAGGTAAAGGTTGATAGAAATTTATGTTAAATAGTATCTAAAACTTGAACAGATGAATTGAAGAGGAGTAACATGTTATTTATTGATGAGCTTATTATCTTAATCGTTTAAAATGAAAGAAACGCTAGTAAAGAATGCATTAAAGATAGATGTTAAACAGTGGGTAGTAGGAGGAGTCACGATAGAAATGAAACCTAAAGCTATTTTCCTAGATATGGATGGAACGATATTAAATCACTACAACAAAGTCAGTGTGCTTACTAAACAAGTTATCGATGAGCTACGAGAGAATGGGATGTATGTGTTTATTGCGACGGGCAGAGCTGTTGGTGAAATAAGTGAACTTGTGCCTGAGGGATTTCAAGTAGATGGGATCATCTCTTCAAATGGGATGGCAGGCTATGTGAAGGGAGAAGCGATATTTGAGCATTCCCTTGACCTTGAATTAGTTGATAAAATTATTCATAAAGCGAGAGAACGTAACGTTTATTATGAACTGTTTCCATATGAATCAGATCGTATTGCTTTAAAACAAGATCGTTTCTTTATGGAAAATGAAATTAGAGAACCACAACCAGAAGGTGTAGGACTTAATGAGTGGCTTTCTCGTCAACAAGCGATCAAAGAAGAAATTGATTGGAAAGATGAGATCGCAGGAAGTAAGTTTTCTAAATTCTATTTTTTCGCTAGAACGATCGAGCATATCAATCGATGGAAAGAGGAGCTAGAAGCCATGAAGCAAGACATCGATTTTACAACTTCAATATCCTCTAATCATAATGTCGAGGTAATGGTAGCGAATGTGAACAAAGCGACTGGTATTAAGGAAATGTTAAACCATTTCAATTTGTCAGAGAAAGAAACAATGGCGATTGGAGATAGTAATAACGATTTACCAATGTTCGCGTTTGTTGATTATGCAGTAGCAATGAAAAATGCCTCAGACCATGTAAAAGCGAATGTAGATGATGTCACAGAGTTTACGTGTGATGATGACGGCGTTTATCATTATTTAAAATCGGTAATGATGCAAGCGTCTATAAACTAGACCGTTAGCTAAGAGAAAATCAGCGTTATGAAATAACACAAAATGCCAACAATTAAATTAGTACTCCGTATTAAGAGCTTATCTTTTAACAAGATAAGCTCTTTTTGCAGGAAAAAGAAGTCTGATGGGGTATTTCTTACATGACGATAGAATAAAAAACATAAGCATGAGGAAAGAAAAATTAAATTTAATAGTTCCGATAACGTTTGAAAGGTTGATGGTGATGTACATTCCAAGTCATTTTAAAATGGATGATGAAGAACAAATTTTTCAAGTAATAAAAGAAAATGGGTTTGGAATTTTGGTTTCTATGAATAAAGGAGAACCGGTTGCTACTCACCTTCCTCTGATGTTAAACAAATCAAAAGGTGCTTTATATGATCATTTCGCCCGTCCTAATAAACAATGGAAAGAGAGTGAGAATCAACAAGTTCTTGCGATTTTTCAAGGCCCTCATAGTTACATTTCTCCTACTTGGTACGAAACAACGAAAGCCGTGCCAACATGGAACTATGTGGCTGTCCATGTGTATGGAAAGATAGAGTTCTTTAATGAGCAAGAGGAAGTCTTTCGCACATTGAATGATCTGGTAACGAAATATGAACCCTCTGATAGTGTATATCATTTGAAGAATCTCGACACAGATTACATAGAGGGAATGAGTAAAGGAATCGTCGCATTTAGAATTAACATCACTAAAATTGAGGCGAAATCTAAACTTAGTCAAAATCATTCACGCAATCGTCAGCGACTCATTATGAACCATCTCGAAAGCACGTCTCAACAGGATCATCTCCAGATAGCATCTCTTATGAAAAAAAACTTAAAGAATGCCCCAGATGATAATTGAAAGTTTTCTTAAGCCGATCTGTAACAAGATCGGCTCTTTTTAGTGAGAGAAATAATGATTGAGTTATTTGAATTATTTTGAAATAATTGATGTGGAAGGGTTTTACAATCAGTTGGAATCATCCGATCTTGAGAGTTGTCATTGAGAATGAAGGAGGATATACATTTGAAAACGGTGTTGGTTTTTATTACTGATGGTTTTGCGGATTGGGAAGCTAGCTATGTAACTGCAGAAATAAACAAACACGGATCGGGCTATCAAGTAAAGACGATAGCCATTGACAGGGAACCAAAGCTTTCGATGGGTGGATTAACCATCCTCCCCAGCTATAGTTTACTAGATACTTTCGCTGAAAAGGACATAGCCATGTTGATCATTCCAGGTGGAACAGGCTGGAGAGAAGAAAAAAACCATCAAGCAAAAAAACTGGTGGATTATTGTGTGGAAAAGACGATCCCAGTGGCAGCCATTTGTGATGCGACCACCTTTTTAGGGGACTATGGTTATCTGGATCATCATCAACACACTGGTAATTCCTTGGCTTATTTAAAAGAAAGTGCACCACGTTATCGCGGTGATAGACATTATGTAGAAAAACAAGCTATACGGGATGAAGGCTTCATAACAGCTAATGGAAGTGGGGCTCTTGAATTTTCGAGAGAAATATTAAGTGAATTGAATGTGTTAGAAGGTAAAGAATTGAGTGATTGGTTTCATTTATTTAAACGTGGATTTATCGAAAGTTAACTTTATCCGATGAAGATTGTGCAAAAGAGAAGACGATTAAAAATAAAAGGAAAGGAGAGAAGTAATGGAAAACCGCGTTACGGGAATATTACTATACCCTGGATTTAGTGAATACGAGCTTTCTGTCCTACTATCCGTATTGAAACAAGGTGGAAAACAAACGTTATTTATTGGAATAGATAATCTGCCAGTGAAAGGAGAAGCAGGGCTCCCTTGTATTCCTGATACGAGCATAAATCAGGTTGATGTAACAATTCTCGATAGTGTTGTACTCCCAGGTGTTGACGACTTTAAACATCTTGTTCATCACAAAGAGCTTACATCATTTTTACATAGAATAGATAATCAAAATCGAGTGATCGCGGCCATATCAAGTGCACCGTTTTTTCTTTCTTTAAGTGGTGTGTTAAAGGGAAAGAAATATACAACAGGATTAACGGCTGAACAAAGAACTTTCTTAGAAACATTTGATCACGAAAATTATTTAGACTTACCAGTTGTAGTTGATGATTATTTAATTACTGCAAAGGGATCAGCATTTCTTGAGTTTGCATTTAGTGTTGGGGACTTGCTAAAACTGAACTATGAAAAAAGTTGGTACTATGGAAGCCACAACAAACGAACAGAAAAGGAGCGTAGTTAATGAATTCATTAGTTGATGTGGTTTCTATTGCACAAGAACTTGTACGAACAAAATGTCTCTCATGTGAAGCAGCTTTTCTAGCTGGAAGTGTTGTGAGAGGAGAGGAAACGGCTACTTCTGATCTCGATGTCGTAGTGTTTGATTCATCTGTTACCGCTTCCTATCGAGAAAGTTTTATTTATAAAGAATGGCCAATAGAATGGTACGTTCATAATTTAAGCAGCTATCAAGCTTTTTATAAAAGCGACTGTGAAAGAGCAAGACCCTCACTTCCTAAAATGGTGTCAGAAGGTTACATTCTTTGTGATACGGGAATGGCCAGAGAACTTCAGGAGGAAGCAAACATTCTCTTGAAAAAAGGGCCGGAGCCATGGAGCGAGGATGATGTGACATTAAAACGTTATTTTCTCACAGATGTGTTCGATGATTTTATTGGTGCTACAGATCGTGGCGAAGAAATGTGCTGTGCAGCGGCGCTTGCAGACCAAGTGCATGAATTCATTCTCCGAACAAACCAACAGTGGATTGGCTCATCGAAATGGATGGTGAGAGCACTAAGAAAGTATGATCCTAAGGTGGCGGAAAGGTTTGTCAAAGTGTTCGATCATTACTATCAAACAAGAGAAAAAAAGGCTGTCATTTCCTTTGTCAATGACGTTTTACAACCATATGGTGGACGTCTCTTTGATGGATTTTCACTAGGGAAGTAATCTTCTAAAGCTAGCCCTTTCTATTCAAACATTCCTTTCAAACGCTAGATGTCTACTATGTTATGATTTATATACTAGAATCTAACTATAGGAGGTTTCACTTTGAGAGGAGCCAATCTCTTAACCTTCCTTTTCATAATAGGAATTTCTCTAATTGTTTTCAATTTTAAAGACGATCTGGAAGGAATGTTAATAAAAAAAGATGTTCCTTTACCAACTGAGCTACATCCGAAAGTAAGTGATGCCAAAAATCTGTTGATCACTCAAGCCGCCGAGAAAGGCATCGAAATTGTCATTACGGACGGACACCGAACGAAAGAAGAACAAGATGCTCTTTATGAGAGAGGACGTTCAATAGAAGGGCAAGTTGTTACAAATGTTGAAGGAGGTAGTTCTTATCATAACTATGGTCTTGCGATTGATTTTGCTTTGAAGCTAGATGATGGTGATGTTGTTTGGGATATGGAACGAGATGATAACGAGAATGGAGAATCAGATTGGATGGAAGTAGTGACCATTGCAAAGGATCTTGGTTTTGATTGGGGTGGGGACTGGCGTAATTTCAAAGACTATCCTCACTTGCAAATGGATTTCGGTTTAACCATGCGACAATTAAAAAATGGGCAAAGACCTCAGGAAAGTGAGTATGCAACAAATTAGTGAGAGGATATCATGATGAGAACGAGAAAGGCAATTGGGGCTATTGTTACGCAAGAAAATCGGTTCCTCATTGTTCGCAAAGTAGCGATTAATACGAAAGCAGGAAAAGAGTACCAAAGTGGATCGTGGGACTTTGTCAAAGGGGGCGTTGAGGTCGAAGATGAAACCTTAGTAGCTTCAATGAGAAGAGAGTTATTAGAGGAAACGGGATCGGTTGCTTATACGTTAAAGAAACAATTTCATGATACGATCTCATTTACATTTCCTGAGAAAATTCAAACGAAAATTGGTTACCATTATCAGGTTACTACGATGTTTCATTTCGAATATATAGGGGACGGACATGACCTACAACCGAATGACAAAGAAATTGATCAAATTACGTTTGTATCGGAACAATCGTTATTACACCTTTTAGAACATGAGGAATCAAAAGCGTTTTTTATTCGAAATAAGCCTTACTAAAAAAATAAATAAAAAGTTTTAAAGAAGGAGGTTTAAGTATTTGATAAGGGGGTAAATTTAAACTAACATAATTTTCCCCCTTTTGTACCGCCCATAAAAATGGGCGGTACTTTTTTGATGATGGAAGAAGGGGAAGTGTTCAAGGTAATGGGTTGGCAAAACCAAGTATATTTAGTAGTTTAATATTTTGGAAATTCTTGAAAAATGGAGAGGTTATCGATAGGATAAGGGAAGCAAGCTAACGTAGACGAACTGATTACGCTCTCTTATCGTTCGCCTAAAAGATAGGAGCATAACATGTGGCAAACTAGACTGTTTCAACATATGTACCTTTTTTATTTATTTGTTTTTCTGTTAGATGTGATCCACCTCTTTTGGTCAAATGCTACTCTCTATACAATTATTGGCGTATTGGCCATGGTGATGATTGTGATTAATTTTAATGAAGCGGAATCGTGTTTTCAAAATCCTTGGCATCATTCTTTTATGCGCAGGGTCCTTTTTTTATTTTTCAAGTGATCTTAGTCTTTTTGAGGTTCCATCCTTTTTCGCTGGCAACATAGGATTGTTATTCCTTTTATCCATGCTTCCGTGGATGAATAGTGTTGTAAAAGCAGGTAGGTATAACAAGCTTTTGCAAACGTTACTAGGTGGCAATGTAAAGAAAATGGGAGAATTGTATGTGCGGGGAGAAGCAACAATGGTTTCTCTTGCAGCGTTTTTAAATTTATCATCTGCAACGATTTCTCAAGATCTGCTAAAAAATCAGCTTAAAAAATCAAAAATAAGCGTCCGAAACAGTTTTATCGCTATGTCGACTTTAAGAGGATATTCCTTAGCGTTACTGTGGAGTCCATTAGAGATTTTACTTGCTACATCGATCTTTATTACAGATGCGAATTATTTGGAAGTATTGCCGTGGATGTTGCTTGTTGCCTTATTAGGGTTTGTCATAGATGCTACGATCGGAAAAGTTACCTTTCGAAATGAGGGGGTAGAAGAGGTTGGGACACCTTCAAAGCTAGAAAAAGGGAGTAAGAAGAAGTTATTCGAGTTTATTCTAGCTCTGGTTTTGTTCTTAGTCGTCGTTGTTTTTCTAACCAATGTGATTGAATTCAATTTTTTATTCGCCGTAACGATTGCCCTTTTTCCGTTTGCATTTATTTGGGCATTATTGTTAAAGCGAAAAAGAAGTTTCTTTCAAATTGGTTGGTTCAACTGGAAAAGACAAACCAATCATTTACATAATTTCATCGTATTGTTATTAACCCTTGCCTTTTTTACAGAAACGTTAAATGCTTCTCCCTACTTGCGTTACCTTCAGGAATCCGCTAGTAGCCCTTGAAGGACATCAGGTATTTATTATGTTTTTTATTCAGGCTACTTTCTTAATGATGACACTATTAGGAGTACATCCTATCGCCACAATGGGGATTTTTGGAGGTGTTAGCGAGCTCTTGTTAGGCACGTTTCCTTCCGTTACGTTAACAATTCTCCTTGCGAGTTGCGCAATTGCAACTGTTCCATCAGCCCCTTATGGCCTTATTGTTACATTAACTTCAGTCAGCTTGAAAATGAATCCTTATAAAATTGTCTTGAAAAACATTCCGTATAGTTTGATGTGTGGTTTTATTGGCATTTTCATTGCTTATTGTACGTTATTTCTTTATTAGAAAGTTTGGAGAGGAGGCACATCATGAAGTTGCAAGAACAATTTGTCCAATCGATTTGCTTTTATTTTAAGGAAGAGGGAAAAGCGTGGCTCCAGCAGTTACCGCAGATTGTCAGGTATTGTGGACAAAAGTGGTCTCTTACAATTGAGGATCCTTATTCTCTCTCGATCAACTATGTGGCTCCAGCTAAGCTAGTGAGTGGAAAAGAAGTGGTGGTAAAGCTCAGCATACCAGGAACAGAATTTCTTGATGAATTAGAATCTCTGCGCTTATTTAATCATCATGGAATGGTTCAAGTTATTGACTTTGATAAAGAAAAAGGCATTATCATACTAGAAAAAATATCTCCTGGTTATACGCTGGCAAAAATTAAAAATGATGAATTAGCATGTCGTATCGCTGCTAGAGTACTTAAGAAGTTATCGATTTCTGCTCCTTTAAAAACCAGGCTTCAAACAACAGCTATCAGAGAGAAGTCGCTGCGAGCGACTGTAGTTGAGCATGAGGATGGATATGGCCCGCTTTCTTCTCAGACCCTAAAGACGTCACTTAATCTTTTTACAAAATTAAATCAATCCATCTCAAAGTACAAGTTAATCCACGGAGATTTTCACCATTATAATGTGCTTGCTTCAGAGGAAGATGATTGGGTTGCGATTGACCCAAAAGGGTTGTTAGGGGAAACAGAGTATGATGTGATTCAGTTTCTGTTAAATTGCTTACCGGAGGAAAACGTTTATGAAGTAACTAAAAAACGAGTAGATATATTGACGGAGGAACTTCACCTTAATCAGGAGCGATTACTACTTTGGGGCTATTGTCATACGGTACTTGCGACGTCATGGAGTGTAGAAGGAAGCGACTATAGTCAGTCTTTTTATCAAATGATTGAGATCTTTGAGAGGATTTATAAAGAATCGTATGGAAAAGAAGTAGCTCAATATACGATGTGAAGTAAATGAGGGAAATTTAAAAATCTCGGAGTGCATTAGCGCTCCGAGATTTTATCGTGCCTTTATCTTTTTTTGGCTTTAAACGGCCACCAAATGCCATTCCCAAATGATACCACAACAGCAGGGATGAGAAGAGGTAGAACAATTAGACCGTAAAGAAGCAATCCGGTAATAACAATCGTAGCAATTTGCATTAAGCTTAGTACACCAGAAGGCATCATGGCACCAAAAGTTCCTGCTAAGATAATGGCTGCCGTAATGACAACTGTCCCCATTTTAGCCATAGATCGATGCATGGCTTCCATAATGCCAATCGAAGCTTCTTCGTTAAAGCGGTCGAGTAGGAAGATGGAATAATCGACGCCAAGCGCAATGAGCATCACAAATCCAAAGAATGGAACGGCCCATGTAATCCCGTCATAGCCTAATAGATTAATAAAGATTAATTCAGAAATTGCTATCGAAGTAAAGTACGTAAGCAAAAGCGATCCAATCATCACAATCGGCATGATCATGGAGCGGAATAGAATGGTTAGAATAATAAACAAACCGACAAGCATGATGATGACTGTTCGTGTAAAATCACTTGTTGAAATGTCTGATAAGTCGCTATTAATACTTGAAACCCCGCTATAAGCAACCGTTGCTTCTTCAAGTGGTGTTCCGTCAATCGAGCGGGAGACGGTTTCTTTTATATCACGTACAGTTTGAATGGCTTCAGTTGAATAAGGATCTTCTTTTAAAATCACTTCAAGCGTAACGGCCTTTTGTTCATCGAACGCGTAACGTTCAATAGCTGGTTCAAAGTCTTCATTTTCAAGCGTTCCTTTTGGAATGAAAACGCCTGTATCACGAAGAGCGTTTGATTCACCCATATTGGTTATCAAATCGGCTGCGTCCTGTAAGCCATTTTTTATTTCATTCAGTCCATCAATCGAAGACCCAACCCCTTCTGATAGATCGGAAATGCCCCCGCTTAGTTCTGAAATTTGACCTGACTGACCTTGCAGATTGGAGGATGCACCCGCAAGACCTTGTTGAATTTGGCTAAGTTGCTGTTGAACCTGACCGAGCTGCTGAGACGCTGCCGCAACATTTTGGGATTGTTGAAGACCTTGTGAAATGGACCCAAGCTGATCATTCACTTGTCCCAATCCATTTACTGCTTCTTCAAGTCCTCCTGCATTACCACCAGACGGGATTTGACCACTTATCTGATCTAATCCATTTTGTACTTCAGTTAATCCATTTTGAACGTCATTGATTCCATTCGTCGCTTCATTTAAGCCGTCGCCAACCTGGGAAAGTTGTGAATCAACATAGAAGTCATCAATCACATCTCCGGCTGGTCTCGTAATTGATCTGACAGAAGCAACATCTTCATTTTTATTAATCTCTTTACTAATTGTTTCGATATAAGGAAGCAATTCCTCTGTCACAATCGCATTGTCTTGCTGAATAATGACTTTTACAGGAAGCGAATCTCCCTTACCGAATCCTTCTTCAATCGCATCTAGCCCTTTAACAGATTCATAGTCACTACCAATCTCATTGACAGTATTAAACGACAGTTGATCGTCGTATGTGAAAAGGAGTGGAACCATAATAACAGCAACTACAACCATCGACCAAATTGGTTTGTTAATCGAGAAACGACCGAAACTAGTCCATAGTTTACTATCTTTATGAGATGCTGATTTTTTTGATGGCCAAAACAGTTTATTTTTTAGTAGCGCCATAAAGAATGGGACAATTGTAAATAAAACAAGCATTAAGACGGCAATTCCGACTGCGACCCCAACCGCGGATTTAAAGATAGGAAAGTCAGCAAAGCCGATTGCTGCAAAACCGATGAAAACGGCTAGGCCGCTTATTAATAGCGTCCTTCCAGCAGTTTTGTACGTAATTACGATCGCATCTTCGACAGAATGTCCTTCCGTTAATTCTTCTTTATACCTGCTTAATAGAAGGATGCAATAGTCTGTACCAATTCCAAATAAGACGGCAACTAAGAAAATCTGCGTGTAGTTGGATACTGGAAAATCAATCCAATCAATCAGGAAGGCAACAATGGATTGGCTAAGTAGATAAGTGACTCCTACAGCGAGCAGTGGGATAAAAGGTGTTGTAATAGAGCGGAACACTGCAAGTAGTAGGATAAAAATTAACACCACAGTAATGATTTCAGTTCGCTCTAGTCCTTTCTGAGCACTTTCATTTACATCGTGATTAATGATGGCCTCTCCTGTAAGATAAGCGGTTGTATCATCTGGAACGAAATCCTCTTGAATACGGTTTGCGAGGTCATTCACTTCTTCATCTGTTCCGTCTACTGTGATGGGGAGAAGAACCGTTTGTTTATCTTCAGAAACAAGTTGTTCCGTCATTTCTTCACTTTCGAAAGGATCAAGAACATCTTTTATAATGGCTCCTTCTCCCTCAAGTTCTTCGGCAATGGAAGAGACCGTCTTTTGTTCTTTATCTTCGACGGGTTGATCGTAAGTAAATACAAGAGAGATCGTTTCATCACCTGCCCCTGCTTCCTCAAGTATGTCGGCAGCTACTTTTGAATCAGCATTTTCAGGGAGCTGAAATGTCCCTGCATCCTCAGCCTGCTTTGAAAGATTTGGAGATAAGATAAATAATGTAACAGTTAGCGCAATAAGTGCAATTGCAATTGGCCATTTAAACTTTAAAATTTGTCTCATTTTGCATCTCCTTCTGTTTTTAAAATTGAACTTAACTTGCGAAAAATACGCAGAAATTCATCTATTTCTTCTTCATGAAAATCATTTAATACGATGTTTTCAACATGTTCATAAATGACTTCATTAAATAACGTAACGACATCATTTCCTTTTGGGGTAAGGGTGATGGACTTGCCTCTTAAATCTTCTGTAGAATCAACTGTCATCACAAGTCCTTTCGTTTCAAGTTTTTTGTAACGATTAGAAATAGCGCTCTTATGTACACCTTGTAAAGAAGCGAGTTTTCCAGGAGAAATACAGTTAGATTTGGAAATGATTTGAAGCATCTGGAGCTGTTCAGATGAATACTCTTCAAATAATTGATGTTCAAAAGAACGAATAATTCGTTCAGTACCATACATAATCACTTCTTCAAAAAGCTCAACGGCTTCACATAACTTCTTCTTCATTTATATACCTCCGTTAGTTTACCCTCTAAACATCATTAGTTTACCCCCTAAACAATAAGGAATGCAATGATTAACTATTATTAAATAGGTTGAGACCATTGGATATCATTATATGAATATGACCGTTTGTGGAAAGTTTTGTGAAATCGGAAGAAAAAATGAAAATTTACAGAATTTTGGCACAATATTTATTGCATAATCCCACTATCGATATTATGATAAAAGAAATAGAGAATGTTCGCTAAAACGAAAGGGAGGAATGAGGATGAAGAGCACTGGTGTGGTAAGGAAAATTGATGAACTAGGCCGAATTGTCATTCCTAAAGAACTCCGACGTACGTTAGACATTAAGGTGAAAGATCCAATTGAAATTTTTACAAGCGAAAACAAAGTGATATTACAGAAGTATCAAGCAGATATGGCGTGCATGATAACAGGTGAGATCCTAGATGATAACCAGAAGTTTGGTAATGGAAACATTGTTCTCAGTAAAGAAGGAATGCTATTGCTACAAGAAGAATTGGAGAAGAAATTAGGAAAGAAAAAAGAAGAAATGATAAATGCCGATTAATGAAATTTATCTACCCTTCCATTTACCTTGGAAGGGTATTTTTGTAGAAGATGTAGCAGTGAATAGTGTGTGTGAAAGGGACAATATCAATAGCGTAATTTGAGCAGGACATTCCGAATGTGGGGATCTTCCATCATAGTAGAACCGAACTTCCGAGTAATTTCTGTTAAAGCAATGTCGTGGTAAAAGAATTCAGTAAAAAAAGTAACGAGTGGTTTCGATTTCGTGTGAATAGCCTGCCAGTTTGTATCTTCAATGCCAGCAAATAACACTTCTTCATAATCAATAATCACGATTCGACTTCGCTCGAGTTTCTGGTGATCTGCATCTGGAATCAGCGTTGTAACATGTCTAAGGTTGGAGTCAATTTCCCCGATTGCATGTATTTCTACTCCAATTCCCTCAGCTTCTTTTTTCTCAAGTAAAGCGAGGTGCTGCTCAATATCATCCGCCCATCCAGAGAAAATAATTGAACTAGTCGAAAGGTGAAGCAGTTCAGAGACGAGGGAATGAATGGACTGTTCTTCTTTCAAAGTCCATACGCGATCATCACTCTTTTTTTTTCGAGATTGTATGGTTTTCAATTGCGTTATATTGTCATTAAAATCACGCTGTAGTTTCTTTATTGCTGAATCCAGTGGAAGTGGGGCATAAAGCCGTTTTTTTTCAGTAGTTGATTCTAATATCATTCCTTTCTCACTCATACGCCGGAGGACATCATAAACTTTTGATCTAGGAACGCCAGAACGTTTGACAATTGCAGTAGCATCAAGAGCTTCGTCGATTGTAATAAGAGCTTCATAGACCTGGCTTTCATATTGCGTAAATCCAAACTGTTGCAGCATGTGTCAAATCTCCTTGTTTTATCTGTTCATTTCTTTTAATGATAGCACAACCAAATGAGGCGGGAAAAGTGACCTTCATTTTCCTATTGATTAATCCTTGTATTAGAGTTACCCTTTTAGTGGTAACTTTATAAAAGGAGTGCGAAGGTGAATGAATAAACGTGTATACTTACTTACAATCGTTTCGTTTGTCGTCGGAATGGTTGAGTTAATTATTGGAGGTATTCTTGACCTGGTTGCTGAAGACCTCCAAATAAGTCTAGGGAAAACGGGACTATTGATTAGTGTTTTCTCTATTGTGTTTGCAGTGATGGGACCTATCTTACTATCACTGACGGCCAAAATAGAACGTAAAAAATTAACGCTCTTATCGCTAGTCATTTTTCTTGTAGGTAACCTAATCGCCGTATGGAGTTCAACATTTTCATTATTAATGATAGCTAGGATCATTTCTGCAGCCAGCGGCTCTCTGTTAGTAGTGTTATGTGTCACTATGGCGTCAAATATCGTTAAAAAGGAATACCGTGCGAGAGCGATTGGTGTTGTATTTATGGGAATCAGTGCTTCACTCGTTTTAGGTGTTCCTATTGGCTTGATGTTAGGAAATGCTTTTGGGTGGAAAGCTCCATTTCTTTTCATTATTGGTCTTACGATATTATCGATGGCCGGTGTAGCATTATTTATGGAAAAAATTCAACCAAAGCCAGCGATTCCAATTCTTAGTCAACTCAAAACATTAAAAGATAAACGTATTTTAACTGCTCAACTAACGTCGTTTTTGTTTCTCACAGGTCATTTAACGCTTTACGGCTATCTGACTCCATTTCTAAAAACAACGCTTGGGTTATCTGGAAATTGGGTAAGTATTGTTTATCTCATCTTTGGAGTAGCTGCTGTTGCGGGAGGAGGAATAGGTGGAGTTGCTTCCGATCGCTTTGGTACAAAATCAACGATATTGACTACGATTCTCGTATTTGCAGTAGTCATGTTTGTAATTCCATGGTCAACGTTCTCTTTTCCGCTATTTCTTATGATCATGGTGATCTGGAGTATGCTAAGTTGGGGAATTACACCTGCTCTACAAAGCTATCTAATTGAATTGGCACCAGAATCTTCGGATATTCAACAAAGTTTAAATAACTCGGCTCTTCATCTTGGCATTGCCCTTGGATCTTCTGTTGGGGCATATGTCATTGAAAAGTATTCAGTAGAAATGAATGCTACTGTTGGAGGCATGTTTATCCTACTTGCCCTAGCAACAGCGATTTTTTCTGTTTCCAGAGGTCGTGAATTATTTTCTGTCCTAAAGAAGAAAGCGAGTTAGTTGCGATAGCAAAAAGGGTTTGAAATAATAAGCGTAAATTGTTTGAAGGGAGCATTTTAAGATGAATGTATTTATAATTGGAGCAAATGGCCAGGTTGGTCAAAACATTGTAAATCTTCTTCATACGATGGAAGAGCATTCCTTAAAGGCAATGGTACGAAAACAAGAGCAGGCAGATGAATTAGCTAGCAGAGGAATAGAAGCAGTAGTGGCCAGCATTGAAGACTCTGTTGAAACTATTTCTGAAGCTATGAAAGGAAGCGATGCTGTCATATTTGCTGCAGGTTCAGGAGGGAATACGGGGTCAGATAAAACGTTACTAGTGGATTTAGATGGAGCGATAAAAACGATTCAAGCCGCTGAAAAGTTAGGTGTTAAACGCTATGTGATGGTCAGCGCGCTTCAAGCTCACAATCGAGAAAACTGGCACGAAGCCCTTCTTCCTTATTATGCTGCGAAACATTATGCAGACAAATGGTTAGAAGCGAGTCAATTAGACTACACAATTGTTCGTCCTGGTGGACTTTTAAATGAACCTGGAAGTGGTAAAGTTTCGATCGCTGAAAATCTTGGTACTGGGTCAATTTCACGTGAAGATGTAGCAGAAGTAGTTGTCTCTACGTTGGAGAAGGAAAACACGATCCGTCGTTCGTTTGACTTACTTTCAGGGGAAAAGGAAATCAGACAAGCACTTCATTCCTTATGATAAAGCTCGGATTCTCTATACAGGGGGATCCGTTTCCTGACTTTTCTTGTTAGAATCATTCGAAATAATATTGAGTTTATCCGAAGAGATCTTTACAATATGTAGTGTACATAAATCTTTTCATTTAAAAGGAGTCGAATTATGGAAAAAGTATTGATTTTTGGACATAAAAATCCTGACACAGATACGATTACATCTGCGCTTGTCTATGCAGATTTAAAAAGAAAGCTAGGCATGGATGTGGAGCCGGTTCGCCTTGGTGCAGTTAACGGTGAAACACAGTATGCTTTAGATCAATTTAATGTAGAAGCTCCCCGCATGGTTCAGACGGTCTCTAACGAAGCGAGTGCTGTTATTCTTGTAGACCATAATGAACGCCAACAAAGTGCTGAAGACATTGAAAATGTCCGAATTTTAGAAGTCATTGATCATCATCGCATCGCGAACTTTGAAACAGCTGACCCTGTTTATTACAGAGCAGAACCCGTTGGGTGTACGGCGACCATCCTGAATAAACTTTATAAAGAAAAGAATGTTCAGATGGATAAAAAGATAGCAGGTCTCATGCTTTCTGCAATCATCTCTGATTCTCTTCTTTTTAAATCACCAACGTGTACGGAAGAGGATATTGCAGCTGCTCGTGAGTTAGCTGAAATTGCAGGCGTGGATGCAGAAACATATGGACTTGAGATGCTGAAGGCTGGTGCAGACATGAGCAGTAAGACACCTGCAGAACTCATTTCCCTCGATGCTAAAGAATTTGGGATGGGGTCTTCTAAAGTTGAGGTTGCTCAAGTAAATGTAGTGGATACCCTGGATGTTCTTGCGCGTAAGGATGTCGTAGAAGAAGAAATGAGAAAAACCATTGAAGCAAAAGAACTCGATCTTTTCCTTCTTGTGGTAACAGATATTTTAACAAATAATTCTACAGTTCTTGCATTAGGAAAACACGCTGGACAAGTAGAGAAGGCGTTTAACGTCACGTTAATTGAAAACATGGCAGTGCTTGAAGGTGTTGTTTCTAGAAAAAAACAAATTGTACCTGTTCTAACAGAGACGTTTACAGCGTAATAGTCATGCCAAACGCGGACAGATTCTATAAGGAATCTGTCCTTATTCATAAGTGTTCGTGTAAATGTAAGCCATATAAGGAAATTAACAATGAAGGAGGAACCAATTAGAGTTGTTCTCTAATAGGTTCATAATCAAATAGTTTTCCCTCATATAGGAGGGTAAGCTGTTCGCAATTTCGGAAATCATCAGGTGTCACGAGGGCAGGAAGCTTATCCCATAGTTCAATGCCTGATCGATGAAGCACTTCAGCTACAAACTGCGAGCAGAAGTAAGAATTACTAAATTCAATCGGTTCATTCATGGAGACACCTAGAACACCAAGAATGTTGTATAGAAATCGTTTCTTGTTCTTGATGAAGATCGTTAACAACCGCTTCATTTTTATGACATCACGTTCGGTGACGTTAAGTTCATAAATCACACATGTCGTGTTTGGATAACGGCGGTATGTTCCTGTTAGGACATTCTCCTTTACAAATCCACCGTTTAGAGGGTTGCTCGGTTTTTTTCTTCCGAAGCTATACATATCATTTAATTGCTCATCGAAAGCAAGGGACGCATGGTTGTAAGGAGCCTTTGTGTATTTTTGTATTGATTTTGTAAACAGCGTGCCAGTATCTGAAAGTAAAATGTATACTTTTTGAGTCATGATCAATTCCTCATCCTTTTACCGTTTAATGTCATTATACATAAATTGATATGTGATAAGGAGGTGCCTTTCTGGAAAGTACAGTATGGACCTTGTCAATTATTTTATTTGCCTTATTATCTGTCCAACTGATTATTAGCATTGTTAAAAAGAAGCAGCCTACTAAAGATTTTACAGGACTAACAGTAAAAGTGAAAACGTGGTGGGGGATGTTTGGCGTATTTTGTCTTGCCACGTTATTTAATCCAATCGTGTCCTTATTTTCATTGATGATTCTTAGTTTCTTTGCGTTAAAAGAGTATTTTTCCATGATGAAAACAAGAAAAGCTGATCGTAGACTTTTTCTTTGGTCTTATATAGCGATTCCAATACAATTCTACTGGATTCTCATTGATTGGTATGGGATGTTCATCGTTTTTATTCCTGTATACGTTTTCTTATTACTTCCACTTCCGCGAATCCTTGGGAAAGGTACGCTGGGTTTTCTAAGATCGGTAAGTTCCACTCAATGGGGTTTGATGTTGATGGTTTTTGGTTTAAGTCATCTTGCCTATTTTCAAATCGCATCTCCCATGTATGGAGCAAACCTTGTTTTGTTTTTGGTCTTACTCACTCAAGTGAATGATGTCGTGCATTATGTTGTTTCGCTATATGCAGGAAAGAGAAGAGTCGTTCCGTCTTCAAATCCTTTTATTACATTAGAAGGATTTTTCTGTTCGTTCTTAGCGACAACAGCGCTTGCGTATACGTTATATCCCTATCTAACCCCATTTGATTCATTATTCGGTGTTTTTTCAGGAGTTTTAATTAGTGTGGCTGGTTTTCTAGGGAGCTTAACCATTTCCGTTTTGAGGCGAGATCTTTTACTTGGAGATAGTAAAAAGTTAAAGGCTCTAGAAGAAAGTTACTTGAGTCGTGTGGATAGTCTTGCTTATACTTCGCCTGTTTTCTTTCATGTAATTCGTTACTTTTTTGATTTTATGTAACGAGAGATAGCCATTAAGAAAAAGACAGCGGAATGACCGCTGTCTTTCTGTTGTTTATTCACCTAGTAAGGATAGACCGCCATCGACGATAATGGTTTGTCCCCTGATCATACTCGCTGCTGGAGTAGTTAAGAAGTACGCAGTATCAGCCATGTCTGTAGGCTCTACAAGTCGCCCTGCAGGGTTTCTTTTCTTAGCGGACTCTAAGAGTTCATCTCGATTTGGAAAGTGTTTAAGAGCATCTGTATCAACAGCTCCACCTGATACAGCATTCACGACAATTCCTTTTGGTGAAAGCTCAACTGCTAAGTAGCGTGTGATTGCTTCAACAGATGCCTTTGATACACCAACGGCCACATAATTAGGAAGGGCTCGAATGGAGCCAAGACTTGATAGGGCTACGATGGCCCCACCGCCATTCTTCTCCATTAGTTTAGCAGCTTCTTGTGCAGCGAATAAATAAGCTTTTGCATTAATGTTTTGTGTCCAATCCCAATGACTTTCTTCAATCTCCATGAGGGGTCTTAATACTCCTGATGCAGCATTGTTCACAAAAACATCAAGTCGACCAAATGTTTCTTCAGTTTCATGGAAAAGAGCAGTAATTTGCTTTACTTCACCAACATTTGCTTTAACAATATGTACAGTAATTCCGAATTCTTGTTCTAACTCTATTTTCGTTTGTTCAGCATCTTTTTTCTTTCTCATAAAATTGAGGACAAGATTGTACCCTTCGGATGCAAATTTACGGGCAATTGCTTTACCGATTCCCCGTGTGCCACCTGTAATAAGTGCTACTTTATTAGCCATTTTCAGTCACCTCTTTAGAATCTAATCATTCCTATCATACAGGAACAAGCAACTTGTGAAAAGTTTGGTGGATAGAAAAGCAGGCATACAATAAAAGTTGAGTGGAAAAAAGTATGAAAGAAATGACGTCTCTTAAGTTATGATATAATTTCACCTAGATAGAGAAGACGAAGAGGAGATGGGAGGAAGCGAAAATGAAGTTAAAAGTACTCAAACCAATATTTGCTGAAACAGCCAGTCAACTTGTGAATACCGCAAGCCGTTTTGAAGAAACCATTCTATTAAAAAAAGAACATTGGGTCATTGACGCGAAAAGTCTTCTTGGTGTCCTGGCACTTTCTTTACAACCTGGTCAGACACTTGAATTGGATAGTAAAGGTGGCCATTCATCAGATGTTACCGCTGCATTCCTTTCACTTGGGTTATTTGAAGAAGCGTGAGCCTTCCCTAGGAAGGTTTTTTTAAACCAGTTATATTAATTTCTATTAATTAAGCGGTTCCATGTGGTTTCAAGAATTTTTTTAGAAAAAACACATCTAAATTAGACAGCGTTACGTTAGCTATACATAAGCTTTTCTGCCTCTTCAGGCTAGCGTCAGTTGCAAGGAAAAGGAGAATGATATGAGAGAACTTAACGATGCCGAGCTGTATGGTAAGGTTCAGGCAAAGAATAAAGAAGCTCTCTCGTCTCTTTACGATCGATATGAAAAGCTCTTATATTCATTTTCATACCGGATTGTAAAAGATGGAGGACTTGCTGAAGAAGTGTTGCAAGAAGTGTTTATTAAACTTTGGAAAGGAAAGGCTCAGTACAGTGAAGAAAAAGGAAAGTTTTCTTCATGGCTACTTACTATGACGAGACATACAGCGATTGATTTGTTGCGTAAGCAGGCTAAAGAGCCGGACTATGAATTAGATGAACGGGATGCGCTGCATAGTGATGAAGCATCAGTAGAAGATCAGGTTGAGTGGAAAGAAAGAGGTCAGGTACTTCGGGCAGCGGTATCAAAACTTAAAGGTGAACAAAGGAAAATAATAGAGATGTTTTATTTCAAAGGAATGACGCATAAAAGAATTTCAGAAGAGTTCGACCTCCCACTAGGTACTGTAAAAGGCCGAATTCGGCTAGCGTTAAAACATTTAAAAACCAGTCTTAGTGAGAAAGGAGGGGTCTCAGATGAAAGTAAATTGTGAACAACTACTTGACTATTTTAATGGCACCTTATCAAACGAAGAAAAAGAACGGTTCGAAGCTCATCTCGTATCATGTGAAGAGTGCAGAGAGGAGTTAAAGGAGCTGGAAGAATTGACAGGTGACCTTCCTTACCTCTCCATACCGGAAGAGCCGCCTGCCGGAATGAAAGAACGTGTTCTGGCAAGCGTTTTTGAAAGTGATACAGATACACCAAGTCATAGCACGAATGAAGAGTCTACAGTTGAACATACAAAAAATGTAACTACGCTAAAAACAGAACGAAAATTAAAGCAGCGAAAATGGATTGCCCCAGCTTTAGCCGCTGCATTATTTCTATCTTTAACAGGAAATGTTTATAACCTCGTTACTGAAGGAGATGGGGAAACAGCACAACCTGAAGAAATCTCCTCTCTAATCAAAGCTGTTCAATTACAGCCTTCTGAAGCAGAAGCCTCAGGAGGGTCAGCCGCTCTAATGAGTGAAGATGGAAAAATGAATCTAGTTGTTCAAGTTAACGATGTGGAAAAAACAGAAGGTGATCAGGTGTACCAGGTTTGGTTACTTGAAGGTGATAAACCATATCGAGCAGGTTACTTTACCCCTAATCAAGATGGGAAAGGTGAAGTCGCTTACGAAGTTGAATATGAGGGTGAACATGACTGGGATGCGGTAGCGATTACGCTTGAACCGGATCATACGAGTGAAACACCTAAAGGAAAAATTGTACTAAGCTCGGGTTTATAAATTCAACAAAGCAGAGGTGAAAACCTCTGCTTTGTTATTAGGTAAAGAAGAAAAAATAGTTAGTATAGCGCTTTATTAATGGAGATATATAGAAATTTTTAGTAAATAAGAAAGGGGTATATTATACTAAATTCTTATAAAAATTTGAAAATGCGTTTGTTTATGCTTATGATTAACAGCAGTGTGGTTATTATTTTAAAATATTTTTAGATCCACATAAACTTTTATGGGAGTGGACAGAATGCACAAAGTGACAAATGTTTTTTGGATAGGCATTGCGATTGCAATTGTCTTCGTTAGTTGGGGCGTGATCATGCCTGGCAACTTAGACCAGGTTATGACGATATCCCAAAATTTCTTTTTAGATCAGTTTGGATGGTTTTATCAGTTGGCTGCAACATTCTTTTTAGTATTTGCGGTTTATTTAATCTTTAGCAGATTCGGGCATATCAAGTTAGGAAAGGACACCGATAAGCCTGAATATAGTAGACTCACCTGGTTTGCCATGCTTTTTAGCGCCGGGATGGGAATAGGGCTATTGTTCTTTGGAGTATCAGAACCGATGTCCCACTTTTCTACCCCGCCATATGGTGAAGGAGGAACGGTTGAAGCCGCTCACCTCGCCCTTCGTTATACATATTTACATTGGGGCTTTCATGCATGGGCCATTTACGCTACGATTGCTTTAGCATTAGCGTATTACAAATTCAGAAAAGGCGCGCCAGGGTTAATGAGTGCTACTCTTTATCCGCTTTTGGGCGATAAGGTCAAAGGACCGATTGGGATTACGGTTGATGTCGTAGCAGTCTTTGCAACGATTTTTGGGGTAGCTGCATCGTTAGGATTGGGCGCTCAACAAATCAACGGGGGATTAAGCTACTTAACGAATATCCCTAACAATTTCACGATTCAATTAATTATAATTGCGATCATTACCGTGCTTTTTACTGTTTCGGCAGGAACAGGCATTAAAAAAGGGATTAAGTATTTAAGTAATGCAAATATGGCTCTAGCGGTAGTTCTCCTTATCCTTTTCGTCGTTTTAGGACCAACGAAGTTTGTATTGGATCTTTTTGTGACAACATTTGGGGAATATGTCCAAAACATCTTTGCGATGGGGATGAGGTTGGCACCAATGAATGCAGAAGGTGAATCATGGATCCAGAATTGGACAATCTTCTACTGGGCGTGGTGGATTGCCTGGTCTCCGTTTGTTGGAACGTTTATCGCAAGGGTTTCAAAAGGGCGAACAGTTAGAGAGTTTATGATTGCAGTTACAGTTGTGCCAACGGTTGTGTGTGCCTTTTGGTTTGGCATATTTGGTGGCTCAGGAATTTTCTTTGATTTTACACAGGGAACTGACATAGCAGGTCAAAGTCTTGAGACCGGATTGTTTTATCTCTATGAGCAACTACCTTTAGGAGGCATTTTAACCGTAGTAACCTTATTGTTAATCTCCACTTTCTTTATCACTTCAGCTGATTCCGCAACATTTGTATTAGGTATGCAAACAACGAACGGAAGCTTAAATCCTCCCAACTTCGTGAAGTTCAGCTGGGGCTTTATTCTATCAGCTTCTGCAGTTGTTCTAATGATAACTGGTGGTCTTGAAAGCATGCAAACGGCAATAATCGTCAGTGCATTTCCGCTAACGATTATCCTTCTGTTTACATGTTGGGGAATGTTGAAATCCTTTAATGAGGAAGTTCCAAGAAAACAGAAGACGATGGATAAGCAAGCAAAAGCAAAGAAAGATTTAAAAACCGTTTAGTCTAAAGCCTTTGAAGGTTATCTTCAAAGGCTTTTATCATGTCAATGAACCAAAAATCAACAACACTCATTAACATAGCCTTCGAAAAAAAGAAGTTCATAATTTAAAAGGAGAGATTATGAATATTAAAGTAGCACAGGAAAGGTTATAAGGAAATTGGTACACAAAGTTGGCGGAATGGTTTTATTTTCGATATGATTAACTTATGTTGACTAAAAATAAAAAAACGATCATAAAAAGCTGGTGGGCTCGTTTAGCTGCTGCAGACCCCGGCAGGACAAGGTTACATCAAGCAGCAAGAATTACAATTAGTGTTTTTTCTTCCGTCATGTTTATGCTGTGGGTGACGTCATTACTTAACATTTCATTTACTCCAGCCATTCTTGCAGGTGTGGTAAGTCTTTTATCACTATTGCTTGTGAATGATGACACAGATAAGAAGAAGAAAATCACTGCGCTTTTATTAGTTATTTCAAGTATGGTCTGGCTTACCGTTCGGACCTATCTCAGTTCTATTCCGTTTATGACGGATGGTTTGTTTTTATTGGTGATCTTTTTTGCTTACTATTTACAGCACTATGGTTTTCGATATTTTGGCATCTTTATGATTGCCTTTTTATCCATTTATTTTTCCACCCTATTAAATCTTCAGCCCCCTGATTTGCCAGGATTCATTATTGGGATTTTTGTAGGAGGAGGATTTTCTTACCTCTATCACTTTATCTTTTTCAAAAACAAACCGAAAAGGCAGCTTAGTCGAAGTATGAACTCCTTTCATATTCAAACAAATCTAACGCTAGATCTTGTTCTGGATGCCATTGCAGACCCTACTCCCAATCGCTATAGGGCACTTTTATTAAAACGGGACGTTAAAAAGTTAAATGAGTACGCTCAGGTGATATCAGGTCAATTAACAACAACTGATCCAGGGGAAGTATGGCCAGGTATAGACGCAGAGCAACTGAGAATGTACGTGTTTGATGCTGAAATGTTAATTGAAACACTTTATCCTGCTGTTAAGAGGATAAAGGAACTTCACGCATTGGAACATAACGAAGTGAGAAAGCTGCTCTATAAACTTGTAGAATCTGTGCGAGATGCTGAAGTGTTAAGAAGTCATGATATTGTAGGGAACTTAAAACAAACGGAAAATGTGATTGAAGAACTTAAGCAACAACTCATTGAACTTAGAGTATCCAATCATCAAAATAAAGATTGGCTTTGGCTCATTAGAAGGATTGAGTCAATCGCGAATCATCTGGTAGATAGTTCGATTGAGCTTGGAGAAAGACGAATCGCAAATATTGAAGAGAAAGAGCGTTTAGAGGACGCTGAAGAAATAAAGAAAGAGAATGCAAGTACTGAAGAAAAGTCAAAACAGCCTAGAGCTGCAACCATTAAAGCTTTGCAGGCTATTGTCGCAGGAGCTGCGGCGATTATCCTAGGTAATTTTCTTTCTCCAGCTCATCAATACTGGGTTCTTCTATCTGCTTTTGTTGTATTACTTGGAACGGACACAGTAGGAATGACGCTTCAAAAAGCATTCCAGAGATCTCTTGGAACCATTTTTGGTGCAGTTGCCGGTTTTGGACTGGCTCATTTACTTGCTGGCCAAGTAATCTTAGAGTTGATTGCGTTATTTTGCTGTATCTTTATGGCATTTTATTTATTGTCTATTTCCTATGCGATGATGATGTTTTGGATGACAATGCTAATCGCCATTATGTATGATTTTCTATTAGGTGGGATCACAGAACAGATTTTAATGGCTCGTGTGTTCGATACGCTTGCTGGAGCAATTCTAGGCTTTTTAGCTGCTGCAATCATCTATCCAAAGAGTACACGTGAAAAAGTTGCGAATACAGCTGAAGATTTTCTAAGCAAATTAAGCTCGTATGTTGCTGATTACCTCGACTCTTTTGCCGAAAGAAATAAACATTATGATTTTACAAATCAAGCCTTTAGTATTGATGAACAGATGAGGAAAATTACAGAAGATGCCCGGCCCCTTCGAAATAGACCCGCTATACTAGCTCGTTCCGGTATTGAACGTTGGCTTACTGTCCTTACAGCGATTAATTATTTTGCAAAGCATTTACTCGCTTCTACAAATCGTAACAATCGGTCAACGATAGTAAAAGGGTCGGAAAAAACACTTGATCTGGTAAAAGAGGTCATAAAGCACAATATCTTAACCGTTCTGAGACTTCTAAAAGGTGAGACAGGGTTAATGATGTACAATTTGAATAAAGAGCGGGAATTTATTGAGGGTCTCTCAGAAAATATCATTTCTGATGATCAGGAAGTGAAAAAATTTGTGAATGACCTGTATTATATCTGGAGAATCAACCAGTCGCTTTTACTACTTGGAAAAGAATTAGGTGTATCAAAAAATCGAGAAGCAGCAAGTTTTGATTCGTACAAAAAGAGTCCCCAGGAGCACTAAGCTCCGGGGTTTTTTTGTTTCAATCAAATTCGATTAGAGAAGAATTAAAATCATAATTGTCAGAAGCGCAACAAAACTCCCTCCAACTAAAGAGGTTAAGCGATAATACCCTTCTTTTTCGCGTATATCCATAAATCGATCGAGTTGAATTATGATTTGGATTAAAGCAAGCAAGAGTAAAAGCGTGATTAAGAAAGGAGGTGAAATGAGTTGAAAAAGTACAAGAGAGAAAGCTATTGCGGTTAAAGCAATCATTAAAATAAAGGATAGGGACAGATAACGAATCTCTTTTTGATGCTTGTTCACTTTTTTCACACCTTTCCTATTAAATAGACTACGGTAAAAATCACCACCCAAATCACATCGATAAAATGCCAATAAAGACTAGCGATTACTAATTTGGGTGCGGTTTCTTGGTTGATTCCTCTTAGAATCAATTGCACTAGTAATAAGGTGATCCAGATGACGCCAAATAAGACGTGAACGCCGTGTGTGCCAAGTAGCATGTAGAAGGCACCAAGAAAAGCACTAGTAGATAGCGTAGCGCCTTCTTTAACATAAAGTGTAAATTCTCGTATTTCTAACCCAATAAAAGCTAGACCAAGAATAATGGTCATAAGAAAGAATAGAAGTGTCCATGTCTTGTTAGAAAGATTTAAAAAATAAATGCCTAGGGCGCAAGTAAAACTACTAGTGAGTAGAATAACAGTTGAAAGCATAATTTCGTTTAGTTTAAATAATTCACTTGGTCCAGGTCCATCTCCTGTTAAGGTTTTTACGGCTAGGTAAATACCGAATAAGCAACCAAACACGACAACCTCAGCACCGATTAGGAACCAAAAAGCCAGGATGTTCATTTGGGCTTGCTTGTTGTACAGGTGGTTTTGATCAGACGTCGTCTCCATTAATTCTCAGCCCTCCTGTCTTCTGCCATTACCGTCTTTTTAGGAATATGGATACCGTATTTTTGTTGGAAAGATCGGATACCCATCATAAGAAATACGATTGTCATTCCTAACATCGCGATTGACCATATCTCGAATACGAATCCAAAAGATGCGATTAAAAATCCAATACCGATAAAGAACGGAAGAGAGGATGAATTTGGGAGATGAATATCTTCATACTCACCAATAAACTCAATGTTTTGCTTTCCTTTTACATAAGCATCCCAAAGTGGTTCACGACTTTTAACTTCAGGTAGTCTTGCAAAATTATAGGCTGGAGGTGGCGAAGGAATCGTCCACTCAAGAGTTCGACCTCGTGAAAACCATGGATCATTTACCATCACTTTTTTTGAGTATCGGGTAGTAACGTATATATTTATGATGAAAAATAAAATGCCTGCACCCATCATAAAAGCGCCACAGGTGCTAATGAAATTAAGAAAGCCCAGTCCCTTACCTTCCGGGTATGTAAACACGCGCCGAGGCATTCCCATTAATCCCATAATATGCATAGGAAAGAAGGTGAAATGGAAACCGATTCCAAAGGTCCAAAAGTTCCATTTACCGAGTCTTTCATTTAATAACTTACCGAACATCTTTGGCCACCAATAGTAAACGCCTGAGAAAACACCAAAAATCGTTGCACCGATAATGACATAATGAAGATGTGCAACAACGAAATAGCTATCGTGATACTGATAATCTGCTGGTACAGCACTAAGCATAACTCCAGTTACGCCTCCGATGACGAAAGTGAAGATAAATCCTAAAGCATAGAGCATAGGAGTATCGAAACGAATTCGACCTCCCCGCATCGTAAATAGCCAGTTAAAAACCTTTATACCAGTAGGTACCGCAATTAACATCGTTGTTAGTGCAAAGAAAATATTGATATTTGTACTTAAACCTACTGTAAACATATGATGCACCCATACCATAAAACCGAGAAAGCCAATAAGTAAGATGGCAAATACCATGGAAGGATAGCCAAATAGCTTTCGCTTAGAAAATGTACTAATAACATCAGAAAAAATTCCGAAGGCAGGTAAGGCAATAATATATACTTCTGGATGACCAAAAATCCAGAAAAGATGTTGCCAGATGATCGGGTTTCCTTCTCCTCCTGATAAAATAACTGTCCCAAAAAGTCGCTCGAATGTTAACAAAAGAAGAGCAACGGCAAGAGCGGAGAATGCATATACGATAAGAATAGAGGTGATGAACATTGCCCAAGTTGATAATGGCATCCGCATAAAACGCATCCCAGGAGCTCTCATTTTCAAGATTGTAACGATAAAATTAATACCTCCCATAATTGTACCAAGTCCAGCGACCTGAAGTCCTATAGGATAATAGTTGTTGCCGGGCCCGGGTGTAAAGTCGTTTAGCGCGAGAGGTGCATAAGATGTCCATCCGGCATTAGGCGAACCACCTGCAACAAAACTTACGTTTATTAAAATACCACCAGAAATAAAAAGCCAGAGACTTAATGCGTTTATGAAAGGAAATGCAACATCTCTTGCTCCAATTTGCAAAGGGACAATCACATTCATTAATCCGATTAAGAGAGGGGTTGCGACAAGGAAGATCATGACGGTTCCGTGGGTGCTTGTTAATTGATTAAATCGATCTCCTTGAAAGACCCAGAAATCATTATTAGGAAAGGCAAGCTGCATTCGTATAAGCAGTGCTTCCATTCCAGCTCGGATGAAAAAGAGAAATGAAACTAATAAATAAATAATGCCGATTTTTTTATGGTCTGTTGAAGTAATCCAGCTCCAGAGCCAGTTCCATTTTGAATTCTTCGTTAATAAATAACTAATGATAACTGCAATGATGATAAAAGAAATGTCTGCAAGAATTATATCTGATGGCAGGGAAGTAAAGTAGTCTAATAGTGCATTCATCGTTTAGTCCTCCTGTTTATCAGCTACATTCGTCCATTCTTTAAATGCTTCTTGGTCAATTACCGTTGTTTTAAATGTCATAAAAGCATGACTCGTCCCACAAAACTCAGCGCACTTACCGTCAAAGGTGCCGGTTTCGCCAGGTGTTACAGTGAGCTGGTTCTCTTTATGAGGGAGAACATCTTTTTTTCCGGCTAGTTGTGGGATCCAAAAAGAATGAATCACATCTTCTGATTGAAGATTAAAAACAACAGAACGATTGACGGGGAGTGTCACTTCATTTTCCAGTGAAATGTCGAATTCAGGATAATAAAAAACCCAACTAAATTGCTTTCCAGTAACGTTAATTTCTAGAGGCTTATCAATCGATTCTACCTCATTGTCAAGCTGGTATGTAGTGGCAAATGTGGGGATTGCCAGGATAAATAAAATAATAATCGGTAAAATAATCCATGTTATTTCTAGTTTTTTATCCCCCTCAATTTGAGTGGGAAAATCATTTTCTTGACCAGGACGTTCGCGATATTTTATTAAAAAGCGCGTAAATAAAGTGAAAACAACAAGTAAGACTATGCTCATTAAGGCTAAACTAAGGTAAAATAGGTTTAGTTCTGAGCTGGCTTGTGCTCCCTTAGGATTCAAAACAGATATGTTCGAGCAGCCAGAAATGAAAATGATAACGGTTACAAAAAGGGTGGTGCGGAACAACATCTCTTTTAAGCTCCTTCCAATTTTGGATCATACTGTCTATTTTCAGTACCCTAAATGTCATTTGATCAAACGATAGAGACTTTTGTTCTTAATTTATGAAAATCTCTAATAAAACGAGCATCTTTCTAAGATGAAATAATCGTGTACCAAATAATCGAAATGAAAAACAGGAGTAAAACGTGTTTATTAATTGGTGAAAGGGGTAAATGATCGTTTGATAGATAAAAAAATAAATTCTCAGGATGTACACTAGGAGGAACGATTCATGGTTAACAACAAGACTGTATTTATTACAGGAGCAGCGAGAGGAATTGGATTTGAAATTGGTGAGACATTTGCAGCAAACGGTGCAAAAGTTGTTCTTTCTGATATAAATGAAGAGGGTACTAAGGAAGCTGCCCAAAAACTACGAGATAAAGGCTATGAAGTTATTGGGATCAAAGCGGACGTTACTAGTGAAGATGAAATTAAACAAGCCATTGATCGTACAGTTGAAGAATATGGTCGTTTAGACGTACTTATTAATAATGCGGGGCTTCAACACGTTTCAAGTTTGGAAGATTTTCCAACTGAGAAATTCAGGATGATGCAGGATATTATGCTTACAGCTCCTTTCATTGCAACAAAACATGTTTTTCCAATTATGAAGGAGCAGGGTTTCGGCCGTATCATTAACATGGCGTCCATTAATGGCGTAATTGGGTTTGCAGGTAAAGCTGCTTATAACAGTGCAAAACATGGTGTCATCGGACTTACAAAAGTTTCAGCACTTGAAGGTGCCGAGTACGGTATTACAGTCAATGCCATGGCACCTGGCTATGTCGATACACCCCTTGTACGAGGACAAATGGAAGATTTAGCGAAGGAGCGAGGAGTGGAGCTTGAAAAGGTTTTAGAGGAAGTAATCTATCCACTTGTTCCACAGAAGCGGTTACTTGAAGTGAAAGAAATTGCTGATTACTCCATGTTTATCGCAAGTGATGCAGCGAAGAGTATTACTGGACAGGCTCTTCTCATTGATGGTGGGTATACAGCTCAATAAGATTTATCGGAAAAATGTTACTAGATGTAGCGCCTCTTAATTGAGGCGCTATTTTTAATTTTTACTAAAAGCAATTTGAATGCCGATAAAAGCGAGTAATCCTGCTTTGGTAAGGTTGAATCGTTTCGATAACGTCGGATTTCCAGTGATATACTTTGCTAATTTCCCAGCATATAAACTAATTAGAAAAAAGATCATGAGTGCTTGAATAATGAAAATAAACCCTAATAAAAGCATTTGAAGAGTAGGAGAAGCCGCCCCATGATTAATGAACTGAGGAAGGAGGGCAAGGAAAAACAAAGAAACCTTAGGGTTTAAGATATTCATAAAAATGCCTTTTCGATATAGTGCTAAATAAGTTCGTGATGGCTGCTCTTGCAATGTGGAGGTATTATTACGTTCTTTCAAAGCTTCATATGCCATGAAGAGCAAATACCCAGCACCTATTAGCTTAACAATCGTAAAAGCAAATGAAGATTGATAGAGAAGGGCTGAAATTCCGATAGCTGCAGCTGAAATATGCACGAGAAGACCTGAACAGAGCCCGAGGGATGTAGCAATACCTGCTTTTTTGTTTTGCGTGATGCTTTGAGCTAGCACAAATAAATTATCAGGACCTGGCATAATTGTTAACAAAACGGCAGCCCCTAAGAATGATAAAATGAGTGTAAGATCCAATGAAAACGCTCCTTTCAGGGTATATCATTTTTAGTATATAGGAGGCAGGAAGATGTATAAAGACTTGTTTAAAGGCGCAGCCCCTTATTATTCGAAATATAGACCATCGTATCCAGAAGAAGTGATTGAATATCTTACATCGACATTTCAATTAAATGGAACAGGAACCCTTCTTGACGTTGGGTGTGGTCCAGGACAAATGGCGATTCGGCTTTCTGAAAAATTTGAGAACGTGATCGGGGTAGATATTGAAAAAGAAATGATTGAAGAAGCGAGACGTTTAGCCGATCCACTACCAAATATAACGTGGCACCATTGTGATGTGGACTCCTTTCTACTAACTGTGAGCTGTCCAATAAAGCTAGTTACTTTAGCAAAGTCATTTCATTGGCTGGATCGAAAATCCTTTCTAGAAAAGATTTATCCTTATATTGAAGAGGATGGGGGAATCGGAATCATTGATGACTTTAATGTCGCTCAACCTCTTGAAGAATGGCAAATGGCATTCCGAGAAGTTGTGACCAAATGGTATGGAGAAAGAAGACGTGCAGGGAATTCTACATATACTCACCCATCCCAAAGTCATAAGAAGGTGTTGCAGGATTCACAGTTTTATACACAATCATTTGAATGTTCACCTGTTACGTATAGGTGGACGCCTGAATCGATCATTGGTCATCACTACTCCTTATCCTATGGTCTTAAACATTTTTTGAAGGGTAGTGTAGAGGATTTTGAAGCAGACGTGAAACAAGAATTAGCTAGAATCAATCCGGATGGCGAATTTTTTGAGCATCGCAGCACAAGAATAGAGATTGGTAGGAAAAGGCGAATTTCTTGACAGATTTCTTATTAATGTTATAATTCTGACATCTTTTAGTGTTTTTGGAGGATGTTTTCATGGAACCGATTCAACTTGATTTTCCAACTGAATTTTACACAGATCGTTTACACATTCGATATCCTGTTCCGGGAGATGGCAAAGCTGTTCATCAATCCATTGAAGCATCTCTAGTTGAACTTAAGCCATATATGTTATTTGCACATATGAATCAAACCGAAACAGAAGTGGAAGCGAATATTCGAGAATCCAACGCTGCTTTCTTAAAAAGAGAAGATTTACGACTATTGCTTTTTCATAAGCAAACTGGGGAGTTTATTGGTTCATCTGGTTTACATCGAATTGATTGGAAGGTTCGCAAGTTTGAAATCGGTTACTGGATTGATTCTCGTTATAGTGGACAAGGATACATGACTGAGGCTGTCAAAGGGATGGTTGAATTTGCGATTCGAGAACTTCACGCGAAGAGAATTGAAATTCGTTGTAATGCAGAAAATTGGCAAAGTCGTAAGGTAGCAGAACGATGTTTCTTTCAGCTTGAGGCGATTTTAAAAAATGATCGCCGATCTATTGATAAACGTAAGCTCATTGATACTTGTGTTTATGCAAGAACGGATATTCAGTGAGATTTCAATTACTTTATTACTTGGATAATATAGGAATGGGTTTTAAGAAGGAACTCGATTCACTTATCAAGAATAAACGCTTAACGAAAGATTTTGGCGATGGAGGGAAATGGTGTGATCGAACGAGCGACAATCGAAGAAAGAGATTATATTTTGTCTAATTCCATTCAGTCAGTGAACGAAGGAACGACAAATCCAGGGATCGTGAAAGAAGAAAAAGCACTTGAAATTGTTTCCTCTATTCTTGATCGAGGTGGCTATCATCTTATTTATCGAGATGGTGGAGAGATTGCAGGTTGGGTATTACTAGGTGAGAACACCGATTACTTTACGGAAAGTAAGCATGGCTTTATTTACGATGTGTTTGTATTTCCAAAGTTTCGTGGCAAAGGATATTCTAAGAAGCTCGTGGAAGCAAGTATTCAAAACTTTAAAGAACAAGGATACGAGGAAATTCGATTGAATGTGTACTCCTCTAACTTTGCGAAGTACATTTATAAAGATATTGGATTTCGAGAGTTGCAAACGATTATGGTATACAAATAAGTTAGTTGTTCTTTTCATTTATTAAAAGAATGTGAAAAACTACTCATAATTAAAGTTTCATATGTGGATCCTGCTACACTACTTATACAGGAACTTCCCCGGTTCCTGTCCCCCTTAAAATATAAAGTGTGAGCCCCATGTATTTCCCGACATGGGGCTTTTCCTATAGCTGAATGATTGAAGGGGTCTTAGTATAGCTAGCTTGTATACGAAAGGTTGTTTCATTGTTTTTGCTGAATATCAGTAGAAAAGGATTGCATTTTATCAAGGGGATCGCTAAAATAAATCACAATTACATATTTTTTCCTTATCAAGAGAGGCGGAGGGACTGGCCCTAAGATGCCCGGCAACCTGTAAACAAGGTGCTAATTCCAGCAGAGCAATCGCTCTGGAAGATGAGGAGGAGCTCTGTGAAAGACTGAACTCTTCCTAAATGGGAAGAGTTTTTTTTGTTGTCCATTATATGAAAGGTGTGAAGTGTATGAAGAAAGCAGCACGAATTCGAAACATGAAAGTACCGCAAGCAAATGAAATATATGGAGACCGTCTTCCCCCAGGACAGGTATTAACGGAAAGGTTTCCTATTCTACATGAAGGCGAGGTACCGGTTTACGATATGACAACCTGGGATCTGAAGGTGTTTGGAAAGTTAGCACAAGAAATCACTGTCGACTATGAAGATCTACTTGCTTTACCGCAGAAGCAAGTCACTTGTGATATTCATTGCGTTACACGCTGGTCACGTTTCGATAATACATTTGAAGGCGTACTAATGAAGGATTTTATGAAAGAACTTGGTATTCACCCTGAGTCAGAATACGTCATGCTACATGGTGATCATGATTATACAACCAATATACACCTTCATGACTTAATACAGGATAATGTTTTACTTGCCCACTCGGTCGATGGCGAAAAGTTAACAGCCAAACACGGCTATCCGTTACGCCTAGTCGTTCCGCACCTCTACTTTTGGAAAAGCATTAAATGGATAAGAGGGATTGAGTTTATTTCTGAAGACGCCCCTGGTTTTTGGGAACAGAATGGTTTTCATAATCATGCTGATCCATTTAAAGAAGAGCGATTTTCTGGAGAAGATCTTGGACTTCCAGATGATGAGTGGGAGAAAAAAGAGTACGATTAACATTTATTAAAATGATCTTAACCGCCCAAGAGGTAGTGTCAATAAGTTTGTGTAATTCATAAGGTAGGGATATTCTCTAGCCTTCATTGAGGTGGGGAGTTCTGGCAGGGCCCCTCGGGGCCCTGCCAGAAAAATCGTATTTGCCCCTATTCCTTCTTGACTCCATAACGTTCCAGAAACATGGCTTGTAACGTAGGAAAGGCCGTGCTAAAACCACGTAGCTTTCGTTCGCTCCAGCGCTGATTGTAGTCCTTGGATTGGAGATAAACGATTTTCTCGGCAGCCTTTTCACCTGGAAGACTATTCATCGTTTTAGTACGCTTTTTGATCTCTTTAATTGTTCGTTCGATGATATTGGTTGTATAAATCATCGGTCGAATCGAAGAAGGATAGCTCAGAAAGGTTAAGAGAACGCTCAAATCCTGTTCCCAAGATTTCACGACTTTCGGATATTTCTTCTTCCAGTTTTCCTTGAATGCTTCAAACCTTTCTCGGGCTTCTTCATGGGTACTGGCTTGATAGATAGGTTTGAGATCTTCTGCGACAGAGGATTGATCTTTCTTTCGCACAGCGTTTAAAGCGTTACGTACTTTATGGACAACGCAGCGCTGCACGTCGGCTTTTGGATAGACAGATTTCATGGCTTCTTCCAGACCAGGAAGCCCGTCGAAAACACCAAGAAGCACTTCTTCAACACCTCGGTCGTACAAGTCTAAGAGAATTTCTTTCCAGCCTAAAGCACTTTCTTGACCGCCTACATAGAAGCCCAGAATTTCTCTGTGACCCTCTTCCGTCACACCAACGACAAGGTAGACGACTTCATTGGCGACATCCTCTCGACGCAACTTCAAATAGGTGCCATCCAGATATAAGACGGAGTATCGTTTTTGAAGAGAGCGTCTCTGCCATGTTTCAATATCTTCAGCCACGACATCGGTGATATGGCTAATGGTAGACGCCGAGTAAGAATGGCCCAGGATGCGCTCAAGAAAATGGCCGATTTCTCGTGTACTAATGCCTTTCTGATACATCGTAATGATCGTTTCACCAAGCCATTGTTCACGACGCTGGTATGGGGAAAAGACTTCTGTTTGAAAGGCATTATCTCGATCGCGTGGCACCTGAAGGTCATCTAAACGGCCGTATTTCGTATCGAGCTGACGGGCATACGTGCCATTTTTGTAGTTTTTCAATTCAGGATGTTCGTCTTCAAAGAAACGATTCATTTCTTCTTTCATGATCGTTTCCAATTTTTCTTTTACAAATTCTCGTACCATGGAATCTAATTGATTTTCTAGTGAATTCTGTCCTATACTAGTAGACATAGGTAGGGCATCTCCTCTCGAGTTGATTTGGTCGTTGACTTTGAGGATACCCTACCTCTTTTTATGTCTCAAATGTTTTACACAAACTATCGTACGTCATCGCCCAAGAATCCTTTTACAGTAAGGAATAGTCAGTACTTTATGTAGGAGTAATGAATATTTTTAAATTAATTCCTAATAAAATTGATCCAAACTGATCTTCTCTCCGTTAGCTAAGTGTAAATCAAGAATTAAGGGGAGTGGATTTGAAAATGAATACAAATACGAATTTGAAAAAGAAAGTGATTGACTGGAAAAAAGGACTTTTAATTGTCCCGCTTAGTTTTTCACTTTTAATTCCAACAGCTGGAGCTTATGCCCATGATGGAGAAAACCATATGGACAAGCCTACCGTAGAAACGCCGGGTGCTGACCTGCGAGCTGATCTTGGTCATTTATTAAGTGAACATGCTTATCTTGCAGTAGAAACAATGAGAAAAGGTGCTGAAGGTTCAGCAGATTTTGAAGCTTCTGCTGGTGCTTTAAGTGAAAACACAGAAGATCTTACAGCGGCCATTACTTCGGTTTATGGAGAAGAAGCTGGTGCTGAATTTAATGAAATCTGGAGCAATCATATCGGGTTTTTCGTTGATTATGTGAAAGCAACTGGTAATGAAGATGAAGACGCGAAACAAAAAGCGCTAGATAGTTTAGAAGGCTATAAAGAAGATTTCTCCATGTTCCTTGAAAATGCAACGGGTGAACGTCTTCAAGCCGATACGTTAGCTGAAGGCCTTCAGGCACATATTAATCAATTAATTGGCGCATTCGATAGTTATGTAGCTGGAGATTATGACATGGCATATGATAAGGAACGTGAAGCCATTGCACATATGCAAATGGTAGCGAAAGGATTTTCCGGAGCGATTACAGATCAGTTTCCTGATAAATTTGAAAACACAAAAGCTGTGACGCCTGCCTCTGATCTTCGTGCAACACTTGGTCACCTACTATCTGAACATGCTGGCCTAGCTATGATGACAATGCAGAATGGTATTGACGGCTCAGAAGATTTTGATGCTTCAGCAGCTGCACTTAGTGAGAACACAGATGATTTAGCTGCTGCCATTACATCTGTTTATGGTGAGGAAGCGGGTAATCAATTTAAAGAGATGTGGTCTGGACATATTGGCAACTTTGTTGAGTACGTTCAAGCTACAGGAGCGGAAGATGAAGAAGCAAAAGAAGCAGCGTTGAAGGCATTAGAAAACTATAGAGCTGATTTTTCAAGCTTCCTTGAAACAGCTACAGATGGAAGATTAGAAGCAAGTGCATTATCTGAAGGACTTCAAACGCATGTGAACCAACTAATTTCTGCATTTGATAATTATACAATGGAAGATTATGATGCTGCTTATGATTCTGTTCGTGAAGCTTATGCCCATATGTATATGCCTGCAAAAGGTTTATCAGGCGCTTTTGTAGACCAGTTCCCGGATAAATTTGCTATGGAAGCTATGCCTTCTGACATGCCGAAGACTGGTATGGGCGGTACGGCGGAACAACAATTGCCAATTGAGTGGATTGTAGCAGCAATTCTTGCAACAATGGCAGCAACTGGTGTCATTGTTCGCAGAAAAATGCAAAATAGCTAAGCCATCCTTAGGTAACCTAACTTACCTTCAAAGAAGCAATAGCCAAAACGGCTATTGCTTTTTTTGCGAGATCTGTAAGGATCATTACAGCATTGAATTTGTAAAAAAGGTATACTTTTAAGTATAGAATGAGTGATTTTACAGATGAAAGCACAATCAAGTTCGTCAAATAGTAAGAACAGTTGCTACGATTGGGTAGAAGAGGGGGATAAGAGATGAAGTTCAAGTTTATGATTTGTATGATAGCGTTATTTTTTATAGTAGCCTGTGGTAACGACGATAAAAGTAGTTCAAACAATGAGGACGTATTAGATAAAGATTGGAATGAAATTGTAAAGACTTCTGAAGGAACAAAGGTAAATTTATTTATGTGGGGAGGAGATGAAGGAGTTAACCAATATATAGATGATTGGGCTACACCACGTTTAAAAGAGGAATACGGGATTACACTCCAACGTCAGCCGATGAATACAGAAGAATTTATGCAAAAGCTTTTAACAGAGAAAAAAGCAAATAAACATAACGGTACAATTGATGTGATCTGGATAAATGGGACAAACTTTAAAAATGCAAAACAAGCTGAATTATTATTTGGGTCGTTCTCTCATAAACTACCACATTTTCAAGATTACATTGGAACTGATCATCAAAATGCTTTATTTGATCAAGGTACTGAGATTGACGGATTGGAAGCGCCATGGGGGAATGTTCAGTACGTTTTTCATTACAATTCTACTCACATTGATAACCCACCAAGTACACTTGAAGAGTTAAAACAGTGGATTCATGATCATCCAGGGAAGTTCACGTATCCGAACGTAACAGATTTTACTGGCAACACATTTGTTAAGCATCTGCTAGTCAAAGGAGCGGGAGAAACGTCAGCTCTTATGGCGGAAGAGTATAACGAAGATGTGATTCAGTCTGGAGAAGAGTATGTGTGGAACTACTTAGAAGAAATTAAACCTGATCTTTGGCGCGAAGGTGAAACATACCCTGAGTCGTTAACAAAGCTTGATACCCTCTATAGTCAGGGAGAAGTTTGGATGACGATGGGTTTCAAT
The DNA here is from genome assembly GCF_020165985.1 of Bacillus sp. RAR_GA_16. Taxonomy (GTDB): domain Bacteria; phylum Bacillota; class Bacilli; order Bacillales; family Guptibacillaceae; genus Guptibacillus. The sequence continues at coordinate 41,495 of NZ_JAIUKZ010000002.1, forward strand.
GAAGCGAGGGCAGAAAGTTTAATTGAAAATGGTACATTTCCTAAGAGTACAAAGTCGTTTATTCTTAAAGATCCAGGTTCTATTTCAAATACTCATTACCTAAGTATTGCTTTTAACAGTCCAAATCCTGAAGGAGCTATGACTGTGATTAATTTTCTAGAATCGCCAGAAGCCCAAATCGCAAAGATGGACCCAACTATGTGGGGAGAGGGCACTGTATTGAATTTTAATAAGCTGAATCAGGTAGATCAGAAACAAATTAACAACATTAATCGAGGAGAGAGCGTTCTTTCTACTGAATTATTAAACAACTATCAATTACCCGATCTAGATACAGGATACACGGAGTGGATTAATAATGAATGGGCGAAACGGATTTTTGACTAATAATAAAAGAGTCGTTTTCAATTTATTACCAGCGCTAGCGGTCACCATGTTGCTTGTTGGCTATGGCATGTGGTCTGCTATTGCTCAAAGTTTTCAAACAATCAATGGGGAGTGGACGTTCGCTTCGTATGTTGAGATCTTCAACAGCCATTCTTTCTTTGACTCTTTGAAATTAACGTTTCGAGTTGCTATCCTATCCACATTGCTATCGCTAATGATAGGATTAGTAATGACTAGGATGTTATACCAATTTTTTAAAGACTCCTCCTCTAAAGTACTCGTGTGGATACCGATTTTAATTCCTCATTTTGTAGCAGGATATTTAGTGTATTTATTTTTCTCGCAAAGCGGGTTATTTTCCTCTCTTTTTTATCAACTAGGTGTATTTGATCATCGATCGGAGTTTCCAATTCTCGTTCAAGAAGAGTTTGGTATAGGAATGATCTTAACTTATGTTTGGAAAGAGGTTCCGTTCGTTATTCTTATGTTGTTACCAGTATATTACGAAATCGATCATCGCTATAGTGAAGTTGTGAGAACGCTTGGAGGGAATAAATGGGATGCCTTTAAGAACGTGGAGCTTCCCTGGTTACTACCGGTGCTCGTAGAGACGGCGGTAATTCTAGTTGCATTTATCGCTTCAGCATTTGAAATTCCCTATCTATTAGGTGTTACTAGACCAGAGATGTTACCAGTTAGAGCTTATGAATGGTTTTACGATGGAGATTGGAGTAAACGCCCTCTCGCTTTTTCTGCTATGATCCTACCAGGCGTTCTGGCCCTCCTCCTTGCTATGCTTAGTATTGGAGCTGTACAAAAGCATCGATTGCGAATGATTAGGGGGAGAAGCCGATGAGATTTGTTTTTAATCGTTTAGGGAAAAGAGAGTTAGTCACGGATTTAATGGTGATAAGTTTTATCGGTTTTTTTATTCTTCCATTTGTCGTTGTAACGGTAAAAAGTTTTTCGGTAGGGTGGAGGTTCCCAGAATTATTACCTCAGGCCTATAGCTTAAATGGTTGGCGAAACATATTGACTGATCCTTCTTTAAGGGAGTCAATCATGACAACCTTAAAAATTGGTTTTTATGTCGTTCTCCTGAATTTATTGCTTGCATTACCAGCAGCTAGAGTGCTTTCAACTTTTTCTTTTAAAGGAAAATCAATGATTGAAACATTTCTATTATCGCCAATATTAATTCCAGGAATCTTACTCGCAATGGGATTACAATTTACGATGATTCAATTTGGATTAGCCGATCAGGTTTTAGGAGTGGTACTTGTCCATTTAATCCCAACGCTACCTTATGCGATTCGAATGATGCGGGCAGGCTATGAACGTTTAGGAATTTCGTTAGGTGAGCAGGCTTCTGTATTAGGAGCAGGCGTGTTTACACGTTTTTTTACGATATCGCTTCCTTTATTACTTCCGAGTATTAGAAGTCTTATGCTTCTTACTTTTGTTATTTCATTGGGACAATATGCGCTTACAGCCATAATAGGGGGCGGTAATGTTATTACCCTCCCCCTTCTTTATTATCCTTATTTTTCTAGTTCGAATGAGGCAGTAGTTGCGGGGTTTTCCATCCTGTTTGCACTGCTCCCTCTTCTTTTTATTGGGGGAGTTGAAATCATATTAAGGCTGGTTATTCGAGCTGTAAATCGCGTTTGAAAGGAAGATTGATTTGAACCAGCTATTACAATGCAAAAATATGAGTAAACATTTTTCAAAAACACCGATTCTCCAAAATATTTCTTTTCATATGCAAAGCGGTGAGCATTTTACCATCGTGGGTCCTTCAGGGTGTGGAAAAACAACCCTTCTAAGGTGTCTTGCAGGTTTAGAAGAAATAAGTGAAGGGGAAATCTGGTTAAAACAAACATCGATTGTAAGGTTAAAGCCTGAAAAGCGATCGGTCGTTCTAATGTTTCAGGATCCCTTATTATTCCCGCATTTAACAGTAATTGAAAATGTAACGTATGGTTTGAAAAGAAAGAAAATGAAAAAGAAAGAGCGTGTCCTTAGGGCTGAACAAATGCTCATGAAAGTGAAATTACTTCATTTGAAAAACGCCTATCCACATGAGTTATCAGGTGGTCAAAAACAGCGGATTTCACTAGCAAGAGCTCTTGTCTTAAAGCCAGACCTGTTACTCCTAGATGAGCCGTTTAGTTCATTAGATGCAACGCTTAGAGAATCACTTCGAGGAGAAGTTAAAGAACTATTAAGAGAAGAAAATATTACTGCATTGTTTATTACGCATGATCGAGATGAAGCCATCGAAATGGGTGATAGACTTGCTGTCATGAATAAAGGGAGATTTATTCAAATTGGTGAACCGTATGATGTCGTAACAAATCCATCATCAATTGAAAGTGCAAGAATTATAGGGGAAGGCCTTGCTTTGGAAAGCGGATTTATTCCACTTCATAAAGTAATGGCCACCCCAATTGAGCAGAAGCCTTCTGAGAAGGACTTTGTCGTTGTGCAAGGAAAAGTAAAGGCAGTGACCGTGAAAAATAATCTACCATGCTATCGTGTCACTTACGAGCAGGGGAGTATACTTGCCGTGTCAGATCGAGATTTAGCCGTAGGCCAAAACGTATTTTTAACGGCTAAACGCGAAGATTTGAAAGAGTATAAGGATCAAGAAGAGCAATGGAGACGAGTTCAATGACGGGTAAAACAATCGCTAAGGGTTTCGGATTAACCATACTAATTATTTTAATATACTTGCTGAATCAATATGTTTTCGATTTTCGCCCTTCTCATATTCGCGAATGGATTGCTTCATTTGGTATTTATGCGCCGTTAATTTTCCTGCTCATTTGTATTGGTAGACCTTTTGTTCTTTTCCCAACTTCAATTCTTTCGGTTAGTGGAGGACTTGTATTTGGTCCATTGCTTGGTACTTTCTTGGCGGTTCTTGGCGGATCGATAGGCGCTTTTCTTTTCTTTTTAATGGCTCGCAGACTTGGATTGAATATCCTGCCGAAATCCTGGAAAAGAAGAGGAGAAACACTGGAAAAAAGACTTTCAGAAAAAGGTTTTCTTTATGTTTTATTGTTACGATTAGTTCCGTTTCTTCACTTTGATTTAGTTAGTTATGTTTGTGGCGTTTCTAATGTGAACCGCAGGAAATACTACTTAGCAACGTTGCTTGGAATGCTGCCTGGGGCATTTGCTTTAAATTTCTTAGGTGCAAGCTTTTTATCTAATAATTTCACTACAGTCTTAATAGCTGCTGTAATCTTGCTTTTACTATTATTGATTAGTTTATACATTCGAAGGAAAGCCTTTGGTTCAGCTGTTGAGGAGGACCTTAAATGAGGAGGTGCACATATGTTAGATACTCATGCAAGAAAATATGTCCAGCCCCTAATGGACCGAACAGCTGATTCATTACTTCGAGTAGGTCTTACGGCGAATCAAGTAACAATCCTATCATTTATCATTGGTGTATCTTCTGGGTTTCTAGTCTATTTCAATCAATTTATTTTGGCGGTCATCGTCTTGTGGGTGTCAGGCTATCTTGATGCAGTAGATGGAACGATGGCTCGCAAAACAAAACCTTCTGCTTTTGGAACCGTTCTAGATGTCAGTTTTGATCGCGTCGTTGAGATAAGTGTCATTTTAGGACTTGCTTTTCGTTTTCCAGAAGCGATGTGGGCACTCTTATTATTAAGTACCTCAATTATATTTGCCATGACCATTTTTTTGACAGTTGGAGCTGTTTCTGAAAAAAAAGGCGTTAAATCATTTTACTATCAAGCTGGGGCAGCAGAGCGAACAGAAGGATTCATCTTATTTACGGCGATGATTTTATTTCACAATATCTTAGTAATGTTAACTTTGGTGTTTTTAGCAATCGAACTTTTTACAGCTTTTCAAAGATTATCTGAAGCAAAAAAGATTCTAGGATAGGGAGATGAAACAGATGAAAGAGTATGACTTGATTGTAATTGGTGGAGGGTCGGGTGGACTGACTGCAGCTGCTGGAGCAGCAAATATGGGAGCCTCTGTTGCCTTAATTGATGATCAGCCTGGACTTGGAGGAGATTGTCTTCATTTTGGTTGCGTTCCTTCAAAAGCTTTTATAACAGCTGCAAAAGAAGTTCATGCTGTCTATAAGGGAGCATCAGAATTTGGCCTTACTGTAAGTGGGGAGGTGCGGTTTAATCGTGCAATTGAGCGTGTTCATGAAGCGATCGATGAGATACAAGAAGTTGATAGTGATGAGAGGTTTGAAAAATTAGGGATAGAGATTTTTAGAGGAAAGGGATCTTTTAAAGATAACCATACGGTACTTATAGATGGAAAGAATCCGATTAAAGGAAAACGAATCGTCATTTCAACCGGTTCAAGTCCCAAAATCCCGCCGCTCACTGGGATTGAAAGTGTTTCTTTTATAACAAATGAAACCATTTTTAATTTAACTTCGCTTCCCAAAAGTACGGTATTTATAGGCGGAGGACCAGTTGGATTAGAGCTTGCTCAATCATTAGCAAGATTTGGGTCAGAAGTAACTATTTTAGAAACGTCAGAATCGATTTTTAAAAAGGAAGATCATGATATTATTCCTATCGTTACAAAAGAATTAGAAAAAGAACTTTCTTTTATTTTTAATGCAGAAGCTAAGGAAATTAGGGAAGAAAATGGGTATAAAGTTATTACGTATCTTCAAAATGGGGAAGAAAAAACAATTGAGTCAGAAGCTGTGATGATGTCAGTTGGTAGAAAACCAAATACAGATCAGTTAAATTTAGAAACGGCAGGCGTGGAGAGTAATAAGGGGTATATCACAGTAAATGATTCGCTCCAATCCAGTCAATCTCACATCTATGCGATCGGTGATGTAAATGGAACATTTCCTTTTACTCATGGAGCTGGAATGGAAGGAAAGCTTATTGTGCAGAACGCTGTGTTCGGTTTGAAAAGAAAAGTAAGTTATGACAACGTTCCGTGGGTTACCTATACAGACCCAGAAGTGTTTCACCTCGGGATGACGGAAAAAGAAGCAAAGGAAAAACATGGGGATATACGCGTATTTAAAGTTGGAACGGGCGATGTCGATCGGTTTATAGCGGAACGAAAGAAAAATGGACTAGTCAAAGTGATTACGGATATGAAAGGGCATATATTAGGCGCCCATGCAGTAGGAGAAGATGCGGGAAGTTGGATGCAAGAAATTGTTTTTGCGAAAGAACATGGTCATAAAATCGGCGATATTTCCACCGTCATCCATCCTTATCCAACAAAAGGGGCGATCTTAAATCAGGCAGCAGATTTATATTGGAGAGAAAAATTATTTGATGGTTGGCTGCCAAAGGTATCTGAGAAGTATATTAAATGGGTGAGGTAAGGTTAAGAGGAGGGATCGTTTGACTAAATTGTTATTGCTTGGAGCGGGACATGCGCATCTCCATCTCATGAAGAGACTTCAAGAAGAGAAGCTTGATGTGGATGTCACGCTTGTTTCTCCTTCTCAATACCAGTATTATTCAGGAATGTTTTCTGGATATTTGGAAGGGTTATATCGCGAAGAAGAAATACGCCTACATATTCCATCATTAACAAAGGCAAGTGGCATTAAATTTATTAAGGGGGCTGCTATCTCCATCGATGCCAAAAGTAAAGTTGTTTTAACCGAAAAAGGCGATATTCTATCGTATGATATTTTGTCCATCGACATTGGAATCGTTAACTGCTGGGATTGAGATTCCTGGTGCAAGGAAACATGCTCTTCGCATTAAACCAAATTATCGAATTGAAGAAGTAGCGAATAAATTGTGGAATGCGAGTGAACCCGTTGTTATTGGTGGAGGAGCTGGCGGTGTTGAGATGGCACTGGCTCTTACAGCTAAAAGGAAAAATGAAGGCAAAAGACCAGTTACTTTAATTTCTCATTCAACGATCTTAGAAAAAGCTACAGAGAAAGCTCAATTGAAAGTCAAAAATATTCTACAAAACAAAGGTCTCACTTTAATTACGCAGGAAAAGGTCTCAAATATAACATCCAATCACTTAATTACTTCGGGAGGAAAAAATATTAAGTACGACCAAGTTTTATGGTTAACCGGTCCAAAGGCTCCAGAGATGTTTCGTACATCTAAGCTGCCTATTGATCATGCTGGGTATATACTCGTAGATGATACACTTCAGGTAAAGGAGCATCCCGCTATATTTGCTGCAGGAGACTGTGCCTCCATTAAACAGTATCCTGAGCTACCTAAAGCAGGAGTTATCGCTGTTCGACAAGCCGCTATCTTATGGGAGAATATAAAGGCTTTTATGAATGAGACGAGCGGATATCGGTTTAAACCTAAAAGTACTTATTTGTCCATTCTTTCAACAGGACAAAAAGAAGGTCTGTTATTATATGGGAACATTCAAGTTCACCATCATCTATCTTGGCTATTAAAAGATCGTATTGATAAAAAGTTCATAGGAAAATACAAACAAACCACGTCGTTCTAAAAAAACGGCGTGGTTTAATTTCTGTGGGAGTCATACTAATTTACTGTGACTTTATGTGTGTGAATTCGAGAGATTTGTCGCATTTTTGTGTATATCGATTAGGGGTTGACGAACACATTGTTAGCGGAAAATGGTAAATAAAGTAGAATTTTCAATAATGGACAAAAAGATTATCTATTATTGTTTGCAAAAACCCTCCTTTTTTATAGAGTTTAATAGGTTAAAAAATTCATTATAGTTATTTAGCCTTAACAGTAATTTAGGAATGGAAGCGATAGGTAAATAGACCCGTTTATAGAATGGCCATTATAAGCCTAACTTCCGGAACATTTTGGAATAAATATACAGGAAATTAGTCATTTTTTTATATTAAAAGTACAATGGTTTGTTCGATTCATTTTCTGAAAATTTTGTCATTTTACATTTTATTTTGATAAATACTGGGTTAGCATGGGAGTTGAAGTTGGAACACAGGAAGGAGGAAGAGAAAGCTTTATCACAACAAATAAGGGAGGAAGAAATTTGAAGAAGCGAAAACGTAGAATTGTTATGCTATTTGCTTGTTTTATTCTCCTCATCACGAGCTTCATACAGCCAGCCATGCAAGCAAAGGCTGGAAACGAGCCATCCGTCTCAATGAAAAAAGAAAGCGACCGGATTAATCAGAAAGTAACAAAAGCTTTCGAGAAAAATGAAAAAGTGACATTTTTGATAAAATTTGCTGAACAAGCAGACACCACTAAAGCAGCTAAAGAAGCGAAAGATAATGCAAAGGAAAAAAAGCTTACCTCATTTCAAGCTGAAATCACGCAAAGATCAGCTGTTGTTAATGCGCTTAGATCAACGGCGATTGAAACTCAGCGGGAGGTCATCACTTACTTAGAACATCAAGAGCAAAAAGGGAATGCAGAAGACATAAAGTCATTTTACATTGTGAACGGGATGGCAGTAACTGCAACGAAAAAAGTAATGAAGCACCTTGCCTCGTTGCCAGAAGTGGAGAAGATTCTTCCCAATGAAATAAGACAGATTCAACCAATTGCAGACAAAACAAAAACCAAAGCGCAAACCACTACAGAGACCAATTCGATTGAATGGAATATTGATCGTGTTGGAGCACCAGAAGTATGGAATATGGGAATTGATGGGGCAGGGACGGTCATTGCTAACATTGATACCGGTGTCCAGTGGGATCACCCAGCTCTTATGGAACAGTACAGAGGGTACAGTTCTGAAGGAGTAGATCACGAATTTAACTGGTTTGACGCTGTTAGTGGCGAGGAAGCACCATATGATGACATTGCACATGGGACACATACAATGGGCACAATGGTTGGAGTTGAACCGGATGGTTCAAACCAAATCGGTGTTGCTCCAGGTGCAAAGTGGATTGCAGTGAAGGCATTTAGCGAAGAAGGAGGATCAGATATTGATCTTCTAGAAGCAGGGGAATGGATTATTGCTCCTAAAGATGCTGAAGGCAATCCTCATCCTGAGAAGGCTCCAGATGTCGTGAACAATTCTTGGGGAGGTGGGCCTGGGCTTGATGAATGGTATCGCCCAATGGTTCAAAATTGGCGAAATGCCGATATTTTCCCTGAATTTTCTGCGGGTAATACAACATTATTTAATCCAGGAGGACCTGAGTCAATCGCAACACCAGCAAATTATCCAGAGTCATTTGCTACCGGAGCAACAGACATTAATGATTCGCTTGGGAGCTTCTCACTACAGGGACCTTCGCCTTATGATGAGGTAAAACCTGACGTTTCAGCTCCTGGTGTTAATATTCGGTCTGCAGTACCAGGTAGTAACTATGAAGGGGGTTGGAACGGTACATCGATGGCTGCACCCCACGTAGCAGCGATCGTAGCTCTTCTTCGCCAAGCAGATCCATCTTTAACCGTAGATGAAATAGAGGAGATCTTTTTAAATAGTGTTACACCACTGACAGATGATGAATTTCCTGATTCTCCGAATAATGGTTATGGATATGGCTTGGTGAATGCTTTTGATGCCGTGTCTTCTGTTATTAGTGGACTTGGTACATTAAAAGGAGAGGTTATGAAAGAAGGAGATGATGAAGAAGAACCAACCTATCAACATGAGGCGGCATCTGAGGCATATGCAGGTATGGATCTTCCTTTAACAATCACGGCTTCAGACAACGTTAGCGTCACCAATGTAGAACTTGAATATAATGTTGAGGGAGAATGGACTTCTACTGAAGCTGAAAGGGTAGATGGAAATTATCTTTCTGGAACTTATCAAGCTACGATTCCTGGTGAAGGTGTCAATGAACCTTCTGTTAGTTACAGGTTTAAAATCGAAGACTATGGCGGGCATATTGTCACAACGGATGAGTACCAGGTAGAAATCATTCCTGGTATCACTACAGGTTATGAAACCGACTTTGAATCAGAGCCAGCCGGTTGGATGAGCTGGGGAGAAAATAATTCGTGGGAGTGGGGAGCGCCGACAGTCGGCCCTGAAGCTTTCTCTGGGGAAAAAGTTTATGGAACAAATCTTGATGGAGCTTATGCCAACAGTGCGAATATGACGCTAATGATGCCACCAATAGATCTACAAGAAGGCGCAGCTTATCTTCACTTTAGTCAGTGGTATGAGCTGGAAAGAAACTATGATTATGGTCATCTATTTATCTCAACCGATCAGGAAAATTGGGAAGCACTTAGAGAATACAATAACCTATCTGATGGATGGATAAGTGAAGAGGTTGACCTATCATCCTATGAAAATCAACGCATATATTTAGCTTTTCAAGTTGAGACGGATGGTAGTGTGATGAAACAGGGCTGGTATATTGACGATGTAAGTTTATCAGCAGAGCCGATGGAAGTCGCTACTAAGAAAAAGAGCGCGAAAGTTTCCATTCAACCTGAAGAAAAATCTTCAAGTGTCAAAGCAAAAGAAAAAGTTAATCCTGAGAAATTAAAACCTACACCGCTGCTTAATAGTAAAAATCCAGTTCAAGAGAAGCCAACACCTACACCTCAAGCTCTGCCGCTTCAAGCAGAAGTATCTATTCTTGAGACGGGTCGCTCTGCAACAACCAACTTGGAAGATGGAAGCTATTCTATGATTCATGCAGCAGGGGACTACACAGCTATTGCAGAAGCATATGGCTACCAGTCAGAGACTCAGGAAGTGACAATTGCAGATGATGAGGTGACAGAAGCTGACTTCACTTTAGAAGCGATACCAGAAGGAGAAATCGAAGGAACGGTCACAAACAGCGAAACTGGAGAGCCAATCCAGGGTGCAACTGTTTTATTAGTAGAAGATGCTGCTATAGCCCCTGTTCAAACTGATGAAGAAGGACAATATTCATTAACAGGTTATGAAGGGGATTATTCGTTAAAAATTCTTGCGGCCGGTTACTATAGCGAAACGTTTAACGTTACGGTAGAAGCCAACGAGACAGTGGTACAGAATGCTGAGCTTACTCCATTTATTGGCTATGCAGGTGAAATCGGTTATGACGATGGTACAGCAGAAAATGCAAGAGCGTTCTATGATGCTGGAAATGGTTGGGCTGTGAAAATGTCACTTGCAGAAGGCCAAGAACGTGCGCTTGTAACAGGAGGTTTATTTAGATTCTGGAATACAGAATGGCCAAATCCAGGTGGAACAAATTTCAAAGTCGAAATTCATGATGCTTCAGGTCCAGATGGGGCACCAGGTAAGAAGCTCGCTGGTCCAATTGACGCGACAGCTCTTCGAAATGGTGAATGGACAATGGTTGATTTATCTGATCAAGGAATTATTGTAGAAGGGGATTTCTATCTCACTTACATTCAAGCGGATGCCAATCCAAATGCGCCAGGTCTTGCAACAGATGAAGATGGAGAATACGTCGATCGTAGCTGGCAATATGTTAGTGGGGCATGGTCGAAGGCTCCTGAAGAAGAAGGAAACTACATGATTCGGGCAGTCGTTGACTATGAGTTAACAGCACCTAAGATAACTTCTCCTAAGGATGAATCTTATACGAATAAGAATGCGATACAAATTGAGGGGGAAACAGCACCTTCTACTACGGTACATCTTTATAATAATGGGGAAGAAAAGGTGACTACATCTTCGGATAATGAAGGATACTTTTCAGAAGAAATTCAGTTGAGCGAAGGAGAAAATCGTTTGACTGCGCGTGCATCAACTGACAGGGGAATGACAGAAGAATCAGATTCTGTTCTTGTTATCTTGGATCAAGAAAAGCCAGAGTTATCGATTACTTCACCGAAAGATGGTTGGAAAACAAATAAAGGCTCCGTAACCGTCAAAGGTGAAATCAACGATGAAAACCTATCTTGGGTGAAGGTGAATGGTAAGAAAGCAAAAGTAGAAAATGGGGAGTATTCACTTCGCATCTTGCTAGAGCAAGGGCAAAATAATATCAAGGTTGTAGCAAAGGATAAAGCAGGAAATAAGACAAAGAAATCCATTACCGTATATACCCAACAAGAAGATTTGGAGATTAGTAACTTAAAGCCAGATCAGAATAAAAATCTTCAAGCTGGTGAATCGGTGAAAATTGAGTTTGATAGTAAGCCTGGAATAAAGGCAACTTTTTCAATCCATATGCCACTTGTAAATCCTACTATGATGCCTCAAAGTGTGACTGAATTTCCGATGATGGAAGTATCGGAAGGGCATTACGAAGGTTACTGGACAGCCACTTCAAATGTAGTAGCAAAGGGAGCTAAGATTGAAGTGAAAGTAACGGACTCTTATGGAAATGAATCAAGAAAAATTGCTGAAGGACAATTAAACATTAATACCGAAGAATAATCGAGAAAAAGCAGCCAGTTATCTGGCTGCTTTTTTGTTTAATAGAAATCGAAGTAGTGAAGCTTAGGGTTAAAGCAGAGGTTTCTATCGGTCAATAAGTATTTCTCGCCTATGGAAATAGGGCGGTTCTCGACTGAAAATGTGCAAAGATCTTATAAAGACGTTTATAATGGAGAAGAAGCAAATTGCTGAAAAGGAAATGATGTTATGGCTTTACGATATGCTCTTCTTGGATTATTGACGAAGAAACCATCAACAGGGTACGAATTAACCCAACAATTTAAAGAGACGATGATCCATTTCTGGTCTGCTCATCACACGCAAATTTATCGTGAGCTCGGGAAAATGGAAAAAGAAAATTTAGTGAGCTTTGAAATCGTTCCACAAATTGATTTACCGGATAAAAAGATTTACTCTATTGAAGAAAAAGGGTATAGAATGCTCATAGAGTGGCTTGCTCATCACACAGTGGATCCACCTAAGATGAAAAATGAACAGCTCATGCGGGTCTCCTTATTTCACCTCATTCCTAAAGGTGAGGCGATTCAATTTCTTAAAGAAAGCAAAGACCATCATCAAATGGTCCTTAATCATATGGATGAATGGAAAGAAGAAAATACTGTTGACAAACGAATTGAAAAAGATCGGTTAGGTGAATATTTAACACTGGAATATGGAAGGCGACAAATGAAAACATGGATCGAGTGGTGTGACTGGGCGATCGAATTTATAGACGTTATTATAGAAGATACAAGAGAGGAGAACGAATGATGAAGATTACTTTCACAGATCAAGCGATCGAGCAACTAGAGCACGAGCAGGAGGGGTACTTGAAGTTAGAATATGACATAGAAGATTGCGGATGTGTCGTAAATGGGGTGACCCAATTAGTGAATGATAAGCAGCAGGGTAACTACAACATGGAGCTGGAATCTAATTTTCGTCCAGTGCGAATTCAAAAGCAATATGCCGTCTTTTTCGATAAAGATATGAAAATTGACTTTCTACCTAAGTACCAATGCTTTATGCTTAAAAGTGACAATGAGATTATTAATCCTAGAATGCGGTATATCTCGAAAGGATAAAAATAGGGGGCTTCACTAGCGTGACATTTTTGATGTATTTTGTTATTTTCTTTGTTGTTTTTATGGTTGTAAAAGGTCTTCTCAATTTGTTTAAAGGTCAAAAAATGGACCGTATTACTCTGATTGGTGGACTTGTGCTTGCATTGATTTATAGTATCATTTTAACAATTGTAAAAGGATAAAAAAAGCACACTTTGGTGTGCTTTTTTTATAGAGTTTACCATAATATTTTTATGTTACTTAATGGGTGTTTTATTTACCTTATGATATAGCGTTCTGTGAGGCGTGATAATTGGTCTTGAGAGATGGGGTTCTATATGATCAAGTGCATTCATTAATTTCTCGAGATCAACCCCCGTCTCTATTCCCATACGCTCTAACATATAGACTACACTTTCAGTTGCCACATTTCCTGTAGCTCCATTAGCAAATGGGCAGCCACCAAGTCCGCCGGCGGATGTATCAAATCGAGAAATGCCGACCTGTAAGCATGCATAAATGTTAGCAAGGGCCATTCCACGAGTATCATGAAAATGAGCAGTTAGTAAAGTTGAGGGAAACTCTTTTAGAAGCGAACGGAAGAGAAGGTCTGCTTCTTCGGGGGTTGCCATCCCGATTGTATCAGCCACACTAAGTTCATCTACACCAGCATCTACAAATTTTCGACAAACATTGATCGTATCGTCTAAATCGATTTTTCCTTCGTAGGGGCAATAAAATGCAGTCGAAATGCAAGCCCTTACAAAATAACCCTCTGTTTTTAATTCCTGGACGATGGGAACTAATTCATTTAGCAGCTCGTTCGTTTCTTTATTGCTATTTTTTTTATTGAAGCTGTTACTTACACCTGCGAAAAGAGCGATCGCCGTTACGTCGGTTTTTTTGACCCTTTCAACTCCTTTTCGGTTTGGAGCAAGAACAAAATTTCTTTTATCATCCAGGCAATTACTTGCAATTTCGCTCGCATCCTGCATTTGTGGCACCCATTTAGGAGATACGAAAGAAGTGATTTCCATCTCTTGAATTCCAGCTAATTTTAAGGCTTGAATGAAGCTTATCTTATCAGAGGTATTAATCTGATTCGCTTCATTTTGAAGTCCATCTCTTGGTCCAACTTCAATAATCGTAACACGGTCTGGTAGCAAAATGTTCATCACCTTTCTCTTGTAAGCGCTCTCTTACTAATTAAAACAAAGCGATGAAGTTCTTGCAAGGAAATCGTTTGAATAATGGAAATTCTTAAATGAAGAAGGAGTTTTCTGAATTCATTAAGAATAATGTAGAAGAGAGTCGTACATAAGGAGGAAATTGAAATGAGTCGAGAGGTAGTAATTGTAAGCGCTATCAGAACACCGGTAGGATCATTCAATGGTTCGTTAAAATCCCTATCAGCACCCGAGCTTGGTGGCATGGTCATTAAAGCTGCGGTCGAGAAAGCGGGTCTAGGGGTCGATCAAATTGAAGAAGTCATCATGGGAAATGTCCTTCAAGCAGGTCTTGGGCAAAATCCGGCACGACAAGCAGCGATGAAAGCGGGTATTCCTGTTTCAACACCTGCTATGACGATAAATAAAGTATGTGGATCGGGACTTAAAACCATTCACCTTGGTGCGCAATCGATTATGCTTGGAGATCAAGATATCGTTGTAGCTGGTGGCATGGAGAATATGAGTCAAGCGCCATACTTATTACAAGGAGCTCGCGATGGACTTAGAATGGGCGATCAAAAAATGATCGACAGTATGATTCAAGACGGCCTATGGTGTGCTTTTAATGACTATCATATGGGCGTAACAGCTGAAAACTTATGTGAACATTATAAGTTAACAAGAGAAGAAATGGATGAGTTTGCTGCCTGGAGTCAGCAAAAAGCACAGGCAGCAATTGAAAAAGGATTATTTAAAGACGAGATTTTCCCTGTCTCTATCCCTCAAAGAAAAGGCGATCCGGTTATATTCGATACAGATGAGTATGTAAAGCCTGGAACGACTGTTGAAAAGCTTTCAAAACTACGTCCTGCTTTTAAAAAAGATGGTGGAGTTACAGCAGGAAATGCTTCCGGAATCAATGATGGAGCAGCAGCGGTAGTATTAATGAGTAAAGAAAAGGCAGATGAGCTTGGGGTCGACTATCTAGCCACTATTCGTTCGAATGCAAGCGGTGGAGTAGACCCAAGCGTTATGGGACTAGGACCAGTTCCCGCTACAAAAAAAGCACTCGAACGTGCTGGACTTTCAATGAACCAAATGAATCTAGTAGAAGCTAATGAAGCATTTGCTGCACAGTCTCTTGCTGTTGGTAGAGATCTAGGTTTTAATAAAGATATTTTAAACGTAAATGGTGGGGCGATCGCTCTTGGTCATCCAATTGGTGCAAGTGGCACGCGTATTTTAGTCACACTTCTCCATGAAATGAAAAGAAGGAATGAGCGTTATGGATTAGCTACCCTTTGTATCGGTGGGGGACAGGGAGTAGCAACGATTGTTGAACGACCTTAAAAATGGTAGGAGGTAAAAGTGAATGAAACCAATACTTGAGACGTATGAAGAAGCGGTACATGAAGTGCAAGACGGAGCAACCATTCTAGTTGGTGGTTTTGGTTTAGTCGGAATCCCAGAAAATTTAATTCTAGCATTAAAAGAGAAAGGAACTAAGGACTTAACCGTTATTTCCAATAATTGCGGAGTAGACGACTGGGGTCTGGGGCTTCTTCTTAAAAATAAACAGATTAAAAAAATGATTGGTTCTTATGTTGGAGAGAATAAAGAGTTTGAAAGACAGGTGCTTTCAGGAGAATTAGAAGTCGAGCTTATACCTCAAGGAACATTGGCAGAACGAATCAGAGCAGGTGGGGCAGGGATTCCAGCTTTTTATACGCCTGCTGGAGTCGGGACCCCGATTGCAGAAGGAAAAGAAGTAAGAACATTTAATGGAAAAGAATACTTGTTAGAAGAAGCGATTCACGCTGATTTTTCATTTGTTCGTGCTCTTAAAGGAGATATCATGGGGAATTTAATCTACAACAAAACTGCTCGAAACTTTAACCCAATGATTGCTGCAGCGGGGAAAGTAACCATTGCAGAAGTAGAAGAGTTAGTTGATATTGGTGAATTAGAACCAGATCGTATCCATACGCCAAGTATCTATGTTCAGAAGGTAATTGTTGGAGAGCAGCAAAAGAAGATCGAGCGATTAACAACGCGATAGGAGGCAAATCATGGTGAAAGTAGATAAAGCAGCGGTTCGTGAAAAGATTGCAAGACGTGCTGAGAAAGAAATTCTGGATGGATCATACGTGAACCTGGGAATTGGAATGCCAACAATGGTAGCTAACTACATTCCAGATGGGAAAAAAATTGTTCTTCAGTCGGAAAATGGCCTTCTTGGAATCGGACCATACCCAACTGAAGGAGAAGTGGATCCAGACTTAATTAACGCAGGGAAAGAGACGGTAACAGCCATGCAAGGAGCCGCTTATTTTGATAGTGCTGAATCATTTGCTATGATTCGAGGCGGCCATATTGATGTAGCTATATTAGGAGGTATGGAAGTTTCAAAGGATGGAGACCTAGCAAATTGGATGATCCCTGGAAAGATGATTAAAGGGATGGGAGGAGCAATGGATCTCGTTCACGGTGCGAAACGGATTGTCGTGATCATGGATCACGTTAATAAGAATGGAGAACCTAAAATTTTAAACTCATGCAGTCTCCCTCTTACCGGAAAAGGTGTTGTGAATCGTATCATAACAGATCGAGCTGTCTTTGACATTACTAATGAAGGACTTCTCTTAAAAGAAGTGGCAAATGGTTATAGTATAGAGGATATCCAAGGTTCAACCGAACCAGATTTGATCATTGTGGACCCATTGCTTGATGCTTTTTAAAATTGGCTTTGTTAGCTTATAATGTTGATTTCTCAATTTAAATTCACAAAAATAGAAAGAGCGCAGTCCTATGACTGGGCTCTTCTTTTCATTAACGATGTTTATCGTAAACATTCATTTTGGATACGGCTTGTATATTCTGAATTTCCTCACGTGTTAAGTCCGGTGCATGTTGAGCGGTAAGATTCGCAAGCAGCTGCTCTCTCCGACTAGCCCCAGGAATCACGGTCGCTACCGCAGGATGAGCAAGAGCATATCTTAGCGCCGTTTGAGTTAAATTACGCTGATCTCCCTTTATCTCAGAAAGCTGATTTACTGTTTCAATAACATCGAATTTGGAATAGTCCAGAAAACCATCTTCTCTTACTTTGTCTGAGTATTGATCTGTTAACATTCCTTTTGCGAGAGGACCTCTGGCGATCACGCTGATATTATTGTCGTGTAATAAATCGAGCATTTCTTCTTCAGGACGACGATCGAGAATACTGTATTGCATCATCACTGAAGCAATAGAAGATTTTTTTACGTATTCTCGAATGACATTTGGTCGAATGCTAGATATTCCGTATTCGCTAATCAGACCTTCTTCTTTTAACTCTTCAAATGCTTCAATTGTTTCATCAATTGGGTCTTCAATCGTTCCACCGTGTAGTTGAAAAAGGTCTATGTGATTCGTTTTCAAACGTTTTAAACTATCTTTTAAAGCTGCTTTAATATGCTTTTTAGAAGGGTCCCAGTACCAACCTTCTTTTCCTTGTTCAAAATGATTGCCTGCTTTGGTTGCAAGCACAACCGAATCTCTTCGATCTCGCAAAGCTTCTCCTACAATTTCTTCGTTTAAGCCGAATTCATACAAGTCTGCCGTATCGATAAAGGTAACGCCATTATCGATGGCCTCGTGAATGAGTGAAATTGCTTTCGATCGATCTGTCCCTAACGACATCGTACCTAGACCGATTTCGCTTACCTTAAGCTTTGAGTTTCCAAGTTGATTCCTTTTCATAACCAAACATACCTCCCCAAATTGAATCTATGTCAAGTGTATCGTGAGAGGAGATTTCATGCCAATAATATGCTAACTACTGATGTCTTGTCACCTATAAAATCACCTGCTATAGTTAAAAGCAATAGGAGGGGTAGCATGGCAAATGAAGCGTTACTTATAATTGATATGAGCAACGATTTTATTCATGACGAGGGTGGACTTACTTCAGGGAAGGTGGGGCAGGAAATTGTTCCAAATATCATAACGCTAGCAAATGAATTTCTTCAAGAAGGAAAAGAAGTGATCATTTGTATGGACGCCCACGAAGAAAACGATGAGCACTTTGCGATTTGGCCAGTACATAATGTAATCGGAACGTGGGGTCAAGAGTTGTACGGCGAATTGAACACGTGGTTTGAAGAGAATAAAAACCATTCACACGTAACTTATGTAGCAAAGCCTGAATATGATGCTTTTTACAACACAAACTTAGAAGAGATTTTACATTCTAAAAAAGTAGACATTGTCCACCTTTCAGGGGTATGTACAGATATATGTGATTTCCTGACCGCATATGGCGCCTATGCAAGAGGTTTCCATACAGTTGCTCATCGTTCTGGTATGGCAACATTTACTGAACATCATGAGGTTTTTCTTCAACAGATGAAAAATATTTTCAAAACAGAAATTCGTTAAACGGAAAACGCTGCCATACCACTGGCAGCGTTTTTAATTTTATTGAATTAACCTAAGATGAGACTTTGTACGAACTGAAGGAGCGTGAATCCATTCTTCAATTGTTTCATAATGATTCATATAGTGTCTAATCATTAATTGAATTTGCTTTGGCTTTCCAACCATTGTTACACCATTGGGTTGAATATAAACTTTCATAACCAGAACCTCCTAAATAGTTCGATACTGCCTTTCACTATTATTTGTCTTATGTGATAGACTTTATGTATCGATTCGAATTTTTAGAACCAGGAGATGATGAACGAATGGACCATTTATATGAAAAGACCTTGCACTCAGAAACAATTTATGAAGGTCGAATTATTGACGTAAGAGTAGAGGATGTTCAGTTACCGAATGGAAAACAAAGCAAGCGGGAACTAATTGATCACCCTGGAGCAGTTGCAATTATTGCCCAAACACCAGATGGGAAATTATTAGCTGTTAGGCAATACCGCAAAGCCCTTGGCAAAGCGATTGTAGAAATTCCAGCCGGTAAACTTGAACAGGGTGAAGAGCCTGAAGTAACGGCTGTTCGTGAGTTAGAAGAAGAAACGGGATATACATGTGAAAAGCTTGAAAAGGTGATCTCATTTTACACTTCTCCCGGTTTTGCTAACGAACTTGTTCATTTATACGTTGCGAAGGGATTATCGAAAAAGGGAGATCAGTCTGCTGATGAAGATGAATTTCTTGATTTGCTCCATCTTTCAATAGAAGAAATGGAAGAAATGCTAGTCACTCAGGAAATCCATGACGCAAAGACGGCATATGCACTCATGTACTTAAACATGAAGCGATTAAAATGAATTCCTGCTATGCTGACTTCCATATTCATATTGGGAGAACGAGGTCCAATAAACCAGTAAAAATAACTGGGTCTAAGTCTTTAACCCTTTCTTCTATTTTAAAAGAAGCGGGAATTAGAAAAGGTTTAAATATGATAGGCGTGATTGATTGTCACGTTCCTGAAGTAATAGCGGAAATAGAAGAGTCAATAGTTAGTGGTTTAAGTTACGAATTGAGAGATGGCGGAATTCGCTTCAATACACTTACTCTCATTTTAGGAACTGAAATTGAAATCTATGATAAAAATTGTCATGGTCCTATTCACGTACTAGTGTATTTGCCGGATTTAGCAAAAATGAAACATTTTTCAGAATGGTTAAAGCACCGCATGAAAAACGTTACGCTAAGCTCTCAGAGAATTTACGAAAAAGCAGTAGTCATTCAAGAGAAAATAAGAGAACTTGAGGGCGTGTTTATACCTGCTCATGTATTCACTCCGTTTAAGAGTGTTTATGGTAAAGGGGTTCATCGGTCTATTAGTGAAGTCTTTGATCTTAGTCAAATTGACGGGGTTGAACTCGGCCTTTCTTCAGACACGAAAATGGCAGACCAACTCCATGAACTTCACAACTTTCCCTATTTAACAAATTCTGACGCCCACTCACTACAAAAAATAGCTAGGGAATACCAGCTTTTAACTGTAAAAGAGGCCTCATTTCTCGAGTGGAAGAAAGCTTTAAACGGTGAGGGAGGAAGAGGGATTAAAGCGAATTTTGGCTTGAGTCCAAAACTTGGTAAGTATTACGTAACCCTTTGTTCTCGTTGTCACACCCCTGTTCATCAGATTCCTTGCGAAACTTGTGGTGGTCAAGAAGTTGTGAAAGGAGTTTCGAACCGAATTCAAGAATTGAGTTCTGCCGTTTCTTTCCCTGAGCGGCCACCTTACATTCACCACATACCTTTAGATTTTCTTCCTGGTCTTGGTGCGAAAACATATGAGCGCCTTTTAATGACATTTGGCACCGAAATGAATATTCTCCATCACGTATGCGAAAGTGATTTGGCTGAAGTAGTGGGAAAAACTCTCGCTCACCTTATTGTCCTTTCTAGGAGTGGAGAACTTGAAATAAAGCAAGGTGGTGGGGGTTCTTACGGGAAAGTGATCTATTAAAAGAGATAATCTATCGATCAGTCATACGCATCCCTCTTATTTCATAGACTTTACCAAAGGTGGTATGAAGGGGGAAGGCGTATGAATCGGAGTAGCCGTTTGAAACAAATGATATCCGCTCACCTATCAGAATCAGTTATCGCTCTACACATTTATCGCTGTTTTATTTTTGATGGGAATTGTGTTTGGAGCTGTTATTGTAAATAGTTTAAGCTTTACTCAAAAAGAAGAGCTCGCCGTTTATTTAAGTCGTTTTTTTGGACAAGTATCCGACGGTCAATTTGCAACTTCTTCTGAAATGTTTCAGCAGAGTCTCACTCATTATGCGAAGTATATCGGTATGATGTGGCTTCTTGGTCTTACCATTATTGGTCTTCCTATTGTATTAGTCATGCTTTTTCTGAAAGGAATCGTTGTCGGCTTTACGGTAGGATTTTTAGTTAACCAAATGAGCTGGAAAGGTTTTTTATTAGCTTTCGTTTCTGTTTTTCCTCAAAATATCTTAGCGGTGCCAGTGATGATTGTTGTAGCGACTGCTTCCTTAACATTTTCACTTAGGCTTATGAAACAATTATTTATGAAAAGGCGGGTAGAACCTATTCTTCCTCCATTTATTAGGTTTTCAGGAATTATCCTTTGTGCACTGGGAGTTTTATGTATAGCCGCCTGGTTTGAAGCATACCTATCGCCAGGATTAATAAAAGCGGTAGTAGATATGAAGTGAATTTAAAATTATTATCATCTAATAATGATTTTCTTTTTGGGTTGATAATGATTTTAATTTGACACCCTTTTCCCTACTGCTTATAATGAAAATGGCATCGATCGAGGGAGGGAAATGGGACATGGAAAGCAGAATCGATCGAATTAAGAAACACCTTCATTCTCAAAGCTATAAATTAACACCGCAACGGGAAGCAACCGTTCGTGTTCTTCTTGAGAACGAAGAAGACCATTTAAGTGCAGAAGATGTGTATTTACTTGTAAAAGAGAAATCTCCTGAAATTGGCTTAGCGACAGTCTATCGGACGCTTGAACTTCTAGCTGAATTAAAAATTGTTGATAAAATCAACTTTGGCGATGGTGTGTCAAGATTTGATCTGCGTCAAGAGGGCGCGGCCCATTTTCATCATCACCTTGTTTGCATTGAGTGTGGTGCAGTGGATGAAATTCAGGAAGATTTACTTGGAGATGTAGAAAAAGTAGTTGAAAACGATTGGAACTTTAAGATCAAAGATCATCGACTAACATTTCATGGAATCTGTTATCGCTGTCAAAAGCAGGAAGATAAAGAGCCTACCGAACAAGCAATTAACCATACTTAATAGTTTTAAACAACTTTTATGACCCTCTAAATCCTAACGATGTATAAAAATCTCCATCTCTGGCATATCTTTTACTAGAGATGGAGGTGCGTTAGATTGAAACAGGGTCTATTGCTTGTGTTAGATACAATGAAAGTTTTCTTGCTTTTTACTGGATGTACTTTACTATTTTACTTTGGCATTCTCTGGGTAAATCAAGAATACCAGAATTACCATCGTTATGATGTGCCACAAGGAAAAGCGGTGAAAGTCGTTCAGATGGAATCGAATACTCAGCACACTTTCCTTGAAAGGCTCAATTTGTTTTACCAGATTGGTGAATAAAGGAGCGTTTGCAATGGAAGATCAGGTACAGGATTTTTTGCATTATTTAATTGTTGAACGGAGCCTGTCCAAAAATACGCTCGATGCATACCGGCGAGACCTGGCTCAATATTTAAAGCATTTACAGGAAAATGAGAAAATATCTTCTTTTAATGACGTCAGGCGCATGCATATTGTGAACTACCTCTATGCGCTTCGGGACAGCGGGAAAGCATCAACGACAGTTGCTCGAAACATAGCCTCGATACGAGCCTTTCATCAATTTCTACTTCGAGAAAAAGCAGCTGAACAGGATCCTTCTGTACATATCGAAACACCCAAGACAGAACGGAAGTTACCAAAAATCCTTTCAACGGCAGAAGTAGAACAATTATTAGAGGCGCCAGATTATTCTACTCCATTTGGTAAACGAGATCGGGCTATGCTAGAGGTTTTGTATGCAACAGGTTTACGTGTTAGTGAACTGATCGATTTAAAAATGGAAGATATCCATTTATCAATGGGGTTTATTCGAACGATTGGTAAGGGAAATAAAGAACGAATTGTACCATTAGGTAAAATGGCAAGAGATGCCCTTACAACGTATCTTGATGAGGGTAGAGGACAGTTAATGAAAAAGAATCGAACCGATATGTTGTTTTTGAATCATCGAGGTGAGAGCCTATCAAGACAGGGTTTCTGGAAAATTCTTAAAAAGCTAGCGATACAAGCTAACATTACAAAGCCTCTTACCCCACATACGTTAAGGCATTCATTTGCTACCCATTTATTAGAAAATGGTGCTGATTTAAGAGCGGTACAAGAACTTCTTGGACATGCTGATATTTCGACGACCCAGATCTATACACATGTAACAAAAGCAAGGCTGAAGGATATCTATTCTACCTATCATCCTCGCGCTTAATAAAGGTACTCCCCCAGAAAAAGGTCTGGTCTCTGGCCAGATTTTTCTTTTTTTCTGCTTTCGTAAACGCATTCACATATGTGTTTTTTGTTTTTTCGAGGGAATAATAAATTTGAATAGATTATGGAACGAGGAGGATATATATGACAAAACGTTTTAAGAGAGTATTTTTAGTAGTAATGGATTCAGTGGGAATCGGTGAAGCTCCGGACGCTGATCAATTTGATGATGTAGGCGCAGACACTTTAGGCCATATTGCTGACCATATGAATGGACTTAAAATGCCCAATATGGAGAAGTTAGGACTAGGTAATATCCGCGAACTAAATGGTATCTCGAAAGCTGATCAGCCTATGGCGCACTATACAAAAATGATGGAAGCTTCTAACGGAAAAGATACGATGACTGGACATTGGGAAATTATGGGTCTCCATATAGAGCAACCGTTTCGAACGTTCCCGGACGGTTTTCCTGATAAGCTCATTTCAGAACTTGAGAATAGGACTGGAAGAAAAATTATTGGAAATAAACCTGCTTCCGGCACTGAGATTCTAGTCGAGCTTGGTGAAGAGCATGTTAAAACAGGCGCCCTTATTGTTTATACTTCCGCAGATTCTGTTTTGCAAATTGCTGCACATGAAGATGTGGTACCACTTGATGAACTTTATCACATTTGTGAGATTGCAAGAGAAATGACGAAAGCAGAAGAATATATGGTAGGAAGAGTCATTGCTCGGCCGTTCATCGGTGAAGCAGGCGATTTTAAACGGACGTCCAATCGCCATGATTATGCACTAAAACCTTTTGGACATACAGTAATGAATGAGCTAGAGGACAATGGAAAAGATGTCATTGCTATCGGAAAAATCTCTGACATTTATGATGGAGAAGGTGTTACGAAGTCGCTTCGTACAAAGTCTAATATGGATGGCATGGATAAGCTTATTGAAACCCAACAAATGCAATTTGAAGGAATTAGTTTCCTTAACCTTGTTGACTTTGATGCACTATTCGGCCACAGAAGAGATCCACAGGGTTATGGTGAAGCGCTAGAAGAGTATGACGAGAGACTGACAGAAGTTCTTGAACGTATGGAAGATGATGATTTGCTACTGATTACAGCAGATCATGGGAATGACCCAATCCATCATGGAACGGACCACACGCGTGAATATGTCCCATTACTCGCTTATCATAAAGGAATTAAAGAAGCAGTAGACCTTGGTATCCGTCAAACATTCGCAGATGTTGGCGCAACGATTGCGGATAATTTTGAGGTAACGTTACCAGAACACGGGACTAGCTTTCTTGAGAAGCTTTAAGAATCAAGAGGAGGAACAAAAATGACAATTAAACAAGAAATACAAGATGCATCATCCTATATACAAGATCAAATAGGGGAATTTCGTCCAGAAATCGGTCTTATCTTAGGCTCTGGATTAGGTGTTCTTGCTGAAGAAATTGAAAATCCTGTACAAATTCCATATAGTGATATTCCGAATTTTCCTGTTTCAACAGTAGAAGGGCACGCGGGACAATTTGTATTTGGTACATTAAATGGTAAAACAGTAGCTGCCATGCAAGGACGTTTTCATTTTTATGAAGGATACTCAATGGACAAAGTAACATTCCCCGTTCGAGTAATGAAAGAACTTGGCATTCATCATGTGATTGTAACGAATGCGGCAGGTGGAATAAATGAAGATTTCCAACCCGGAGATTTAATGGTTATAGCAGATCATATTAACAATTTCGGCACGAATCCGTTAATTGGACCAAATAGCAACGAGTTTGGCCCTCGTTTTCCGGATATGTCTACAGCATACTCCCTAGAGCTACAACATTTAGCGCAAGATACAGCGAAAGAGCTTGGAATGAAACTTCAATCTGGAGTTTATGTCGGAAATACGGGACCAACTTATGAGACGCCAGCAGAAGTGCGCATGCTACGCACTTTAGGTGGGGACGCAGTGGGAATGTCAACTGTACCAGAGGTGATTATTGCAAGACATGCCGGAATGGATGTTCTAGGGATTTCCTGTATTTCAAATATGGCTGCTGGAATCCTCGATCAGCCACTTCACCATGATGAAGTGATTGAAACGACGGAGAAAGTGAAGGCTAACTTCTTGCTATTAGTGAAAACAATTGTAAGTAAAATGGGTTAAGTTTGAAGGGAGAGCGATTCAATGAGAATGGTAGACGTGATACAGAAAAAACGAAATGGTAAAGAATTGACGAAAGAAGAAATCAATTTCTTTATTGATGGATATACGAAAGGCGACATTCCTGATTACCAGGCATCGGCATTAATGATGGCTATTTATTTCAATGGAATGAAGTCAAATGAAACAGCAATGCTTACTCAAGCTATGGTTGATTCAGGTGAAACGATTGATTTGTCTGCTATTGAGGGTCATAAAGTGGACAAGCACTCAACAGGCGGCGTTGGCGATAAAACAACGTTTATTGTTGGTCCACTCGTAGCGTCTGTTGGTGTACCGGTAGCTAAAATGTCAGGAAGAGGTTTGGGTCACACAGGTGGCACATTAGACAAGCTTGAATCTATTGCAGGTTTCCATATTGAGATGACAAAGGAAGAGTTTGTTAATAACGTAAATACACATAAATTATCTGTAGCAGGACAAACCGGCAATCTAGCTCCGGCAGACAAGAAACTTTATGCCCTTCGTGATGTTACAGCTACTGTTGATTCAATTCCTCTGATTGCAGGATCAATCATGAGTAAAAAGCTTGCTTCAGGAGCAGATGGAATCGTTTTGGATGTAAAAACTGGATCTGGCGCGTTTATGAAGAAACTTGAAGATTCAGAAGCACTTGCAAGGGAAATGGTTAACATCGGTAAGAATCTGGGGCGAAATACCGTTGCAGTAATTAGTGATATGAGCCAACCTCTTGGTTTTGAAGTAGGAAATGCAAATGAAGTACGTGAAGCATGTCAGGTACTACAAGGAGAGAATATTGAGGATCTGCGTCTTCTATCGCTCGAACTTGCTTCTCATATGACAGTGATTGCTGGTGCATTTGATGATTTTGATACAGCGTACAAAACGCTAGAAGAAAATCTGCAAAATGGAAAAGCATTTGAATCATTTAGAACGCTCGTTGAAGCTCAAGGTGGCGATGTAAGCGTCATTGACGACCTTTCAAAATTACCAAAAGCCGCACATGAAATCGAAGTAACTGCACAGCAAGACGGATACGTAACAGAAATTGACGCTGAGTCAGTAGGCGTTGCGGCTATGTATCTAGGGGCAGGAAGAGCAACTAAGGACGATCTGATTAACCATGGAGTAGGAATTACGCTTAAGAAAAAAGTTGGCGACAAAGTAGAAAAAGGTGAAGCGCTAGTTGTTCTCCATAGCGATAATGAGAATGCCGAAGACTCAATTAAAAAGATTAATGAAGCGTACACGCTTTCAAAAGACCCTACTGAAAAGCCTCAATTGATTTATAAAGTGATTAACTAAGTGATGAAATACGGGGTGAGAAGTCTCTTCTAAGAGGCTTCTTTTTTTTGTCAATTGTAGGTGAGATGTATTTCAGCTTGAAGGTTCAAGAATTCGTATATTTTTCCAACATGTTGGAAATCCTTGTAATATTAAGAATGGAGGGATCACCAATGAAAGTTGTTGCAACAGCGCTCGCCTTCTTGCTGGGAGGAACCCTACTTGTTCCTTCTTTTACTCATGCAGAAGAAACAAAATTAAAAATCGCAGAAAACGCTTCTTCAGCTATATTAATTGAGCGTGATACAGGTGAAGTATTGTTTGAAAAAGACAGTGATAAAAAGCTTCCTCCTGCAAGTATGACGAAAATTATGACGATGATCTTAATTATGGAAGCTGTTGAAAGTGGAAAGATCAGCCTTGATCAGAAAGTAAGAGCAAGTGAACATGCTGCATCAATGGGTGGTTCTCAGATTTTTCTCGAAGCAGGAGAGGAAATGACAGTGAATGACATGCTTAAAGGCATAGCGATTGCTTCGGGGAATGATGCTTCTGTTGCTATGGCAGAAGAGATTGCAGGTTCCGAAGAAGAATTTGTTAAGTTGATGAATGATAAAGCAAAATCAATGGGTCTTAAGGATACACATTTTGTTAATCCAACAGGTCTTCCTGCCAAAGACCATTATTCAACAGCAAATGATATGGCATTAATGGCAAAAGAGCTTCTTAAATATGATTTGATTACAAAATACACCGGATTATATGAAGATTATTTAAGACAGGATACGGATAAAAAATTCTGGTTAGTTAACACAAATAAACTTGTTAAATTCTACCCGGGTGTGGATGGATTGAAGACCGGATTTACAAGTGAAGCGAAATACTGTCTAACTGCAACAGCTAAACGAGATGACATGCGTGTGGTTGCTGTCGTAATGGGTGCACCTTCTCCCAAAGTACGAAATAGTGAAATTACAAAACTGTTTGATTATGCGTTTTCTCAATATAAAACGCAAAAATTATTCGATCGAAACAATGTTGTAAAAGAAGTGAAAGTAAATAAAGGCGATCAGCCTTCCATGTCAGTTGTCACATCTGAGCGAGTCTCTGTACTTTTAAGAAAAGGCCAAGAAAATGGTGATATTACAACCAGTATTAAAATAAAGAAAAATATTGAAACACCGGTAAATAAGGGTGATCAGGTTGGTGAACTTTCAGTGAAAATTGATGGTCGGGTAACGGCAACGTCACCTGTTATCTCTGCTGAAAATATTAACAAAGCTTCTTGGTGGCAATTAATGAAAAGAACAACAGCGCAGTTCGCCAAAGCACCTACTGGGAGTGTCAAGTGATCGCCTCTTTCATCGAATGGACACTAGTTTTGTCACGAAGAAGGAATTAACCCTGTAAAGAGAGAAAAAACTCACAAGCAAACATGAGGAGGAATGTGACGTGAGTCTTTCGATCAATCTTGAAGTAAGACATCCCGTTCTTTTGATTAGACTTGATGGAGAGTTGGATCATCATACGTCAGAAGAACTAAGAGACAGGGTAGATACAATCATTGAAGAAAGAAAAATTGAGCATATTGTTCTTAGTCTTGAAGGGCTATCATTTATGGATAGTTCTGGTCTTGGTGTCATTCTAGGCCGATACAATAAGGTGAAAAGCTTTGGTGGAGAAATGGTTGTCTGTTCGATTTCGCCTCCCGTAAAACGTTTGTTTGAAATGTCTGGACTCTTTAAAATCGTGAGGCTAGAAGCTGATGAACAGCATGCCCTCGCAACTTTGGGGGTGGCGTAATGAGAAATCGAATGGAACTAGAATTTTCCGCGCTTAGCCAGAATGAATCTTTCGCTCGTGTAACGGTTGCTGCTTTCATTGCTCAGCTTGATCCTACTGTCGATGAATTAACAGAAATCAAAACTGTTGTTTCAGAAGCTGTGACGAATGCCATTATTCATGGATATGAGCAAAACCCAGAAGAGAAGGTTTATATTTCTGTGGAGTTAAATGACGATACAGTTAATTTAACCATTCGAGATCATGGCATTGGTATATTAGACCTAGAAGAAGCTAGGCAGCCGCTATTTACTTCTAAGCCTGAATTAGAAAGATCTGGTATGGGGTTCACAATTATGGAGAATTTTATGGATGAAGTTAAAGTCGAGTCTGCACGTGGACAAGGTACAACCATTCACTTAATGAAGTACCTATCAAAAAATAAAGCGCTATGTAATTAAGGGGACCTGCATATGGACGTGGAGGTTAGAAAAGGGAAACAGTCGCAACTTAAGCCTGATGAAGTAAAGGAATTGATTAAACAAAGCCAGGATGGCGACCAGGAAGCAAGAGACTTGATTGTTCAAAAGAACATGCGTCTTGTCTGGTCAGTTGTGCAACGATTTCTCAATCGAGGGTATGAAGCGGATGATCTCTTCCAGATTGGCTGTATCGGTCTGCTAAAATCCGTTGATAAATTTGATTTAAGTTACGATGTGAAATTCTCCACCTATGCTGTTCCAATGATTATTGGTGAAATCCAGCGTTTTATTCGAGATGATGGGACCGTTAAGGTGAGTAGGTCCCTTAAAGAAACGGGTAACAAGGTTCGAAAGGCAAAAGATGAGTTATCTAAAACGCTTGGAAGAACACCAACAGTCAATGAAATTGCGGAAAAAATCGAGGTTACACCTGAAGAAGTTGTCCTCGCTCAGGAAGCTGTTCGAGCTCCTTCTTCTATTCATGAAACCGTTTATGAAAACGATGGAGATCCCATTACACTTCTGGATCAAATTGCGGACAACACCGATACTTCATGGTTTGATAAATTAGCACTAAAGGAAGCGCTTCAATATCTCGATACGAGAGAGAGGCTAATTGTTTATTTAAGGTATTATAAAGATCAAACGCAGTCGGAAGTGGCGGAGCGTCTCGGTATTTCTCAAGTTCAAGTGTCGAGATTAGAGAAGAAGATTCTGAAACAAATAAAAGAACAGATGAGCAAATAGCTCATCTGTTCTTTTATTTGTTTCGTGAAACGGTCACATGAGTTAGGGAATTAATGGTACTTGAGTAGCCTGAGAATGAGAGTGATTTGGTAGAAACATACTATAACCAATATGCCCCTTGCATAAGGAGGTGCAGGATCATGGAAAGTGAGTTGATCTATCTTAGACTGAGGCAGAAAAAGAAAGTTCCTCCAGATCAAGAACTCTTCATAAGAGATATCGCCCAGTTAATTGGTGAAGATGTTTATTGTGCCCTAGTAGAAGAGATCCCCATTTACCAGGTGACAAAAGAAGATAAAAACTTAGTTGTAATCGATGTGATGAAAGTGATAACAGCTATACACAGTGTCATGAAAAACTTAGAAGTACAGGTTGTTGGTCCTACACAAACCATTGTAGAAGTTCAATATCCAAAGAAGAAGTTGGCACCTGTTTATTTTGTGTTTATTTGGTTTTTACTATTTATTGGCGCCGCACTCGCCATTATGAATTTCCATGAAGATGTCAGCATGAGAGAAGTCCACCAGCAAATTTATAAAATTGTGACGGGAATCGATAATCCAAAACCATTGCTTTTGCAAGTCCCCTATTCATTTGGTCTAGGAATCGGTATGGTTCTTTTCTTTAATCATCTTTTTAAGAAGCGATTTAACGAAGAACCCAGCCCGTTAGAAGTAGAAATGTTTAATTACCAACAGGATCTCGATCAATATGTCATTGTACATGAAAATGATGAGAATGGTCATAACAAACCATGAATGCTCAATTTTTACTCGTCATACTCATAGGATTCGCCGAAGGGATTGCGGTTGGCGCAGGTTTTGTTGCTTTTCTTTCAGTACTTGGTATTATTCCACGCCTAACACAGTTATCAAAAACGTGGCATCTCATTCGTTTCTACGAATGGGGCATTATTATCGGTGCAGTTGTTGCTAGCTGGCTGTCCTTACGAAATCCATCTTTAGACCTTCCTAAGTATGTCGTAGTACCAATTGGTTTAGGTGCTGGTGTTTTTATCGGTATGTTGGCAGCTGCTTTAACGGAAGTGTTAAACGTACTTCCTATCCTAACGAAACGAATCGGATTTATTGATAAAATTCTGGTTCTGCTAATGGCCATTGTTTTAGGTAAAGTTTTTGGCTCCTTGTTTCATTGGACAATTTTTGTGAATGGAGGTGTAAAGTAATGGCAAAATCGTTGAATGATCAGAAACAATATTCAAAAAACATTAAATCATATCAGCCTAAACCCCCATATGTATTCAATGTTGTGAAGGCCTTTTTCGTCGGAGGATTCATTTGTATGTTTGGTCAGGGTGTACAGAATTTCTATATGAACGTCTTTGATTTTTCAAAAGAAAATGCAGGAAACCCTACGGTTGCAACCCTGATCCTTATCGCTGCTCTATTAACTGCTTTCGGGTGGTACGACAAAATTGGGCAGTTTTCAGGCGCAGGTTCAGCGGTACCGGTTACAGGCTTTGCTAATTCAATTACTAGTGCGGCTCTTGAACATAAAAGCGAGGGGATTGTACTAGGTATTGCAACCAATATGTTTAAACTTGCTGGTTCAGTTATTGTGTTTGGAACTGTAGCTGCCTATATTGTAGGGATGGTCAGAATGCTTTTTAAAGCGTTGATATAAGGAGAGAATCATTATGAAGACAGGAAAACAAACATGGGAATTCTCCTCGGTTTTTTTACAGTCAGTAGGAACGGCAGTTGGGCCTAAAGAAGCCGAGGGTCCGTTTGGTGATTCGTTTGATGTCACCTACAGCAACCTTCATTGTGATCAGGATAACTGGGAACTGGCGGAAAGAAAGTTACTAGAAGATGCGATTTCAAGTTGTTTATCTAAAAAGGAATTAAACCAGAGTGATGTGGATGTTTTTGTTGCAGGTGATTTACTAAATCAAATCGTTAGCGCCACTTATACAGCGAGAACGAATCAGATTCCTTTCCTTGGTGTTTTTGGAGCGTGTTCCACTTCAATGGAATCACTCGCGATCGCCTCTTCTCTAGTTGAAGGTGGTTTTGCTAAGAAAGCCATTGCAGGAGTGAGTAGTCATAATGCAACAGCAGAAAGGCAGTTTCGCTATCCTACAGAGTACGGAGGTCAAAAGCCAGGAACGGCTACTTCTACTGTAACAGGTGCAGGTGCAGCGTTGATTAGCCAAGAACGATCTGACATTCGAATTTCCGCTGCAACAATTGGTCGAGTAGTCGACTGGGGAATCAAAGATCCATTTGATATGGGAAGTGCTATGGCCCCAGCTGCTGCTGATACGTTAGCGGCTCATTTTAAAGATTTAAATGTTGAACCCTCTGAGTATGACCTTATCGTAACGGGTGATTTATCAGCTGTAGGAGCGCCGATCGTAAGAGATTTGCTTCTTGAAAAAGGATTAGATATTACAAACAATCATAACGACTGTGGTCTTATGATTTACCGACCTGATCAGAAAGAAGTATTTGCTGGTGGTAGCGGGTGTGCTTGTTCAGCTGTAGTAACTTATGGGCATCTCATTGATCTCTTGAAAAAAGGGAATTACCAAAAAATCCTTGTGACAGCAACAGGGTGTTTGCATAGTCCCGTTATGATTCAGCAAAAAGAAAGTATGCCTGCTATAGCTCACGCCGTTGTATTTGAGCGAGTTGGGGGGGAAGGATAATGGAATATTTAATCGCATTTGCAGTAGGTGGAGGCATTTGTGTCATAGGTCAACTATTACTGGATATTTTCAAACTAACACCTGCTCATGTGATGTCTTCTTTTGTCGTAACAGGAGCAATTCTCGATGGATTTGGGATTTATGACCGCTTGATTGAATTCGCAGGAGCTGGTGCAACTGTACCGATTACAAGCTTTGGTCACTCATTGCTTCATGGAGCAATGCAGCAGGGTGAAGAACATGGATTTATAGGCATTGCGATGGGGATTTTTCAATTAACATCAGCTGGTATTTCTTCAGCTATCGTTTTCGGATTCATTATAGCCATTTTATTTAAACCAAAGGGGTGAAAATCATGAAAAAGCGGCGGGTTATTTTTGTCACGGATGGAGACCTTTATGCTCAAAAAGCTATTGAGAAAGTTGCGTCAGCTATTGGAGGAAGATGCATAAGTCAATCTGCTGGAAATCCTACCCCGCTTGCTGGATATGAAATCATTTCACTCATTAACGAAGCCCCTCATGATCCGGTATTTGTTATGTTCGATGATAGTGGATTTCCAGGTGAAGGCTATGGAGAGCTTGCTATGCAGTCTGTCGCAGAAGACGAGAATATTGAACTACTTGGGGCTATTGCAGTAGCCTCTAGAACTCATTTCTCAGAATGGACAAGAGTAGATGTCTCAATTGATCGTGACGGTGAACTAACACACTATGGAGTGGACAAAAATGGTTTTGCTGATATGGAGGCAGGAAGAATCGATGGTGATACCGTGTCGATATTAGATAAACTAAACCTTCCCATTATTATAGGTGTTGGTGATATAGGTAAAATGTCTGGTCTTGATGATCCGGAAGTTGGATCACCTATAACGTTAAAAGCCGTTCAAATTCTGCTTGAAAGGAGCGGTTTCTATGACATCTAAAGTCGATAACAAACAAAAAATATTTAAAAAACTAAAAGAGAACGAAGAATTTTTAAAGAAATCAATGGGGATTGGAAAAAGCTTTGATGTTGGCGTACGTAAACTTAAGATTCTAAACAAAGAAATTCAGTTTTACTATTGTACAGGTCTTTGTGATACATCCATTATTGTAGAAATAATGCGAGAACTGATGGAGATCGACGATCATCACCGTTTAACGGTGAAATTTGAGCAGGTGATACATAATCATTTGCCACATCAGCAAGTTACAAAGGTTGAAACATTTGATGAAGTTGTCGATCAAGTTTTATCTGGTTTAATCGCTGTTTTTATGGAAGGCGAAGAGATCGCCTATATTATTGATGTTCGAAAGTATCCTGGAAGAACACCTCAGGAACCTGATACAGAAAAGGTGATTAGAGGCTCTCGGGATGGTTTTACAGAAAATATTATTGAAAATACAGCATTAACAAGACGTCGTATTCGAGATGGGCGCTTACGGAATGAGATTTTTCAAATAGGCGAACGCTCTAAAACGGATGTTTGTATTACCTATATTCAAGATGTTGCTAACCCTAATTTAGTGGAAATTGTGAAAAAGAAATTAAAAGAAATTAATATAGACGGTATTCCTATGGCTGATAAAACAGTAGAAGAATTTCTTGTCCACCAAGCTGGAAATCCCTTTCCACTTGTCAGATATACCGAAAGACCAGACGTGGCAGCATCTCATTTGTTAGAAGGCCACGTGTTGATTATCGTTGATACTTCACCAAGCGTAATGATTACGCCAACAACGTTTTTTCATCACGTACAGCATGCAGAAGAATATCGAGAAGCACCACTCCCTGGAGCTTTCTTACGATGGGTAAGATTTGGTGGAATGCTGGCAGCGTTGTTGTTATTACCTCTCTGGTTATTAGCCGTATATGAACCGCAGTTGTTGCCTAAATCAATTGATTTTATTGGCCCAAATGATGAAACAAATGTACCTATTTTTGCACAAATTATGCTTGCTGAGATTGGGATAGAAACCCTAAGAATGGCGGCTATCCATACCCCTACGCCTCTTTCCACTGCGATGGGTTTGATTGCAGCCGTGTTAATCGGGCAAATTGCGATTGATGTAGGGTTATTTGTACCTGAAGTTATTCTATATGTCTCAATTGCAGCTATAGGTTCGTATGCAACACCGAGTTATGAACTATCCATTGCAAATAAATTAGTGAGACTACTGCTATTAGTTCTTGTCTTTTTCTTTCGAGTACCTGGGTACATGATCGGGAATCACGGCGATCATTTTATTCCTTGTTGCGTTAAAACCATTGAACACACCTTACTTATGGCCCTTTATCCCATTCAACCCAAAAGCTTTTATTCAAGTTTTGATTCGTGTGTCTGTTCCTCTCACGAAACTCCGGCCTAGCATCACAGAACCGCAAAATGAAACGAAGCAACCGGACAAACCACTTGCCGAATCTTAAAAAGTATGATAATTTATTTCTTAATTGAATAGACCTCATTGAATGTAATGGGGATAGAGGCGCAAAACGAATGAGTACGGTATCTGAGCATAGAATGGAATGCGGGGAAGATATTGGAAAGGTCAATTTGCCGAAGTGGGAAAAGAGCCATCCTTTTCTTGCTGGGCTGCTGCTAAACAAGCTGCAGACTGTCACTGGAAAAATGGATTTTTTTCAGTGGTGAGCTAATCCAACTCGTGAGGATACGGAGAAAACAGCCAATGTATCTATAAAGTTGGCTGTTTTCTTGTTTTTTGTGGAGGGTTGCTCGCATTCATAATAGCGAGAGGGGAGATAGAATCGTGAATTTATATGGAACGTCAGCGATTACAGAAGAAGGTCATTTATCAGTTGGGGGAATAGATACAGTTCAACTGAGTGAAACATATGGAACAGCTTTGTATGTTTATGACGTAGCAATGATTAGAGAAAAAGCGAGAGCGTTTCGACATGCCTTTGAACAAGAGAAGGTAAATTACCAGGTTGCGTATGCTAGTAAAGCTTTTTCCTGTATAGCAATGATTCAACTCGCAGAAGAAGAGGGATTGAGCCTTGATGTTGTATCAGGTGGGGAGTTGTATACAGCTTTAAAGGCTGGGTTCCCAGTTGACCGCATTCATTTTCATGGGAATAATAAAAGCGAAGCTGAAATTCAGATGGCGTTGGACGCAGAGATCGGTTGTTTTGTAGTAGATAATTTCTACGAATTATCACTACTTGAACAATTAGCAGAAGAAAAGAATGTTACTGCAAATGTTTTATTACGTATAACGCCAGGAATTGAAGCGCACACTCACGACTATATTTTGACTGGTCAGGAAGACTCTAAATTCGGTTTTGATTTACAAAGTGGTCAGGTAGAACAGGCGATTAGTAGAGCAATGGAAATGAGTGCCATTCATCTTCTTGGTCTACATTGTCATATCGGTTCACAAATTTTTGAAACGAATGGCTTTATTATGGCCATCGAGAAAATCTATCGTTATCTTTCTGTTTGGCATGAATCCTACGGCTATGAACCGGAAGTTCTTAATCTTGGTGGAGGATTTGGTATTCGTTATACGGAAGCAGATGAGCCGATCCCAGTTGAGCAATATGTTGAGGCGATGATCAATGCGGTAAGAACGCAAGTAGGAAATAAAATGACGATGCCAGAAATATGGATTGAACCTGGTCGTTCGCTTGTTGGAGAAGCAGGAATGACTTTATATACAGTGGGCTCTCATAAGAAAGTTCCTGAGCTTCGTCATTACCTAGCAGTTGATGGGGGGATGACGGATAATTTACGCCCTGCTCTTTATCAGGCGAAATACGAAGCAACGATTGCTAACCGAATGAACGAACCTAAAGATCAACTTTATTCTGTTGCAGGAAAATGCTGCGAGTCTGGTGACATGTTAATTTGGGACTGTACGTTACAGCGTGCCATTGCTGGGGATACGATGGCTGTATTTTCAACTGGGGCTTACGGTTACTCGATGGCAAATAACTATAACAGACTTCCACGACCAGCGGTTGTGTTTGTCGAAAATGGAGAAGCCAACCTGGTAGTGAAAAGAGAATCATATGATGATTTAATTCGCCATGACCTTCCTTTAAAGCAAGCGATTATTTCAAAATAATATTGATAGGTAGAAATGATAGGGAACAGCTTAAGTCTATGCTATAATGAAAGAGCTTTTAAGAAAATTGTTAGCGCAGGAGGATTTAATGATGAAAAAAGGAACCATTGCATTTGAAAATGGAGAAGTAATCGAAATTGAGTTTTATCCAGAAGCAGCACCGAATACCGTTGCTAACTTTGAGAAGCTTGCAAACGAAGGATTTTATAATGGTGTAAACTTTCACCGTGTCATCCCAGGTTTCGTAGCTCAAGGTGGAGATCCAACGGGAACTGGAATGGGTGGACCTGGATATTCAATCGATTGTGAAACAGAAGGAAACCCTCATAAGCACGTAGCAGGTTCATTGTCTATGGCTCATGCAGGTAAAAATACAGGTGGTAGCCAGTTTTTCCTTGTTCATGAACCGCAACCTCATCTAGATGGTGTGCATACTGTTTTCGGTCAAGTAACAGAAGGAATGGATACAGTTCTTCGTATTAAGCAAGGCGATGTGATGAAAGAAGTTAAAGTTTGGGACGAAGAATAGATTAAATTAAAAACTAAATACTTTCCTTCGGGGTCGGGTGAAAGTCCCAACCGGCGGTGATGACTAGCCAAAGCTAGCTAAGTCCGTGACCCGGTTGCGTTAGCAAACGGTGGATTCTGGTGAGAAACCAGAACCGACAGTATAGTCTGGATGGGAGAAGGAAACTTATGACAAATTCCCTTTTGAATCATGGATTCAAAAGGCTTATTTGGCATATAATTTTGACTCCCATAAAACCGTTATGGGAGTTTTTTTATTCTCTTTCTTAACCACTAAGGAGAGTAGAAATGGAGAAAATACGATGGATCACAGGGATTTTATGAACACTGCGATTGAAATGGCTAAAAGCACAATTGGTCAAACACGTCCAAATCCTTCAGTTGGTTGTTTACTTGTAAATAATGGACGAATCGTAGGGATGGGCGCCCATTTGAAAGCTGGAGAAGGTCATGCAGAAATACAGGCATTGAAAATGGCAGGGAGTGAAGCTGAGGGTAGCACGGCTTATGTCACGCTTGAACCGTGTAGTCATCATGGACGTACGCCTCCTTGCTCGGACGCTCTTATTCATGCAGGAGTTAGCGAAGTTTATGTGGCTAGTCAGGATCCAAATCCACTAGTGGCTGGTCAAGGAGTGTCCAAGTTACAAGCTGCAGGGATAAAGGTGACTGTTGGACTGTTAGAGGAAGAAGCACTTAATTTAAATCGGATGTTCTTCCACTATATCTCTCATAAACGGCCATACGTCACTTTAAAAGCTGCGGCAACGTTAGATGGGAAAATTGCTTCACATACTGGTGATAGCAAATGGATAACAGGAGAAGAAGCTCGCAAAGATGTGCATGCTTTTCGTCATCAGCATGACGCTATTTTAGTCGGAATCGGAACGGTTATTTCGGACAATCCGTCCCTTACGACTCGCTATGGACAAGGTCTTTCTCCGATCAGAATTATCCTTGATCGTCATCTGAGGATTCCTTCCGATGCAAAAGTGATAAATGATCAGAAAGCGGAAACTTGGATTATCACAACCAAGCAAGCTGTGCAAAAGAATCAGCGAGCATTTCCCACACATGTTCAGGTGTTAGAAGTAGCTAATCCAGCACTTCCTATTGAAGATGTATTAGCTCTTCTTGGGGAGCGGGAAATTACTTCCATTTTTGTGGAAGGTGGATCTGAAGTGCACGGTAGTTTTTTGGAATCTCGTACTTTTCAGCAGGTGATTACATATATCGCACCTAAGCTTATTGGTGGAAAAGAATCTCCAACAGCCTTTGGAGCTAAAGGGTTTGAATTCATGAGCGAAGCGGTCGATTTATCGATTGAAAGCGTTGAGCGCATTGGACATGATATTCGTATTATCTCATCGAGGAGGTCTTCATAATGTTTACAGGTATCGTAGAAGAGATTGGCAGAGTGGAAAGTGTGCAGCAAGCAGGAGAGTCGATCGTAATGCAGATCGCTGCATCGAAAGTATTATCGGACGTTAATCTAGGTGATAGTATTTCGATAAATGGTGTTTGCTTGACGGTTACATCGTTTACAGATGCTTCTTTTTCTGTCGATATTATGCCGGAAACATTTCGTTC
This sequence comes from Bacillus sp. RAR_GA_16, assembly GCF_020165985.1. GTDB lineage: Bacteria > Bacillota > Bacilli > Bacillales > Guptibacillaceae > Guptibacillus. Next base: position 79,715 of record NZ_JAIUKZ010000002.1, read on the forward strand.
TAGTAGCCTGCGTCAACTAGCGCCGAATTCTTCAGTAAATCTCGAACGGGCTATGTCAGCAAATGGACGTTTTGGAGGTCACTTTGTTTCTGGTCATGTTGACGGTGTCGGGGAAATTACGCGAGTCGAGCAAATTGATAACGCGATTTACTATGATATCTCCATTCCTCGGAACTTGTTAATTTACTTTGTCGAAAAGGGTTCCGTTTCGGTTGATGGGACAAGTCTTACTGTTTTTGGGATCGGAGAACACTCTCTCACGATTTCACTTATTCCACATACTGTCGAAGAAACGGTGCTTGGTAAGAAAAGAGTGGGAGATACAGTAAACATTGAATGCGACATGCTTGGGAAGTATATTATGAGGTATCTAGAACAAAGAAGCGGATCGAAGCCAGAGCCCACAGCTTCACTAGGGAGCCAGTTTTTTGAAGATCATGGGTTTAAATAAGTGATGCAACAGGAGGTTAAGTCATGTTCCACACAATTGAAGAAGCCATTTACGATTTAATGCAAGGGCGGGTCGTTATTGTTTGTGACGATGAAGACAGAGAGAATGAAGGAGATTTTATTGCGTTAGCTGATAAGGTAACGCCAGAGACCATTAATTTTATGATCACTAAAGGAAGAGGACTTGTTTGCACGCCCATTACTGAACAACGCGCGAATCAACTGAAATTAAGTCCTATGGTTGACCATAATACTGATTCTCATGGCACCGCCTTTACCGTTAGTGTCGATCACAAAAGTACAACCACAGGTATTTCAGCCGCTGAAAGAGCAACAACCATTCAATACCTCATCCACCCGGATGCAAAACCGGCTGATTTTAACCGCCCAGGTCATATCTTTCCTTTAATTGCTAAGGATGGGGGAGTGCTTAGAAGAGCTGGACATACTGAAGCAGCAGTTGATTTAGCTCGACTATCAGGTTCAGCCCCTGCAGGTGTTATTTGTGAAATCATGAAAGAAGACGGGGAGATGGCCCGTGTTCCTGATTTGAAACAAATCGCTGAAGAATACGATTTGAAAATGATTACCATAAAGGATTTAATCCAATATCGTAATCGGAAAGATGTTCTCGTTCAGAAGGAAGTAGAAATCGAACTTCCTACAGAATTTGGCTCTTTTCGAGCTGTAGGGTATTCAAACATCATTGATCAGAAAGAGCATGTAGCTCTCATAAAAGGTGAAATTTTCCCCGACCAACCAACACTCGTTCGCGTTCACTCAGAATGCTTAACAGGGGATGTGTTTGGATCTTTTCGCTGTGACTGCGGCCCGCAGCTTCATGCAGCTTTGGCACAAATTGAAGAAGAAGGGCACGGCGTGCTTCTCTATATGCGTCAAGAGGGAAGGGGCATTGGTCTTCTGAACAAGATGAAAGCTTATAAGCTCCAAGAAGAGGGTTACGACACCGTTGAAGCAAACGAAAAGCTAGGGTTTAAGCCAGACTTAAGAGATTACGGAATCGGTGCTCAAATATTACGGGACCTTGGTGTCTCGCAAATGAATTTGCTGACAAACAATCCTAGAAAGATCGCTGGATTAACTGGTTATGGGCTTGAAGTAGCTTCTCGTGTGCCGCTTCAAATGCCTTCAAGAAAAGAGAATGAAAGATATCTTAAGACGAAACACAGTAAGTTAGGACATATGCTTCATTTCTAAATTAAAAAAAATCAGGAGGTTCGTTAAGATGGGACAAACATATGAAGGAAATTTGGTTGGATCTGGATTAAAAGTGGGTATAGTAGTAGGAAGATTTAATGAATTTATTACAAGTAAACTACTTGGAGGTGCTGAAGACGCGTTGAAACGCCATGGTCTCTCAGAAGATAACATTGATGTCGCATGGGTGCCCGGGGCGTTTGAGATTCCTTTTGCAGCAAAAAAAATGGTGGATACCGGAAAATATGACGCGATTATTACGTTAGGTACTGTTATTCGCGGAGCAACGCCACATTTTGATTATGTATGTGGGGAAGTTTCAAAAGGGGTAGCGAATTTAACGATGCAGACTGGTGTTCCTGTTATTTTCGGTGTCTTAACGACAAATACAATCGAACAAGCAGTAGAGCGCGCTGGTACAAAGGCGGGTAATAAAGGCTGGGATGCAGCAACTGCCGCAATTGAAATGGCGAATTTATCAAAATCATTTGAAGGTTGATTATCGGTTCATTTTTGGCTATGATGAGTATGGTATGCGTTTAAGGGTAGTTAAATTTGAAGATAACCCCGGAAGTCACCAAGAATAATAGTGGATTCGATTGTGTGTGATAGCTTAAGAAATCATACTCACTGTGCTCTTTCGTTACAAGAGATGAACAATCTTTTATAAATTCGAATAAGTTAAAACGGAGAGCCAAGAATTACTTTAATGAGGGATAATCATGCTAATTCGTTATAAAAAAGCTCATGAGAAAATAGCCATGGGATTATTAAGTTTTATGCCAAATGAAAAAGATATTAAAAAACTGCAGCAATCAATTAAAGATTATGAAGAAATGGATTCTTTGCAGCTTTTTCTTTGGAAAGAAGAAGATATCATTGGATTGCTCGGAATTGAGTGGGTAAACGAGAATGAAGTGGAGTTAAAAGATATTAGCGTTAATCCTTCTCATCGCCATCAGGGGATTGGTAAGCAGATGGTCGAAGCCCTTCGGGAAATGCTCAGTGATGAGATAGGGATTAAAGGGAATGAATATACAGGTACTTTTTTCGAAAGATGTCACCTTGAAGAAAACATAAAGTAAACAGTAGGATGTAGAAAAGGAACGGCTTAGCCGTTCCTTTTCTGCTGTCTTAATTGTTGTTGTTGCTTCCTTTCTTCAATAACATCTGATCGATCTCTTCGCGTATGCCGATCAATCAGCTCAACGTCAGCAAGGTCACTCTTGCTACCATACATACACCCAAGTTCGATACAAGTCGCTTTGCATTGGTTGAGAAGAGCATTACTAGTAAGTGGAATGTCAAAACCGTTATATACCAAACCTTCATTGATTCGTTGAAGTTCAGAAGTGAGGTTTTCTGAAAGTTTATCAACATTGATGGATAGGTTCTCTAGTTCTTCTCTTTCATTTATGACGATATGTTTCGCATTCGCTATCATTCTCTTTGCACCAGTGAAATTACCGCGTCGATGGTGATAGAGACCAACAGCAATTTGGATAAGCCCCACCCAATGTAATTTGCGACTTCCTCGAGGATCTTCTTTCCAATGTTCTTCAAGGATTTCATGACATTCAAAATAGTCACGAAGACCGTGGAAATGTGCCAGATATTGAATGTAAGCTTCTGGATACATAGTGATTCCTCCATTTCTTTTTGTAGTTTAGCACATGTGCGCGAGGCATCGAAAGTGCACGGCTTAATCGATCATTTTATAAGTGATTGGTCATCCGTCGTATCGTATAAATATGATATAATCGGGATACTCGATGGAATGGATAAAGGAAGATGGAATATGATGCAATATAATGTGAAAGTTGATGCGTTTGAAGGTCCGCTGGATCTCCTACTGCACCTTATAAATAAGTACGAAGTTGATATTTATGATATACCGGTCTCGCAAATTACAGATCAATATTTAACATTTGTACACACCATGCAAGAGCTAGAACTGGATGTAGCAAGTGAATATCTCGTTATGGCAGCAACGCTACTTGCGATCAAAAGCAAAATGCTACTTCCCCAAAAAGAAGAAGAAATGCTAGAACAGGACCCGGACTTTGAGGATGACCCTCGTGAAGAACTTGTTCAACGACTAGTTGAGTATCGAAGATTTAAAGAAGCAGCGAATGATCTAAAGAAAAAAGAATCGAGTCGAAGCTTGCTCTATGCCCGTCCTCCCGCTGATATAAGTGAGTTTAGCACTGAAGACGACCAAACTTCAATTGGTGATGTGACTCTATACGATATGCTCGCCGCATTCCAAAAAATGTCGAGACGAGTAAAAGACAAAAAGCCCAAGCGTACGACTGTTCAAAGTGAAGAAATACCAATTGAAGAGCGAATGAATGCGATTCGCCATCAATTGCAAGGTGGTCACAGGAAACGCTTTAGCGATCTCTTTAGCGAAGCAGATCGTGGGCATATGATTGTAACGTTCCTCGCAGTTCTTGAATTAATGAAAACAAGAGATGTTGCGTGTGAACAAGATCAAAACTTTGGTGAGATTATGATTTTTGAAAGAGAAGGGAAGACATCAGTGTGACAAATGAAGAAATAAAGAGCATCATCGAAAGTCTTCTGTTTGTGGTTGGTGATGAGGGAATTACAGTCAAAACCCTATGCGAAACCATTTCATTGCAAGAGGACACCCTTCTAGATGCAATAAAAGAACTTCAACATGAATATGATGAAAAAGAACGAGGCTTTATAATTAGCTATATCGGTGGTGGTTATCAGCTAACCACCAATGCTAAAAACGCGTCATATATCGAGAAATTAGTGGATACACCAGGTAATCATACTTTGTCGCAAGCTGCTTTAGAAACCCTTGCGCTCATTGCTTATAAACAACCGATTACGAGAATTGAAATTGAAGAGATTCGAGGGGTGAAAACGGATAAGCCTCTTCAAACGTTAATGAGTAAATTGCTTATAAAGGAAGCCGGAAGAGCCGAAAAAGCTGGAAGAGCGATTCTTTATGGAACGACGCGAGAGTTTCTTTTCCATTTTGGTTTAAGCTCAATCAACGATCTTCCACCACTTCCGGACGGAAGCGAAGATAAGGAGGACGATGAAGCAGATTTATTCTTCGAGAAGTTTCAAGAACTTCCAGAATAGACTGAGGTTACTGGTGAAGGAGGATAATCGATGAAAATTATTGATGTCACCTATGAACATTTGAACAAAGAGCGTTCGAATTCCCCTGAGGATTCCTTTGTTCGCTCTACTGTCATCTATGTGCAGGACGGCAATCAAAAGGAATTTCATGTTTTGTATCCTGCTATCTTTGGTGAGGCTGCGAAAGCTAAAGGACTATGGGAGTATGAGGTTGCATTACATGAAGCGATTGCGTTGAATCTCATCTCATCTTACCCTGGAAGAAAGCGACTCTATCTTAATAGTGAAGACGACTTTTTAAATTCACTTGAAACGACCAATTTACAAGAACTTTACACGACTATTATGAACATAAAAAACCAAAATGGTGAATAAATGAATTTAGAAGAGATGCCTCGGAATGGAGGCATCTTTTTTGGTAGATAGATGTTCATTTGGAAACCGGGTGAATAAGTTACGATCAGCTGAAACTTCCTGTATAAAAAGGAGGCAGATACCGAAAACTAATTGAAAAGGTAAAAGGAGTAAGAGTCAATGATCCTATCAATCGGGAAATGTTTACCCCCTTATTGCCTCGAGCAAAAGGAAGCTGCCTTATTTGCAAAGAAGCAGTTTGGTCAGCACTTTAAAGATATAGAACGCCTTCTTCCTGTTTTTGAAAGTGCAGGAATCGATACAAGATATTTTGCGATGCCGCTCGATTGGTATAGTACTGGACCTACCTTTGAAGAAAAAAACGAGCGATATATTACCCTAGCTGTTGAATACGCAAAAAAAGCAGTTGAGGACTGCCTACAAAATCCATTTTACTTAAATGAAGAAGTAAGCTGTGAAGAAGTGGATGCAATCTTCTTTGTTTCAACGACGGGTATTTCAACGCCAAGCATTGAGGCAAGACTAATGAACGTACTTCCATTTTCTTCTCACACAAAAAGAATCCCGATATGGGGACTTGGCTGTGCTGGTGGCGCTTCAGGTATTGCAAGAGCCCATGATTATTGCCTTGCTCACCCGGAAGAGGCTGTCCTTGTTATTAATGTGGAATTGTGTAGCTTAACCTTCCAACACGGCGACTATTCAAAAAGTAATCTCATAGGTACCGCCTTATTTGCAGATGGAACTTCTTCCGTATTAATGATTGGAAATCGGTCACCTCTTAAGGAACGGTCCAACATGAACAGCATTCCTAATGTCGTCGCCACCCGATCAACACTCATGAAGGATTCTGAAGGCGTGATGGGTTGGGAAGTAAGCAATGAAGGCTTACACGTTGTTTTTTCTAAGTCGATTCCATCAATCGTCGCCAATTGGCTTGAACCTAATGTCATGCACTTTCTCTCCTCATTAAATAAAACGACGAACGAAATTGATTATTTTATTGCCCATCCTGGAGGGACAAAAGTATTAACTGCTTATGAGGAAGCACTCAACTTCAATCATGTGATGACATCTGTGTCTCGAGAGGTATTAAGGCAATACGGAAACATGAGCTCCGTCACGGTGATCTATGTGCTGGATCAATTTTTGCGGAATGGGTGTAAAGAAGAAGCTATTGGACTTATGGCTGCTCTTGGACCAGGATTCTGTTCAGAATTGCTGCTTTTAAAATGGGAGAAGGGTGGGGCGTAAATGGTTTTTTTGTTTGCTGGAATTTTTATGATTCTTATTATTCAGCGATTAGGTGAACTCCAGCTTGCTAAGAAAAATGAGAAATGGATGAAAGCAAGAGGTGCGAAGGAAGTAGGTCAGGATCATTACAAATACATTGTATGGTTACACATCAGTTTTCTTCTGGCTGTAGGTATTGAAACAGTGTTACGTGGCTTTTCGTTATCGATGATTTGGATAGTGATGTTAGGAATATTTGTTTTTGCCCAGCTTCTTCGGTTTTGGACAATCCGAAGTCTTGGAAAGTTTTGGAATACGAAAATCATTGTGTTACCAGAAGCGAATGTTGTACAAAAGGGCCCTTATCGGTTTATGAAACACCCTAACTATGTCATTGTGGCACTTGAAATCATTTCTCTCCCACTTATTTTTTCCTCTTACATTACGGCGGCTGTTTTTACACTTTTAAATGCGTTTTTGCTATTGAGAATACGAATTCCTATAGAAGAAAAAGCGTTAAAAGATGTCACAGATTATCAGGTTGTTTTTTCAAATGTGAAAGGTGATTGAGAGACATATCCCACCATTTAGGCTCATAGACTTGTACAAATACATGAGCCTAAGGGACGTGGATGTCATGATGAAATCGTTAAAGACAAAAATTGGCGTCTTTATTTTAATTGCCGCTCTGCTGTTTCTCATGCTTCCAGGAGAGGCATTTGCTAGCATGGGCGTTTCAGCAAGAAGCGCGATATTAATTGAACAAGAAACAGGCAGAGTTCTTTATGAAAAAGACGCTTATACCCAACGCAGAATAGCAAGTATCACAAAAATTATGACAGCGATTCTTGCCATTGAATCAGGAAAAATGAATAAAAAAGTGACGGTCAGTCCTAACGCTGCCGGAACGGAAGGCTCCTCTCTTTACTTAAAAGAAGGAGAAAAGATTTCGCTTGAAAATTTAGTGTACGGATTAATGCTACGGTCTGGAAATGATGCTGCTGTCGCTATAGCTGAGGAAGTTGGTGGAAGCTTAGAGGGCTTTGTGACGTTAATGAATCAAAAAGCAGAAGAAATTGGGATGGAATCACACTGTATTTATGAATCCACACGGTTTGGATGATCATGAAAATCATCTTTCAACAGCATACGATATGGCTATCTTGACACAGTATGCCATGAATAATGAGACGTACCGCATTATCTCAAGTACAAAGGTACATAAGGCTCCCAATGCATCCGAAGATTGGGATTATGTATGGCGTAACAAGAATAAATTGCTGAACTTATACTCAGATTCAACCGGGGGGAAAACAGGCTATACGAAACGTGCCAAAAGAACACTTGTTTCAACAGCAGAAAGAGACGGAATGACGCTAATTGCTGTCACGCTAGATGCTCCTGATGACTGGAATGATCATATTTCAATGTTTGATTGGGGTTTTTCGAACTACGAACTTACTCTTCTTGAGCCAAAAGGAACCTTAGAGGACGTGAAAAAAGAACCTTACAAAGGCAACGTTGTTTTAAGTAGAGATCTTACTTACCCGTTAACTAAAGAAGAAAGGGACCAGGTTAAATCAACGATACAACTCGTAAAACCACCGGATAAAGATAATTGGGATAAGCTTGGTTCAAATGAGCCAGTCGGCATGTATTTCGTAAAATTAAATAACGAAACAGTCATTAAAGCACCAATCATGTATGAGTCAACTAATAAGGAAACGAAAGGATTTTGGAAATTCTTTAAAGATCTATTTGCTATTGACACCGGACGTGAGTTAAATGGTTAATCTCATTTGGGTTGGTTTATTTCTTGTAGGGATTCTCTACGCGCTCATTAACGGAACGATGGAAGAAGTAAATAAAGCCATTTTTACAGGTGCAGAAGAAGCAATAGCGGTTTGTATTGGATTGTTGAGTGTTCTTGTCTTTTGGCTTGGATTAATGAAAATTGCGCAGAAATCGGGATTACTTGACCTATTAGGGAAAGGATTTAAACCTATTGCTAGAAAACTTTTTCCAGAAGTACCACCAGAGCACCCAGCAATGGGGTATATTCTATCTAACATGATGGCGAATATGTTTGGGCTTGGAAATGCAGCTACACCAATGGGAATCAAAGCAATGGAAGAACTTAAGAAACTGAATGATATGAAAGATCACGCATCGAGATCGATGATTACGCTACTAGCTCTTAACACCTCTAGCTTAACACTGATTCCAACTAGCGTAATCGCTATTAGAATGAAATATGGTTCTGTATCACCGACGGAAATCGTAGGTACTACCATTGCTGCAACAGCGTGTTCGACGATTGGTGCAATTCTCATTGATCGTTTTTTTTATAGAAGAAGCAAAGGGAGGGATTCGTTGTGAATGCATCCATATGGATCATCCCTTTGATGATTGGCTTTATTTTAGCGTATGGAACGTGGAAGAGAGTTCCAACCTATGAAACATTTGTGGAAGGTGGTAAAGAGGGACTGTCCATTGCGGTTTCAATCGTTCCCTATCTTGTTGGAATGATGGTTGCGATTTCTGTATTTAGAGCATCTGGAGCTATGGCTTTTCTAAGTAGTTTATTAAAAGGGCCACTAGAAGCGATTGGAGTACCTACTGAAATTGTTCCGTTAGCGCTTATTCGACCGATTTCTGGGACAGGTGCGCTAGCCATGACGACGGATATTATTAGCACTTACGGCCCGGATTCATTTATTGGAAGGTTGGCTTCTACGATGCAGGGGAGTACGGATACGACGCTTTATGTCATAACGGTTTACTTTGGAGCAATCGGTATAAAACGGATGGGAAATGCCTTAAAAGTAGGACTGCTAGCAGACCTTGTAGGAATGACAGCGGCAATTATTTTTGTCACTCTCGTTTTTGGATAAGAGCCATCTCTCACGATGGTTCTTTTTTATGTTAACTGAAGGTTTGGAAAATTCCTGTTTGAGCATAATGAATGATAGAATGAATCTGTGCTTGAGGTTTGACTGTGACAAGAGTATGATGTTTTAGTGAGGTGAATTTGATGGAACGTTTACAAAAAGTAATTGCTCAAGCTGGTGTAACTTCCAGGCGGAAAGCAGAAACATTGATTGAAGAGGGTCGAGTAAAAGTTAACGGCAAAGTCGTAACGGAGCTTGGCACGAAAGTATCTGAAAGATGTAAAATTGAAGTGAACGGGATTCCGGTAGAACGTGAGGAACCGGTTTATTTTTTGTTTTATAAACCAACTGGGGTCATTTCAACAGTAGAAGACGATAAAGGAAGAAAAGCGGTTACCGATTACTTCCATGAAATTGAAGAACGGGTTTTTCCTGTTGGACGACTTGATTATGATACGTCAGGTGCTTTGCTTCTAACAAACGATGGTGATTTTGCGAATAAGCTAATGCACCCAAGTTATCATGTTGATAAAGTGTACGTGGCGAAGGTAAAAGGCTTAATGAACAAAGAAACCATTCAAAAGCTTGAAAGAGGTGTCCAGCTTGAAGATGGCAAAACCTCTAAAGCACGAGCTAGAATTTTATCCGTTGATAAACAAAAAGGAAAATCGATTGTAGAGCTAACGATTCATGAAGGAAAAAATCGTCAAGTGCGTCGTATGTTTGAAGCGCTTGGTTTTCCCGTACAGAAGCTGAAGCGTGAACGTTATGGCTTCTTAGAACTTACAGGAATGAATCCTGGAGATTATCGGGAATTAAAACCTTATGAGGTGAAACAGCTTCGTAATCAAGCTGTCACAGAAAATTCAAAAAAACGTTAGGGTGATGCCCTAACGAAACGTTATAGTGAGAGTAGTATGCTTGTTTGATTGGAGTTGGTTCGATGAGAAAGAAAAACCGGCTAATCGTGCGGACTGTTATATTGGCAATTGTCTTTATAGCAGTCGGCTATACGTTCTACACAAACTTCTTCGCAAATGAAAGCGGAATCGTACAGGCCGGAGATCAGGCACCTAACTTTATTTTAACGGATTTAGAAGGAAATGAAGTAGAGCTTGAAGACTACAGAGGGAAAGGTGTCTTTCTGAATTTCTGGGCAACTTATTGTGAGCCTTGTAAAGATGAGATGCCAGCTATGGATAAAAAGTATAAAGAATACAAAGAAAAAGGTGTAGAGATTCTTGCAGTGAACGTTTCAGAACCTAAATTGACTGCAGAAAGCTTTGCTGATCGATATAACCTTAGTTTTCCCGTGTTACTTGATAAAAGCAATGATGTAACCAATCACTATGGAGTGGGCCCAATTCCAGTTACCTTCTTAATTGATAAGGATGGAAAGGTCGTTCAAAAAACGGAAGCTAGTCTTTCAGAGAAAGTCATTGATAGCTATATGAAGCAAATCCAACCGTAATGGGGTGTTCCAATGAGCGACAAAAACATCACCTGTGAATGCGGACATGTAAACCCTTATGGAACTGAGATATGCGAAGTATGTGGTAAACCGCTTCAAGGAGATTTAGAGTCTAAGAAACTGCTGAACATGAGATACGAGGGAAGTGCGCGGAGGTCTCAAACATACAAAACGACGATCATTGATAAGGTCTGGAACTTTTTTTCATCCGTTAAGGTTGGAATATGGATCATCGTATTATTACTCGTTGCTTCTGCGATAGGGACGATCTTCCCGCAAGAAATGTACATACCACCGCTGTCAGATCCGACAGTGTATTACAAAGAACAATACGGCGTACTTGGCCAACTGTATTATGACCTGGGTTTCCATAATTTATACGGCTCATGGTGGTACATGCTTTTAATTGCTGCACTTGGATTATCTTTAATTGTTGCGAGTCTTGATCGATTTGTTCCATTGTATCGTTCATTAAAAAAACAGCGTGTCATTCGTCATGAGAGCTTTATGAAGCGCCAAAAATATTTTGGTGTCACAGAAGTGAATGAAAGTACAGCGGACTTACAAGATATTAAAAAAGCTTTAGAAAATAAGCGCTATCATGTAAAAGAAGAAGATGGTCACCTCTTCGCTGAGAAAAACCGGTTTTCAAGATGGGGACCGTATGTGAATCATATTGGACTTATCCTATTTTTGATCGGCGGCATGCTTCGCTTTTTCCCAGGAATGTATGTGGATGAAGTTCTCTGGTTAAGAGAAGGCGAAACAGAAAAAATTAAAGGTACAGAAGAAGCTTATTATTTACAAAGCGATGGGTTTATATTAGAAACGTATGACAATAACGATGAAAAATTTAAAAATGCAATAGAGGAGTCAGGACAAGCAGCTGTAGCGAAAAACTATCAAACAGATGCTGTCTTGTATAAGCAGGTTGGGGAGAGAATTGCGGGAACTGATCCGAAACTTGAGAAAGTAAAAGAGCATCCTATTCAAGTGAATAAGCCTCTTAAGTTCGACGGTTATGCGATTTATCAAGTAGATTATAAGTTAAATGAACTTCAATCGATGTCCTTTACAATGGACAATAAGGAAACTGGTGAATCTGTCGGAGATCTTTCAATTAATTTGTATAACCCAGAAAAATCATATGATCTTGAAAATGGCTATCGTGTAGAAGTCATGGATTACTTTCCTGATTTCGAATTTAATGATGAGGGTGAACCGACGACTAAATCGAAAGTTCCCAATAATCCTGCATTTATTCTAAATATGGTTTCGCCGGATCATCCAGATGGAGAAGTGGCGTTTGTTGCAATTAAACAGAATTTAGAGCCGCTAGGAGAAAATGATTACAAAATGTCGTTTCAAAACGTAGATACAAAAAATGTATCTGGACTTGTTGTAAGGAAAGACAACACGTTATGGATTCTCGCTATTGGCGGAGCCATCTTTATGATTGGTGTTATTCAGGGAATGTACTGGAATCATCGTCGAATCTGGATTCGACGAAAAGACCATGACATCTGGTTATCTTCTCACACTAATAAAAACTGGTACGGTCTAAAACGTGAGCTTGAGAGTATCACATCACAAACTGGACTACACATGCCAATAGATCAGGCAGAACAAAAGAAATAGATGATTAGCACGAAGGGAGGCAAGATAAGATGGCTCAATTAAGCAGTAACTTGCTTTATGTCGCTTTCTTTATCTACTTTGCAGCGAGTATAATTTTTGCTATTTCTCTTTTCGGAAGAAAATGGAGAAAGTCAGATGAAGAAACTCATGCAAAAAAATGGGGAATGTGGGGCTTTGCTTTATCTACGGTCGGATTTCTTTTTCAATTGAGTTATTTCATTACAAGATGGATTGCAGCGGGGCATGCTCCGGTTAGTAACTTGTTTGAATTTACAACCTTTTTCGGAATGGCAATGGTCTTTGCTTTCTTGATAATCTACTTGATTTATCGAAGCAACGTAATCGGCGTCTTTGCTATGCCGGTCGCTATTATTGTCATTGCTTATGCAAGCGTATTTCCATCAGATATTCAGCCGCTTATTCCAGCTCTGCAAAGCAACTGGCTTAAAATTCATGTTACAACAGCAGCTCTTGGTGAAGGAATTTTATCCATTAGTTTTGCCGCAGGACTTGTTTACCTTGTCAAAACGGTAAATCAAACGAAAGCAAGCAAATCGACTTTTTGGCTTGAATTTGTCATGTACTCACTAATTAGTACGATTGCTTTTGTTGTTCTTTCACTTGGTTTTGAAGCAGCAGGATATTCTTCTACTTATCAATTTATTGATCAGAATGAGCAACAAGTGACAGTAGATTATACGTTACCTGCACTTGCCGGACCAAATGATGGGGAATACGTGAGTGGAAATGAGTTTGGGCCCCTTTTTGAAGCGCCTAGCTGGATGAAGGGAGAAAAAGCTGCTCATAAGTTGAATACATTAATCTGGTCAATATTTGGTGGACTCGTTTTTTATGCTCTGATTAGGTTAATTTTACGAAAGCGAATTGGCGCAGCCATACAACCTGCCCTTAAAAATGTAAACGAAGAGCTCGTAGATGAAATACAATATCGAGCAGTCGCGATCGGATTCCCAGTCTTTACACTTGGGGCTCTCATTTTCGCAATGATTTGGGCACAGGCTGCCTGGACAAGATTTTGGGGATGGGACCCTAAAGAGGTTTGGGCACTAGTTACGTTCCTCTTTTATGCGGCATACTTGCATCTTCGCCTATCAAGAGGTTGGCAAGGTGAAAAATCAGCTTGGCTTGCAGTAGTTGGTTTTGTGATTATTATGCTAAATCTAGTTGTCGTTAATCTAGTTATTTCTGGTCTTCATTCGTATGCATAACTAAGAAAACCTTCACGATTCGTGAAGGTTTTCTTATAAGCTGACGATAGATATCAGTTCATTTACTACTCATGGCTTACCTGCATATGGCGACTAAGGAAAAATAGAGTGACTTCCTGGTGCTGGTCTGACATGCTAAATACATGGTAGAATAGAACACATGAGCTCATGTAGGAGGTAATCTTCTTGGAAAAAGATGCACGAATATTAATTGTAGATGACGAAGAGCGTATTCGTAAGTTGCTACGTATGTATTTAGAAAGAGAAAACTATGAAATTGAAGAAGCAGAAAATGGTGAACAGGCACTTGAAATTGCGATTGAAGAAGACTTTGATCTCATTCTCCTTGACCTCATGCTACCAGGAATGGATGGCATTGAAGTTTGTCAGCAGATGCGTGAACAAAAAGCGACTCCTGTTATTATGCTAACAGCAAAAGGGGAAGAAGCTAACCGTGTTCAGGGGTTTGAAGTTGGAGCCGATGACTACATCACAAAACCATTTAGTCCTCGGGAAGTCGTACTTCGAGTGAAAGCATTGCTAAGAAGGTCTTCAACGACCAAATTTCTACAAACAGAAACGACTACTAAAAACGTGATTGTGTTCCCGCACCTCACGATTGATCATGATGCTCATCGTGTCCTAGCAGAAGAGCAAATCATTAATTTAACACCGAAAGAATATGAGCTTTTGTATTACCTTGCAAAAGCCCCGGATAAAGTGTTCTCTCGTGAAGACCTATTGAAAGATGTATGGAATTATGAATTTTTTGGAGATCTTCGTACCGTTGACACACACGTAAAACGACTGAGAGAGAAGTTAAACAAGGTTTCTCCAAAAGCTGCTGCGATGATTTCAACAGTTTGGGGTGTTGGGTATAAGTTCGAGGCAGTTAAAGACTAATGATTTGGAGAAGTGTCGTTGGTAAGCTCTGGCTGACCATTATCTTATTGGTTGCGTTTGTATTATCCATCTTAACGATTTTATTACTTCAGTTTTTCGAGGATTTTCATGTTGAAAAAGAAGCTGAACAGATGGAGAGACTGGCTAATAAAGTGGCTTCTGTTATAGAACGATATGACGATCGTAATCAAGCGCTTGAAACTGCTTGGGAAATTACGGATTTTTACCCAACTAGGGTGCTGATTATTGAGAAAGAAGAAAGCGGAGAATTATGGTACTCACCTAATTCGCATGAACTACCGAAACTACCATTGGACGTATTTAAAGAAGATGCAATTCTAAAAGATGTCTTTACTGAACGGAAAACCGTTGTGAAACAGGGGGACTTTGAAACGGATTTGGACCCTGATTCGCATAACGAGCTCTTGATTGTAGGAGTTCCAATGGAAATTGATGGGGAAGATGACAGTGCGGTGTTTTTATACCAATCCCTTGATGTCATAGCTAAAACAACCAGTCAGGCTAGGAATTTAATTTACATAGCTGCTGGAATCGCGATTGTATTAACAACGATTTTCGCTTTTTTCTTATCAACTCGTATAACCGCCCCACTACTTAAAATGAGAGAAGCAGCTACTCAGGTAGCGAAAGGGAAATTCGATACAAAAGTACCAATGGTGACGCATGATGAGATCGGTGAACTTTCTGTTGCTTTTAATCGTATGGGACGACAATTAAATAATTATGTTACCGCCTTGAATCAAGAGAAAGAGCAGCTTTCGAGTATTTTGAGCAGTATGGCTGATGGAGTGATTACGTTTGATAAAACAGGAGCCATTTTAAGTACGAATCCTCCTGCTGAACGTTTTCTAAAAGCATGGTATTACGAACAGGGAATGGAAGAGGACCCTGAAAAGGAAGTGCCAGAAGAAATTAATGAATTGTTCAGTTTAGTCGTCATGCTTGAACGTGAGCAACTGACTGAAGTGGAATTTCAAGGAAGAAGCTGGGTTGTTGTAATGACGCCTCTCTATAATCAGTCTACCATCCGTGGGGCCGTTGCAGTCTTTCGGGATATGACTGAAGAACGTAGGCTAGATAAGTTAAGAAAAGACTTTATCGCAAACGTCTCACATGAGCTACGAACGCCGATTGCGATGCTGCAAGGGTATAGTGAGGCGATTGTGGATGATATCGCTAGCAGTGAGGAAGAGAAGAAAGAAGTAGCTCAGATCATCTATGATGAATCTCTAAGAATGGGAAGGCTAGTGAATGAACTGCTTGATCTTGCTAGAATGGAAGCGGGTCACAATGAATTACATTATAGCTCAGTTCATTTGCAAGACTTCGGCCAAAGAATATTACGAAAATTCTCTGGTCTTGCGCGAGATCGTGATGTTAAACTAAAATTCCATGTTTCAAATAAGGATCGAATGTTAATGATTGATCCTGACCGAATCGAACAGGTATTAACCAATTTGTTGGACAATGCTGTAAGGCATACGCCAGGTGAAGGTGAGGTGAGCTTACTAATCACGTCACTTGAAAAAGGTGTTCAATTTGATGTCAGAGACACAGGTTCAGGCATTCCTGAGGATGATCTTCCATTTGTGTTTGAACGCTTTTATAAAGCAGATAAAGCGCGTACAAGAGGAAGGTCAGGGACAGGTTTAGGGTTAGCGATTGCTCGCAATATTGTTGATTCTCATCTCGGTCATATCTCCGTTCACAGCAAAAGCGGAGAAGGAACAACCTTCTCGTTCTTTATCCCAGATAAATTAGAGTGACAGGAGTTAGCCTTATCGAACGAATAATGAAAGCTTCCGTGGATGACGGAAGCTTTTTTAGTGAAGAAAAAAGTGAAGAAAAGACTGAAAAGAAAGAGGGAAAGGTATCCTTTCTTTCCGTTAATACGTTACAATAATAATGGGAACTGTCAAACTAGTGCGATAAAAAGGAGCTGAACCTATGTATACCGATTATCATAATCATCTTGAGAAAGGTACGTTAACTCTTGACTATTTAACCCAGTTTGTTGAGGAAGCAAAGCGAAAGAACGTAAGTCATTTTGGTATTTCTGAGCATGCTTATCATTTCTATGAAACACAAAATATTTTAAGTAATCCATGGGTAAATGAACGTAGATGGTACCATATGGAGGATTATGTTCGTCTCTTTCAACAAGCAGAGGACAAAGGCATGGATGTTAAAATGTCTATTGAAATGGATTACACCCCTGGGAAACATCATGAGATGAAAGAATTTATTTCTGGCTATAACTTTGATTATGTCATTGGATCGATTCATTGGGTGGATGATTTTGGTATTGATTTAGCAGAATATCGTCATCTTTGGGACGAAAGGGATGTTAACACAGTCTACCGTAATTATTTTAACCAAGTCGTTACGCTAGCAGAATCCAATTTATTTGATATCGTTGGCCACCTTGACCTCGTAAAGATCTTTAAATATAAGCCAAAAAGTCGTGACTTTCTCCTCGAACAATATGATCGAGCAACAAATGCGTTATCTCAATCCAAAACATGTGTTGAAATTAGTACAGCAGGTTTGAGGAAGCCTGTAGGAGAGCTCTATCCAGATCCTGAGCTTTTGAAAATGTGCTATGAGAAGGATATTCCCATTGTTCTCTCATCAGACGCTCATGTTCCTACAGACGTAGGGGCAGATTATGATCAAGCTATAGCTCTTGCGAGGTCAGTAGGCTATTCTAAGTTAATGACGTTTGAAAAAGGAGAACGAAAATCAATCTCTTTATAGAAAAAAGGAACAAGAGAATCTATCCTCTTGTTCCTTTTTTCTGTTATTAAACCCCACCAATTTGTTCAACCTTCACGATATCCTGTACGGATTCTAGCGTTTCCTCAATATTTTTCGGTAACGGTGCATCAAATGATAACATCATAATCGCTTCACCACCTGCGGTTTTTCTTCCTACTTGCATGGTGGCGATGTTGATTTCGTGTTCCCCAAGTACTTTCCCAACGTTACCAATAACTCCAGGGCGATCATTGTGTTGAATATAGAGAAGATGACCCTGAGGATGGAAGTCGATATCAAACCCATTTAACTGTGTAATTCGATCACCATATTCTTTAATATAAGTGCCTTGAAGAGAGAAGGCTTCTTTATCTCCTTTTACTGAAACCGAAATAAGGTTTGAGTATCCATGAGTTTCAGAACTGTGCTTTTCGCCATAAGTAATTCCTCTTTCTCTTGCGATTGAAGGCGCATTAACTTCATTTACTGTCGTGTCTAATCTTGACTTTAAAAAAGAGGCCATTAAGTTTCTAGTTAAAATAGCAGTATCCAATTCAGTCAGTTTACCTGCATAAGTCACTTCTACTAGATTCACCGCTGATTTCATGCATTGAGATAGAATGCTTCCCATTTTACGAGTAAGCTCATAATAAGGCTTGATTTTTTCATATTCTTCCTTAGAAAAACCTGGTAAGTTAATGGCGTTGCGAATTGGTTTTTCTTTTAGAAAATGGAGAACCTCATCTGCAACCTGAGCAGCAACGTTGAGCTGAGCTTCTTTAGTAGAAGCTCCCAAATGCGGAGTAGCAATGACTTGATCATAACGAAGAAGTGGATGATCAGCCTCAGGTGGTTCAGCAACAAAAACATCTAGCGCCACACCACCAATGTGCCCTGAATCCAAATAGGGTATGAGGGCATGTTCATCGATAATACCACCACGTGCGCAGTTAATTAAGAATACCCCTTTTTTCGTTTTTGCGAGGGTTTCTTCGTTTAAAAGGCCGCGCGTTTTGTCTGTTAAAGGCGTGTGAACAGTTATGATATCCGCTACTTCAAGTAAATGGTCAAATTCAAGAGACTGAACATCTAACTTTTCTGCTCGATCATTTGTTAAGAATGGATCAAAAACCACAACGTCCATCCCAAATGCTCTTGCTCTTCTAGAAAGTTCAGTTCCGATACGGCCCATTCCAACAATTCCTAGGGTCTTTCCACTAAGTTCAGTACCAACGTATTGCTTTCTCATCCATTTTCCACTTTTTAAAGAAGAAGTTCCTTGTGGGATGTTACGAGCTAAAGAAGCCATCATAGCAAAGGTATGTTCTGTCGTAGAAATCGTATTTCCATCTGGAGCGTTTACAACAATCACGCCTCGTTTTGTTGCTGCATCAATATCAATGTTATCTACTCCTACGCCTGCTCTCGCTACAATCCTTAACGCTGGCATTTGGTCAAGCACTTCTGCGGTTACTTTTGTAGCGCTTCTGACAAGTAAAGCTTCATACTGATCAAGACGATCACTGTAATCATTTAAGGATCCAATGTCACATGTGAGAGTACTTTCATTTAACAGCGGCTGTAAACCATCTTCTTTAATACCATCAGTTACTAGAACGTAAGCCAACTTCTCCACTCCCTTTTGTCTATCTCTTCGCATTTTTTAGAAAACTAATACTTTACTTTTTATCATGAAAGCACTAAAGTGTCAATTTCTGTAGCGATATTTCTTAAGAAAACGCACAAAATAAAAAATCCCCGATTGAAATATCGGGGATTTCTAACAGAAATTATTCGAATTTTGTTGCGTCTCCATCGAAAGACTCATCAGCAATCTTGATTGAATCAGTAGGACAACCTTCAAACGCATCCATCATATCTTCATGAAGTACTTCAGGAATCTCAACGATCCCTTCGTTATCATCAAGTGTTACAAATGCAATACCTTCATCATCGTAATCATAAATATCTGGTGCTGCTGCGCCACAAGCTCCACAGGCAATACATGTGTCTTTATCTACAATAGTATACTTAGCCATGATTTAACCTCCTATTCAATACTTCTATATGCCTTTCATCGTCTTTTTATTCGTAAATGAAAGTTTTTAATAATCTTATTGTAAAGGTCATGCCTTGACTTTTCAATAGTTTAATCCTTTTATTAACACCTATTTGAGTCATTCCCGGTTTTAAAAGAAGTAAACTAATGAAAAAGTTTGATACAATAATGGAGAAGGAAAAAGGTGATGGATACATGCAATATTTTGACGTTGTGCTATTATATATTTTTGACCGGTTTAAGGGAGAACGTTCACTATCAGCCGTTTACCATCTTCTCACTGGAAAGAAATCTTCTCAAACGATACAGGATAGTAAGCTTTTTAATATAGGGAAGTTCTTTGGGATATTAAAGAAATTAAAGCGTGATAAGCTTGAGCAACATGTGTTCTCCCTTCAAGAGGCTGGTTTCATTAAACCACATCAACATGAAGGCTACATGATTACTTCAAGTGGGAGAGAAGCATTAACTTCTTGCTTGGACACAAACCCTTTACCAGAATATTTATCAGGTTGGCAGTACCATCAGTTAAGTGATTTATATTGGCAGCGACTTAGTTTATTCGTCCAAAGTCTTTCTTATTCCATTCATGGTAACATGAGTTTCTATCCGATTAGTAAAGACGAAACAATTCAAATCTGGGTGAAAAAACATTTTCCAGAGACCAAAGAGAAGCGAGTGATCGTTGCAGAAAAGTTGTTTCATGAGATGCAAACGATTCTTAAAAAACTACCAGATGAGGACGCGCGTTTGTTCGTCATGAGACTTAGCGGCAGAGGAAGAACGGGTTTAACGATTAGCCAACTAGCGGACATGCAAAAGATTAGCTATGAAGAGACGTCGATACGTTTTCAAAGCGTCATTCATGCTTTTCTCAAGTTGATTCATCACCATTCATCGCAATCCCCTATTCTTGCATCAATGATAGAAGGAGGGGGCGGAGAGCTACCGTTAACATTATCAACAAAGCAAACGTATAAGCTGTTAGAATCTGGTTTAACAATGGAACAAATCGCTGACATTCGCCGACTTAAAAGGAGTACGATCGAGGATCATCTTGTGGAAATTGCGATTAATGTTCCCGAATTCTCTATTGATGCATTTGTAGACACAAGGGCTCAAGAGGAAATTCGGTTAGCTAGTCAAGAGATGAATAGTCAGCGTTTAAAATTAATAAAGAACTATGTGAAAGATCAATATACCTATTTTGAAATCCGATTAACTCTTTGCAAAGAAGGGATTTAATGCCGTTAACAGATTTATTATTTAAACATTTTGGCTATCGTGAGTTTCGCTTTGGCCAGGAACGAATTATTATGGACGTACTAAACAAAAAAGATGTTTTCGCTATGCTCCCAACAGGGGCAGGGAAGTCGCTATGTTATCAACTACCCTTTTATGCGGGGATTTCTCCCATTCTTATCGTTTCCCCGCTCGTATCATTAATGGAAGATCAAGTTCAGCAACTTAAAGCGCGAGGGGAAAAACGAGTTATCGCATTAAATGGTTTTTTAGAATTTGAAAAAAGAATGGATATTCTAAAGAATTTATCCTTCTATTCGTTTATCTTTGTCTCACCAGAAATTCTACAAAATAACTTTGTCTTTCAAGCATTAAAGAAGATAAACATTGAATTAATGGTGGTCGATGAAGCACATTGTATCTCACAATGGGGCCACGACTTTAGAACGGATTATTTAAAGCTTGGCGAAATACGAGAAGCGTTAGGTAACCCGTCAATCCTTGCTCTTACAGCAACAGCTACTGAGGATGTTCGTCGTGATATTCTGCGTCAATTAAATATGAGCAATCCTGCTATTCACGTACATAGTGTTGATCGCCCTAATATTGCGATTAAACTTGAAAAACATTCCTCTCTTGAAACAAAGATTCAGGCGGTTAAGAAATATGCACTTGAACTTCAAGGGCCAGGAATCATTTACTTCTCAAGTCGAAGCTGGGCAGATAAGTTAGCGAAAGTATTGAGGGATGAAGGGAGAGAATGTGCAGCGTATCATGCGGGAATGGAACAGGAAGATCGTCTTCTAATCCAACAACAGTTTTTAAATGATGAACGATCGATTATTTGTTCTACCAATGCATTTGGTATGGGAATAAATAAAAGCAATGTCCGATTTGTGATTCATTTTCATCCCCCTTCTACAATTGAGAGCTATTTGCAAGAAATTGGTCGTGCAGGAAGAGATCAACTTTCATCCATCGCGATTCACTTGTATACAGACGAAGATGAGTTTTTACCACTTTCTTTTATTGATTCTGAACTCCCAAAGGAACAAGAAGTAAAAGAAGTGTTACGAGACTTTTCAGGTAGAGTCGGAACAGCATACTCTAGTTTTCAGCTTGAACGTGAAGGAAATCGGTTTGGTTTCACCGAAACGGCATGGCGTTATTTGCTTCATCAGTTAGAAGGGCTAGGAATTGTCCGTAATAAAGAGATTCAATCATTTGAAGTAGAGGTCAGTTTAAGGGAGATACAATCAATCACAGAACAACATCGAAAAGCAAAGCTTCTGAAATGGTTTCGATTTAAAAGCTGGCTAGAAGAAAAGCAGTGCAGAAGAAAAGGTTTATTAGAAAGGTTTGGAGAATCAAATCATCAGGTGGATTTCTGCTGTGATTATTGTGGGCTAAATCTTGAACGGTATAAAGGAAGTAAATCTCAATTAGAGCCTACCACTCAACATGTAGTGGATTGGGGAATTGAATTGAGCCGCTTGCTTACCGTAAGCAAGGAGGACCACGGTGAGAAATCGACAGGCTGAAGCAGTGAAACAATTAACTGACCGAGAACTATTATTAAATGTTTATTTAACTCAGGGGATTTTGCTTCTTATAGCAACATTAGTCGGTTCTTTTCTATTTCGAGATATTGTTTTTTTTCTGGGGTTAATTCAATTTTCCTGGATCGAGATCATCGTTTTAGGTGGAGGAACCGCCATTCTTGTTATTGCAATTGATCTCTTTCTTATGCATATACTCTCTGAAGAGATGTTAGATGATGGAGGAATTAATGAACGAATTTTTTCTCAACTTTCTGTTCTTCATATTTTTATACTGTCAGCTATTATTTCATTTAGTGAAGAACTGTTATTTCGAGGTGTCATTCAAACATATTTTGGGTTAATCCTTTCAAGTTTGTTATTTGCGTTTATACATGTTCGTTACCTTTCTAAACCTGTCTTATTTATCTCTGTGGTTGGCATTAGTTTTTTAATTGGTATCTTATATGAAGTAACTGGAAACTTACTTTCAACGATCACAGCACATTTCTTAATTGATTTTATTATGGGTTGCTTCATAAAAAAGAAAGCACGTATGTAATTACATCATGAAAGGTGAGTTTAATGAAAAGCGAAAGTCCTCTGCCTTCTAGAAAGGAATACCACCGAAATAAAAACACACAAAAAAAGCGGTCGCGACGTAAGAAAAGTGAAGAACGGGAACTCCCGTCCTTCACGCTAATTCGAATACTCGCTCTTCTTTTTATTGGGATGGTTTCTCTCTTCCTCTTATATTCCTACTTTCTTTGAAATT
>NZ_JAIUKZ010000012.1 GCF_020165985.1 Bacillus sp. RAR_GA_16
TGAATTTAAGAATCAAAAACAACAGCCCTGGACAAATCTCACATTAGAATTAACATCAAATGGAAAATTTAACATCGAGTATGATTATGAAGACTTGTCAAATGAAGATAGCTACAAACAACAAGTTATTTGGGAATATGAAAATTTAGGTAAGATGCCAAACGAGAATCGTGAGCGAGATTTGACCATTATAAAAAAATATACAAAAGCATCTAACAGTAACGACATGTAAGGGGACGATCTAATGAATGGAGAGGAACTAGAGCGGTTTATCCATATATACAAGGAAGCTGAGGATTTTACTGGAGGTGTAGATGAAAGACAGATCGCTTATGTGCAAGATGAACTAGATAGAAAACTTCCTAAAAGCTATCAGTGGTTCCTCAAAAATTATGGTTCCGGTGGGGTGTTTGGGGTAGATATTGTTGGGATAGCGAAAAATAATATTGCCTCTGTTATAAGAGAAACGAAGCGTTATCAGACAATAGGAATGGGTAAGAATCTAGTTGTGGTGGAAGATCAAGATGAATATGCCTATTGTTTAGATACGAGTATCATCGAGAATGGCGAGTGCCCTGTCATCGCTTGGAATCGCAGTGGTGGTCTTGATGACTATTATACGGCAAGTAACTTTTATGAATTTTTATCTGAAAGGCTCATGCAAGCAAAAGAAGCCTGGTACGAACCGTTTTAATTTGATGAAGTGAGGCTGGGAGGTTAATAGACAATGAGCACTGTTCACGATAACTTGTTTGGAAAACTCGTATATAAAAAGCATTTTTGGAGAGGCCATACCGTGATAAGAATGTTTGGACTTGAAAAAGAAATTTTATTAACTGTAGATGGTCAAGAAGATGCTGAATTCTCTAAAACACAGAAAGAAGCTTTTTCTTACTTTCTTTCAGATATGGATAGGATTATGGCTCATGTAGAAAAGGAAATTCACCATTACTATATTAAGACTGTTGTAGAAAGTAGAGAAATATATGGTGAAGCTGGCGAGGAATCAGTCACCCCAGTTTCATTCGATCAAAGACTTAACAAAAATAGTGAATCCTACTGAATTAATTGTGAGAAGAGTAAGGGAGCATGGTAAGAGAAGATTAGGATTGCTGTTTGAGGCAAAGTGGGATATTGAAAATGGCGTAGGAGTAAAAATAGAGAATGAAGTGGTTAAAGAAGTAGGTTATCAAGATATCGTTCTTTAAACGTTAAGAAAAACAAACGAGGTAAACTAGATGACAAAAAGATTTGAAGATTATTTTTCAGGGTTACAGGCGGACATGGTCGCGGTTTGTCTTGAATACGTGGGTCATGATGCTGAGGAGATTTATATTTACGGTTCCTATGAACCAGAGATGTATGCATTCGACGTCTTTTATAAGTTAAATGGAAGAGTGCTACAAAAACATGAATTGAATGATGATCCCATTCTTACTCATACCCAGCGTTTCGATCTTTCTGAGAAGAGGCAAGAAGCTGTTTTAAATGAAGGGCTCGCTTTGTTAGAAGCGTTGCATCAACAGTGTATAGCGTTTGGCCGGGAGATGCCAACAGAAATGAAGCTAGTTTATGATGTGAAGAACAATTCTTTGAAAGGGACCTATCTCTATGATCTCGTATACTCACATGACGATTCTATGTTACCTGATGATGTTTTTGAATTATGGATTGCGGAGGTAAAACGAGAGAAGCTCAAAGGTTAAATTTTTCGGAAAGTAGTGGAAACTTTTGAAACACATTCTATAAATTTATGAAGGAGAGCAGTTCTTGTGGATAAATCAGAAGTCAGTTTACTGAAACATTTTCTTTATGATGATGAAAAGGATAAAGCGAAGCAATACCTTACAAAGACAACAGATTCTTTATTCCTTCATTATTTTGCGATGAACTATAATTGGGATCAAGGTTTCGACCTGCCAAGTGTCATACTGGAAAATAAGGCATGCGACTTTGGAACAGGGTTGTGCATGTTTCACTCTTCAGACGGCATTCGTCTTCTTATTAGTCCGGAAGAAGTTTCTCAATCTTCTCTAGAAGGCTGGAAAGTGTTTGTAAACAAGGTTGCGCAAAAGCTGATTGATGAAGGCTTCGTTTTAAAGAATATTTCTTATGAACCAGACATCACAAAAGTGCAACGTTATAAGCTTAGGAAAAGCAAAATACCTGACATTCTTATTGAGCCATCACCAGGCGAGAGAGTCCAAGTTTTAATGATCTAATGGTTTGTTTGCGATTCGATTGAAACGATGTGAGTATCACTTTTTACCGTTGCTTAGTGTAGAGAGGAGAGCGAATCTATGAGAAGCTATGATTTTTTAAAAGCTGGTGAATGGATGAAAGTAAATGAGACAGAGGTATTAGAGGCAGAAGAAAGGTTGGGTTTTTTACTTCCCAATGAACTTAGAAAACTTTATTTAGAAGTCGGGTATGGTTTTATAAAAGGATTAGGCGAGAATGCCATTAATCGTTTAATGGATCCAACAACAATAGCAGACGTTACGTTGAGAGAAGGAATTTACGAGTTTGACCCTGACCTGGATGGGATTTATGAGGAAGCTGATCAATTGGTTTTTTATGAAGTGAACGAGGGTGTTTATTTAACACTTGATTTGAATTCACATCATCGATCTCCAGTGTATTATTTTGAGACTAAACTAACAGATTCCTTAGAAGAATTTATGAGATTAATAGATCAAAATAAACATTATTTTCTCAATTTGCATGTTTCATTCTGAAACTCTTAGGGAGAGGTATGAGAAATGAGCTACCACACTTACCAACAAGCGAAAAACATCCTTTTAAGTCAGAGCGATTTAGCCGACTTTGCTGGAGAGACTTCAATCGAGACGATCCATAAAGCGGAAAACAGACTGGGTCTTTCATTTACTGGGACTTATCTAGACTTTTTAAAAACATTTGGGGCCGGGAATTTTGGAGCTCAAGAGATTTTCGGGATTATTAACGACGATTTTGAGCACTCTTCTATTCCAGATGGAATTTGGTACACGATCACTGAGCGGAAAGAGTTAAAACTTCCTCATCATCTACTGGTTATTTTTGATAGTGGATTCGGAGAACTTTACTGCCTTGACTTCCAGCAAACGGACGATAACGGAGAACCATGTGTTGTAGCTTTTGAAACAAGTGTTGAAAACAACAAACAAGAATATGAAATCATCGCAAAAGATTTTGGGGATTTTCTATATAACCTGATAATGGATGAAAACGAGAACTAGTGCTTGCGGGGGTGAATGAATGAAAACTTTCGAAGAGTGCTTTTCAGAAATACAATCTGATATGGTAAGCATTTGTTTAGAATATGTTGAAAATAAGGTTGAAGAAGTTTTTATTTACTGTTCGTATGAGCCAACAATTTATGTGTTTGATGTTTTTTATAAGATTAAGGGGAAGATTGTACACAAGCACCAATTAAATAAAGTGAAAAGTGATGTTAATTATGAACTATACGATGTTTCAAGGGAAA
This sequence comes from Bacillus sp. RAR_GA_16, assembly GCF_020165985.1. Taxonomy (GTDB): domain Bacteria; phylum Bacillota; class Bacilli; order Bacillales; family Guptibacillaceae; genus Guptibacillus. The sequence continues at coordinate 3,488 of NZ_JAIUKZ010000012.1, forward strand.
GGCAAAAGTCTTTGTTGAAAAGGGGTAATAAAGATTTAAAGCAAATCCATCAAGTGTGTGTGAAATTCAATCAAGCAATGCCAACAGAAATGAAGTTGCATTACAGGGTGAGGCAGAATCGTTTAAGGGCTCAGTACAACTATGAATTGATTTATTCAAATGAAAAAGAATTGTTACCCGATGATGTTTTCATAGCATGGTTTAAAGAAGTAAAAGAAAAGCAGTAAATGGATTACCAGGGAGAATGAAAAAAAGCGATGTTCACGCACTGATCCGCAAACACCGCTCTTTCCTATGTAAAAAAACATTGTCGTTCAACCGATCTTATGGTAAATTTATAGAGATGTGCGCATACAAATATAAATTTACTCATATTACCCTATCTTAATTATACAATGCGCGCGATTCGTTTGTCAATCCTTTTATCCATTATTTAAAGGAGTGTTTGCATGGATTCGAAACTGCTGCAGGAAAAGAAGCGATTGGACAGTGTCATGGGCACGATTCAAGAGGAGGTTGAACGATTAGAAAATGAAACCTCTAGACGGAAAAATGAAGTGGTTCATATTCGCAAACACTTTTGGGATGAAGTGAAGGTGAATACGGATACGTTCGATGATTATCTGGAGACGATTATTGGATTGAGACAGGAGGCTCAAGCACTTTCGGTTAGTCAGAGCTCTCATAGGCATGCATCCAAACGGTTATCCACGCTACGTCGTATGGAGGAGGTTCCTTATTTCGGCAGAATTGATTTTAAAGAAGAAGGGTCATCAGATCAGGAAAAAATCTACATTGGCATTAGCTCATTAAGGGATGCGAGCGGCGACAACTTCCTGATCTACGATTGGAGAGCGCCGGTCTCAAGCGTCTATTATGACTATCCGCCAGGTCCTGCGATGTATGATACACCAGGAGGCGAAGTTCAGGGAACGCTTGAGAAGAAGTGGCAATATTTGATCCGTGGTGGCGTTTTGCAGTCTATGTTCGATACAAGTCTTACGATTGGCGATGAGATTCTACAGGAGGTTTTGGGCAGAGGCACAGATAAACAGATGCATAACATCGTCGCTACCATTCAGCAGGATCAAAACCGCATCATCCGTCATGATCGTGGAAAGCTTTTGATTGTTCACGGGGCGGCAGGGAGTGGCAAGACTTCAGCCGCGCTGCAGCGGATTGCGTATTTATTATACAGAGATCGAGATCACTTAAATGCTGAGCAAATTATTTTGTTTTCACCGAACACGATGTTTAACAGCTACGTCTCCAATGTGCTGCCTGAGCTCGGTGAGGAAAACATGCAACAGGTGACTTTTCAGGAATACTTGAACCATCGGCTTAGTGACGAGTTTGAAGTTGAGAATCCGTATGAGCAGCTGGAATATGTGTTAACGGCTGCTGATACACCATCTTACAGGGCAAGGATCGCGGGGATTAAATTTAAAACGTCGACTCGTTTTTTTGAAGCGATCAATGACTATTTAGAGTCACTGGAGCAGTCTGGGATGCGGTTTCATGACGTGACCTTCAGAGGAACACCGATTGTTTCTGTGCAGCAGATGGTAGACAGATTTTATCGTGCTGATACTTCACTTCGTTTACAAAATAGACTTGAAAAGCTGAAGGAGTGGATCCTGAAGCAAATCAATGAGTTTGAGAAAGCGGAATGGAATCAGCCGTGGGTGCAGGAGAAGATCGAACTGCTTAGCAACCAGGAGTACCATAGCATGCAAGCTTATCTCGCGAAAAAGCACGGCATTGAAGGAGAAGCAATTTATGAATATGAGGTGGAGCCAAAAGAATTAGCTCGCTTAATCGTCCGGAAAATGCTGAAGCCGTTGCGAAAGAAAATCATGGAATTGCGTTTTGTTGACTTTACAGGAATCTACAAGCAGATTTTTTCTGGTCCGATGCAGCTAAAAATGGAGACGCCGGCGGAATGGCCAGCGATTTGTCAGGCGACGATTCAAGCGGTGGATGAAGGTCACCTGCGTTATGAAGATGCGACGCCGTTTTTATATGTAAAAGAGCAGATTCAGGGCTTTCAGACAAACAGTTCCATTAAGCATATCGTGGTTGATGAAGCTCAGGATTACTCGGCTTTTCAATTTGAGTTTCTAAAGCGTCTGTTTCCATCAGCCAAAATGACGGTTCTTGGGGACTTCAATCAAGCGATCTTTGCCCATGCGAGTGAGATGGTCGATTTTCACTCACTAACGGACTTATATGGAGCGGATAAAACGGAAGTCATCAACATCGAGCGAAGCTACCGTTCCACTAAGCCAATCATTGAATTTACGAGACGGCTCGTGCCTAATGGGGATAAGATTATCCCTTTTGATCGAGGTGGAACGATACCTGAGCTGAAACAAGTGAAGGATAATGCAGAGCTACACAGCAGCATTTCTTCAAAAGTGACAGAATTACGAGGTCAGGGCTTAAACAGTATTGCGATCATCTGCAAATCAGCGGAAGAAAGTTCCCGTGCTTATGCTGGTTTGTCGGGCATTGATGGCATTAAGCTCTTGAAAAGCAGCTCGACTGAATATGAACAGGGTGTGGTTGTCATTCCGTCGTATTTATCCAAGGGAATCGAGTTTGATGCAGTGATTATTTATGATGCGTCCGAGCGTGTCTATGGGGACGAAAGCCTTAGAAGGGTATTTTATACCGCATGTACGAGAGCGATGCATGTTTTGCAGTTGTATAGTGTGGGAGAGCCGAGTCGGTTGGTGCGTGAGCGGAGAATCGCTGGGACGGTTCTAGTGAATCAGTAGTTGAAAAATACAAATCATGTTAATCCTTAACTTAATTTGTCTTCTTAAATGACATGGGGAAATTTTACGGAATTATAAAGGGAAATGCCTTGCCTGGGCATGTAGTGCCAGGTAGGGCATTTTTTTTAGCACAAACTTGAATCAGCAGAACCGTCCCGACGATTCTCACTCTATTGACGCGCAACCCATAGGTTGCGTATTATTAAGGTATGAACTGGGACAAAGATGCCATATTTAAAGCGCTGAGTGATGCAACTCGTCGGATGATATTAGATGAACTGTCCGAACGTAACGAGCTAACTTTGTATGAACTGACGACACGCCTCATTATGAAGCACAATCTTACTATCTCTAGACAAGCAATAGCGAAACATCTTTCCACATTAGAAGCGGCGGGACTTGTTATCTCAAAACGAAAAGGGAAATATCGTGTGCTTTTTTTCAATAAGGAACCGCTTAAAAATTTGTTAAAGGATTGGGTGGATTAAATCTTTTCATTGTGGGATACCAAGGAGAAATTAGAGGAGGCAAAATTATGTTAAAGATTATTATTACGAGTGTTTTTGTAGAAGATCAAGACAAGGCGCTACAGTTTTATACAGAAATGTTGGGATTCGTTAAGAAGAATGACGTGCCGACTGGAGAACATCGATGGATCACAGTTGTTTCCTCAGAGGAGCAAGGCGGAGTCGAACTTTTGCTTGAACCAAATGAACATGAGGCAGCGAAAGAATTTCAACAAAAGCTATTCGACGATGGCATACCAGTAACGATGTTTGGGGTAGCGGATATTCAAGAAGAATATAAGCGCCTGGTGGAAAAAGGCGTGCGATTTACGATGGAACCGACAGAAATGGGTGGAATTACCATCGCCGTCTTGGATGATACTTGTGGTAATTTGATTCAGCTTATTCAGCAGTAGGTGGGTGCATCGCTTGTGCATCGCGGGGACGGTTCTCGTGATGTAGTAGTAAGAATCGCTGGGACGGTTCTTGCGATGCATTGGTTAAGAAATACAGCTCGTGTTGATGCTTAACTTCATCCGTTCTTTTAGATGACATGAAGAAATGCCCTGCCTGGCCAAGGTAGGGCATATTCATATTTAATAGCATAGGATCGGTTAGTCCCATAGCACATTTTTCAGTTTAAGCGGAATCAGCAGAACCGTCCCTGCGATTCAGATTCAGATTCAGATTCAAACAAGCTGATAATACAAACCAAATTTCGTATCATACCAGAGTAATTTCCCATGTTTGCTTTTAGGGAGCCTTGTTTGTAAGTTCCATTCTGGATATTGCTTCATAATTCGAACTTGGTCGCCAGTAGCAAAAGCAATGAATGAGATATAGTGATTTTTAGACATCGGATGTTCACTCGAAATATACCATTGATTGTCAATATCCGTGATGGTTAGTTGGTTTTCAGTTGTTGCTTTCTTTGCTTCTAGTTGATCTAATTTTCTTCCACAGCAAGAAATGGAAACATTCCCTGTTGCTAACACGATATTTTGACATAACTCACACACAAAGTACTTTGATTTTTTCATATTTCCTCCCACAAACTCATTTGCGGCTAAATCACCATTTAAAATGCTTTCAATATTCACGCCTAACAAATCCGATAAACTTGGTAATAGCGAAATATCTGGACTGCCATAACCTCGCTCCCACTTTGAAACGGTTCGATCTGAGATGTTCATTTGATCGGCTAATTGCTTCTGTGTTAGACGTTTTTCCTTTCTCAAACGATAAATTAAATCGCCTATTTTTTCATTGTTCATCGCATTCTCCTCCTACTACGATACTATCTTATAAGCTAAATCGTTCAATCACAACAAACGCTCCGTAGAGTTCGTCAGAATCGGAGGGACGGTTCTCGTGATTCAAAGAAGAAGGGAATTCTTAATCCATGCAAAGAAGCTCCAAGAATATAAACAAGAGAAGCCCCGCCTAAAGAAAGGCAGGGTTTGTTTGAAGGCAATAACCTTTCTATTTAGCGCTGGCTGGTGAATTTGACGAAAATGAATCAGCAGAACCGTCCCCCCGATTCTACCCCAACCAACTCTTAGCCCAATGAAACCCAACAGGCACTTGAATGATCGTCGTCTTCTGTGAACCTTCTAGATCATAAATCTCATCCACACCATTGATATCAAACCCAAGCAGGGGATGGCCGTTCATGCCGAGTGCGCTCGCGGTTAACAAGATTCGCTGAAGCAGCATACCCGCTTCCATGTGTTGAATGCGATACCCTCTGTAGCCAAGTTCGCCTTTATGATGTGTGCGATCCCCGACGATATGAAGGCAAACCGGAACTTGATGCAGGTTAACATTGTGAAGAGACATTCCGGCCTGGAGGCTAAATCGAAAGTCACCTTCTTTTATAAGTAAGAGAGAATGGGAAGCGGGGTCATAACGATATGCTCCATTTGGAATGCCATCAATCTGATAAAAGCAACCATAAATGGAGACCCGCGTTTTCTGGTGTTCTTCTTTATCGATATCATTCTCGTATCCATAGGAATCCATGCTTTCCTTAAGCAATGAAGCAAGCTGGACCTGATCCATTCGCTGTGCGCAAAAATCCATTTCAGGTGAATAGCGATTCTGGCAAGCATGAGTGAAGTTTTCGGATAGTTTCTGCTGTACTGCTGGCAAAGCGATGTGAACTTTGTAATCTATTTTTTCTTTTCTCGCTTCTAATTGCCGAAAGAACTCGTTAGCTTCCAGTAACGTCTCCTGATGAAGCTGTGCGATTTCAGGAAAAGGCAATACGTTTTGCGAACGTTGCACATGGGTCGTTTTGATTTCCGGAATGGTTTGACTCAATGCAGTTGTAGTGCATTTACTTGGCGTCTCCTCATGTGCGGTCTTTTGCTCTGAAAGAGGAATAACGGCATAGCTGCTTTCCTCCTTACCGTCTAATCCGAGTAGATGATTAACAGCTTGATCGAGAAATTGAAAATGAACCTTAGGATGAAAACAACAGCGTTTACTTACCTCTAATAGCTGCCCGATCAGCGCACCAGCATCCAGTCCCTGAAGACGATACGAAAAGTTGTGGTATTTAAAAAAGTTTTTCCAAAACATTGTTGTGATGATGACTGCTCCAAAACACTTGGCGAGGGGAGAGGTATTTCCTAGTGCGCTCGTTAAGTAAGAATCAAGATTTCCCTCTCGAAGCAGAAGAAGGCGATGGTGAGCGACGTCGTAGTGGTAGATTCCGTGTGGTAAGTCTTCTAGTTTCAGATATACATAAAGTTCGCTTGGGTACAAGCCGCCACCCGAAGGCGGGAAGCGGCGAAATCCTTGCATTGTTTCGGTTCCTTCTTCCCCTGTGGAAGAAGGATAAGCGGTTTGGTTAAACTGAGTCAGCCCATACGTATACCAGAGAAAATGGGCGATTTTATTCAGATTAGGCCGATCTTTTATGACTAGTGGTATTTCATCAGGAAGACGGAACTCCTGTAAATGACGGTACAGCTTATACGGATGAGGAGCATCGTCCCAATTCACTTCCCAGTTCGCTGGTGTCACACGTTCATTTTGAAAATGAAGCTGGTGTAAAAACAGGTCGAGATCCATGACTTACCTCCTCGCCACGTTACGGAAATGGATGCGGATATGGGTTCAGCTCCTCAGCCGTTAGTTCTCGATCAACATACCCTAGTTCTTTTGGAACCTTCAATACTCGGCTTAAGCCGTTGACACGTCTTAAGTGATGGCCGAATGTCATTGGCAGCATGCCTGGGATGATCACTTTTGCGCAGTGGAGTCCGTTTCGTTTTATTTCAGGTGTTGTTTGATCAACGACGATTACATCTAAGTTTAAGTGACGGAACGTCTGTAACAGGTTATTGAGATCCTCTGTAAGATCGTCATGGGGCTTTGCTGGTTGAAACGCTTCTTGGAAAGTTTGCAGCGGTCGGTTTTGATTTAGTAAAAAGTGAAGGCGTTCTTCTGCTTCAGGAAGTCCGTAAACCATGCCATGATCATCCATTTTTTTCACAAGCGAAGAGTCATGATACATGGCTAAAAAGTCGTCTTTCTTCTTTTTGAATTCTTTATTTAACGGTGTGATCATGCCGACGCTTTCAAAGATTGCGCTTTTCACAGCGCGAACGGGATCAAGATGGGCACCAGCTGCGCACATCAGATTTAAACGATCAGAATCAGCAGTGCGGTTCTTTGTGATCGTTAAAATACACGGGATGCCGTGTTCCATCGTGGCATTGTATAAATAGAGGTCATAGCCCGTTATCTCCTGCATCCGGTCAATCATCAAGTGGAGCTCTTCGTCGTTTGATGAGTAAGGGTCAATTTGCGGGAGCGAAAGCTGGGCGTACCACGTGATGAGAAAGGAATCGCGTTCAAGCACTTCCATCATCCCGTAGAAAATAGCTTCCTCAAGACTTCCGCCGATCGCGCAGCCGTTTGACGTTTCAAACACAAATCCGTCCCCACAGCCCATGCTGTAATACGCGAGACGCTCAGGTACGAAAATCGGTTCTTGTTTCAGAAGGGAGTATCCCCACACCCAGTTCATTTTTCGATCAGGATGAAAAGGCGTGAACGGATATCCGCGCTCCGCATACTGTTCCTCGGCATGAACGCCGAGCTGAAGCGGATTCAAGGCGTGCTTCAGGTTACGATAGGAATCGTGAACAACGGTTCTTTTTCCTTTCGGGTCAATCCCGCATGAGCGTTCTAATCCTTCTAATATTGCTGTCATTTGACTCATCGCATACGAATTTGTTCTTCCTGCCGAGCCTTCATTTCCGTTGAATAGAGGGAGGTTCACAATCGCATCCGCATACGTTGTTTCAAAATCGATCATGAGACGATTTAAAAGTCCTGTGCGTGAGTCAAGATAATCCTTTGAAAGCACGTTCCGTAAGTCGTCAATCGATCGAGTGCGGTAGCCGCTGACTTTTAGACTTGGTTTTAGCGTCATCACCGCGTCCGTATCTTCTGGGAGAGAACTGCACACGGAACAATAAGCGTCTGGTAAGATCCGGTGGCGAGAACTTTCAAGGGAGGCCATATTTAGAAGATAAATCGCTCCATCTAATTCTGTAGAACGTGACGCGAGCACTTCATTTTTGATCAATTGAGCCATGTGGAGAATGCCTGTTTGTGAAACCCACTGATCCTGAACAGAGTTCCCATCGGTGAAAGATTGTTGAATTTTCCATAGATCCTCACGATCGGTTGCAGCCATCATCTTTCGCGTATCGGCACACTGTGAACAGCCTTCTTGACCGGGGCGAACGAGTGGACCGATCACACCCTCGCCAAATGAGAAGAAGGCGCGTAGCCAATTGATGCCAAGCTCTCGTGCCACTTCTTCCGCTTGTTTATGGATGGACGGATTCCAGCTGTCGTGAATGACGAGTAACAAGGATGTGTTCAGAGGGATCGTCTCTTCAAAATCTAAGCAAAGCGTGAGGGTACAGTGGGGAGCGAGTTGCTCCGCTACACAATCTCGAAGCAGCCCATTTCCGACTAAGGTAATACTCACGTCATCTCCCCCTCTCGTAACAGCACGCCATAAATGTCTAGAACTCCGTCTTTTTCAAAGGTTTCAAGCTTTATTTTGAATATGGAAAGCTGTTCGAAACGGTTCATGACAGAATGAAGAATGTTCGCTTGATCGCTTGCGTCATATGCAGGAATATCAATGGACTGAATGGGCTTTTCTTCAAAAGGAAGCGTTGCAAAAGAAAGAGCTGCCGAAATGGTCTTGTTTTGCGCTTCTTTCACGGCTTGGAGGAGCGCAAGTCGTAATGCGAGCTCAAGCGTCATCCCGACGCTCCCATACCAGCGGCTATCCGATGCTTTTCTCCATACGACGGGAAATCCGTTCGTATCTTTTCCTAACGCAAGATCCGGAACTTTTGTCATCGTGTTTAAAACTTTCAAATAGTAGCGACAGGATTTGTCATCAACCTGTTGAGGGGCAAATCGAAAAATTCCTTTCATGCACTGATCGGCATTCTGATTCCATTCTTCTTCTAACGTTGTTTGCAGCGCACGACTGATCGCTTCAACTGGTGTATCACCAGCACCAATATGAAGCTCCGTTGGCGTGTAGTGATTTTTATCGAAAGGTGAGGGGAGTGACGAGAGAATTTCTTCTTTTAACGGTAGAAAATACTCCTCGATTCCGGTTAATCCTGCTTCGCGCCTTGCTTCTTCGTGTGTTAAAGCTGATGCGATCTGGCTCGGATGCAGGATAGCGGATCCGGATGGTTTCACGTTAACTGGCTGAATCTCACACTGAGCTAATGGCAATTGACTCAGCTCCCCTTCTTCCCACTTATGAAAAATGCCTAACTCACTTGTTAGCTGACTGAAATAGTAAAGCAGGTCATGTGAGTCTTTTTTCTTCTTTACCTGAACATCCTTAGAAACATTTTCGATTTCGATCTTTCCCGATACAAGGGGATGGTGACGATAGGAATGCCATTTGCCTTCTAGGGTTTCGAGGTTAAGCAGAAACAGTTGTTTGTTTGAAAGAACAGGAACGCCCGTATTCTTTTTAAACCATTCAAAGACAATGATATTCGCGAGCATCGCCCCAGCAGGCGATGAAAAGGAGCCGTTGTTATGCGTTTCATGCAAGCTTCGCCACGCCGATTCCCAGCAGCCGCTGTCTGGTGAAACGAGCGGACCCGCCATGCCAACGCCTTTCGTGCAGATCGCAGGGAGAAACGTTTTTTTCTTTTCTTGACACGCGTGGAGAAGACTTCGTAGCTCCTGAACATTTTGATCAGAAGAGACATATAAAACGGCATCAAAAGGTTCAATTTGTTCTTCCCAGGAAATGGGGCCTCTTTTTAACACAACATCAATCGCGACTTCTGGATCTGCTTTTCTTGCGTCTGCTTCTAACTGTTTGATTCGCTGTTGACTCGTTTTTTCATCCGTTACCAATACCTTGAAACGTGGTAAACCCGATGTTAACAAGGAAGAAACCAACGCCAGTACCATCGCGCCTTCTCCAACAGCTAAAACGGTTTTCTGCCGGTATTGCTGAAAGCGATAGGCTCCGGAATCAGTAAAGCTTTCGATATATTCCATTTGTGAAGCGAATTTCTCCAAAAGATGTGGTTCTAGTTGGTGGGGACGATCTTGACTGACATCACGAAGAAACCCATTCGTATAGAGGGTATCTGTAATCTCGTAAACGCGATCACGATAGGGCTGTGTTAGTCCTTCTGTGAGGGTTTCAAGTGAGTACTCACCGTTATACATCGGGATCAGTTTTTCGACCCATTGATGAATTGTGTTCCCTTCCATTCGAAAGGATCCTGCATTGTTTCTAAAATAGACGCTTCCACTCGGTTCCGGCATGAAAAAAGTGCCTTTCTTTAGCTTTAAACGCATGGAAGGCTGAACATTCGTCATGACATACCTCCTGACCACAGATCTGACTTCATACTATGAGTCTATGTTTGCGGATTTGTCTCATATGTGTGGACATGGTGGGGATGGGGGATTGAAGGTGATTTCTGGAGAAGTTGCCATAAGGGTTAAGGGAGGTGCGCTTGATTTTAACGTTTCGCGGAATAAAATTGATTTCCGCGGAATTATCCAGAAAATCGCGGAATGATCATGGTTTCCTCCACCAAATAGGAGGAATGTGCAAGAATACTAGAGCGAAACCGATCAACTTACGAAAGAGCGCTTATCTTTTCATCGATAAACGCTCTTTTCTACTCCCAACATATATAAAACACACCTAAACTATCCATTTTTAAATACAATCGGTACACTTTTATATATCTTAAAAGTAAGGGGGATTTTCATACTGTGCCTCGCATACGATCAACTGAATTTTTTTGTAAACACTGTTATTGCAATTTCAATCCCGGCGAGCACGTTGCTTATCTCATCGAGAAGCACTATACCGTTTGTGAATCTTGTTCGACTCATGAAAATCAGATTGAATGGCGGATTGTTGAAGATTTTTTTGATTAATCCGCTATCGATTTTTTAGACGATTGCTCTACCCATTCGACAAATGAGCTGCCATAGAAGTGTTTGTTCATATCAGATATGATGGACAAGAACTGGGCTCGTTTGGTTGGTTCCATTTCCTTCATATAGTTCCAGAATTGATATTCGTAAGTGGAAGACGTAAGCAGAGTGTTTTCACCTTTTGGACTGAGTGATACATACGTAACACGACGATCCTGATTCTTTTTTGATTGGATGATCAGGTCTTTGGTTGACATACGTGTTAACACCTGAGCAACTGTTGAAATATCGAGCAGGCTTAGTTCAGCTAATTTCGTCAGAGTAATCGATTTTTCCAGATACACAATCCACAAAATGTGTTGTTCTGCTTGAGTAATCCCCAGATCTTTTGCGGCCATTTGCCACTCTTTATCTAACACTTTAAATGCCGCACGCATGTGATTCATGATGTAATGCAATTGATTTTCCATACATCGATCCTTTCCAAAAGAAGTTTAGTTCTATTTTACTATAAAACGCAATGAGCGTGAAACAATCTGCTAGATTCGAAAAGCCGTCGTAGTTTCCAAATCGCCCATTGATTGGATTAATTTTACTATTGGTTGGGGTAAGTATAGGAAGTCATTGTCTTTTAAATCGAAAAGTGGAGGATGGACGATATGGTGGGACTACCCCTTCTCATAATCATCGTTATGAGTTTTATAATCTATCAATTTTTACGTCGTCACTTAACCCGGTCAGATCCCAATCGTTTATCAACCTGTGTTATTGAAACAGCGACTGACGCCATTGTTTTAGCTGATCAATACATGAACGTGGTTGTTTGGAATCAATCGGCAGAAAAGTTATTCGGTTACGCACAAAAGGAGATTGTCGGAAAGTCCCTACAACTCATTTTCGCAGAAGACGTTCAGGACCTTTTCCAACAAAAGGGTACGTTGCGGAAGAAAGTGAAAAAAGTGATAGAAGGGAAAGGCGTAACAAAGTGGCAATCAGAGTTTGCCATAGAACTTTCTCTATCAACTTGGAAAAAAGATGGCTCTTCTTATTTTTGTGCAATCGCTCGAGATATAACGGAGCGAAAATCGACTGAAGGACAAATAGCGAAGTATGCGTATCATGATATGCTTACGGGTCTAGCCAATCGTCGCTTTCTAGAAGAAGAATTGCAGAAATGGATCGGAAAAAAGACTTGTTTCTATGTATTGTTTCTTGATGTGAATGAGTTTAAATCGATTAATGATACGCATGGTCATCAGGTAGGTGATCGTGTTTTAAACAAAATCGGTGAGATGCTTGTAGCTGCCACTTCGAAAGATACCTTCGTTTCGAGATGGGGAGGAGATGAGTTTTGTCTTTTACTTTCGGAGAACCAAGACATCCAAGGGGAAATTCAGCGACTCTCTCACCAAGCCGTAACAACGATAGATGCAAATGGTCTGCTTCTACCGATTCAGATTAGTATCGGGTACAGCCACTATCCAAGTGATGGAGATACTGCTGCTGCATTAATTGAAAAAGCTGATCAAGAGATGTATCGGAAAAAGGAAAGTGCTTATAAATCGGCAACCATCATTCAAGAAACGATTGCATCGCAGTAACAATATGATAGAGAGACTAACGAAACGACCAGAAAGCAGCGAGGAGGCTTTTTTTGGTCGTGTTTTTACATTTGGACAACGAATGAAAGATTGTATTAAGACTATTAATTTGAAATAATTAACATACGGTAAACGTAATACAGCGAGATGAGGAGAAAATCATGGATTTAAAGTTAGCGGCAGAGATCCATCGAGTGGGTCTTGAGGTAGGATATTTCGAAGTAAAAGATGTCATTCAGTGGACGGACCAATTAATAGAAGAATTAGATCACCCTCCGATTGAGTTGATCGATGTCTCGTTAACTGTTAATCAGCACTCGGCTGATGTCTGTTCGAAACTAAAGCTTGTTAAGGGGCATGTAGATGCTACGTTTATAGTAAAAGTGATCCTTGGACTTATAAATGAATACCTGAAAGAGAGTCGGGATTTTTCTAACGTTGGATACATGTTGACAATGCTTAACGAGATACCGTTAGAAGACAGCGAACTGGCTAGTGAACTGTGGTGGGTACTTGAATGGGAGATTTTGGCCATTGAAGAACTTGCGGGTAATTTAGAAGATGCAAGGAAAGGGATAGAAAAATTCCTGAAACAGTTTAGCGGTTACGAGAAATACTATACACCTGAGAAAACAGTCGTTAGTTGATTAGGAGCACGTTGGAAAAGGACTTCTTGAATGAATTACGAAGAAGTATCTATACCCCTCAGCGATTGGTTTGGTTGGGGAGCCTACCCATTTAATAGGAGGAGATCACGTGAAACTAGGAGCATTTTCAATTAGTTTGAGCGTAAAGGATATCCATCGTTCAAAAGAATTTTATGAGGATCTTGGATTTAAAACGTTAGGCGGAGACATTGAACAGAAGTGGCTCATTTTGAAAAATGACACGACGATCATCGGCCTATTTCAGGGGATGTTTGACAAAAACACGCTAACGTTTAATCCGGGCTGGGATCACAATGCTGAAAACTTAGAAGAATTCACAGATGTACGCGACCTACAAAAAATGTTGAAAGAAAAGGGAGTTCGCTTATCAAAAGAGGTTGACGAGGAAACAGAAGGACCAGCATATCTTACACTGGTCGATCCGGATGGTAATCCGATCTTAATTGATCAACATCGTTAAGAGGTTAAAAAAAGGAAAAAGGCGCGAGAGGCGCCTTTTTCTAATTGAAAGCTATTTCGCATTTTCATCTGGCTGATGAACACCAAAGATATTCCCTTCCGTGTCCTTGTAATAACCCTGCCAGGCCATCCCCGGCAGCGCGTATTTTGGCAATGCGACCACACCGCCATGCTCAAGGATCTTTGCTTCGATCGTATCGTAATCCTCTACCCCCATCGTACAGGCATAGCCGTTTACGGGTTGATTTGGTTCCGGAGGTGGACCTTGCCGCTGCATGAGAGCACCATTGATCCCGAGCTGATCGTCACTGCCAGTGGTTACGCCTAAATAAGGCATGCCGGCATATTCGCTCCAGTCTTCAAACGTCCATCCAAATATTTCTCCATAAAAACGTTTTGCCCGGTCCATGTCATCGACGTGAATTTCGAAATGCACGAGTCTTCCCATAATTCCCTCCTAAGTGGTCGTTGTGTCTTCATCATGTATGTTCGATAAAGTGCTTAAGCACTCCTTCTTAAATGCACGCGGATTTTGGAGAAGGAAGATTCTTTCGTTTTATCGAATAGGTAGAAGGATGAATCTCAAAAAGGAGGAGACCTTATGCTGTTTATGCTGATCGTGAAAGCATCGACGAATTCGGAAGCTGGAAATTTACCAAGTGCTGAGCTGAGGGAAGCGATGTCAATGTATAATGAAGAGCTAGTCAAAGCGGGTGTTCGTGTTATGGCTAAAGGCCTTCATCCAAGCTCGAATGGACTACGTATTTCGTATACAGAAGGTGGATCAGTCGTTACGGAAGGACCATTTCATGAAACAAAAGATATCACTGCCGGTTTTATTCTCATTGATGTGAAATCGAAAGAGGAAGCGGTTGAGTGGGCGATGCGCATGCCGGATCCACAAGGATATGGCGAGGGTCAGGTTGAACTGCGTCAGGTCTTTGAGTAGTTTTTATTCATGTTGCAGTAGGAGGAAATACCATGATTCATGAACTTGATCAAGATGAATTTTACAAATGTGAAAGATTATTAAATGAGGTCGGACATGTAGAAGCAAAAGCTGTTATTGAAGGGAATAACCCGGGGCGCGTTTTTGTCGATGATCTTTATGCTCCTAAATCTGGACTCATCTGGTTAGGAAATCATGATGGTTTCTTTTTTATTGGGGAGGAAGAAAATGCTGAATTTCTTCAGGGAATGAATGAATTTATAGATAAAACCATACTTCCTGAAGCGAGGAAGCTTGGCTTAACAAATTTTATCGCCATTGGAAACCATTCAAGTTGGGATCAAACGATCGAGGTGCTATTTGCCAATCGTCACATGCAAAAATTCGATCAAAATGTGTATCGACTCGATCATCCTTTAGCGTATCATCAGCCTACAAATATACCAGAGTATGAGGTTATAAAAATCAGCGGCGATCTTCTTTCCGATCAGAACAATTCTATTAAGAATAAAAGCTTTTTGTGGTCTAAACTAACAGAATTCTGGGCTTCACCTCATGACTTTTTGGCAAAGGGAATCGGGTATGGCGTTGTGAATCATCATCAGATTGTGAGTTTATGTTTTTCTGGGTTTGTGGCTGGAAATGTTCATGGGCTTGATATGGAAACAATGGAGGAGCATAGGGGGAAGAAATTAGGTCAGCTTGCCGCCTCTTGGGTAGTGAATGATTGTGTCAGTCAGGGCATGATTCCCTATTGGGATTGTGAAGAAGCCAATCAGCCTTCAAATGCCATTGCGAGAAAGGTTGGATTAGAGAAATCCTTTTCTTATCACGTTTATCTCTTTCCGATTTGATGCTTGAATACAAGTAGAGGTGAGGGTATGGTTTCGTTACATAAAGTGAGGAAAGAAGAAGAAACGGTTTTGCATCATCTCATGCAATTTTATTTTTATGAATTTAGTCGATATTTACCAAACATGAAGGTTACAGATCATGGCACTTATAATCGGGTCGAGTTAGATCGGTATTGGAACGATCCGTATCATGCTTATTTTATAAAGTTAAATGAGGAATTGATTGGATTTTCTCTTGTAGAAAGTGCAGAGGCTTTAAGTCCAAACTCCATTCAGGAGTTCTTTATTATGGCAAAATATCAAGGGAATGGGTATAAAAAGGAAATTGCGAAAAAGCTGTTTAAGATGTTCCCTGGCGAGTGGGAGCTGTCACAGATCGAGAAGAATCAACCTGCTCAGGCTTTTTGGAGAGGGGTCATTCAGGAAGTAGTTGCCGATCAATATAAGGAATATCATGAAAATGGCTTATATATACAGAAATTTCGTGTTTCAGAAAAAGAGAATTTATAGGGGACTAAAACGAAATGAAGAAGCTTTTATCTTGAGTGATTAGAGAGGTGAAGTCGTATGGAACTGGAAATTCGTTTTCGAATGGCGACGGAAGAAGATTTAAGTGAGATTGTAGCGATGCTTGCAGATGATGTGCTAGGTAGTCAACGAGAGCGTTATGAAGATCCGCTCCCTGAAAGTTACCTACGCGCTTTTCATGCGATTAGCGCAGACCCATTTAACGAGTTAATCGTTGCGTGTCAGGGAAATAAAGTGATAGGCGTTCAACAGCTGACGATGACACCCTATATCACGCATCAAGGTGGATGGAGAGCGACCATTGAAGGAGTCCGAACGGCCACTTCTGTAAGAGGGATGGGAGTAGGAACAAAGCTGATTAACTGGGCCATTCACCGTGCAAAAGAGCACGGCTGCCATGTCATCCAACTTACTACAGATAAATCTAGACCAGATGCCCTAAGGTTTTATGAGCGGCTAGGGTTTGAAGCAACCCATGAAGGCATGAAGTTAAAGCTTTGATTAAAAGAGAGGAGGAGAAAAAGATACATACCAACATTGTTCAGACAATCGTGTTTCCTCTTGAAAAAAATGGGGGTAATCCTTGCCCGGTTGTTTTACATGCAGATCCGTTATCAACAGATGACATGCAAACGCTAGCAAGGGAGTTAGGGCATGAAACCGCCTTTGTTTTACAACCAACCCGCTCCGATTGTGATGTGAAGTTACGCTTCTTTGTACCATTGCATGAGATGGAAATGTGCATTCATGCGACGATTGGCAGCATCACTGTCCTTGTTAATCACGGAATGATTACTCAGTCACCCGTAATCGTTGAAACGTTGTTAGGTCCAATTAAAGTCGAATGGCGTGCTGAAGAAACGATTGAAGTGAGCGTTGAGCAATTTCTTCCTGAGGTTAAAGATGTGAAGCCGACAAAAGAAGAGATTAGTAGCGCGCTACAAATTAGAGTTGAGCAAATAGGGGATCTTCCCATTCAATCAGTTTCTACCTCCCGTCATAAGCTCATGATTCCAATAAAAACGATAGCAACCTTAAATCAGCTAGAGCCAAATTATGAAGAGCTTTGGAGGTTGTGTGATGACGTTGGCACATCGGGATTTTATCCATTTGCTCTTGATGAGAATGGCAATGCCCACGCACGTCAATTTCCAAAAAGAGCTGGATATAACGAAGATCCAGCAACTGGTGTAGCCGCATCTGCATTAGGCGCTTATCTTGCAACGCATCGGGTGTTGGAAGGTGATGCGGGATGGCAAAGTTATCGCATCATCCAGGGAGTGGCGATGGGGCGACCGAGTGTGATTCGCTCAGAGGTTTTTATAGAGGATGGGAAGATTAAGAGAACGAGGATTATAGGGAGTGCGGTAGAGAACAACTAGTTGAAGAAATCTGGTACTGGGGGAGGTTTATTTGAGTTCAATTAGAACAATGACTAGGTCTGACCTTAATGAGGTTTCAAGACTAATTGCAGAGTTAAACAACAAGGAAGATTCTTATATTGCCTATTGTGGAACGAAAGTTGAAGAAATCGCGAACTCTTTTGTAGAAGATGTAACAGATCTTCCTTATACAGAGAGTTTTGTCGTAGCGTATGAGAAAGAAGAATTGGTTGGTGTTCTAGGATTTGATGCTTCTCTCGATTGTCATGATGCTGAAATTTGGGGGCCTTTTGTGAAAGAAGCTGAATTGGCAAACCAGTTATGGACTGAAATGGAGAAGTTGCTCCCTCCTGAAATACATAAGCTCAGTATGTTCACTAGTCATCACAATCAACATCTACTAAGTTTCGCTAAGGAAATGGGATTTATTAAACAAAGTGAGCAAGCCATATTTACGTTTTTGCGTCAGGACAGCCCGCCAATAAATGATGAGCCAATTATGGAGTTAACTGAAGCGTACTTTTCAGAAATGAAGCAGTGGCATAATGAGGTTTTTCCAGAGACCTATTCTAACGGACAACAATTGATCGAACGTCTAAATGCCAATCGAAAAGTATTTGTTGTTCAAGGAGCCAATGGATTAAAAGGATACATCTATGTGGAGACGGAACCAGCGTTTGGAGAGGCTAGTATTGAATATATGGCCGTTAAAAAATCGGAACGGGGTAAGGGAATTGGAGAACAGTTGATAAATGGTGCCATTCAATGGATTTTTACTCATGAGGATATTGCTTCCATTACACTTTGTGTTCATGCAAAAAATGAAACAGCTGTAAAGTTGTATAAGAAGGTTGGTTTTGAGCACGAACATGATTTGGTATTTTTACAAAAGAATAGGTGATGGTTATTAAGGAACTTCTAAAGCGGAAGTTCTCTTTTTTATAGAATGAAAATAAGATTCAGATAATTATTGTATATATTGTGTATATTGTATATAATGATGTGGAGATAAGTGAAAGAGGTTTTTTTATGAAAATTATACTATCTAACAGTTCAAAAACACCGATCTATGAACAGATTTACCTTCAACTAAAAGAACAGATTTTAGCGGATGAGCTAAAGACCGGGCAGTCACTTCCATCGATGCGTCAATTAGCGAAGGATCTAAATGTTAGTCTCATAACATCTAAACGTGCTTATGAGGAACTTGAAAAAAGTGGATTCATTTATTCTGTTGTTGGAAAAGGATCATTTGTAGCGGAACAGAATGAGGAAATGATGAAAGAAAGAAAAATGCAGGGGATTGAAGAGCAATTAGTAACGGCCATTAAAAATAGTAAAGACATTGGCGTTAGCTTAACCGAATTAAAAGAATTGCTGACCATTTTATATAGGGAGGAAGAATAATGCAAGATGAAAATGTGATCGAACTCCAGCATGTCAGTAAGTATTTTGAAGGTTTTCGCTTAAAGGATGTTTCGTTAAAAGTTAAAAAGGGATACGTAACCGGCTTTATTGGTGGGAATGGAGTAGGGAAATCTACCACAATTAAACTAATTATGAATTTGTTACAACCTGATCATGGAACGGTATCTATCTTTGGACTAAATTACAACGATCATGAAAAAGAAATTAAGCAGCGAATTGGATTTGTATTTGATGAAAATGTGTTCTATGAACACCTCACACTTGCTGAGATAAAAGCAATCGTGAGCAAAGCATATCTGAATTGGGATGAGCAGATATTTAGCGAATATGTAAGGATGTTCAACTTACCGTTAAATAAAAAAATGCAAACATTTTCTAAAGGAATGATGATTAAAGCGTCGTTAAGTATCGCTTTGTCTCACCATGCGGAATTAATTATTATGGATGAACCAACATCAGGATTAGACCCGATTTTTCGAAGAGAACTATTAGATTCTATTGCATCAGCTTCTACAAGAGGGGGATAAAACAATCTTTTTCTCCACTCATATTACATCCGATTTAGCTTCGATAGCTGATTATATAACCTTTATTCATGATGGGAAGCATATTTTTACGAAAGATTTTCAAGAAATTGAGCAGGAATATGCAATTGTAAAAGGCGGGCTAGAATTACTAGATCAGGATACAGAAAAGGAATTTATAGCTGTACGAAAAATGCCTTATGGGTTTGAAGCTTTAACCTCAGATAAACAACGAGCAAGGAATATATTTGGAGAAATGGCGCTTTATGAAGCTCCAACCCTTGAAGATATCATGTATTTCACCAAGAAAGGGGACCGCTCTCTTGCTTAACTTAATACGGAAAGATATCGTCTTACTTAAAAAAACGATGCTCGTATTATTGGCCATTTTATGTGTGTATTTGATCTTAGATTTTTCTATTATCTGGGTAGGAATCCTTTGTAGCATTGTGATATCGATGCAATCCTTTACCCTGGATGAAAAATCCACGATCCATCTCTTGCTTAATTCTCTTCCCTATACAAGAAAAGAGATTGTGAGTTCAAAGTATATTGTTGCCGTTCTCCTTACATTATTGATCGGTACAGTTACTTATGTTGGTAACATAATCATCCATGGAGAAATGACTTCTTGGAAAGAACTATTGTTCATGGTTGCTGTTGTCATGGTAATTCTGTCATTTGTCTATCCGTTTTGCTATAAGTTTAAAAGCAATTATCTTATGATAGCGGCCATTGGCTTGATTGCATTGTACCTATTGACAGTTACTTTTTTTATCAAGGATTTACATGATAGAATAAGAGCTTTTGTTAATTTGTTCTTAACCTTCAATACTAGTGTAGCCTATCTTGTAATCGGGATCTTGGTGATCTTTTTATACATAGGTTCAGGGGTTTTGTCGACCCGTATTTACAGAAAGAAATTGTTATAATCGTCTACCAAAAAGAGAACCTGAAAACGCTAAGCGCTTCCAGGTTTTTTTTCATTTCATCAATAGACGATTTAGAATAACTGGATGGTTTCAAGATTTCATCTGCATGTAAGGGGAGAGCGGCGGCTCAGCGACCACCACAACGACCGCATCCACCACATCTGCCAGCGCATCCTCCGCAACCCGCACAACGAGCACAGCGAGCGCAACCTGCACAGCCAGCACAACCGCCACAGCCAGCGCATCCCGCACAGCCAGCACAGCCTACGCAACCTGCACAACGGAAACATCCGAAGAAACATACAAACCCAATCAAACGCGTATCATTCGGATCTATGTTCTGGTCTCCATTTGTATAATAGTTTGCTTGATCTGAAGGAATTAATTCTTGAGCATGGTACTCTCCAACATCTAAGTGCTGAAGATCGTTTTGAAATTGATTCATTTCTGTCACCTCCATTAAACGTACATGGACTCATATCCATTTTCCTAAGCGCTTATCTTGTGAAACACTTTCTTCAACACACTATGTCATTGGGCTGGGTGATGTTCCTGATGAAAGCGCGGAAAGTAGGTGGACAAAATGATGAGAGCAGTAGCTTTCCGTTAAAAAAGGCGTAGGGCTTTATCGTCTGCTTCTGGCGCCTAAAATTGAAGGCGTATAAAAAAAGCTACTCCGAATGAGTAGCTTCCAATCGTTAGTTATGTACCTGCAGTTTGTTGCCATCGGGGTCATAAAAGTGAAAGAATTGATGTCCTTCCTCTTCCTGGATCGATTCGACTTTTACATTCTGGTCAACTAAATAGTCGTACAGCCGGTTAATGTTTGACGTTGTTAGTCCAACCGAAAATTCTGGCTCGCCATTTTTGAAAAAATGCCCTCTCGAATGCTCATCCGCTTCAACCAAAACAAAGAGAGGACCTTGTCCAAGACCAAGAACAGCTAAATCACCCCGGTTAAACATTAAGTTAAACTGCAAACACTCTGTGTACCAGGGAACGGACTCACTAAGATTGACAACAGGTATTCGAATATAGTGAATCCCGTTAAAAAGAGAATCGCTCATGTTATTCCTCCTATATGTATCATTTCCTACATAACAATTCGTTCCCATTCGAATGTGTCCTTCTAGTTTTTGTAAATAAGAATAGATTTATTGAACGAATTTTGAAATAATTGATTTAGTAATGTTAGATCTAATAGAAAGCGCAGGCATTTACTTATGAACAAAGTGATCATACGTAAGGTGGAAGAAGTCATAGGAAAAATACAACGAATGAGTTTATTACAAGATCAGGGGTATACATCAGAAGTGCACCAAGTCATCACAGAGAAAGGAAGCTATGTGCTAAAAAGTTCCTATGAATTGAAATATCGCGAGTGGTTAGAAAAGGAAGCGGTTGTATTAGAAAAGCTAAATACGAACGCCGAGATCCCAACGCCGAGCTACTATGGGTATTTTGAAGGGGAGAATAGTAGCCATCTTATCATGTCGTATGAGCAGGGAATGACGTTAACCAATGCGCTAAAGAAAGCGGAGAAGCATGAGCAGCTGGCATTCATTAAGAGTTTTGGACAATTTCTTCATCGTTTCCATGAAACGTCTGTTGTGGGGTTCCAGAATCATGATTGGCTAGCTCAACAGTTAAAAAAGGCGGAGAGTTACGTGGAATTGGGTCAGGCCGATGGGGATTTTGCGCTTTTAGAGAAGCTCTTGATGAATCAACCCTCCAGTATCAAACAGACGATGATACACGGGGACTGCACGACCGATAACGTGATGGTGATTAACGGAGAAGTGAGGTTGTTTATTGATGTTGCTGGGATGACGATCGGTGATCCGAGATATGATGAATCGTTAGCGATTCGAAAATGGATCGATCATGAGGAATATTTAGAAGCATTTTATAAAGGTTACAGGCGTTATAAGGTGACAAAAGAAGAGTTCGAGTATTTTAATGAGGGGTTATATGAATTTTTCTAATGAAAAAGCAAGGACTGTATTTAAGGGAATCAAATGAAGGAATGAGCGTTTAGGCGGATGGTATTTTTTTGATCTTGTTTATTGGATTGTTTTTTTTTAGGAAAAGGACTGTTTGGTCGAATTGGCATATCGTTTTTCTGTATAGGCGTACTGTGTGTTTTATTATTAAAGATTGCCTAAAGGAAAATATAAAAATGATGGATCACCCAGATGCTTACCTACATTTTCCTAGTTTTCCTTTTTTGTATACTTGGAGCCACTATAAAGAATCCACATATAAAGCCTCCGATGGAAGAGCCAGTTAATACACTCCATTTAGGAAGCTCACCATCTAATAGGAAAGCCATCAATATCCAAACAATCGGATAGATGAATATACCTACGAATCCCCAGAGAAGTCGTTTTTTCATAGTCACCACTCCTATTTTTTCTTTTTACATACTAGTAGCCTTCTTGATAGCGGATTAAACGAAGAATAGCGTTTGTGAACAATAGAAATGAGTTAAAGGTGGGATTTTATTGTCATACAAAGAGAATTGTCCATTTTGTCATCCTGAAAGAGACGAGAAGCAAAACATTTTATTTGAAAATGAATTTTGCTATTTCTTGCAACACGACGATCAACAAGACGTCTTAGAAGGCTGTGGCGTCATTGTTCCTAAGAAGCACCACGCGAATGCGTTCGAATTATCGAAAGAAGAGTGGAACGACACTTATGAACTTTTGCAGAATGCAAAGGAATACCTGGATCAAGCGTTTTCTCCAGATGGTTATACACTTGGTTGGAATGTGGGAGAAGTCTCCAATCAATTCATTTCTCATAGTCATCTGCATGTTATACCAAGATATGGTGACGAGCCTTTGGCTGGGAAAGGATTGTGTTACTGGCTGAAGCAGCCTGGGAATAAAAGAAAATAGCACATCTAACCAAAGAACGGTGATGAAATATTAAAGGAAATCCATCTTTATGTGATCATCACCAGTTCTTGTCACTCAATTTCTACTTGAGTTGATACAATGACTCTCTTCAAGAAATAATTGATAGGATAAAGGTAATGGGCAAGTTACACTTTTATCAACATAACGAAAGGGGTGGTAAGGTTGTTTGATATGAATAAGGTTGGGAAAAGAATAGCGCATTTGAGGAAGGAAAAAAACATTACACAGATGGCACTCGCTGATCTTTTAGGCGTCAGTTTTCAAGCGGTTAGCAACTGGGAACGTGGTCAAACGATGCCAGATATCTCCAAACTACCAGAGCTCGAAAAACAATTCGATGTAAGCATTGATGACATTCTTGATGAAAGTAAAGGAACAAGAGTGGTTACTCAATTTGTAGAGAAAGGGTCATTAGAAAGGACAGAATTGATAGAGAAAGAAGAACTGATTCATGCTGCACCAATCATTACGACAGAACAGGCTGAGATGGCATACCAAAAGATTGAGGGTGAATTGACTTCTGGAGAGATATCTATTCTTTCACCTTACCTTCATCAAGAAACGATCGATGGATTGGCAAAGAAAGAATTCATGAAGAGAGGAATAAGCGGACTCTCTACTTTTGCGTCTTTTATTAGTCAGGAAGTGATGGATGAATGTGTGAAAGAAGAGTTTACGCGAAGTAGATTGAAACACTTTTCAATCGTAGGGCCATTTATTAGCCAGGAACTCATAGATGCTTGTGCGCTAGAAGAATGTCAATTGAATGGTGTGGATGGATTATTACCGATCGCTCCTTTTATAAGCGAAGAAGCTCTTAACGACTGTATTAAGATTGAGTATGAGATTAACGGATTAAAAGGCTTGTCGTCGATTGCTCCGTTTGTCGAGGAAGAGACGTTACATTATTATGTTAAAGAGAGTACCCGTGTAAATGGTATTTCCTCTATCGTTTCACTAGCTCCATTTGTTGATGAGGAGGTTTTAAATCAACTCGCACTAGAAGCCATTTCGAAAGAAGGGATAAGTGGTTTAACCCCCATCTTGCCTTATATTGATGATAACCTTTTATCAAGAAAGTAGCTGTTGGTAGACTGCTAAATTATAAAGAGTCACTTTCTATTATGGATAAATACGAATTTGATTTTCTAAGCAGCATCGATAAGGTGATAAGCTTTTTTAAAATGTAAAGGATAAAAGAACCATTAAAATGAAAATGAGAGAAAAAGGAGTGCTAAGGGATTTTGTTATTAGCACTCTTTTTATTTATAGGATGAATCAGCAGAACCGTCCCGCCGATTCCCGCCGATTCTAGTTTTTTGATGAAATATCAATTTTAATCGGTTCCAGCTCAATAGGATCATTCATACCAAATATTCCAAACGGAACCATAAGCGAGTAATCATTGGTGTCGAAGTTAGGTGTATCTTTGAGATCAATTGTTGATCGTAAGTGTAAGGATGAAGGATCAATGATTTTCCCATTATTCCCGTAAATTAGTGAATCTCTTTGTAGTGCTTCATACTGTGCTTGACCATCGCTTTCTTTGATGACATCTTCAGAACGAATAAGAGTGATTTTATCAGCGAAGTTTAGAATGATATCTTTCTTGAAATTCTCAGGATCTATATTCTCTAAATTATAATCAAGTATGAGTTGATGGTTATTTAATTGAACATTGTTGACAACTATTTTGTATCCGAATCGCTTGCTCTTAATCTCAAAAGGGGTATCCTGGATACTCTTTATTGTATCGAATTCATCTCTGCTTACTCGAGGGTGAATCACAATATAGTCGTTATTCTCAGCCAGTTTACTTCCGAAAAGAGAGCGTTCGGTCACTTCAATCGAATCATTGGTCTGCTTTGTGCTCAGTCTATTACCGATATTTTGTTTCGATAGCTCATTCCCTTGATCATCAACAACGTCAATTTCAAAATGATCATTTTCCCCATCTGTAGGTCGAGTTGTTGTATAATCCAGGATGGTCGTTGCTTTCCCTTTTGTTACTGAATTAAGATGAAAAGAAAATTCTCCGTTGGTTATAGTAGCATCTTCCTTAATTTTGATTTTTTCTTCAATGCTCTCCTTAATTGGAATGTCAAACTTCCATTCTCCTTCTTTTCCAAGAATCGAGGTAAATGTTATAGGTAAGGTGAAATCTTTCTCTATAGATTGATCAGGTTGATAAAATTCCATCGCTCCTACAAAACCTTCATCTGTTTCTTTTAATTCGCTCATGGATCCTGCCCATTGATTTTGTTCATCTCCATCAAACAAGTAATAGCTATAGCCGAATTCAGGACTGTTTTTGTCATTCATATCTTCTATTGAAAGTTCATTGGATGTTACTTCAAATGTGATGCCAAGCAGCATATTGTCATAATAAGCACTTGTGATCGTGACATCAACGTCGTTACTTGATGCTTTTTCGTTAAGTTCTGTAATGAATTGATTATGAAATAACTCACGTCCAATAGGAGAAGAAATTTCATCGTAAACAATGTTTAGCAATGGAACCTTTGCAAGAACGTTGGTTACTGGTGAGAATACCAATCCAGAAACTAGTATGGTTGTGGCAACAGCTGACGATACGAGAGCAGGTGTCTTCCATCGACTTTTTTTACGAGTTTCTTTTTTACCTGCTTTCATTCCATTTGAAATAACTCTATTTAAATCTTCTTCAGGCACTTCGATGGAATCCCAATGTTCGTTAAACCAATTTTTTTTCATCAAGGCTCATTCCTCCTAACAGCTTTTTTAATTCACTTTTGGCACGATGTAGATAGGTCTTAATTGTTCCTTCTGGCTTATCCATTAATTCAGAAATGTGTTTGATGGATTGATCGTGAAAATAAAAAAGAATGATAACCGTTCGATAATTGTAATTCAAGGTAGTAATGGCTGACATTAAGTCCATTTTTTCTTCTATTTCTATAGATTCCTTTTCTTTCAAGTAAGAAAAGTCTTCAGTAAGCACTACCTTCTTTTTCTTTTGAAGCACATCATAAGCCGTATAAATGAGAATTTTCATAAGCCAGGCGTTAAAGAGTTCAGGCTTTTTTAACTGAGATAAAGAGACAAACGCTTTTGTCACAGTTTCCTGTACAATATTCAATGCGTCGTCTTTATTTCGCACATAGAGATAGGCGGTTTTATATAATTTTTCTTTTTGCTCATTTATTAGGATTTCAAAGGCCTCTTCATTTCCTTTCATCGCTTTTTTAACGTGTTTTTTATGTACCAATGTGACACCTCCTTACTTATATGAGTGATCTTCCTCTCGAAAAGTTTCAACTATTTAAAAGATCGATAATATATCACTACTTTGGGGTTAACGGGTAGATCGAGGCTATTATTAATGCAAGCGCCCTAACTCATTTGAAACTTAAATAATACTAAATCGTATAGTAAGTGAAGGAATTAATTATTCTTTAGTAAGGAGAAAGATTATGGTAGAAACCATTCTGGGCGTTTTACTAGTAGCAGTAATTCTTTGTATACTTCTCGCGATCGCATACTGGAGTTTCATCCAAATAGTTAAGTCTATTAAAAAAATGTAATCGGTGTTTTATCGGATATCTTCTTCATATTTTCAACTACATTTAGATTTTAGAGAAGTAACTGAAATAATGTCACAAAAGTGAAAAGCAGGAGTTGGTTATATCGTGATTTATATTGTATCTTTACTATCGACCATAATTTGGATAACGGTAACGCGAGAATTAGGGAAAACTTCAGACCGGACGAATGTGCCTAAAATCGTTACGTTAATGTCAGCAGGTACTTTGTCAACAATCGTACTGACCATTTCGCTTTTCCAAGAGATTCGGTTTTAGAAAAGGCTAAAAGGATTAAATTAGCAAGAGAAAGGAAGAGGGCAATGGCTAACTGTACAAATTGCCATTATAAATGGGGAGTTAAGGAGCTGTGGTCACTAGGTTTCTCTAAAAGTGGGAAGGAATGTCCTAATTGTAGAAAGAAACAGTACCTTTCATCTGAAACGAAGAACATGTTTACTTTAGGCTATTTGAGTATGCTCTTTATTATTATTCTTCCTTTTTATATTAAGTTAAGTGACAAAGATGAACCATTATGGTGATGAATGACCCATTCGTCGCTTGGAGGAATTTATTTGCAGTTATTTAAATCGATGTCGAATCGGCATGTAACGAATTGGAAAAAAGGAGCCGTCGTTGGCTTTTATACTTATTTGATCTTATTGTTTGTGAACTATCTTCATCATCTCATTTATTCTGATGATATCTTTTCATCGGCTATACTCTTTTGGTCGGGGTTGCTGATTGCTTTTGGTTATGAGCTTGTTTTAAACGTAATTGATAAAAGAACAATTAAAAAGAAAATATGAGGAAAAGAGTGCTAATGGATGATGAAATTAGCACTCTTTTTGTATGGCTCTTTTTTAAAGGATTGTAGCTTCTGAAACAAATATTGAATAAAAATCACACTGAGTGATTGAAACTCCAGGATGCTCCCGGTCCGCCCTGCGGAAAGCGAGCATCCTGGAGCGGAAATTAACCACTCATATAGCAACAATGTTTACGATAAGAACCTTTTATTTGTAAAAGAATCATCAGAACCGTCCCGCCGATTCCCGCCGATTCCCCGCCGCCGATTCAGATCCCTTGCACGATTGTGATCGTTAGTGTACATTTGTGCAAAGGGAGGAAAGAGATGGAAGAACGTGAGGAGATAAAGCGACTTTATCAAGTAGCACGAATGTACTATGAGCAGGATATGACGCAAAGTGAAATAGCAAAGGAACTTGGCATCTACCGCACAACCATTAGTAGAATGCTTAAGAAAATAAGAGAAAAAGAGATTGTGCAAATTCGTATTAACTATGATGCCTTCAAAGATGTGACGGTTGGAAGGAAGTTAAAAGAACAGTTTCAGCTTAAAGAAGTGGTCGTGATCCCAAAGAAAGAAGGGGCAACCACTGACCAAAAACTAAAAGCAATGGGGCAGGCGTGTGCCACATTCTTGGATGGCATTGTAAAAGCGGATGATGTGATTGGGTTTTCATGGGGAACAGCTCTTGCTGCGGTGGCGGAAGAATTAACGCCACAAAGGTCGCGAGAAGGCATCATGTGTGTGCCTCTTGTCGGTGGCCCGGACGGTAAATTGGAAAGTCGTTATCATGCAAATACGATTGTCTATGAAATCGCTCGAAAGTGGAAAGCCCAATCGAAATTAATTGATCTTCCTGCAATCGTCCAGACAGAGGAATTAAAAACAGCGTTGATTGATTCTGGACATTTTCAAGAAGTTCAAGAGTTATGGTCCCGTTTATCCATTGCAGTTGTAGGTATTGGCTCCCCATTGATTAGTCATGGTCCAAACTGGCGTGCTTTTTATGGAGAGACGTTCAAGCAAGAAATGGATCAGGACAACATTGTAGGGGACATTTGTTCCAACTTTTTCAATAGACGTGGTGAAATTCGCAAGACGAGATTGTCCAATCGAACGATTTCAGTAAACATGAAAGAGCTTCACTCTATGAGATACACCATAGGGATAGCTCAATCGAAGGAAAAAGTGGAAGCCATACGAGCCGCACTTAAATATGGGCATTTGAATGTTCTCGTAACGACTGAAGAAACGGCGATGGCTTTAGTAGAGGAAGCGGAAGCATTTGAATGAAAGACTATCGCTTAGCTGGAGTGAACCAACTTACGTTAAAAGGAGAGGAATCAGATGGGACAAGTGAATTGGGGAATTGTTGGGCCAGGAGGAATAGCATCAGACTTTGCGCAGGCGATTAAAGAAGTGAACGGCGACATTTTCGGCGTCTGGGGCAGGAAGGTAGAAAAAGCTAAAGACTTCGCTGATCGTCTTGGGGTAAAACATGTGTATGAGGAAACGTCGGAAATGTTTCGAGATGAACGCATTGATGTTGTCTATATTGCAACCCCACACAGCGTTCACTATTCTTATATCATGGATGCTTTACATGCTGGAAAGCACGTCCTATGTGAGAAGGCGATTACGATGAATGGAGAACAGCTACAAGAAATCATTGCGTTGGCTGAGTCTAAAAACCTGATTGTAGCGGAAGCGATGACCATTTATCATATGCCTCTCTACGGAAAGCTACGTAGTCTGATCCAACAAGGGAAAATTGGAAAAGTAAATATGGTTAATGTCACTTTTGGTAGCTGTAAGGAAAATGATCCGACGAATCGCTTCTTTAATCCAGATCTTGCGGGTGGTGGCATGTTAGACATTGGAACTTATGCTCTTTCATTCACAAGGTTTTTCCTATCCGGTCAGCCAACAGAGCTACATACAACCGTCAAGAAACATGAGACAGGGGTAGATGAGCAATCTGGCATTGTGATGAAAAACGATGAGAATGAGATGGCCGTTGTGTCACTCGCGATGAGAGCGAAAATGCCGAAGCGTGGCATTGTAGCTGGGGATGAAGGATTCATCACCGTTGATAATTTTCCAAGAGCGGATCAAGCAACCATCACCTACACATCAGATGGGTCGGTTGAAACAATTGAAGCAGGTGAAGAAGGAAAAGCGCTGCAGTATGAAGTGAAGGCAATGAATGACCTTATTTTAGGTGAGGGTGAGAATTGGACATTGCCGCTTTCTCGTCAAGTGATGTCCTTGATGGATACAGCGCGTCAAAAGTGGAACCTGACATACGACTTTGAGTAAAACAAGCCTTTTGAGGAATTTCTGAGACTTATTCATTCAAATAAGGAGTGATTGAGATGTATAGAGGGATTGATCATATAGGGATAACCGTACCAAACATAGAGGAAGCGACCGCTTTTTTCAAGGAGGCTTTTGACGCACAGGTTTGTTACGATGTGCAGCGACCAGAACACGAGCCGATGGAAGGCAAAGATGTGGAGAAACAATTGGGTTTACCAGCTGGGAAAAGCATTATCCATATGCGTTTGCTTAGGATAGGAGAAGGACCAACGCTTGAACTATTTCAGCTCGGATCACCAGCAGACAATCATCCAGCGAGAATTTCTGATTTAGGGATTCAGCATTTTGCTTTGTATGTTGATGATCTGAAAGCAGCATCAAAGCGTTTTGAAGCTGCAGGTGGATCACTTCTATCGGAACCTCATCCTTTGGCAGGGGTGGAGGATGGTCCACATAATGGCGGCGTATATGGTTTGACCCCATGGGGAACGCTTTTGGAATTCATTACGTACCCTGATGGAATTGATTATCCAGAGGGAAGTGAAGCGGAGAGATGGACGCCTTCTAGTAACTAATTGATTTAAGAGTGCTAATGAAATAAGTCATTCATTAGCACTCTTATTTTTGTGAACAGAATCAGCAGAACCGTCCCACCGATTCCACCTGCCCATCTTTCATCGTCACAACCCGATCCGCATAAACCAACATTTCCTCATCATGAGTCACGGTTAATGTGGTCATATCGAGCGATTTTGTAACGTTTTGAAGCAACGCCATCGTGTCTTTAGACCTTTTGGAATCAAGGCTTGCGGTCGGCTCGTCGGCAAACAGCACTTTTGGATTGTGGATAATAGCCCGTGCGACGGCGACTCGCTGCTTTTCCCCACCTGATAAGGAGGAGGGATAGGCATTTAATCGATGGGTCATGCCGACTTGATCGAGGATGCGATGAATCTGTGCTTCTTGTTCATGCTTGGTACCTTTCATTCCCGCAATGTCCATCATCAAAGAAAGCTGTTCTTCCACCGTTAGAAAAGGAACGAGGTGGGAGGACTGAAACACAAAGCCGAAATGGCGGGCTCGAATCGCTCTGACCTGTTCAGGACGGAGCTCAGCTAAGTTCTGATTTTCAAAGAGCACTTTTCCGCTCGTGAGCGGCTGAAGACCGGCGGCGATTGTAAGCAACGTGCTTTTTCCTGAACCGGAAGCACCGACTAGCGCAGTTACTTCTCCTTTCTCAAGTGCGAGATCGACTCCTTTTAACACTTCTTCTTCTGTTTCTCCATTTATGAATGATTTTCTTATTTGCTCTAGCTGAAGTTGTGCCATTTTAAGCCTCTCCTTGCTGAATCGCCTGCAATGGGTCGATTTTTTTTATTTGAAATCCTGATAGCGTTGAGCCGATGAATCCAACCACTGCAAAGACAAGGGAAAGCTGCAGGGTGGTGGTCAGGGTTAAATGGTAAGGCATGCTATCAGGGGCGACGTATTGAAATACCTGACTAATCGCTGTAGAGATCAATAGAGCGATGATCGTAATCATAGCCATCTGACTCCACATCATTTTGAACAAGTCACTCGTCCGAATGCCAAGAGCTTTGAGAATGCCATACATCCCGATTTTCTGGACATTCATCATATAAAAGAAAATCGCAAACAGCATGCCGCTAATCACAACGAGAAACCAAACAATCATATTCAGCGTCATTTGCTCTGCCTGGTAACTTGGGATGGTTGAGAGAAATTCTTTTTTAGAAAAGGATTGCAGGCCGCTGATGGTTTCCGTTGTATCTGGAAGATAGAGCAGCTGCCATTCATCCGTTCGAAACATCTCTTCAAATGTTTCCTGACTGATCAATGCAACAGGTGAATGGTTGAACGTTTTGTTATCAACAAAATCAATTACCTTAAACGTTCCTTCAAAGAGAGGGCTCGATAGTTCATCACCAACCTGGATACCTTCCGCTTTTAAGCCTGAATCGAGAATCACTTCCCCTTCGTTTACTTGTTTCAATAACGGTGCA
Organism: Bacillus sp. RAR_GA_16; assembly: GCF_020165985.1. Classification (GTDB taxonomy): domain Bacteria; phylum Bacillota; class Bacilli; order Bacillales; family Guptibacillaceae; genus Guptibacillus. Next base: position 35,213 of record NZ_JAIUKZ010000012.1, read on the forward strand.
TCGGTAGAAGTAAGAAAGGCAACGCTTTGCTGGTTGTCTGCTTCGTTTTTAAGTGAACCCATTTGAATGGAGAATGCAAAAGCTTCACGATCATTGTTAAGGATTTGGTTCTGTTTACTCGCATCAATATGAGACTGGGTGAACGATTCATTAGCATCCTCGCTCATATAAAATGTGCCATCAGGCATGTTTTTGATTAATGAGACGTTATCCTGAGATAATCCATTGGCTAAACCTGAAATGATAAACGTGACCAGGCTAATGAGTAGTACGATGGAGCCAACGATGAGATATCTTGATTTATTCTTCTTCATTTCTTTCAAAGCCATTTTCATTGATCCTCATTCCTTTCTACAAAAAAACCTTTTGTTCCTTACACCGATTACTTTAAATCAGCTAAGTGAACAAAAGGTTAATAAATGATTACAAATGAGGAAGGGTGATGGTAAAGGTTGTTCCTTTTCCTAATTGACTGTCGACAACTATGTCTCCTTGATGGAGTTCAATGATTTCTTTCACAATGGATAAGCCGAGTCCAGTACCCTGATTTGTTCTCGTACGGGCGAGATCGGCGCGGTAAAAGCGATCAAAGATTTGATCTTTTTCATTTGATGCTAATCCAATGCCTGTGTCAGCGAATGTAATGTGAGTAGCATCAGCACCCTTTTCTAATGTCACCTCGATTGACCCTCCTGGCTCGTTGTATTTGATTGCGTTTGTTAGAAGGTTTTCCCAAACGGTGTATAACAGCTCTGGATTTCCTTCATAGGTAACCTCATCGACAGAATACGTTAAGGAAAGGTTCTTTTCATCAATAAGCCAATAATAGCGATACAAAAGGCTTTTTAGTTGAGCGGATAAGTCGAATGAATTCCTCACGTAATCTTTCTCTTTTGATTCAAGAGAGGAGAGGGTTAACAGCTGTTTGGATAGAATGGACATCCGTTCTGTTTCCTCTTGAATGACACGCAAGTAGGCTTTTCTGTCTTCTTCAGAAAGGGCATTATTTTCTAATAACCGACTGTACCCCTGGATTGTGAGTAAAGGCGTCTGAATATCATGTGAGACGTTTGAGACAAAGGATTTTCGGAGCGTATCCAATTTCCCGAGCCTTGCGATCATTTCTTTAAAGTTCTGCGCCAGTTGGCCAATCTCATCTCGTCGGTGAATGTCTAAGTGAACATCAAAGCCTTCTTCTCGTACTTTATTCGTGGCATGTGAGAGCTTTCGAATTGGCCGAATCAGCATCGCAGACCAAACGAGTTCGGCAAGTAAGCTTAAGATAAAAATCACCAACACCATCCAGCCTAGAAGAAGGTGAATTTCGTTAAATAAGAGTTTAATATCGGGTCGCAAAAAGAGGGCATACTGCTTACCATCATAAGTTAACGGCACACCGACTGAATTTTTAAGCTCGTTGGCGAAGAAGCCTGTTACAAAAGTTTTCTTCGGGAATGCTTTCATGCCATGATACGGCTCTCCATCTAAGACAGCTTCGATGGCTTGTTGGGAGATGTTTTTTTCTTTAAATGCCCCTCCGTAATAACGGCGTTCCTCTTGACTAACTAAAAAAAGCTGATAGCCTGTTGCCGCCGTATGGCTGAGGTACTCGTCTAGATCAGACTGATCTTCAGCGAACTCCGCTATGCTTGTCGCAATCTCCATGTTTTTCGTGTCGTTCTCTGGTTTTAAACTGTTTTGGTAGTATGCATTCGCAAATAAAAAGCCAATAACGGAGCTGACCAGCATGATAACCAATGTTGTTACGATGAATTTTGAGTAAAGGGATTTCATGACATAACCTCTAATTTATAGCCTACTCCGCGAACGGTCACAATTTTGATGGTAGAGGTGATCGCTCCGAGCCGTTCACGAATCCTCTTAATATGAACATTGACCGTTCTTTCATCACCTTCAAAATCAAAGCCCCAGATCTTTTCGATCAGATCCTCTCGCTGAAAAACCTGGTTCGGGCGAGAAGCCAATAGCGCAAGTAACTCAAACTCCTTTAAAGGCATGAGCAGGTGCTGTTTTCTAATTTGCACCTCATAATTTTTTCGATCAATTTTGACATCCTGCAGCTGGATCACATGTTGACTTGGCTGATCATAACGCCTTAATACAGCCTGAACACGAAAAATCAGTTCCTTCGGTTCAAACGGTTTGACGATATAATCGTCTGTTCCGGCGGTAAACCCCTGTTCTTTATCGTACAGCTCGCCTTTGGCCGTTAATAAGATAACGGGTATATCGTACAACTCTCGTATTCTCCGAGTTAGGGTGTAACCGTCCATTCCTGGCATCATGACATCTACAATCGCAAGGTCAATTGTTTTATCTTCTAGTAAAGCTAACGCTTCAGCCCCATTCGTTGATTTATATGTATGATACCCTGCCTCTTTTAGCGTTACTTCAAAAAGGTTTAAAATGTGTGGATCGTCATCAATCGTTAAGATGGAAATCACGTTTTTCATCCTTTCCTATGCATTCTCTCCTACTATCTTACAACGTAAAGGTGAACAGGAGATGAACGGAGAGAAGATTATGTTCCTTTTTCTTGTCTTTTTTCATTCTCTCTCAATCAGGCTTCTTTCAAGCGTTCATTAACGGCTTTTTTAATATAATGAAAAATAAAAATGTCCAAATGACAAATATATGTTGCAAAAAGACGTTGATATTATATAATGGAAAAAGAAGGATATGTTGATTGAGAAAATGAGGGGGATGAAGATGAGTATCGAAATGCATCAGCTTTCAAAGAAGTTCAATAATCAGGAATTTGCACTTTCTGACGTTGATTTTACGCTACGAAAAGGAGAGGTTGTTGGGCTCGTGGGACCAAACGGGGCTGGGAAAACAACGTTAATGAAAATCATTTCTGGGATTATCGTACAGTATGATGGTCAGTTTACGGTTCAAGGAGAAGGACGTTCTGTTGGAAGCTTAATTGAAAAGCCGAAGTTCTTTCCAAATAAAAGCGGACGCTACAATATCAATTATTTTCATTCGTTGTTCGGTGGAGATGATCAGCATTTCGATGAGATCATTGAGTCTCTAGGGATGAAGACTTACTTAAAGAAAAAGGTGAAGAACTATTCGCTTGGGATGAAGCAGCGTCTTGGCATAGCTCTTGCGCTCATTTCAAATCCTGATTATCTTGTGTTAGACGAACCAACAAATGGCATGGACCCGGATGGGATTCGTCACATTTTAGGGTACTTGAAGAGACTCGCAAAAAAACAAGGAATTGGCATTCTTATTTCCAGTCACATTTTAGAAGATATCGAGAGTATGAGTGATCGCGTTTATGTGATTAAAGAAGGACGGATTATCAATGAATATGCTGGGGACCAGCACGATCGAGAAGTGGTAGAGCTTACGTTTTCAGAAAACGATCTACACCAGGCCTTGCATGTATTAGAAGCATACGAGGGAGTAACCCGTAGTGGTCAGATTCTATCCGTTCCGTTTGCGGGAGATATGAAACAGGTTCTGAAGCACTTAAGTCAAAACGATCTTTTCCCGGTTGATGTGAAGCGGAAAAAGGACACGCTTGAGGATTTCTATTTTCAAAATATGGAGAGTGAAGCGAAGTGAATGTAAGTCAATTCTTTAAACTTGAGATCAAACGAAACCTTAACCTGGCGCTGTTTGTTTCCATTGGATTTGCTTTTTTATTTGGAGGTGGAATCGTTTATGCGATTTACCAGATGGATGGTCCATTTCAGCCTCAAAATGTTTCTGGATTATATTCCGGGGTTGCAACGGTAGCGCTTGGCGTGTTTTGTGCAAAAGTGGTGATTGCCGATCTGCATCATGGAACGATTTACCTTTTGTTCACATCAGCTCGCAATCGGATCATCTTTTTGATTTCACGTGTGTTGGTTATTTCTGTTGTATCGCTCCTGTTCGGACTCGGATGCGCAGCGCTTCTTTATGTGAATCATGTTTTGAACGGGCAGGCATTTTCAGCGGGAGATGTTGGGCAGGCTGTGCTGCAGTATGTGTTATTCGGAGTCTTTTTTACCTTACTGTTTCAAGTGATTTCGATGTTCTATCAAAAGGTGATGCAGCTGTTAATTCTTTCGTTAGTGACGATCTTGGTGCTTCCTGGTCTTCTTGGCATCGTGTTTCAGGTGGAAGCCATTCCTGAATTTGTGAAGGATATTGTTGCGTATGCACCGATTTACAGTTTACCGAACCAGCTGCCGTTTCTTATGCTTGATGGGATGGAAATGATTGTAACGGGGATTGTTAGTTTACTATTGTTTGTGTTTGCATATGAGCGGTTACCAAAGATTGATTACTAAGATTTAGGAGGAAGAGGAACGATGGGATTTGGTTTTAGGAAAAGACAACATGATGAACGGGTGACCAATCTGCAAAATAAGATTTACCGGGAAATGTATATTTTAATTGTGGTGATTTGTGCGTTATCTGTGGTGTATAAACAGTTTCTCGTTGAGGGAGGAACGCAGCATTTATGGACAGAGATTATTATTTTGTTTGTAAGTTCTGTATTTTATATTGTAAGGTCAGCGATGCTAGGGATTTTCTCGAATGAAGTCGAGATGCGTGAATCTAGCAAGTTGAGTTTTAATAGACGGAATTTCATGGTTAGTCTTTTTTTAGGAGTGGGGTTTTCCCTACTTCTCGCGATTAGAAATTCTCTAAAGTATGGAGAAGGTACTCAGGAAACGATTTATTTTTTTCTCTCAATTTTATTCGGGTGCTTGATGATTTACATTCCTGTTTTATTTGCCATAATGGTATTACCATTGGCGATTGCGAAACGCAAAAGTGATCAAGTGAATGAGCAAGAGTTGGAAGAGATGGATGATGAAGATGTGCGGTGATCAATTGTGAAGAATGTACGATTAAAAATGGCGAGAGTGGAGCATGATCTCTCGCAGCAGGAGTTGGCCAAAAAGGTGGGTGTGTCCAGGCAAACGATTGGATTGATTGAGCTCGGGAAATACAACCCGACGCTCCAGCTATGTTTGTCGATTTGTTGGGTGTTGGATAAGTCACTGGATGAATTGTTTTGGATGGATCCGGAATAGAGGAAAAAGCTACGTCACTCTCGAGGGTGGGGTAGCTTTTTTCGCGTTATTTAGGTTGTTTACTGAAGTTAAGCGCGATCGACATGATGCCTACAAGGAAACATGGAAAACTAATAAGCAAAGCTTCAATCCATGAATTTCCGATTGTTCGGTACAATACGATGGCGAGTGCTGAGACGATAAAGTAGGTAGGGATGAATTTTTTTGATAACAGTAATTTACTCATAAGATCCAGCTCCAACGCTACGAGACTTGTTTCAAGCTTCTATGATTGCTTTCGACATATTGTAACATAAAGCGGGTGGTGACAGGCACTTAAAGGGAGTTCCCTCCTAAAGACCTACGTGTAATCAGGAAGAATGTCGTATACAATATTTTGCATAAAAGCTATAAAATAGAATTTAGACTATTTTGATAACTTTAGGGGGAATGGGATGAAAAAGCAATTAATTGCTGGTGCTGTGATGCTGGGTTTATTTGCAACGCCAATGGCGGGGCCAGTATCTGCAGAGACGAGCTGGAAGAATGTGAACTGGAACGAAACGTTACAGGAGGAAGATGGGAGTCCGTTTAATAGTGAGAACTATGATTTTGTGAAGTACTCTGAAGTGGATGAGAAGCTTCATGAGATTGAGAAGAGCAGCAATCGAATTACTGTCGAAACACCAGCACAGTCATCAGGTGGACAGGATCTATATGTGGTTACGGTTTCTGATCCTGAAGCAAAAGGGAAATTTGGCTATCAAAAAGCATTGAGAAAGAAGATGTTTAAGAGCCCTGATAAAGCAGAGAAGTTTATCGAGAAGCATCCTGATTTTAAAGTGCCCGTGATGATCAATGCTTCGATACATGGAACGGAGTTTGTTGGATCTGATGCAGCACTCCAATTGATTGAGCGATTTGCAACGGCGGATGATGCAAAGACAAAGGAGTTGCTGGAGAATCACATTTTAATTTTTAACGTGGTGGCGAATCCAGATGGACGAATTGATGCAACTCGCTTTAACTCAAACGGAATCGACTTGAATCGTGATTTTATTACGCAATCTCAAGTTGAGACAAAGCATACGGTGAATTTGATTAAAGAATGGAATCCGATGGTGTTTCTTGATTTGCACGGATATATAAAAGGGTATGGAGGAGAAACAAGTCCTGGTTTAATTGAACCGTGTACACCTCCGCATAACCCAAATTATGAATATGATCTGTATTCAAAGTGGGCAATGGATCAAGCAGAATCAATGGAAGGGAACATTGTGGATCATCGAAAGGAATACGACAACACGAACACAGATACATCTAATGTAAATTATCAAACGATGACGGGTACTTACATACCCCAGCGTGACGACGAAGCGGGCTGGGATGATTATCCTCCGATTTTCACACCAATGTATGCGATGTATCACGGTGCATATGGCTACACGCTTGAAGCCCCAACGAATGACTGGGACGGCGTGAAATGGCACTATGATGCGGTCATGGGAGCATTGGAGTTTTCAAATGATAACAAAGAAGAGATGATCAAAGATCAGATCGAAGTGTTTAAGCGAGGGATCCAGTTCGACCACCCGTATCATACAGAAGGCTTTTTTCCGCAGGCATATATCCTTCCTGTAGATGAAACGGATCCAACTGCGACGGAAAAAGCAGTGGAGCACTTGATGTTCAATGATATTGACGTGTCCCAAGTGAAAAAGTCATTTACGTTTGATGGAGAAACATACGCGGCAGGTACTTACATCGTCGACATGAGTCAGGCGAAAGCGGGACTTGCAAATACGATGCTGTGGGATGGGGAAGACATCACAGATATTACGCCAGCCATGTATGATATTTCCGCATGGAACCTTCCTGAACTATGGGGCTTTGAGGCGATTGAAGTAGACGCCGATAGTTCCTTTCACGTTAAGACGTTTGATGTGAAGAAGGTCGATGGAGACGGTCAATTAGTAGGGGATGGTCCTTATGTGATCCAAAACTCTTCTGTAAAAGCAGTGAACCTGGTGAATACACTCCTTGATAAAGGATTTGATGTTCAGTGGGGAGAAGACGGTGCATTCTATGTTGAGGAAGCACCGACGCCTGAGTTGAAGAAACTTGTAAAAGCATCTGGTATTGAGGTTACGACAGCCTCTCTAGTGGATGGAAAAGAACTCACTTCTCAAAACGTAACGATTTTAAAAGATGGCGGATTTTATAAAGCGCAATCTCATGCTGGAACACGATTGGCTCTTGAGCGATTAGGTTTTGATGTAACGGAAATCACGCCACGAGAACTTGCAGAAAATGGTCTTGGGGATACGGATGTGTTTTTCTACAGTGGAACGTCTCGTTTGATCTCCTACAACAACACTGAGGCGAATGCACCGTTTGGATTGGAGAACGAAAGCCAATACGAGGCGTTTAAGCAGCAGATTCAATCGTATGTAGAGGCTGGCGGCAAGTATGTTGCGGTAGGCGCTGGGGCATCAGATGCGTCGAAAAAGCTTGGCGTAACCGATGTAACGGTAAATAAAGGCTACTCAAACAGTAACGGTATTGTAAAAGTGGACTACGGCTCTGAACTTTTAACGTCAGGGTATGGGTTGAATGATTACGGCTTTGTGTATCAACCGGTTTGGTATTCGAACGTTGAAAATGTAGACGTGCACGCTTCTTTTGATACAGGGGATTTCTTTGTAGCGGGTCACTGGGAGAATCGTGATGCTGCTGAGGGGCAGCCGGTTATCGTGAAAGAACGTGATCAAGACGTGATGTTAATTGGAATAGAAGCTGGATTCCGCGATCATACGGATGATTTGTTCCGACTTCTTTCGAATGCGGTGTTTAGTGAGTAAGGAAATGGTGGAACCAGTGGGGCATTTGTTCCGCTGGTTCTTTTTTAGTTGAAAAAGGTGTGATGAATCGTCTAATGGGCATGATGAGGGTATCTATGAAAAAGAGGTGCTCATCTTGGATATCGCAATGGATGCCTTAAAGGTTATTTTTCGTGTGTTAACGATTCTCCCCTTCATGCTTGCGATCGGAATTTATATGGGAAAGCGTTCAATGGGTGAACTTCCTGTGTTTGATTTTCTTGTCGTACTTGTCTTTGGTTCGGTTGTAGGGGCAGATATTGCTGATCCGAAAATCGAACATATCCATACAGTTGTCGCGATGATTGCGATTGCGCTTTTACAAAAAGTCATTGTTAAAATTAAGCTGAAGAATCAGAAGATAGGAAAACTGCTGTCCATTGAGCCGACGGTGGTGATTTATCAGGGGAATTTTCTTAGAAAAAATATGGAGCGAATTCAGTACTCCCTTGATAATATTCTCCAAATGCTACGGGAAAAAGATGTGTTTTATACGAAAGATGTGGAGCTCGCCATTGTCGAAGCGAATGGCAGACTAAGTGTCAAATTGTATTCTTCTAAAGAAAGTGTGATACGTGAGGATCTGAGTTTGAACATAAAGAGTGAAGGTTTTGAGGTACCCGTCATTCTCGATGGACAGGTACAGCCGGAGATGCTAAAGCATATTGAACGAACAGAAGAATGGTTGATGGCGGAACTCAAGAAGGCAGGAGACATTCAGCCATCATCGGTATTTTATGCTGGTGCGACCGGGGATGGGAGAATTGTAGTATCTAGAAAGGATCAGACGTTAAAGGATATACCGCCTATTAAGCATTGAATTAGGTTTTAGTTTTGGGATTTGGTAAGGGAAAGGCGTGTCGGTGTGACGCGCCTTTCTATTTAAAGTTACTGTTTTCGATTCTTCTGATGCTGATCTTCTTCCTTCGTTTCAAGCATTCCATAGTCTCCATTCATGGCTTGCTCGTTCTGATCTATCCCAAGATCAACTTCGTTTACGTAGGATTTCTTTGTCGCCATGGGCTGGTTTTGGTATTTTTTCTTGTTTAATTTCATTTGAATCACCTCTAACGGTTAGGATGGCTTATTGGATGAGAGATATACGCGATAGACGTCCAAACTGACGACACAATGTGACATAAACCGGGTGGTGACAGGCACTCGCTATGAGGTTTCATCGGGAGGCGATCGGGAATCATTGATGGTATAACTTTCCATAGGTTGTGCTGTTATGGCTAGAAAGATTGGATTGTTCGTTCTATTCATCATAGCCACAGTTGTGATTTTGTGGATGGGTATTTCAGATTATCAAGAGGATGGGACCTATTATCGATTAATTAAAGGTGTCATTGCGATTGCAGTGATTGGGATTGCCCTAAGTCAAGTACCAACCAATCATAAGAATAGCTCTGGGTGAGCTTCCTATTTGTTGGATTATGAGCAGTTGAAACAGGATCCTCACCTTCTAAAATCGAAGAAGAAGGGAAGTAGAAGGGGGATATTAACGTGAATTACGCTGTGTCAGTGACCGATACGAAGAAAGTAGAAGAAATTGAACAAAGTGGACGAGAGTTATTAACGTACCTTAAAAAATATGAGGGATCCTTGAACGACTTTACGTCAATTGAAGAGCCGCCAAGAGGAATTGTTTTTCATGATATAGAGTCAGCAACGAAGCTGTATTCAACGATTCCATTACCAGCTTATACGTCGAGAGATTTGATTCATCTCACACCATTATTGGAGACATGGAAAGCGATCTACTTAACAACGACGAATGGTGTGAAAGAAGCGGAGGATTATTACCGGAATCTTGAGATGGTGGATGTCGCTGAGATTGCGGCACATGAAATGACGCATCATGCAGACTTTTTTCACTCTGAGTTTGAAGATTGGGAAGAAGAGAATGCGAGTGACATGTGGTTTGAAGAAGGAATTTGCTTTTATTTGCCGCGTAAGCTTTTAATGTCTCCAGAGCGGTTTGAGAAAGTGATGGAGGTTGAGCGACTGTTAATTGAAGCGCATAAAGAGGAATATGGAGAGTATTCGTTAGATGCCTTTGGTAAAGCAGGGTATCGTGGTGGAGAAAACTTTGATTACTCGGCTGCGTTTTATGATTATTGGAGGAGCACGAGGGCTGTTGCAAGCATAATCGATGAGTATTGTGAAGGTGATGTTAAGAAGCTAATCGGCTGCTATCGAGAGTGGGGCGATGGTGGGGAGAAGGGTCGACTTCAAGATTTCTTTGTAGAGCATTTCAAGTTATCGAAAGAAGAGGCTGAAGCGCTTTGGTTACATACACGAGTGAAGGTGTAAGAGAGAGGTAGGACGTTATTTATTTCTCGACAAAACCTAACAAAAAGCGGGCGGTGCCAGGCACCACCCGTTTTTTTATAGCGCTTCTCGAATGACTTTTTTGTAGTAAACGACGGAGAGTGCGCCAAAGATGGAGTAAAGCAACGTATAGATTCCCATGACGATGAGCATTGGTGTATAGAATTCAGTTCCGAAGAAGAACCAGCCGGATCGAACGGCAAAGTATCCGTGCAATAGCCCAACAACAAGTGGAATCCCAAAGTTCACCATTTGCTTGCCGCGAATGCCGCGTGAAAGATCTGATTGGGTGAAACCAAGTTTTCTAAGGACGGTATAATTCGGACGTTCTTCTTCGCCTTCATTCATCTGTTTGAAGTAGAGAATGCATCCGGACGTAATCAGGAACGTAAGACCGAGAAAGCCAACGATGAACATGATAAGCCCCATGTTTTCCTTTTGTTGAACGAAGGCTTCGTACTGTGAGCTTTTCCCCTGGTCATCCTCAAAGGACAGTGACTGGAATAACTCAGTTGCTTCCGCTAGCTCTGCATCATTTTGAAGATTAAACCCGATATAGGTGAGGGGCTCATCCTGGATCTCCTCATCCCTATCCTTTTGAAGAGCGGCAAAGGTTGTTTGATCCACCACAACGGTCGGCAGCCCACCAGCAGAGTAACTGTAAGGAAGGATATAGTCTTGCTTCATACCTAGATATTTTTGCGCAGTACCATCTTCTTTTCCTTCTAGTTGAATGATTCCGCCGTTTTCAAAGCTTATAACAGTATCAAGGATTTTACTGAAGCCTGTAAAAACCGCTTCTTCCCGAGAAACATCAATATCGGGTATGCTCACATCACTAATGACCGGTAAGACCATCTTACTCGCATCAAATGCCGCGTTAGACGGCTGTTTCGCAAGAATGTCTTTTGTTAATACGGTTACTTGAAGAACGTCCAGCTCCTTTTTATTGAACTCATAGCCTTTTGCCTTTAGTTCCTCTTCAAACAGTGTGGCATTCTGTTCTTTCGATAGTGAAAAGTGATCGGGTATGTTTTGCTTTGCCGTCTTTTCTGCTGAGTAATATGAAATGTAGCTTAGCGAGGAGAGGGCAATGGCTAATGCGGACACGGTTGTAATGATTGTTAGGAGTAGCGAATTTGATTTCATTCGAAACATGATCGACGAGAGGGAGAGAACATCGTTAATGTTCAAATAGCCTTCTTTTCGTTTCCGAAGCAGGTTGGCAACAAAACGAATTGATCCCTTGTAGAAAAGGTACGTTCCAAGAATGACGCTTCCTAGAATGAATACCATCACAATCAAAAGCTCAGTCATCTCTGAAAAATCGCCATCAAACATTTTGCTCGATACATAATAGCCTGTGATGATTAGTACGAGTCCAAGCACGCCCATTATGATTTCCAGAATGGAAATCCCTTTTATTCGATCTTCCGTTTTTGACGTGACCCGGAAAAGAGAGAGAATGCTTTGTGCTTTAATAAAGATCCAATTTGTTAGCATAATCACACCGAAAATGGCAATGAAAACGATAACGGTCTGCACAAAAGCTTCAGTGGAAAAATTTAGACTGGCGACGCCCTCAATCCCCGTCGCTTTAAAGAGGACCATTTGAATCAGCTTAGAAAAGGAAAAGCCGACGAAAATACCAATGAACATCGATCCGATATAGATCAGCAAATTTTCTATCGTTAAGATGCGAAAGATGCGTCCTTTTGTCATGCCGATTAATTGAAACAGTCCAATTTCTTTTCCACGTCTTTTAATGAAAATGCTGTTCGCGTAGACGAGAAAAACGGTTACGATCACGACAAGCATAACGGACGCAGCTTTGATAGCGGCTGACATTTTAGCAGAGGTTTCCATGTTGTCGACACCAGGATCATACTGAAGCGTGACGAAGGAAAAGTAGAGCCCGACACTAAAAACAAGAGCAAAGACATACAGGTAATAGTTCTTCAGGTTCTTCTTTAAGTTCTTTAGAATCATGTGATTAATGCTCATACTGCACACCACCAAGCACGCCCTGTGTTTTCATAATGTCTTTTAAAAACGACTGGCGAGATTCCGTCCCTTTATTGAGTTGGGTGTAAATCCGGCCGTCTCGGATAAAAATGACGCGACTGCTATAGCTCGCTGCGACAGGGTCATGGGTTACCATGGCAATTGTTGCTTCCCGTGTCTGATTCAGATCGCTCAGCTTATTTAAAAGATCCGATGCTGACTTTGAGTCGAGAGCGCCGGTAGGCTCGTCTGCAAAGATAATGCTTGGATTATGGACAAAGGCCCGTGCGGCTGAAGTACGCTGCTTTTGCCCGCCTGAAATTTCATTAGGGTATTTGTCCTGGATGTCACGAATGCCAAGCTCATCGGCAAGAGCATCAAATGTAGCGGTTGCTTCTTTCTTAGATACTTTTGCGATTGAAAGGGGAAGCAGCACATTCTCCTTCACCGTTAACGTATCGAGTAGGTTATACTCTTGAAAAATGAACCCAAGATGACGTTTTCGAAATTCCGCGAGCTGCTTTTCTTTTTGCTTCGTCATTTCCTGCCCTTCAATCTTTATCGAACCACCACTGACGCGATCGATAGAAGAAAGGACGTTCAATAGCGTTGTTTTCCCAGAGCCTGATGCGCCCATAATGCTAATGAATTCACCACGTTCAATCGAAACGTCGATCCCCATTAGCACGTCTTGCTTCATAAACTTATTGCCATAGCTTTTTTGAATTTTGCTTGCTTCAAGTACGTTTGTCATTCCATTCCCTCCAATGAGTTGCTGATAAGTTTAGTATAAAGAGGGCCATTCCGCTTTTCCTTCGATTTGCCGAACAATAAGAGGAGGCGTGTGACATTGTTGTCACATGCCTCGGATTTGGTCAAAATCATTTCGTTCTGGAAAGGAGAGGGTAAAAGTCGATCCGTTTCCTGGTTCTGAGGTGACATCGATGGATACTTTTAAATGCGCTGCGATTTTTCTTGTCAGATAAAGCCCCATTCCTGTTGCGGCTGAATCCTGATGGTTCGCCGTTGACGTAAAGCCTTTCTCGAAAATGCGAGGTAGATCACGTGGCAGGATTCCACGACCATGATCCTTGATGAGAAGGACAGGCTGGGAGCCATTCCTACTGCTTTCGATCGTGATGTCACTGTTTTCGCTGTATTTCACAGCGTTAGTTAGCAATTGACGAAAGATAAATGCGAGCCACTTGGCGTCACTTAGTAGCTCTGTTACGGTCAAATCAAGCTCAAAACCAACGCCCCGCTGTTTGCACCAGGTACGTAAGGGAGTGATTTCATCGACGAGAATTTTTTCAAGATTGACTTTTTCAATATACAGGTCATTTTCAATCGCTGGCATACGTTTTTGGTGAAGCTGCTGATCAAGTAGAAAGTGAATCCGAAGCCATTCGTACGTAAGCTGCTCGTTTAGCTCACGGTCCTGTACGCGATCAATAAGCAAATGAAGTGCCGTAAGAGGTGTTTTTACTTCGTGGATCCACGTGATGAGATCGTCTTTTTCGACTTCAAGCTGGTGCTTCATCTGACTTGATTCATCTTTAAGCTGTTCAATCTGTTCGGATGTCACTTGCTCAACCACTTTTTCAAATGGACTTGTGCCCTGCGGAATGCTTGTGATATCAAAGTTCGTTTCGCGTTCTTCTAGCTCCTTGTAGAACGTTGCTTCTTTTCCGTATCGTACGAGTAGAAAAAGAAGGAAGAAGAGAAGGGTTAGAAAAACGGCATATAGAACGGATGTAAGTGGAATGGTCGCATCAACATATGTAATCAGAAGAAAGCACGCTTCCATGAAAAAGACGAACAGGATCCAGCTCCGCCGTTCTCGCAGAAAACGCCACATCATTGCGTTTCCAGAGCCATATAGCCCTGACCTATTTTCGTTTGGATCGCATCCCCAAGTTCAATATCTGCTAGTTTTTTTCGAAGGCGATTGACGTTAACGGTAAGGGTATTGTCACTTACAAAACGTTGATCGTCCCAGAGTCGATTGATGAGTTCATCCCGTGTGACGATTTTGTTCTTTCGTTCGATAAGCATCAGAAGAATGATCATTTCATTCTTCGTTAAGTCAAGGGCATGATCATCCAATGTGACGCGGTTTCGCTCAGCATCAATCGTGGTACCCTGCCAGGTTTTGAGCGTATTTGTATCCGTATTATAATTGTAAACGCGCCTTAAAATCGCCTGGATTTTGGCAACAAGCACTTCAAAGTGGAAAGGCTTTTGGATAAAATCATCTGCCCCAAGGTTCATCGACATCACCATATCAGTCGGATGATCCCGTGAAGAGAGAAAGATAATCGGAACATTCGAATGATCACGGATCATTCGGCACCAGTGAAAGCCGTCAAACTTCGGGAGTTGAATATCGATAATGGTAAGGTCAGGTTTGACCGTAGAGAATTCCTGCATTACCTGACTAAAATCATGAATGCCATAAACCTCATAAGACCACTGCTCCAGTCGCTCCTTCATTTCCTGAAATAGTGTTGCATCATCTTCAATTAATAGTATTTTAAACATTCTAGCCACCACACTTTGCTTCGTTATCTATGTTGATTATAGCAAATAATTGGAAAGCGGTAAGGAACGTGAATGAAGTCACCTTCCATTCGACAAACTCTAACAAAAACCGGGCGGTGACAGGCACTCGCGGCTAGCGCCTAGCGATCCTCTCCACTCCTTTCAATAATCTGGTAAACTAGTAAAGTTGGAAGAAGATTGGAGGAAAGAAAGTGAATGTCTATCAAAATCAAGATGACCTCGTTTTTTCTTATTTGCGATTAAAATCCCATCGCTTCATCCGGTGGAGCACAGTAGCGATCACGTTAGTATTTTTAGATCTCTTTGGTTTCATTCCATTATTAAATAATGATGACTCACTGATCGTGATGTTAACGTTGTTTAGTATTGTGGGGATTCTGAACATCTGGGCGTTTCAATTATTTTTAGACCCATATGAGTATGAATCTGGCTATTATCTGTATCTTGGTGTATTAGGTGTCATTACGACGATTCTTTTTGTTTTCGTTCATGAACAGGTTGTTTCTCAGTACGTTTCGGGAGATGAACAGATTTACCTATTGATGGCCAATGGACTATTGCTTCTCGTTCTGACGGGATGTTTTCATTTGTTAAATCGGAATCTATTGTATGGGGAAGCGTACGATCAGACCAAAAATACAAGGGTGAATCGCAAGTTAAAAATTGTGATTGGTGGACTAGCGGCTTTATACATACTGGGGCATGTTGGATTTCTTATTGTAGAAGAGGCCCCGATTCGTCATTTTATTGTTCTAACGTTGTTAACCTTGTTCACTGTGGTGACATCCTATCTGACCACTTTTTTTCATCGGTATCGCTTTCTTAGAAAGCACGTATCGGTTCTTGAAAAGCGAGATGCCTGTTTTGGACTGCCAAAACGTCTTCGGATTCCTGAGTATGAAGGTGATGCTTTTACGGTGATCATTTTCAATGATGTTGATATGGATGAGGAGCGTTTTATTGAGCTCGCGGGAAGTTTTACGGAAACGGCTGCTGAAGAAGTTCAGCTAATTGAAATGGACGAAGACGGAAGACGTAAGCTAGAGGAACGTTTTCCAAATCAGGAGATTCAGCAAGAGGGGTTTGCTGTGATTAAAGTAAATCGCGAGCGTGTACTCCAAAACCTTCGCGAGCTAAAGAAAAGAACGATGCTGAAAAGTTTTTATCGCAACATTCCCCATCAGGTGTATGAAGAAACAAAACATGAAGCGTTGTTTCATTTAAATGATGCGGTGTTTTATTCAACGAGGGAAGAAGAAGTGATTGGGTTCTTAAAGAATGGAGGGGGTCAGGTACGTACCTGACCCCCTTCGTGGACATTTGTCTTTTTTTACATCATTCTCCTATTTTGATCAATAATAAGGGAAAGTCGGTCGAAGTAAGGAGTTGATCCTATGAACGAGATAAACCAGCAAGTGTTACGAGAAGCGCATCAGGCATGCGGAGATATTGAAACCATTCGTCAGCAGCTGCTCGATGCAAGACAACGAGGCGATCTAGCGTTAGCTCAGCGGTTTGAGCAGGAATTAATGCGAGCGGAACAAGTTGCAAAAGAGTGCCAACGAAAGCTACAACAAACGACAGCAGGTAGTCTTGAGGGAGAGCAGATTCTTCAGCAGATCACTCATGACTTACATTCGTGCGGTCAGACGTTGCGCCAGAAATAGCTCCACTAAAAAAGCTGACATGACGTCAGCTTTTTTAATTTAGGTGGATGTGTATTTACGCTGCTCCAAATCCTTTGCTGTTTGGCTCATCTGCACATCTTTTTCCTTTTTTAAGGTGCCGAAAAGAACATCAACAAATGGTGTGGAAACCCCGTACCAATAGTTTTCATTTTTATAATGATGCAGGATATGCGTTTTTTTCAGCCACTGCCCGAACTTTGTTCTCGGTTTAAAGGGGCGATGAGCAATATAGTGTTTCCACTCATAGAAAAAGAACATGGCGAGCAATCCTGTACTAAACGCAAGTGTGAGAAGTAGAGATCCGGAAAGCCAGTAGAAAATGAAGCAAAGGAGAAACAGGTTCGGAAAGCTATACCAAAATGGCAGAAATAAAAGCTTTAAATCATTCGGCACTTTGTGATGGTCATAATGCAGTCGTTTAATCAACTTTAATAGATAGGGATTCTGAGGAGTTTTAATATGAAATAAAAAGCGGTGGGTAAGGTATTCACTAAACATGTAAGTGACAATTCCAATAAGAATGAAGAGGAGGACAATTGGAGAGAGCGTCATCGTCAGTAGAAAGCCAACAACGATCAGAAACACACCAAACATGATTAAGATATCCGTATGGAAGAAGAAGTCACGGTACAATTGTTTCATACTACACGCCCCCGTTCATTTTTATTTTCCAAAGCTCTAAACTGGTTACCATCATCTGTTTTGTTAACGTTTCAGCGCAATGGAGATCTCCTTTTAACGTCGCTTCAAGGAACTGTTCATAGTACTTTTTGGATGCTTTTCGATGAGAGGGTTCTAGAAAGTATTTCTCCGCCATTTTGCCATAGATGTTTTCGAAACTATTTAAGATGAGAAGAAAAACCGGGTTAGGGGAGAGCTCGGCAACGCTTTTCTGTAGCTTCCAGTCAAACTCAGCATATGATTTCGGATCGTCTGTTAGCTCTTGAAGAGGGATGAAAAGTGAAATCATTTGAAGTCTGTGATGAAGGAGAGCATCTCGGACGTAAGCCGGTGTTAACGTAATCCGAAGCTCAAGCATGTAAACAATGAATTCATCAGGAATCTCATCATGGTGCTGAAGAATGTTCACGATGGTCATTAAATTTCCGCGCTTCCAATAATCATTCACAATGGCTGGTGCACCCTTCCGAATCGTAACCCACCCATCACGTTCCAGGCGTTGCAGGGCTTCGCGAATGGTAGGTCTGCCAACTTGGTAGTGAGTAGCGAGTTCTCGTTCAGGAGGGAGTGGGTGATTTGTGCGCCATTCTTTTTCTAAAATCGATCGAATAAGCTGTTTTGTGATCTTTTCGGAGGATCGTTCGATCATTATGTAGGTTCACCCCTGTTCTGGTAATACCAAAGTTTTTATTGGTAATACCATTATAAGGTATGGGAGTGGTGAATGGCGAGTTTTTGTTTGAAAATTCTTTCTTTTTATGA
>NZ_JAIUKZ010000017.1 GCF_020165985.1 Bacillus sp. RAR_GA_16
CGTCAAACCAACGTCAACTTCTCCTGTGAATTAGTTTGCGATACTCTGAATCATTGGGACGGTTCGTGCGCCACGCAAAAGGGTGCATCATATAGTGGGCGGGAATCCCACTGAGTAAGATTTAGCAAATCGCTAATAGTGAGTCTTGGACATTAGCGGGTAACCGATAATGTTAAGCGTAGACAGCAAGCTAGTAGGCTGAAAGCATAAGCTGAAGGAACAAAGCCTCGAAATCCCAATCGGGAAGGTTCATACTTTGAACCGAGTAGAAAACAACACTCTTTTAGTCGTTATGCGAGAGTAAAAGAGCTTCCCCGGGGTCCGTGACCTTGGCATGCTAGACATTGTTATGATGCATCAACGTGGGAGACCCTAAGCGTTCATTACGTAGAAAGTAGGGCGAAGCCCCGGCTACTCGATTCGTAACCCTAAAAATCCCGAACCGTTCCCATGATTCTGATTTTTTTCAAAAAACTCCAAAAACTTATTGAAAAGGCTTTCATTTCAGGTTATCATGTTAATAAGAAATTACGTAAACGTTTACTGAAAGAAGGAAAGCCATGGCCTCTACGATTAAAGATGTCGCGAAAAAAGCGAATGTCTCGATTGCTACTGTCTCCAGGATTTTAAATGATCTGCCTGGGTATTCTCCGAAGACGAAGAAAAAGGTGCTTGATGCGATTGAAGAATTGGGGTATCAACCGAATGCGGTTGCGAGAGGGTTGATCAATAAGAAGACGCAAACGATTGGGGTCCTTTTCCCTGATGTCTCAAGTATGTTGTCTTCTGAAATTTTGCGTGGGATTGAGAACATTTCCCATGAACTCGGTCATAGTGTGATCGTCTGTCATACGGATTCGAGCGGGAAGCGAACGAAGAAATATTTGCAGCTTTTAAATGAAAAAAGAGTGGAAGGCATTCTCTATGTAAGTGAAGTGATGACAAAAGAATATGATGACATCATGAAGAAAATGGGAGTTCCCGTTGTTCTAATCTCGACTGAGTCGCTCGAGTTTCAGTTGCCCTATGTGAAAGTGAACGATCGATCGGCGGTATTTAGTGCTACCCAATACATGATTCAACAGGGTCACCAAAAGCTTGGGATGATTAGTGGGCCGAAAAAGGACCGAATCGCAGGATATCCGAGGGCACAGGGGTTTCTCGAAGCTTTACAGCATTTTGGATTACATGCAAGCGAAGACCAGATCATTTATACAAAAGGGTTTGCGTATGAAGATGGCTTGAATCATCTTGAGCCTTTGTTGTCACGTTTCCCAGATCTAACGGGTATTATTGCGACTAGTGATGATCTTGCGGTTGGTGTGATCTCTGCCGCTTATAAGCTTGGTATTAAGGTTCCTGAGCAGCTGTCTGTCATTGGCTACGATAATATTAAAATTGCTGAAATGATTATTCCGCCACTAACCACCGTTGCTCAGCCGCTATATGAAATGGGACAGACTGGGGCTGAAATGCTTTTTACAGCAATTGATAGTGGTGAAACGGTCGAAAGTCGTATTATGCCACACCGGATTATTGAAAGAGAATCCGTAAAAAAAATAAAATAATTTTTTTTGCGGGTTTAGTTAAACGTTTACTTAAATGTATTAACGCATTGAATTAATTAGAAACTAGGGAGGAAATAAGATGAAACTTTCAAGCAAAATGGTAACAGGTTTTGTTTCAATGGCACTCGGGGCTGCGCTTCTAACAGGATGTAGTGGTGGGGATGACGATGCGCTTGAAGTGTTCTCGAATAAATCCGAGAATACAGAAACCTATAAGACCCTTATAAAGAAGTTTGAAGAAGAAAACCCGGATATTGACGTGAAGCTAAATGCCCCACCTGAAGCAGAAACGGTTTTGAAATCACGTTTAACGAAAGACGATCTCCCTGATGTCATGGCGATCGGCGGGAATGCTACTTACGGTGAAATGGCACGTGCTGGCGTATTAATGGATTTCTCAGACACTGAGATGACTGACAACATCCAGCCGGCATACTTGGATATGATCAATCGATTAGTTGGAGAAGAGAAAGATGGCACGTACGGCGTTCCTTATGCCACGAATGCAAACGCTGTCATCTATAACAAAGATAAATTTGAAGAGCTTGGTTTAGAAGTTCCAAAAACATGGGATGAGTTCACAGCTGTTCTAGAAAAAGCTAAATCTGAAGGTGAGATTCCGATTTATCTTACATTGAAAGACGCCTGGACAGGCATGATTCCTTGGAACTCTCTTGCGGCAAACATTCAACCTGAAGAATTTGCGAAAAAGGTGAATAACGGTGAGGCGAGCTTCCAGGAAGACTATCCGGAAGTGGCAGATAAAATGTTGACGCTTTTAGAATATGGTCATAAAGACAACATGGGCGTTGCTTATGGGGATGGAAACACGGCTTTTGCAAAAGGTGAAAGTGTGATGTATCTCCAAGGAAACTGGGCGATTCCAGAAATTAAGAAAGCCAATCCGGATATTAACTTAGGCGTGTTTGCTATGCCGGTCACAAACAATCCTGAAGAAAACGATCTCGTTTCTGGTGTGGATGTGGTCTTTGCGATTAATGAAGGTACTGAGAAGTCAGAGGAAGCCAAGAAATTTGTGAAATTCATGTTAAAAGAAGAGAATGCCCAGCAATACATTGATGAACAGTCTGCCTTTTCTGCTGTAGAAGGTGTGTTCCAGGAAGATCCGGTTATGGAAGGGATCAAAGAGAACTTCGAGGAAGGATCGATTACAAGCTTCCCTGATCACTATTACCCTGCAGGCATGCAAGCAGAGAACTTAATTCAGGATTTCCTCATTAACAAGAATAAAGAAGAATTTTTGAAAAAGATGGATGAAGAGTGGAAAAAGGTTCAGAACCGATAAGTGAAAGGGGGCATCGCTTGCCCCCTTCATTTACCTTAAAGGAGAGGTGAACATGCATAAACGGAAAAACGCATTTATTTTCATGACTGTCCCAGCGCTGTTGCTCTTTTTTACTTTTCATACATATCCGGCTCTTCAAGGCGTTTATTATAGCTTCACAAACTGGCGAGGGTATGGGGATTTTGATTTTGTTGGATTGAAGAATTACATCAACGTGTTCCAGGACGATCGGGCCCTTCATGCCTATCTGTTTACATTTAAATTTGCCGTAGTTTCAACCATCATTGTTAACATTATTAGTCTGATTGTGGCGATGGGGTTAAACGCGAAGATTAAATTCCAAAAAACACTTCGGGCCGTCTACTTTATGCCCAATATTTTAAGTATCTTAATCGTTGGCTACATATTTAATTTTATCTTTGCCCACTTTATTCCAGAGATTGCTGAAGCACTTGGGATAAATGCATTAACCCAAAACATCCTTGGCGATCAGGATCTTGCCTGGGTAGGGATTGTCATAGTTGCGGTTTGGCAGGCGGTTGCTTTTAATACCATTCTCTATCTGGCAGGTCTGGTAACGATTCCTGAAGACTTATATGAAGCCGCCAGTATTGATGGAGCGAACGCTTGGAGAAAGTTTTGGAGCATTACATTCCCGCTTATTGCTACTTTCTTTACGATTAACATGGTCCTTGCGATGAAAAATTTCCTCATGGTGTTCGATCATATTATTGCCTTAACTGGAGGCGGACCTGGACAATCAACAGAATCGATTTCGCTCTTGATTTACCGTGGTGGATTTGAAGGTGGGGAGTTCGCCTACCAGTCAGCGAATGCGGTTGTTTACTTTATCATCATCGTTGCCGTATCGGTGTTCCAGATTAAGGTCTTACAGAAAAGAGAGGTGGAAATGTAATGAGAAAGAAAGCCAATTGGTTCATTACGTCATTATTGATTCTCGGATCCTTACTCATTCTATTTCCATTGTACCTGACTGTAACGATCGCCCTCAAAACGCCACAGGAACTGGCCAATTCACTTCTCGCCTTACCGAAAGAATGGCGCTTTGAAAATTTTACAGATGCAATTGAACTGACGAATTTCTTTAACGCTCTTGGTAACAGTCTTTTTATTACATTATTTGTTGTCGTCCTGACACTGCTGACAAATTCGTTGGTTGCTTATGCGATTGCTCGTAACATGCATAAAAAGCTTTATAAGTTTCTCTTTTACTATTTTGTAAGTGCGATGTTCGTTCCTTTTCCGATTATCATGCTCCCGATCGTCAAACAAACAAGTGCATGGGGAATTGATAATCTTGTTGGCTTAATTATGCTCTATGTGGTTTATGGACTCGCATTTAACGTATTCATTTATGTTGGCTATATTAAATCAATTCCTAAAGAGCTAGAAGAAGCTGCGATCATGGATGGAGCGAGCACCTGGGGCGTCTTTTGGAAAGTGATTTTCCCACTGCTTGCACCGATGAATGCAACAGTCGGGATTTTAACAACGCTATGGGCGTGGAATGACTTCATGCTCCCACTTGTTATTTTGAGTGATCAAGATCTAGCGACGTTACCGTTAGTACAATATATTTTCCAATCTCAGTTTAGTACAGATTACAACCTTGCCTTTGCCTCTTATCTCATGGCCCTTGCCCCAATGATTTTAGTGTACATTTTCGCACAAAAATGGGTGATTAGTGGGGTAACGAAAGGCGCAATTAAATAGAGAGAACAACCGATAGGAGTGTTGAAAGATGGAGAAAACATGGTGGAAAGAAAGTGTAGTGTATCAAATTTACCCTCGAAGTTTTAATGATAGCAATGGGGATGGCGTCGGCGATATCAAAGGAATAACAGAGAAACTGGACTACTTGAAGGATCTAGGAATCGATGTCATCTGGCTATCTCCAGTCTATCAATCACCGAATGATGATAACGGCTATGACATTAGTGATTACCGTGCGATTATGGATGAGTTTGGGACGATGGATGATTGGGAGGAAATGCTTCAGGAAGTTCATGCACGAGGCATGAAGCTTATCATGGATCTCGTCGTCAATCATTCCTCTGATGAACACAACTGGTTTGAAGAAAGCCGTCAATCGAAAGACAACCCATACAGAGACTATTACATTTGGAGAGAAGGGAAAGATGGCAGGGAGCCGAATAACTGGGAAGCCGCTTTTAGTGGTTCTGCTTGGGATTATGATGAAACAACAGAAGAATACTACCTTCATTTATTCAGCAAAAAGCAGCCTGATTTGAACTGGGAGAATCCAGCGTTAAGACAAGAAGTGTACGACATGATGCAGTGGTGGCTTGATAAAGGAATTGATGGCTTCCGCATGGATGTGATTAATTTTATTTCGAAAGTACCAGGTCTTCCAGATGCGCCAAATCCAAATGAAAAGCGCTATGTCCACGGTGGGGAGTATTTCATGAATGGTCCGCGCATTCACGAATATCTAAAAGAAATGAATGAAAAAGTTCTCTCACATTATGATGTGATGACGGTTGGTGAGATGCCTGGTGTTGACGTCGCTGAAGCACAAAAATATACAGCTGATGACCGAAATGAGCTGAATATGGTATTCCAATTTGAACATGTCGATCTTGATTCAGGTGATGGGAAGTGGGACGTCCAGCTTTTGAAGCTAAAAGATCTGAAGGATACGTTCACGAAATGGCAGAAGGGATTAGAAGGAGCAGGATGGAACAGCCTCTATTTGAACAACCATGATCAACCGAGAATGGTCTCGCGATTTGGGGATGACACGACTTATCGCATAGAATCAGCAAAAATGCTCGCAACCTTCCTGCATACGCTCCAGGGAACACCTTACATCTATCAAGGAGAAGAACTTGGTATGACAAACGTCCATTTCGATTCCATTGACGAATACAAAGACATCGAGACGTTAAACATGTACAAGGAAAAAGTGGAGCAGGATAAAGAAGACCCAGACAAAGTCATGCAGGCGATTTATAAAAAAGGACGAGACAATGCAAGGACGCCAATGCAGTGGGATGACTCTTTGCATGCTGGGTTTACAACTGGCGATCCCTGGATTAAAGTGAATCCAAATTACAAAGAAATCAATGCTGAAGCCGCAGTAAATGATCCTGACTCCGTTTACCAGTATTATAAGGAATTGATTCGTCTGAGAAAGGAAAATCCTATTCTTGTTTATGGGCAGTATGATTTGCTTCTTGAAAACCATGAGCAAATTTATGCTTATACAAGAAAGTATGAAGGGGAGACCTTGCTTGTGATTTTGAATTTCTCTGATCAGGAGAGTGAGTTTGTTCTACCGGAAGAGTTGGAGCATGGGGGTAAATCTTTGTTGATTAGTAATTATGAGGTTGATGAGAGGGAGGGGATTGAGCGATTCAGATTGAGGGGGTATGAGGCTAGGGTTTATAAGCTTATAATGTGAGAAAGTATTATGCGAAGATTTACTGAAGTTCCATAATAGTTTTAGAAGAACAGGAAAGCGAACTACTTTGTAGTTTTGCTTGCCTGTTTTTTATTTTTTCATTAAATGAAAGGAAATGAAAGTAATATGTAGAAATATACACATAATGTTATTGGGAATATTGTTTGAAAAACATGATGATAAATTTGAATTTAAAATAAAAACAAGAAGTGAGTAAAATGACTGAAGAAATAACAGAAGTAAATAATAAAAAGAAAATTAATCTTTCCAACTTGTTGAGAAGATTTATCCCATTTACGTTGTATCTCACTATTTTAAGCTTTATCAACTATGGGGTAGGATATATATTTTTATATGGTTTTCTTATTGGAGGTAACTTAAACAAACAAAACATCACAATTGTTGACCTATTTATTAACCCTGCGCCCTTTAATTTTTATGGCGTAAATTTAATGGGTTTGTTTATCTTAATCAGTGTATTACTATTAAGTTTGTTATTTTTAATAATTGTTAAGAGTCAACAAAAATTAGTATATATAACAATAAGCTTATTAGTATTTTCAGTATTCCAGTATTTCTTGACTTTGTTTTTAATAAATGGTTTTGACGAGTTTTTAACTGGTGTTTATTTCAAATCATTCGTTATATGGGTATTTCCTATAGTACTTTTATTAACTGTTATTTTTCCTATTATATTCATATACAGATGGCCAAGTGGTATTTCTGGAATTTCCATTGGGTTTATCCTACTGATAATAATCAATATAATTGATAAAGATTTATTCGCAAAAATGGAAAATGTGGCTTCAATTATAATCATTACTTCGAGCTCGGTTACAATGTTAACGGCTAATTTAAGAATTTTTAGATGTAGGAATTATTTTTTCTATAAGATTTTAGTGATTGTACCTACCTTAGTGTTAGTATTATTGATTATCTATTTAATATTTAACAGTATTAAACTAGTTCCATATATCGGTTTAATCTTTATTTTTACTATACCGATTACATTTATGATATTAAATTTTTCAAAAATAAAACCCAAACCTCTACTATACCAAGGAAATTACATAAAGAAATTCTTGTCTGGAGCAAAGTTTTTAAATGTAAGAAATTCTGAGAGTAAATTATTAATTCTGGTTCTTATTATTCTTTTTTTAACTACAGTGATCCCTCAGTTTTTGTATAAATCAGGAAAATATGTTCGATATGCTACAAATTCAATTAAAGTTTGTGTAGAACAACCTCCTAGTGTATACAAAGAGACAATAGAGATTGGTGAACAAAGCTATGTAGGCTATGTTATTGCCGAAACTGACTCAGTATATTATATTGCAGATAAAAACTGGGAAATGAGAAGAATTAAAGGAAGAGAAATTCAAACTTATGCTACACCTAACAGTAAAATTATTGAACTATGTAAAGAAAACCGAATTCCATAAATTACTAGAATATATGATTAATGAAAATGCAAGTGTGTGAGGAACCTTAAAAACCAATATTCTGGTTTTTAAGGTTCTTATTTGTGTTCCTAAAACGCCATTGACGGTAACGCTTTCATATGATAAGTTAAATCCATAGTAAATCACAATAGAGATTTAAAATCACATATGTGAATTGGGGAATAGGAATGTCAGTCAAATCTGCGAAACGCGTATTGGAAATCTTAGAGGTTATTTCTCATGTTCCATCTGGCTTAACGGTTAAGGAAGTGAGTGATCAGTTAGAGTTTCCTCAAAGTAGTACGTTTAATTTAATGAAGACGCTTCATCAGGAGGGGTATCTTTATCAGGATGAATTAAAGAAATATCGATTGGGAGCGAAGTTGATTCATTTAGGGACAACGGCTATGGAATCGTTGGATATTCATAGCATTGGAATACCTTATTTAAGTTCTCTCATGAATAGCATCCAAGAAACGGTATTCATGGCGGTTTTATCTGGTGGAGAGTTGGTCTATGTGGCGAAGATCGATAGCAATCGTTCAATCAAAACGTCTGCTCAGTTAGGCTTTAAAAAGCCGTTATATTGTACGGGTTTAGGAAAAGCGTTTTTAACCTTTCTTCCAAAAGAAGAGAGAGATTCCCTAGTCGAAGGCATGACACTCGAACCGATTACGGATAAAACGATTACCGATAAAGATGAGCTGATGAAGCAATTAGAGGTTTACAAGCAACAGGGCTTTAGCATTGATGATGAAGAAAATGAAGAAGGTTTATTTTGTGTAGCGGCTCCTATTTTTGATAGTAGCAATAAGCAAATTGCGGCGATCAGCGTGGCGGGTCCGAAAGAGCGGATGATGGCTAGAATGGAGACGACGACGAACGAGCTTAAGAAAACGGCGAGAACCATATCAAGTAAAGTTGGCTATCGAGGTTAAGAAAAGAGGTTAGGAAAATGGATGTTGTGGCGATTGGAGAGACGCTTGTCTCTCTTACACCAAATGCGAATGGGCTTATGAGGCATGCGGAATCTTTTACGCCAAAAGTGGCCGGAGCGGAAACGAATACGTTAATGGGATTAAGTCGGTTAGGGCACAATACGGGTTGGATTAGTCGACTTGGTGAAGATGAACTTGGGGCTAAGATCCTCACTACGGTAAGAGGCGAAGGGGTCGATACCTCGAATGTTACGCTCGACCGTCATCACCAAACAGGTCTGTTTTTTAAAGAAATGATTCATGGTGGAGAGGTAAGAGTGCATTATTACAGAAAAGGGTCAGCTGCCAGTCATCTTGAAGCGGATGATTTGGATGAAGAATATATTGCGAA
The DNA here is from genome assembly GCF_020165985.1 of Bacillus sp. RAR_GA_16. GTDB lineage: Bacteria > Bacillota > Bacilli > Bacillales > Guptibacillaceae > Guptibacillus. Next base: position 9,091 of record NZ_JAIUKZ010000017.1, read on the forward strand.
TGCAAGCTTTCTGTACATATCAGGCATTACGCCTGCGCTAAGCGAATCTTGTAAAATGGTTATTTTGAAAGCGATCTCAATCGCGAGAAAACATGACACGAAAGTTGTCTTTGATCCCAATATACGTAAGAAGCTCTGGAGTGAAGAGGAAGCAAGAGCAACGTTATTAGAAATTAGTAAACAAGCCGATATTGTATTGCCAGGGATTACAGAAGGCGCTTTTCTTTTTGGCACAACAGATGAGAAAGAGATTGCGCAGTCTTTTATGAATTTGGATGACGTGTCGTGTGTGGTGGTGAAGCGCGGTGAGCGTGGCGCCTATTACAGCACGCATGAAGGTTCTGGAGAAGTTGACGCCTATGAAGTGAAGAATGTCATTGATCCTGTAGGTGCGGGCGATGGTTTTGCAGCTGGGTTATTATCCGGTCTTCTCGATCACTTATCCGTTGAAAAAGCGGTTGAGCGTGCCTGTGCCGTAGGGGCGATGGTGACGACGATTCCAGGTGACTTTGAAGGATTGCCAGATCGAGCAAGGTTAGAACAGTTTATGTCTTCCGATCTGCGAGAGGATGTCGAACGATAATGAAGTGGAGGTCGAGGAAAAATGAAAGCGCTTAATGAAATCAAACAAAATAAGATTATCGCTATTATTCGTGGCTACGAGGAAGAAGACGCTTATGCGATTGCAAAGGCACTGTATGAAGGTGGCATTCGCTTAGTTGAAGTCACCTTAAATTCCCCTAACGCGATTCGTACGATTGAAAAGATCTCAAAAGAATTAGGAGATAAGATGCTCGTTGGCGCAGGGACCGTATTAGATCCGGAATCAGCACAAGCGGCACTAATGGCAGGCGCAACGTTTATTCTTTCTCCATCGCTCAATACTGAAACAATTAAACTGACGAAACGTTATGGCGCGGTCAGTATACCTGGTGCCTACACACCAACTGAAATCCTGACTGCTTATGAAGCAGGAGCGGATGTTGTAAAAGTGTTCCCAGCTACAACGCTCGGTCCATCTTATATTAAGGATCTTAACGGACCGCTTCCACAGCTCAGGTTACTACCTACTGGTGGCGTATCGCTAGATAACGTGAAAAGTTATTTATCTGTTGGTGCGTTTGGCGTCGGGCTTGGTAGTTCACTCGTCCATAAAACGACAGAAGTAACAGAAGCATACCTTGAAGAGATTACGGAAAAAGCACGGCAATTTACGAGTTTCATAACGGATACCACAGGAGGGCAATGATCATGAAGATTACAGGATATAAGTTATATCAAGTACCACCAAGATGGTTGTTTTTAAAGATTGAAACGGATGAAGGCATTGTCGGCTGGGGAGAGCCCGTCATTGAAGGACGCGCAGCCACAGTGAAAGCGGCCGTTGACGAACTGATGGAAAACTTGATCGGGAAAGACCCTGAACGAATTGAAGATCATTGGAACATGATGTACCGCTCTGGATTTTACCGAGGTGGACCGATTCTGATGAGTGCGATTGCTGGAATCGACCAAGCTCTCTGGGACATAAAAGGAAAGTTTCATAACACCTCCATACATAATCTACTAGGCGGCGCTTGTCGTGATTCGATAAAAGTTTATTCCTGGATTGGCGGCGATCGACCGGCGGATGTAGGACAAGCAGCGAAGGACGTTGTTGAAAAAGGATTTAAAGCGATCAAGATGAACGCAACAGAAGAACTTCAGTATATTGATTCTCATGAAAAGATCGATCAGGTACTTGAACGAGTGAGCACAATTCGAGAAACAGTCGGTCCTTATATCGGAATTGGCATTGATTTTCACGGTCGCGTTCATAAACCAATGGCAAAAATCCTGGCAAAAGAACTGGAAACGTTCCGCCCAATGTTTATTGAAGAGCCCGTGTTACCTGAAAACAATGAAGCCCTTCGCGACCTCGCGAACCATGTGAACATCCCAATTGCAACAGGTGAACGGATGTATTCAAGATGGGATTTCAAACCGCTTCTAACAGATGGTTACGCAGACATAATTCAACCTGACCTGTCTCATGCAGGAGGCATAACTGAATGCAAAAAAATCATTTCCATGGCAGAAGCCTTTGATGTCGCCGTCGCGCCTCACTGTCCACTTGGCCCGATCGCGCTTGCCGCATGCTTACAGGTAGATGCGACTTCGCACAATGCGTTCATCCAGGAACAAAGCTTAGGCATTCACTATAATGTGGGCAGTGATTCTACTAGACTATATAACTGATAAAGAAGTTTTTAAATATGAAGATGGCTATGTCAGCATTCCGCAGGGACCTGGCTTAGGAATTGACGTCAATGAAGAAGTCGTCGAGAAGATGGCAAAAGAAGGTCACAATTGGCACAATCCGGTCTGGCGTCATAAGGATGGCTCCATTGCGGAATGGTAGACTCATCGGAAAAAAAGGAGGCAACTAAATGGGTTCAGATACTTATCTTATTTTAATGACGGTATTAGGCATTGCGTTATTGCTCTTTTTAGTTATGAAATCCAAGCTACAGGCGTTTGTCGCACTACTCATTTCCAGCTTGTTCATCGGGATTGCTTCAGGGCTAAACTTAGATGAAGTTATTACGGCCATTGAAGAAGGAATGGGCGGCACGCTTGGATTTATCGCCATAGTCGTTGGTCTCGGTGCCATGTTCGGGGAAATGCTCCGCGTCTCGGGTGGTGCCGAACGACTGGCGATTACGCTCGTGAACAAATTTGGCGAAAGCCGCGTCCAGTGGGCGCTCGGGTTAACGGGTTTCATTGTTGCGATTCCAGTCTTTTTAGATGTGGCACTCGTCATTCTCATCCCAATTGTGTATAGCCTGGCTCAAAAAACAAAAAAATCCACGCTGTACTTCGGGATACCGCTACTCGCAGGATTAGCTGTTACACATAGCTTTGTCCCGCCAACGCCTGGGCCGATCTCAGTTGCCTCAATCTTAAATGCCGATTTAGGCTGGGTGATTTTATTCGGTGCACTGGCAGGTTTACCCGCAATGATTATCGCAGGTCCTATTTTCGGTAAATACATCGGAAACAAAATTCACGTTAAAGTTCCTGACTTCGTAACGCAAAACGAAATGGAACAAGCGAAAAACGAAAAAGAACTTCCAAGCTTTTTATCCATCGTTATTTTAATTCTTATTCCACTTGTCCTTATTCTAGTAAATACCGTTTCTGGTCAGATCTTACCGGAAGATAGTTTTACAAGATCATTCTTAACCTTTGTTGGACATCCTTTCATTGCTTTAACCCTTTCGACCCTCCTCACATTCTATTTCTTAGGAACAAAAAGAGGGTACACGAAAGAAGAAATACAAAACATTGCAACAAAATCACTAGAACCTGCCGGAATCATTATCTTAGTAACAGGGGCTGGTGGTGTCTTCAAACAAACGCTCATTAACAGTGGTGTTGGCGATATTCTAGGAGAAATGATGGCAACATCCAGTTTACCAATCGTTCTATTAGCATTCCTCATCTCCACTTTCGTCCGAGTGGCGCAAGGATCTGCAACAGTTGCAATGATTACGGCAGCCGGTTTAATGTCACCAATCATCAGCATGATGGACGTTTCTGAACCAATGCTTGGACTACTGGTGATTTCCATTGCGAGTGGGGCAACCGTCTTTTCCCACGTAAACGACTCCGGCTTCTGGTTAGTCAATCGATTCTTTGGGTTAACAGAGAAACAGACACTCCAGACGTGGACAGTCATGGAAACGCTGATTGGATTTATTGGGTTTGGGGTTGTGTTTGTGATTAGTTTTTTTGTGTAGGATAAATGGTAGATTACAATGATATGAATAATAGAAGGCTGGGAGACTGATCGAGAGGGATTGATTGGTTTCCTGGTTTTTTGTTTGTGGAGTGATGAGCGATAGAGGAAGTAAAGAAATAAAGAATCACGAGAGCGGCCCCGTGATTCCCATTGACAAGTTTTATCGTTTCTTATTTTAATAAATTCAACACTTCTCCCGCTTGCTGATTCGCTTGAAGTAACATGGCTTCAGCTGATTGATTTAAAATTGAGCTTTTTGCTAATTTCATTGCTTCTTCAGCTAAGTCAGCATCTTCAATACGAGATGCGGCTGCTGTTAAGTTCATGCTTGTTGTTTTATTAATTTGAGTAATTCGCTCAAGTTCATTTTGGCAAGAGCCAAATTTTCCTCTTTCGGAAAGCACTCTGTCTATGGCGTTGTCAACTTTCTTCAGAGTTTCCATGGCTTCTTCCCAGGGATCGATCACGACTTTGTCGATCCCAAGTGCTTCGGTCGTGGCATCTGTTAAGGCAATGTGATATGTGTCTCCGCTATTAGGTCCAACTTGTAGGGTGAGTGAGGTACTCTCATATCTCTCTTCGGAGGCCAGTTCTCCTATCCCTTTTGCTAGTTTGGTGCTAAGTTCTTTGCCCCAGTTTGATGAAGAAAGATCCACTGAAGTGCCCTGGCGACTGTTAATAAGATCAGCTAACTGCGGTGCTGAAGAATAGACGCCATGAACAACGATTGCTTTGTCGTTCAGAATGTCTTTCGTGGCTTGGAGCTTTGATAAGTCATCACCGGGCTCATTCGTTACGAGGACAATGTGTTTGATCGATCCCGTTTCTCCATTATCCCTAAAATCATAGTTGTTCACGACATGTTCGATAGCGGTCATCGTATTTTCGGTTCCAGCTGATCGATTTGGAAAGTTTCCAAGGACATCCTCAATCTCAGCTGAGTCGCTACTCCATAAAGAACCGCCAAACTTCTTAGAGCTAAACTGGTCATCCCAGAATTCCATAATGCCCACTCTTACATCAGAAACCCCATGCGAATCGAGTTCCTCGTAAAAGGAAGCCACATTTTGAGCAACTTCTCTCTGTATGGTGTTCATGCTCCCCGTATTATCGACGACGAATACAATATCAGCTTGCCCTGGTAATCCGCCCGACTGAGGAGACACTTTCTGTACTTCCGGAACATTTAGCAAATTTATTTTTGAGAAAGATGTCTGGTTGGCAAGGTCGTTGATGCCTTCTTTAATTTGATCGATTTCTGATTGAATGGCTTTTTTGTCGGCTGCCGATAAGGTATCATTGGCCGCTTGTATCGTTAATTCTTTCATCCGCAATAAATTAGGATTCTCAATAAGCTCAAGCCCAGCTTCAGCAGTAGCTACAAGGTTAATCCCCGTTTGTATATTACGATTCGCAGTCTCAAGTCCACGAATTTGAGTCTTCATTTTCTGAGTAATCGATAATCCCGCTGCATCGTCACCTGCTGAGTTAATCTTGATACCTGATGCAATTCGGTTCATACTCTTTGCCGTTTGTTTCGAGTGTTTCAACATATTATTGTAGCTAGTTAATCCCGCCCCATTAAATGAAATATTCACGAAATCCAGTTCCCCTTTGATTATGTATAATGAATATTTTACCATTTTACCAGGCTGATAGTCATTAGGTTTTGTTTGTTTTGGAGTAAGATATAGTGAAAAAGTATAAGATCTTTACTCAAATTGTCTTCTGATAAACCTTTAATAATACTCAAAACTCCCTGATAACCAAATAATTGTAAACGCTAGAATAAAGTTGACACTTTTTGCTCGATAAGATTTTACACTTTTGCTCAATCAACCTACCACTTCAGTAAAATAGTTCGTGACGTTATTTTACTGGAGGTTAGGGTTTTGGAGGAGAAGTTAGTGTTATATATTAAGATTCAGGAATTGCATAAGAGAAAGTTTAAAGTAGCACAAATCGCTAAAGAGCTTAAGATCTCAAGACCGACTGTCTATAAGTATTTAGAAATGACTTTCGATGAAGCAAAGGCCTATACTGAACTGCCCTTGGGAAAGAAGGAAAAACTAGATCATTATAAGGACTGGATACTAGCCTGGTTAGAAGAGTATCCCCACCTAAGTAGTGCTCAAATCCATGATTGGCTTTTAGAGAGATACCCCGACCTAGTGGTCGGTGGAAGTACTGTTAGAACTTATATTAGGGGCATTCGAGAAGTATATCAGATCGATAAAAAAGTAATTGTCCGTCAATATGAAGCAGTTCCTGAACAACCCATGGGTAAACAACTCCAGGTAGACTGGGGAGAAACAAAACAGAGAACAGTGAACAATAAGGAAATCAAACTATACTTTATTGCCTTTGTGCTCGCTAATTCCCGTCAGAAATTTATGGAATGGCAAGCACGTCCATTTACCACAAGAGACGCGATTCGTTGTCACGAAAATGCATTCCAGTTCTATGGAGGACGTACAGAGGAAATTGTCTATGATCAGGATCATTTAATATCAGTAAGTGAAAATGCAGGGCAACTGCTTTTAACAGCTGAATTCCAAAGCTATGTGAACGAGCGTAAATTCAAAGTTCACCTGTGTCGAAGGGCAGACCCAGAATCTAAAGGTATGATTGAAAATGTAGTGAAATACATAAAAGGAAACTTCGCTGACAGTCGTGTATTTAGAGATATAGAAGAGTGGAATGAACGGGCCAGACAGTGGCTCGAGCGTACTGGTAACCATCAGGTTCACCAGACAACGAAAAAAAGACCAGCAGAAGTGTTTCTCCTCGAAAAGCAACACTTACAGCCAGTCTCTTCGTTACTTTCATATGAAAGTACCAATAATCAAAGTATAACAAGAAGTGTCAGCAAGGACAACACGATCCGGTACAAGTCAAACCGTTATTCCGTCCCACTCGGGACTTATCAAAATATGAGTGAGAACCTTGTGTGGATTGAAGTAAGGCAAGAAGATCATAAGGTCCTGGTCATCCGCAAAGAAGCAAATGGTGAAGTAATTGCCGAGCATATAATCAGCTCTGAAAAAGGAAAGCTGATACAAAACCGTCACCATACTCGTGATCGCTCCAAAGGTGTGGAAGAGCTTAAGCAACGTCTCATCTCCCACTTTGAAGATCAGGTTCAGGCAGCTGCATATTTAGAGGAGATTAGCCAAAGATACCCGAGGTATCGGAGAGACCAGTTCATGATTATTTATAAGGTCATCCAACAATACCCGGATTTAATTGATACTGTTTTGACCAAGTGCACGACAGAAAAGCTCTACAATGCGAATGATTTTCGTGATATCTCTCATCACCTTGATGCTTTACGAGATGAGCCAATTGAGGAAATACAATCTTTTTACATGAGTCCACCAAAACACTCTCATATCAAAGCCTCTATTCGTTCTCTAGATGCGTACACTAGCATTTTAGGAGGTAGAGCGTGATGAATAAAACAGTACATGAACTACAAGATCAATTCCGTCAGCTACGCCTAGCAGAGACTGCGGAGGAGCTGCCACAGCTTCTTCGCGAAGCTGAAAAAGCATCATGGACCTACTTGGAATTTTTAGAGTCTATCACTCGATACGAATTAGCTAAACGTGAAGCGAAAAACCTAGAGAAAAGAATGAAATGGGCACGCTTCCCTTTCGTGAAGTCATTAGATGAGTTTGAGCTGAAAGGACAAAACGTTCTGACGGCTCGTCAGCTTTCTCAACTCCGAGAATTAAGCTGGCTGGAGCAACAGTATAATCTGATTCTTTTAGGCCCTCCTGGCATAGGAAAGACGTATATCGCAATTGGGCTCGGACTTGAAGCTGTTTACAGAGGGTTCAATGTTTATTTCGCAACAATGGGGGAACTTGTACAGCTTCTAAAATCAGAAGAATACCTGAACAAATCTAAAGTTCAGCTTAAGAGAATAAGAAATGCCGACCTAGTGATCATCGACGATTTAATGTATATGGCCATGGACCAAAGAGAAGCAAACCTATTCTTTCATTTAATTAATCATTTATACGAACGAAGTTCGATTATCCTGACATCAAATAAGAGTCCAGATGAATGGGGCAATTTAATCGGAGACCAAGGTATCACCACAGCGATTTTAGATCGCTTACTTCATCGTGTGGAAGTGATCCATGGTAGTGAAGAAGAGGAAAGTCACCGGATGAAAAATCGAAAGAGCATTTTTTCAGCAGAAGTGTAAAAAGGAAACGAGCAAAAAGTGTCAAATTCAACTTGACGTCTACAATAATATTATTTGGTTATCAGGGAGTTTTTTATTTATAAGGTTTTCTTGGAATAAAGAACGTTTACTGAAAATTTCTCCCAAGACCTTATAGCTTTTTTTAGCCCGCTTAATTAAACGTTTGATTAAGTGGCTCTTTAATTATTAACAAAATTGTTTCATCACCTTTTTAATAGAATTTTTTTCAATAAATATCTATTAATTACCAATAAAATGATATAATACTCCTGGCTTGAAGTCTTTCGTTATAAAGTCACATGTCTCTAAGTTCTCATTTGAAAAGTGGGAGGGGGAAGATGGATTAAAAGGCTAGCATCTTAAGTTGTCATTTGCCTTTTTAATGGAGGCCTAGTAGGTCAGAGAATGAATTGGTCCTTATTGTACCGGTTTTAGATGATTAAATCTTTTGGAATGATGTTTACGATTGTTTAGTTTAATGAGAGAAAGAGGTTATGAACCAAATGAAAAAATATGCCTTTTTAGTTATGTTAACGTTATTTGTACTCCTATCGAGCTCAAAGATCACGCTGGTCTCCGCTCAAGAAACGAATGAAAACGTCTTTACGTCCAGGTTGTCGGGATCAGATCGTTATGAAACGTCTTTAGAAATTGCTCGTAATGGTTGGACAAAAGCTCCCAACGTCATTATTGCGACGGGAGCAAACTTTCCGGATGCTTTGTCTGCCTCTGCTTTATCAAAGTCGCTTGATGCTCCAATTATCCTGACTAAACCAGATCTTTTAAATAAGGATGTGGTCAGTGAATTGAAAAGCCTAGGTACGAAAAAAGCGTACCTGATCGGAGGCGCTAGTGTAATTAATTCCTCCATTGAATCCCAGCTTAAAAGTCTTGGGATTAGCACGAAACGTCTTGGGGGTAAAGATCGTTTTGAAACTTCCCTTAAGATAGCGAAAGAAATTGGAGTAGAGAATGGGGTCATTGTGGCAACAGGAATGAACTTCCCAGATGCTCTTTCTATCGCACCAATTGCTTCTTCTCAAGAAATGCCTATTTTGCTTTCAAGAAAGTCGGGCTTAGATGAACAAATGAAATCTTATTTAAAAGACAAAAAAATTCCCGTCTCTTATCTCATTGGAGGAGAGGCTGCTTTGGATTCATCATTAGAAAAAAGTCTACCTAATAGTAAGAGATTAAGTGGAAATACAAGATATGAGACAAATCTAGCAATCAATCAAGTGTTCAAAGACAAAATTGATTTTACTAAAGCCTATATTGCTACAGGAACTAGTTTCCCGGATGCGCTTAGTGGATCTGCCCTTGCTTCGAAAAATAATGCCGGTATTTTCTTAACGAAGAAAGAAGAGATGGCTAAAGAAGCCATTGATTATATGAGCGATAACGGTGTTAATGAAGCGGTTATTCTAGGTGGATCTAATGCAGTTAGTACTAAAGTTGAAGGACAATTGGAAAAGGAATTGTATGTGCACGTTTCTTCCGTGAAAATAGAGCAGGAATCATATGAAGTACTCGTAGGAGAAACGAAAACGCTAGTGGCTAGTGTACTTCCTAAAAACGCAACGAATCCTTCGGTAGCATGGAAGTCCTCAAATGAAGATGTGGCAATCGTAGATGAAGAAGGAAAAGTAACAGGTAAGTCAGTAGGAATCCGCGACAATCACGGTAACCTCTGAAGACGGAGAATTACAGGCCACGACTGAATTGACCGTTAAACCGATTCCAGTGACATCAGTTAAACTTAATAAGACTTCGAATATATTAAAAGTAGGAGAAACAGATGCTCTAACTGCATCCGTTTCGCCTTCTAATGCGACAAATCAATCAGTTACATGGGCTTCTTCCAATCAAGATGTGGCCAGTGTAGATGCGAATGGAAACGTGAAAGCCCTATCTGTAGGGAAAGCAACCATTAAAGTGACGACAGTAGATGGTAGCATTGAAGCTACTTATGAGCTAGAAGTAGAGCCGGTCAAAGTCACTTCGGTAACATTGAACCAATCCTCTGCAACGTTAATCGTTGGTAATTCCGAAACCTTTATTGCCACAGTATCACCAGAGAATGCAACAAATCAGAAGGTGACATGGACTTCTTCCAATACTGACGTAGCCAAAGTAGATACTGAGGGTACTGTTACCGCATTATCGGAAGGAACAGCCAAAATCACGGTTACTACTGTAGATGGCGGGCAAGAAGCAACGCTCGATTTAACGGTCGAGCCAATTAAAGTAGAAAGCGTTCGTGACCTTCATCAAGATGTGTACCAATGGGATGACTTTACGCTACCAACAGAAGTTTCCGTTACAATGAACAATGGGACAGAAGAGAAGAAGCAAGTAACGTGGGAGGTTGATGAAGTCGATACTTCCGAAATCGGATCAAAGAGTTATCAGGGTACAATCGATAAATACGATAAAAAGGTTAATCTGTATGTGAATGTGAAATCTTTTGAAGATGATCTTTATGTTACCGGGAGAAGTTCATCTAGTATAAATTACTACTATAAGAGCTACACGATAAAACTAATGAACTACACGCAAAGAGATTTAGAAGTAGATAAAGTAGAGATCTACGGCAATGGGGTCCTGAGAAATACTTATTCTAAAGAAATGTTGGAACAAAATGGTATTCGAACATCTATTAGCCCTTATAATCAATGGTCGATTGGGTTCACTTTCGGATTTGGATTACCGATAGAAAACTCGTATTATATCGTCTATATTCAAAACAATGGACATAGCGTGCCGTGTAAGTTTTATTTAACCTAATTAATAGTGAATGAAAAAGATGGCTCTCAATGAGAAGGGCCATCTTTTTCAGATGAATCGTTGGGACGATTCCTTATGATGCAATTTATATTTAGAAGGAACAATGATTATCCAATAGTTATTGTTCTTTTTATTTATGGTATTGAGTCAACAGAACCGTACCAGCGATGCTTGGATATTTATCGGGAGGATAATAATGATAAATCTAGTTTGGAAGTATGCAGATGATCCAGTAACGGGAGACTTAATTGAAAAAGTAGGAGAATCATTAGGAGTTAAGTTTCCGCATGATTATATTGAGTGTGCAAAAGTAAATCATGGAGCCAGGCGTAATACCTTATCTATTTGAGGCTGAAGGAATAGAGAAGGTCTTCGGTTCACTACTTTCTTATGATGATGAGAGTAGTGATAACATAGAGGAGGAATATGAGAACTATCGAGATACCTTGCCGAATGATATTATCCCTTTTAGTATTGATCCAGCAGGTAATTTAATTTGTTTCGATTATAAGAGTAATAAAGGAGAAGCGATTATTGTATTTTGGGATCATGAAGGGGCATGGGAAAAAGAAATGTTAATATAAGAAGAAGGGTTAACAGAAGAGCAGGCTGAAGAACGAGCAAGAGAAAATGTTTTTTACGTTGCACCAACGTTTACGGCATTTCTTGATAAGTTACATAACTAAGCAGTTAAGATAGGTGTGCGAGCTGACTTTATTTACATCTGCTTTATTGTTAAAGAGTATAAACTAAAAACGAACGAACTTACGATATAACAAAAGAGCACTTGATTGTCTGTTAGGCAATAAGTGCTTTTCGTTTATGAAGCATGCTTAAGAAGGAGTAATGAATTTGATTTGGAAATTCAAAAATTAGGTTATAACCCGAGTAATATAAAAACGTTAATCAATCAAAAAAGGGTAAATTTAGAAAGGGCGATAACTAATGATCTTATATTTTTTGGAGCCAGAAGTGTCAGGGGGTCATGGTGAACAAACGATTCATGGAACAGATGAAGATGTAGCAAAAGAGGGTATATCAGGTAATATAAAATTCTTGCATTATGAGTTTGAGGGATGGCTAGGTGATGACCTCTTAGAGTCTGCCCCAACCTTTATCATATCAAGCGATTTGGAAGAAGAATTAAAAAGGAGTGGAATGAAAGACTTTAAATTACAATCATGTCTGATTACTGTGTCTGATGTATTTATGGAAATGTATCCCACTAAAGAACTTCCTTCTTTTACTAGATTTATTCCCCTTGGAACAGTCGAAATAGAAGGCGAGAGTTTCAAAAATTGGTCTGGAAACGATTTCTGCATCTCCCCAAAAGGAGAATTAGTGTTAACTAAAAAAGCATTAGACTTTTTAAATAAATTTTCTATTAAACACTGTGATATTACAGCCCTAAGGAAGAAACATATACAATAAAGAAATAGAAGGGTAGCTGATTATGACTATAAAAAAATTCGTACATACTGGCATTCTTTGTAGTGCATTCATTTTAGGTGGTTGTTCTGCGCTGAGCCATTCAAATGATGAAACTGAAATAGAAACTGATAAAAAGACTGAAACAGAAAGGATAGAGGACAACTATTTTGTTTCAATTCAAGATTATACTGGGAAAGGATATACGCTTGATAACGGTGAGGAAACAGATCAGATAGCAGAAGAAAATCGAGATGAAGTGGAGAGAGCAATAAAGAAATACTTCAAAGAGGAGTATCAAACAGAGGTTACGATACATAACATTGTTGGAGCAATAGATGGTGCCACAGTATTTGTAGAATCAGTTGGTAAGCCTCATTTTTATTCTTATGCGATCATTCCAATCGATAAGGATAAACAAAAGATGGATTCAGAAGGTGTTTGGTCTCAGGAAGGACAAGTTAAAACGTCAATAGTTAGTGGTCTATATGCTTGGATTTATGAAGAAAAATTTAAAGAACTTGATAAATTTGTTGAGAAACTTTCAGAAGAATATCCAATTGTCGGTATGAGAAAAGAAGCAATTGAGAATGTCGGAGGAGGCTATTATACTACTCCCTATTATAATGTCACCATTTTCGGAGGTCGTATTAAAGAGTTACTTTCAGAATATCTTGAAGATCCTAAGAAGGGGATTGAAGAGTGGAGAAAGATGGTGGATCCTTCTCAACTTGACCCTTCGATGATCTCCATTTCAATTGAGATGTATATGCAGGAAAAAGATACTGCACCAAACAAATCCACTTTCAATGAAATTGTAGACAAACTAACTGAAAAAGAGGGTTTGCCTGCTGGAGAATATAGCTTTTACCTTCATGACAATCAAATTGATAAAACTAACGGACAGAATAATAAAGAAAACTCTCTTGAAAAGGCTGCCCCTCATTATATCGTTAAGGAATAATGAAATATTAGAGCTCTTTGCAATTTCCCTCACCAGTACGGCTTTATGCCGGTTATACTTTTTACAACCCAACTTTTTAGATAGAAGAATGATGTTGGTGAGGGATTAAATCGATTTTTAAAACGGTCACAATGTAATTCATTAAACCCCCTTATACCGTCTCCCTCTCAATCAATTGAACTCCAATCTCTTTCTTCCTTTCTGCTTGTTCCTCCATCGCTTGTAAGAACAAATTCCGCCCAATCTTAATCAAATTCATTTCAATCGTTGTGATTTTCATCATCTTAGAGATAGGTTGATTATCAAAACCGATTAAAGCTAAATCACTTGGTACAGAGAGTCGCCTATTTTCACAGCTTACAAGAATTCCGGCAGCCACTTGGTCGCTTGTTACGAGAAGTGCGGTCGGTGGCTCTTCCATCTCCATGATTTGATTAACAACACGTTCACCATCTTCGAAATATAAGCAGTCCTCAAAAATATGATTCTCTTGAAGTTGGCCGTTTGTTCTTTGCATAAAATCTTTATAAGCTCGTTCTCGTTTTTGGCTATTTGCTCCAGATCGACGTCCAATGCAGTAGCCTATTTTGTTATGTTTGTTTTTATGTAAATAAGACAATGCCATCGTGAAAGCTTGATAGTGATCGACAAAAGTAGAGGAGATGGCCTTTTCCTTTGTATCTTCGCATAGAACAATTTGGCCGTAATCGAGATACTCTTTTATTGTCTTTAATGGTGATGTTCTTGAGCAAATGATTAAGGCATCAATTTGCTTATGTTTCAGCATATTCAATGCTTCGATTTCTTTCTTTTCGTGGTAGTTCGTCTGAAACAAAACCAGGTTGTAATGATGCTCGATGGCCATTTCTGAAATACCTTCGATTAATTGGCCGAAGTAGGGATGGTTGGTAAATGGAATGACAACGCCAATTAAGAAGGTTTTTCCTTTGCTTAAATGAACAGCGTTAATATTTTTGCGATATTTTGTTTCATTGATGGCCTTCCAAACAGCCTCTTCTTTCTCTTTGCTAACATAAGCGTAGCCATTTAGCACTCTTGATACAGTTGAAGGGGAAACATGCGCCATTTCTGCGATTTTTCGTATATTCGTCACCTGATCACCTCGCCATGATACCTCTATCGTATCACTAGTTTAATCGAATAGCGCCTAAATTTTAGTATATGAAAGTTGTAATGAATGCCCTTACAAAAAAGCTTGCGTTGAAACGCGTTTCATACATTATAGTGTGTTTACAAGGTTGATAGCCTAATTAAAGGAGGAAGACGAAATGAGTAAAAGCGTGAAAAACAAAGGGAATCATGATTCGCTACAAATTACTCAGTCCTTAAATCAACGAGAAAATAATGAGCCATTACGAGTGCTGAGTGAAGAAGATTGGGCATTTTGGAAAGAGAATGGATACGTGGTAATTCGCAATGCGGTTCCACAAGAAAATGTGGAGCGTCTTGTTGATCTTATCTGGGAATTTGAAGAAAAGGATCCAAATGATTCGTCCACCTGGTATGCACAACCCAATAGAGAAATGGAAATGAAAGAACTGACAGGCACAGGAATGGTAGAATTATACAATCATCAATATTTATGGGATAACCGTATGAATGAGAAAGTATACAATGCGTTCGTCGATATCTGGGGCGCAGAGAAATTATGGACAACCATTGACCGTTGTAATTTAAATTTCCCAATAAAGCCTGAGCATACGTATAACAGTTTTATTCATTGGGATGTTGATACGTCACTTGATCCGATCCCTGTAAATGTTCAGGGCGTATTATCACTAGTGGATACCGAAATCGATATGGGTGGATTTCAGTGCATCCCAGAGCTGTATCGCGATTTTGATGAATGGGTGAAAACCCAGCCTGAAGATCGAGATCCACACAAACCGAATACGGAAGGGTATACGCCAACGAAAGTGGTAACAAAAGCAGGCGATCTCTTAATATTTAATAGCATGCAACCCCACGGAATTCGCGCAAATACTTCTGATAAACCGCGTATCGCGCAGTACATCTCGATGTTCCCTGCGCAAGAACAGGATGAAGAACTAAAAGAAAGCCGTATAGAAATGTGGAGAGAGCGTATTGCACCAAGCGGAAAGGCCTTCCCGGGGGATCCGCGTAAATGGGAGCAGAAGAAATATGAGAAGGCCGAACTTACTGAATTAGGGGAGAAGGTGTTGGGTTTAAAATCCTGGTAATAAACTTATTTTCCTTATTCATAAACGTTAAACTTGTACAGGTCTCAGATGCTTATCTTGATCTAATATAAATGTAAGAATGACCAGGCGACTAATCGCTCTATTGATTAGTTCGCCTGGTGTTTTTTTAGATTAACTTTCTGCCAATTAATTTACTTTTAATAAAGGCTTAGTTAATCAAACGTTTCATTCATAACCTGTTGGAGGTTGAACTAGCTAGCGCAATCATCTGCACGACTGAAATGACGGATCTTTTTTAGAAGTGATGAAAGGTCGATGTGCTTCCCTGTTGGATAATAATGGTATAATTATAAGTAGTCAAAATATCGAAGAGGTATCGACCTTGAAGTTGTGAACTTAAATAAAAATGTAACCAGAAATGAGGAAATCTCATGAATGCAACTTTTGTAAAAGCATTGTTTGATTCTGTGGTTGAAGATAACCTTCAATTATATCGTGATCACTTGAATACTACTGAGGTTACTTTTAAAACTGATTACTACTGGAAAGAGACGCTGGATCTTTACCAAAGTTTATCTATTGAAAATCAATCTGTATTCTTAAAAATACTTGAACAAACTATGATTGATACCGTTTCGACCATGCTGGGAGTCATTGATGGAAGCACGACTTTAAAAGATTGTTCATTAGAATCAAAACTACTTCTTGATGCTATTGATACAAAAGGGGAACTACAAGATCTGTTTTTAGAATTAATAGAAGAAAGAGATCGTCGTCGTTAAAGCCAACAAACTTTCCTAAGAAAAAAGCACATTTAGAAAATAGTTTTTAGGTGAATTCTATAATTTGAGCCTTGTTTGATTGCGAGGGAGAGATGATGATTTCAAAAGATAAGAAAATAATTGCAAAATACGCTTTACAAGCTTTTGGAGGGAATCCAAAATCTCAAAGTATTGGGACGAAAATCATGTTAGTAGTATAGATGTGCTCTCGACTGCTGGTAGACCTTATGAAGGCGTGACATCATACTCAACTATTGGACTATCAGATCATTCAATGGCATACAGCGTCGATGGAACTCCTCTAAGAGTAGAGATTGTTGGAGCTAGTGCATCGAAGTACAAGCATTTTCCTAATTTATTGACAACCTGTGCTTTTTATATGATTAATTCAAGCTTTATAGCATCACATGGTAAAGTATTTCAAGATGTGATTAGTATGTATGACTCAGAAAGCAAAATGAAACATGTTTTATTTGTATCACCATTTTTGTGGGGGAATTTAAAGACCCTTGATTTTCCTAACAAGAAGGTAACTTGGTTACTCGCTGTTCCGATTTCTGGGAATGAGTATGTATTTGCCCGAGAAAAAGGAACAGATTCATTAGAAAAGTTATTTGAAGAGAAAGAGATAGATATTTTTGATTTAGAACGAAAATCCATATTTTGATACTTGGTCTGTTAAGCCATTCAAGGTTTTTCGGTAAAAAATAGTATGGCAGGATAACCGATTGAAGAAAGAATAGAATGTTCATTGTTGAGGTGACTGATATGGAAGCCATTCATTTAGTGGTTCTTAATGACTCGAATGCAATTAAATATATTCCGATGCTAAGGAAAAAAACAGCTAAATCTATAAATGAAATAAAACATAATATCCGTATAGGAAACGCTGTGATGGCATGTGAGGATTCTGATGCAGAAGAATTAAAAACTTTAGTGACGAGTGCTGATGAGTTGCTACTAATGGGGGCGAGTATCAAAATTTATGAAGATAAACAAGAGATCACGCTTAATATGGTGAAAAATTTAATTAATACAATAGAAGGTATTGCCATAGATAGAGAAGAAATGGATAACTTGATGTGTGATGATCATGAATAAAAAGGGAAGAAACTAGGAGAGGGGAATAGTTTAATAAATGAACCTCTTCTATTTTTGTGCATTAAGGGTTCCTCTAAGGAGTGAGGATGTTGAAACTATATTTTTTAAATGAGTTTTTAGGAAATATTCATAACGTTCGTGTTGAAGGAATGTGGGTTACTGCTAAACTTGACCCGTCGAATAATATAGGTAAATTTAATGAGTTTTTTGCAGCAATGCTAGATGATGACAATGATTTTGAAGAGACGAAATATAAACAAGAATGGTTAGATGATTGTAATTGGTATGTTGTTGATAACGAAAAGGTGAAAAGAGGGATCAATCTACCTGGAGTTTATCCAGACATGGAAATTAACTGGAGATGGAAGTGACCCTGCTCCCAGTGATTTGATTTTTTGGAACGAGAAAAATTTATCTCCAGAGCATGCTGTAGAAATTGCTTTAGATTTTAAAAAAAGTAGCTTTACATAGATGACAGTAAAACTTTTAGGAGAGGACTATGGATAACAAGCAAACTGCCATAACATTGTATGATTTAATTAAAAATGGTGATATAGAGAAAGTGAAAGAGATTTTCAATCATGATCAAGGTTTGCTTTATTTCGTAACGCCATTTGGAACGTGGCTACACGTTGCGGCTAGAGCTGGTCAACTTGATATGATCAAATTTCTAGTACATAAGGGTTTGGATATTAATGTAAACGAAGGTGTGCCGAAGTCAGCTCCAATTGCACAAGCAGCTGCTGAAGGGGAAGTTAGTATTGTAACGTATTTATTGGATATTGGTGCAGAAATAGATGTTCGTGACCCCAATAGAAATCCTCTTTTCTCAGCCATTTACGGAGGGCATTTGGAGGTTGTAGAGTGCCTTGTTCAAAGTGGTATAGATATCACTGTTACGTATACAGGATCCACCATGCAGGAGATGGGTGCTTATGAATTTGCAATTGAAAGAGGAGAAACAGAAATTGCTGAGTATTTAAAACGAGGATCGA
>NZ_JAIUKZ010000020.1 GCF_020165985.1 Bacillus sp. RAR_GA_16
ACTGGATCTCTTATAGGCGTAACCTCTTTATCTGGCTATATTAAAAAGGAGGAACCTCTTATATTTTCGATTGTAATCAACCACTTTCTTGATGAAGAAGAAATCGAGAAAGTAGAAGATGACATCCTACTCGTTTTATCGGGGAATGCGTTATAATATGGCTGCGACTGCAGCTTTTTTTTATGGAGTGTTACAGAACTCTCGAAATGCTGATGAGTAATGAATTTATCGTTGAAGGATCATATGACTGGTATAATAGGTATGAATAGTAGGGATGGAGGCAAAACATGGAGCGAATCGCGATTATATCAGATATACATGGGAATATGCCTGCATTAAAGGCTGTATTGAACGACTGTAAAGACAAACAAGTCTCAGAAATTTATTGCTTGGGAGATCTTGTTGGGAAAGGGCCAGATTCGGAGTTAGTAGTTGATCTTATAAGAGACCATTGTAAGATTGTAGTTAGAGGAAATTGGGATGAAAATATGGCTACACATTCCGAATGGGAAACAATGAAGTGGCACCAAGCTGTATTAGGGGAGGAGAGATTAGCATACTTACGAAGCCTCCCGTTTCAGCATGACTTCTATTTAAGTGGTCAACGAGTACGACTTCTACACGCATCACCTGAAAGTGTGCATGTACGGATCTATCAGAGTGATCCTTTAGAAAAAAGACTGACAATGTTTCAAAACACTAACGAAACTGGTGGTTTTCTCAATACAGATAATCAACCAGATATTGTAGGCTACGGGGATATCCACTGGAGTTTTCTACAATACTTGCGTGAAAAAACGCTCTTTAATACCGGAAGTGTGGGAAATTCACTTGAAAGACCTGATGCTTCCTACGTCATATTAGAAGGTCATTTACACTCAGAAAAAAGGGAGAGTTATTCGATCACGGTCATTCGTGTACCTTATGATAATGAACTGGCGGTTCAATTGGCGAAACAAAAGCAGATGCCAGATTTAGAACCTTACATAAAAGAAGTGCGAACGGCGCGATACCGGGGATGGAAGGATTAGTATATAGAAGGGGGATTACATGCTTAAACGACTCTATCAGTATCTTTTATTTGTTTGTGTGATCTTATCCGTTTCAACAATCTGGTATGAGTCTCCCTTTCAACAGGAGATCCTGATTGGCACATGGATTGTCTTTTTTATTGATTACATCGTTTTTCTTTATTTATCGAAAAGTCGATGGGATTACATCAAAAGTCATCCTTTTGATTTGATCGCTTTAATCCCCCTTGACTCCATTTTCCAAGGAGCAAAGCTTGCTAGACTTTATCGATTATGGCGTATTAAAACTATCGCAAAACGATTTAGTAATCCCATACTAGGTAAGGCAATGGGAATGTCTCCTCAAACTTGGTTTTTAACGAATTTTGTGTTTGTTATTGTTTCAACTTTCCCATTTTACTTCTATGAGCCTGTAGTCGATTCTTTCCAGGATGCTGCGATTTGGTCATTGGGTTCAATTATCTTTGTTGGGAGATTTTCTGTAGAACCGACTTCTTTCATAGGTAAAGTGGTGATTATTCTTCTTACGATTGTAGGTATTCTTCTTCACGCTTTAATCGTGCGAACCGCTTTTCGATACGTCGATTATGTACGAAAAAAATGGTCATCCAAAGAGGATGACCATTCAGAAGTTTAGTAAAACCACTTAACGACAAAGAAAGTGCAAAGTGATAGCGTAATTGACACAATTGTGATAATCGCCATTGGTTTTAAGGCTTTATTTTTCAAGTCTTTTAAACTAACGCTTAACCCTAGTCCTACCATAGCAGCGGTTAAGCACCAAGTTGTCATCTCAGTCACGACATTCATCGCTGAATCTGAGAAGGGGATAATTGGCCCGAGAAGGAATGTTCCTACTAGACTCATGATCACAAAGCCAACTAAAAACCATGGAAATGGCACTTTTTGTTGAGACCCTTTGTTTTTGCGTTTCATCAGATACATCAATAAAAAACATACCGGGACAAGGAGAAAAACCCTTCCAAGCTTGGCGAGCAATCCCATTGCTAACGCTGTTTCTCCTCCAGGTGCTGCTGCTAGAGCAACGTGAGCGACTTCATGTAGTGAAATTCCAGACCATATTCCATATTCGCTTGATGTTAATGGAAGGAATGGGCGAAGAATGGTATAACCAATGGAAAAAATCGTTCCAAACAAAGCAATAATGCCAACGCCGATTGCCGTATCTTCTTCTTTCGCTTCAACGATCGGTGCAACAGCTGCAATTGCAGCTGCGCCGCAAATCCCTGTCCCCGCACCTAGAAGCAGCGTAATAGACTTATTAGCATTCATCACTTTAGAAAGCCAAACGGATGATAAGATAGCAAAGGCAATAACAAGTCCACCTAGTAATAGAATAGGTAGTCCATCTTGAAGTATCATACTAACATTCAATTTAATTCCGTATAAAATGATCGCAAATCGTAGTAGTTTTTTGGATGAAAAGGTGATGCCTTTTCTAAGCCACTCCGGATAGCCAGCCACTTGTCGATATGCAATCGCAATTAAAATTGCCGAGGCTAGTTGCCCAGTAAGCTTAAATCCTGGGACCATTGCTAGAAAATAACCTAATAACGCAATAAAAAACGTAAAGGCAATGCCAAGAATCCAGCGAATGGGTTCCGGTAGCGTTTGCTGATGTCTTAACGTGTTGAACATATTCTTTCCTCCGTTTCTCCTTCTATAGTTTACGTTACGAAGTATTATAAGTGAAATAATTATATTTAATGGTTATAATAAGTAATAACTTATAGTTAGAGGTGAGGAAGTGGATCAGCAATTAAAAGTGTTTGTTACAGTCGTCGATAAGCGAAATTTCTCCAGAGCAGCGGAAGAGTTACATATGACGCAGCCTGCCGTTAGTCAATATATTAAAAGCTTAGAAGAGAGTCTTGGTACGAAGTTACTGGAAAGAAACAACCGATCGGTAGAAATGAACAAAGCTGGTGAAATTGTTTATCATCATGCAATCGAGTTATTAAACTTGTTTTCAAAAATGAACTATTTATTGGATGACTTGACGAACCGAGCAAGTGGTAAACTGACAATCGGTGCGAGTTACACTTATGGGGAATATGTTTTGCCACATGTTATTGCTTCAATACGAGAAAAGTATCCTTTAATTACACCAGCTGTTACCATTGGAAATTCAAGAGAAATTGGAGATCTTGTTTATTCTCATCAGCTAGATGTTGGTATTATAGAGGGAGACTATCCAGCACGACACATGAAAGTAGATAGCTTCACACAGGATGAAATGGTCATTATAGCAGCCCCTTCACACAAGGATGTCGATCATGGAAGCACTCTTGAAAATGAAATGTGGATTGTCCGTGAAGAAGGTTCTGGAACGAGAGAAGCAACTGAAAAAATGTGGGAGCTTCTATCAATTGACCCTTCTCAAAAAATGTCATTTGGCAGTACGCAACTCATTAAAGAGTCTGTCGAAGCAGGAATTGGCATAGGTATTCTTTCAAAATGGACGATTCGAAAAGAATTAAAACTTGGAACCTTAAAAATTCTTGAATTGCCCAACTTTCAATATACACGAACATTTTCTATATTAATGCGTTCTCCTTTTCAAACGAAAGTTCTTGAAGTCTTTCTTAATCACGTCCATTCTCACCATAAAGCATAAGAGTTAAGTAGAGAGTTATTGGTGAGCATGTTATAGTATAGAAATTGTAAAGAACGAATGGTTAGAAGGAAGCGATAGATCATGAAAGAAATGATAGAAGAATGGCAATTAGCACTACGTGCGGAAATTGCTCATTTAAAACAGTTTGGAAGTAGACCAATCAGAATTGTTAACGGGCGTTTATTATCCGGCGATGATTTTCGATACTATTTTGATGCACGTGCGCCTATTCAGATTCCATCTGGATCAAAAATACGTATTGAAATGAAACATATTAAACGCGAAGGAAGAATGTTATCTTCAGAGGGGAAAAATGTTATTCTCGCCCTTGAAGGTGATTTTGGCGATGAAATAAGAGAAGCCGATCTTTACCATGACCCATGGGAATTGCTTGATGAGCTACACGAACGCCTTGAGGAAATAAAGAAAAGTAAAAGAAGGTTAGCGCGTGTTAGCAAATTAATGAATCCGCCAAAAACGCTAAAACATCCTGAAGAAAAAATTAAGAGTCACCTTCACGAATTGATTCTTAGGTCAAAATACAATCCAGTAACCTATGTATGGGGCCCTCCAGGTACTGGTAAAACGCATAATCTGGCAAGAGCCGCCGCAAACCATTTTTTTAAAGGAAAAAGCGTTCTAATATTATCGCATAGTAATCAGGCTGTCGATGTTTTAATGCGTGAAATCGCTCTTTTTGCTGAAAAAAAGGAGAAGTTTGAAGAAGGTAAAATTATGCGCTATGGGCTGCAACGTGACGTTCCTTCAATACTGCCACTTTATACAGATCAGCTGCTTATGACACAACACCCAGATCTTGCTGAAGAGAAAGCTAGCATAATGGAGGAAAGGAAGAATTTAAAAGAAGACCTATCACATTCCTTTAGCAAACGTGATTCAAATCAATTGCTAAAGGTAGAGTCTAAATTAGGGAATGTTCTTGAAAAGATTCGGCGTAAAGAAATGGAATTCGTTAAAAACGCCTCGATTATTGGAACTACTTTAACAAAAGCGGCGATTGATGAAACCATCTATCGAAAAAGTGTCGATGTTGTCATTATTGATGAAGCGAGTATGGCGTATGTCCCTCAGGCAGCGTTTGCTGCTTCACTTGGAAAAAGGGTTGTGATATGTGGTGACTTTAAACAGCTGCCTCCAATTGCTTCAGCCCGACATCCACTTGTTTCAAAATGGTTAAAAGAAGACGTCTTTCATCGAGCTGGCATTATTGAAACGGTTCAATCGGGTAACCTTCATCCGCAGCTGTTTCTATTAAATGAGCAAAGGCGCATGCATCCTGTTATTTCCGCTTTTACAAATAAAACGATTTATCATTCTCTTGTTAAGGATCATCCCAATACTGCTACGTTAAGGAAAGCCATTGTTGAAAAACGGCCTTTCAAAGGAATGGCTTCCATTCTGATTGATACAAGTCATACTGGCACATATTGTTTTACCGGGCAATCTACTAAATCTCGAATGAACTTATGGCAACTCTTTTTGTCTTTTCAAGCCATATATGAATCATTGCAATCAGGGATGACCTCGATTGGGTATGTCACACCTTATCGTGCCCAATCGAAACTCATGGGATTGCTAGTAGAAGACCTCCTGTCACCGACTGAACAAGCAGATATTCTTTCAGCAACTGTTCATCAATTTCAGGGAAGTGAACGAGATATGATGGTGTTTGATACTGTAGATAGTGATCCAGAATTCCGGCCTGGAATGCTACTGACAGGAAATAATAGTGAGCGTTTAATCAATGTAGCCATGACGCGTACAAAAGGGAAATTCATCCATGTTAGCAACGTTGACTATATTAAAAAGCGGATGCCACAATCAAAAACGCTCCGGCAATTAGTGGAGCACCAGTTAAAGAAAAACGAACGAATCGGACCTAATCAAATAGGTAAGTGGGTTACACATCAACATCCTCAGTTGAAATGGAGCCATGCTTTAAACACTGATGACGTATTTCATGATATTCAGAATGCCAACGAAATCATCATTTCTATTCCAACCGGAACATCACTAACACAAGAGTGGATAAAAACGTTAAAATCTGCTACAGGAAAAACAATTATACTCTCTCAAACGGTCGTTCAAGCGATACCGTTTGCATTGCATGTTTCGTATGACAGTCCTTTTCCTTTTGTAACGATTGATCGAAAAGTACTCTATCTTGGCATGCCGTTTGAAGGAATGAAAGATGTCCTGCCACCAGCGGTTTCAGTAAGGTTGGAATCAGCTGTTGTAATTAATGAGGTTCTGAATCAAATTCTTCCTACAGACGTTTAATTAGTTTGCTTTTGTTTCCTTCTTTTACGTTAGTGTGTTAAAGTTACAGAGACGATAAAATGAATGAAAGCTGGTGACTTATGGCGATTCAAAAGCTTGAACATGTAGGGGTACAAGTGCGAAATATTGAAGCATCTAAAGGGTTTTATCAAGGTATGATTGGACTCGAACTACTTGATGAATTTGATCATCCTGATGGCGATAAAAAACTCGCTTTTCTTGGCTTTGATGGAGAAATTTTAATAGAGTTAATAGAAGGATATGATGCAGATTTACCTACGGAAGGGAAAGTTCACCATATTGCCTTTACAGTTGATAATATTGAAGAAGAACGCAAGCGTCTGCATGATCTTGGTGTAACGTTTATTGATGAAGGAATCAACAAATTACCAAATGGAGCAAAGTATCTTTTTTTCGCAGGACCAGACGGCGAATGGCTTGAATTTTATGAACCTGCCCATATATAAATAATTCTAAAGCAGTGTCCCCAGTATAAGGGCACTGTTTTTTCGTTCAAGCGTTCCAATTCTTTCGTTTCTGAACGCTTGTCTACGCTTTTTGTCTAGCTGCGACTCGCAGAAACGTATGGATTTCACGCTTTCACTAAACACAAACAGCGTGTTTCGTTCAAGCGTTCCAATCCTTTCGTTTCTGAACGCTCGTCTACGCTTTTCTTGTCTGAGCAGGAAACTCTTAAAAAGTGGAGGCATGTTGTAAGATAAGAGAGAACTTATGTGATAGAAAGAAGGAATAGGTATGGTCAAACAAGAGGATCTTCAGAAAGAAAAGATCTGGACGCGAGACTTTATTTTTATATGCCTGGCAAACTTTTTTATTTTTGCAGGGTTTCAGATGACGTTACCTACGCTGCCTTTGTTTGTAAATGAACTTGGTGGGAGCGATCAACTTATTGGTTTTGTCGTCGGTATCTTTACTTTATCCGCTTTACTCATTCGACCCTGGAGCGGACATGTTCTTGAATCACTTGGTAGGAGAATCATCTTCTTAATTGGATTAATGATTTTTGTTATTTCTGTTGGATCGTATGCATTTACCGGCAGTCTAGTGCTTTTATTTCTTATGCGGGTCGTTCAGGGACTAGGATGGGGGATGTCGACAACAGCAGTGGGCACAATCGCAACGGATTTGATTCCCCAAAAGAGAAGGGGAGAAGGAATGGGATATTTTGGCCTTGCTGGAAATTTAGCAATGGCTTTTGGTCCAGCTCTTGGTTTATTCCTCATCGCTCTTTCTGGTTTTAAAACCATGTTTTTAATTGCAGCTTCTGCCGGTTTGCTTTCATTCCTGATCGCTTCAATTATTCGCTATAAACCGGCGAATAAAACACCGATTGAGAAAAAGAAATGGGACATCTTTGAAAAAACAGCATTAATGCCTTCGATACTATTATTTTTCATTACAATGGTCTTTGGTGGGATTGCTACCTTTCTACCATTGTATGCTGAACAATTAGGTATTGATGGAATCGAATGGTACTTTGTCGTGTTTGCTGTATCGCTTATGCTTGTACGTGCTTTTGCAGGGCGAATCTATGATCGGAAAGGGCATAAAGCTATTTTTCTTCCAGGAGCCTTCTTAATTCTAGCGGCAATGATTGATTTGACGTTATTAGCGAATGAATTTATGCTCATTCTTGCAGCTGTATTATTTGGCATTGGATTTGGGTCTGTGCAGCCAGCTCTTCAAGCATGGGCAGTTAATGAAGCGCCGCTTCACCGAAAAGGAATGGCGAATGCTACCTTTTTCTCGTTTTTTGATTTAGGGGTAGGACTAGGGGCAATGTTTTTCGGATTGATCGCATCCACATTTGGCTATGCTGATATTTATTTAACAGCAGGGATTTCTGTTCTTATTTCAATGGTCATATACGTCATATATTTAAAAAGAATTGCCGCGGTGCAAAGACATCATGAAGCTGTTCAATGGAAATCATAAAAAAACGAGCGGAGATCTCCGCTCGTTTTTTGATTATCTACTACTTGGAATGATCATAGCTTTGTTAATTTCATTGATGTCTCGACACCCAGATAAAGCCATCGTTAAATCGAAGTCAGCAAGAAGATTTGATAACACATGTTTCACACCTACTTGTCCAGCTACAGCTAGTCCGTACATACATGGTCGTCCAACAAGAACTGCTCTAGCTCCGAGTGCTATAGCTTTAAATACATCAGCACCTCGTCTAATTCCACTATCCATCAAAACAGGGACTTGATTTTCAACAGCTTCCACAATGGCCGGCAGAGCATCGAGTGCTGAGATTGCGCCATCCACCTGACGCCCACCGTGGTTTGAAACAATAATGCCATCAGCTCCATATTTTAAGGCTAATTTTGCATCATCAGGATGAAGGATTCCTTTTAATATAATCGGCAAAGACGTATATTTCCTTAGCTCTGCTAAATCCTCCCACGTTAGTCCGGCATTTCCAAAAACGTGAGTCCAATGCATGATTGCTCCCATAGCATCTTCTTCAGGCGGTACATGAAGTCCAGCGCGAAAAGCAGGATCTGTTAAATAGTTACCAATTCCTTCACCAATTAGAAAAGGCAAATACACATTCTGTAGATCCAACTCACGCCATGCCATCATAGGAGTATCAAGCGTAACGACAATTGCTGAGTATCCAGCGAGTTCAGCTCGCTGTACAAAACTTTTTGCAATCTCTGGATCTCGACTCCAGTAAAGTTGAAACCACTTAGGTGCATCTCCCATTATAGCAGCAATGTCTTCCATAGAATGACTTGAGGCGGAGCTGGTGATGTATGGAATTCCCATTGAAGCAGAAGCTTTCGCTGAAGCAAGTTCGCCTTCTTGATGAATAATAGATTGCACACCAATTGGAGCCACTAACAATGGAGATGGGAGCATCTGACCGTACAAGCCCACCTTTAAGTTTCTTTCTTCAACATGACGAAAGACACGAGGCACGATATTCCATCTTTTAAATGCTTCACGGTTCCCATTTTTCGTTTCTTCTGCACCAGATCCTCCGGCAACATAATCATAAGGTCCGTCTTCAAGAATTTCTCGTGCTCGTGCTTTCAAATCTTCATACCTTGTTGGTAAACGCTCTGGATCAGGTGAATGCATCTGTTTGTAAATACCAAATTGAATTTCATTTCCGATATTAGCCATTAGAACGACTCCTTTATGAATGTAGTTAGTTGAATCTTCTTTGCTTCCTATCCATTTCCTTCTTCAAACTGGAAACTTTATTTTAAGATAATGAGAGTAAGGAAGGATTTTGTATGTTAATTCCGAAATAGTAGAATGGCACTAAATTTACATACTGGGGGACAATCATGAAGCTTTCGATCATACATACGAACGATATTCATAGTCACTTTAATAATTTCGCTAAAGCAACATCACTTATTAGGGATTATGCAGATGAACATACACTCGTGTTAGATGGCGGGGACTTTGCTGATTTTAAAAGCATCGAGCTTCAGGGGACGCGAGGAATCGGCGCAGTAAGGATGTTAGAATCAGCTGGGTACAACGCGATAACGATAGGAAATAATGAACTATTTAATGGAAATGAGACACTAGAACATATGGCGGTTCAGAGCACTGTACCGTTTATTAGTTGCAATCTCCTTAAAGCTAACGGTGAATCGTTCAAAGGGGTATACAGTAGTACGAATGTGATGAAAAATCAACTTCGCATTTTAATTACGGGTGCATCTCCAGATTTACAAGAATTCAATGATTTGATGGGGTTTCAAATTATAGATTATGTAGAAATGATCAGAGCAGAGATCAAGAAGCAACATGGAAACTATGATGTTTGTATTGTTTTAAACCATGTTGGTACACAAGCAGATATCGAATTAGCAGAAGCCATCGATGAAATTGATTTGATTTTATCCTCACATGACCACGTCCTTTATGAGGAAGCAAAAATAGTGAATAATACGATACTAAATTCAGCAGGTATGTATGGTGAGCATATTGGAATTATTGAAGTTGATGTATCAAATGAAGGCGTAGAACTATTAGCTTCTTCTACCATATCAACAGCTAAAGCGGTTGAGGATGTAGAAATTCAAAATATCTTACAAGAAAGCAGGGAAGAAGCGATCGCTAATCTTAGTAAACCGCTTTATCCTGTAAGCGAACCATTGTGGCATGACATAATTGAAGAGAATCCGTTGACCAATTTAATCGCAGATGGGTTGAAAGACCGTTTTGATTGCGATCTTGGCCTTATAAACAGTGGAATTTCAAACGGTGGTCTCGTCGACTATGTGTCTAATAAAAAGCTAATTGAAATTTGTCCTTCTCCACTAAATCCCACTTACTTTGAAATTCAAGGGAAAAACCTCTATGCAGCTCTTGAAAGTTCATTAAATACCTCGGTTTGTATGGCGGATGGAAAAGGACCAGGTTTTCGAGGGAAGTATGTAGGACGTCTTCATGTATCTGGTGCAAAAATTCATCATGACCATAACCAAATTAAGATGATTACGATTAACGATGAACCTTTTGATCATGAGAGATGGTACCGCGTGGCTTCTTCAGATTACTTGTTAAGAGGTTCTGGGTATCCAGAATTCTAGCAAACAATCGAAACTTTCAGTATCAACCAGATGAAATAAAAGATGTGATTAGAGAATACGCCGAGAAGGAAGGTTACGTAACAAATGCATTCAAGAAGCGTTGGGTGTAAACTGCTATCGATGAGGTAATGAATTTAATCTAGAGAAACTTCATGGAAGAGAAGCAGTACGCTAATCGATAACCACAGGCAGAGGGATGCTTGTGGTTTTTTAATAATATTTAAAAACAATTGGTGTATTGAATTCAATATAAAATAGTTTGAGACATCAGGTGAGCAAACTATTTTAATTCTAAATGTTCAAATTAACAACGAACGGTAAATCGATAAAAATAAATTTCAATTACCGTAATGATATTAAAAAATTCAATTACTATCAATAAAAACATTTCCCAAAAACGAAAATAACTCAATAAAAACAGGCCGAAGTGGCCTGTTTTTTATTACCCTTTATATGACTTACTGATATACTGAACAATTTTACGTAATTCTGTAACTGTCGGACGACCAAAAGGGCTTGTCTGTCTTTGTTGATAGAGAAGTTCACCTTTCTCGTCAATTAAGAAGTACGCTGGCTCACCATGAGCACCATGATCATCATAAGGATCATCTTCATGATGATAGTGAACATCATATGCATTAATTGCTAATAAGTCGTCATCTGCGAGTACTGGGAACGAGAGGTTCTTTTCTTCCGCCATTGCTTTAAGATCTTCAAATTTATCAGTAGAAATGGTCGTAATATGAACATTTTTACCCTCAAAAAATCCAGTGCTTTCCTCTAGATTTTCTAGATCGCTCACACAGACAGGACACCAAGAACCTCTAAAGAAAATAACAAGATGCCATCCACCTTTTTCTTTTCGATATGATTCAAAAGAATACTCTTCGCCATTTACCGATGGAAGTGTGAAATCTGGTACTGCGTCTTTCAATGCGAATTTAGACAAACTATTTCCTCCTTTGGATAGAAACAATCACCTTATCATCTAAGGCAATACTTATTCTAACCTGAATCGAGAAAGAATGATGTAAGATACCTTACTCCTTTTTCATACAGAATAGTTGACAAAATAAAAAGCAACACATCTCATTTTAACTTTTAAGCTCGTTACGAACGAATGACACAATGTCCACTGAAATAAAACTAAGTGCTTCTATTTCTGCACAATGATACAAAACATATATTGTGTATCATTGTGAAAATGAATGAAAGCTTATTTTTAGGGGTTTTTCTCTTTTCTAAGGGAGACAAGAAAGGTATAATGATACATATCAATCAAAAATTTATCATTAATAATACATATCGAATATAGAAAGAAGGTTGCCTTCATGAACACGGTTCAGCCGATTCGAGATCCCCAGAAGATAAAATTAGTAAAACAAAACCTTCGAAAGCGAAATTCCAGAGACTGGTTTTTGTTTAATATGGGAATTAACACCGGATTACGCATAAGTGACTTACTACCTTTACGTGTTGGTGACGTTCGAAACCAAACGCATATCATCATAAAAGAAAAAAAGACCGGAAAATCAAAACGGTTTCCGATTAACTATGCACTTAAGGAGCTAATCGAGTCCTATACGTTTGATATGGAAGAAGGAGATTTTTTGTTTCCTTCAAACAAAACAGATCTACCTATTCAAAGAGGTCAGGCATACAAAATTCTAAACCAGGCTGCAGCAGAAGCAGGGCTTTCTGAAATAGGAACGCATACGATGCGAAAGACGTTTGGTTACTTTTACTATAAACAGACGAAAGATGTAGCAATGCTTCAAAAGATCTTCGGCCATTCAGCACCATCGATTACCTTAAGATACATCGGTATTGAGCAAGAGCAGATGGATGAATCACTGTTTAACTTTAGTTTGTAAGAAACATCTAAATAGGAAGATGTTATACTTTTGGGAGAGGAGGGGGATTAAGCTCTTTCATTATACGGAGCACTATATTAATGAAGAAACTTGGTGTAGTATGGTTGTTTGGTTCCGCTTACAATACATAAGGAGGTAATGTCGTTGGTAAAAAAAGATCGTCAAGATCCAACAGAAGCATCTATACATACAGATTTTAAAAACAATATGACATACGGAGAATACTTAAGCCTAGATAAAATACTTGCGGGGCAGAATAGGCTATCCGACCATCATGACGAAATGCTTTTTATCATTATTCACCAGGTAAGCGAATTATGGATGAAACTAATCCTGCATGAGCTAAAAGGGGCAATTGAAGCCATCGAAAACGATGAATTATCCACTGCTTTTAAAATGCTTGCACGTGTTTCGAAAACACAGACTCAAATCATTCAGGCGTGGGATGTTCTCTCAACGTTAACCCCTTCAGAATACATGCAGTTCCGAGATTCGCTTGGACAGGCTTCTGGTTTTCAATCTTATCAATACCGTATGATCGAGTTTGCATTAGGCTATAAAACACCTCACGTTTTAAAGATTTATGAAAAAGATAAAGATCTTCATGAAGAACTAAAAGAAGCTTATCAGGAACCCGGTATTTATGATGTAGCGATTAAGGCACTATCGAGGGCGGGATTACCTATTGATAAGGAAGTTCTTGATCGTGATGTAACCGAAACATACAGAAAGAATGACTCGGTCATGCAGGCATGGTTAACCGTTTATCGTAATGTCGAATCGTATTGGGACCTGTATGAACTAGCTGAGAAACTTGTTGATATAGAAGATTGGCTACAGCAATGGCGTTTTCGCCATATGAAAACAGTCGAAAGGATTATCGGATTCAAACAGGGGACTGGAGGCTCGTCTGGCGTCGGTTATTTAAAGAAGGTCCTGGATCATCGCTTTTTCCCTGAACTTTGGGACATTAGAACAGAACTTTAATGGAACGTAATATTATTATGTAAACTATAAAAATGCCCTTTTGTTAAGGGCTTTTTTTTATATTAATACTTCCTTTAACGTGTAATCATTTTCTATAAAAGAAAGGGCCTTTTGTTGAAAGGTAGGATCATGAAGGTAGGTGTAGCGGTTTGGTTTTATTGAGGGCGCTAATAAAATGGCATCTGCCAGAGCGCGTTTTTGAACCTTTTCTTCTTTCACATAATGAAAGAAACCCGTTCGTTCAAACACTTTCCTCATACGTAAGGCTCGATGACTTTGGACATTTGCCATGATATATGTAGCGAGCCCAACTTGAATTCCGTGCATATAAGGTTTCGATAATTGCTTGTCAAGAGCATGTGAGATTAAGTGCTCTGAACCACTTATAGGGGCACTATTTCCGCTAATGACTGTAGCCACTCCGCCCATTGTCAACGAACTTACGAGTTCTTTGATAAAGATGGGGTTTTGAAGATCGGTCATCGGCGTTCGAATGAAGCTATTGACCGCTTTTTTACTTAGCATTGCTGCGAAGGCATTGACATGACTTTTTCCATGCCTTTCTTCAAATTCCCAATCATAAAGAGCTGTAATGTTACTCATTAAGTCACCTACTCCTGCAAGTAAGAAATGCAAAGGTGCTTGTTGAATCACTTCAAGATCAGCAATGATGCCAAAAGGCACCTGTGCAGGAACGGTTGTCTTTTTTTGATTCACGATAAGGGAACAATTGCTGCTAGCAAACCCATCATTAGAAGCAGATGTAGGCATGCTGATAAAAGGTAGTTTTCTAGAAAAGGAAATATACTTTCCGTAGTCAATAATCATACCGCCACCCATAGCTACAACAACATCATAGGAATCAAGTTTAAAAGCAAATGCAATAAGATCCTGAATGGTTTGACCTGGTTCCATTTTTTGAACGTTAATCGTCATGTGCATCGATTTTTGAAAGCACTCAGCATAAGCATCGTAAGTAAATGCATCAAACAAAAACAGGGGATGTTGAAACCCATGTTTTTGAAGAATAGGATCTAGCTGATGACGGATTCCTTTACGAATCTCCAGAATCGAAGGGATCGGAATATTCGTTAATGCATGCATGATTAAACCGTTCCTTTCTCACGCAAGTAATCTTCTATCTGCAAAAACGAATCAACGGCAACGTACGGCACATTCTTTTCCTTTAATAAATCTTGTAATGCATCTTTAGCAAAAGTTAAATCAGCCACTTTCGCTGGATGAGAATCAGGTTCACTATCACCAGCAAAATAAACAACATCATAGGTTTCCTTTAATTCTGCAATTACTTTCGATTTATCAATGCCGTATCGTCTTGAGTAATGTTTATGATTTTCATCAAGTGATAAATGCACATTCTTACCTTCATAATATCCTTTATTTGAAAATACCGGTACGTCTTGAATGCCATAATGCTGTAGAATGTGATGGATGTAATAATCGGTTCCGGCACTTAGAATATAGAAATCCCCACCGTTTTCTTGAACCGTTCGAATGAAAGAGGGGACGTGCTCATCAATAGGTAGCGAGAGAATATCTTGAATAATTTGCTCCTCATGCTGGTCAATCGACTGAAAAACCTGGCTTAGAAAATCAATATCCTGTATTTCACCAGCTTTCCATTTTGTATACAAAGATTGACCTTCCGGATAGTAAGTGTCGATCACAAGCCAGTAGAAATCTTTTTTTGAAATCGTTCCGTCAAAATCTGACACAAAAGCCCATTTTTTCATGTATGACTCCTCCTCGATTATTGAGTATCTCTTAAAATTGTAGCATGCTTTTTATTGCAAAAGAAATTCAATTCTTTTAGAACAATAACGTACAACAGCATTAAATTGTGTTAAAATGATTTTTAAAAAGTTAAATAATTCAATTTAATCTGAAGGAGTGCGAGAATGAGTAAAACAATCAGTAAAGTTCAGGTGGAAGATATCATTATCGCAAACCAAGTTTTAAAAGAAGTCGTTGTTCATACACCCTTGCAGCGGAATGAGATCCTTTCCGATCGCTATAACTGCAATGTTTATTTGAAAAGGGAAGATTTACAAAACGTTCGCTCTTTTAAAATTAGAGGGGCTTATAACCTTATTCAAAGCTTAACAATCGAAGAAAAGGAAAACGGGATTGTATGCGCAAGTGCAGGAAACCATGCGCAAGGTGTCGCTTTCTCATGTAAGACGCTTGGTATTCAGGGTCATATCTTTATGCCAGCTACCACGCCAAGACAAAAGATATCGCAAGTTGAACTGTTTGGAGGCTCCTACGTTGAAGTGATTTTAACAGGAGATACGTTTGATGATTCCTTCCATACAGCGAAAGAGTTTTGTAACAAGCAAGACAAAACGTTTATTCATCCGTTTGATGATTACCGAACGATTGCAGGTCAAGGAACTGTTGGCCTGGAAATAATGAATGACATAGATGAAGTTGATTATGTGATGCTCGGCATTGGTGGGGGAGGACTTGCTTCTGGCGTTGGGTCGTATATTAAGAGCATTAGTCCCGCTACGAAAATCGTTGGAATTGAACCTGAAGGCGCTGCGGGAATGAAGCGTTCGATTGAACACGATAGCGTCGTACCACTTGACTTTATTGATAAATTTGTCGACGGGGCTGCCGTAAAGCAAGTAGGGAAACTGACGCTAGATATTTGCAAGCATCTTCTCGATGATGTGGTGCTCGTTCCAGAAGGAAAAATTTGCACGACTATATTAGAACTTTATAATCAAAATGCGATTGTAGCAGAACCTGCAGGTGCTTTATCGATTGCTTCACTCGATTTCTATAAAGATCAAATTAAAGGAAAAAACGTGGTTTGCGTCATTAGCGGAGGAAATAACGATATTAACCGGATGCAGGAAATACAGGAACGATCTTTGATCTATGAAGGGTTGAAGCACTATTTCATTGTCCATTTTCCACAGCGTGCTGGCGCCTTAAAGGAATTTATGGCGGATGTATTAGGACCAACTGACGATATTACCCGCTTCGAATATACAAAAAAGAACAATCGAGATCGAGGACCAGTCTTAGCAGGAATCGAACTTAAGCATAAAGAAGATTATGAACCTCTAATTGAACGTTTAAATCGAAAAGGGTTTTCTTATATTGAAATTAATAAGGATCAGGACCTTTTTAACCTGCTTATCTAAAACGCCTATTTTGGGCGTTTTTCTATGTCAGGGCTTTCGAGTATAAATGTGATGCTTCTTTCTATATGATAAGAAGAGATTGTATAAAAAGAGGTGCGTAATGAAATTAAGTATACTTGACCAATCACCCATTTTTCATGGAGAAACGGAAAGGGACGCTCTAGAGTCCTCAAAAGAATTAGCTGTTCTTGCAGATCGTCTCGGCTATACACGATACTGGGTGACAGAACATCATGATTTAACGCATGTCGCTTGTCCAGCACCTGAAGTGCTCTTAAGCTATATTGGTGCACACACAAAGCAAATTCGACTTGGTGCTGGAGCGATTCTTCTTCCACACTATCAACCATATAAAGTTGTTGAAGTATTCAATACGCTTGCGACACTATTTCCAAATCGTATTGATTTAGGCATAGGAAGAGCACCAGGTGGGTCTGCTGAAGCAACAACGGCATTATCGCCACGATTTCTTGAAGAAGTTCGAAAGATGCCAGAAAAAGTAGAAGAGTTACTTCACTTTCTTCATCATGATTTTCCTAAAGACCATATGTTCTATAACGTTCAAGCAAAACCAATTCCGAAGCACAGACCTGATCCCTGGTTGCTCGGAACAGGAAAGAAAAGCGCATTACTTGCTGCAGAACAAAACTTGTCCTATGCTTTTGGATATTTTATGAGTGATCATGATGGAAAGGAACTTTTTAACACATATCGAACCAACTTTGTTGGCGAAAGACCTTATACGCTATTAGCCGTTTCGGTTATTTGTAGTGAAACAGAATCACGAGCAGATGAACTTGCTCATTGGACCCATGTTATGAATGAGGCAAGGACAAAAGGTGATCAAACGCTCTTATCCGTTGCAGAAGCAAAACGCGTTTCACTTCCTACGGATTCCAATACAAAACTCATTAGCGGAACATTTGAGACGGTTAAGCAGAAGCTAATGAATCTACAAAAAGAATTTGAACCAGATGAAATCATGATTACGACGATCACCCTTAATCGAGAGGAAAGACTAACTTCTTTTCAGCTTCTAAGTGAAGCCATAACGAAAGAATAGATGTTTTTTCACTAATACGAATAAATCTGTTATGATAGAGTTTGGTTTCTTTTGTTTTTTATAACACTCGTTACAAACTGTCAGCATTTGCACAGTACCAATAGATAAGAAAATAAAAGGACGGATCATGCTAGAAGAGGAGACCGTACATGACTCAATCACTACCTTTTGAAATCACAAAGGAAGATTCTTTTTATGAGAAGCTTGGAGACTATGTTGGCGATGTATTTTATGACATTTTACCTGAACATGGTTATGAACTTCGAGATGAACAGATCTTTATGGCTTTTCAAATTGAACAAGCCTTTAAGAATAAAAGCGTTGTTTTTGCCGAAGCAGGCGTAGGGACCGGAAAAACGTTTGTTTATTTGCTATACGCGATTTGCTATGCACGTTATACACGAAAACCAGCCATTATTTCGTGTGCGGATGAAACACTTATTGAGCAGCTCGTAAAAGAAGGCGGAGACATTGAAAAGCTTGAGAAGGCGCTAGGATTAACCGTAGATGTTCGCCTTGCTAAAGCAAGAGAGCAATATGTTTGTGTAAAAAAACTTGACTATCTTTCTCATCGAACCGACGACGAGGACATCTTGAGCGTACACGATGAAATTCCTGAGTTCGTATACGAACCTGCTGCGTCGATGAAATCATTCCATCGATATGGTGATCGTAAAGAATACCCATGGGTACCAAATGAAAAGTGGGAAAAGATTGCATGGGAATCCATTGCAACAGTGTTCCACTTGTGATTGGCGCCATCGATGTGGCCAAACGTTAAATCGTGAATATTATCGCCATGCAAGTGATTTAATCATTTGTTCGCATGATTTTTATATGGAACATATTTGGACGAAAGAATCACGTAAACGTGAAGGGCAACTACCATTGCTCCCTGAAGCAAGTACCGTTGTTTTTGATGAAGGACACCTCCTTGAATTCTCAGCACAAAAAGGACTAACGTATCGCTTTCACTCTGAGACTCTCTCAAGTATTCTAACAGGATACATGGACCAGGATGTACGAGAAGAATCTCTCACACTCGTCGAAGAGATTCTTGAGCTTCATGATAACTGGTTTGCTCATCTCAGTGACTCAGCCATAGCCGTAGAAGGTTCCGTTCGTAAGGATGTACCACGCACAGAAGCAATGATCGAAATCGCAAAAGCCATTGCTGAAAAGGTAGATGCCCTATTAGAACAGCTTGTTTTTGATTCTGAGCTTTATGTGATGGAAGATTATCACGTCAAGATTATGGAAGAATATCTCGAATTTTTTGCGTATGGATTAAGAACGTTACTTCAGGATGGAGAAGGGATTCACTGGCTCGAGGAAACAGAGACACAAACATCGCTTGTGATTATGCCTAGACTCGTAGAAGACATTCTAAGAAAAGAAGTGTTTTCACAAAAAATTCCTTTTGTCTTTTCGTCTGCAACATTATCTCAGGCAGGGGATTTCTCTTATACAGCAAGCAGTCTTGGTATTCAAAAATACGCCTCATTTTCTGTGAATTCTCCTTTTGATTATGAATCACAAATGAAAATGAATGGCTCGGTTGCTCAGTCTGAAAAAGACAAATGGGAAGAAATGGGCCGTGCGCTCAATCAGAACAAAGGCCATTCGTTGTTGTTATTTTCATCTCTCGAAGAAATGAATCGTTTCCGTAAATGGGCCGATCAAGAAAGCTGGAATTTCACAATCATCTACGAAGGTGATCGCGAAATCAGTGAAACGGTGAAAGCTTTTCAGCAAGAACCTACCACCGTTCTATGCTCATATCATCTATGGGAAGGACTTGATGTACCAGGTGAATCGCTTACGCAGGTGCTTATTTCATCCTTGCCATTTCCGCCAAACGATCCAGTATTCCAAGCGAAGCGAAGTCATTCAGAAAATCCAGTGAATGAAGTGGATCTTCCTTATATGCTATTACGCTTACGACAGGGAATAGGTCGGTTAATTCGAAGCAGTGCGGATCATGGTTCTGTGCGAATTTGGATGACAGAAGAGCAAGTAACCACATACGAAAAACAAGTTCAAGAAGTTTTACCATTACCAATAAACTGGAATTAAATCAACAGCTCTTTCTCCTATGAGAAAGAGCTTTTTTGATGAGGAGTTGGTATGATAGGAGGAGGAGGGATAGAATGAAAACAAATTGGGAAAGGAATCAAGCAATCATTCATCTTCCAGAGGAAGCCATTACATCAATCGTGAAAAGCTATCAACCGCATGCAAGAATTTCAGCAACGAGTTACCTTTCAGGCGGCTTAAGTCACACAAATTTGAAAGTCGACATTTTAAATGAAAAACCTACGTCTTATCAATCAGACGCTACACACAGAATAGTGAAAGAGAGAGGGAAAACACATGAGGATCGGTTTTATTCGCCACGGGAGTACATCATGGAATAAAGAAAAGCGGGCTCAAGGAAGTTCGGATATTCACCTTGATGAACAAGGTCGACGTGATGCAGCTAAACTAGGAGAGTCACTCTTAAATAAAGATTGGGATAGGATCGTTTCAAGTGATTTATCACGAGCGAAAGAAACAGCGGAAATTATCGGCCGATTTCTGCAAATTGATGTGCTAACGGATTCAAGGCTGCGAGAAGCAGGCGGGGGACAAATTGAAGGCACTACAGAGCAAGAGCGAGTAGAGAAATGGGGAGAGAACTGGCGTGAGTTAGATCTTGGCATTGAAAAAGAAGAACTTGTCGTGGCAAGAGCCCATGAAGCCTTAAATGATTTCTATCAAAAATATCCAGGTCAAAACATTCTCATCGTTAGTCACGGATCGTTTCTGCGCCATTTCTTTAAAAGCACATTACCTGAACTAAATCATGAAAAACATATTGTGAACACATCTTTAACGGTTTTAGAAGAAATGA
>NZ_JAIUKZ010000021.1 GCF_020165985.1 Bacillus sp. RAR_GA_16
AATTTGATTTGCTTGGATTATAAAGATAGCACTCATACTCCCAAAGTAGTGTTCTGGGAACATGAAAATGCAGCAGATAAAGAAATGTTAATGAAAGAAGAAAATTTAACAGAAATACAAGTTGAAGAACGAGTAAGAGAAAACATATTTTTTATCTCAGACACATTTTCTGGATTTCTTAATAAGTTGCACGATTGATATTTGGAGAAGTAAAAGGTAGGAAGGAGCCGTGGGGACAGGTACATCGTCCCACTAAAGAGGGAATAAACCGACCTGTGTTATCTTTTCGCTGTACAATGGCGGAGGCGGTTCTCATGATACAAAAATTTGAAAAAAAGGAGCATTAATTATTCCACTACTTAATGCTCCTTTTTTATGAGGTGGAATCAACAGAACAGTCCCTAAGATTATAGGAAGTGGGAAAAAGGTTGATGAAGAAAAACCAGTTTGTGAAAGAGACGATAAAGGGAAATTTTTTATAGCAAAAGAGTTCCCTCGTGTATCAAAGGAACATGGTTTTTCTGATGTTATTGAAGATTATTTAAGATTTGCCGAGGAGTTTCCTCTGGTAGGAGGGGACGGCATTAGAAGAGTAATATATCAAATAACAGGTAGTAATAATGGTGAAAAAGTGTTTTTGAATGGATTATTGAGCCAAATGGTGATGGGAGCCATAGGAGGAGATTCATTGAAAGTGGTATACGCGTAACCCAAATCAAATTTCCAAAAGTAGGAGGTGGATAATATGAACTTAAAAGAATTAAAAAATAGACATATTAATTATGACTGGAAAACTGTTTATGTGGTTGTCCAAGAAAATTATTTTAGTAAAGACGTTATTTCTGACTATGCGGGAGAGTTGATGAAGATTGGTGATGAAAGTGGGATTGTTAGCGAACTTTCATGGGGAGTATCTAGTGACGATTTAGATAAAGTGATGTTAGAAATAAAAACTAATTATTTCCCCCAATTAGATGAAGAAAGCCCAATATTAATAGAGGAGAATAGAAAACTCAGATTTGTTTATTTATCTGAAATAAAAGAAAGATGTAAAGAAGACAATGAATTATTAAATAAGCTTGCAGCGTTTTATGGAAATCATCACTACCCAGAAGATATGGTGAGTTTTGTTAATTATATGCCTCAAGAAGTTCCAACTACGAAAGAAGAAATGGTACATAGGTTTAAGAAATTTTTAAAATTAGAGGGAGTGAGATTTAGTTAGCTATTTTACTTGATTCTAAATGCAAAAAAGAAGAACTTAAAAGAAGAATCAACCGTCCCTAAGATTATGATGAAGATTACGGATAGACTTACTAATTACGTAGGAGGTAAGATAAATGGAAACTAAAAAAATGGAGCAAACTTACCAACAAATTGCTAATACAATGGTTAATATAGTTCCTGAAGAATGGCAGAAGCTATACTTATATGCTGAATTCAGAGTAGGATATAAAAAAGTTTTTTTCTACTATTACCCTAAAAATGAAATCAAACCTATTTATATTCTTGATCTAGTAGATTTATTTAATATTGATGAAGATGAGTATGATGAGTTAGAGGATAACTTGTATAATTGCTTTTCAACATTACGGGAAGAATTCAAGGAACAGGGACAGGAGCAGTGGACTAACTTAACTTTTATTTTAGATCACACTGGTAAAATGAAAATTAATTATGGATATGAAGATATTTCTGAGATTAGTCCTATAGACAAACAAGATAAGTGGGAGGCTAAATACTTAAAATAAATAACTCTTTGGTGATAGGGAGAGGCAACTGCTCTAGGAGCCGTGGGGACAGGTACATTGTCCCACTAAAGAGGGAATAAACCGACCTGTGGTCTTTTCGCTGTACCATGGCGGAGGCGGTTCTCATGATACAAAAATTTGAAAAAAAGGAGCATTAATTATTCCACTACTTAATGCTCCTTTTTTATGAGGTGGAATCAACAGAACCGTCCCGTCGATTCCTTTCATTATAGGATAGAATCGTCTGGAACCGTCCCGACGATTCCCTCACTCTACTAATAAACAATTCCTGACCTTTAAGGGGAAGTAGCTACAGACTATCTGACAAAGTAGATAATAATGATGTCTTTAAATTGGGGAATAGACAGGAAATCCCTGTTTTTGTTTCAGAAATATTTATAAAAAGTAGAAAATAAAGGGGGGATTTTATGATCAATATAGTATCCAATAAAGGATTTAATGAAAACAAATTAATTTCATTTACTGAAAATATAGGGTGTGAATTGATGACGTACGATAGTTTGTGTAAAACATTTGAGACATAAAAAGAGGTAGGGTATCCTCAAAGTCAACGACCAAATCAACTCGAGAGGAGATGCCCTACCTATGTCTACTAGTATAGGACAGAATTCACTAGAAAATCAATTAGATTCCATGGTACGAGAATTTGTAAAAGAAAAATTGGAAACGATCATGAAAGAAGAAATGAATCGTTTCTTTGAAGACGAACATCCTGAATTGAAAAACTACAAAAATGGCACGTATGCCCGTCAGCTCGATACGAAATACGGCCGTTTAGATGACCTTCAGGTGCCACGCGATCGAGATAATGCCTTTCAAACAGAAGTCTTTTCCCCATACCAGCGTCGTGAACAATGGCTTGGTGAAACGATCATTACGATGTATCAGAAAGGCATTAGTACACGAGAAATCGGCCATTTTCTTGAGCGCATCCTGGGCCATTCTTACTCGGCGTCTACCATTAGCCATATCACCGATGTCGTAGCTGAAGATATTGAAACATGGCAGAGACGCTCTCTTCAAAAACGATACTCCGTCTTATATCTGGATGGCACCTATTTGAAGTTGCGTCGAGAGGATGTCGCCAATGAAGTCGTCTACCTTGTCGTTGGTGTGACGGAAGAGGGTCACAGAGAAATTCTGGGCTTCTATGTAGGCGGTCAAGAAAGTGCTTTAGGCTGGAAAGAAATTCTCTTAGACTTGTACGACCGAGGTGTTGAAGAAGTGCTTCTTGGTGTTTTCGACGGGCTTCCTGGTCTGGAAGAAGCCATGAAATCTGTCTATCCAAAAGCCGACGTGCAGCGCTGCGTTGTCCATAAAGTACGTAACGCTTTAAACGCTGTGCGAAAGAAAGATCAATCCTCTGTCGCAGAAGATCTCAAACCTATCTATCAAGCCAGTACCCATGAAGAAGCCCGAGAAAGGTTTGAAGCATTCAAGGAAAACTGGAAGAAGAAATATCCGAAAGTCGTGAAATCTTGGGAACAGGATTTGAGCGTTCTCTTAACCTTTCTGAGCTATCCTTCTTCGATTCGACCGATGATTTATACAACCAATATCATCGAACGAACAATTAAAGAGATCAAAAAGCGTACTAAAACGATGAATAGTCTTCCAGGTGAAAAGGCTGCCGAGAAAATCGTCTACCTCCAATCCAAGGACTACAATCAGCGCTGGAGCGAACGAAAGCTACGTGGTTTTAGCACGGCCTTTCCTACGTTACAAGCTATGTTTCTGGAACGTTATGGAGTCAAGGAGGAATAGGGGCAAATACGATTTTTCTGGCAGGGCCCCTCGGGGCCCTGCCAGAACTCCCCACCTCAATGAAGGCTAGAGAATATCCCTACCTTATGAATTACACAAACTTATTGACACTACCTGTGAATTACCAAAAGAGTATATTGAGTTTTTAAGACAACATAATGGAGGGTATGTGAAAAATAGTATCATTACTTATAATAAAAATGGAAAGCGAAGGTTTATTTTGACTTCTATGTTTGGAATAGGGTCTGAAGATGACTTAATAAGCCAGTTTGAAACCTATAAAAATAGAATACCGAATACTTGTATTCCAATTGGAAGAGACGCAGGTGGGAATTTAGTATGTTTGAATTTATCAAAAGATAAATATGGGAATGTTTACTTTTGGGATCATGAAGAAGAACTTATGTACGAAGATGGAAAAATAACTCTTAATGATTTGTATATAATTGCAGAAACCTTTCATGAATTTGTAAATTCTCTTGAGGAAGAAAATACTCAGGAATCAGAATCGGATGGTTACAAAGTGAAAAAAGTATGGGTTGACCCGGATTTTTTAATAGAGTTAGAAAACAATTCAGATCAATAAGGTATAAATCATAACTCCCAGGGATCATCGAAGGGAATAGTAAATATTTCTTCTATTTAATGGAATGGAATTACCAGAACCGCCCCGACAATTTTAGGAGTGAATACAATGGACAAGATGTCATTTTTAAACCAATACCGAAAAGAAGTTATGTTAGTAGATAAGCTGGAAAGTAGCCTAAAGGAAACGATCCCTAAACAATGGTTCGAGATTTTGAATGAAGAAGATAAGAAGGTACGGATCGAAAAAACATTAAACCTTTGGAAAAGTCTATTCAAAAAAGAATTCGGTCATTCCATTATGTATTTAACGAAACATTTAATGAACGTTGAATTGATTATTGATCATGGTGTTTACACGATTTTATATAGTATTCATGACCCGCAAGGCAATATTATGTACTATGAAGGAGGGTTACCTCCTTCATCTATCAATCGTTCTCATTTAAAATTATCTTGGAGTGATGTACCTGATAAGTTAAAGAAATTCTATGAGATATTACATAATGGGTTCTACTA
Source organism: Bacillus sp. RAR_GA_16 (assembly GCF_020165985.1). Lineage (GTDB taxonomy): Bacteria > Bacillota > Bacilli > Bacillales > Guptibacillaceae > Guptibacillus. The sequence continues at coordinate 4,641 of NZ_JAIUKZ010000021.1, forward strand.
CTTTCCAAGTCGAGCGATGGGTCTCGTATCTTTAAATGATCTTACGTTCTTCCAAGATAACGAATGGGGAATAATGGACGAATTAGAAGAACCTTTAAGAATTAATTTGGGGAAGACAGTTGGTTTTTTTGAAAGCGGAATGGGTGGGTATTTAGCTATAGATCTTGAAAACTGTCGAAATGATCATGCCACGCTTTGGTTTACAAATGATCAACCAGAGTACGAGGTGAATTTTTGGCATGTCGCAGATGAATGGCTGCTAATTGGATTTGAAGAATAGTTTCATATGAGGAGGTTGTCTGCTTTGAGTATGGAAGATGAGATGAACAGCTTATATCGAAAGTTAGCAGAAACTGTTAATGACATGATTCCAGAAGAATGGATGGAATGTTATTTGTATGCGCAAATATCAGAAACAGGCGGAGGAACTTATTTTTTTTACAATACAAACGAACAAGATTATAAATATAGCTTAGAAATACCGTTTAATGAGATAGATGAGGATGAGTTTGAGGCGATGGAAGACTTACTTTATAAGTTTAGTAAGGAGCTAAGGGAAGTATTTTCAGAGAATGGACAAGAGCCCTGGTATTCTTTTACAATGTCTTTAAAGAGGAAAGGACCATTCCACATTCATTTTGATTATACCGATTGGTTTAATACAGAGTATAGTTTTAGTGATCAGATGATGATTTGGAAAAACAAATATTTAGGAGAACAATCCGTTGACGATTCTGCGAAAAAAATCATAAAGAAATATCATATCGATTTTCCTCAAGATCCTATTTAAATGTTTTGTGATCATTCAGTTAGAACTACGCTTAAATCACGGCTAAAGGGAGTGCTTATTCTTTCATTCATGAGCACTCCCTTTAGTCATGATTTGGAAACAGTAGAACCGAACCTTAAGGATTGATATGGCACCTCCATCAAATTAAAAGCATTTTTTGTTAGGAATATCAGGAAAGTTACTGATGTGGTAGGAGTATCAGTTGATAACAGAAAATAAGAAGGGGGCAAAATGTCCAATGGTTCAATTCACAATTTCAAATAAGAAACTATCTATTGAAGAAATTGAACAGTTTGAAATACGAAATCGTATAAAATTAACTTCAAAATACAAGCGTTTTTTACTTCAATTTAATGGTGGCTATCCGAGAGAAAGTTTATTCGATATTTCTGATAAGCATGGTAAAAGTGTTCTGAATGTATTTAATGGAATTGGAGATATGTATGATAATTTAGAGAAGGTTATAGATCTATATGAGTTTAGGCTTGCAAAGGGCTTTGTTCCAATTGCAAATGATCTTGGAGGAAATGTGATTTGTTTAGGCACTAAGGAACCACATTATGAAAAAATATACTTTTGGGATCATGAACAAGAGCCGGAAGATGCTGATGACATGAGCAATATGTATTTTTTAGCAAATGATATTGATGAATTCTTGAGTCACTTATATGAGGATCCAGATGAATAATGGTGTTATTTGTATATAAACGAATTGGGTTCACTGGAAAAGGAATGTTTGTCAATGGTCTAATAACCACTTAGGAGGATCGTGAAATTTGGAAGAACAAATGAATGAATTGTACAAAGAAATAGCAGAAACGGTAAATGAAATGATTCCTGAGCAATGGGAAAAATTTCACTTCTATGCTCAGGTTTCCGATAATGGCGGAGGGTGTATTTTTTCTATAATACCCCGGAACGTCTTTACCACTTTCAATACAGCTTAACCATTCCAATTGATTTTGAACTTGATCCGAGACAATTTAAGGTGAATAAAAGAAAACTTTTTGCACTCAGTGATGAATTGAGAAATGTTTTTATTCGTCATGATCAAGAGCCCTGGTATTCTTTTACGATGTCTTTAGATAGGGAAGGACTCTTCAACATTCATTTGGATTATACTGATTGGTTTAATACAGAGTATAGTTTTAGTGATCAGATGGTGATGTGGAAATATAAATATTTAGGAGAAGAGCCTGTTAATGGTGAAGATAAAGGGATCATAGAGAAGTATTCAAAGGAATTTCCAGAAAATCCAATTTGACATTGTGAAGAAATGGAGCGCAAGGAATAATCATTCTATAGCGCTCCCTTTTCTTAGAAGGAATTCATGTATAAAGAAGAGTATAAGGATGATTTCGTCTGGACCAGTGAATGAATGGTTTGAAGAGGTGGAAAAAGCGAACAATCTTTGTTTAAGCAGATTTCGAAGCCAATAGAGTCAGGGGAGGATCGGTTTTGGATCAAAAGAATCGTTACAAAGCTTTAAGGAATGCGATCAAAGTTGGGGATATTAACGAAGTCAAACAATTAGTGGGAGAAGATAAAACGCTTCTTCATACCATGACTTCATTTGGTACGTGGTTGCACATAGCTGCCAAGAAAGGTCACCTGGATATTGTTGCCTACTTATTGAAAATAGGAATTGATCTTAATGCGCGAGGCGGTACTTTCGATGCTTCTGCATTAAATTTAGCAGCTGGAGCGGGACATGTGGAGACCGTCAAGTATCTCATAACAGAAGGCGCAGAATTAGATGTGACTTTGGCGAAACGTAATCCTTTGTTTGGGGCCATTTATGGGGGACATAAGCAAGTAGTTGAGCTTTTAGTTGAAGAAGGGATCGATTTATCGATTAGATACACTGGGGAACACATGAAAGATATGAATGCCTATGAATATGCGAGAGAATTTGGACAAAATGACATCGCTGATTATTTGAAAGTTAAAATGAATCACTAACCTGAACTATTCTTTGTTACTCATTTGATTATTGCCCCAACGTAATAAGGAGATGGGATGACAAAAATGTCTTGATGGTGTAAGGAGGCGTTTCATGTGAACACCAACAAAATGGAGGAAATCTATCAAAAAACTGCTGATGTGTTAGACTCTATGATTCCTGTTTCATGGAGAGCGATTCATTTATATGCTGAAGTTAGCAAGGAAGCTAGAAAAGTATTTTTCTATTTCTATCCAATGAATAGTGATTTACCGGTATATAATCTGGATATAGTGGATGAGTATCGTGTGAAAGATCAAGAATATGAAGCTTTAGAAGATGAACTATACGACTTGTGTTCTGCTTTGTGGGAAGAATTTGATCATCAAAATCAAGAACAATGGTCGAACTTAACCCTGCATTTAGATCATAGTGGTAAATTTACTATCGATTTGTAGACGTCAAGTTGAATTTGACACTTTTTGCTCGTTTCCTTTTTACACTTCTGCTGAAAAAATGCTCTTTCGATTTTTCATCCGGTGACTTTCCTCTTCTTCACTACCATGGATCACTTCCACACGATGAAGTAAGCGATCTAAAATCGCTGTGGTGATACCTTGGTCTCCGATTAAATTGCCCCATTCATCTGGACTCTTATTTGATGTCAGGATAATCGAACTTCGTTCGTATAAATGATTAATTAAATGAAAGAATAGGTTTGCTTCTCTTTGGTCCATGGCCATATACATTAAATCGTCGATGATCACTAGGTCGGCATTTCTTATTCTCTTAAGCTGAACTTTAGATTTGTTCAGGTATTCTTCTGATTTTAGAAGCTGTACAAGTTCCCCCATTGTTGCGAAATAAACATTGAACCCTCTGTAAACAGCTTCAAGTCCGAGCCCAATTGCGATATACGTCTTTCCTATGCCAGGAGGGCCTAAAAGAATCAGATTATACTGTTGCTCCAGCCAGCTTAATTCTCGGAGTTGAGAAAGCTGACGAGCCGTCAGAACGTTTTGTCCTTTCAGCTCAAACTCATCTAATGACTTCACGAAAGGGAAGCGTGCCCATTTCATTCTTTTCTCTAGGTTTTTCGCTTCACGTTTAGCTAATTCGTATCTAGTGATAGACTCTAAAAATTCCAAGTAGGTCCATGATGCTTTTTCAGCTTCGCGAAGAAGCTGTGGCAGCTCCTCCGCAGTCTCTGCTAGGCGTAGCTGACGGAATTGATCTTGTAGTTCATGTACTGTTTTATTCATCACGCTCTACCTCCTAAAATGCTAGTGTACGCATCTAGAGAACGAATAGAGGCTTTGATATGAGAGTGTTTTGGTGGACTCATGTAAAAAGATTGTATTTCCTCAATTGGCTCATCTCGTAAAGCATCAAGGTGATGAGAGATATCACGAAAATCATTCGCATTGTAGAGCTTTTCTGTCGTGCACTTGGTCAAAACAGTATCAATTAAATCCGGGTATTGTTGGATGACCTTATAAATAATCATGAACTGGTCTCTCCGATACCTCGGGTATCTTTGGCTAATCTCCTCTAAATATGCAGCTGCCTGAACCTGATCTTCAAAGTGGGAGATGAGACGTTGCTTAAGCTCTTCCACACCTTTGGATCGATCACGAGTATGGTGACGGTTTTGTATCAGCTTTCCTTTTTCAGAGCTGATTATATGCTCGGCAATTACTTCACCATTTGCTTCTTTGCGGATGACCAGGACCTTATGATCTTCTTGCCTTACTTCAATCCACACAAGGTTCTCACCCATATTTTGATAAGTCCCGAGTGGGACGGAATAACGGTTTGACTTGTACCGGATCGTGTTGTCCTTGCTGACACTTCTTGTTATACTTTGATTATTGGTACTTTCATATGAAAGTAACGAAGAGACTGGCTGTAAGTGTTGCTTTTCGAGGAGAAACACTTCTGCTGGTCTTTTTTTCGTTGTCTGGTGAACCTGATGGTTACCAGTACGCTCGAGCCACTGTCTGGCCCGTTCATTCCAATCTTCTATATCTCTAAATACACGACTGTCAGCGAAGTTTCCTTTTATGTATTTCACTACATTTTCAATCATACCTTTAGATTCTGGGTCTGCCCTTCGACACAGGTGAACTTTGAATTTACGCTCGTTCACATAGCTTTGGAATTCAGCTGTTAAAAGCAGTTGCCCTGCATTTTCACTTACTGATATTAAATGATCCTGATCATAGACAATTTCCTCTGTACGTCCTCCATAGAACTGGAATGCATTTTCGTGACAACGAATCGCGTCTCTTGTGGTAAATGGACGTGCTTGCCATTCCATAAATTTCTGACGGGAATTAGCGAGCACAAAGGCAATAAAGTATAGTTTGATTTCCTTATTGTTCACTGTTCTCTGTTTTGTTTCTCCCCAGTCTACCTGGAGTTGTTTACCCATGGGTTGTTCAGGGACTGCTTCATATTGACGGACAATTACTTTTTTATCGATCTGATAAACTTCTCGAATGCCCCTAACATAAGTTCTAACAGTACTTCCACCGACCACTAGGTCGGGGTATCTCTCTAAAAGCCAATCATGGATCTGAGCACTACTTAGGTGGGGATACTCTTCTAACCAGGCTAGTATCCAGTCCTTATAGTGATCTAGTTTTTTCTTCTTTCCCAAGGGCAGTTCAGTATAGGCCTTTGCTTCATCGAAAGTCATTTCTAAATACTTATAGACAGTCGGTCTTGAGATCTTAAGCTCTTTAGCGATTTGTGCTACTTTAAACTTTCTCTTATGTAATTCCTGAATCTTAATATATAACACTAACTTCTCCTCCAAAACCCTAACCTCCAGTAAAATAACGTCACGAACTATTTTACTAAAGTGGTAGGTTGATTGAGCAAAAGTGTAAAATCTTATCGAGCAAAAAGTGTCAACTTTATTCTAGCGTTTACACGATTATAGTTACGAAGATTTATCAAATGTTGATTCCTACGAGCAGCAAATTGTTTGGGAATATATCCATCTTGGTATTATACCTGCCAGTGGAAGACCAAAGAGCGTGATTGATCAATATCTGAATAAGCAAGGTTGTTAGAAGTAGAGGGGGACGTATTGAGATGAGTTGCTTGATGACCATTAATGATTTTAAGGATGGAAGGAATTTATGAGATTTCATTTTATTAAACATCATGTGGATAATCAGTTTTATCCTGTAAGTGAAAAAGAAATTGAAGAAGTGGAAACAACATTGAAAATGAAATTTCCTTCTGATTTAAGAGAGTTTTATATAGAAGTTGGTTATGGCTTTATCAAAGGCGCTCATATTAACAGAATTATGGGACCTGCTTCTGTGAGAGATGCTAGATTAAAAGTAAATGATTTTGCATTTTATCCTGATATTGAAATATATGAAGAACTTGAAGAGGACAAATTCATTTTCTTTGAAGCAAATGAAAGTACATTGTTACTGATGGAATTGAGTGAAGAAAAAAATAACGCTATTTATTATGATGAGATCAAAATAGCAGATTCATTTGAAGCATTTCTAAGGAAAATTATTGACGATGACGACTATTATATGGATAAGGAAGAGTAAATAGAGCTGTTATAAATCTATTACGATCGTAACTGAGTTCAACGTTTTGCACGCATGGGGTAGCTCCAACAAGTAAAGAAAATTATATGGACTGACCAAAATGGTTCTTTTTTCTTGTGAAAAAAGAACCATTTTTGTGAAATGAGTCGAAAGACATAGAAAAGAAGGGAAAGAGAGGGTATTCTAAGTTTAGAAATTAATGGAAGTTCATTGACTCCAGTACTTAGAAAACCTACTATTCTCCTGAAATTTGAGAAGTGTGAGGAATAGTAGTTTAGATGATTTATTAGTAAACGATAGTGGAGAGCAGCTGTCGTATCAAGGGGGTTATTCTTTCAGAGTAACCTTGAAAGTGAGGAAATCCAATTATGAACAAAGAGTTGAAGAAGAAATTAAAAGAGTTAGGGATGAAAAAAAACCAACAGCTTTTTGGAGAGACGGAGTCTGCATTAGAGATTCAGGAGTTTGCGAATTTGTTTTTGGAAGACGCGTCTATTTTCACCCATTTGCATGATGCCTATAGACATCAACTCGATTCCTTGGAGGTAACGAGTCAAGGTGTTGATATTTTTTATCGTAAGGAACAAGAGCTTCATACGATTTCTTTTTTAGATAAGAGGTTTTCGTTAGACGACGCTTCGTATGTTTTCTTTTTAACATATTCTATTGATCTCATGCGTGAGGTATTGCCGTTAGGGACTGTGGTTGAATTGGATCCACGGTATTTTATCCCGGGTGAGTCTGCTTCCGAACCGATTAAAGTGGTGATCACTGGCCGATTTATTTTTCCGGAAACTTATCATTCTTATTTTCCTTACGCTGGTGTCGTGTATCCATTTGGCGAATTGAACAAGAGGAACACGATCCATTTTACGTATCCATTGATTCAGAAGGTTGTCCATATGGGTTATCAAGATGAGATGGAAGAGTCATATGACTATCTCATGAAAGAAGAATTGATTCTGGAAAAAGGGATCACGTCGATTGAGTTTTCGGACAAGGACATGAGGAGAATTCAGAATCTAAGTAGTCGAGGGCAGGTGAGCGATCATGCAACTGTATGATTATGACTTTTGCCACAATCTGTTGTACGCAGGATGGGATGGTGGCATTATTAATAATTTAAATGATGCCCGGCACGAGATTCTACAAAACTTTGATCAAATGGATTTTGAAAATGCTTCTGCCTACGAAGAGATGAGGGAGATCGTCGAAGGCATGGTCGCTGAAATCGATCAGCTTTTGTCTAAAATTCAATCCGTTCAATTTAAATAAAAGGAGGTTACACCGTTGTCGAGTCAAAAGATTGAATTAAACCTTTCTGAGCTGCGATCCGCATTGAATTCGTTGGATTCAAGCATCTCAGAATTTAAAAGTTACACAAAGAATTTCCATGACTCCACGAGAGACGAGTTAAAAAGCTTTAACTCCGATTTCATAGAAGAGGTCGATGCGTTACTAGATAACATGCATAATGATAGCCAAACGCAGTTGTTGAACAATCTAGATGCGATTTATCAAGCAGGGGACATGCTGTTAGAAAAGATGAAAGAAACGGATGAAAAGATCGGCACGACCATCAGGAGCAACACGGAATGAAGCGGGACCTCAAGATCAATTATGGTATACTGGATGGCATCATAGAACAGCTACATAAGTACAAACATGCCCTTGATACAATGGAGTCGTCCCTAGCTAAAATCAATGAATACGTGAAGCCGAACCAGGGGGAAAGCATTGATGCCTGGGTTTTCACGATCGAAGAATCAGAGGATTATATCCGAGCTTATCATGAACAAATTCAGGATCTCCTGACCTTATTTGAATCCTATGTGTCTGATACAAATGCCTACATCACGCCATTAGCAAGACAATCGATGATGCAAGTGGATCGAAATGATATCTGGGTCAATCTGCAACAAATTGAACGTGGCATATCAGGAAATGTTGGAAAAGCATCGCGCGTCGCAAGCCGGGTTCCCTACAACACCTTCTCGTTCTTTGATGATCCAACCGAAAGTGAAATTGAAAAAAGCCGAAGCAATGAAGGCAACCTGAACCAGATTCGGCGTGAAATCAATCGGTCAGAAAGCGTCCTCCAGCAAAAAATGGATGACCTCTGGGGCATTTACAATACAAAGGTAAAGCCGTTTGAGAATACGGATGACGACTATTATGGGAAAGCTCAAAAGCTAAAAATGTCCTACACGGGCGTGTTTGAAGGCGTTTGGGACGGTGTCGAAGACCTTTCCTCTGACATTTATGGCTTTGGAAAAGGACTCGTTCTCGGTTTATATGAAATCGGAAAAGGACTGGTAACGGTAGCTGGTGACGCCGGGATCGTCTACACTTCTCATCACCTTCCTGATTCCGTAGAACCCGATTTTCTAAAGGAAGCAGCGGATAAACGAGTCGAAGGCTATAAAGCTGCCGCCATGCAGGCGATCAAAGATCCAATGGGCGTGGCTGAAGCGATCACACAATCTTTCTCCGATACTTATGAAGACGAAGGAGTCGCCTATGTGGCAGGAAATGTCTCCACAGCCTTTATCCCGTATGTCGGCATGGCAGGGAAATCAGCCAGCCTCGCGAAAGTAGCTGGAAAGATCCCGAACTCAAACTTAAGCAAGGTCGCTGGAAGCAGCAAAGTAGACGTCGCAGCCATCGTGAAAAAGCATAACGCCTTTGAAGGAATCAAGCGCGGCATGGGAGAATTTGTCCAAGACGTTAAAGGCGGCATGCAGATTGTGGGGAATTCGAATAGGGTGGCTTTTGGGGCGAATGGTGTTGCGGGGAATGCGGTTGGGAAAGTCGATGATGTAGCGGAAAGTGGCGTTGCATCGGTTTCTAGGAGCAGTGGTCCGAATCGTGCGGTGGATGATTCGATTGTTAGGATTAAGACTGAGGTTGAGCGGGTAGATGGTGGTAATCGTACGGGTAATCGTTTGGCTGGAGAAAGTGAAGTTACCCCATTAGTGGGAAAAGGAGAACAGTATACAAACGGAAGAAAAAATAGATTAAAACCTAATATTAGATACCAAACAGGCGAATATGATTATTTTTATGAAACTGATGGTGCTGGTAGGATTACAAAGTTTGAAACAGATAACCTTCAATTAACTACTAGGGTAAATAGACTCTCACATAGCCGAAATACATTAGGGAAAATAAAAGGAAAGGATCATGCAGGTCATTTGGCGGGAGATAGGTTCGGAGGATCACCTAAACTTGATAATTTAGTATCGCAATTATCAGATGTTAATTTGAAGCAGTATAAAAAGATTGAAGATGAATGGGCTGTAGCGTTGAATGACATACCTCCTAAAAAGGTGACGGTCGATGTGGAAATATCATATGAAGAAATAGATTTGCGTCCAAAAACATTTATTGTTAATTATACAATTGATGGTAAGTCCGGTTTTAAAATTATTGAAAATTAGTTTAAGGAGTGAATGAGTATTATGAAAGAATTTGAAGATAAATTTAGTGAATTACAAGCAGATATGATTTCTATATGTATGGAGTATGTTGAGGACAAAGCAGATAAAGTATATGTTTATGGTTCAAGTGAAGAGGGAATTATTTCTGCTAATTTTTTCTATCTAATTAATAATAGTTATGTTGAACCTCATAAATTGAATGAAGCTGTAAAGGATGGAACGGGGGAGTATGATGTATCTCCAAAACGTCAGTCTATGGTATTACGTATAATATGTGAAGATATCCAAAAAGTAAAATTATTGTGCAAGGAATATGAAAGAGATATGCCAACAGAGATGAAATTAATTTATGATGTAAAGAGTGGAAAATTTAGTGCTAATTATAAATATGATTTAGTTTATACTCATGATGATATTAAAACAGCAGACCATGTTGGTAATGAGTGGTTTGAGGAAATAAAAAGTAATAACCTTTAATAGTTGATGCTTGCTATTAAATTATAGTTATAAAGCTATTAAGGTGAATAAATAATTTTAGATGACTTATTTTTTGAAAGTACTTGATTGGAAATTAGAAATCAAGTGCTTTTTTGAAAAGCCGTAGGGACAGGTACCTCGTCCTTCCTCTAACATTATTTAATTCACTTATGAATGTTTTTTTATTCACAGCTACAAATGAAATTCCTCATTTTCAAGCACATCAAATCCACAATTTTTAGCAACTACCGCCGGCTGTATGCCGGCTTTATTTTTTCTAACACCCCAAACTACTAGATCGAAGAATCAGAGGATTATATCCGTGCTTATCATGAACAAATTCAGGATCTCCTGACCTTATTCGAATCCTATGTGACTGATACGAATGCCTACATCACGCCATTAGCGAGACAATCGATGATGCAGGTGGATCGAAATGATATTTGGGTCAATCTGCAACAAATTGAACGTGGCATATCAGGAAATGTTGGAAAAGCATCACGCGTCGCAAGCCGGGCACCCTACAACACCTTCTCGTTCTTTGATGATCCAACCGATAGTGAAATCGAAAAAAGCCGAAGCAATGAAGCGAACTTGAACACTATTCGTCGTGAAATCAATCGATCCGAAAATGTCCTCCAGCAAAAAATGGACGACCTTTGGGGCATTTACAATACAAAAGTAAAGCCGTTTGAAAATACCGATGACGACTATTATGGAAAAGCTCAAAAACTAAAAATGTCCTACACGGGTGTGTTTGAAGGCGTTTGGGACGGTGTGGAAGACCTTTCCTCTGACATTTATGGCTTTGGAAAGGGACTCGTTCTCGGTTTATATGAAATCGGGAAAGGCATCGTCACGGTTGCCGGTGACGCCGGGATTGTCTACACGTCCCATCAACTTCCTGACTCCGTGGAACCCGATTTTCTAAAAGAAGCAGCGGATAAACGAGTCGAAGGCTATAGAGCCGCTGCCATGCAGGCAATCAAGGATCCGATGGGCGTCGCTGAAGCGATCACACAATCCTTCTCCGATACCTATGAAGATGAAGGAGTCGCTTATGTCGCGGGGAATGTCTCCACAGCCTTTATCCCATATGTCGGCATGGCAGGGAAATCAGCCAGCCTCGCCAAAGTCGCTGGAAAGATCCCGAACTCAAACTTAAGCAAGGTCGCTGGAAGCAGCAAAGTAGACGTCGCAGCCATCGTGAAAAAGCATAACGCCTTTGAAGGAATGAAGCGCGGCATGGGTGAATTTGTCCAAGACGTTAAAGGCGGCATGCAGGTTGCGGGGAATCCGAATAGGGTGGCTGTTGGGACGAATGGATTCTGTACCGAGTAATGTCGTAAACTCTACCGTTATACGAAGAGAAATGGATGATACGATTAGTAGGATTGTAGGGAGTAAAGATTCAGGTATAACATTCAAGAGTCCTGGAGAATATTTTGACCACATCAATGACATTGGTAAACGAAATGACTTAACGAATGAAGAAAAATTAGCGAAGATTCATGAAGCGTATGATAGATTAGAAGTAAAAGGTGATGTGACGGTCGTCTCTGATACGAAGTATTTGAAACCTGAAGGATTTATTGATGGTAGAGCAAATATAGATTGGCCGGATATGATGGGATTTGAAGAAAGTTCAATTCAGACGATTAGTAGAAATAACCCTTTACCAGAAAGATGGGATAGAATTGGTGGAAAGGGTGGAATGAATTTTACTACTTTACCTGATAATGGTGGTCCATATACGTACAATCAACGTGCCATACCATATCTGGAAAATCCTGAAGCAAGGCACGTAGGGAACTTTGATAATGAGTCTTATTTTGAAGCTATTGATGCAGTTAATAACGGAAACATTGAAGAGTTAAACCAAATTGTAGTGGCTAATGGAAGAGAGCCAATCCCAGAAGTTGTTTTTGACAGATTAAAAGCAGATTATGACGACGTCCAAGTTAACCTAAAAATGGTTGTTAAAAATGAAGACACCACGTATGGATTGCAAGGTATAGCTGCTCCATGGACGAGTAGTTTAACAGGAGAGAAATTAATGAATGGTGGAGCTAATCAGATTGTAACACCACTGAGTGGTAAGATCTTGGAGAGAATTGGCATCATTCCTGAATATTAAGAGGAGGACTAACTATGACAAAACAAGAGTTCTTACAAAGATATAAGGATGAAAAACTAAACATTGGAGAATATATTTTGATATTTGATAAGATATCAGATGCACCACTCGTATTAGGATGCGCTTATGATCAGGGGGTATGGAAAATCTATGAAACAAGAGAGCGAGGAGGTCACTTCGTAATTAAAGAGAAGAATAATGAAGATGAGGCATTTGATTATTTTTATAAAGTCGTTTTAAGTGAGCATAATTTACAAAATAATTAAGAGAAATAAGGATAGGTTCTAAGTCTCTTTAACCGCTGATCACATTCTTTAGTTTTCAACTTAAATTAAATACACAATTATAAGCAATTATTGGTCGGCTAAAAGCCGACTTTTTTCTTTCTCAGACAATCAGGGTTGATGAAGAAGGATATTATTTACACCTAATATCTCCTATTATTTTGATGCGCTTTTTCGTATTGAGTGAGCAGTATTAGAGAATCTTTAAAGCAAAGTTAAGGTAATGGACGAGTAGTCTTTCTGGGGGGAATTAATGAATAGCGGAGCCAAATTGGGACAGAGGGACAGGTTTCTTGTCCCACCCATAAGTCAAAAAGCGACGAGTAAGAGTTACTAACTTGCCAGCTACTTTACTTAAGTTTGCAAGAAAAATTACTAAGATTCGCTTTATGCCCTTTGGTTTATTAGATCATTGTTGGGACGATGTACCTGTCCCTGTGTCCCTGAGAGAAAAACCTAACATTGATGATTTAACATGGCATCATCATCAAGTCTCAGGTAAAATGCAGTTAGTTTTAGCTGATATTCATGAAAAATTGGCCATCTTGGAGGAAACAAATTGTGGGGAGATGAAATTAGGTGAATAATGTAAAATGGGAATTTACAGATGGAGAAGTTGATATGAATTTAATTAATAGTGTTGAAGAAAAGTTGGGTTTTGTTTTCCCAATGGACTATAAAGAATGTGTAAAAGTTAATCAAGGAGGTAACCCTGTCGCAGATCTTTTTGATGTTAGTGGCATTGAGAGAGTATTCGGTACGCTATTAAAGATAAATCAACCTGATAGTCCTTCAGACATAGTGAATAAATATCAAAATTTAAAAAAAATGCTTCCAAAGAAAATAATTCCTATAGCAAATGACCCAGCGGGTAACTTAATCTGTTTTGACTATAAAGGTCATGAAGAAAGTCCAGTGGTGGTATTTTGGGAACATGAAGGTGCTTGGGAAAAAGAAATGTTAATGGAGGAAGAGGGATTGTCTGAAGAGCAAGCAGAACAAAAGGCAAGAGAGAATGTCTTTTTTGTAGCAGATACATTTACAGACTTCTTGAACTCATTGTATGAAGATGATGAGGATGACTTTTAGAGTCTAGGAAGTTCAGATTCCCAATGTTTAAGAATTAAATAGAAATACCTAGGAACAGGTTCATTATCTCTACCAACCACGAATTAAATACCACAGTTTCAAATGAATTAGTTCCGTAATTAGAACCAACCATTAGCCGGCTGTATGCCGACTTTGTGTTTTTTCACCCACCCCAAACTACTAAAGCAAATAATCTGAAGAGTATATCCGAGCCTATCATGAACAAATTCAGGATATCCTAACCTTATTCGAATCCTATGTATCTGGTATGAGGTATGGGTTTGCCGGGACAGAGGGACAGGTTTCTTGTCCCACCCATAAGTCAAAAAGCGACGAGTAAGAGTTACTAACTTGCCAGCTACTTTACTTCTGTTTGCAAGAAAAATTACTAAGATTCGCTTTATGCCCTTTGGTTTATTAGATCATTGTTGGGACGATGTACCTGTCCCTGTGTCCCCTTGCAGGGGAGAAATTAATGGATGGTGGAGCTGACTAAATTGTAACAACGGTGAACGCTCAGTTTTTGGAAAGGATAGGTATTATACCTAAATACTAAAAGGAGGACCCACTATGACAAAACAAGAGTTTTTACAAAAGTATAAAGATGAGAAATTAAATATTGGTTATGATTTCATAATGGTACTAGATAGCATAACAGATGAACCACTAGTATTAGGATGTGTATATGATCAGGGGGTGTGGAAGATTTTTAAAACAGGAGAGCGGGGAGGCCACTACATCATTAAAGAAAAAGATACTGAGGATGAGGCATTTGATTATTTTTATCAAGTAGTGTTAAGTCAACATAAACTAGAAAATAGTTAGGGAGACTTAGGTCAGGTTCCACATCTTTTAAACTACGGAAGACATATTTGGGTTTTAAATGGATGGCAAATATACAAATTCAAGTAACTATTGGTCGGCTAAATGCCGACTTTTTTCTTTCTCAGAATTGCAGTTTTGCTGAAGAAGGATATATAAGAGGAGGAGCTATGACAAAACAAGAGTTCTTAGTAAGATATAGAGATGAAAAATTAACTATTGGTGCGGCGTATGTGATGATTCTTGATAAGATATCAGATGCTTCACTTGTAGTTGGATGTGCATACGATCAAGGAGTGTGGAAGATTTATGAAACTGGAGAGCGAGGTGGTCACTACGTAATTAAAGAAAAAGATACTGAGGATGAGGCTTTTGATTATTTTTATGAGCTAGTACTAACTTTAAATGACTAGCGTAAAAATTAAAATCAAATTGTATACTTTAATGGATGAATGGATGGTAAAGCGTGGGACAGAGGGACAGGTTTCTTGTCCCACCCATAAGTCAAAAAGCGACGACGTTTGTAAGAGTTATTAACTTGCCAGCTACTTTACTTCTGTTTGCAAGAAAAATTACTACGATTCGCTTTAAGTCCTTTGGTTTATTAGATCATTGTTGGGACGATGTACCTGTCCCTGTGTCCCCTCAGACGATTACTAGAAATAACCCTTTACCCGAAAGATGGGATCGAATTGGTGGAAAAGGTGGAGTGAATTTTACTACTTTACCTGATAATGGTGGTCCATACACGTATAATCAGCGTGCCATACCTTATTTAGAAAATCCTGAAGCAAGGCATGTAGGAAACTTTGATAATGAATCCTATTTTGATGCTAATGATGCTATCAAAAATAATAATCTTGGAGAACTGAATCGTATTGTCGCAGCTAATGGTAAAGAACCCTTCTCAGAAGCTAAATTTCACTTGATATTGGCAGAGTATGATAAATTCCAAGGTACCTTAAAAAAAGTAGTTGGAAATGGAGATACCACCTATGGACTAAAAGGTAAAGCCGCTCTATGGAGGGCTAGCTCTACAGGGGAAAAATTAATGGATGGTGGAGCTGAACAAATAGTTACCCCACTAAATGGTGAAATGTTAGAGGAAATAGGAGTTATACCAAAATATTAAAAGGTAGGCTAATTATGACTAAACA
>NZ_JAIUKZ010000014.1 GCF_020165985.1 Bacillus sp. RAR_GA_16
TACAACTTATAGTGATTAAATCTTCTTCTTAATTAGTTATCATAACGTTGAACCCCATTCTTCCAGAATCTCGGAGCGATTATTAAATAAAAATTAGGTAGATAAAACATCATTTCAGTTCACTATGAATTGAAATGATGTTTTTTAGGTTGAAAATATTTAATCATTGATCTTTTCTTAAAATCCAATCGATTATTTTTTTACCATCTAAGATTGTTATTGATTCATCGGAGATAGCCTTAATAGTTGATACCCATGAAGAGTATAGTAAGGTGTCTAAACCATTTAGATTTTTATAAGAACTAATCCCTTTGAGAAATTGATAAACCTCACTCGAACCCTCATCTTGCTCTTCAATAAATAATCTGGCTATCTCCTTCTTAATAACGAAATCCAAGCCTGTCTTAAGTGCTGCCTTTAGTTTTTCATTAGGCTCTTCAAATAAATCTGTAGCTCCCTCCATTCGATCTATTATTCTTTGTTCCATCTCTTTTTTGATAACCTCATAAAGTTTTGTTTTAGAACCAAAGTGATGGTAAATAGCCCCGGTTGTTACCTGTGCTTTTTTAGCTAGTTGTGTAATGTTTGTTGCGGCAAATCCATAGTGACTAAACTCAGCTAAAGCTGTTGATAATATCTTTTCTTTACTACTTCCTGGTATAGGTATCCAATTATTCATATTTATATTGTAGCATGTTGACATTGCCACGTAAATAGATTATGTTATACATAATCCATTTACGTGGAATTATTTTACACTGGGGGAATGATAATAATGAAGTTAGCTTTCTTGTGCCATCCTACTAAAAATTTAAAGGAATCTGTTTCTTTCTACAGAGATGTACTTGGTTTTGAAGAAGCTTGGAGGGAAGGAAACCATACTGTAGCCTTGAAGCTAGAAAAGAACGAGGAAGTTCAAATTATGATTGAAGATGACGAAGATGGAGTTGCCTCAGGTGGGGTTTTTGTATTAGAAAATGTGGATGAATTCTACGAAGAAAACCAGTCAAAGCTAAACTTTGTTAAACAACCTTGTGATATTCCTCCTGGAAGATATGCCATTTTCACTGATCCTGATGGTAATCCATTTAGAGTAATCGATATGTCTAAAGAAAAGAGCGCAATTAGCAACTAACTATTCTACTAAAATGGTACCCATTCACTGAATGGGTACCATTTTAGTTAAAGAATAGCCTATCTTATTTGGCAATAATGCTTACTTTAAGAGATTAAGTTATTCAAGTTTTGTTAAAAAATTTACTAACTCAGATCTTGAAATAAGCCAATACGATTACCATCAGGATCTTTAAAAGAACACCAAGCAGCAGGCACGCCTTCTCGCGTATTTACTTCTTCTATTTCAATTTCTAATAAATTAATTAATCGCTCACGTTCCAAATGTATATTTTCCACACCTAGTCGCAAGGGTCCATTACCATTAGTGGGTTCGCCTTTTGCTACTTGTAGCCACGTTCCTTTTAACATTTCCCATTCAGCAAAATCTTCATGAGGAATAAAATCAGGTTTACGATCAAATAGTGCTTTGTACCACTTGATTCCCTTTTCATAATCACTCACACGAACCTGAAATGTAACGCCTATCAGTTTTGTCATTACATCATCTCCTTATCAATTTTTAACTAGCACATCTATTAACAGTGATTCCTTTCTATCTTATTGAAAGACTAAAAAGATGTATTGTAAAAATCGGACATCTTAATAGAGGATGGGTTCTTTTCTATACGTTTTTTAAAATCTTTAATTAAATGAGATTGATCATAATACTCTAAAGTTCCAGTGGTTGGTGATTGATGTAGCATATCGGTTAATACAGATTGGAAGCGTATCACTTGACTGAATTTTTTCGGACTTAAGCCTATACGTTCTTCAAACAGTCGACTCATTTTCCTTTTTCCAACTACTTGTTGAGTGCTAAGTTCTCCAACTGTTGCCGTGCCGCCACTAGCAAAAATTTGATGGAGAAGATTATTGAGGAGAGAGTCTTGATATAATGATTTACTATTCATAAGGGCTCTTGAAAAAATTGTATTAGAAGCCGTTATCAAACAACTAATATCTTGTGTATGTTGTAGATGATCGAAAAGTGGATTGATAATAGAGGAGTGCAATTGCTCTAAGTTCACCATTTTTCCAGTAATGTTTTTTGCCCTTTCACGCACAAAATAAGCAGAGCTTCCAGGATAAAAACGAATTCCAAATGTTTGTTTGGTTGGGGTGAATTGTTCTGTGATTTTAAAGTAGTTCTCAAATAAACCATAGTAACTAATAGAATTGGTTTGGTTTATGAGATCATACTCAATCACAATATCCGAGCATCCATCAGGAATAATTTCATATGTATATTCAGCTATCTGTTTTTTGAAAGGAGTTGCACTCCAATAACAACATATATAAGGACGTAGCATTTGACTTGGTTGGTATTCTTGATAGTACGTATATGGACTAGGCATAATTGTAGGCTGGTACAAATCAAATCGTGGCATTTAGGTCACCTTTTCTCGAATATTCTCTCTATTTAATATAAATTCAAGTGATAAGGATAAAATCCTTCCAATAGTAACTTGATAACAAGAGGAGGTAGTGTCAATAAGTTTGTGTAATTCATAAGGTAGGGATATTCTCTAGCCTTCATTGAGGTGGGGAGTTCTGGCAGGGCCCCTCGGGGCCCTGCCAGAAAAATCGTATTTGCCCCTATTCCTTCTTGACTCCATAACGTTCCAGAAACATGGCTTGTAACGTAGGAAAGGCCGTGCTAAAACCACGTAGCTTTCGTTCGCTCCAGCGCTGATTGTAGTCCTTGGATTGGAGATAAACGATTTTCTCGGCAGCCTTTTCACCTGGAAGACTATTCATCGTTTTAGTACGCTTTTTGATCTCTTTAATTGTTCGTTCGATGATATTGGTTGTATAAATCATCGGTCGAATCGAAGAAGGATAGCTCAGAAAGGTTAAGAGAACGCTCAAATCCTGTTCCCAAGATTTCACGACTTTCGGATATTTCTTCTTCCAGTTTTCCTTGAATGCTTCAAACCTTTCTCGGGCTTCTTCATGGGTACTGGCTTGATAGATAGGTTTGAGATCTTCTGCGACAGAGGATTGATCTTTCTTTCGCACAGCGTTTAAAGCGTTACGTACTTTATGGACAACGCAGCGCTGCACGTCGGCTTTTGGATAGACAGATTTCATGGCTTCTTCCAGACCAGGAAGCCCGTCGAAAACACCAAGAAGCACTTCTTCAACACCTCGGTCGTACAAGTCTAAAAGAATTTCTTTCCAGCCTAAAGCACTTTCTTGACCGCCTACATAGAAGCCCAGAATTTCTCTGTGACCCTCTTCCGTCACACCAACGACAAGGTAGACGACTTCATTGGCGACATCCTCTCGACGCAACTTCAAATAGGTGCCATCCAGATATAAGACGGAGTATCGTTTTTGAAGAGAGCGTCTCTGCCATGTTTCAATATCTTCAGCCACGACATCGGTGATATGGCTAATGGTAGACGCCGAGTAAGAATGGCCCAGGATGCGCTCAAGAAAATGGCCGATTTCTCGTGTACTAATGCCTTTCTGATACATCGTAATGATCGTTTCACCAAGCCATTGTTCACGACGCTGGTATGGGGAAAAGACTTCTGTTTGAAAGGCATTATCTCGATCGCGTGGCACCTGAAGGTCATCTAAACGGCCGTATTTCGTATCGAGCTGACGGGCATACGTGCCATTTTTGTAGTTTTTCAATTCAGGATGTTCGTCTTCAAAGAAACGATTCATTTCTTCTTTCATGATCGTTTCCAATTTTTCTTTTACAAATTCTCGTACCATGGAATCTAATTGATTTTCTAGTGAATTCTGTCCTATACTAGTAGACATAGGTAGGGCATCTCCTCTCGAGTTGATTTGGTCGTTGACTTTGAGGATACCCTACCTCTTTTTATGTCTCAAATGTTTTACACAAACTATCGTACGTCATCCAAGAGGAGGATGTATTAACAATATGTAGATAAAAAGGTGGTTTTTAAATCATGAAGCTTTCTATGTTATTAATTCTTAATCAATTAAATCGGAGCGAATGTTGAGTAAGGTGTTCTTGCAGCTATTTCATTATTTAAGAGCAACCCAGGAATAAAGGGAGGTTATCATCGAAAATGGAAGTTGCAAAAAAGAAGAAAAACCAAAAAATAGCTGGTGCAATACTATTGGTGATAGTAATAGTTTTGTCCCCATTTTTGCATGATCATTTTAATCCATTAACTTTATTAATAACTACGATTATTATATATGCTATTGTCATGTTCATTGTTGGACTGTTATCAAAAGAAGAAAAGTCTTAACCTTAAGACAGAAGGATCGTTTTTTACCATCTTCCAGTATCTCGGAGCTTATCTGTAATAAGATAGGCTCTTTTTAGTGAAAAAGATGGATTTATTAGCTCTGATTTGAAATAATTGGTATTAAGCATTTTGATTAAAATTAGATGCTAATCGAACTACTTTATGCTCTAGGAGGATTATTATTTGAATACCAAAAAACTTGATTTGATCATCTTATTAACCCTGACAGTTGCAGTTCCGGTTTGTACAATTCTACCGTACCTTGGAATAGTTCCGGACCTTTTACTATTCATCATCTTGCCAGTAGGAATTATCTTTTGCCTCATAGGGGTAATGGCTTCAGTTCTAAGGATACAAACCAGTGGTTGGAAACAATCATAACAAATATTAATGTTCCATAATCTCGGAGCAAGAATTGAAGATCAAGTAGAGTATAGCTGGAATCAATGATTCTATTTTGACTCGATGAGGAAGGTGAATAGATTTGATAGATAATAAGGTAACTTGGAAGCAGGATAGGATATTATCGGCACACAAGGGCGAGAATCCTATGGTACTCGTCAAAATGAAAAGTGGTTTTGCAGTATTAGGAGACACTCAATTTTTGCCTGGATATTGTGTTCTATTACCTTCAGTTAAAGTTGATTCACTAAATGATCTTAATATTAAACAAAGAAGTGAGTATCTACTTGATATGAGCATAATTGGGGACGCAATAAACGATGTATGCAAACCTAAGAGAATTAATTATTCTATTTACGGAAATACCGATGCATTCTTGCATGCACACATTTTTCCTAGATACGATTGGGAACCAGAAGAAAATATACCAAAACCAGTTTGGCTTTATGCCCAAGAAAAGTGGACTGATAGTAGGTACCTTTATTCAGATGACAAGCATTGGGTATTAAAAGAAAAACTAAAAGATAAATTAAATGAACTAATTAAACAACTATACTAGTGCTCAACAATCTCGGAGCTTTACTGAAAGAGGACGATTTTTTTTGAAGTCTTTTAGGGAAAGGGGTATGTTGTAAAGGTGAAAAAAAAAGTTGTAGTGAAATCAATGAAGTACATATTAATAATTCTATTGGCAATTGCGATATCATCTCCTCTATCGCTATATATATCATTCTTTTGTGAAAAGATATTTAACTGGGCATTAGGGATAGAAAGAAATTACACTGATGTAGTACCATCATTAATTGTAATCCCATTTTTTTTCGCCTACTTCTACATCATTTTTGGAATTCCAACAACCTTGATAGCTGATGGAATAGTGAAGTTAAAACCTATATCAAAATACACTACAACTTTGCGAAGTATCATTCAATTTGTTATTTATACATTAGCTGGATTAAGTTTAGCCTTTGACTCTGGCTTTGAATCCATATTCAATTTATTTCGTATTGGTTCCAGTGTATACTTACTTCTTCCTTTTGATCATTATTAGAAGGAAAGCTCAAAGAAGTCCGCATGTAATGATTTAGATGGGTTAAAAATACAAGTGCGTGCTAAATAAATCTTCAGTCTCTTCAATAAACACCAAAACTTTCTCGGTGATGAGAACGATGCATTAGAGGTTTTTTACACCCAGAATAAAACTGAGGATTATTCAAATAAAGATTTACATCATCAACTTCTATAGATAAGAATATGATACTCTTATTGCTTTTCAAAATGGTGAAGCCGTTCCGTCTGGTACAGTTATGTCTTCTGGTTAATTCTGCAATCTCGGAACTTTAACTGGTAGAACTGATACATATGAAATAATAATTTATTATATAATGCAGAATATATACTGCTATAATGGATTTGTCATTATTACCTATAATGTTATCCCATAATCTCGGAGCGTTGATCTAAAAGGATTACGCTCCTTTTTGTTTAAGTTAATAACAGGACAGGTTACTTGAAGAAGGAATACAAATAATCGATGTACGAAAGGCTGAATAAATAATGGTAAAAAAAGAAGCACCGAAAATTCAAACAGAACGATTGGTTTTACGTCGAAGAGAGGAAAAAGACATTCCCAATATGCTTAAAATGTTTAACAATGATGAAGTAAGAGAATTTCTTGGAGTCAATCCTCCTCGTGACGAACACTCAATGTTAGAAATGGTTAGGAATCGTACTGAAACAAAATGGACGGTCGCATTAAAAGATACTGATGAATTTATCGGTGATGTAATGATTCCAGAAATAGCAGAAGGTTACCTTGGCGAAATTGGTTATCGCTTCATGAGGGAGCATTGGGGAGACGGTTTTGCGTATGAAGCTGTTTCCGCGGTCATTGAGCATAGTAAAAGCACATTAAACCTTAAGCGCCTATCTGCTACCATAGATAATAAAAATATTGGGTCAAAAAAGTTAATTGAAAAACTCGGATTTACTTTGGTAGCGGTGTTGCCTGAATCAAATTTACTCGGCAGAGTTACCGATGTAGCTTACTATACTCGCATAATATAAGCATTCTTGAGTGATTAAACAACTAATAATAGATGGTGAATTTGAAAGAGTAATTAGTCGTTGTGAATAATAGGCTTATTCCACTAACTCGGAGCTTATCTGTAATAAGATAAGTTCTTTTTTTGTATTGAGTTAATTGTCAGGTTTTGAAATAATTGGTATTAAGTTTGGTGGAGGGAGAGATTTATAGAGTGAAAACAAGTTATGAGAAATTAGTTTCTTGGATTGAAAATATTAAAGAGTTAAATCAAAGCTCAGCAGCTTCTTTATTGATACTTAAAGACAATAAGGTTGTTTTGGAGCATTATAGTGGAACCCACTCCAATAATAATACAAGTCCAATCACCGAGAGTTCTAGATTTAATGTAGCTTCTGCGAGAAAAAGTTATTTAGGGTTGTGTGTCGCTTACGCTATCTATGATAAAAAAATAAGTGATATTGATGATTACGTAAGTCGTTACTTTGATGATCTGGATCCTGAAATACTTGGTGAGACTAAAATAAGGCATTTGGTCACTCACACTCATGGATTAGATGAAAGTACGAATGGTGAACTAATAAGAGAGTTCAAACCAGGTGAAAGTTGGGCATATAGAGGAATAAACATTAAGCTTATTACGCAGTTAATCAATAAATTATATGGTAAACCATTTACTGAACTATTACGTGAAAAAGTATTTGTCCCAATGGGTTTTCAAAAACTTGGTGGGAAACTGAAGATAGTGTTGATTTGGTAAGTGTCATTATTGATCCAGAGAAGGATGGAGAAGACACAACGGGATGTACGGATAATGGCATGGAGTCTAACCTTTTTGTGTCTACCCAAGAATTTGCAAGATGGGGTAACCTCTTCTTAAGTAAGGGAAGGTTTAATAACAAACAAATCGTACCAAAAGAAGTTATAGAATTAGCTATCGAAATACACACACCTAATGGAATAGATAAAGAATTACCTCGTAATGGATTTTTCTGGTTTGTTAATGATCTACCTAGAGAAATGAGCGAATTAGGTGACCGGGTACCAGCTGGATCTTATCAAATTCTCGGTGTCACTGGTCCAACATTACTTTTTATTCCAAAATATGGTGTCGTTATCGCAAAGATGTATAACAAGAGATACAATTACGGAAATGAAAACTACCTCTATTATCTTAAAGAGTTTAGTAATATTGCTGCTGATACATTTCAGTAGTAGTGTATTATTTAACAAAGGTGAAAGGAGGAGTATTAATAAGTGATTAAGACAAAAGTGATAACAATTGCTTCGGTTTCAGGTGGTGGAAAAACTGCAGTTACTGAAGAATTAAGAAAAAGACTAAGCACTTCTGAAGCGCTGTATTTTGATAAATATGATTTTGAAGGAGCACCAGATGATCTCGTTAAATGGGTTGAGGACGGACCTGATTACAACCAATGGAATTTGGAACCCCTCATAGCAGATTTAGAATCAATTTTAGAAAGAGAAGAACCTCCAGCATACATAATAATTGATTACCCATTCTCATATAAGAATGATAAATTGAAGGAATTTATTGATCTATCGATTTATATTGATACTCCATTGGACATAGCTATGGCAAGACGAATTCTAAGAGATCACCCTAAAACCACTTCTATCGAAATCAATGATGAATTAAATTATTATTTGAAATTTGGTAGAGGCGCCTATTTAGAAATGGGAAATGCAATAAAACCAAACTCAGACTGCATAGTAGATGGAACATTAAAAATTGTTGATATTGTTGATGCTATATTGCACAAGATTGAAACCTTATAGTAGATATAAATCAATAATATCTCGATACTAGGTCTTCCATTATATCGGAGCAATTCTTTAATAAAGACTTTAAATAAAGAGGGTAGCTAGGTGAAGTCACTATGCAAATTATTAATGTAAGAGAAAAACCAGAGTATAAAGAAGCAGCGATAAAGTATTTTCAGAATAAGTGGGCAAATGAAAACAGCATGAAAGTATATGAGGACAGTATTACCTACAGTATAAAAACAGATAGCCCTCTTCCTATTTGGTATTTAATGCTGGAATCAGACGAAATCATTGGGTGCGCAGGTCTAATCACCAATGATTTTATAAGCCGAATGGATTTATTGCCGTGGGTATGCGCTATTTATATTGAAGAAAATCATCGTGGTAATGATCTAGGGAAAGAACTGCTTTTACGTGCACAAGCTGATGCAAAGAAAATAGGATACAATAAAATTTTTCTTTGTACTGATCACATTGGATACTATGAGAAATATGGATTTTCATATATAGGTAAAGGGTATCATCCATGGGGAAGTCATTCGCGAATTGTAGATGCTGCTGAATCGTTATTTGATCAAATATTTGATTCTAGACAAAACTTTGAAGAAACTCATCTCGAGAAGGACCCAGAATTTTATCATTTATTTGACCAAAGCATAGCATTGGCTGAAGAAGTTTTAACAAAAGAAGAGTTTGCAGCTTATAGTCAATTACTTAAAGAGCAATTAAAGATACGGAATGAAATACAAAAAAGAGAATCGAGAGCCTACTGGTGAAGAAGCAGCGAGATTACACCGAATTAAGGAATTAGAGCGTTCCTACGAAAGTAAATTTGCACTCATGCAAGCTCAGGCATTGGCAAGTTACTCAATTACAAAACCTACATATTTACCAGAAGGCTATGATCATGGTAACGAAAGTTTCTCAATCGAAAAAAAAGGTGAGGAACCGGTTGTCGAATTAGACTTTAGTAATGGAGAGTATCAATTTTCGACAGACCAGCTAGGAATAAATAAAACACACGGTTTAGAAGAATATACCTGGAAGGACGCTAAAGAATCCGAATCTTATTCTTTAAATGGATTTGAGTTTTTCTATGTTAAATCTGAAGAGAACTTAACTGGTATGAGGGTAACACTTCCGGAAAGGGGATACAAAATAATAATGAGTGCAGACAATTTATCTGAAAAAGAAATGGAGAAAGTTTTTACTGTCTATGATTGAAGGAGAGAGGAAGAATTAGATTTGTTTCCTCCATTAAATCGGAGCTTTAAAGAGTAACAAAACGAGCCAAATTCTCTTTCTTATGCACAAAGAGTTTGGCTCGTTTTATTGGTGATTTCTAAAAGAGTAGATTCCCTGTTTCACATCCTATCCGAAGGGAGCTTCCTTTCCTGTATCATGATCAAAAGATTGCGTATTGATCTTAAAAGTGCTTGCATCTATATCGTGTGCTTTAGGTAACGTTCTTAAATCTGGGTGAGCAAGCCATACAAGTGAAATAAAAAACACACCGATTCCAGTAAAGGCAAAAATCGTTGAGCTGCTCATTGTGGTAGCTAAATATCCACCTAACAAAGAACCAATTGGCATAGCTACCACACTTATGCTGTACATGACTGAGTTGACTCTTCCTAAAACATGGTTTGGTAAGACAGCCTGGTCAATCCCCGCAAATAATACGTTGACAGCTCCTATTGGTATCCATGCAAGACCAAATAGAACAGTAGAAATGATTGGACTCCCTATGAGCGCAGATAATGTCCATGATCCAGCACCTAATGCGAAACAGACAATGGAGATAACGCCAACACGGAACTTTCCTAGTACCGATCCTAAGAGAGCACCGATTAACGAACCAGCCGAAACTGCAGTTAATAAAAAACCATACATTTCTACCCCACCAATGTTGTTAGCGAAAGAAGGTAATATAGCCATCGTCATTCCAATTGCAAAGTTCGCCACAACCGAACCAAGTAAAAATACCCAAAGTAAGGATCCAAAAACAATGGAGAAACCCTCGAACAAGTCCCTTTTATAGGAGATAAAAGCAGCTTCCTCTCTTACATCAGCAGCTAACTGTGCTTTCCTGTTTTTAGGAATCTTGAGGAAACTGAAGAGCATAGCAGCAATACCAAAGGTGACGGAATCTACAATAAAGAGACTAATAGCTCCAATGAGCGCAACAAGAATGCCTGCAAGAGCATTAAAAACTAAGTCAACGCCTTGATAGGCGAACGAAAATAGAGAGTTACCTTTAATTAAATCCGTTTTCTTTAGTATTAATGGAAGGGCTTTTGTTTGAGTAGGATATGCAAATTCCTCGATAATGGCAATACAAGGCATTAGGACTAATAAGAAGGGTACTGTGAGAAAATGAAGTGTATAAGCTACTGGAATTAATATCAAAAGAAGGCATTGAAGGAGTTGTGTAGTCACTAGTATTTTTTTAATATCCCATTTATCTACGAATGGACCTGTTAAAAACTGTAGCGCTTTTGGCACTAAAACTAGAAAGCCTGCTAAACCAACATAAAAAGAACTTTGACTTAATTCGTAAACAAGCCACATTGTAGCGACATAATAAAGGCTGTCCCCAATATTCGTTACGATTCGACCTAGAAATAAAAACAAGAAATTTTTGTCCTTAAGAATTTCAATCATGAATAGTTTCCTCCCTTAGTTCAATAAAATTACTCAGTCAAATTAATTTGACTGAAATGGAAAATAAAAAGGAGTGCTTACTCCTTCTCATCTTTAAAAATTTCATCATCAATTTCAAATGCCATCGTCGAAACAAAATACAATTTTTGTTTCGAGGTTTTCTCTTTCTGTTCGTTTAACGAGCGAAGTTCTTCCATAAGGGAAAAATATTTCTTTATCCAGGTTTTAAACTGCTCCTCTGTAGCATTAACCTGCCACATTGAACCTACATAATTCCATTCAGATGGAACCTCGGTGGCGTGATTCCTGATCAAAAGCATGTTCAGGAGCAGATAAAATTACACTTTTGGTTTTTTCAGCCATTTGGAATAGTAATTGCCTTGAAGATTCACTGATATCAGTCACGTGTGGAAGTAGTTCAGCAGATGGTGTAAAACCACGTGCTACAGACTGATAAAATTTTTGAACTATCCCGTTTTTCTCTTCTCTTCGAACAACCTTTATGAGCTTATTTTTCTCAAGTTCTTTTAAGTGATAATGAATTTTGGAACGAGAAAGATCAAAAACCTCTGATAATTGTTGACCAGTATAGGGTTTTTCTAAGAGACGAATCATCATTTTAGCTCTAAGTGGATCGCTCAGGGCTTTTAATTGACTATGATCGGTTAACGTCATCATGGGTAGCATATTCTGTAGTCTCCTTTATTTACTCCGTCAGTTTTATTTAACCGTATAGTAACATCTATGGATGAGATTTACAATATACTCCTTTAAGTTTGAACAAAAGTATTACATAAAGCGTACTTCTTCTAAAAAGAAAAAGGATATAGCTTTTTTAAACTGGTTGAAAGAGAATCAACTCATTCCTCATTCATAATTACTCTATGAGTGATTCGTTGAATACTAATAAATGAAGTTGTACCAAATGTTCGTTTTTGATAACATCTATGAAACTCACCTCCAACCAATCAAACCTCCTCTAAAACTAGTATCAAAAACCATCTCATAATCAAAGTTTCAATATATACTACAAATAACCTTTTTGATAATATAGAAGTACCAAGAATCGAAAAGGGGAGACCGTTATGTTATTTGGATACGCTCGAGTCAGTACGAAGGATCAAAACTTACATATGCAATTCGATGCGTTAAAGAAATACGGGGTTGAAGAGAAAAACATTTACTCGGAGAAAATCACCGGAACGAAAAAGGACCGTCCGGCCTTTACAGAAATGCTGAAGTATCTGAGAGAAGGGGATACGGTTGTCGTTTACAAACTCGATCGAATCGGTCGAAGCACGAAACATCTGGTGGACCTGATAAATGATTTTCAGGAGAAGGGCATCAACTTCGTTTCTATCAATGAGAACATCGATACGACGACCGCAATGGGAAAACTCGTATTTACGATCTTCAGTGGCCTTGCGCAATTTGAGCGCGACATCATCTCGGAGCGAACGAAGTCAGGGTTGGATGCAGCAAGAGCACGAGGACGAAAGGGAGGAAGACCAAAAAAAGACCAATCCAAGTTGGATATGGCCTTTCGGATGTATGATAGTAAGGAATATAGTATTCAGGAGATATTGGATGCAACGGGAGTTAGTAGGGCAACATTTTATCGGTATATAAAAAACAGGTAGTAAGAGTGATTTATTCTTGAGGTCTCAATTGTCTAGTAAAAATTCACGGTATCATCAATATGGAAGGAATGATCTATTTTTATTCTTGGGTTGAGAGCGAAAGATCATGGAAGATTTATATGAAATAGTCTATTTTGTATATATTATGGTTAATTGATAATTTTTGGTGCATTATACGTTTTTCATTCTGTATAATTCTAGGTAAGTACCAATACAGTAACTAAAATTAAGGAATGGTGTAATTGGCTGAACAGCAAATAGATTTTGACATTCAAAACGGTAGTATAACGGAATTGGTTACAAACCACTCAAAAGAGTGGAGCACACTTATTGATCACTTTGAACTTAAAGATGTACCAGAAGGTTATAAAGATTTTTTAGTAGAAATGCAGGAGCATGTAGAGGATATATCTGAAGTGTTAAAAGGCAATTTTACCAGACATGAATACTTACTTTTAGCAGAAGAGAAAAACTATCTTAAAGAAGTTGTAGAAAGAATTTCAGATTATCTTGATGAATATAATAGAACTAAGGATCAATCTTATCTTTCTCGCACAGTGGACAACTTTAAAATATTAGTCAATAAGTTGAAAGAATATGACCTAACTGCTGTAAACCGAACAGATAGGATGGTAGATAAATATCAGGAAAAAATAAATGATTTAGAAAATAGGTACAAAAAAATAGAAAATGAAAGACGAGATAGCTATTCTTTATTAGTAACAGAATTAAAGAATAAAGGAACTCAGGAAATTGATGAGCTCGAAAGATTAAAAAAAGAATTTAAAAAAACGTTAGAAAGAATAACTGATAATGTCCTAGAGGAAAAGTATGAAAAGGCAGCTAAACATAACTTTATTTTCAAAAACATTTGGCAAGGCCTTACAATTTTTTCGCTTATCACAATGGTATGGCTTGCTATTAATACGTTCAATAATTCTATGATACAGGAAATAAAATGGTACTTATTAATTGGAAAATTAGTATCGGTTGGTACGCTGGGTTCACTAGCTGTATATTCTGCAATACAAGCCAAATCTTTTGATGGAAATTTTAATTTCAATAAAAAAATGGCACTTAGATTAGCCACACTTAATCCGTTCTTATCTGGTTTTGATGAAGTGAAGAAGCAACAAATCAAAGAAAAACTTGTTTATGAGATGTTCGCTGATGATTTACAACACCTTGCAAATGAAACCTCAGCCACTTCAAATGGAAACATTTTATTGAATTCTAATGGTTTTTTTAAATCAGAAGACGATGATTACACAAAAAAACAAATGCATCCTGAGAAACACCCATAATTCCCACAAAGAGTTAGTATAACGATAATAATTGAAAGAGGTATATTATGGAAAAGATAATTCAACCTTCATTGAATAAAGAAGCCTTTAACTGTCCTCGGTGCGGAGTTCTTTGCAAACATAAACATTATGAAGTAAAACTATTAACCGAAACGAGGTCTAACGATAAATTCATTGACTTGAATGAATATGGTACTGAGCAAAAGAAATCTATAGGGAAAGAAAGAAGAGTAATCGGAGGAATTACTCAACCTGAAAAGCAAGGAAGAAAACCTTGGGATTTATTTATTACGCTTTGTGCCCATTGTTATGAATATACAATATGGGAGAATAAAAATATTATATTTCCCTATGAATCTACTATTCCCGACCCTTCCTCTGATATGCCAGACTTGGTAATAAGCATTTACACGGAAGCCCAATTGGTTTTCCAGCACTCTCCAAGAGCTTCTGCAGCATTGCTACGTTTAGCAATAGAGACTTTAATACCAGAGTTGGATTATGGTATTAATAAAGATAGCTTAAATAATATGATTGCAAAACTTGTCCAAGAGGACATCCCAGTACACGTTCAAAAAGGATTGGACGGTCTAAGGTATTATGGGAATAATGGAATCCATACTGCAGAAATTGATATGCAAGATGATAGGGATACTGTTATCTTTCTATTTAAACTTTGTAATATGATAGTGGAAGAACTAATAACAAAAAGGAGCCAAATTAACGATTTCTATGATGTACTTCCAGATCGATTCCGTCAATCTGTTGAGAAGAGGGATACTGCCAAAAATAAATGATGTTATTAGATATATGTCAATATTCGACTTCGTATGGAGGTCTTTTTTTCTTTTTTTAAAGAGAACTACTACCTTTGTACTCACCCTCAGGGGCGCTAACAGTGAACGAAGGCATACTACGCTTATCGTCATGCTGTAAGTGTCGCTGATCTCTAAAAAGCTCGATAACCTATGGATTTAACATTGTAACTGTAGCAATGCACCCATTAGGTTACTGATCTTTTCCTTACGGGTCAAGGATTCGAAAAATCAATAGCTTCTAAACTCAAGCCTAAAACCGTAATTTTCCGTTTTGCTTTCCTTACTGTATCAAGGCCACACGGATACTAAGGACCAGTCGAGTTGGGACACCCCGTACCCAAACACCTTGTCCTAAGTACCGTAGTCCACCGTTCAAGGGGATTCACAATTTTGTCGCTACCATAGTATTATTTAATTTGCAGCTGCCAGCTGTTCTGCAGAGTTAGTATAATAGTGATTTGTTAAATTAATGTATGTTATGAACGTGTCATTGGCTTAAGAGGTTAATGGCAAAAAAGGGGGAGGTAGTAAGACTATTCATTTAAACTTCATGTATAATATCAATTCTACGAAAACATAGAATCCATCTCAGTGCCAAGATAATACACACAGCAAGCCCCCACACTTTAAAGTGTAGGGGCTTGGATCATTTTATATTATTTTAAGGGGAAGGAGTTATGGGAAACTCCTTGGTTCATAGATTTTTAAGTTTGCCTGTTTACAACAAATGTGAATAAGTGTTAATAAAAAAAGGTATTTCCACGCATTTTATCGAATTAATAAAATTGGATGAAATTGGAGGGGTAATTATGAGGAAAATGCATTGTGAAGCTCTGATAGAAGATCTTGAAGAAATGATTCTTGAGATTAAGAATAAAATAGATTTACATGTTCAATCAAGTGAGTCTGAAGTTATCATACCAAGAGTAAAAAGCTTTCTTGAGCATAATAGAAGTGTTTTAGAGTATTGTGCGAATGATGCATTTGAGTTATTAGTAAGTGAAAAAAATAGAACGAAAAAATTAAAAAGTCGAAACAATAATGTATATTTTCCTTATGGAGAAACAGAGGAGAAGTTTGATCGAAACTTTAATAATAATTTACCGGGATTAAGTCAACAAAACCATCCAATATACATACTTATTTCATCCCTACAGGATTTTAACAGAAGGGATGATAAAAAGTTTTTAAACTACATGTGCAGAGTGACAAATAAAAACAAGCATGATCAACTTTCTACCAAGGAAAGAATAAGTGAGAAAACAGTTAACATTGGAAATTTAATTAGCTCAACAAACAGTAGCATAACAATTTCTGGTGGTACTTACAATGGACTTCCTATGGGAGATTTTAAGATTACAACTGATGGTGAAATAATTGGTAATATAAATTTGCAACTCTTAAAAGATACCGTAATTATTGAAAATGGTTTCTTAAAATTTAAGGATTATGGAAAAAAGGTTT
>NZ_JAIUKZ010000003.1 GCF_020165985.1 Bacillus sp. RAR_GA_16
ACTGCAAAAGCCACTTCAGGATCATCAGAAGGAGCATACCCTACAAGAGTTAAATTATAGTTATTTTCTCCAAACTCTGCAGTTCCAGTTTTTGCGGAGGGGTTATAAGATTTATCACTAAAAAAATTGGCCGTGCCTTGATTAGTATGTGTAACCATCCATAGGCCCTTTTTAACTATATCAAAGTACTTTTGATCAATATTCACAGTGTTCATTACTTTAGGTGTATACTGATATAAAATATTTTTTGAAAGCTCATCTCCATTATTAGCTTCATGCACTTCTTTGAGTAAATGTGCCTCCATCCTTTGTCCATCATTTGCTACGGTTGAAATGTATTGAACCATTTGAATAGGGGTATAAGTGTCAAACTGACCAATACTGAGATCAAGCAAATTACCTAATATATTACTATTCCCTTCATAACCAGTTGCTTCAGAAGGGATATCCACTCCGGTGCTTACTCCTAAACCAAATCGAGAAAACACATTCCTCATTTTTGAATAAGCTTCTATATCGAAAGCCCCGCCTTGATTTTTTTCATACTTATGATTAGCTATTTCCATTGCAATATTAAACATATAGACATTGGATGAACGTTGAAGGGCAGTTAATTCATTAATACTCCCCATGTTCACATATGATTTCTTTGGTTCTGTTCCAGGAAAATATAGTGGAGTATCATAAAAATAAGTATTTGGTTGAATGGCCCTATAGTGAAAGCCCGTTAATACAGTAGCTGCTTTAACAGTAGATCCCATTGCATAAGCATCCATAAATGCTCCGTATGAACGATCTTCAAATCCCTTATTTGTTAGTTCTTGTCCTGAAGCTGCTAATATTTCTCCAGTTTTTGGCTCCATCATTACTGCATAAGCGCGTTCCAACGAATAATTTCCTTCTGAGCGTGCTTCTTGTATCTCTTCTTTTAAAATCTCATCTACAGATTGTTGAAGCTCCATATCTAAAGTTAACACTAGATCTCCGCCTCTGGAGCCCGGAATTTCTTCTGGATCTCCAATTGGATTTCCTTCTTTATCAGTTACAAATTTTGTTTTTGACGGTTGTCCCCTTAAATACTCTTCATATTGTCTTTCTAAGAAACTAATTCCCACACTATCATTTAATCCATAACCCTTTTGAAGATAAGCATCTACTTCCTCTTCGGCAATTTGTCCTGTATTTCCTAATAGAGTTTTTATTGTTTCATTATAAGGGTATTCACGAATCGCATCAGCTGCAACTTCTATCCCCGGGAGGTCACTCAGATGTTCGCTCACTTCAGCAATTTCATCTTTCGTCAAATCCTGTTTAATTGTTTGGGAAGATAATGCGTATCCACCATCCATTTCACGTTTAATGGCTGCAATTTCTAATTCTTTTTTTGAGATTTTATTTAGATCTGATTCTTTAATACGATCTAACTGTAACTGATACGCATCTTTGTCACTAAGATCTTTGGTTTCTTTATCGCTTAACTTCGATCTTGCCTCTTTTGGACGAGTAATAATCCAATAATCTTTCAAGTCTCTTTCAGTTAATTTTTCAGTCCCTTTCTCAATGTACTTTGAAAGATGTTCTGCCACTTCCAGTTTTTCTTGTTGAGTAGTCCCCTGTGTCTTAGTATAAGTAATAATAAAGGTAGGTTTATTATCTACTACAACTCTTCCGTAACGATCAAACATCATACCTCTAGGGGAAGTTGTTTTAGCCTCCACATTATCTGTTTCTTCTACTTGATTTTCAAAATCATCACCTTGAGCTAATTGGAGATATCCTAAACGAAAAATTAAAACAGAAAACAGTAAGAATACGAACAAAAACAATATATTTAGCCGGTATGGTAAATGACTCCTTTTTTCTTTCTTTATGCTATTCATGATGCCCCCTGTAAACTATCCTACTTCAATCATTCTTTTTGAATGAGGCTAATAATCGTTTCGTTACTTCTGCAGAAATATCCTGGGTTACGATTTCGTATTTGTAATCATCAGATTTTCCAATAAAATGAGATTCCGGAATATTGTTAAGTTTGTAGCTAACCCAATGAATCCCATTTAAATCAAACTCTTCAAGCTTATCTTTCGCTCCTGTATCGAAATCTCCTATCGAACGAACAACCGCATCTTTATGATACTGACGAACGTACAAAAGTTTGGATCCTGAGCCATCTTCATCTTCATCCTTTTTATAGCTATAAGTTAGATAGGCCTGTTTATAGTCTTTATATTTTTCATAACTAGCAGAATAAAGTTCCAACTCCTTATTCTTGAATTCATATAAAAATGGTAATTCTTTCTCAAGTCTCGTCAAGACGACATCGACTTCCTCTGGATAATAATCCGCGTGATCCACTACCTCTATATCTGCTTCTTTCGAATCTTCATAAGAAGGCTGATCTACTTCCATCTCACTATAATTTTCAAGATTAGGTATAAACTCTTTTGGGGAAATTGGTAGATTTATTTCTAAACGGTCTGGGTGTAGGTAGCTAGTCACCTCTCCATTTTGATCGTATACTTCATACTGCACGAGAATACCTGTGTCTTTATCTACCCAAAAACGAAATTGGTTACCTTTCATTCGATCTGTATCACTTTTTGGTATCTCGCCATATAAAACAATTGTATTATGGCCGAGTAGTTCTTCGTTTTGTTTTTCAATATCCCAAAGATTTTCTTCTCTTAAATAATAAGCTACTTTTTCATATGGAAACAAAGAGATATGGGCACTGCTATCCGGTGGACTTTGCCTGAATACGCCAGGAGAATCATAGAGCTTTCTTAACTCCACCTGGAATACTTCGTTTGGATAAACGGTTTGCTGTTTGCCGTTAACTTCAGGTTCATTCACATAATATTCCTCTCTATTGTTGTCAATTCTCCATACCTTTTGTCCATCATAAAATGTTTTATTTATATTGGACTTAACTCCCATTACCTCTTCATCATAAAAAGAGGTTGAGATCACAGATTCTCCAACATGTTCTTCCAAGCTAACCGTATACTCGATCCTTTCATTGCTTTCTGAGTTATCATCGTATACATTTTGTAATTCAAATTCTCCTGATGCTGTACTAAAATAATCAACAGTATTCAACATTTTTGTAGACACATCTTCTTTTGATAAATCATCGTATAGTTCATCCTGAGCCGGGGGAGTGAAAAAGTTATCCTCATCGCCCGCCTTTGTATCGCTTTTTAATTCACTTGTTTCATTTGTTGGAGATGCTTCATCAAGAGCCATGAACCCCAACTTATCCAGAGTTAAATAACCAATTCCAAACATAACAATTACCGTAAATCCTATACTTAACAAAAACCCTAATCTTTGCTGGATGTTGATTCTTGTCTTCTTTTGATTGTAATAAATGGCATTCTTGACGTTTCGTTTATGTTTATTGTCAAAATCAATATCTTTTAACACTGTTTCATTCATATCCTCTTTAAGATTCTTTAAGAAATCATCCATCTGTTTTACCTCCTTCGAGTCGTTTTTTTAACAAAATACGTCCCCTGTGTAAACGAGACTTCACTGTTTGCATTCGTATTTGCAACACCTCAACGATTTGGTTATAAGATAGTTCTTCATAATAATAGAGAATAATCACTTCTCGATACTTGACTGGTAACGACATAACCTGTTCAGAAAGCATTCTTTTACTTTCTAAATTTATCAATTCAGTTTCCGGAGTATCATATGTATGACGAGACTTTGAAAAGAAATCATTTAAAACGATATTTTTAAAGGACCAACTTCTCAGCTTATCCTTGCATAAATTTACAGTTATTCTATAAATCCAAGTTTTATAAGTTGAATCATTTCGAAAACTATCTAGATTTTTATAGCATTTAATAAAAACTTCTTGTGCGATATCTTCAGCAAGCTGTTGTTGTTTTGTATAGGTAAATGCTAAGCGAGTGATATTTCTTCCGTACTCGTTCATTAACCATTCAACTCGCTCTTCTTTGCTGAGATCATCTTCATATTCATCATCCCGTTTTTTACTAGTAATCATCTTTCACACCCTTTCACCTATTAGACGGAACATAGCTCATTTGGTTGTATTTTTTCCTGAAGGTTATGATGAATTTTCTTTGCTGGACTTTGAAAGGATACTTAAAGTGAGGACAACACACGGAATCAATAGAAGTTAGATATGTATTGACACTTAGATAAATGGATCGCTCTTATTCGGTTTTGAGAAGAACAGAATTAAAAGTATAACACTATGCATAACCAATTCAATAATTATAGACAGCAAGGAAAATTCCCATAGAAAAAGGAGCTTATCTTATTGAAGATAAGCTCCGCAGGCTGTCGAGAAAGTCTCGACAGCCTGTTTTTTTTATCTCTTTTCCCTCAATTATCCATTTTGTTTTGTTATCCTATAGGTAGATTCTATTTAGGCGGTGATGTTAATGTTCCAATCTAGACAAAATCGACAAAACGAATTAGAAATGGTGACCATTGAAGAGCTCGTCCCTGAAAACCACTTACTTCGAAAAATTGACCACTACATAGACTTTTCCTTTATTCCCGAGAAAGTCCGTCCTTACTATTGTGAAGATAATGGCCGCCCCTCTTTAGACCCTCTTGTGTTATTTAAAATGATGTTCATTGGCTATATTTATGGCATCCGTTCTGAACGAGAATTAGAACGCCAAATTCAAACGAATGTCGCTTACCGTTGGTTTCTTGGCTTAAATTTAACAGACTCGGTTCCTCACCACTCCACTATTAGCTGGAACCGCAGAATGAGATTTCATGAGACTGATATCTTCCAGGAGGTCTTTGATGAAATCGTTCATCAAGCGATGAACCATCGAATGGTCTCGGGTCGCGTGCTTTATACGGACTCAACCCATTTAAAAGCAAACGCCAATAAAAAGAAGTTTTCCAGAAAAGAAGTTCACGTTGAAACGGCCGATTATATTGAAGAGTTGAATGAAGCTGTGGAACAGGATCGGGCTGAGCACGGAAAAAAGCCCCTAAAGGAAAAGGAGGAGGTGAAGAAAACCAAAGAGATTAAAGTCAGTCATACCGATCCAGAGAGTGGTTACTTGTACCGTGACCACAAACCCGAGGGGTTTTTCTATTTGGATCACCGCACGACAGATATTAAATACAACATTATTACCGACGTCCATATTACTCCTGGCAACATTCATGATTCGAAGCCTTATTTACAGCGTTTGGACCGTCAGATCAAGCGATTTGGATTTCATGTTGAAGCCGTTGGATTAGATGCCGGTTACCTTACCAGTCCGATTTGTCATGGTTTAGCTCAGCGAAAGGTGTTTGGCGTTATTGCCCATCGTCGGTATCAATCACGAAAAGGATTCATTCCAAAGTGGAAATACAAGTATGAAGAAGACCCAGATCATTATATCTGTCCGCAAGGAGAGATGTTAACTTATTCGACTACGGATCGAGACGGCTATCGTCACTACAAATCTGATCCAACGAAATGTAAGACATGTCCTCTATTAGCGCAGTGTAATCAAAATCATAAACATCAAAAAACCATCACTCGTCATGTCTGGGAGGGGTCCAAAGAGCAGGTTCGACAGAACCGGCTTTCCAATGAAGGAAAATGGATTTATCGAATGAGAAAAGAAAAAATTGAGCGTAGCTTCGCAGATTCAAAAGAACTGCATGGGCTGCGTTATTGTCGTTTGCGCGGAAAACAGAAAGTTTCAGAACAAGCGTTACTGACAGCCGCCTGTCAGAACATGAAGAAGATTGCCCTTCACCTAGACCGGATGAGCTAGGTGAAGGAGAGTTTTTTTCATCGTATATACTTCAAAACACCATTTCAACCAACAGGAAAATCAAAACCATTAAAAAAAGCTTGTAGAGGAACCGGGGGTTCCTCTACAAGCTGAGGAGCTTATCTTATTGAAGATAAGCTCCGAGATTGCGGAAGATAGAAAACCTTTAATGATGTGGGATTATAAAATTCTTGAGAACTTATTGGTTCATTTATTCGATTTGTTCAATTTCTTTTGTATGAAAATCAATACTATAGATCTTTTTTACTTTTACTTTGCCACTACTATGATCGTAAACTCTAATATAATATTTTGTTCCTTCTTCTTTAATAAAGTCTACGGTGTATTTCTGCTTTTCTTCGTCACTTAGTTTATTAAAAATCACCACTTCTGCATCATCCTTAGACAATGTGCCATTCTTTTCGGCTATTTCATCACTAACTGTTACTCCGCTCTCGATTTTTTTCTCAGAATTATTTCCTGCACAGCTTACCAATATAAATAGTAAAGTAGCCATTACTATGCCAAACGATGAGCTTCTCTTCATAGGAACACTCCTACCTTACAGCTTCTTTCCCTAAATCCAATATTAAGAGAACGCTCCGAGATTATTGAACAAAGAGGGCGACTACTTCTTTAGAGTTCGCTCTTTGTTCAGAAGCCTTAGAAGTTACGACCAAGTTCTTTTTATTACAATCATTTTGATTCCGGTATTTTCAATGTGAAAGGGTCAAAATCAACTGGCTTTAATGAATCTTTATTAAAACCTAACTCTTTTTTTCCACCATTCTCATCAATTTCGACTCCTCCACCACCAGTTGGAAGTGCTAAATATGGAGTGATTGTCAATTCACTTACACTTGAATCAAATGGAATCGAACTTCTTATTGCTCTTAAAGACAATACCGTTTTTTGTTGTTTCACCTGTAACGCTACCAGAATGACTCATTATTTCATTTCCGTCTTGGTCTACTACTAAAAATTCGATATAACCTGCTCGAGTGCGCTCAAAATCTGTTCCTTCCTCAGAACTTTCATAGGAAATCGTAGTTCCCGATTCACTGGAGGATAGTTCAGTAACAGTTAAATTAATCCCGTCAACTTTTTCTGAATGTTGAATAGGGACCTTCTTAATGTCCTTAATTTGT
>NZ_JAIUKZ010000005.1 GCF_020165985.1 Bacillus sp. RAR_GA_16
GTTTCCTCCTTCTTCTCTACAATAGGAGAGGAATCTTCCGCGAGGGAAGCTGTGGGCAAAAGAAGAAACAATAGTACAAGAACTACTCCAACTCCTCTTTTTAGAAACCTCATTTCATCCCTCCTATTCGCAGTGAATACAGGACGTTTGGTCAAATTTTTGCTTAACCTCCCTCTCGATTCACATCTAAACTTTTACTAGTATCTACCTTCCATTCATCGTTTTTCTGTCGAAGTACAACATTATCCTCTACGGTATTCTCACCATTAGGATTATCAAAATCAGCAAAAACATAGTAGCTCTCTACTTTTTCATCATGATAAATTTCAAACCTGATATCTTTATATTCTAGATTCGAATTAATTTTTTCGTCTCCTTTATAAGCTTCATAAGATCCCTCTTCATAAATAAATTCTTGCTGTAATTCATAATCTCTATCAAACTTAGCCTTTTCCCACTCATAGGTTATCTTTGCAATATCTTCTGGATCTTCACTCTCGCTACATCCAATCAATAGAAAACTTAAAACGAAAAGCGAAGCGAATACTTTTTTCATTAGATAAACGCCTCCTCGGATTCAACGGCATCGTGATCGTGGTCTTTTGTGTTAAAGGCCTGAATCCATTCATCAAACAGGACATCCGTTTGGATCTTGGCCGTTCGGCCATACATGTCTTCCATGATGCACTGCCCTTCGGTCAGATTCTTCAGCATATCGCGATTCGCTTTGTTGTCTTCCATCCCGAGAAATTCAATGATATTCCCTGC
Organism: Bacillus sp. RAR_GA_16; assembly: GCF_020165985.1. Lineage (GTDB taxonomy): Bacteria > Bacillota > Bacilli > Bacillales > Guptibacillaceae > Guptibacillus. Next base: position 769 of record NZ_JAIUKZ010000005.1, read on the forward strand.
CTCTTCCGTCGTTTTCGCCTTAAACGCAAATTTCGTTCCGATATTCTCTTTAATTTGAGGTTTGTTGTACTCATACGTCGATTGCGTGATGATATATACGGCTGAACGAAGCGAGCGTCCCGTCCGAACCAGTTCATTAATGAGCCGATCACCAGCTCCTGTATTCATCAGCATCCACGCTTCTTCAAAGATCGTCATCTTCACAACGGAATCATCACGCGCAAACTTTGTCGCGAATTTGGCCAGAGGCTGCATGAGCGCAACGGCCACATGTTCATCACGCGTGACTGCCTTCTCACCTTCTTCAGGTAAGTTCAGATTTTGAATTTGTAAGATATTTACCTGTTCATCCAGACTGATTCCTTCGACGTCCCCTTCAGAGAACATGAGCTTCGCAATACCGTTTCGCCCAATTTCATAAAGCAGGTCACCGACGTTTCGCACATCCTGATCCTCTGATTCTTGTAAGTAGCGAACAACATTTAATAGGCCGGGTTTTCGATTCTGTTGGACCACGTGGCGAACCCCTTTGTATATCGCCGTTTTAATGTTTCGCTCACTTGATTGAAGCTCAGATAAGTATTCAAGGACACCGACAGCTGCATCTGTCGCCTCTTCTCCCTCAAGAAAAGTAAGAGGATCCAGCTTACCGGCGTCATGGATATCACTGGAGAGTGTAATGTAGTTAAAGCTCTCAATCATGTCGTTAAAATAAGGAACCTGACGTGCCATTTCTGGAGTAAGCGCTTGTTTAAACTTTTTCTCGACTTCATCTTTCGGATCCGTCATCAAGATTTTTGCCCCAAAAAAGACTGCATTCATCAAAATATCTTTCAGAAGATACGATTTTCCCATCCCGGTTGGTCCTGAAATGGTCACATGAGGTGATGAGTACTTGGATCCTGGTAAACCCTGATGGGCTAAAAAAGGATGATAAAAAACGAGAGACTGCGAATTTTCAAGGCTTTCTCCTTCATGAGAGATGTTTTTTCCTAAGTAGAAACCAACGGTGTTGCCAATTTTTCGGGTAAGAGAAAAGAGAGACTCGGCAAAGGACTCGGCTGTTAGCACCTGTTCCCAGTCATGCGCAACGATTTTAGAGGCTGGTAGCGATTGGTGGAATAAAAGAAGTTGGTCGGCAAGTGGTTGTACGAGTTCGATGTGATGGTCGTTAAAATCCATTTTCAGCCTTCTGGCTCGCTTTCGAACGTCTTCCCGTGTTGAACCATACACGACGAAGTGAATGTGCGTACGTAACAGAGGTTTTCCCTGATTTTTGATTTGATTTTCTAAGTCGTGTAGAAGCTCGCGCCCAGTATTGATCAAACTATCGTCATCTTCATTGGCTTCAATCAGCTGAGCATCCTGATCACGAAACCGTTTTTTAATCTTATTTGTTTGATTCTCATCCTGTTTTTTCTGCTTATAGATAGTGCGCATATGCACTTCCACAGGAAACGAATAGGATTGAAAGAAGTAAGCCCAGTCGGTGTAGGACAGTTCAATTGGAAATTCAGATACGGGAAGAAACGCACACCAGGACTCTTCGTCTAGCTGCTTGATATGAAGGTAACCGGCCTTCCCCGGATCAAGCATTCCTTCCGTTAAACTGTAAACACTTCCTTCTCCATCCGGTTGCGACTGGCCACGAACAAACTGAGTACGAATAAGGTAGCGAAGCTCCTTTTCTTTCAGGCGATAAGCGTGTAAAAAGTGATTCAGCGTAGTATAAGCATCTTCTTCTGATTCACGAAAGAGACTCGCAGTTAATTCGTCCACGCCTTGGCCTTGGAATCCAGCAAGCTTTTGAAGATACCGGTTCATACTTTTAAAAGATGAAGAGAAAGAGGTGATTAATTTCTCGTCAATCTCTCGACGCTTTAACTTCACCCCGATAAAAAATCGGTACTCCACGATATTTTGCGCCTCTTCTCGAAGGATCTCTCTCGCCCGTTCCGCATAGTAGCTCCCAGCTTCAGCATACTGCCCTTGATACTTACTTTGAAGATGACGCATGCGCTGATCGACGTTCACAGGGACGGGTACGATCTTGTAGTCCACTTCTTCAAAGACAGTCAGCTGAGTAGCCAGTCGCTTTAAACGATTCACCAAATTGTTTTCGGCTTCCTGTTCATTGATGCCAACGGTACTCTCCTGTAACCGATAGTAAGACCAGGCTTCCGAATCAGGGGTATAGATCACATTATCTTGATACGATTGAATCGGGAACTGCAACATCACACTTCACCACCTTATTGAAATCGCTCGTATGACTGAACCTTTTTCATCTGAGACTGATACACGGGCTTATGACTGCTGTAAGAATAGCGCTTGGTATAAAGATAGCGAAGGTAGCCCGTAAAGAAGCGATCAAGTCGCTTGCCATCCAAGCGACTTCGACAAACAGCACCTGCCACCATCCAGGGTAAAATCGCATAGAAGGCAAGCTGCAAAGCTGTAGGTAAAACCGCGTTTATCTGATCTCGAAAGAGAAAGAGTATCCCAAAGAGTAGGAAGGCAAGAATGATTTGACGGATTTCAATTCCCTTCGAAAACACAATTGATTTCTCACCTTTCCCAATTTTCCAAATTTTTAACGGATAGTGAAAGAACTTCCGATAGCTATAGGACTCTCCTCTCAACTTAAACCACCACTTTTAACAGAACTCCAAATCGCATTAGCTAGACTTTCAAATTCACCGGGATTTGCAACAATCACATAACAAATCACCGCAAAGAGAAAACTTGAGAAAAACATCCCCCATCGCTGGGAAACAAAAGCACGGACAATCATCACGATCATTAAAATGAACAAAGCAGCTGCCACCTGTGCAGACGCATAATCAGTCAAACCCGTAATATCCGGCATGTCTTTATCCTCCTATCGTGTGTTTGAGTTTTTGAACATAATACTTATCGTTCTCTTTGCTCACCACAAGGGTAAAGGGATGTTTTGTTTGTAAATCGGTCCCTTCTTCCTCTAAAAATACCAGCGTTTTTAACACATATTGCCCGTCTTCCCCGTCGTACACCGTAAAGTCTTCAACTCCCTGATACTGATAAAGGCCTTGAAGCGATTCAGGATCCTCCATGTAATAAGACATCTCTTCCACAGAGTTTGGTTGTGTACGACGTAAAAAACTGCGTGGCAAATTGCTTCAGCTCATCCTCCATACTAACGTTTTCTCTGCCTGATCAGTTTCATTGGCCACTGCCGTTAACCGTGTTTCACTGGGAAGTGATTGATAGTAAGGTTGCTCAATCACATTAAACGAGTTTCCGTCCCGTTCAAGCCGAACAACGATCATCTGTTGTTTAATCCCTAGAGACTCATCTTCCATGGTGACTTTTTCTTCTTTCACCGTCTTCTCTTCTCCATCTGAGTCTTTCTTTTTCACTTCTACCTCCTCTTTCTTTTCACTGACGCTAAAGAGCTCATAATCAACCCGATAAACGTAGCTCGCGGCATCTTCCTTTACGTCCTGCACCTCGTATAAGCTCACGTCACGCAACACGCGTTTCCCCTGAAACGAGCTCAGATTTTCTAGTTCACCTACCTTCAATCCTTCCGCAAGAAAGGTTTGCAGTGATTCTTCTCGCGCCTCTCGCTCTTCCTCTTCACTCGGAACATTCAAATAGGTTTGAAGGAAACGACTCGCATAGTGCTCTCCTTCTGGTGAATTCGAAAATCCTACATTATTAAGCGTGGCGATTTCGGCAGAAGCCTGTTCCTGGTATCCATTCACCTTTTCGTTTTAAAAATCCGGTTCGTGCCCAGGATTGAAAAGCGAAGAAAACAACGCTTGCCACTACCAACCAAAACGTTATTGAGAACGCGAGGCGTCCCATTAAACCGTGATGACGGAAAGACGACGGTCATCTTTCATCACCTTGTTTTCTTCCTCTCATAAGATTCCGATGAAGTCCCTCCTTCAGCTTGCTGAACAATCTCATTTAATCCCTCCTAGTCCGAGCGCATTACGAACATAGACACGACGGAATAAGTATCGCTCTCTGCTCTCAAACCATTTTACGATTAAGAAAGATTTCTCCTATTTGAAGGTTCTTGATCTCACTTGGATTCGCTTTAAATCGTTCCACATCACGAACGGTTCCCATCTCGGCTTCATAACGAGTATGAGGATACTTCTTTTGAATTTGCTGTGTCACTTCTCGATCGGAAAAAGTGCCAAAAACCTGCGCGATACGCTCCGCATCCTTTGACGAGTTCACACGCCCCGTTGCGATCACGTTACAGTTCGAAATAATTTGTTCTGTCATGATCGGATCAACAGCATCAATATCGGAAAGCGTTTGTGTTGAAATGATGCATTCAAAACCGGCAGACCGTGATTTATTAACGATGTCCACGATACGACGGTCCCCATAGGCAGAAAACTCATCATAAACCCCAAAGATCGCCTTTCTCCCCTTCGCCTGGCGATAGGCAACGAGACTGTTCACGTCCAAAATAATCATTTTTCCAATTTTCTTAATATAATCGGCATACCGGCTCCCTGAAATACTGAAAATCACTACGTTATTCTGATCTGTAATCGTTTGAAGATCGATGCCATCCTCTCTTTCCACAAACAAATGGCCGAGATCTGATTCCAGTAGCTCACCTAGCTGCATTTTTAAGCGCGTGAGGCAACCTACGACAATTTCTTCTGGGAATTCTTCGTCTAAAATTCGTTTAATCGTACTCAAACCCTCACGCAACTTCGTGACAGTCCTTGTACGCTTCTCTGTGACGGTTTTCACCACATTTTGATCCTTCGGGTCGGAGGATGTGAAAAAATCGCTTAAATCGTCGTCCTGGGAGTTTTGTGTGGCTACTTCTTCCTCTACTTCCACTTCGATCTCTTCTTCAATTTCTTCTTGCGTGCTGTGATCCCTAAAAAATTGATTCATCGCTTTGGAATTCGTCAAGCTGGCGATGGTTGAGATATCTCTCGTTACGCCGGCTTCATCAATCAGTTTCACAATTAGCTGCAGATATCGCGAAGCAATATCCGTATAGTAGGCGCCATCTCCTTCACTCGAAAATTGAAAGAGCGCCATGAGTTTATCTCGTGTTTCTGTCGGCGTGCCGTTTTTTATCGGATTGTAAGTGAGAGAGTCCATTTCTGAAAAAAGATAGACCCTTTTTCCATACGCCTCACAAAGAGCTTTAAATTCAAGCATCGATTTCCGTTCGCCTTTGCCATCCATAAAAATCACGGGTTTATTCTGCTGAAGAGCCGATTCAAGCAAAGACGCAATCAGCGTCGTTTTCCCCGTCCCAGTCCCTCCAGTTGCAAGCATATGATAGTTTAGCTCTTTCGACTTCAGTGATACGCGTTCTTTAAAATCCGTATAGCCAATAAACACTTCTTTTGTGGGTTTTCGTCGATACTGTTTTTGTTTCCGATTCAAAAATAGAACCCGACGCTTGCGAAATGCTTTATAGGCTTGCTCAGCTTTTTGCTTTTGCACTTTTCCTGACTTCGTTGTCACACGCTTTTTCCAAAAAAACTTTGCAAAGATAAAGAAACCAAACGAAAATAACAGGGATAGACCAGTTAACGTGATATACGAGTGAGATGTGATCTCTATCGCTTCTCCGTTATTAATAAATCGCTCGAGCACTTCTGACAGATACGGGACGTTCATTTCTGATAGAAAAGCAAAATAAGTGAGAAGATGCCCTGCTTGAAACTGCCATAAAAGCAGCAATCCCCCCGTTAAGAGCGCAAGATAGGACAGCCAATCTCGCTTGAGAGAATAAAAAATTGCAAAAAGGAACATCCCTAACAAAACTGGGAGAAGAAAACTCACAATCAAAACTCCAAGTACCCCGTACATCACAACGTCGCCAATCATTCGGTCCGTTTCCGTTTGCTTAACCTGACCCTCTCTCTTTGCCATCGGATCCACCTGGCAACACCTCTTCCCAGCGATCTTCGAGAATCACGGGTGGGAT
>NZ_JAIUKZ010000022.1 GCF_020165985.1 Bacillus sp. RAR_GA_16
ATAGATATGTTCTTTTATTGTATAAGAGATGGATTTTTCAGAACTATTTTGAAATAATTGGTATTGGAAGAATGAATAAATGGAGGGATATATTTTGAAAGTTGAATTTACAGGTCATGAATTAAACCCAGGACACGACATGAAGAAATTATCGATAATGACGGCACAATGCCTAGTAGAGGACATGCAAGATGGAGTGGAGGAGCAGAGAAAGATTCAAATCACTACATCAAATTCCTTAATCATTGCAGATAAACTAAATACCGCAGAGCCAAATGAGAGCAAGATGACGTTACTTGATAAGGCGCTATTGAAATCTGAGGATACTATGTTCCCTCTAATAAATGAAGGCAGCGTGACAAACTTTAACGGGATGCTTGTTTTGAGTAATGTAAAGATTGTCCCATTTGCTAACCCTGACAATGTCATTGAGTATGATAGTTATGCTCTTTATACTGATCATATTATGGGATTCGGTCTAACAGAGTAGTGGAAGAAGAAGTTTTGTTTTACTTCTTCCACAAAATCGGAGCGTTTGCTTAATAAAAAGTAAGAGCTCCATGAGGTTTAAAGTAAGGCCATGTTGTTGAAGAAAAAACCGTTTAGTTTATGCCAGAAACTAAATGGAATACTAAACATAAAATACACTTAAAGGTGGTGATATCAATGGTTGCAAAAAAACAAAAGGATTTTGATGGATTGAAAATAATTGGTCAAATTTGCGGAGCGATTCGAGATGAATTAGTCCTTAGTACGAAACCAGGAATTACCACAAAAGAACTCGATGAAATTGCAAGAGAGATGTTTGAAAAAGCAGAAGCTCAATCTGCGCCCAAAGGAGAATACGATTTTCCTGGGTATACGTGTATTAGTATAAATAAAGAAGTGGCCCATGGGATCCCGAAGAGGAAACGGTGCATCCGTGAAGGCGATTTAGTGAATATAGATGTTTCAGGTTCAAAAAACGGATATTACGCCGATACTGGAATTTCATTTGTCGTAGGGAAAGGAGAGGAGGTATTACAAAAAATCTGTGACGTTTCTAAAGAGGCATTCCACGCTGGACTTAAGCAGGCAAAGCCAGGTTCAAAAAAAAGTGCTCTCGGAAAGGCTGCACACAATACAGCAAAACGCCATGGCTTAACAGTAATAAAAAATCTTACTGGGCACGGTATTGGACGTTCGCTTCATGAAGAACCTAAACATATTTTTAATTATTTCGCTAGTTGGGATGATGAAATCTTAAAAGATGGTGCGGTAATTGCCTTTGAGCCTATGATCTCTACATTTGAAGAGGAAGTTTTCCAATCCGAAGATGGATGGACCTTCCTAACCAATGAAAGTTTTGTGGCTCAATACGAACACACTGTTATTCTTACAAATGAAGGACCAATTATTACTACATTGTAAAAAGCACCTATACCGCAATGGGGCGTAATTCAAGTATATTGGATCACGTCCTTTGTTCTGTTATCTCGGAGCTTATCTGTAATAGGATAGGCTTCTTTTTAATTAAATTGCTATAGTAAAGTTCAATGTGAAAATTCACAAAAAAAGGAAATTCCAGTTATATGGAAGTTCGGATATGGTGTTTTTTTAGTTCACTAAAGCAATAGCCAAAAAATACTCCGATGGAAGTTTATCAAAAACAGATTTTATATCTTAATGATATTAAGCAAACTCGGAGCGTTTACTTAATAAAAAGTAAGTTCTCAATGTAGGTTTAGGAGATGATTCTGAAATGTTGGTAGGAGAATTAAGTCATCTTACTCCTTTGTTACTGTATTAGAAAGAGACTATAAATAATTCATTTAAAGAGGTGATACTTTGAAGTCAGATAAGCCTTTACCTTTACCTTTATTACTTGTTTACTTTTTTATAGTAATATCTACTTTTCTCGTATATTTCACAGTATCAAACCCTTATCTTAAGTCCTTTCTAATTATCGCTTTATTGTCATTAAGTACCGCATACAAATGGAAATATTTCCGAAAGAGTGAAAAATAGAATTGAGAGCAGCTTTTTCAATTTCAGTTGAGTTACTATTAGTGCATACAATAGATACTACGAGTCTTAAGCAATCTTGGAGCGATTGTTTTAGAGGTCATCGAAATTAACTTGATCAAGAAGAGGTCATTTATTGGGGGAGAGAAATTTGAGTAATGGTCAAAAGATAAATGTCGAAGGAACAGAGCTTTACTACGAGTATGTTGCTATGTCTGACTCTAGCCCAACGGTCGTTTTTGAATCAGGTTATGGGTGGGCATTAGACAATTGGCAATCCATTAGAAAAGAAGTATCCACTTTTGCAAACGTGTTTTTTTATGACAGAGAAGGTATAGGGAAAAGTAATAATAGTCATAAACCCAAACATAGTTTACAAATTGTCGAGAATCTTAGAAACCTACTTAAAGCTGCAGATATCGAGCCTCCATACATATTAGTAGGACATTCGTTTGGTGGAGTAAATGTTCGACTTTATGCGAGTAGGTACCCTGAAGAGGTAACAGGACTAATCCTAATAGATTCAGTTCACGAAGATCAAAATAATGAAATGGTACCTCTGTTTACTGAGGAAGTAAAGAATGAATACTTAGGTCAATTCTTAGTAGAATCTTCATTAAATGAATTTGAAGAAAGTCTAGAACTAGTTCGAGGAAGTAAACTCAAAAATATTCCTCTTATCGTGCTTACAGGAGGAACGCAACCCCATCATACGAGTGAATCCTTTGATGCCTGGATGAGATTGCAAATTGACCTTTCGTATCTAACTAAAACAAGTAAACATATTGTAGTTAAAGAGGCTGGGCACGCCATCCACATCGACAGACCGAAACCTGTTATAAATGCTATTAGAGAAATGGTAGAGATGATTACTTATAAATCATAGTTACTCATTATAATTTTTAACTACCTGTTTCGATCACAACACTAAAGGAGAGGATCCTTTGACGCATTTAGAAGAAAGAATGAGAGAGAAAAGGTGGAAGCTACTAAGCAAAGAAATTATTCATGGTGCTCATGCAGGTAGTATATTTAGGGTTGATGTTTTAGATGATAAAAATCAAAGAGGATCTTATATCTATAAGCAATTTGCAGCTGATCGAAATAATGAAATAGATATCTATGAAAAACTTAAAAATCCTATAATGCAGTTTAGCAA